>NZ_JAKKCO010000009.1:0-152950 GCF_021728355.1 Vibrio sp. A2-1 | reverse complement strand
AGAGTCGAATTTATATCGATACCTATTATAATCCAGTAAGAAGACATGGGACTCTAGGTGGAGTGAGTCCCATGGACTTTGAACTAATCAACTAAACCCCTGTGTCTACTTTTTAGGGGCCATATCAGTAGCGAGATTATTTAGGGTTGGCGTTTAGCGTCAACCCTTTTTGTTTCTGTGTATCTAAGAGATATTAAGCACTTAGCTCTTGGATTTGAGCAACAATCGCTTTTAAACCATTACCGCGAGATGGGCTCAAGTGTGTGATTAGACCTATTTTTTCAAAGTAGTCGTCAATATCGAACGCTTGAATCTGCTCTGATGTTTTGCCGTCATACGCAGCCATCACTAATGCAATCAGACCGCGCACGATACGAGCATCAGAATCAGCACAAAAATACCAAACACCGTCGATGTTCTGAGAAACTAGCCAGACTTGGCTTTCACAACCAGAAACTACAACCTGCTCACTCTTCAGCTCATCAGGCATGCTAGGTGATTTCTTACCCCATTGAATCACTTGGCGATAACGGTCTTCCCAACCGCTGAATGTCTGCATCTTTGCGACGATATCATTGCTGTTGATTTCTTTGCCGAATGGAGAGCTTGGGAATGACATCATTTTATTATCCAGTAGATTGTTAGGTGCTCAAAAGTATGCCGCTTCGTATCGAGCACTTACTTATTTAGAATGCTTTTGAACGATCTTTTCTACGATACGTGAAACCGCCACAAAACCAAACGTAGCTGTTACCACCGTTGCCGCACCAAACCCCGTCGCACAATCCATGCGCTTTGGACCTTCTGCGGTCGCTTTCGCTGCACATACACTGCCGTCAGCTTGAGGGTATTTAAGTTGCTCAGTCGAGAACACACAATCGATGCCAAACTTACGTGCTGGGTTCTTAGGGAAATTGTGATGACGACGTAATGTGTCTTTCAATTTCTTCGCGAGCGGATCTTGAATCGTCTTAGTCAGATCGGCCACTTTGATTTGAGTCGGGTCGACTTGGCCACCCGCGCCACCCGTGGTGATCACTTTGATTTTATTGCTACGACAATACGCCAACAGCGAAGCCTTAGCTTTCATGCTATCAATCGCATCTAGAACAAAATCGAACTCTTTCGACAAGTACTCAGCCTGATTGTCAGGACCAATAAAATCGTCAATCAGGTTCACTTTACACTCAGGGTTAATCAACTTAACGCGCTCAGCCATCACTTCGATTTTGCTCTTACCGACGGTACCCGACATTGCGTGGATTTGACGGTTAATGTTAGTCACGCACACGTCATCCATATCGATCAACGTCAGCTCACCTAAACCAGTACGAGCAAGCGCTTCAACAGCCCATGAACCTACACCACCAATACCGATCACACACACGTGTGCCGCTCTAAGTATGTCGACTTCACTATTGCCATATAGGCGACGAGTGCCACCAAATCGTTGGTCATAGTTTTCTGAAGCTGGAGTGGTCAATTCACGCATTGTTGCCGCCAATTTATTTCTGAGAAAAAGAAAAGAGTGCGTTTTATACGCACTCTTGAATAAAAAGTCTAGGGGATTAGCGATTCGCTTTCAATGCCCAATTTTATTGTCGTTTACTCGACCTTCTCAGGAGGTAACGCCCAAGGCGCTTCGGTCGCGCTGCCATCCAGACCCAGCTTCCACACTCGACCAAAATGCTTGTAATGACCCGCTTCAGTACCTGCTCTTGGCCCCATGCCGTGGTAGAGATCCAAGTGGTTCTGCTTAACCGCGCCACCGGTATCTAAAACTAGTAACAGTCTTAGTTGGTGTGCACCGCTCCAAGTACCGTCAGCATTTAATAGTGGTACCTCTGCAAGAATCGGAGTTCCCATTGGTAAGATAGAGCGATCGCCTGCAACCGCCGCCATTGGTAACAATGGAATGCCTGCGCTACCCATTACCGATAAATCTTCTCTAGAACTAAAGAAAACAAAAGAAGGGTTTTGCTCAAGTAGCTCTTTTACCACGGAAGGCTCATTTGCCATGACCCACTCTTTAATGGCTTTCAAAGACATTTTTTCGCGTGGAACTAAGCCTCGGTCAATCAAAACACGGCCAATGCTCACGTAAGCTTTGTTGTTCTTACCCGCATACGCGAAATATTTAAGCGTATCGTCGTCACCAAAATGGACAAAGCCACTGCCCTGAACTTCCATCATAAACGGGTCGATACGGTTTGCTGCGTAACCTAATTCAAGACCTTGGCCTTCTAATGCACCGTTGTAGATCTCTTCACGAGTCGGACAATCTTTATCACAATCAGGAAGTCCATAAACAGGGAATCGGTATTTTTCATTCGCTTCATGACGCAATTCCATCACCGGAGAAAAGTAGCCTGTGAACAAAACATTGCCTTGCTTATCGCCACCACCAAGTTGCGCGGTTTGAACACCAAAGTTGGCTAGTTCGCTCGGATCACCACTTTGCATCGCCCACTCATTAAGTTGCTGATAAAGCGGCTCATAGATTTTTGCCATTGAAGGGGATTTAGAAACCACCATCTCAGCTTGTTCTGAAAATGCGGTGTAGTCTCTTGGTTTATTGGATTCAACCTGATCGACCTTATTTAAGGCACGGGGAAATTCATCATCAAGGTGTTGTTGAGCACGATCGGTTGGTTGAGCACAGCCAAATAGTAAAGAGGCGGCAACAAGGGGAAGCCATTTTTTAATCACAAGAGTCATCCTAAAAATTCTATGCATCGAGGATGACAAAAACGGTCAGATAACACAATCTTAGATTGTAAGAGTTTACAGTAAGATAACCTATCGAACGGAATTATCGATATAGCCTTTGAGGCGAAAGACTGGGTTGTAGTGCCCATCAGAATCGAGCACCATTTCTGTGTTGTCAGAATTGGTCATGCGGAAGCGATAGGTTTTATCACCCGCTTTATATTCGAAGTAGTTACCATCAAAGTCAAAACTCGTCGAAACAACAGACCCACGCACTGACACGCCATTAGCGTTTAGTCGAAACTCGTCCGTCGCATAATGTGCAACGTCCTGCTCTACCCAAGTACCGTATATCAGATTGTCGGGCGTCGCCGCATCTTGTACTCGGGAAAGCACATCACCGAACAAGGAAACCACAGCAAACGATCCCACCAAAGCTAAAACCATTAAACAGCGTTCAATAATCTTACGCTTCAACTTAGATTGATTACGTTGCTCAGCTTCACTGTAGAGGCCTTGGGTAATCTCATCGATCTTGTTCTTTGTTGCTGGAGCTTGTTGCATTCGGTTACGACTCATAAAGATGCTATGTGCATTCTACACTGAGACAGTTTATATAATGAACCCTAGATGAGAATAGTTTGCGCTTTATTCCAAAAAAGGTGTTGTTTACACTTGAATTTAAATGCTAAATTAACGAATAAATAAACACAAATGGACTTGTTCTGTGAAATTAAGAAGTACAGCGCTAGTAAAAGGTTTCAGACAATCAACCCCTTACGTGAATGCTCACCGTGGCAAAACCATGGTTATTATGCTTGGTGGCGAAGCCGTTGCCGATAGAAACTTTGGCAACATAATTAGCGATATAGCCTTACTCCACAGCCTTGGGGTAAAGATTGTTCTCGTTCACGGAGCAAGACCACAGATCAACCAACTATTAGCAAGGCAAGATTGCCACACGCCTTACCATAAGAATATTAGAGTTACTGACGAATATTCTTTAGGTGTCGCGATGCAGGCTGCTGGTCAACTACAACTAGCCATCACAGCTCGACTTTCAATGAGCCTAAACAACACCCCGATGGCAGGCACTCAACTCAATGTGATGAGTGGTAACTTCATTACCGCTCAGCCGCTAGGTGTCGATGATGGTACGGATTATTGCCACAGCGGACGTATTCGTCGAATAGACATCGAAGGGATTAATCGCACACTTGACCAAGGTTCCATCGTTCTTCTTGGGCCTATTGCTAGCTCCGTGACTGGCGAAAGCTTTAACCTGCTTTCTGAAGAGGTCGCAACCCAAGTTGCTATTCGTTTAAAGGCCGACAAGCTGATAGGCTTTTGCTCCGAGCAAGGGGTAACAGATGAAAGCGGTAACGTGCTCGCCGAACTCTTCCCTAAAGACGCCAAACAAATTCTAGAACGCTTAACGGAATCTCAAAACCCAGCCGAAGACATGAGCACAGGAACACTGCGCTTCTTAAAAGGTGCTATCTCTGCTTGTCGTGCTGGAGTGCCTCGTTGTCATCTAATCAGCTACAAAGCGGATGGCGCATTAATCCAAGAGCTGTTCTCTTTTGATGGTATTGGCACCCAAGTGGTCATGGCAAGTGCCGAGCAAGTAAGACAAGCTCAGATTGATGACATTGGTGGCATCTTTGACCTCATTCGTCCACTGGAAGAACAAGGCATCTTAGTTCGCCGTTCAAGAGAGCAGTTAGAGCAAGAGATCTATCGCTTTACCATTATCGAAAAAGACGGCCTAATTATTGGCTGCGCTGCGCTATACGCGTATCCAGAAGACCACATGGCAGAGATGGCCTGTGTTGCTATCCACCCAGACTATCGCGATGGAAACCGTGGCCAGTTACTGCTGGATTACATGCGCCACCAATCAAAATCTCGTGATATCGACCAGATCTTTGTCCTTACTACGCACAGCCTTCACTGGTTCCGTGAGCAGGGGTTTTACGAGATAGGCGTGGACGAGTTACCGATGGAAAAACAAGGGCTATACAACTATCAGAGAAACTCAAAAATCTTAGCGCTAAACGTATAAATAAAGTTTTGGAGCGGAATCTCAATTTAATAGAAAAATAATTGCAAATGTAATCGTTTACTATATGAGATTTATCAAATATGCACTTTCACTCACACGAATAATTGTATAGAATTTAGGCGCTTTATAATATTAACAAAAGTTTTTATTGGAATTGCCATCTCGATAGTCACATCGAACTCATTGAGATGGTCACTGCACGGATTGCTATACCCGTTGACGGTCAGCACGCTAACTATTAGCTCTGCTCGTTAATATAAACAGCAAAAAGAGCAACATTGATATGAGAACCATTGTTTGTAACTCGCTGCAAAGTTTTTGGGATATGGCTGATAACCAATTCTTAGAAGGGCTAGACGTACACTGCGTATTCCCTGTTAGCGAGAATCTAAAAGAGTTTATTTTGAATTGCCAAGCAAAGTACAAGATAAACCATATATCGTTTACTCGAGCGTTTTTAAGCAAAGAGTCTTAATAACGTTCAAAGCAACCAGGGATGGTTGCTTTGTGTTTATCTAGCTCTAAGTTCAAGCCCTTTTCTAGCGGCCATTAACGACTAATTCGTTAAGCGACTGCCTAAACCACTCACTCGCTCTGTTTTCACCTTAATCCCACGCTTCAACACATTTGTGTCGCTGAACATCATCAGTCGTTTCTTAGCACGCGTAATCCCTGTATAGATAAGCTCTCGCGTTAAAATAGGGCTGAAATCTGGCGGTAAGATCATTAAGGTCAAATCAAATTCACTGCCTTGAGATTTGTGTATCGTCATCGCATAAGCGGTCTCATGATCGGGGACTCGGCTTGGAAGCACGGCTTTCACACTGCCATCGGGCAACTCAAAATACACCTTCAGTCTAGGTGTGGAATTCGCACTATTTGACTCTAAAGTCGTTGAATCGGCTTCGAGCATACAGATACCAATATCACCATTGTACAAACCTAAACCATGATCATTACGCGTCACCATGACTGGTCGCCCGTGATACCACAATTCATCGTTGTGCGGATTCACCAAACGTCTTGCGGCAAGCGCCCTTTCGATTCTGTGGTTGAGGCCTTTAACACCAAAATCCCCTTCACGAATAGAACACAGTAATCGGCACTGGCTAAACAGGTCGAGAACCGATTTTGCGCGTGATTCTTGAGTCTCTAGCTCTTCAAGCGATACATTCATTCTATTGAGATATCCACCATATTCATTAACCAAAGTTCGCAGCATCAAGTTATAGCTGTCACTCGACAGGGGGTGGTTTTCGATGTCATCAAACCCTTTCGCAAAGACTTGGTCTACTTGACTCGCCGAGCCGTTATTGATCGCTTTTGCCAACTGCCCGATACCTGAACGCGCATCGAAACGATAACTCTTCTGCAGCATACACAAGCTGTCTGCAATCGCAGGCGGATTTACAGATACTGCTTTAACCTGCCTTGGTTTGGCTATCGCGTCAAAACCTGTCATTTCCGCAATCAAGTTACCTTGCGCTGTACTGTAGCCTGTTGAATTAAACGAGCAGATATCACCCAACACAGCACCTGCCTCTACTGAAGCGAGTTGGTCTTTATCACCCAATAAGATGAGCCTTGCGTGCTCAGGAAGTGCATCCACCAGCTTATACATCATCGACAGATCAACCATAGAAGCTTCATCCACTACCAATATATCAAGGTGAAGTGGATTACGTCGGTTATGTCTAAACTCCGCTCGATTAGGAATCGCGCCGAGTAACCTATGTAAAGTACTGGATTCAGTCGGTATGTTGGCCTTTACTTCAGGCGCTAAAGGCAATTGCTCAATCGCTTTACCAATTGACTCAGTTAAGCGTGCCGCCGCTTTACCTGTCGGAGCCACCAGCTTGATCGTCGGTGTTTTACCTTGGCTTAGTGATTGCTCAACCATAGCCGACAGTAATTTGGTTACCGTGGTCGTTTTACCAGTACCCGGCCCACCAGAAATCACCGCGAAACGACGACTTAACGCCACCGCTGCCGCCACTTTTTGCCAATTCAAACAATCAGATAACGGCACTAGACTATCCAGCACATCTAAATCGGTCACTTGTTTAGCTTGAACAATCGCTTGGTCTATCGCGCCCCAATCTAGAACCTGCTCATTCACAATATCTAGATGGTCACACACCAGTTGTTGGCGTAATACCTGAGACGTTTGTTGGTTTGCTTCAGCCTTGGCTAAGGCATTAAACAGAAAATGGTAACTGCGTGCGAATAGTTGATTGAGCGTTTCAGTCAGTGCCTTCTTCTGTTCAGTATTGAACTCTACTGGCTTACTTAAACGGTTTAGAGTTTCAGCCAACACAACTTCGTAGTTCCAATAACGCTGTAAGTAGACACGCTGTCCATCAAACATCAGCGGCTTAACACAGTCATTGGTTGTACCTACTAGGTTTGACGATTGAAGTACCGCCACCCAATCAATACCTAATAACTTTTGATTCAATTGCAGGGCAGTTTCACCGTACAACCCAAGTAACTGAGCAAGATCCGCCGTTTGTTCAGGGCCTACCGTATGCCGCTGTATAAGCTGAGTACAAATATGCCCCTTGCCTAATTCATGGCTCACCACCCCAGCTAGAAAGCCGATCTCTTGAGAATGACTCGTAGCTTGCTGAGCAATAAAACGGGCAAATTGATAATCCAATTGGCGAATCGAACCCTTATCCGCGAGGAACTTTAATACATCCATAAGCTGCTCAGGGATAAGTGAAACTGGCTTTAGAGCGTTAGCTGTTTCCATAGTCGTGGTCGTTGTCATTATAGAAGCCCCATCTGTCCAGTTTCATTATCATTCAATTGTGCTGAACGTCTGTCTATCACTTTACCGTCAATCAATTGATCCATTTCATCGAGCAAAGCCAAGGTTGGTTTAGCCGAGAAAATACCTTGTTGTGATTGACCATCCATCCCTCTTAGGAACAAGTAATAAACCCCACCGAAATGTTGTTCATAGCTGTAATCCGCAACGCGGCTACGTAAGAAACGGTGCAACGCCAAAGCATAAATTTGATATTGCAGATCATAACGGTGGTCGGCCATCGCCGATTTCAATGCTTCACCATGGTAGACGGCAACGTCATCACCTAAATGGTTCGATTTCCAGTCAAGTACATAGTATTTACCTTGATGCTCAAACACTAAATCGATAAAGCCTTTCAGCATGCCTTGTACAGTTTGGAAGCCGAGATCACCCGCTTTAGCCGATAGCGGATCATGATATTGAATGGTTTGATTGAGCTCAGATGCGGCCAACACTTCGATCGGTAACAAGAACTCCATTTCGACTAATCGTTGAGTTGAGTCTTTCTCACTCAGCTTTAAGTTCTTTCCATCTAAAGCCGTGTTTAGCACCGTATCAACAAGCTGTTGCAGCACCGGTAACCATTCGAGTTCGTATTGCTCTGACTCTAACAAGTGAGTGATTACTTGCGTGTTATGGTCACTGGTTGCTGGCTCGGTAAATTCAACATCCTCAAACAAGGTATGTAAGAAGGTACCTGGGCGAGCACCGCGAGGGAACGTGAATATAGAACGTTCCGGTTCAATCAGTTCCGACTCATCTTGCTCATCGGCTGAATCAATATCGAAACCAGACACCTCAATCGTAGCGTCATGGCTTGCTCCATGACTGCCTTGTTTTACAAGCCCCGAGTAACTGGTGATACGCCAAGCTCGGTCAATTGAAGCCTTCAGTTCGCTAGCCTGTAAGTCGTCACTCACTTGTTCTGCCTGAACAAACACTTGCTCGTGAGCGGTTGGTGTTTCAGACAGTAATACGCTTGAATTCTTACCCTCAATCGCTGATAGAGCTTGATGTAACTCGGCGATGCCTTGCTCTTGTCCATTTTGAACCAAATAGCCCATGGCACTCAAATGTACACCGGTCGGCTCTTTGGTTGAGCGGCCTTTACGTAGCGGTGCCATGCCAATGAAACAACCGTATACAGCACGAGTAAGTGCTACGTAAATTAAACGTAAGTCTTCCGCCAATCGTTCTTTATCAGCTTGTGCTAAGGCACTGTCGCTACCGGTAATATCAAGCACTGTGGTATCTGACTCGTGATCGTAGAACTTGCCTTCACTCGCTTCACGGTAACTCGCGACAAACGGCAAAAATACGAGGTCATACTCCAAGCCTTTCGACTTATGAATGGTAACGATTTGAACCAAGTTTCTCTCTGATTCAAGGCGTTGAATGTCGTCATCACTACCGCCTAAACCATTTTGTGCATCTGATATCGCTTCTGCCAACCAACGCAACAAGCCATAGTCACTGTCGAGCTCTTGTCTTGCTTGTTGCAACAATTCGCCAATGTGCATCAAATCAGTGAGTGAGCGCTCACCATTTTCTTCTTCCAGTAAACGTTCCGCGAGATGTCGTTTACTGATCACGCTGCGAAGCATTGGTAGCACGCCACGTTGCAACCACAACTTACGATATTCTCGAAATTCGTTAACGACATTTTCCCAAACCACTTCATCGTTGTTGAGTTCATCCAATGAGGCGGCATCCAGAGCAAACAACTCCGACGCTAAACTCGCACGCAATGCACGGTCATTTTCTGGCGTCAGCACCGCTTGCAGTAAGCGTTGAATATCTTGCGCGACCAAACTGGTGAACACGCTATCTCGGTTAGATAAGTACACGCTCGCAATGCCTTGCTCAGACAGCGCATTCTTAATCAGACGACCTTCACTACCGGTTCGAACCAAGACAGCAATATCACCCGCATTCACGGCATGTTGTTTTTTGCCGTTATCAAAATAGGCTTGTTCGTTTTGAGAAGCCGTCAGAATAGTTTGAACTTGACTCGCCGTCGCCTCGGCCATGGCTTTGTGATATTCGCCTTTTGGTAAGGGCTTATCTTCAGCATCTTGCAGCCAAAAGGTAAGTGCGTGCTGAGTTTCTCCGTTCATTACCCATTGGCGTTTATCAGCCGATGGGCTGGCTGCGACAGGCAAAAATGGAATGTCTTGGTCGTAGATAAACGGGCTATCCGAATTCATAAACACTTGGTTTACCGCGCTGACCATATCAGCACTCGAACGCCAGTTAGTCCCTAAAGTGTAGTGAGCACTAACTTGGTTTCTCGCCTTGATATAGGTAAAGATATCCGCGCCACGGAAGCCATAAATAGCCTGCTTCGGGTCACCGATCATAAACAGACCACACTGCGGGTTATCGAGATAAATTCGGCTGAAAATACTGTACTGCAGCGGATCGGTATCTTGGAATTCATCGATCATCGCCACTGGGTATAAGGTACGAATTCTTTCCACCAGCAGTGATTGCTCATCCACATCAATCGATGCAGATAACTGAGTCAGCAAGTCATCAAACGATAGCCACTGTTTCTGCTGTTTAGCCTTGGCTAACATGGTTCGACAATGAGTAATCGCATGTGCCAACAATGGGGCTTTCAGATCTGCTGGAGAATTTAAGAAGTCCTCAATCGCTTCGAAAACTGCGTGCTGAGGTGCAGTACCTTTCGGCGTTTTTTCAATTAGAGTGGCTTGTGAGAACTTCTCTAGTTTATCTGGAAACTGGTAATCATGAGTGTCGCTCTGCGCCCATGCTGTGACGGCTTCTAACCAAGTAGGCAGAGACTTCTTGGTGTAGCTGCGTTTGTTCACATCTGAACCTGAAATCAAAGCCAAAAAGTCCGCTTCGGATTCGCACCACAACGTCTTAAGTTGCTTCACTTTATCTAGGTTTTGGTTGTGTAGCGTTTGTAAGTCGCCCGACATCGCATCTACGGTCAACTTCAGCGGAGATCCTGTCAGGTAGCGATTTACGTCAGCCAATAACGAAGCGGGAGAGCCCCAAATATTTCGCACTTCACCAGCCAGTTGAATTGGCAGCGGGTAGAACTGCTTACGCCAATAGTCGGCAACCACTTGTGCTTTCAGATGGCTTTCATCGGTCACAAATTCATTATCAAAACGGCTTCCAGACTCGAAGGCATTCTGAGTCAACATTCTCTGACAGAAACCGTGAATGGTGTAAACCGCAGCCTCATCCATTTGCCTTTCAGCATTGAGCAGAGTTTTCGCAGCGCCAGCATGATCATCGATAGCTTGTAATAAAGGAGCAATCACTGGGTCGTCACTTTGTCCACGAGCAAACGCAATACGTGCATCATGGATTCGAGCGCGGATACGATCGCGTAGCTCTGCCGTTGCGGCTTCAGTAAAGGTCACCACCAGAATTTGGTCTACAGTAAGCTCCTCATGGTGTCGAGTAGCTTCAGTCAGATCACCTTGCGGCGCAGCGGTACCGTGCCCAAGCAGTAGGCGCAAATACAAGCCAGCGATGGTAAATGTTTTACCCGTACCCGCTGATGCTTCAATTAAACGCGCGCCATGAAGTGGAAACGTCATGGTATCAAGTGTTTGTGGAACGATTACCTGAGCACTGCTTGTGGTCGTCATGCCTTACTGCCTTCTGATAAATTAGTCTGTTACAAATGTGACCTAGCGTAGAAAACGTCATGCAATTTACGTCCTACGCCAATTTGTTAATAGTTAGTGCGATCTCTCTCACGGATCAATTCAGATCGCCTCGCTACTATGCGCCCACGAGTTCAGGAGCGCCTACGAGTTTTATACTCATGCGTTACTTTGAACCACTGAATAATGGTCCCTCTGACCTGTGGCCGTACAGCGAACGCCCTACACTAATAATGATTTACTGGCGGCCACTTTATTTCCTGTACCCTGACTTTCCGCAAATCACTATCTATCGCTTTTACTAAGCTTATACCTCGATTACCTCTAACCTTTTGATAAGCCCTGCACTCCAAATTTACATCTAACTCTTTATTTTCCATGTCTTTATTCAAACGCATCTCTTTGACGTTAGTATCGTTGGCGATCTTGCTGATCACTGCTGATTATTCCTGATCTTCAAGATCGGCAGCGGCAAGTCTTGCGGCCTGTAACACAAGCGTTGAATACATACGCGACTCAGCAGCCAGTTCATCATCCCACTTAGGCCAAATTCGTGAGATATAGGTGTCTCTGCCCTCGCCCGTAAAGGCGAAGCTGTCATTAAAAGTATCGGCCATTTTCTTAAGTGACTTTTCTTCGTCATCGACCCATTTACCACGGCTAAAGCCAGCCTCAACGCCAGCCAATGCGGTTTTCGGGAAGTAAGGCAGTGGTGCTGTCATGCCTTGATAAAACAGTCGTACTAACTCAGCCAGCAAACTCTTCGCCTGAAGCGCATCGCCGATAGGTTGTAGCGTTTGGTGAACCACGCCTTCTTTTCTGTCGTAGCCAATAATATGGGTCGTTTTTCCGTGTCCCATCACTGCACAACATAGATGATCAATCCACGCTGCCAAATAATCTTGAGAGCGTATTTTACCGCTACGGAAACGAACTAGACCCGATTGATAGTTTTGAGTTAACCAACCCATCAAACGAACAGGTTTGCCTTCGCCTAACACATCAAATTCGATATTCACTTCGAGATCTTGCTGCGGTGATCCGCTCACAAATCGAATTTCTTTGGCTAAGTCTTCCGCTTGAACACGGTTGGTTTCAAATTCGATATCACCAAAGGCTCCGACCGGTAATCGACCCTGTGCTTTTTGCTCAGAGACAAACAGGCGCACCGCTTCATCTGCACCTTCAGGATGGTCCAGCAACACTTGCAGCAGCGCATCTTTAAGCTGGAAGCTCTCTAGTCCATTGAGTACGAACGGCTCATCGTCTTCCATCACAGGAAGTGGCGGTTCAAACACCACTTTTAGACGGCGATTAAAGAAGTACTGCACTGGCAAACGCCAAAAACGCTGTAACTCAACCAGATCCAATTCCAACGGGTACGTTGCACCCAACAAATAGTCATCCAAGGCACGATTGAATTCACCACTACGTTCACCGAAACGGTTAGCCGCAGGAAGCCATTCTTTGGCGTAACTCAGCACATGGTTTGCGTCACCTTGAGTAAAGGCTGCAGGGCTAAATGGTGTCATGGTGTGTTCAAAGCTGATCGCTTGAGTCAGGTTGATGCCTGAATCATCACTTGGTAAGGCTTGGTCTTCACTTAAGCAGTAGTTCTGCTGGCAGTATTCAATCAATTCAGAAACCAGCACCGACGGCACTCGCTCAGTATTATCTTGAATCGAACGGCCGACATAGCTGATGTACAAGCATTCTTGAGCTGACAGCATCGCCTCTAAGAATAGATAGCGGTCATCATCACGGCGAGAACGATCCCCCGGTCGTGTGCGTCCGTTCATCAAGTCAAAACCTTCTGGCGGCATTGAACGAGGGTAAACACCATCGTTCATTCCCAATAGACAAACGGTTTTGAAAGGAATGGAGCGCATCGGCATCAGGGTACAAAAGTTAACTTGGCCAGCTAAGAAACGTTGGCTAATACGCACGCCAGATAACTTATTATTGAGGTACTGGTAGATAATGCTTGGCGACAACTCTTGTTCATACAAGGCATCATCAAGCTGTTCATTCAGTTGCGAAAGTGCATCGCGAATCGATTTGAGCACCACCTCACCTTCCAGCTCAACCGCAAAGAAATCATCAATCATTTGCAGCAAGGTTTCACGCCAATTATCGATAGATTGTGTTTCAGTTAAGCGTTGACGGTAATGGGCAATACGATCGATAAAGTGCGCTAACTTACCGGCAAGTTCGGCGTTAATGCCTTGAACTTCGTTATAAGCAGCAATCGGAGAATGCTCGGTCTCAAACAAACCAGCAGAATCAGACATCGCATAGCCTAAGAGCATGCGCTGAATACCGAATAGCCAAGTGTTTTGCTCGGTCGCAGGTAGATCAAATTCTGTCGCCGTTGAAGCGTCAACACCCCAACGAATGCCCGCTTCTTCAACCCATTGCTTGGCTTGCTCGAATTGAAATTCATCAATACCAAATCGCGCCATCATCGCAGGGATTTCTAACAGCTCTAGCAACTCAGACGCTAGACAACGCGTATTCGGTAGCGCGACCAACTGCATGAAGGCGGTCAGAATTGGGCTTTCTTGGTCTGCGGTTCTATCAGAGATCGAGTAAGGGATATAACGCTCACCTGGAGCATTACCAAATACCGCCTGAATCGCTGGGCTATAAGCATTAATGTCAGACACCATCACGATGATATCGCGTGGTTTCAGGGTCGGGTCGGCATCAAACATCGCCAACAGCTGATCATGAAGAACTTCGACCTCGCGCATTGGGCTGTGACACGCATGTACGGTCAGCGAGCGATCGCCAAGCTCAACCACCTGTTTATGGTTACTAGAATCTAGGATGTGGTCGTCTTGATGCTCTTCTAACTGGAGAATGTCGGCTTGCAGTTGATGAAGCAGGTTATCCCTCTCAACATCAATAAAGAACTCATGTTCTTCGCTATCTGATTGAGATAATAAAAACAGGTTATCTCTGCCCAATTTCCCCATAGACGCAAGCAAGCTATTACCCACGGCTTGGCTGGTGTGCAGTTCATCTTCAACGTTGGCTTCAATGCCATCTTTCAATGGTGACACTTCACCCTCTAGCTGAGGTAAACCATCAACCAGAGCAAACTGTTTACGGCGCTGCGCTTCGACTCTTGCCAAATATTTACGGTCGCGAATATCGCCCCAGTAATGTTGGCAAGGGTTGGTAAACATCAAGTGCACATCAATCTGCTCACCGAGAGCTTTCAGCGCATCCATATAACGAGGTGGCAACGAAGAAATACCAAACACGAACAAGCGTTTAGGTAGGTGCTGCAGTTGACCTTGTTGATTTGCTAGCGCTTCAATGAAGTCGTGATACAAGTTGCCACGGTGATATTTTGATTGGCCTTGAGACAGGATCTGGTCATAAAGTGCTTGCCACAAAATCGGCTGCCAAGGATGCTCTTGCTGCCCTTCATCATCGACCAATTCAGCAACGGGTTCTCCTGCTTCCCACATCGCCATCCATTCAGGTCTATACACCAAGTATCCATCGAAGATATCGGCAATTTTCTCTGCTAATTGATACAACTTAGAATCATCTTCGTCATTTTCAAGATAGCGTTGCAGGGGTAAGAAATCAGGGTGGTCAAGCTTAGCGGGTAGCAAACTCATTAGCTTCCACGTCATCGCGTCTTTGTTAAAGGCACTGCGTTTAGGCACATCAGGAAGCACTTGGGTAAACATATCCCAAATGAAGGTTGCTGGAAGAGGAAAGTCTATATTTGCTGCTACACCAAACTCTTTGGCGAGTTCCATCTTAAGCCATTGAGACATACCTGGGCTCTGAACCAAGATCTGCTCTTTTTCGAAAGGATTGGCTAAAGGGTCACTTTTGATTAAGTGAACGAGAAGGATTTTTAAAGTATCGACTTTATTGGAATGGTAAACAGTAAACAAAGTGCACTCACGCTAATCTTGCCACAATATAAAGCCAGATTAGCATAAGTGCCGAGTTTGGATTAGGAATATAAGCTTATGAAATACTGAAAACTTAAGGTCCGTTTATCTTTTGAACTATTGCTTCTTACAATCTACTGCCTACTGCGCTTAGTACACGATGAGGTTTGTAATTCATGTAATAACGAACCGCCACATAACCCACGACAAACGTTGCCACAATCAATTCTAGATACGCTAGGTTGAAGACTTGATCCACATAGTGAGTTTCCACACCAACAGTTTGCATCCAAGCCGCCAATTTGAATAACGCCGTTGCACCAATCACGATTGGGAAGGTAAACGCCGCATAACCTGGGCTAAATGGCAGACGAAGTAGTTTGAAAAACGCAATGTAGATAATAAAGGTCATTAACACTGCAATGCCAAAGAGTAACCCAATGATCACTGGCGAAGGATTTGCCGTCACCGTTAGGTAGCCTGCTAAAGATAAACTGGCTGGTGCCGCCATAATCGCAATCGTTGGTTTTGCTGCGTCAGGTACTTCATGAGAGAAGATCAAACGGTAGATCATGAGAGGTAGCATTACGGCATAAACCAATAAGCCAAAGACTAAAGTCGCATGAGCAACGGGTTCTAAGATCGGATTACCTGAAAAAGAAACGTCTGCCACGATAATACCGATTGGTGGTACAAACCAACTTGGCACCATGTGGTGGATCTCAAAGTTTTTAGCTCTGTGGTATAAGAAGCTCACCAAGAACACGGCATGTAACGCTACCGAAGCCAACCACATTGCTTCTTGAAGAAACGGAGATATTGGAGCCAATGAAGCAGACACAACCATGCAACCCATCGCGAAGGTTGGCACAACACTACCCACAACAGGGTGAGCAAGATCTTCACGTAATAGGTGGCCGTGAATCAAAAATTTCACAGCTAAAACAAGAAGTAATACCGCAGCCATGCCAGCACTGATCCACTGCACCAAACCCGGTGTGTGTAAGATACCTTGCGCGACTAAAACACCATCCCAGCACCAGCCTAAGCTTGCGATTGCTAGTGCCAACCCAGCCATGGGTGTTGGAGCTCCTGTTAATCTATATTTAATACGTTGAATCATGTCAGCCTCTCTTAAACTTAATTCACTAAACTTGTGAACTCATCAGCTTGTTGAAGCCATAATACGCTTGCGCTTCGTTTAACAATATCCAATTATATATAACAAGTGTTCATTAATACTGAACGAAACCTTTTTCCACCAGCAGCGTAAAACTAGGAACCTGATGGCTAATATTTCAATCAAACAACTCAAAGTGTTTGTCACCATTACCCAGCATTCGACGCTTACCGCCGCATCGGAAGCACTGTTTTTATCCAAGGCAGCTGTCAGCATGGCGCTGGGCGAAATGGAGAAACAGCTGGGTCACTCTCTATTCGACCGGGTCAACAACCGATTAATTCTCAATCAAGAAGGACAAAAGCTGCTTCCTTTGGCTGACGAGATTCTTCACAGAGCCGCAGGCATCGATGTTTTGTTCCGAGATGACCAACCATTAAGTGGCAATTTAAAGGTTGGCGCGAGTGACACGATTGGTAATCAGGTCGCACCCTTTATTCTGTCTGGCTTTCGCGAACTAACTCAGCATCAAGATCAGAGCTTGTTCATTTCAAACAGTGCGCTGATCTGCCAAAAGTTGGTGGATTATGAACTGGATATCGCGTTAATTGAAGGAAAAACACTCCATCCGGAGTTGATCTCTAGCCAGTTCAGTAGCGATGAAATGTGTATTATCGTTAGTAATCAACACCCTCTCGTTGCAAAAGAAAAAGTAACTTTAAGCGATTTAGAAGACAGCCATTGGATTCTACGTGAATCAGGCTCAGGGACTCGCGAGTTTTTCCTGCGCGCCGTCGCACCGCGTATCGAACACTGGTATGAATCTTTTGAACTCAACACGACCGAGGCGATCATCAATTCGGTTTCTGCCAATCTTGGATTCGCGTGTTTATCACGACTGGCGGCGCAACGAGCGATTGATTCAGGCCGGGTGAAAGCACTCGATGTCCCACTCGACATGAAACGACGTTTCTGGATGCTGGTACACAAAGACAAATACCAGAGCCCACTACTGAAATCTTTCATGAGTTATTGTGAAGACTGGGCTACACATCAAGATTGAGGCCGCATTGTTAGGGCTCCAACTGGACTTTTAGCATCAGAAACTGTATAAAAAGCCAGTAAAATTTATCAAACTTAGAGGATTAACCATGGCTGTTATCGTCAAGTACGTGGTCGAACGCAACGGAGAAGAGAAAATGACTTTTACCTCTAAAGCCGAAGCTGACGCATACGACAAAATGCTGGATATGGCTGATGAGCTTTTTGAACTGTTAAGCAAAAGCGATTTAGTTGAAGATGAAGGCAAGCAAGAAGAACTTGCAATGTACCTAGCGAAGAATAAAGAAGAAGTTCTTTACGCACTAGGTGCTAAGCGCAAACCAGCTCCGAAAAAAGAAAAGAAACTTGAAGCTGTTGAAGACGCAGAAGAAGATGCAGCATAACTAGCTGATACCTTTCTAAAAAACGTCAATAATGCCTCTAATAAGAGTCCGTTGTTGGCGTTTTTTTATACTTATTGAAATATAATGAAGCTTGTTTATAGTCGAAATCGCTCTAAACATTCGCTTGCACAAAAGTGTGATAAAGATCTAATCTATAGTCATCAGGTGATGGGGTTCCACCTAAGCTTTTGCTTCAACCGCCCGTTCTTTTCGAACAGTGCTAATGACTCCTACAGAATCGAAAACAGGTAATACTGTTGGATGTATCGCTATTCCTCCATTTTGAAATGGACTTAGTCTATTAAGACCGAGCTTCATGACACCTTTGGATTACCGATACTCAAGATCTGTAGTGAATTAGCCACACCTCTTCCAACACGTCCTGTTTTCTCAACGCCCTAGGTCTTAAATGGCTCTATCAGTGAGAAAACATTATGCACTACTCTTCAGAAATTCAATCAATGTGCCCTATTCAAAGGGGTGATCTTCACACTTCAGCTCCCATTCCAGTTGAAGGCGCTATGGTTAGCCCAAAAGATGTCATCGCTATTTCTGGCTTAAGCCATGGCGTAGGCACTTGTGCACCACAACAAGGTGCAGCCAAACTGACGCTAAACGTAAAAAACGGCATCATCGAAGAAGCACTAATCGAAACGATTGGTTGTTCAGGCATGACTCAATCAGCCGCGATGGCAGCCGAAATCCTCACAGGAAGAACCATTCTTGAAGCCCTGAATACTGACTTAGTGTGTGACGCTATTAACGTAGCCATGCGCGAAATCTTTCTGCAATTCGTTTACGGTCGAACTCAGTCAGCATTCTCTGAAGGCGGCCTAGAAATTGGCGCAGCATTGGAAGACTTAGGTCAAACACAACGTAGCCAAGTAGGCACCAGCTATTCAACCTCAGCAAAAGGCGTTCGTTACCTAGAGCTTGCAGAGGGGTACGTAACCAAGCTTGCACTTGATGATCACAGCGAAGTGATTGGCTACGAGTATCTCAACCTCGGCAAAATGATGAAGGCGATTAATCAAGGTATGTCAGCCAATGAAGCAGCAGACCTTGCTATGGGAACCTACGGTCGCTTCGATGAAGCCGTAACCACCATTAACCCACGCCAACAATAATTTTTGCCAATTTAGAGGAAAGATATGATGAACACTCAATTTAATGAATCAGTAACTCGCGTATTGGCAGAGATGAACTTCGACTCTTTAGAGCAAGCGAACCAATACTGTAAAGCCCACAACGTTGATCCAAAAGCCATGGTGATGGACACCCAACCTATCGCTTTTGAAAGCGCTGCCGATGCCTATATCCTTGGCTCAGCACTCGCGCTATTTCGCAAAGCCACCAGCGCAGAACAAGCAGCGAATATCATTGGTGAAGGCCTTCAAGCATTCACCAAACCCGGCAGTGTTGCAGAGCAGCGCCAAGTGGGTATCGGCCACGGAGCATTGGCTGCGCGTCTTCTAAATGAAGAAAGCCATTGCTTTGCTTTCCTTGCGGGCCATGAATCTTTTGCTGCTGCAGAAGGTGCGATTAAAATCGCACTCAACGTCAACAAATCACGTCAAACACCACTGAAAGTAATCTTAAATGGCTTGGGTAAGGATGCGGCTTACTTAATCTCTCGTATCAATGGTTTTACCTATGTACGCACTCAATACGATTACCAAACAGGTGAGCTTGTTGAAACAGAACGTCGCCGCTTCTCACAAGGCCCTCGCGGAGAAATCTTATGCTACGGTGCTGACGACGTACGCGAAGGCGTAGCTATTATGCACAGAGAAGAAGTGGACGTAAGTATTACAGGTAACTCGACTAACCCTACTCGTTTTCAGCACCCAGTTGCGGGTATCTACAAAGCAGAACGTACTCGCCAAGGTTTGCCTTACTTCTCAGTTGCTTCAGGCGGCGGTACAGGCCGTACATTGCATCCAGATAACGTGGCAGCAGGCCCTGCGTCTTACGGCATGACTGATACCATGGGCAGAATGCACGCTGACGCTCAGTTCGCAGGTAGCTCTTCCGTTCCAGCTCACGTGGCAATGATGGGCTTTATAGGTATGGGCAACAACCCTATGGTCGGTGCGACGGTTGCATTGGCTGTGGCTGTGAGCGAATCTCAAAACGCATAACGACAACGTTGAGCTCCATGCTCTATCCATAGAGTAGAGTCCGTAAACTGAGAAACAAGTAATAACAGACGACCAAAACTCTACACCTATCACTAAAACCAAACAGCCAGCCTTATGCTGGCTGTTTTTTATTCACACTTGCTCTACTATCTATTTCTAATAATTATTTGTATCTAAGATTAAATACACAAACCATTCGTATTTAACTGCATATTTTCAAAGGAATAATATGAAAGAGCTCATCATTCATACCATTACCGTGTTCATGGGCTTTTTTGCCATTATGAACCCTATCGCTAATACGCCAATCTTTCTTGGATTAACCGGTGATAACGATAGGGAAACGGTCAAATCTATCGCGTTCCGTTCGGTACTTATCGCCTTCGTTATCGTTAGTACTTTTGCGATCTCTGGCAAACTGATCTTTGACCTCTTTGGTATCACGCTGTACGCGCTGCGCATCACAGGCGGTATTCTGGTCTTTTTGATTGGCTTCCACATGCTGCAAGGTGATTCAACACATTCAAAAGCAAAAGAGAAAGTAAACTCAGACGCCCAGCGCGACGCTGCGTTAAGCATCGCTGTATCACCTTTAGCCATGCCAATACTGGCAGGCCCAGGCACCATTGCCACTGCGATGAATTTTGCCAGTACTGAAGGGATTTACGAGACCATCATTACCATTGTGGCATTTGGCCTCCTCTGCACCCTAACCTACGTCTTGTTTGTATTCGGTGAACGCTTCGTTAAAGCGGTTGGACCAAGTGCACTAAACGTGATTACTCGAATGATGGGTCTAATACTCGCAGTTATCGGTATGCAGATGTTGATTGAAGGGATTGAACAGGCTTACAAGGCGCTGTTTATTTAACGTCTAATTCCACTAAGTTTTATACAAATATAGCCAGCAACTTGCTGGCTATATTTATTTTATTGTTAATCTATGACCTTGTATTTGAAGGCTTTCATTAACAATACATGACACTCCTATAAGAGCGTATCAATACTATTTATATTCCATCGTTGTTGTTTCAAATCCTAGTGGCTCTAATACTTTCTTATGCTCAGCCCAAGAAATAAATGATTCGGCATCAGTATTACATACGTCACCTGAGCTTTCCGCACATGGTTTAGTACCACCATCATAGTTGACGCTATATTTCTCGGTACTTCCATCGTATGTCAGGTTATTAACTTTGTAAGTTTTAAAACCATTGCCTGAAATGACAATGTCTTGACGATCTGTTGATGTTAATTGAGCATCGCCTAATACATTCCAACCATCACTACCACTTGCATTATAGTTATTAACGATAACAGTGTAGTTATCAACATCGTTCATTGTCGTCCACACTGGATTGTCTTCTGTTCCAGTATTTACCTCAAGAGCCGTCACTGTGCCAGATACACCTTTCACATCTTCTGTAAACGTGTAACGCATGCCCGAGACGTACGGAAACTTACCAGCATGAGCACCTTCCGCAAGCGTAGGCTCAATTGTGCTGTCGATTAGATTTCGAATCACTTCGCCTTTAACGGTTAAAATCGACAAGTAGTTCGAGAATGGTAATAATTCTAATGTCGCATTGCCTTCCCTGAAATCACCTGACGCAATATCCGTTCGAACACCACCAGCTCCCACCAAACCAATCTGAACATTTTTACCGGTAACCGCTGTTACCGACGGTTGATTTGCCCAATAAATCATACCTTGAGCAATCATCGGAGCAACATCTGAACCGTGCTTATCAGTTCCAGTATCACCAGGACGGCGCTCATGACTGATTTCAGTCGGTGCAGCTGCAACAACATCACCATACGCAGCGTCGAGAGCTGGCTTATAAGTTGCGTCGATACGGGTTCTTAAATCAATATCTTCATCTTTTATCGTGATTTTTTCATTATTATCAATAAACGACGTTACATCATCTTTATCAGTACTAATCATTTGATGTTCTCGATGAGAATCGTGATAAAACTCATCATTTGATAATAAAGTATTGTTCCCAACACATGAGATGAGATTGCCGTCTATGTCAAATGAAACATCAACGTCTCCGATAGCTTCCGCATATTGGCCAGCTTGAACCACACAAGTACTCTGTGCTTTGTCTTTTTGCGGGATCATTTCGGCGTAAATACCATTATTACCTTGATCGAGATCGGTAAAATCACCAAGTAAAGTATGAGAGTGACCGCCAACAATGATATCGATACCCGTTGTATTGGCAGCCAGATCCTTATCGGCAGCATTTCCTATGTGTGATAGAACAATGATTTTATTCACACCCTTGGTTTTTAAATCATTTATAGTGGCCTGAGTTGCTGTAATTTGGTCACTAAATGTCACATCACCAGTTCCGGTAGCTATCGTTGGCATATCACCTAAAACAACACCTATTACCGCAACAACTTTCTCATCATCACTTGCATCAGAAACAGAGATAATTGCTCTTTTTTCTGAGCCTTCAAATGCAAATAGTTGATACGGATATAAATTATCTACATTACTTAAAGACTGATCTTTTGATGCATCCATATTATTTGCTAATACAGGAAAACTAACTGTATTGATGAACGATGCGAGCTTGTCGGTATCTAAGTCGAATTCATGGTTCCCAAGTACCATTGCATCTAACCCCATCTGGGACAATAAGTCTGCGTTTGCAGCCCCTTCATTTAGCTTAAAGTAAGCGGTACCTTGCCATGCATCACCACCATGCAAGAATAACAAAGGTTCTTTGTCTGCTTTAGCCCCCGCTTTGATATCGTCAGCGGCTTTCAATAGGCGAGGATAACCGCCAAATTCGTTATAAACCTTCTTGCCATCAGCACCCATAGTAAAACTGGATTTTACAGGATCAAAATTTGAGTGGGTGTCATTCACATGTGCTATGCGCAATGTCATATCGGGGGCAATAATATTGTCGTCATTGTCCGAGCCACAACCAACCATCGCTACGCCGATAGAGAGCACCAGTAAAGACTTAGTAAAATTCATAGAAGATCCTTTATTAATCGTTTTAATGTCGTTATGGCAGGCAATATACTGACATCTTGCAGGGTTTTAGTGATCGTTCTCTTAATTACACGTCTGGGAAATTGAGTATTTACCCTAACTGTAGGCACAAGCGATTAATCAACAGAAGTCGAATAATTCTGATAATAAACATGAATTTATAAAGAAAGTGTGACTCACTCTATTGATACTGCTAACAAGAGGATGGGCTAAAGATAAGTGTCAGGTGTGGAAATGAAATGGCACCGCGCTACTTAAGTAAGCACGCCCATATTTAAGAGCAAGGTATAATATCCGGATAATGAAAACTATCTCTAAAAAGACAAGCAATATCATTTTACAGACTTTATCCCGATACGCCCTTTCATAACGAGGGCGCTCTCTTTATGATGAACGCAATTAAATTAACTTTGCTAACGGCTGCACTCATTATTCGAGTCACTGCTATGAATAGCAAAATCAAGACTCAACACATGGAGATTCAACATGGCTTACTTTTCACTAGCCTTCGGTACGGCAACCAAAAACCGCGACAATAAAATCATTGAAGCGTTCTTCCCTAACCCACTTCTAAACCCAAGCGACGCTCTTGTAGCAGCTGTAGCTGAAGTGTCAGGTTACGCTGAAGGCAACCAAGCTATAGAAATCTCTGCTGCACAAAGCGCAGAACTAGCGAAAGCATTCGCAGCAAACGACGATGCAGCAAACGCATCTTTCGCAGAAAAAGCGGCAGCGTCTGAACAGCCACTTGTTCTTGTTGTTCTTGCTACTGACGAGAAGCCAGCATCTGTTGCCGAAGGCTTCCTAAAGTTACAACTTATCTCTAACCGCCTAGTTCAACCACACGGTACGGTACTGGACGGCATCTTCGGTCTACTGCACAACATTGCATGGACAAACGAAGGTCCTATCGACCTTCCTGAACTAGCTGAGCGTCAAATCGAAGCTCGCCTTGCGGGTCGCGCTCTATCTGTAGATTGCGTAGACAAATTCCCTAAAATGGTAGATTACGTGGTACCAACCGGTATTCGTATTGCTGATACTTCTCGTGTTCGTCTTGGCGCACACGTAGGTGAAGGCACAACAGTAATGCACGAAGGTTTCATCAACTTCAATGCAGGTACTACTGGCGTAAGCATGGTTGAAGGTCGAATATCTGCGGGTGTTGTTGTGGGTAACGGTTCTGATATCGGCGGCGGCGCTTCTATCATGGGCACTCTGTCTGGTGGCGGTACTATGGTTATCTCTATCGGCGAAAACTGTCTACTAGGTGCAAACGCAGGTCTGGGCTTCCCAATGGGCGACCGTTGTACAGTTGAGTCGGGTCTTTACGTGACTGCGGGAACTAAAGTTCGCATGCTAGATAAAGAAGGCAACGAAGTAGAAATCATTAAAGCTCGTGACCTTGCTGGCGTTTCTGATCTTCTGTTCCGTCGCAACTCGATCACAGGTCAAATTGAGTGCCTAGCGAACAAGTCTGCTGTTGAACTAAACAGCGAACTACACAGCAACAACTAATCTAAGCGCTAGATGCTAGATGCTAGATGCTAGATGCTAGATGCTAGATGCTAGAAAATACGAAGCCGCTGGGGTTAAATCCAGCGGCTTTTCTTTTTATAGCGGTAAAGCAGAGAAGGTTATGCTTTTTCTGCTGCTAGCTGTTCAAGAGCTTGAATCGAAGTCTCTGAAACCAATGTTCCATCCATGTAGTAACTGACCTTGTCGCCATCACGAACACCCATCAGTACAGCTTTTTGGCCATCATTGTAGGTAATGTCCATACGTATGGTATTTTCATCGATTTGTTGCATTTCGCCTTGTTCGATATGGCGATTGTTGAAGCCAAGTGGGGCTTCTTTCAATGAGTCATCAAGGCTATCGTTCACATCAATCATAGTATCGACCTTACTATCAAAGATATGAGGCGCGCCAGTAAGTGGGTTTTTCCCTGCCCAGAATTCGATCGAGTTAAATACGATGTAATCGGCTGCGAATGTTAAAGCGTAAACTGGAGCAAGCAAGAAGTTGACCCCTGCACGAGCGTAACGGTTATCTACAACCTCAACGTTGAACTTCATTAATTTACCAGTAACGGCATTACTACCGACACACCCAGCTAACGACATGACAATCGCTGCCACTGCAACTGCTTTTGTGATTGTTGTTTTCATAGATCCCTCTTATGCCACGATGATTAATTCAGTTTTTGAACGGCCAAATTGAATTGTTCTTGTATGAATACAAGAAATGATGGCCTAACAAATTGATTCCATAACATTTAGCGTAGTGGAGATTTTTAGAACAGCAAACTGCAAACCAAATTATTTAGCCTTAGTTCCTAAAATTTTGTGCAATAAAAAAGCGCAGACCTTTCGATCTGCGCTTTTAGCTTTTTAGCTTTTTAGCTTTTAGTTAATCCCATCTAGATTAACGCAGCATGTAGGTAAGTGATTAACCCACATTCTTACGTGCGTTTTGGAACATACGCATCCAAGCACCATTCTCGCCCCAACCTTCTGGAGACCAAGAGTTAGCAACCGTACGGAATACACGCTCTGGGTGCGGCATCATGATAGTCACGCGGCCATCTGTAGTCGTTAAACCAGTGATAGCGTTTGGTGAACCATTCGGGTTGTTCGGGTATTGCTGCGTTTGGTTACCGTTGTTATCAACGTAACGTAGAGCAACTGTACCTGAGTTTTCAATCGCGTTTAGGTGGTCGTTATCACGCACTTCTACGCGGCCTTCACCGTGAGAAACAGCGATTGGCATACGAGAACCTTCCATGCCGTTGAAGAATACAGAATCAGACTTCTGAACTTCAACTAGGCTGAAACGAGCTTCAAAACGTTCTGATTCGTTACGAACGAAACGTGGCCAGTACTCTGCGCCCGGGATAAGTTCACGCAGGTTAGACAACATCTGACAACCGTTACACACACCTAGAGAGAAAGTATCTTCACGCTTGAAGAAGTTTTCAAATTGGTCGCGAGTAGAATCATTAAACAGAACTGATTTAGCCCAACCTTCACCAGCGCCCAATACATCACCGTAAGAGAAGCCACCACATGCCACAAGGCCGTTGTACTCTTCTAGTACCGCTTGACCCGTTAGGATGTCGCTCATGTGAATATCAGTCGCTTCGAAGCCTGCGCGGTCAAATGCTGCTGCCATTTCAACGTGAGAGTTAACACCCTGCTCACGTAGAATCGCCATCTTAGGTTTAGCGCCCGTGTTGATGTAAGGAGCTGCAATGTCTTCATTTACGTCGAAGCTTAGTTTCACGTTCAGACCTGGGTCTGAGTTGTCTTTCTTCGCTTCGTGCTCTTGGTCTGCACACACTGGGTTATCACGCAGACCTTGCATCTTATGCGTAGTCTCAGCCCAGATAGTACGCAGTTCAGTACGGTTACGTTGGATTACAACGTCTGCGCCTGACTTAATCACTACTTCGTCTGATGCTTCAACAGAACCAATTACGTGTGAACACGCTTCTAGATCGTTTGCTGCAAGAGTAGAAAGAACAGCGTCTAGGTCATCGTTACGAATTTGGATTACCGCACCGAGCTCTTCGTTGAAGAGTGCTGCTAGTGTGTCTTCGCCTAGCGCCGCAACATCAGCGTTAACACCACAGTGACCTGCGAACGCCATTTCTGCTAGCGTTACGAATAGACCGCCATCGCCTTTATCGTGGTAAGCGACAACTTGGTCGTTCGCAACCAGTGCTTGAACGCCTTCGTAGAAACCTTTTAGTTGCGCTGCGTTGTCTACGTCTGCTGGCTTGTCACCAAGCTGCTTGTAAACCTGTGCAAGTGCTGTCGCACCCATACGATTTTGGCCGTTACCTAAATCGATAAGAACTAGGCTTGTATTACCTTTGTCTGTACGTAATTGAGGAGTAATCGTCTTACGAACATCTTCAACACGTGCAAACGCAGTGATAACAAGAGATAGCGGAGACGTTACTTCTTTTTGCTCGCCGTTCTCTTCCCACTTAGTCTTCATCGACATTGAGTCTTTACCTACTGGGATAGTAAGACCCAGTGCCGGACATAACTCTTCACCAACCGCTTTAACCGCTTCGTAAAGACCAGCATCTTCACCAGGGTGACCTGCTGGAGACATCCAGTTAGCCGACAGTTTAATGTGTTTGATATCACCGATATTGGTCGCTGCGATGTTAGTGATTGCTTCACCAACCGCTAGACGAGCCGATGCACCGAAATCTAGTAGTGCTACTGGCGTACGCTCACCAAGAGACATCGCCTCACCGTGGTAAGAGTCGTAACTTGCAGCTGTTACTGCGCAGTTAGCAACAGGAACCTGCCATGGGCCAACCATTTGGTCACGAGCGACAAGACCCGTTACCGAGCGGTCACCGATAGTAATAAGGAATGTTTTCTCTGCCACTGTTGGTAGGCGAAGAATACGGTCAACCGCTTCGTTTAGTTCGATACCAGAACGATCAATCGCAGGATTGTTTGCTTTTAACGTCTTCGCGTCACGGTGCATCTTAGGTGTTTTACCTAATAGGATGTCCATCGGCATGTCGATTGGCGTATTGTCGAAGTGAGAATCTTCTAATTTAAGATCACGTTCTTCTGTTGCTTTACCAACTACCGCGTATGGAGCACGCTCACGCTTACAAATCGCGTCGAATGTTGCCATGTCTTTATCAGCAACCGCCATTACGTAACGCTCTTGAGATTCGTTACACCAGATCTCAAGTGGGCTCATACCCGGCTCATCGTTTGGTACGTCGCGTAGGTTGAAGATACCACCACGTTCACCGTCGTCGACTAGCTCAGGAAGTGCATTCGAGATACCGCCCGCGCCCACATCGTGGATGAATGCGATTGGGTTCGCATCACCAAGCTGCCAACAACGGTCGATAACTTCCTGACAACGACGTTCCATCTCTGGGTTTTCACGTTGTACAGAAGCAAAATCTAAGTCTTCAGAAGAAGAACCAGAATCCATTGAAGATGCAGCACCGCCACCAAGGCCAATGTTCATTGCTGGACCGCCAAGAACTATTAGGCTTGCACCTACTGGGATCTCTTTCTTCTGAACATGATCATCACGAATGTTACCTAGACCACCAGCCAGCATGATTGGCTTATGGTAACCACGTACTTCTTCACCTGCGTGAGAGTTTACTTTCTCTTCGTAAGTACGGAAGTAACCTAGTAGGTTTGGACGACCAAATTCGTTGTTGAATGCTGCGCCACCAAGAGGGCCTTCAAGCATGATATCCAGAGCAGTAACGATACGGCTCGGCTTACCAAAGTCAGTTTCCCAAGGTTGAACGAAGTTCGGGATCTTAAGGTTAGATACAGAGAAAGCAACTAGACCCGCTTTTGGCTTACCACCAATACCTGTCGCGCCTTCATCGCGGATTTCGCCGCCTGAACCTGTTGATGCGCCCGGCCATGGAGAGATTGCCGTTGGGTGGTTGTGCGTTTCAACTTTCATCAAGATGTGTGTTTTCTCTTGGTGATAGTTGTACTGACGAGTTTCTGGATCTGGGAAGAAACGACCGACTTCAGAACCTGTCATTACCGCTGCGTTATCTTTATAAGCAGACAGAACGTGTTCTGGTGTCGTTTCAAAGGTGTTCTTAATCATCTTGAACAATGATTTTTCTTGCTTAACGCCATCGATAGTCCAATCAGCGTTAAAGATCTTGTGACGACAGTGCTCTGAGTTCGCTTGTGCAAACATCATTAGCTCGATGTCAGTCGGGTTACGACCTAGCTTCTCAGTGAAGCTTTCAAGAAGGTAATCAATCTCATCTTCTGCAAGAGCTAGACCTAGGGTAACGTTTGCTTTTTCAAGCGCTTTACGTCCGCCAGTTAGTAGGTCAACTTCCGCATAAGGAGCAGGCTCAGCAACAGTGAACAGTGCCGCTGCTGATTCGAAGTCAGTGAAAACCACTTCCATCATACGGTCGTGCAGAATTGCTTTCAGCTCAACAAGTTGAAGCTCAGAAAGTTCAGAAGAGGTTTCAATGTAGAAAGCAGTACCGCGCTCTAGACGTGACACTTTAGCCAGTCCGCAGTTGTGTGCGATATCTGTTGATTTTGAAGACCAAGGCGAGATAGTGCCTGGACGTGGCGTTGCAAGCAGCAATAAACCTTCAGGTTCATGCTCTTCAATCGTTGGACCGTAAGTCAGTAGCTTTTCTAGCTTCTCAACTTCAGACTCATCTAGGTCTGCCGTTAGATCAGCAAAGTGGGCAAACTCAGCGTAAATACCTGTTACAGGTAAGCTTAATTCACGACAAAGCTCTAAAAGCTTGTTAACACGAAACTCAGATAGAGCTGGGGAGCCACGCAAAATTCTCATGTGCTTACGTCTCTTATGCAGTTGATTAAGGTAGTATTGGAATAAATTCAGTGGGTTATAGGAACAACCTAACTGTTTTCTTCGAAGCTATTCCCGAAGGTTGCCAAACCTATGCCGATTCCACCTCTTCAATGCGAGCGCATTATAAAGCATTTCTTTTTGTGACGTAACACCAAAAGCAACCGTTTGCGTTATTTTTTTTATCTTTCTGTGTAAATGGTACTTTTGCTGCATTTATCACCACTTTTACAACTGTTTAAATAAACCTGCTTTGCCAGCCTTGCGGGGTTTGGTATAAAGGGGCTTCCACTTTTCGAGATTTCATTTTGATGCCTAAATTTACGCTCATCTTTTCGTCTAAGTTTCTTCTGCTCGCTATTGCCCTATTTGGGTTGGCTGGATGCCAGATTGAATCTGAACCTAAAAGTGTCCTTGAGCAGATACGAGAGCGTGGCGTTCTTCGTGTCGGCACCCTGAATAACCAACTCTCTTATTACATCGGTCCAGATGGTCCTGCTGGCTTGGATTACGAGTTAGCTCGCGAGTTTGCAGAAGAACTTGGTGTAAAGCTTGAGGTTAAACCCGCTTACCGTCTATCCGGCCTATTTCCGGCGTTAAAGAAAGGCGAGATCGATCTTATCGCAACGGGGTTAACACAAAACAGCAACCTGACACGTGCCTATCGCGCTGCGCCTGCTTATTACTATGTAAGCCAACAAGTCGTGTACAAAAAAGGTCAGTGGCGACCAAGAAACCTTGAGCAACTGATCAGGTTTGAGAATGAGCGTCAGGCTGATTTCGTAAAAGCACAAACTGAACCAGAAGAGGTAGCGTCTACTGACACATTGACGCCATCTTTGGTTGTAGTGAAAGACTCACACTTTGAGCCAACACTAAAACAGCTGCAAAACACACACGATGACTTTATCTACGATGCGATCGGCAATGCTGACATCAACGACCTGCTAAAAGAAGTCTCTACAGGGGAACGCTTGTTTACTGTGGCGGATTCGATTGAGCTGTCACTCGCACAACGTTTATACCCAGACGTGGCTTTGGCTTTTGAACTTACAGAAGACCAACCGATCTCTTGGTATTTACAGAAGTCTGAAGATGAAAGCCTTTATGCGCTGCTGATTGAGTTTTTCGGTAACCTAAAGCAGTCTGGTGAGCTCGCTTCACTGGAAGAGAAATATATTGGCCATATCGGCACCTTCGATTATGTCGATACTCGTGCCTTTATCCGCGCTCTAGACAGCAAGCTACCAAAATGGTCGCCACTATTTCAGAAATACTCGCAAGAATTTGATTGGCGCTTAATCGCAGCTTTGGCATACCAAGAGTCACACTGGAACCCAGTCGCGCGTTCTCCTACAGGTGTTCGTGGCATGATGATGTTGACGTTGCCAACCGCGAAGAGCGTAGGTGTAACCAATCGTCTTGACCCGAAACAGTCGGTACAAGGTGGCGTGGAATATTTACGTCGTATCGTGAATCGAGTTCCTGACTCAATTACTCAACATGAAAAGATCTGGTTTGCCCTCGCCTCATATAACGTAGGTTACGGTCACATGATGGATGCACGTCGCTTAACCAAAGCACAAGGCGGCAACCCTGACGCTTGGGGTGATGTAAAAGATCGACTTCCTCTATTGAAACAAAAGAAGTACTACAGCCAAACTCGATACGGCTATGCGCGTGGTGATGAAGCAAGGAATTACGTTGAGAATATTCGCCGTTATTACCAAAGCATTATTGGTCATGTGAATAAGCGAAATAAAGAAGAAGAAGCGAGCCTCGAAGGTTTGGTGGTTATCCCACCTTTAGAGATCTCGGGCGCTGAATCGACAATCGGTGCGGCTGAATCCGCTGTCGACGAAGCTGAGTCTTCCAAATAAATAAAAAGAGCAATGCCATATAGCGTTGCTCTTTTTTTTTATACATGAGTCACTGGTTCGTATTGGCTAGTTCGCATTGAGAAACTAAACCAACAAAGTGACCATTATACTTGAGGTGTCATATTGCAGTAACAATCGAACTTTATAACGACACACCATAAGCGCCATGATGTTCTGTTGTATTCAAACACTGGCCATCGCGATGGTTACTCAAAAGGTATCGCTAAGTTCGCGACAGAGCTCATAAACAAATAACCACTATTATTAAAACTGAAGTCATAATTACAAAGCCAGACGACAAATAGGAAATCGTTGAAATGATGAAGAGTAAACTGAAATCGAAGCGCCTTGATAAGACCGTTGCTGCAAACCGTCGTAAGCGTATGCTTTCAAATAATAAGAAAAAGATCATTTGGCGCAACCGTGCTTTCATGCAGATACTTTCTGAGTAAAAATACCGAGTAAGTTTTCTGTGGCACTCTTACGATAGAGAGTGCCGAAGCTTGCTGCTATTTTTTGTTACAGACCTTGTTCTTGTTACTAACCTTATTCTTATTACTTGCCTTGTCAGATTCTAAACACTGCTCTTCCAACAGACGGTCTTGCTTTCGTTTTTCTTTTATCTCTTTTCTACGACGCTTGAAAAACGCCTGCAACTGCTCACGACATTCTGCTTCTAATAAGCCATGCTCAACATCGGCATAGTGGTATGAGGCTTGGCTTTCAAAGAGGTTCAATACCGTACCTGCTGCGCCTGCTTTTAAGTCAGGTGCACCAAAGACAATCCGCTTCACTCGGCTGTGTAACAAGGCACCAGCACACATTGGGCAAGGCTCAAGCGTGACGTATAAGGTGGTATCAAGTAAGCGATAGTTTTCCAAGGCTTGGCCAGCTTTACGCAAGGTTTCGATTTCTGCGTGTGCCGTGGCATCGTGGCTTCCAATAGAACGGTTCCAACCTTCAGAAATAATCTCCCCCTCTTTTACCAACACGGCACCAACGGGAACCTCTCCCTCTTTCTCTGCTTGCTTAGCAACCGCAATGGCGCGTCGCATGAAGATTTCATCTTGAGGGGTGAATTGATGGTCTGACAAAGGGAACTCCAGAAAACAAAGGATAAGAACAAAAAAAGGTATGCGGAGAAGCATACCTAATCTTAGTAATAATGAACAATAAAGAGATAATGAACAACAAGCGTTGGCTTGTTCGTTTAATCTCTCGCTAGCGGCTTATCTAACTAACATCATCGCCTAGCTCATTGACTAATCTTGTCGCTTTAACACTCACGATACGGTTGTTCTCAACCGAGATGATTTCAAACTGCCATTGCTGACACTGAACCACTTCTCCAGTATCGGGTAAACGCCCAATCAGCCAAGTGACAAGGCCATTCAATGTTTGGAAGCCTTCGCTTTCCCCTTCTAACTCTGACAGCTCTAAGCGGTTCTTGAGCTCACTGATAGGGATTAATCCATCCACCAGCAATCCGTCTTCCACTTGCTCTGTCCATAGGTCATTGGGGTTATTAGATAACTCACCTGCAATCGCTTCAAGAATATCATAATGAGTCACAAGGCCTTGCACATCGCCATATTCATCGACAATGAATGCCATCTCGGTACCCGACTCTTTAAAGTAGCCAAGTAGCCGCAGTGCCTTCATCGATTCTGGAACGTAGATCGGCGACTTAGACAGCCCCATGATAACTTGAATACTTAAATTGCCTGCCTGATTCAGCAAGGCTTTGGACGACACCGTACCGACCACTTTATTGAGGTGATCTTGGCACAATGGAAATACACTGTGCTTTGAAGAGCGCAGTTTCTTAAATATCTGCTCTACAGGTTGCTCAATATCTAGAAAGTCGACATCTCGACGTGGCGTCATCAAAGAGCTTACAAGGCGATCATCAAGCTGCAAGATATTACGAATCATCTCTTGCTCGCCGCGCTCAATCACTCCAGATTCTGAGCCCTCTTTCACCAGTGCATGGATATCGTCTTCAGTGACACTATCTTCTTCACCGCCACGCCCCATCAGCTTTAAGATGCCTTCGGTTGACGCAGACAACGCAAACACAAACGGCGTTGCGATTTTAGATAACCAGAAGATTGGTAGCGCGACTAACACAGCAATGTTTTCAGCTTGGGATTGAGCAAAACGCTTTGGCACCAATTCACCGACAACAATTGCGAAGTAAGTAATACCAACAACGACTACCGCTGTAGACAAGATATTCGCTTGTGTTGGGTCGAATCCCCACAGCTCAAGTTGAACGGCCAGTGGCGCAGAGAGCGTCGCCTCGCCCACAATACCGCTGAGTAGGCCGATTACCGTAATACCGATTTGAATGGTTGAAAGGAAGCGAGTTGGGTTTTCTTTGAGCTCAAGAGCAATCTGAGCGGAGCGATGTTTTTCGGCTAAGCGTTTCAGCCGACTATTTTTTGCTGCTACCAATGCAATCTCTGACATGGCAAACAGACCATTTAAAACAATTAACCCTACTAAAAGCAGAATCTTCATGTGGTTTGGATTTCCTAATTTTACCGGCCAACAATTAGCCGTGATCCGGAGTATAAGCTGAGTGCCTTTATTTTGAATATAAAAAGTTTTGGATATAGAAAGTTTGGGATATAAAAAGTCTTGGCTATAAAAATCTTGGATAAAAAAAACGGAAAAAGATGGCGAAAAAAAGCCCGCACATTTCGGTGCGGGCTTCGATGATTTTTATGTTAGTTCGTTTTGCTTTTCTTACTTAGCTTACATTGTGTAAGTGTAAGGAGCTTGGATACCTAGCGGGATACCAAGAGCCCAGTAACCTAGCAAGAAGATAGACCAACCGATTAGCATAGCAATCGAGAATGGCATCATTAGAGAAGCTAGAGTACCGATACCAGTCGACTTAACGTAGCGTTGACAGTAAACAACAACCAGTGGGAAGAACACCATTAGTGGAGAGATGATGTTAGACACTGAGTCACCTACACGGTAAGCCGCTTGAGATAGCTCTGGAGAGATCCCCACAACCATTAGCATAGGAACTAGGATAGGACCAATCAGTGCCCACTTAGCTGAAGCAGAACCTACAAGAAGGTTAACTGCAGCCGTTAGTAGAATCATACCAACAACCGTTGCTTCACCAGGAAGATCCATCGCTTTCAGGCCTTCAGCACCGTAAAGCGCCAGCATAGTACCGATGTTTGATTGAGCAAATGCAGATAAGAACTGAGCACAGAAGAACGACATTACAATGTATGCGCCCATCGTTGCCATTGTCTCAGACATCGCTTTGATAACATCGTTACTATTCTTGAATGTACCCGCTACACGGCCGTAGACGATACCCGGAATAATAAACAGAATGAAGATCAGAGGAACGATAGACTTCATTACTGGTGCTGAGAACGCCGTTAGTTCACCTTCAGGCGAACGAAGTGCTGAGTTTTCAGGAACCAAAGCTGCGATAAGCAGACCAATACCTGCAACCATTGCCCAACCAGCGAATTTGAATGCTTTAGATTCAATCGCTGTGAACGTACCTAGATCAGGTGCTTGCTCTGCATCTTCATCTACTGGAGTTTTTGCAAGACGAGGTTCAATGATCTTCTCTGTCACGTACCAACCGATACCAACAATGAGAACTGAAGACAAACCAGTAAAGAAAATGTTCGCTAGAGGGTTAACCACGTATGCAGGGTCAAGAACGTTTGCCGCTGTTTGAGTGAAGCCTGCTAGTAGCGGGTCAATACCTGAAGGAATGAAGTTCGCTGAGAAACCACCTGATACACCAGCAAACGCTGCTGCAATACCCGCTAGAGGGTGACGACCCGCTGCGTGGAAGATGATACCGCCAAGAGGGATTACTAGAACGTAACCTGCATCTGCTGCTGTGTGAGACACGATAGCAACAAGGATTAGCATTGGCGTTAATAGCTTAGCTGGCGTGAAGTTCAGCATCTTCTTAAGGCCAGTCGTAATGAAGCCTGAAGAGTCAGCAACGCCAACACCTAGCATAGCAACAAGTACGATGCCTAACGGTGCGAAGCCTGTGAACGTGGTAACCATATTCGCTAGGAAGCTAGCAAGCGCTTCACCAGTTAATAGGTTGTTTACTTCTAGAGCAGCACCCGTTTGAGGGTTGATTAGGTCGAATGAAAGATTCGATAAAAGTGCAGATGCTACCCATACGATAACTAGAGCCCAGAAGAACAGAATTGCAGGGTCTGGAATTTTGTTGCCGGCGCGTTCAATGAAGTTTAGAAAGCGGTCCATCCCACTGATCTTCTCAGTCGATGGTGCTTTTTTTACAGCTTGGTTACTCATTGTAACTCCATATGTGATGTTGTTTGTTTAGGCCTAATAAAAGTTTTGACCATGGCCTATTGGTACAGCACATATTCTATTAAAGTCGCTGTTAAAAAGCACAAGGTTCCACATCATTTTCCATAAATGGAGACATATTTTGCAAAAATACTGTACAACAGCAACAATATAAAAACACAAAAAACACCATTCCATATACAGAGTTTTAACTGGCACGTAAACAATGTCCGAGGAGTGAAAACTATCAGTAAAGGTGATGCGTAGGCCTTGGCATGCAGTAAACGTTTGCTTAATAGATCAATCAAATTCACTGTATTTGGAGAGCATAGTCTCGAGGTAAATGCTTTGCGAACGGTTCATACGATCTTGCCATGCAACGGAAACAGTAATGCTTTTTAACGCCCCCGACAAAGCGCCAGCAGCATTCTCCACCTCACAAGTCATCGCATATCCAGAGTCCGACAAACCGGATAAAGGATCTGAGCTTGCCGTATTGAGACAATAGTTCGCTTGATTGAGTTGCGAAAAAGGAATAAGCCCTACTGCCCCACTCACATCCGAGACTCGCGTTCGATAATATTCCATTTGCCTTTCAGCAAAGTGAAGTGCCTCTACACTGTGAAGCGCAAAGTCCGACTTTTGTTCCGCATAAACTTGCAGCTTAACCAACCCTAAAGAAGCTACACCGATCAATAGAAAAGAGATAAGAACCTCTATCAGGCTAAAACCTGAGTGTTTAGAAATCATTCCATGATCCTCGCTTCCATTGATAAATAGAAGGCGGATCACTCGGATTAGACTCTGAACGAAAATCCAAATCCATATCACCCACAATCGTTGTCACCCCAAGTGGCGAATCGAAGATAAGGCCACCTGAAGGTAAACCAGAAGCAAATTGAATCCCGACACTATTTTTCAGGACGGTAGCGTCATCGATGTCTTTGATAAAAGGTGCAAATACATTAGGAGTAACAAGCGCTTCCCAGAAGTCATCTATACGAGTTTTAACATGACTCTTTTGATAATCGACCAAATGATAAATCACACCGTTGTAAGTCATGGCACCATTTAACGCGAGCACACCATCTTGAATCACTAGAAGTTGAGATTGATTGTTGGCGGCGGCAACCGCTGAATTGATATAGCAATTTCCCTCAACCCACAATCCCTTGGTTTGCCCAGGAGTAAAATGGTCCATGATTTCGGTGCCACACTCTGTCGCATTCAGTATCTGTACGTGCTTAAAAAGGTCAGTGTCTTGAGATAAGTCGACAATATTTTGATCCGTTTTAGCGATACCAAAAAAGGTATAAAACGGGTTCATATTAGGATCAGGATTAAAATCTTTTTTGAAGGGAAGCGGATTCGTTCCTTGATAGGAATCAGGCGCATAGATTGAATAACTACTTCCCGAACTGCCTTTAGGGATCTCCGTCTTATAGTCGCTATCACACACGCCATCAAAACCAGAAAACGGACCATCCGCACTTGGGTCAAGCACTTCTAAGCCTAACGTTTGTCCTGAATCACCATGTGTTGAATCGTATTGGTAAGTAAAAAGGTCGGCAAAAGTAACACTCACGCATTCATATTCATTACCACTAATCGGTTCTTCTTTAACTGTAGGCTTCAGGCTCAATGTACCGATGATCTCAATCGGCCCTGTTGATTGAATCGCCCCACTTCCTAACTGAGAGCTCTCACGAATGGTTTTAGATAGCAGCTGTGTATCGGTTGTAGATGCAACAATATAAGCAATGGAACTCGCACTATCCGAAACCTCAATTTGGGGGGCGTTGTCATATGGAGAACACCAATCAGAAAAGTCGGCAGGGCGTGCACTCGCGTCTTTGATATCTAAAATGGCTTTATCGAGCTCACGTAGATAGGAATAAGTACACTCTAAACCACCTTCTGAACGCCAGTGATTTTGCCTTCCTTGCACCTCATTTTGAGCTACTTTAATTTGATGGAATACACTGCGATACGTACCTAATGTCACCACTAAAGCACCAATTAAAAGCACCGATGTGATCAATAAGGTCACCACGCCGTGTTGCTTTCTAAACACCATCATTGCCAGTTCCTTTGTTTAACGGAAACCGAAACCGATTTGGTAACACCTGCGGTTGGAATTGAAGCCGTAATGCTGATATCGGTAAGCGTGGTTTTAATAGAGTTCTGCTCTAATAACTGAGCATCAACGCTGAATGCGTCTACCTCGATCAGGCTGTCATCGAAAAGTGAGTAACATCCAGTAACCTGATTAAAAGTAGGAATCGCCTCAGATACAGTGGTGCCCTTCTCACAAATTTGTAGCTTGGTTCCATCTTTCCGATAAACGATATTTCGATTATCTTTGTTTCCGTTCGAGCCCTCTCTGAAATAGACAAACCCAACGGCAACACCGCCACTCACTTGGATGGTGTTACTCGCTCCAGACAGCTTGATTGAGTAACCATTAGAGCCATCGTAGCCCGCCCGTTGGATATCCTCCTTCATCACCTGCATCGTGCTTGTTAGGTTTTGTAGCAGCAATAATTCAATGCCTTTGTCTTTGGCTATTCTCTGCCCTGTTATAAAGACACTACCGATAATCGAAATCGCGAACACACCAATCACAGACGCCACCATTAACTCAATTAATGATGTGCCTTGCTGCTTGCTAGGAGCTACCGCTGTCGATTTAACAGGCATCATAGCCATACTGTGCACTCGATTCACCGCACACCTTAACTCGCCCCGGCGGGCTGGATAATTTGATCAACATCCGATCGGTTGAAGCTGTATTAGGAGAAAGGTAAATCGTCCCTCTTGCTGGCCTTCCTCTCACACTCTCAAAGCTAATTCTTGCGCCTGTGTAGTTATGAGAAAACGAGACATCTCGAAACGGTTGACCCGATAGCATCACCAGCGTTTCGCCGGAGAGATCTTCGGTTGGTTTTAACCAAACAGTCCAATCTCCAGTTGATTGCACTTCATTCTTTTCCATCGAGAAATGAACCCAAAGATCTTGATTCCTTTTTACTGACTCTGACTTGGCCTGAATAAGGAAACCATTCAACTCGCTAGCCAATCGCTGCATCTTCACAGTTTGCGTTACTGAACTAAAACTCGGGGCAGCCGTCGCTATCAGTATCGATAACACCGACACCGTGATTAAAAGCTCTAATAAAGTAAACCCGCGAGTCATTTCCCAATTTCCTATGTAATACCGCTCGTAACCGTATTTAATCTTGCGCCGATGCTACCACCGGAGAAAAATAGGCAGAGATATTAAAGGAAACTACTCGCGATGATTCGAAGAAATATATGCAACAACAACAACTTAAGCATTAGAGGGATGACATTGATCGAATTATTGATCGCTGTCGCCATCGTGGGGATACTCGGCGCCATTGCCTATCCAAGTTATACAAACCATGTAATCAAAGCGCATCGAGTCACTGCAATGGCCGACATGACCAAGATTCAACTGGAAATAGAGACGCTGTACACGGGGAACTATGCATCCGCAGCGGAGAATATTATTTCCGGAGGGACATGTTTGTTTTGCGGTACCGACACCAGCCGATACACGTTAGCAATTTCGGCGAGTAGTACAACCTATGCCATTCAAGCAGAACCACTTTCACAGCAAGTGAATGATGAATGTTTAGACTCGAATACCGATATATTGGAATTACACCACTCGGGTGTTTCAGAGCCAGAAGCGTGTTGGAAGTAACAAGAACAACCACCAAAGGGCTCGATAATTTATCTGAGAAATCTCGACTCTTTCTTCTCTGGTCTTCTTTTCTCTGATCTACAGATACAAAAAAGCCTGCACACTAGCAGGCTTTAAAAATTTCAAATCACTATCAATTACTTAGTTAGGTCATCGAAGAAGTTTTTAACACCGCTGAAGAAACCTTCAGACTTTGGCTTGTGCTTGCTTGCCGCTTCACCACAACATGTTTCTTCGAATTCACGCAGTAGTTCTTTCTGGCGAGAGCTTAGCTTAACCGGTGTTTCAACCACTAGTTTAACGATTAGGTCACCCACACCGCCGCCACGAACGCCTTTCACGCCTTTGCCACGCATACGGAACATACGGCCCGTTTGTGTTTCTTCTGGCACTTTAAGGTTTACACGGCCATCTAGTGTTGGAACTTCAACTTCACCACCTAAAGCAGCCATAGAGAAGCTTACTGGCACTTCACAGTAAAGGTTATTGCCGTCACGCTCAAAGATGTTGTGCTCTTTTACGTGTACTTGTACGTACAAGTCGCCAGCTGGAGCGCCGTGCTCCCCTGCTTCGCCTTCGCCAGATAGACGAATGCGATCACCAGTATCAACACCTGCTGGGATCTTAACGTTAAGCGTTTTCGTTTTCTGTTTGCGACCTTGGCCATGACATGAGTTACATGGGTCTTTGATGATCTTGCCTTTACCGTTACAAGTAGGACAAGTCTGTTGAACCGCAAAGAAACCTTGGCGCATTTGTACCTGGCCGTGGCCATGACAAGTACCACACGTTTGTGCAGAAGAACCCGCTTTCGCGCCGCTACCGTCACAAATATCACACTCTACAAGAGTTGGTACTTCGATTTCTTTAGATACACCACGAACGGCTTCTTCTAGAGAAAGCTCCATGTTGTAACGCAAATCAGAACCACGTTGTGCACGCGCTTGACCACCACCGCGACGACCGCCGCCAAAGATATCGCCAAACACATCACCGAAGATATCGCCGAAGTCACCTTGGCCACCGCCGCCGTAACCGCCGCCACCCATGCCACCTTGTTCAAAAGCTGCGTGGCCGTATTGGTCGTAAGCTGCTTTCTTTTGAGAATCGGTTAGGATCTCGTACGCTACTTTTACTTCTTTAAATTTGTCTGCTGCGCTGTCATCACCCTGATTACGGTCCGGGTGGAATTTCATCGCTAAGCGTTTGTACGCTTTTTTAATATCGCGCTCTGATGCATCGCGGCTTACGCCTAATACTTCGTAAAAATCACGTTTTGACATGTTCTAGGTCACCAAATAATTGCTACTACCGAATGATCACTTCAGTAGTCTGTGTATCAATCTAGATAAAAGTTCTGCCGGCTGAAATGCCGAATAAAGCTATTATCTAGATCGACAAGTCTAAATACAAATTTACGGGCGTGAGAGTTACCTCTGACGCCCGCAATAATAAGTCTTTGAGACAAATTTCTAAGCAGATAGCTTGAGTCCTAAGTGGAAGCGCGGAGCCTACGTTAGTAGGTGAGCACTTCCGACAACGAAATCAGGCTACTCTGCGACGAAATTATTTTTTGTCTTCTTTAACTTCTTCAAACTCAGCATCAACAACGTCGTCATCTTGCTTAGGTTGTTCACCAGCGTCAGCACCAGCTTGTTCAGCTTGAGCTTTCTGTTGAGCAATTTCCATTAGCTTTTGAGCTGCTTGCATAAGTTCTTGAACTTTAGCGTCGATAGCTTCTTTGTCGTCACCAGACTTAACTGATTCTAGAGCTTCGATAGCTGCTTCGATTTTAGCTTTCTCGTCTGCAGGTAGAGCTTCACCAGCTTCTTCTACTTGCTTCTTAGTGCCGTGAATCATTTGGTCAGCTTGGTTACGTGCAGTTACTAGCTCTTCGAACTTTTTGTCAGCTTCTTTGTTAGCTTCTGCTTCTTGAACCATTGCTTCGATCTCTTCCTCAGACAAACCGCCTGATGCTTGGATAGTGATCTTCTGCTCTTTACCCGTTGCTTTATCTTTAGCAGATACGTTCAGGATACCATCAGCATCTAGGTCGAATGTTACTTCAACTTGTGGCATGCCACGTGGTGCTGGTTGGATACCTTCTAGGTTGAACTGACCAAGAGACTTGTTGTAAGTCGCTTGCTTACGTTCACCTTGAAGAACGTGGATAGTTACTGCGCTTTGGTTGTCTTCAGCTGTAGAGAACACTTGATCCGCTTTAGTAGGGATAGTTGTGTTTTTCTCGATAAGCTTAGTCATTACGCCGCCCATCGTTTCGATACCGAAAGATAGAGGAGTAACGTCTAGAAGAAGAACGTCTTTAACTTCACCAGCTAGTACACCACCTTGAACAGCAGCACCCATTGCAACAGCTTCGTCAGGGTTCACGTCTTTACGTGGCTCTTTACCGAAGAATTCAGTTACTTTAGCTTGAACCATAGGCATACGAGTTTGACCACCAACTAGGATAACGTCAGTGATTTCGCCTACAGATAGATCAGCATCTGCTAGAGCAACTTTTAGTGGCTCAAGAGAGCGTTGAACTAGGTCTTCAACTAGAGACTCAAGCTTCGCACGAGTCACTTTGATGTTCATGTGCTTAGGACCAGTCGCATCAGCAGTAACGTAAGGTAGGTTTACGTCAGTTTGAGTAGTAGAAGAAAGCTCGATTTTCGCTTTTTCTGCTGCTTCTTTAACACGCTGCATTGCTAGTGGATCAGATTTAAGGTTGATACCTTGCTCTTTCTTGAACTCATCTACTAGGTAGTTGATCATGCGGTTATCGAAATCTTCACCACCAAGGTGAGTGTCACCGTTAGTTGAAAGAACTTCGAAAGTCTTCTCGCCTTCTACTTCATCGATCTCGATGATAGAGATATCGAATGTACCACCACCAAGGTCGTATACAGCGATAGTGCGATCACCACCTTGCTTGTCTAGGCCGTAAGCCAGAGCAGCAGCAGTAGGTTCGTTGATGATACGTTTAACATCTAGACCAGCGATACGGCCAGCATCTTTCGTTGCTTGACGTTGAGCATCGTTGAAGTAAGCAGGAACAGTTACAACTGCGCCAGTTACTTCTTCGCCTAGGAAGTCTTCAGCTGTTTTCTTCATTTTCTTAAGAACTTCAGCAGATACTTGAGGAGCAGCCATTTTTTGGCCTTGCGCTTCAACCCATGCATCACCGTTATCAGCTTTAACAATGTTAAAAGGCATGATTTCGATATCGCGTTGAACTTCTTCATCTTCAAAACGACGACCGATTAGACGCTTAATCGCGTATAGCGTGTTTTGAGGGTTAGTAACTGCTTGACGTTTCGCAGGTTGACCAACTAGCGTCTCGCCTTCAGTGTATGCGATTACCGATGCTGTTGTGCGTTCGCCTTCAGCATTTTCTAATACGCGTGGTTTGTCACCGTCAAGAACAGCAACACAAGAGTTAGTAGTACCTAAATCAATACCAATGATTCGACCCATCAGGCTTTCTCCGAATAAATTCTATTTAGTTTTTTGCTATACCCACTATGTGGGGGGTAGTAATCAGGGATTCAACCCTAATACACAAAATTTAAATGCAAATGTATTTTGCTTTCGTATGCACCATAGATAAGGGCTGCAAACTAATTTTCAAGGGAAATAGGTAAAAAAAATCTGTTTTTCCCCCTATCTTTCTACTTAAAGGTAAAAAGTGGCTTACCCCTTACTGCTTAAGGCTCGAAAGTTGACATATTCACGCGTTCATCTTCATAAATAAAATGTCTCCCTATTCTATCTCGCATAAAAAAAGACCTTCATATGGAAGGTCTTTTTTCAACTAACAGCGAGTCGAACCGTTATTGATTCGGCAATATTATTGATTAAGAACTAACTGGTAGAAGCTTGCTTGGGTGTAGTCACCCGCTTCCATACCACGCCACTCACAGGCAGAACTCGACTTCTTAGTATTACACTGGTTATACGCACCCGCTTTGAAGTACATCCAGTCTTGACCGTAACCAAGATCGATATCGTGTCCCTGATATTTGCCCTTGGCCAAGTCAACATCATAGGTCTTCACAATAGGATCGGCTGAGTTTAGATTTTTAGTAAAGGTTAAGTGCATGATGTTATCTTTGATATTCACATCATATGAGAACACTTCACCTAGCTTGATACCATCAGTAGGATCAGAGCTGCCCTTTTTCAGATTGTATTGACCAAATACATCATGGCGAATGTCTTTACGAAGCTTCTTACCGTTTTCATCCTTCGCATTTTTCATCTCTGTCGGCGGGTTTAATTCATAGTTCCACGTTAACGAACCATGCTCATGCTCCGGTAGTTTACGGTAAACAATTTTCAGAGGTTCATTATCCGACCCATGGATTTGACCAATAACCACAGAGAATGCACCGGTTTTCTTATAGTTACCGCTGGTGCTCACCTGATCAACAGAAAGTGTTGCCGTCATCTGCCCACCGATAGAGCCAAACTCTTCCGCGTTCTTATGGCTTGAAATCGCGAAGTTGTTGCTCGGCGCAGAGTAGCTATCCGCTAGCATCGCTCTTAGCTCACTACGCGTGTTTTTACTGTTTGGCGTCGTTGGAGCTGTATTCGGAGCCACAAACACCATCGCACCAGATTCAGCATCCGTGTAGAACCATTTAGGGTGAACGTAAGGCGTGTCTACATTCGACAGTTCCTTTTTTCCAATCTCCAGCGTTTTACCTTTTCTAGACCCTTCAGTCGTCAGCTCCGGTAAGTTAATTTTCCATTTAGATAAATCGAAGTTTTGTGCTGGTGCTTTTGCAGGGTCAAGATTGAACTGTTGACCAATATCGTGATTAGAAGCAAGAGCGGGAGCGGCTAAAAGGCTGGCAGTCAGTAGGCTAAGGTAAGACAGCTTCATTATTGGGTTTCCTTTATGTCGTCATAATGTAGGTTGCCAGAACAATAAAATAATATTGTATTATTATATGTGATCTATATTAAAGATTGAAAACTGATGGCCAATTCGGCACGAGTAAAAAGAAAAAATGAGACTTAACACCAATCAAAGATCTTTTTAGCTAAGTTATCAGATAGCCCAAAGCACTTATCATCAGAAACAAAAAAGCCCCGCTCTCATTGAGCGGGGCTTCTAATTATCTAATCTTAATTAAGAATTATGCTTCTGCTTTCTTTAGCTCAGCTTCTTCGTTAGCTTCAACGCCGATTTCGTTTTCAGATTTCGCTACGATAGTGTTAACCGCAGTATCACCAACAACGTTAGAAGAAGTACAGAACATGTCACAGATACGGTCAACAGCAGCAACAATCGCTAGACCTTCTGGTGGCAAACCTAGTTGGTGCAATAGAACACCGACCATAACCACACCACCACCAGGAACACCACCAGCACCGATAGACAGTAGCAAGATAGTTAGACCTAGAGTAAAGATATCAGCAGTGTTGATTGGCTGACCGAATGCGTTTGCTACGAACATAGTTGCTAGTGCGATGTAGATAGATACACCAGACATGTTCATTGTTGCACCTAGTGGTACACCGAAACCTGCCACTGACTTAGATACGTTCAGTTTGTCCGTCAGAGTACGCATTGTTACTGGAATCGTCGCGTTCGAACTTGCAGTCGATAGTGAGAAAAGGATTTGCTCACGAGTTGCACGTAGGAACTGCTTTGGAGAAATACCAGTGAATGAACCAACCATCATTGGGTAGAAGAAGAAGATCCAGAACACAAGCATCGCTACAACAAGCGCTACATAGCCAGCAACTGACATTAGCGTGTTTGCATCAAGTGTTGCACCCAGTTGAATCATCAGAGCAAATACACCGTATGGCGCAAGGCTCATTACTAGGCCGATAAGCTTCATCATGATCTCGTTAGCCATCTTGAATGTCTTGATAGCTGGGCCACCACGAGAATCAAGAGCTTGGATAGCAAGACCAGTCAGAATAGCCATGAAGATGATTTGTAGCATGTCTCCACTTGCAAATGCTTCTACAGGGTTGCTAGGAACGATATTAACAACAAGAGAGAAGATATCTGGCGTTTCAGTTGTTGTAAGCGCAATTGTCTCAGAAACTGTACCCGCTAGATTCGCACCAGCACCCGGTTGGAAAATAAGACCAATCGTTAGCGCTGCAGAAATCGCGATGATGGTGTTAATAATGTAAAGACCAAAGGTTTTACCACCAAGACGACCGAATGAACGAATATCTTTTAGCTCAACGATACCGCAAACAATAGATACGTATACAAGAGGTACTACAAGCAACTTGATAAGTGATACGAACATACCACCAGCACCTTCAGCAGCGCCGAGTAGGTACGTATCAAAAATAGCAATGCCGCTGAATAGGTACTGAATAGCAGTACCAATAATAAGGCCGGCAAACAAGCCTACAAAAATCTTACTTGAGAGCGATTTGTCCATCGTTCTTCTCCAGTTTGTTGTGTTTAAAAATTGTACTTTTATAGTTATATATGCGACCCAAATCGCTATATTGCAGTGGATTTTACATACAAAGGTAACAATTAAAAGCATTTATTTACAAAAACATTACAAGTGTGACATCAAAACATTTCTTCATTAACAACCAGTTTCATAATATAAAACTCTAAATCACTGTTCTGGATAAAATAAAAAGAACGGCATTCTTAATGCGATTTTGGTGACTATTCACGTGGACTCTCAAGTTACAGGCATAAAAAAAGAGAGGCATATGCCTCTCTTTTCATTTCACGTTAACCAGTGAATTGTTTTGTCGCCGCTATTGTCTTACTTCGCAACTGCAATAATCAACTGCTTAGCAAGCGGCTACTCAATTACTTAGCAACCATTACCATTGCAGGGCGAATAACACGGCCGTTAAGCTCGTAGCCTTTCTGCATAACAAACATCACAGTGTTTGACTCGTGGTCTGGGCTTTCTTGAATCGACATTGCTTGGTGGAATTCAGGGTTGAATGCTTCACCTTCAGGGTTGATCTCTGTAAGACCAAATTTAGCCACTGTATCTACGAACGTTTTGTGAGTTAGCTCAACACCTTCAAGAATCGGCTTAACCGCTTCGTTCTCAGCATCTGCAGCTTGTACTGCACGCTCTAGGTTATCGATAACAGGTAGTAGGCCTTCAGCGAATTTGTTTAGCGCGTATTTACGTGCTTTATCCACTTCTTGCTCAGTACGACGACGCATATTCTCAACTTCAGCCTTTGCGCGAAGAACAGAATCTTGCTGCTCTTTCACTTTAGACTCACTAGAAAGCAGTGCGGCTTCTAGTTGAGCAATTTTTGATTCCTGCTCATCAGCCGCGTCTTCATTCAGTTCAGCTTCTTCAACTTTCTCAGCTTCAGCAATGATCTGATCTAGCTCTTCTTCGGTTACTTTGTTTTCTTCGTTGCTCATGATATCTCCAGAATTCGTTTTCAATGCCAGTGACAGGCGTGTTTGCGCCTCAAATTGATATAAAACACTCGCATAGACGTTCAACTTGCCTTTATTATGGGGATGAAGAATTTTGATTCAAGCCTAATTCGTTTGGAAACGTTATGAAAAAGCCATTTGAAGTCATCGCAATTATTGGTAAACCTCGAGATCAGCAAGCAATTCAGACTCATAGAGAGCTCTATCAGTGGTTAAGTACTGAGGGTTATCAAGTGTTTGTTGATGATAGGCTCTCCAGCATTTTGGACGATATCCCACAAGAACATTTTTCTAGCCTGATTGAATTGGGTAAACGTGCCGATCTCGCAATTGTTGTGGGTGGTGATGGAAATATGCTCGGTGCCGCTAGAATTTTGTCACGTTTCGACATTTCAGTGATAGGTGTTAACCGAGGTAATCTTGGTTTCCTAACCGATCTCAACCCTGAAAACTTCCAGAGCGCGCTGACTGATGTGCTTAAGGGAGAGTTCATGGAAGAAGAGCGCTTCTTACTTGAAACTGAAATTCATCGTCACGGCCAGATAAAAAGCCACAATGCAGCCCTTAATGAGGCTGTACTGCACCCCGGCCAAGTCGCGCACATGATCGAGTTCGAAGTGTATATCGATGACAGCTTCGCCTTCTCACAGCGCTCTGATGGCTTGATCGTCTCAACACCGACAGGTTCTACCGCTTATTCGCTTTCTGGCGGCGGCCCTATCTTGTCATCTAGCCTGAATGCAATTTCATTAGTGCCAATGTTCCCGCACACCCTTTCAAGCCGCCCACTGGTGGTGGATGGCAAGCGTCGAATCAAGCTTATCGTATCGCCTGATAACCGCGGTACACAGGAAGTCAGCTGCGATGGTCAAATCTCGCTACCGGTTTCTCCTGGCGATGAGATCCACATTTACCAAAGCCCAAATGTGCTCAAGCTAATCCACCCTAAAGACTACAATTACTACCATGTTCTACGTAACAAACTAGGCTGGTCGAGTAAGCTGTTCTAAGTGAAAAGCGAACTATTTTAAAAGGCTGACGACATTCGTCAGCCTTTTTTATTGCCGATTAAAAGCCCACCGCCTCTACCTTTACGCCAATCCACCACACCGTCATTCCCAAGAGGGAGGAACGACTGGGTTGGGAATCTATAGCGGTTTCAGTGATCTACGAACAACCTCAATTCTGATAACGGTCACAAAAAATTTTCACCTGCCGACTTTACTGTATAAAGAAACAGTATATACTGAGCTTATATACAGTATTGTTCAGTTATACAGGTAAATAAAAATGCTGGCTCATCTAAGTGTTAATAATTTCGCTATTGTTAAGTCTTTACAGCTAGAACTCTCTAAAGGCATGACAACAATCACCGGAGAAACGGGGGCGGGTAAATCTATCGCTATCGATGCTTTAGGCTTATGTCTTGGAGGAAGATCAGATGCGGGAATGGTTCGACAAGGTGAAGAAAAAACCGAAGTCAGTGCTGCTTTTTTACTTGAGAACAATCTACACGCTACCCGCTGGTTAGAAGACAACGAGCTGCTTGATGGCGGTGAATGCATCTTGCGCAGAACCATCTCAAAAGAAGGTCGTTCTCGCGCATTCATTAACGGCAGTCCTGTCCCTCTTTCACAATTGAAATCGCTTGGGCAGCTGTTGATCAACATTCACGGTCAACACGCGCACCATCAATTGATGAAGAGCGATTACCAAATGGCCATGCTTGATCAATACGCAGGCCACTTGAACCTGTTGAAATCGACACGTAATGCTTACCAAGCCTGGCGACAAGCCGATAACCACTTGAAAGAGTTACGTGAAAATAGCCAGCAAAATCAAGCTCAAAAACAACTTCTTGAATACCAAATCAAAGAGTTAAATGAGCTGTCTATTGGGGAGGAAGAATATGAAGACCTCGAACAAGAGCATAAGCGCCTCTCCAATAGCGGAGAACTGGCCACAACCTGTCAGCAAGCTATCGAGCTTATTTATGAAGGCGAAGAAGTTAATGCGCTTGGTATTCTGCAATCGGCCAATAACTCCCTAATTCAGTTAGCTGAGCTTGATGAAAGATTGGCTGAATTGCCGAGCTTATTGTCTGAAGCCATTATTCAGATTGAAGAGACCAATAACGAATTAAGAACCTACCTAGACAGCATTGATGTCGATCCGGGTCGTATGGCTTACGTTGAAGAGCGTTTCTCTAAAGTGATGTCGATGTCTCGTAAGCACCACGTGTTACCAGAAGAGCTTTACAAGCACCATCAAGACTTATTACAACAGGTTGAAGCACTTGATTGCTCGGATGAAAAACTCGATGAATTGGCCAATGATGTCGAGAACCAATACCAGTCGTTCGTTGCCAAATCAGAGAAGCTTCATAAATCTCGAACTCGTTATGCAAAAGAGCTCAACAAACTGATCACGCAAAGCATGCACGAACTGAGCATGGAAAAAGCGCAGTTTGCCATTGAAGTGAACAACACCAACACGCACCCTTCCCCATTGGGTATGGATAACGTGACCTTCATTGTTTCGACCAACCCAGGCCAACCAATGCAGCCAATTGCTAAAGTGGCTTCTGGTGGTGAGTTATCACGAATCTCACTAGCGATTCAGGTGATTACAGCGCAAAAAGTGGATACACCAAGCCTGATTTTCGATGAAGTCGATGTGGGTATCAGTGGGCCAACGGCTGCGGTTGTCGGGAAAATGCTACGTAAGCTGGGCGAATCTACGCAGGTGATGTGTGTGACTCACTTACCTCAAGTTGCCGGTTGCGGTCACCAACAGCTGTTTGTTGCGAAGAACACGAAATCAGGTAAAACCGAGACCCAAATGCACACGCTTGATGAACAACAACGCGTTTCAGAGCTTGCTCGACTGCTTGGTGGCAGCCAAATTACCGAATCGACACTTGCCAATGCAAAAGAGTTATTAATCGCAGCTTAGGTTACATATTCGGCAACTTTCTGATAATTTACCGAAAATTCTTGGCAATTTTGCAACTTAATTCAAAATTGCCAGTCATAACAAGCTCAAAGCGCAAGGAGCTTTTTACTTCTTGCTGGAGCTTGTTTATTATCAGGCAGTATTTTAGCGAAGAAAGATCTCAAACTATGCGAATTAAAAAGTGGTTAGTTGCAGTTCCACTTGCACTAACAATGTTGACCGGTTGCTCTCTACTAGAGAAGTTGGTTTATCGAATTGACATCAATCAGGGTAACTATGTTGAACAAGAAGCTGTCGATCAGCTCAAGTTTGGCATGACAAAAACACAAGTTCGTTACGTTATGGGCTCACCAATGCTTATCGAAAACGGCTACCCAGATACGTGGTATTACATTTACCACCACCAAAAAGGCCATGAAGACCCTATTCAGAAAAACCTAGTCGTTAACTTTGATGCCACAGGTACTCTAGTAACGATCAACGGTGATTTTGAAGCCAGTGATGAGTTCTTCGAAAGCCTTCGCTAGCTTTCAACCAACGAAGCTTTCCCGTCGACAAAGCTATCGGTCGACAAAGCTATCAGTCGACAAAGCAAGAATCGCAAAAGCCTGCTAACACGAGCAGGCTTTTTAATATCTGCTAACAAATTAGCTGCGTTGTCTAACCAGCAAGCACAAAAAAGCTCGCCAATATAGCGAGCTCCCTTCTTAATCAAACTTGTTTAGCATTACGATTTAGCAGCTGCTGCTTTCGCTTGCTCAGCACGCTTACGGCGAATCTCTTTTGGATCAGCTAACAGTGCTCGGTAGATTTCGATACGATCTTTATCGCGAACCGTCGCATCAAGCTTAACGTTGCGGCTAAACACGCCAACCTTATTTTTCGCTAAGTCGATTTCTGGGTACAGTTCCAAAACACCAGACTGCGCAATAATCTCTTCCACAGTCGCGTTTTTGTTCACCACCAAGGTAAACACACGCTGCTCGTGCGGAAGCGCAAACACAACCTCTACGTGGATCATATCCGATTCAATAGTCATGGCTTAATAAACCTGTTTCGCACGTTGAGTAAAAGCACTGACCATATTGCTCGTCAGCTCATTGAAAACCTTACCAAATGCCATTTCAATCATTCGACTAGAGAATTCAAACTCCAACTTAAGTTCAACCTTACACGCTTGCTCATCGAGTGGAGTAAAATACCAACCGCCCTGCAGCTTTTTGAACGGACCGTCCACCAGCTCCATCAAGATCTCAGCACCATCCGCTAAACGGTTAGAGGTAGTGAATGTTTTGCTGATACCCGCTTTAGAGACATCAACCGAAGCCACCATAGTTGAATCTGAAGATTCGATCACACGTGAACCAGAACACCCTGGCAAAAACTCATGATAACGAGCAACATCATTGACCAAGCTGAACATCTGGTCGGCACTAAACGACACTAATGCTGAACGAGTAACCTTTGGCATATAGACTCCTGTTAAAGACAGCGTTACATTAACACAAACTGCAATTTTAATTGTATTGGGCCAGAGCGCAAATAAAAAGGATTCCCCAACTAGGGTGCAATCCGTATAATGAGGCCATTATGGCAAAGAATAAATCAAAATCAAAAGCCGGTAGCAATACCATTGCGCTTAATAAGAAAGCTCGCCACGAATATTTCATCGATGATGAGATAGAAGCGGGGCTTGAGCTACAAGGCTGGGAAGTAAAATCCCTACGTGAAGGCAAAACCAATATCGCAGAAAGCTACGTATACATCCGAGATGGCGAAGCATTCATCAGTGGTATGACGATTACTCCGCTCACTCAGGCGAGTACTCATATCGTGGCGAACCCAACACGTATCCGTAAATTACTTATGTCGAGAAAAGAGCTCGACAACCTTATCGGTCGTATTAACCGTGAAGGCATGACACTTGTCGCAACCGCACTTTACTGGTCTCGCTCTTGGGCGAAGATTAAAGTTGGCGTAGCGAAAGGTAAAAAGCTGCACGATAAACGTACTGATATGAAAGAAAAAGATTGGGCGAGAGATAAAGCACGAATTATGAAGAGTAATTTGCGTTAATTTTAAGCACTTAAACGCACAGTGCTAGACAGGCAAAGCTTTTCTGGTACTATGCAAATAACACTTGGGGCTGATTTAGGATTCGACAGGAATTTTGAAGTCTGAGGTGCATGCCGTGGGGCGGTTGGCCACGTTAAAAGCCGCAAAAAAATAGTCGCAAACGACGAAAACTACGCACTAGCAGCTTAATAACCTGCTCAGAGCTCTCTTACCCTAGCTTCCGCTCGTAAGACGGGGACCAATAAGAGATCAAACCCAAACTAGCTAGCGCGGATTCTCCCACCTGAGAGGAAAAGCGCGAATAACAATTCAGGTTAGCCTTTAACTAGCGTGTCGGTTCGCAGGTTGCTGGTGAAATTAAAGATCGACTAAGCATGTAGTACCAATGATGAATGATTTTTGGACGCGGGTTCAACTCCCGCCAGCTCCACCAAACGTTTGGAAAAGGCCACCTTCGGGTGGCCTTTTTTGTACCTAAAACATCAAAAATTCAATCACTTAACTCACTTTTCTGTCTCATCGCGTCTCATCGCGTCTCATATCTGCTCACGTTTTTAGTACCCGTCCAGTTACCCTATACTCTCATCCAAGATATTTCGGGTACTAAATAGGTTTAAAAATGGCAAGACCAGCAGTTCAACTGACAGAAAAAAAAGTCAAAAGCACAAAACCAACTGGCAAAGAAAAATTGCTCAGTGATGGACGAGGCTTACAGCTTAGAATAATGCCAAATGGAACTAAATCTTGGCGTTTTGTATACAAGAGTCCAGCGACAGGGAAACGCAGCAATATAACCTTAGGCAAGTACCCAGATCTATCGATAGCTAATGCACGGAAAATAACAGAAGGCCACCGTGAGCTAATAGCACTAGACATTGATCCAAAACACCACAAAAAAGAAGCAAAGGAAAAAGCCGACGCTATATATAAGCACACGCTATTCAATGTTTCACAGCAGTGGATGGAACAAAAGAAATCAACAGTTACCGAAGATTATGCGAAAGATATCTGGCGTTCACTTGAGCTACATGTTTTTCCTTCTTTGGGCCCACAACCTATCTCTATGGTTACAGCTCAGACTGTAATTCAAACTCTAAAGGTTGTCGAAGCCAAAGGCTCTTTAGAAACACTCAAACGATTATCTCAACGGCTAAATGAAGTCATGCTTTACGCTATGCACAGTGGCTTAATTAACGCCAATCCAATAAGCAATGTTTTTGCTACTTTTAAAAAGCCTCAACAAGAGCATTTGAAAGCACTAGAGCCACACGAATTACCCGAATTAATGGCAACTTTAACTGAAGCAAGTATCAAGCGTTCTACACGATGCCTGATCAAGTTTCAACTACATACAATGACCAGACCAAACGAAGCTGCTGGAGCCAAGTGGTCAGAATTCGATTTAGAAAATCGAGTTTGGACAATACCTGCAGAAAGGATGAAAAAACGCAAAGAACACCGAATACCTCTAACGGACGAAGTCATCGTTCTATTAAATGCGATGAGCTCGATGAGAGTAAATAGCGAATATGTTTTTCCGTCGGCAACAGATCCAAAAAAACCAATGCATAGTCAAACAGCTAATATGGCTCTAAAACGCATGGGGTTTGGAGGTCGGTTAGTTTCCCATGGTTTACGCTCTATAGCTAGCTCAACGCTGAATGAAGCTGGACACGACTACATTTTAATTGAATCAGCACTCGCTCACCTTATTGGTACCAAAACACATCGTGCATACAGCCGAACAGATTACCTAGAACGTAGAAGAGATCTTATGACTTGGTGGAGTAAGCATATTGTTGATGCTACTCGAACAGGTATTCCGCTGAGCTAGCGCAGTTTGAAATACTACAATCATCGTAACTTTAGTTACTTCTAAACAGCGAAGAGACGCTAAGTCATCGAACTTACCAAGGAGTAAGAGAGCAGAGTTAGACTCCGTTAATTGATTAAACGATCACGAACAAGAGCAATCAATCTTTCTTTCTTTGCTAACCAACCCAAGTAGAAACTGATACTCGCAAATTGGCTAAAAAACGTGATCCATATAACAAACCGGGGTAATCACCAAGAAAAACAAAAATAATTAATGAAATTTTTGAACCGAAATCACACACTGTTCGTAACCGTCTAGTCCCTAAAAAGACAGTGAATAAAGAACATACTGTTTTGTTATTTCAGTTATTCCTTGTGCGTCAGGATTATGACGCTTGTTAATAATAAAAATATCAACTCAATCTTTTGTAAGATCAACACGCTTAGTAGACGGAAAAGTGATGCATATAGATGATACAAAAAACAACATCAATTCATTGAAGAATAATATGTACGAATATAATTACACGGAAAGTGGAATCACAGTAAGAAGCGATGCATCATTTGTTAAGCTTGAGTTTTTGTTTCAACCAATAATCGATTTGAAGCAGAGACAAGTAAGGCATCTTGAAATCCTATCTAAAGTTTTGAGCGATTCCGGTGAAATTTTCTACAACGAAACGTTTTTCTCTGAAATTGATCAAGAGTTCATAAAAATGGTCGCGCTAGCTCAAATTAAGTTCTGTAGTGATCTCAAAGTCCATATTCCTATAACTCTTAATATCACTTTGTCATGTTTAAAGGATAGTTTTTTTTTGCAAAGTCTCTTAAATGAATGTGATGTTAACTTTGATCTTGAAATTACAGATATCGACTGTGATGTAAATTGCGGCCGCTTGCAAAGTAGTATCAGATTATTAAAACGCTCTGGTGTAGGATTGTTATTAGATGATTATTATCATAAAAACAATGCTGCAAACTCATCATTAGGATTTATTGATTGGGATTATATTAAAGTAGACAAGTCTTTCCTTCATCATAACTTTGATGATATTAATACAATAAACTATCTATTGAGGGTAATATCTCCTTACGCCAAGAACGGTATTATTTTAGAAGGTGTCGAAACCTCTTATCAGCACGATATCGTGAAGAACCTTGATGTTCTGGTTCAAGGATATTTATATTCTCCGCCAGTAAGCTGGACACAGCTAAAAAGAGAAATGAACATAACGAATAAAGAACATGTTTAAGATAAGAAAGATAAAAATAAATTCAAAAATAAAAGATACAGGAAGCTTTGTATCTAAGTCAAAACACATAATTAAATTCACTGGTTTTTTCGGGGCTATCTCATACCCAGGATGCGTCATAGTGATAGAAGGGGAAGCTTTGATTCAGTTACCCTCAAATACATTAATAAATTTTTCGTTGAAAAAAGAGTTATCCGATGAGTTATATTTAGTGATGTGTGATATGGATTATGATAGCTATACGTTTAAAAAAATGAAACCTTATATCGATTCGTTAATTAATCTTCAAAATGGCATTTTCGAACATACTGATTTTTTACGCGAATTAATAAATAGAGATGCTTTTAGAACTCTAAAAAGATTTGATCTTAAAAAAAATGACTCTATATCTGAACGTGTTCATCGTCTAATATCTAAACAAATCCAACATCGTTGGACAGCAGAAGAAATATCCAAAAATCTTAATATGTCAAAAGCTACACTTATGAGGAGGATATCTCAAGAAAAAACCACGTTATCAGACTTGATACTTTCAGAAAGAATGAACAAAGCTGCTTATTTACTATTGAAGAAAAAACATCCTATAAAAAAGGTAGCTCACTTAACTGGTTTTTCTAGCGCATCTTACTTTTGCAAAAAATTTAAGGAAACATATGGGAACTCCCCCAAGCAATTTGTTAACTTAATGGACTATAAACAAAAAGAAACGCCGCGCGAACGCGCCTATTAAATGAATGAATTTAAAATTAACACCTTGTCACTAGAACATAATTAATAGGCGACTAGTGTTGTATCGGATGTTTCTTGAAAGTGCAAATATAAGCCATTGAGATAGATCATATTGGTGTAATCTACACAAATCGTAGATTACACTTTGGACTGCTTTAACCACGGTCTTGCATGCCATTGAAAAAATAGAGTCCTTCTATCTTGTTCATCTAACCAGCAAAGAGACTCACAGAACATCAACTTATTAAGTCGATATTTTTTAGTCAGATTCTTACCCCAAAACGATTGATAATCACGAACTTCAAAGCAAGCCAGCTTGTGTATGTAACTCAACTGCTTGAGAGGTTCTCTAAAGTCCTGCTTCATGAATGGTCTAGCTTGTCTGTTTTGCTTGATATGCTTAGGGTGTAGCTTCGTAAGCTTCTCTCTTAGCCGTTCAATCGCCTCTTCGTTACCCGATTTACGCATAAGAACATGATAATGAGGTAACCATTTTTGTGGTGAATCATGAAAATCTAGCTCGAAAGAACCCAATACCGGACCATCGATACCACATCTAGACAATAACTTTCTCAATCTGTCTTTATCTTTAGGGATATCATAGTCAACGAAGTCATACGCATCCACTCCGCGCGAGTATTGGATTATAGTGTAGACACCGTATTCAACATTCTCTGTTTGCTCTTGATCAAGCAAAATTGAAGCAATGATGTTATTAACACGTTCTATTTTAAACTGCCGATTACACTTCTTACACGCCACACTCTTACACTCGTATAGACCTTCATTGCAGTCTTTTAGCTTGTCTGCTAGCGCATGCAGTCGACCACAACTATATCTTCGACCAAGACTCCCATGGACATGATCAGCCATTTTTCTCAACAGCTCGATGCGATACTCATTCTCCAAATAAGTTTCATACTCGCTCATTAACCAATCGCACTCTTCTAATCTGATGCCAGATAAGAATATGTCTAGTTTCATCTTTTCCATACCTCTTCGAGTAGCTTTTGCCCTTTATCTAATTGTGGAAATAGAAAAATACTTTGACGCTCTTCAACCCAAGCATCCACTTCAGATTCTTTCCATGCGACTCGGTTTTTCGAAAGTCGATATGAACTTGGAAACTCTCCTGATTTCATCAGACGATAGATTTGCGCTCTACTGTAGGAGCTTCTTTCCAATACTTCTCCGATTTTTAAGTATCTATCACTAAGCATTTTTAATCCCAAAATTACAGGTCTAACCCAATACGTAGAACATATCCTAACATGCGTTTTTTTAGCTAAGTGAGGCTCACAAATTTTTGTGAGCCTCACTTAAAGTTTGTGTTATTAAGTAATTTCAAAACAATAGGTTAGCAACAACACTTTGTGAGACTCACAATAAATAGTGTATATTTATATATCATTTTTAAGTAGAGACTATGCTTTATGGTATGTAAATCTGATGCAGCCTCAAGACAAGAATACGTCACGATCCGACGCAAAGAATCAGGCTTGGTTACGAAGAAATTTCATCTTCATCAAGATTCCGTGGATAAACTGTATGAGTTAGGATTACTCATTGGATACAATGAGCTCGAATTAAAAAAAAATGAAAATCTCTCCGCTATTCTCGAAGTTTGTATAGATACCTTCACAGATCATTTTCCCAAAAATAGAAAGCCGAGTAGAAATTCTATTCGCCTTCAACAACTGCATAAAACCATCAAGTTTAAGGAAGATGAAGGATATACAGACGCATCGATAGCTGAATTCCTCAAATATTGGGACTATCAAACTCCAATACTGTTTAAAAACATGACTACCCAAGATGGTATGAAGATGAAAAAATTCAAACTCATCTCATGGTCAGATAAAGCGGTTGCTAGTATCAAAAGTCCTGAATACTTGAAAGAACAAACAGAGCACCTCAACAAACGGCCAAAGAGAACTCTAAGAAAACAAAGGACTGTAGAACCACAAAAAAGAAAGAAAAGAGATTTCGAAGATATGTTTCGTTATGAGATTTAAAGTTATTGCAAATAGTCAAACTAAGCTTATTGCACGAAAGACGAAAAACAGCAGAGTAAGCAGTAAGAGATTTCTCATTAGATAAGGTTAAGTGGCTTAGTTAGTAGCTGAAGTCGATCTAAATCACACTCTTATAATTTTCCCTTACTTTTCTTTTTAGTACCCAATGAGTTACCCAAAAAGAAAATGATTTGTAATTTTTTCTATAATAATCAGTCAGATAATCTTTATTTTCAGATGACGCCAGCTCCACCAAACGTTTGGAAAGGGCCAACTCGAAAGAGTTGGCCCTTTTTTTATGTCTCAATTGAGGGTGTCTTTTTACATTAGTGAACGTACGCACTATATGATTAGATTTTGTGCATTTCCTCTAAGCCACTCTTTATGCTCTTTATAGTCGGGCATGACTCGTTCAACTTCTTTCCAGAACTGTGGCGAATGGTCATGGTGGATTAGATGACAAAGCTCATGCACCACTACGTAATCAACCACCCTGTTGGGAGCCATAACAATCACCCAGTTAAATTCTAAATCACCGTAGGGGGTACAACTGCCCCATCTACTCTTAAACTCTTTAGTTCTAACAACGCCCGTTTCGACGCCCACCAGCGATTCATAACGCCTTACCTTCTCTCGAATCTTCTTATCAGCATGACGCTTATACCAATTCGTTAAAGCTCGGCGAATATAATGCGTTTGTGTGGATGGATCGGGAACGGTGACCGTAATACGCCCATTAAGCAGTTTTGTAGGCGCTAAGTCGCCTTTAAGCACTTTTAAGCGATAATTCCGCCCTAAGTATGGCAATGACTCTCCTGACACATACTCTCGCATTGTCGCAGGGCTGGTGGTTTGGTATTGCGCTATCTTTTCGACTATCCACTGATGTTTGCTCGCTAAAAGCTTATCTATTTTGTCACGCTCCAGCAGCTTAGGGACAACGATGATCACTTCCCCTTCATCAACTTTAATTGAAGCGGTTTTCCTACGAGAGGTACGCTCCACCAGCACACTGTAGCCTTCAGTATGAATAAGCTCAGGCTCAGGCTTGCTCGTAGCTTTTTGCTTATTCATAGCTTTTTCTTACTCATAGCTTTTCTTATTCATAAATTGTGGGCTTACTCACTTATTGCCAAACTTATGCTTAGCGAGATCCATAAAACGCTCTTGAAGAGCATTAACCAATGCTTTGTCACCGAATGGCTGATCAAGCACAGCGCGTTTTATTTCCTTCTTCATCCGCTTCACTTCATCTTGCTTAGCGAAGAAATCAATAATCTCTGTTGCTTCATCCAGCATCGCGACTAAAGTTTGAGTTGTCTGTTTTATTGACTCATGAAGCGACTCATCAATCACATCGCCATCACTGGCATGCGTGACTTCTGAGATAAGAATATTGTAGAAAGCAAATTCCGTTTCCGATAAGCCCACATCTTGTGCTGCTTGCTGATGGGCATTGCCAATATCGTCAGTCATTTCTAGTAGTAGCTCTAACTGAAGTGACCATTGACCTGCTGTTTTTTCAATGACATCACGTAGGCGTAAACTCAACGAACGGTAATATTCAGGGTCTTCATCGAGATTAATGGTAATGTGATGCTTGATTGCACTCTCAATCTCAGACGCTTTCGATTCATCCGACTTGGTTGGTTTTATCGTCTCTTTGAAGTTCGCCGCGAGTAAATCTACAGGGGGGATTTTCGGATCTACCCCTGTACTAAGAATGTGCTCATCCACCAACTGGCGAACCTTTTCACCGATTTCACGCATATCTAAACCCGCGTCTCGATACAGAGTTTTTGATGCGTTATGAATTTTGCCCAGCAACTTCATATCAGGAATGAAGGGTGCGGCACTGGCGTCAGGCAAAATCACGTTGAGTTGTTTGGCGAACAACTTAAAAGCAAGGTCGAACTGCGCACGAGTCGTTTCATCTTTTAGCGCTAACACGTAAACATCAATATCGTCACTTTTGACATTATTGAAGAAAGACATTGCTCTCGTGTGTTTCGCTTTTAGCTTAGGAATTTCATCTTTCAGGCTTTGGTATGTGCCTTCTACATCATCGCTGCTGAACAAGTCTAACGCTTCAGTAAGGTGAGTAGCTAACCCGTGATAATCCACCACATAGCCACAATTCTTACCCTTGTAGGTACGGTTCACACGGGCAATGGCTTGCATTAGTGTGTGGTCTTGTAACTTACGATCGATATACATAACTTGAGCAATTGGGGCATCGAAACCCGTTAACAGCATATCTTTCACAATAAGAAACGCCGTGTTATCAAACTTTTTGTTCTTCTCTTCGGTTCCCGCGTTATCGATACCAAAAGGTTTTTTGAAGTTAGCGATCACCTTTTTCTGATGCACTTTGTCGGTGTGCTGGGCGATGTATTGTTTATCATTATGATCACCTGAGATGATCACCTCAGAAGGAGGCGCACCCAGCTCATCAAGCGTCTTTTTAAAAATAGCGGCAGCATGACGGCTACCCACCACTATCATCGCTTTAAAACCATCTGGGCGAATGTGTTCTTTATAGTGTTTAAGCAGATCTAAACATACCCAGCGAATACGAGCAGGCGCTTCACGTACTGCGCGCTCCACTCCGTACTTTTTCTTTATTTCTCGTTGTTCGTCTTCGGTGTATTCACCAAAGTACTCTTCAAACAGCTTATCAAGAGACTCGCCAGCCACTTCTGATTGCACTTCTCTGCCTTCATACAGCAAGCGTACGGTTGCACCATCGTCTACTGCTTCATTGATTTTGTATTCATCAATATAACCACCAAACGCTTGACCCATCTTTTGCGTTTTAAGCAAAGGTGTTCCCGTAAAGCCCACTTTAGGGGCGTTCGGTAGCGCGGCATTGATGGTCATGGCTAACCCACCAAATTGTGTGCGGTGAGCTTCATCAGCAAGAACGATTATTTTGTCACTCGGGTTTAGGTCTACAAAGCCTTCCGCTACTGTCGATTGTTTCTCTTGCTCTTTTTCAAGATCGGAGAACTTTTGCACCATCGCAGTCACAAGATCAGAGCTGTCTTTCTTTAAGAGCTCTTTTAATTCAGCCACAGAGCCAGCGTTATAAACGGTTTCACCTTGGGCATCACGGAAGGTATTAGAAAGCTGCTCATCCAGCTGTGTTCTATCGGTAATAAAGACCAATTTGTACTGCTGTAATTCTGGGTCACGGCGCATCTTCACCGCGAGCATAACCATAGTGAGTGATTTACCACTGCCTTGGGTATGCCAAACCACACCGCTTCTTTCTTTACGAGAAAGGGCTTTGCGATCTTTGCCTCCCTTCAAGCGTTCGATGACTTTATTCACCGCTCGGTATTGCTGATAGCGAGCCACTTTCTTGATGATTTTCCCATCATCGGTTTCATAGATGATGAAGTTTTGCAGAATATCGAGGAAGTTGTCTAAGCTGAACATACCTGCTAGCAAACGTTGCTGAGCCGTCACATGAGTCAAAACCTCATAACTGGCTTTGGGTTCTGCTGCTTGCATAAGTTCGACTTGGCTTTCTATATTAGCTTCACTAACAGAGTCATCATCTAATACATCATCAGGGTATTGAACCTCTACCGCAGAACGAAACGTTACTACGTTATCTTGTAGCGACTGGTTCGCTAACGCTTCATCATTGAATGGGTAAGCGTCTTTCCAATCACCATAGTGCTGGCTGCTAGAGCTAATGGTGCCGACTTTGGCTTGGTCACGACAGGTAGAAACCATCAGTTGGTTATACCAAAACAGCTTCTCTGCACCTTCACCGTCTTGCTGTTCACGCAAATCTGCATAACGGCGAAGCTGATCAATTCCGTGGCTCATTGGGTCAGAGATGTACGGTGACTTACACTCAATTACCGCAAGTGGGATACCATTAATAAAGCAGATAATATCGGGGATGATTTTCTGGTTAACCCCTTCCACTTTGAACTGGTTGGTGACTAGAAATTCGTTATTGGAAAGCGTATCGAAGTCGATAAGTTTAACGGTTTGCCCTTTGCGCCCTTTACCTAAATCTTGCTCAACCGATAGGTAATTCACCATGGTTTGGTAGAAGGCGTGGTTGTACTCCATTAAGGCGGCAAAATGTGGGTGCGTAACCTCACGAGAAACTTTGCGAAGGTTTTCGTCACTTATCCATGGGTTAATGCGTTTAATGGCCGCTTCTAGGCGTTTAACAAGCACCACATCACGTAAGTATTCACGCTCAGGGGCACTATTGCCTTTGGTGTAATTAGGCGCAAGCTTCTTGCCTTGAACATACGTCCAGCCTAATTGAACCAGCTGAGCAATGGCGGGGGCTTCTACTTTATCGAATTCGTTGTTTTTCATATCATTCCTAGCTAAAGCGATGCGACGGGCTCTACCTGTTTTGTTTCTTCAAGGCGCTGTTGAATTCTAGCCGTGATCGCTTCAACGCCTTCCTCTGTTAGTAGGCTATCTAAAGGGACTTCGAAACCATATTTAAAAAAGAGGTTGTCTTGCTCAATCTCAACGGAATCACAGTAGTTAGGGTAGCTTCCGGCCTCCCACAGCTGATAAAAATCGCCCTCTTTTTCAGTCACAGCTCGATAAATCGCTACCCTTAAAACACTTGCCGCTTCACTTACAGGGATTTTCAATTTTAATGCGTCAGGCTGTGCTTGATACTCTTCATCATTCACACCCGAGTCATTAATAACAATAAATTCAACAATGTAATCATTGAGCGTGACTGCGCCGTAACTACTGAACTGCTTAAACACATAGCGCGTATTGGTGGCGGGTAATAAATCCCACTGCCACTTTTTAAACGGATTTTTCCCCGGCTTATCAAAACGAACAGGATGCCAAAAATAGAACTCTGTATTAACGCTATGCGCTATTTGCTCAAGAGTCGGCAGTAAGCGCTGATAATAGGCCGCCAGCAAACGGTGCGCAGTTCTGACTTGGGTGAACAGATCTTCTGGTTGTGAGTTATTCATGGGTGTTCCTAGGCCAAACCGACAGGGTGTCTAAACTGACGGGAGTAAAGTTATGATTGATAAGACGAGGTTCAGACTGAAATGCACAGGCAGAAACAAGCTCTTGCTTGATGCTATGATCAGAAAGTAATGAGTGTTGAAGTGACAATGCGTTAAAACCGTGACAGATAAGATCATGCCACTCAAAGCTATTCGTTTTTAACCCATATAAAGCTAATGCTTCTAGCATATCGGTAAGCACTCGTCTGTCTGTGGAGCTTATTCCATCACCTTCCATTAACTTAACCAAGTTGTCCGTTACGGCTTTCCATTTAGTTGCCCCAACTGTTTTAAGGCAAGGGTAGCGTTTTTGAAGTCGACTTGCCCATTGGGTCGCGGTGCCTGTTTCAATGCGCCCAATCGCAAGAAAGTGTAGCGGTAGCTCGTTGTACTCATCCGACTGAATAAAAGAAGCAACCTCTCTTTGCCATTGGTCGTAATACTGATCGCCGCCTGCTGGTGGTTTTACTTCAACAATCAAATTACACAGTTCAAAGCGAATCACTAAATCAGGCTCAACTTGGCGAGATTCGCCGCCTTCACTTAGCTCGTACCTCGGCCAATAGTCGATAGATTGAAATGCACCAAATTTCGCCTGAAAATAATTAGGCGACAGAGAAAAACAACTCGCTAGGATTTGAGTTTGAACATCATCAGATAGGTAAGCAAAGCGCTCAAAAAAAGTAGACGTGAGCAAATCTTCACGGGCTTTGAACACACTTGCCCAACGCACTGAATCTTGCCCGCCGTGCTCAATACGCCCTGCTTTTCCGTGAAGAATGGCTTTTAGCATTAGCTGTCTACCTTGACTCGTTTTTTGCCCGTTAGGAGATCTTGCATAAGGGCTTTTTTAATATCTTGAATCTTAATCAATTTATTACCTAAAATACCTAAGCGACCATCTACTGATTCTAAAGCCTTAGATATCTGCCTTTGCTCCTCAATAGGTGGAACTGGAATAGAAAAAGGATTCAAGATATCAAGATTTATATTTTTCTGGGCTGTTTGCGGAGCCAATAAGTCTAACTCCTCTTTTAAATGCCTCATTACATATAAAATAAACATTGAATCAGCTTTTTTAGGATTAACTTTCAATCCGACTAAACTATCAGGGAAACAAGAATCAAATTCCAAAATACCAATCTCACCAATAGTTGCTGCTATTGTGATCACTAAACAACCTTTAGGGAAAAGCTTGCTTACCCCTAACCCTTTTTCGTTCAATGTTTGACTGTATTTTGTGATGTAAGGACTTTTCTTAGGAATGTCCCCTGTTTGTAAAAAAGGAATATCCCCATTATAAAACGAAGGATCATTTCTTGGTCGATGTGAAAACTTACCTCGCTCTAACTTTGCCACTTTGGACAGAGGTAATACCTCCCATCCCTTCGGAATCCTCCCCACAGGCGAGTCTTTAAACTCCGTATGAGGCTTACCATCCACACCGACACCACGAGTTAATAGCTCTTGCATCATGCCTGTTTTCAGGTCTTTGAGCTTGTCGATTTGCGCCTGTGTTTTTTCAATCACTTCATCGACTGAGGTGAGAATAGCGGCGATTTTTTTTTGCTCTGGGAGTGGGGGGAGTAATAGCTCAAGAGATAATAAATCTTCTTGCCCGATACTTGCTTGAGCAGTTATTTTAGCTCTAATAAAAATAGCTTTTCGTAACGATTCAGAGTTGAGTAAGTACGATAAAAACCTCGGATTTACTAGTTTTTCATTCAACGTCGATCTAATAATATTTGATTCATATACTAGGTCAAAATTATGCTCTTCTACTATTACACATTGTCCTACGCCTTCAGGCTTTACCGATACCCTGTTAAATAATATATCGCCTACACAAAGCTTATATTTAGTTGTTTCAATTTCGCTTAGTGAGATTGATGAGCAACTACTCAGGTTCAATTTATCTTTATTAAATAGGTAAGCAATATCTAATATTTTTGCATTCCCATGATGATAAAAGTCAGCATGTTTATACAAACCATTAGTCAGCTTTCCACTCAAAAGACTACCATAGTTGTTTATCAACCAACCTTCTGGAACCAAGTTACTCATAACCTAGCTCCTTCAAGTAACCTTGCATTACCTGCTCGGCATCCGTTACTTGTTCATCAAGTTCATGCAACGACACTTGGTATTTATCCCACCAGCGCTCTAGCTGGCTTATTGTTAGGGGAAGAACCTTCGCATCAGCTTTCTCTATCACTTCTCGAATCTGTTCTTTGCTTTCAATACTTGGCTTGAAGACGTAGTACTCTTGATCGGCTGAAGGCTCTGCATCTTTCTTCTCGAAGACAACCGACAGATCAAAGCCTTGAATGATCTCTTCTTGAATGTATTCGTCTTCCACTTCACGCACTGGCACGCCGCCATGAAGAATCGCGCGCACATCGAAGATTTCTGCTGGTGGCGAGGTATCCGCATAGCGGCGAATATTGAGGTTAAAATCATTCTCGGCAATTTCTGAGAAGTTCACGACTTTTGCGTAACGTTTGATATCAGAGTTACTTTCAAACGAATGGTTTTCGAAGGTTTCGACAATCTTGCTGATGTCTTGCTCGCGCAGTTTGTTCTGGTTTTTACCTTCTTCAAATTCTAGCTCTGAGTTGATGAACAACACTTTGCCCTTACGAGCTGTGGCTTTGTTCTTGTTGATGATAAGCAGACAAGCAGGAATACCCGTACCGTAGAACAAACCCGATGGCAGACCAATCACCGCTTCGAGTAAATCGTCTTCCAAAATGCCTTGGCGAATCACCTTTTCACTTGAACCACGGAACAGCACACCATGAGGCATAACCACACCGACCATACCTTCATTGTTAGTACTGGCAATCATGTGTTGAACAAAGGCTAAATCACCCGCATCTTTCGGTGGTGTGCCGTAAGGAAAGCGACCAAAACCATCACTATCACACTCGTCTTTACCCCACTTTTTCAGCGAGAACGGCGGATTAGCGATTACGCGGTCAAAGCTCATTAGCTCGCCGCCTTCGGTATGCTTAGGCTCGCGTAGAGTATCGCCCTTACGAATATCGGCACTTTGCACACCATGTAAGAACATGTTCATCTTACAAATCGCCCACGTATTTAGGTTCATCTCTTGCCCAAATAGCGATAGGTTTGATGCGTTCTCACCATTTTTAGCAAGGTGGTTACGAGTTTGAACCAGCATACCGCCCGAACCTGTGGTGGGATCGTAAATACGCATACCTGCATGAGGCTTTAACAGTGCCACCAACAGTTGTACCACTTCGCTAGGGGTATAGAACTCTCCGCCTTTTTTACCTGCACTGTCGGCAAACATCTTGATTAGGTATTCGTAAGCTGTTCCCAGCATATCTGGACGCTCAAAATCTTCATTACGTAAACGGTGCTGGCTAAAGTGAGAGAGCAAGTCACGCAACTTAGCATCGGTCAGCTTATTCTTAATGTTGAAGTCGATAGTGACCAACACGCCTTCAAGCGCTGAGTTGTGTTCTTCAATCGCTTCTGTCGCTTTGTTCAGGCTTTCACCAATGTTGTGCTTTAAATCTTTCAACGCAGACCAACGAGAACTTTCAGGCATGTAAAAAGTATCGTCGTACTCATCTTCATCATTTGCCAGATCGATAGCTTGTTCTTGGGTTTTACCTTTACCTAAGTAGTAGGCAATAACTTTCTCTTGTTCTTCTTCAAACGCATCCGACATGCGCTTTAGGAACATCATGCCAAAGATGTAGTCTTTAAATTCAGAAGCATCCATGTTGCCACGAAGAATGTCAGCGGTTTCCCATAGGAAAGATTCAAGCTGCTGGAGAGAGAGTTTTTGAGACATTAATGTTACCTACAGAATATGAGGTGATCTCGTACGAAGGTGTACGTGTTCGACTTCAATCGAATTGAAATTAGGGAAGATTTTACGGGGATGTAGCTGGTGGGGCAATTAACTTATATGGATAATGTGGAGAAAGGTGCAGAGAGAGCACTACGTACCGAGTAAGACTTCTAAGCTATTAACAGATTCAATAACCAATCACATCAATAAGAGTCAAACCTTCATGCTAACCCCCATTGTTACTATTGTAATATCCTTATTACTTGTCATTGCATTCGTTTACAGCGCATTTTCCATCTACACCATTTATCTATTTTTAAATAGCCGCCCAACTAAAGAGCTAAGAAAGAAAGTACAGGCTAAAGGTGGAATCATGATAATCATACATTCAGGGTGTATTTATGCTTCTTTAGGCATATTAGGCAAGCTTAATTACTCCCCTACCGTTGATTATGTCACAACCACACTGTTTCCAGTTCTAATCGAAATAGAGCTTATGGAAGCGATATCCTCTACGATATTTACTGTTGCTGCTTTGATTTTTCCTTTTGCTACTGCCGCTGTCGGGACTAACCTTATTACCCAAGCTCTATGCCAAAGAACTGGCGAGGAAGACTATGATAAGGAAATACAGCGACAACCAAAGCGTTTTAGGAACTCTATCCATTCCAAGTTTAGAAAGTATAAACGCTGGTCTAAAGAAGACTAGGTTAGAGAACAAATATCCACCTTAGTTAATAGTTTCGAACTAAGGTGGATGTGATGATTTCGATAATTCATCTTATTAGTGAAATATAATGTAACTCTCTTAGCAACGTCTTTTAGTACCAAGAGATGTACCAAGCCAAAACATTAAATCACTAAAGGTGATATTTACCATATAGTTAGCTAGCAAGTTCAGATGACGCCAACCCACCAAACGTTTGGAAAGGGCCAACTCGAAAGAGTTGGCCCTTTTTTTATCTTTATTTTACTTGCCACAATATGACAAATTACATTGCTAACAATGAATTACCATTAGCACATCAACAATAAAACCAGACACTCAATAAAAAACCACACATCCCAATGCTGAAACGTGTGGTTGTTTAGAACTGTTCTATTTCGCTTTTAGCAAGTAAAGGCGTTAATCCATATCACCCAACAAGTAATCTTCGTCACTGCTCACTACTGCGCCGTGCTTTAAGAAGTTCTTACCTAGGATCATGCTGTATTCAAAGCGAGAGCGATCTTGAAGGTTTACTCTCACCTCTTTCTCTAGATCACCCAACTTAACCTTCATTTCAACGACAGGACGAATGTTCACCTTCTCGCCTTTCTTGGCTTTGATGCGCATAACATCAATCACTGGCTTGGTGAAATCTTGCTTATCGCCTTGGTTGTTTTGATAGGTAAAACTCACCATGTCTTGGCCGTCTTTCTTAAATCGTTTGATGTTGACTGCATTCATTGAGCTTACATCCGCGCCAGTATCCAACTTGGCTGGGAATTTCATACCGTTCACTTCAACAACTTCGATGTGCCCAACTTTAAACAAAGGCTCCGATTTCAAAAGATAGTCAGAACGAGTATTCACATATACCCCATCTTTCGCCATCTTCTTACCTAAAACAAAGTAGGCCTCTTTCTCATTACTGTTAAGCACATCGATAGCAAACTCTTGTTGGCGAACTTTACCAGCGCCTAAAAACTCACCACTAACAACTGGGCGAACATCATCACCGACTCGAAGCTTTTTAATTACTTTCTTAATGACTTTCTGTTGTTCACCATTCGCATCAATAAGGAAAAATTCAACGGACGTATCTTTGCCCTTACCTGTCATTTCAAAACTATCAACCTTTAACAAAGGCGTGTTTACGGTAAATGAGGCAACTGCCTTCATAGGGAAACCATCTAAGGTGATACCTTCCTCCGGTGAGATAATCAACGGCTCACTCTTTTTCGCAACCTCGCTGAAACTCTCAGAACCTTTAGAGAGAATATTTTCAGCGTTGGTATCAATCATGAAAAGTTCGCTAGCGGTGCTGGTTCCAAATCTCAACTGTGACTCACTGCTAGAACGGTCACGTAAGTAAACTAGAACATCTCGTGTTGTGTTTTCATCGAGTTGGACGGGCACATACACTAAAGGTCTCTTCTTACCGCCCACACTCAACATACGAACTAATGGCAGCGTCATTTCTTTTTGCTTGCCGTCATTGTCGACCATATCAAACGTGACTTCGCTGTTTTTCTTGTCTACATCGATATTTTTTGAATGCAAAATGCTGTAACGATTCTTTAGAGAGAAGGTCGCATTCATCGCCATTCCCGAGATAGACACTACCTCTTTTCGACCTACTACTGTCGCGTTTTCCTGCTCTTGCAAGTAGTCATAGCCCGCAAACACTAAAGCGTTGTCAGCAAGGAAGGTTTTACCAATCAGCACTGGCGCTGAAAAATGGCTTCTGTCGGTCAGGTTAACATCGGTTTTTAGCTCTTGGTCTGCAATGGTGAGCGACATTTTTACGGTAGGACGAAGCAAAGGCGTGCTGCTGGTGCGGCTGCGTATCATGCTGACACGCTCTAAAGGCGCTTCGATTAATACCATGTCTCCCGTACGTGGGTTTTGAACCTTGAAAGAGACCACCGCTTCATATTTTGCAAAGGTACTGCCATCCCAATCATCGTAATCAACATCGGAATTATTCAACAAGTCTTCGGTTAATGCCGCCATCAACTCTTTGTCTTTAAGATTCTTGTAATCGGCATTCGTGCTCTTCACATGAATATCTTCAGCATGCATAGAGGTAGTTTCTGCACCAGTGTCGATTTTGCCAATGAAAGGAACGTCTTTTAGCCCTTGAACACTAGATAGGTACACGTTCTCAGTACGGCCTAATACCGCCTTACCATCGAGTTCGTAAGTCGGGTTTTGAGTGGTAGGTGAAGTATCAGTAGCCAAAGTATATTGTGAAAAAAGTAGAGTGCTTAAAAGAGTTAGAGCCAAAGGTATCTTTTTCATTAGTTGGTCCGTTGTGATCAGTTCACTAATAATACTGGCGATTCGGCAAAGAGTTCCCCCACCAGCAATGGTTCTCACATAACGTTTACGTTATGACTTTTTCAATGACAAACCGATGACTTTGCGCCGCATTACTTCATCAGTTATTGACTAATGGATACCCAATAACCTGTTCAATAGTCGATGTGATATTGAAGAAACGAATACAAAAAAGGCCAACGACAAGCGCTGACCTTAGCGATTCAAAACACACCTGAAGCGAGTTTAACTTGCTAAAACACAAACGGTTCTAGATAAACATAGCACTAAAAGGTGCCGACTGTTTTCTTTGCACAGATAGCACGAGCTTTTTCTGCGCCCTCGCCTTTATTCTGATTAAAACATTGTCGATAAGATTCGACGTAACGCTCAAATAGCACTTTGGCTTCAGGTTGTGGTTTAGAGAGTAGTTGATTGACGAACTTCCTTGAGCCGACCTCAAAATGCTGGGTATCGATTGGGCTGTTCCAATCCCCTCCCCAGATCATAAATCCGTGATGGGCAAAAAGCTCAACCACATCTTCTGCCATGCCACTGCGTTCAATTTCATCACGCGCACGAAAACGAGTGCGATTCACATAGCGGGTAGCCGATTGCGATGGCTTTACCGTGATGGCTCCGTTGCTATCGAACTCTAAGAACGGGTTTTGAACTGGGTTGATGTCGATTGCCACACCATAGGCGTGTTTCGACCAACCCCCTCCGCCAGTAATAGGCCGAGCGTTAAAGGCACTGCTGTTGTTCGCGTCCATTGAGGCGTTGTCGTCACCGTTAAACTCACGCATAAGGCGAGCAGAATGAAGCGGGAAATTACGCTGTTTTAACTCTGAAAAGATTCGCTCAACTGAAGGTGCAATAACATCGAGCACAATCATATTGCCTTGTTGCGTTTCCCCGTTGAAATTAATGAAATCGAAATCCACTTTGGATAATCGCTCACAACCAACAGGCGCACCATTACTCAAGACGTTGTTCTTTTCCATCATGTCGCATTGCCATTGAGATATAGGAGCAACTTGAGCATAAGTCACTGCACTGAGCAAAGTGGCCAGACAGCCGACAATAAAACGTTTCATATCAAAGACTCAAAAATAGTAAGAGTGAAAAGTAGCAGAAGTTGGAAAATAGCATATTAAGCCAAGTTGAGCGCACGCTTTGTTAGCGCGTTTTGTTCCAATAAACAATCTCTCGAACTCGTCCGTTCTGGTCGACATCCGCTTCTCCACCAACATCAGAAGGCTCAGGTAAGGTCGATAATTGCGGAGCGTAATAGGCAACCAACATAAGTACGAACGCATCGTAAATATCGTCTATCGCGACGTCTTTACGCTTGGTATTTGAAATGGCCAACGACAAGCCGTCACACCATTGAGGGGCGAGTTGCTGAATAATAGAAAGCCGTTCCTCTTTGCCTTCTTGTGTTCGTTTGGAAAACGTCAGCGGCTCGCCTTTCAATGCTGCGAACACCACTTCAGGGTGAGACTCTCGGATCAATAAGTTTGGGTGATCATCGATAAGTTTATCCAACTCTCGGATTTTAGGAACAATCCCCCAAGTTTGCTTAGAGAACTTCTTATCAAGCTTCTCCACATTGGCATCACACGCTGCGATATAATCGGTTTGGTAAACCGCCTCACGACACGGTACCGGAAACACTGAAGAACCACGCTTGCTGGTGAGAAAACGCCTTGCTGCTTTATCGCATAACCTATCAGGAGTAAGCAAGTCACTAAAGCCAATAGGCATATCAATTAACGTCGTTGCTTCCGTGATATCATCAACCAACTCATCGAGCGTGTTTACCACTTTAAACGTAGGCACCGCGTTATCAGAGATAATCCAAGCGATCCAACCAGCCTTGCAGCCATCAATTCCGATGTATTTCATTGCGCTCTCAAATTACGTGCTCATGTTATTTACGTACTGTCCCTAACTATCGGCTTTGAATCAACTTAACTCCGGTATATATACCCACAATGATACTCAACACAGAAAAAACACCCGCCAACGACAGCACTGGCATCGCTACTAACAACTGAGTATCGTTCCCGCCACCAGCCATTACGGCTCCAAATCCCATAAGCACACCAGCAACCAAGTGTTTACCCAATCGACGTATAGAGCTCAACCTCAAAGAAAAAGACCCAGTAAACAACGCGGCACTGACCATTCCCACCAATAGCATGGCCATTAATATAAAGCGCTCGCTACTTGGCCAATCTTCAACTCTTCCATGCCAGAGTGAAGTACCCATTGATTTCAATAAACCACTTGGCGTCCAGTGCGGTTCATACAAGAAAACAAAGCCTGCCATTAACCCAATCCCCAACATTGAGAACCATAACTTGCGATTTACCGCATTCATGAAGTAGTAACTCACCACAATAATGGACGAAATAACCCCAAGGAATGCGTATCGGTAAAAATCAGATAATACCAACCGAGATCCTTTTAACTCCGTCGGCAACACTGGAGCAAACAACAACCAAGCAACGAACCACCCTAATATGGTCGCCAACATAACCACTTCACCACGGGCTAAACGACTCACCGTCGACACCCCACAACCACTATTAATCGCCGCGCCGATGCCAAATAAAAAACCGCCGAAAAGGGAAAACAGACTCGGCCAAAACGCAGAAGATAAAGATCGACCTTCCGCTGCCGCTCCTAAGGCCATAAACACCCAAGCCAATGAACCACTAAACACAATCGCGACAATCAACATTGGTGATCCTCTTGTCGCCTCTTTAACTCCCCTAACCATACAAAGGCCGGTAGTTTGGGCGAGATATCCGACCAGAAAGATGCAGAACAAAACGAGAATAAACAACATACACAGCCTCCGAATTGCGTTGATTTTGTTAGTGCCGTTGGTTAAATATAGTCAGAAGACCCAATAACAGCGTGCAAGGACAAGCCCGAACAGGGATAATTGTTTTGATAATTAAACCAACCTCAAGCACCCAGCCGATAAAAGACTAATGACCACATACTCGTACATAGACATCCCATTCAACCTGCGCCACACCTGTTGGTTTTGTGGTGAACCTTCCAATGATGTTGTTGAATTCCCTAAGACTGCACAGGCTATTGCCAAGATAGACTATTCACCGATTGCACTGCCAGCTTGTAAGGAGTGCGCGAGTGTTAGGTATGCAAAAGATCTGACTTCGATTTGGGCTGTGCGCGACCAGATAAAACACGCACTCATCGATAAATATGCAAAGCACTTAGGCATCGGTGAAAACTGGACGGAGCAAGAGCTTATTGATTCAGATTTCTCTGGCTCGACGCTTGGCGGGTTTGGGCGCAGTGCTTGGAAGATGTATCAAATCGCCAAGCAGCGAATCGACTATAAAGGTTGGCCTTTATCGGTTGATGACATTGTAATAGAGGTCTACGACGAAACCAGTGGCTTTGAATTTGACGGTACTCGTTATGCTTCAATCAATTCGTGTATCGATTATTTCACCAAGGCTGCGGGCGTAGACAAAGAGCTGCTATCGCAACTTGTCGACATCGTTTCAACTGACCGTTTTAGCTACGCGCTTCGAATCGCCAAGCTGAATAAGAATGTCTCTAATACCAAACGCTCAGAGATCATCGAAGAGGTGTTACAGCAAGAGTCTGAGCAAGAAGAGATACAGCTTGAGCAAGCCAATTCACTGTTCAACCCAAATGTCGAAGAAGTCAGCATTTCAGGTTCGACGGCTCCGGTGTTCGCTATTCAATGGGCAATGATGAATAACGTTAAAGATTTAGCTCACCTTTGTTCACTCGAAGATGATTATTTTGACTATTTCGAACATCTTGGTGGCCCTGCAGCTTTCATGTCCTATAACGGCCTACAACTCTATTTAGAGTCGCGTCAAGATCCGGAATGGGTAGAAAAGTCGGATCCAAATAAACAGTATTGGTGAACATGCCTCGCTACTGGTGAACACCTGTAAGCTCGATGATCGTGTCAAACACCCATTGTTAGTCCTTGTTTTATATAAAGATCTAAAAAAAGAACCCTATAACAGTTAATTGTTGCAATTCGGTTAAATAGAGTGAAAACTTCAAGCATCTAAAACTATTTAATCACTGCAATCTTGCGGTGAGTAAGGAGTGAATTGTGCTTGCTGTTCTTCGTATTATTTTGGCTACGGTGTTTATTATTTTCACCACTCTATGTGCTTTTGTTTACTGCTTGTTTAGCCCCAAGAACCCTAAGCATGTGTACGTTTTCTGCCGTTGGTTCAATCAACTCCAAAAGATCGTCGGTGTAAAACTGGTGCAGCGCGGCCTAGACAATGCGCCAACATCAGAAAAAAGCGTCTACATCTCTAACCACCAAAGCATATTAGACTTTGTGACTGACCCTGGGATGCTAAGGCCTCGTACCGTTTCTTTAGGCAAGCGCGATTTGTTGTATGTGCCTTTCTTTGGGCTGCTGTATTGGATCACCGGTAACATCATGATTAACCGCGAAGACAAATCCAAAGCACGCGATACCATCAAACAAGTGGCGGAAGCCATTCATCAGCGAGATCTGTCTGTTTGGGTTTACCCTGAAGGAACGCGCAGCAAAGGGCGTGGACTATTGCCATTCAAAACGGGTGCTTTCCGGATGGCGATTGAAGCCGGCGTACCTATTACCCCAATGTGTACCAGCACCACGCACAATAAGATTGACCTCAACCGACTTAATAATGGCATTGTGATTACCGAGATGCTTGAGCCTATCGATGTGTCTGGATACAAGCTCAGCGATGCGAGAGAGCTGGCCAATCGCTGTCACACAATTATGGCTGAAAAAATAGCAGAGCTTGATGCCGAAGTGGCTCGTGTAGAGGCGCAACAAAATCCAGAGCTGGATTCAGACCGTTCTTCTACGCGTTAATAAGGTAGTCACAGAGGGAACAGGAGCTAACTCGCAACGAATACACTGAGTCATCGCTCAGTTACTTAAAAAGACACTCAACGATCGCAACTCTCATTGTTCTTGTTTTACATGCCAGCGCTTATCCGCAAAATAAAAACAGGCGTTAATGGCTTTATAGATCAATGGGAGTAAACGATGGAAGTGATTCACCATGGCGGCAAACATACCGTCACAGGATCTTGTCACGAATTAAGAGATTCAGGCCAAGCAGTACTCATCGATTGTGGCCTTTTTCAAGGTTTAGATCTTCAAGGTAAAAAGCTTCAAGGGGAAGACGCACGCCCTCTTGATATTGAATTTGAAACGTCCCACCTTAACGCTCTGTTGCTGACTCATACTCACATTGATCATATTGGTCGATTACCTTGGTTACTCGCCAGTGGCTTTAACCAATCAATTTATTGCACTCAGGCGACGGCTGAACTCGCTCCTTTAATGATTGAAGACGGCCTAAAACTGCAAGGGCTCAGTCATAAACAATCCAAACTCATCCTTAAAAAAATTCATTCGTTGATTGCTCCTAAGCCTTATGGGAAGTGGTTTCCAATTGCCTCTAAGCAGCAAAACGACGGAAAGGATCATCATAGGCCAAATACTCTGTATGCTCGTTTTCAACCTGCCGGGCATATCTTAGGTTCGGCCTATATAGAGATTAAGTTACCCAACCAAGAGGTGGTGGTCTTTTCTGGCGACTTGGGCCCAAGTAACACGCCACTGTTGCCGGATCCGAAACCACCACAACAAGCCGACTATCTGTTTATCGAATCGACTTACGGCACTAGCACGCACGACGATATTGCTTCACGATCTGAACGCCTCAAAGCAATTATTGACCGTTCGTTACTCGATGGTGGCGTCATCTTGATCCCGGCATTTAGTATCGGCAGAACACAAGAACTGTTGTTTGATATTGAAAACCTGATCTTTGAGCATCAACTCAGCGCCGATATTCCTATCATCCTAGATTCGCCTATGGCAGAGAAAGTAACGCGTTCATACCGACGCTTTAAAGAGTTATGGGGTCAAGAAGCTAAACAGCGCCTAGAGCTGAAACGTCACCCACTCGCTTTTGAGCAATGCATTACCGTTGATGGGCATCGAGTGCACAAAAAAATCGTCAATCGCCTGCGTTCGACAGGTGAACCCGCAATTGTGGTCGCAGCTTCTGGAATGTGTCAGGGCGGCAGGATAATGAACTACTTATCCGCCTTGCTTCCCGATAAACGAACCGATTTGATTTTAGCGGGCTATCAAGCACACGGAACGCTCGGGCGCGAGTTGCAACAAGGTAAAACACAGGTTTTTATTGATAACAAAGACGTTGAGGTTAATGCTCAAATTCATGGCATGTCTGGCTACTCGGCTCATGCCGATAAAGAGGATCTCAACCGATTTATAGCAGGAATTTCCGTTCCACCAAAAGAGCTGCATTTGATACATGGCGAACCAAATACTCAGTCTGAGTTCGCTCAAGAACTACAGGCGCGAGGGTTTGTGGTTGTTTGAAACACGCATCAAACTAGCCACTTTTACTCAGTAAACATTAAGGCCAGAATTATCGAGCCTTCAAAGGCACAGTTTCTTAGGCCTGCGAGATCACTCGATGAAGGTGATATATGCCAATCAAATCCATCTCGCCACTCATATATCAGCCGTTCATGCTAATCGGTTTTCACCGCTGTTTTTCTCGATTTTGTCTCTTCTGTATGGCTCAAATTTCCATTTTTGTATTAATCACTATTTATTCACTCTGTAAAACGCCAGAAAATACATACAGTTGCATATGAGGTTAAATGGAACGATTATCGAATTAGAACTAAGCGTTAACAAACATCCTCTGTAACTTGCTTTATGTCACAGTAATCCTAATGCGCAGTTAAATAATTTAACACTTGGGTTACAAGTGAAGTATTGTGTTGTTCGAAAAACAATCATAAGTAAAACTAACAGGGAAAATACTCATGCAGTCATTCGTTGATTTTTTGAATGGAATAATCTGGAGCCCAGTACTTATCTACCTATGTTTAGGTGCAGGTTTGTTCTACTCCATCATGACTCGATTTGTTCAAATCCGTCACTTCTTTGAAATGTGGCGCTTGCTACTATCAGGTAAAAGCTCTACAAAAGGCATCTCGTCTTTCCAAGCTCTTGCCGTTTCGCTATCTGGCCGTGTAGGTACAGGTAACATTGCCGGTGTTGCTGCCGCTATCGGTTTCGGTGGTCCGGGTGCAGTATTCTGGATGTGGGTTGTAGCCTTCTTTGGCGCCGCGACTGCTTACGCAGAATCTACGCTAGCGCAAATCTACAAAGAAGAAGACGAAGGCCAGTTCCGTGGTGGTCCGGCTTACTACATTGAAAAAGCGATGGGCCAGAAGTGGTACGCATGGATCTTCGCTATCTCAACTATTTTTGCATGTGGTATTTTGCTTCCAGGTGTTCAGTCAAACAGTATTGGTAATGCTGTAGAAGCTGCATTTGGTTCAGGCGACATGATTGAAACAGCTATCGGTACATTCAGTTTCGCTAAAATTTTCACTGGTACTGTTGTTGCTATCATCCTTGCTTTCATCATCTTTGGTGGTGTTAAACGTATTGCGAACTTCACACAAATTGTTGTTCCATTCATGGCATTGGCTTACATCATTATCGCGTTCGTTATCATCTTGCTAAACATCGGCCAAGTGCCAGCTGTTTTCGGAATGATTCTTGGCGATGCATTCACACCTATGGCGGGCTTTGGTGCAGCAATTGGTTGGGGTGTTAAGCGTGGTGTTTACTCAAACGAAGCGGGTCAAGGTACTGGTCCTCACGCGGCAGCAGCGGCAAATGTCGATCACCCAGCTCAGCAAGGTTTGGTACAAGCGTTCTCTATCTACATCGATACTCTTCTAGTATGTTCTGCTACAGCGTTCATGATCATCATCACTGGTGCTTACAACGTTCACGGCGGCGCTGAAGGTGTGTTCCTTGTTCAGAACCTAGCAGCAAACATTGGTGCGAATGGTCCTGTATTTACACAGCTTGCTATTGAAAGTGCACTACCAGGCATTGGTAAGCCATTCATCGCATTTGCTCTGTTCTTCTTCGCATTTACAACGATTCTTGCTTACTACTACATCGCAGAAACGAATATTGCTTACCTACGTCGTACCATCAAGATCCCTGGCATGATGTTCGTACTTAAGCTTGTTCTTATCACTGCGGTTTTCTATGGCACAGTCAAAACAGCTAACCTTGCATGGGCAATGGGTGATGTTGGTGTTGGCTTGATGGCATGGTTAAACATCGTAGGTATTCTGATCATCTTCTTCATGTCTAAGCCTGCGCTTAAAGCTCTAGCAGATTACGAAGAACAACAGAAACAAGGCGTAACTGAGTACACATTTAATCCTGTAAAACTAGGTATCAAAGGTGCTACTTACTGGGAAGAGAAGTACAAGCGTAAAACAGGTAAGTCTCCTGAAGCAGAAGCTGCAGACACTAAACCTGTAGAGCAACCTTCAGCTTAAGCTTTCCTTAGCAAATAGATCGCTTTAACAAATAGCGCTATTAATAACGCATAAAAAAGGGGTTAGCCATTTCGGCTAACCCCTTTTGTTTTATTCATAACCAATAAACGGCTTATAACAAACTAACTGTTCCCGAGTTAGAGTATTAAGCAGCGATTTCTTGTGTTGCCATTTGAGGTGCTTTCTTCTCACCGATAGGCAGTACTGTGCGGCCGTATTCGTTGTTGATTACTTGTGCCATTGCAAAGTAGATAGCTGAAGCGCCACAGAAAATACCTTCAAAACCAGCGATAGTGCCGATTAGTTCACTGCCAGTGAAATCACGAGCTGCAAGTAGGAAGAACAGGATCGTTAGTGAACCGAATACTACTTGCTTCGCAACTGGGTAACATAGAGAACCGATGAACATAAAGCCTGTGAAGATGCCCCATAGTAGTAGGTACCAACCCATGAATGCAGCAGGGCTTGCTGGAAGGCCCATGTAAGGCATCACGATCAAACCAACTAGAGATAACCAAAATAGGCCGTATGAAGTAAATGCTGTCGTACCGAACGTGTCACCACGTTTGAAACACATAGTGCCCACGATAACTTGGCTCAAACCACCGTAAAAAATACCCATTGCAAGAATCATAGAATCGATTGGGAAGAAACCTGCGTTGTGGATATTAAGAAGAATAGTGGTCATACCGAAACCCATTAAGCCTAGTGGCGCTGGGTTAGCTAGTTTGGTCGACATTGCGAATTTACCTTATTAAAGTGGTTGATTAAAAAAAAACGATAAAAATTATCAGAAAATTTTAATCTATAAACCGTACAACTAGGTAATCCAGTTATCGCAAACTAAGATTGTACAAATGATCTTATGGAAAATTAGTTTCATAACCAGCTTGTTTAATTCACCGAAACTATCAATAAACAGATTCCCTATCACGCTATAAAAAAGATGCGAGTAACGAGATACGAGATGCGAAGAGCGTGTTGAGATTGAAGTTAGTGATATGCATATGAAAAAGATGCGGGTAACGAGATTCGGGATGCGAAAAGAGTCTTTAGATTTGAATAAGCGCCCCCTTAATAGCAAACGTAGGCAACAGAGGGCGAGCTTTTCGCTACTCGTTTACTCGCATCCCGTATCTAGTCTCTCATTTGTAATCTTAAATTACGCTTGTTGTGGTTTAGATTCAGACACTTGAGATTGAACTTCTGAAGAAGCGTTTTTACTTGCATCGCGCTTAGCTAACAGAGTCACAAGGATAAGCTGAGCAACAAGCGCACCTAGAACCACCCATGCACTTCCAGTAAAGCCTGCCACGACAAAACTAACCAAAGCGATAGAGCCGTTCATCAATGCATAAGGTAGCTGCGTCTTAAAGTGTTCAAACTGGTCACACCCTGCCCCTGTTGAAGAAAGAATCGTTGTTTCAGAGATCGGTGAGCAATGGTCACCAAACAAACCACCAGACAACACAGCGCCAATTGCGACGAGTAGCGGTGCATCAATCGCAATCGCGGTTGGAATAACCAATGGCATCATTATCGCGAAGGTTCCCCACGACGATCCCGTTGCGAATGAAATAATCGCCGACAACAAAAAAGCGACCGCTGGTACTAACCAGTATGGAAAGCCGCTCTGTGCTTGCTCGGCGATATAGGCCGCTGCACCTAGCTCTTTACCGACTGTGCTTAACGCCCATGCCAATACTAAGATGATCGCTACGGGCATCATGTTTCCCATGCCTTTTAAATACACTGCAACACCATCAGACAGCTTTCTTACACCGTAGTAAGCCATTAGCGAGATCAAGGTAATCGCCGCAAAGAAATAAGCCGATGATAAAGCCGCTCTGAACGATGAACCCGCGACCTTTTGAAACGGGAAGCCTTGTGGAACTAACATGGCACACAACACCACCAGCATCACTAACAATGGAGCCCAAACAAAAGATGCCTTTGCATTTTTATGCGAGAACGGATTCAGTGAGTCGCTATTCACGCCAGTATCGATTCCCGCTTGGCAATCACGCTCGGCTTTTGCCATTGGCCCAAAGTCTAAACCTTTAACGGACACTAACGGGACTATGAAAATCGCTAGGAATGCGTAGAACTGAAAAGGAATCGCACCGATGAAGGCATCCCAATCAGACATGTTGACATTCAACGCCGTGAATTCTTTTTGAATCAGACTCATGATGTAAACGCCCCATCCAATGAAAGGGATAAGAATAGCAACGGGCGACGAGGTTGAGTCGATGATGAATGCTAGCTTCTGTCTTGAGAGTTTCAGTTTATCGAAAAGGGGACGAAAAACAGGGCCCACAATTAAAGGGGTGCCTAAGTCTGAGAAAAATATAACGATTCCACCAAACCATGCTGAGATTTGAGCTTGGCATTTGTTGCTTACCCATTGAGTAACACGCTTTGCAAACGCAACACCACCACCGGATTTTTCCATCAAAGCGACAAAGCCACCGATGAACACCAACAGCATGATCACACCTGCGTTATAGCTGTCGGTAAGTTGAGGGACTAAGTAACCTTTCACCATAGTACCAAACGTATCAAGCGGGTTAAGTTCGCTAAACATACCAGTGAGCATTGCCACACCACTCAGCACACCTGCAAATAGGCCTATCACTACATTCCTTGTCGCCAACGACAACACCAAAGTAATCACAATGGGGATGAGTGACGTGATATCTGTCTGTTCCATAGGTACACCTTAACCCTAAAATAAAAAGAATAAATATAAATTAAATTTGAATATAAATTCACAATCACTATTTGTACAGAACTTTATCCTCTAACTGGATAATTAGTCTTTAAATGCGCTTCAACATAGCCAAATAGACCAATAGCCCTCCTTAGATAGCCAAGTTCGAAACGAAAAAAAGCCGAAAGTAGAAACTTTCGGCTTTTGATTATTTGTATCATTATGGTCGTACTACTGAACTCGTCGGTTAGACCGATTTTCAGTATTCAGACGATCAATTACAGCTAATTTCATCCCAGAACCAATTCGACTGAACAGGGCTTTCCCATACACCTGGGCCGTTTTTAGCCACGAAACACTTGCCGTTATGCGTCACTTTATCACCGTTACTCACTTGGCTAACGCCCGCTTGCCATGTGATAAACACCGATGGGTCAACAACGACAGGCGGCTCGGTCAGAGGTGGTTCAACGGGCGTTGGGTCTACCGGAGCAGGATCGACAGGTGCAGGATCGACAGGTGCAGGGTCAACTGGCGATGGATCTGTCACGGGTGGAGTTGGCTCTCCAGTAACCAATTTCCAAGGGCCACCATTGGCAGGGTCATCCCCTTGTGTCCACCATTTCGCTTCGTAGGTTGCACCGTTGTGAGTAACTTGGTCTCCAGCGTTGTAAACCTTGGTCGCACTCCAACCGTTACCACCAGGATCAGTACCAGGGTCTACCGGATCAAGCTTGTCGACCACTTTCACTTCAGGCCAGCTCGCATGAGAACCATAAAAGTTAGTCACACACTTCTCGTAATCGCCAGCCACCAGCGCTGAATATCCCGTTTGGAATCCAACCAACTCACATTCAAATGAGTAGCCTTCTGGGCGGTCTGCGTAGTATTTCCAGTTCCCATCCCAGTTGGTGTACAACACATCGGTCGCGCCGTTGAGATTCAAGCTTCCGTAAGGCGTTTGCTGCCAACAAGTATTGGCTTCATCCGCTTCTACCGGAATTTGATAGTGCGCTGCTAGCCCTTCCCAGTAACGAATACGGTTAACTGGCTGGCCTTTGTCTTTATTTTGCTCACCACACTCGATACCACCATTAATCACGTTGATGGTGGTACCAAAGCCATAACCAATTCCCGCATCCAATTCACGCTGAGATGGTGTCCAAGTACGGTCGATCACGTGCAGCATTGCTGGTTTAGGGGCTTGAGGCGTAAGGAAGAACCAGATAGCAGAAGCCAAGTTCAACCATGAATCAGCAACCAAACCTGGGTTATTCAATAGAACCGTTGCATCACCATCAAACATCACTTCCGAGAACGCGCCGTAGTTAAAATGGTAAGAAAGCTGTTTAGCACCACGTCCGAAGTAACCCTGCCCCGCGGCACATGGCCAACGTGCATTCTGCCAATCGTTCTGACCACAACCCGTGGTGTAACCTTCTTGCCCTTCAGACCAACCCATTTCACGAACATGCACTAGCGCTTGCTGCCACTCTTCTAGAGCTAATGGGTTATCAGAGGTGTTGTCTATCGCGATGTGACCGCCCGTCTCTTGTGAAAAGTGAGCAAAAGCGGTGATGATGGATTTTTTACAGATGGCGTCGGAGTCACGACCATCGCTGTACTCTCCACAGAAAGCTGGGAATTTACCGATCGCACGTAAGAAACGAGTGTAGGTGTATTCTGGTGCTGCCATCTGAGTAAGGAAATCCCATTCAGATTGAGGGAATACACGCTCAACCCGTTTTACGTTTTCAGGGTTGGAAGGTGAACCGGGTTCAACCGCTTCAACGATGGTGTTCGAACGAGTTTGTAAAGCTTGTGACCAGATCGCATACATAGGATCCGAGGTTTTTGCTTGTTCAGCGGCTTGTAATGCCGACTTTTCAACAAGGTAACCATTCGGGTTTTGCGGATCAGGTTGAATGTTCAAAGACGCATGACTTTGTGCTGCTAAGGTGCAGCCCAGTACTGTCGCCAAATATTTGATTTTTAACATGATAGATTCTCTTATCTGTCCTTAATAAGTCCATCAAAGAGTATGTGGCACATGGGAAATAGCCTAGCTGTTGCGGTATGAATTTATAAAAATTGCGAGTGATAGTTTTATGTATAGTTAAACACAACAGTGTGTCTCATAGGTTATTGAGGTGATATCTAGTTTCCAACTGATTTGGTGTTTAGTTGTCAGCTATAAGCTTTTAATACCCTGAGTCAGAAAGAAAAAAGCCCCGAACAAATTCGAGGCTTAAGAGCTTAATCAAAACTGGTTAAATCTCTAAGAGATTATTCCCACTCGATAGTTGCTGGTGGCTTACCAGAAATATCGTAAACAACACGTGAAATGCCGTTAACTTCGTTGATAATACGGTTAGAAACCTTACCTAGGAAATCGTATGGTAGGTGTGCCCAGTGAGCAGTCATGAAGTCGATAGTTTCTACTGCACGTAGAGATACAACCCAATCGTACTTACGGCCATCGCCCATTACGCCAACTGAACGTACTGGTAGGAATACCGTGAATGCTTGAGATACTTTGTGGTAAAGGTCAGCAGCGTGAAGTTCTTCAATGAAGATAGCATCAGCACGACGCAGTAAATCACAGTACTCTTTCTTCACTTCACCAAGTACACGAACACCTAGACCTGGACCCGGGAATGGGTGGCGGTAAAGCATGTTGTATGGAAGACCAAGCTCTAGGCCGATCTTACGTACTTCATCTTTAAACAGTTCACGTAGAGGCTCAACAAGGCCCATTTCCATATCATCAGGAAGGCCACCAACGTTGTGGTGAGATTTGATTACGTGTGCTTTGCCAGTCTTAGATGCTGCAGACTCGATTACGTCTGGGTAGATAGTACCCTGAGCAAGCCATTTAGCATTCTTCAGTTTCTTAGACTCTTCGTCGAAGATATCTACGAATACGTGACCGATGATCTTACGTTTCGCTTCTGGTTCAGCTTCACCTTCCAGAGCGTTAAGGAAACGTTCTTCAGCATCAACTTTAATGATGTTAAGGCCGAATTTGTCACCAAACATGTCCATAACCTGCTCGCCTTCGTTTAAACGAAGAAGGCCGTTATCAACAAATACACATGTTAGTTTGTCGCCGATAGCGCGGTGAGCAAGCATCGCAACTACAGATGAATCAACACCACCAGAAAGACCAAGGATAACTTCATCGTCACCTACTTGTTCTTTAATACGTGCAACTGCATCTTCAATGATAGACGCTGAAGTCCACAGACCTTCACAACCACACGCGTTAAGAACGAAGTTCTCAAGCATTTTTAGGCCGTTTTTAGTGTGCGTTACTTCTGGGTGGAATTGAACACCGTAGTATTTCTTATCTTCGTTTGCCATTGCTGCGTATGGGCAAGTGTCTGTCTCTGCGATTTTTGTAAAATCAGCAGGGATTTCAACCACTTTGTCACCGTGGCTCATCCAAACATCTTGAGTCGTCTCAAGGTCAGCGAAAAGTGCAGATTCACCCGTTACTTGTACCGCTGCGTAGCCGAACTCGCGCTCAGTAGACGTTGCTACTTTACCGCCAAGTTGCTCAGCCATCGTTTGCATGCCGTAGCAGATACCGAAGACAGGAACACCTGAATCAAATACGTACTGAGGTGCACGTGGGGAATTCTCTTCCGTTACACTTTCAGGGCCACCAGATAGGATGATACCGTCTGGATTGAATTCACGAATATCCGCTTCTTCTACGTCCCAGCTCCAAAGTTCACAGTAAACACCGATCTCACGAATACGACGAGCTACTAGCTGTGTGTATTGAGAACCGAAGTCCAGAATTAGAATACGTTGGTCATGAATATTTTTAGTCATTGTAAGCAGTCTTATTGGCTATGTGATAAAACGGAGGCGAGTTTACTCACCTCTGATTAACTCTTCAAGAAATAAAGCAAACGTTTTCGTTGGTTATCTGTAAGGCGATGTTTTGCAAAAATCATACGTTCAACAAAACAGGCTTTAGATAAAATAATGTGCCGACTAAATCAGCACATTATTCAAACGTTTGGACGTATTATTAACCTAAACGGTAGTTAGGTGCTTCTTTCGTGATTTGAACATCGTGTACGTGAGATTCTTTCATGCCCGCACCAGAGATACGAACAAACTCAGCTTTAGTACGCATATCTTCAACAGTTGCAGAACCCGTTAAGCCCATGCTTGAGCGTAAGCCGCCCATCTGTTGGTGAACGATCTCTTTTAGACGACCTTTGTATGCGATACGACCTTCAATACCTTCTGGAACAAGCTTGTCTGCAGCGTTGTCAGATTGGAAGTAACGGTCAGAAGAACCTTGAGACATAGCGCCAAGAGAACCCATACCACGGTAAGACTTGTAAGAACGACCGTTATAAAGGATAACTTCACCCGGTGCTTCTTCAGTACCCGCGAACATTGAACCAACCATCACACAAGATGCGCCAGCAACGATAGCTTTACAGATATCGCCAGAGAAGCGAATGCCGCCATCTGCGATTACTGGAATACCGTATTCGTTAGCCACTTCAGCTGCGTCTGCGATTGCTGTTACTTGAGGAACACCAACACCAGTAACGATACGAGTCGTACAGATTGAACCCGGGCCGATACCTACTTTAACCGCACTAACACCCGCTTCGATAAGAGCACGAGCGCCAGCGCCAGTTGCTACGTTACCACCGATGATTTGTAGATCAGGGTATGCAGCACGCGTATCACGGATACGGTTAAGTACGCCTTCAGAGTGACCGTGTGAAGAGTCGATAAGTAGAACGTCTACGCCAGCTTCAACAAGAGCAGCAACGCGCTCTTCGTTACCAGCACCAGCACCAACAGCTGCACCTACACGTAGGCTGCCGCGCTCATCTTTACAAGCGTTTGGTTTACGTTCTGCTTTATGGAAATCTTTCGCAGTGATCATTCCAGTTAGTTGGAAGTCATCATTTACAACAAGAACTTTTTCAACGCGCGCTTCGTGCATTTTCTCTTGAACTTCTTCACGAGTTGCACCTTCTTTAACAGAAGCAAGGCGAGCTTTAGGCGTCATTACTACATCAACTTTCTTAGAAAGGTCAGTCACAAAGCGAACGTCACGGCCAGTAATAATACCAACAAGTTCGTTTGTTTCAGTAACAACAGGGAAACCGGCGAAGCCGTGTTTTTGAGTAAGGGCTACAACATCAGCGATTGTCGCGTCAGGGTTTACAGTCACAGGGTGAGAAACCACACCTGCTTCGTAAATTTTAACCTGGCGAACCATTTCAGCTTGCTGTTCAATAGACATGTTCTTATGAATGAAGCCTATTCCGCCTTCTTGTGCCAGTGCAATCGCTAGGCGAGCTTCTGTCACAGTATCCATCGATGCAGAGATCATTGGGATGTTTAGGGAAATATTCTTCGTCAGCTGAGTGCGAAGATCAGCTGTATTAGGGAGAACGGTGGAGTGTGCTGGCACTAGCAGTACGTCGTCGAATGTCAGCGCTTCTTTGGCAATTCTTAGCATTTGCAATATCTCACAATAATAGGAGTAAAAAGAAACAATCCAATCTCATCGTTTCGCCTAATGAGGGCAGCCAATTAAGGAAAATCAAACTGCATTTGGATTAGATATTGCGGACGGATTATACGGCCAACGAAATCGCTTGGCTACACATTTTTGTGTTTTTAATTTGCATTTACCCCCTTGCTATGTATTATATTGCCGCTATCTTCCATACTCACGCCCTGTGAGATTCTAAGAAAGACCTTCCTTCAAGGAAAGATAGTGCTTCTATGACTAATCCAAACATCTTTACTGTTTCTCGCCTCAACTCAGAGGTTCGTCTCCTATTAGAAAACGAAATGGGAATAGTCTGGCTCGTTGGTGAAATCTCAAATTTCTCTGCACCTGTCTCTGGTCACTGGTACCTCACGCTTAAAGACTCTCGCGCTCAAGTTAAGTGCGCTATGTTTCGTGGCAATAACCGCCGTGTAACGTTTAAGCCTCAGAACGGTAATCAAGTTTTAGTCAAAGCACGTCTGTCTCTTTATGAGCCACGCGGTGACTATCAGCTGATTATCGAAAGCATGCAGCCAGAGGGTGATGGTAAGCTTCAGCAAGAATTTGAAAAACTTAAGATGAACTTAGCGGCGGAAGGCTTATTTGCTCAATCCAGTAAGCAGATTCTGCCAGAACATCCTAAGTGCGTCGGTGTCATCACCTCTAAAACAGGCGCAGCCCTCTTCGATATTCTCGATGTTCTCAAGAGACGCGACCCTTCATTGCCAGTCATCGTGTATCCGACCATGGTACAAGGTGAAGGAGCTTCGATTCAGATCGCTCAAGCGATTGGACGTGCCAATGAGCGCAACGAGTGTGACGTATTGATCGTGGGTCGTGGCGGTGGTTCATTAGAAGACTTATGGTGTTTCAATAACGAGATCGTCGCTCGCACAATTGCAGCAAGCCAAATACCGATTATCAGCGCCGTTGGCCACGAAATTGACGTCACTATCGCCGATTTCGTCGCAGACATGCGAGCTCCAACGCCATCAGCAGCCGCTGAATTGGTTAGCCGTGACAACAGTCATAAAGAGCAAGCTTATGCGTCTAAACGTGCTCGTTTAGTCAGTGCGATTCGTCATGTGTTAATCAAACAAGCGCAATCAACTCAAACGTTGAAATACCGCTTAGAGAAACAACACCCGAGCTACCAACTGCAAAAGCAGAGTCAGCAGCTTGATGACTTAGACATGCGTTTGCGTCGTGGTATGACTCAATACCTAAAACAACATGCACAGCGTGTTGAACGTAAACAGCACCAGCTTCAGCTGAACTCACCAGTAAAACGCCTTGGTGAACAAAAACTGCATCTACAACGTTCAGAGCAAAAACTATTGGATGCAATGGATAAAACACTGCTAACCACTCGCCACCAGCTAGCCATGGCTGCCGAGAAGTTAGAGACCGTTAGTCCACTTGCTACCCTAAAGCGTGGCTACAGCATTACTCATTCAGCATCGAGTAAGACCGTGTCATCGATTAATGACGTAGAAGTAGGTGAAGTGATCACCACTCAAGTTGAAGACGGTGTAATTGAATCGCAAGTGACAACAAGAGTCGCGAAGAGCGAGCTTTAGATTCAACTAGGACGTTAAAAATCATTTAAAACCAGAAAGCCCTATCGAATAATCGACAGGGCTTTTTTGTGTCTATTGGCTTCAAAAGCAAACGAACGGATTCAAACCTTACTCCCTACTCACGACTCAGTCGTAGAAGGCTCCTTCATGGTCAGCATTCCTTCCGTCACAATAAAGTTGATGATGAAGTCCAACCCTTGGCTCTCTTTTAGGTTGGTGAACACGTATGGTTTGGTTGGACGCATGCGCTGCGTATCTTGCTCCATCACCTCAAGTGACGCACCAACATACGGTGCTAAATCGATCTTGTTGATGACTAACAGATCGGATCGTGTAATACCCGGGCCACCTTTACGTGGGATCTTCTCCCCTTCCGCTACATCAATCACGTAGATAGTAAGGTCGGCTAACTCTGGGCTGAACGTGGCACTGAGGTTGTCTCCACCGCTTTCGACGAATACCACATCGAGGTTCTTATGCAGTTTAGCCAGCTCTTCTACTGCAGCTAAGTTCATCGACGCATCTTCACGGATCGCAGTGTGCGGACAGCCACCTGTTTCAACACCAATGATACGATCTGGTTCCAGCGCTTCTGCTCGCGTGAGTATCTTTGCGTCTTCTTGGGTGTAGATATCATTGGTTACTACGGCAATGTTGAGCTTGTCTCTAATCTCCTTACATAGCACCTCTAACAATGCTGTTTTACCAGACCCTACAGGGCCGCCAATACCAATTCGAAGGGGTTGCTTATAACTTTCCATTGTCTACTTCCTTATATTCTTTTTACTACATCGTTCGTGCTAACCGCTACGAACGAAATAGTCTCGTGTATTGTGTTTCGTGCAGTGAACTTGCTAATGCCATTGATGGCGAAAAGCTGCCTATCATCCAATCTTCTATCGTGCGTGCTTTCTCAATGATCTCGGGAAACGTATTGGTGATATTAATCAGTGCCAACTGACCATCGGTTTGACCTAAAGGCACTAACTTGACCCCTGCGGTAACGATGTTTTCAAGCCAACTCCATAAATAACCCTGCTTGAGGCTCTCTAAATCAATACCCCAATGCTGAGCCGCCATACACATGCCCAACAATTGGTTTGGGTGACTATCAACAGAATCCACCAGCGAAATATCGATATCTAAGCGCTTCAATAAGGTGTTCAATGCATGCCCGCGCTGCTTTTCTTCCGCTCGCAATTCACTGGTTTCACGGCTTGAGTACAGGTAGTTACACCAGTGCTCAATCTCATCGAGTTCACCCTTTTCTAAAGCGTGATAAAGGCGCTCTAAGATGGGCAGTTCCAAAGTTGCGACACTGGAACTGACAATGGTATTCAGCCACTGTTCCATGCTATCGCGATTGGTCACCCATCCAGCTTCAACCGCTAACTCTAAACCTTGCGAGTAAGTGAACCCACCAATCGGCAACGATGGACTGATCAATTGAAAGAGACGATAAATGGCGACATTTTCTGTTGTGGTCATACTCTTGCTCTCTGTCTTCTAGAATCAAAAAGTTCGAGAGCTTACGCGCCTAACAGCAATAGTGCGCTTGCTGAAGCCACACCGACCGACATCCATTTAGAGTAAACCGCGCGGCCAACAAACGTACCGACAACCATTAATCCCAGAGCACTGATGCCCATACCGGTTGCGAACTGAGTCAGGTTGCTCGCAGCTTCAACACCGTGTGCGTAACCATGGAAAAACAGCATAGCAATAGAAGCGACCAATACGCTGTTTACACGCTTGGTTGATGGTGAGAACACGTGCCATAAACATAAGCTGACGACGAACAGAGAAGCGATAATGGCTGGCTCAACAATTACAGAGAAACCTAAGGCTTGGCCTGCAATAAGCCCTACCACTAAAGACGCCAATCCACCGCCAATCAGAGCGGCTTTTATCTTGGTTGAAAACGACAATGCGCCAATTAATAGACCAAAAGCGACCAGCATGATCAGGTGATCCATACCAGTCACAGGGTGAGTTAAGCCAGACATAAACGAGTGAGACTCATGAACCGAGTGTGCTCCATGTCCTGGGTGAGCTAAAGCCAATGTTGATGTTGTTAGAGAAGCTATTGTGAAAGTGCATAAGCCTGCAGCTGTTTTAAAGTTCATCGTGAGTTCCTTGCTTTATACCAATCGTAGTAAATAATTGCTCACCCTAGCTTGCTAAAATGCTCGATAACTGCGTTATAATTTTTGATTGTAGAATAACTACTTATCGAAAAATTATGCCTTGTTCTCAAGCCTTTTTTCTGCGCTATTGTTGATCACTTACTTACGGTGATTGGTATTATTGTTATTAATATCGTTGGTGTTTAAATCAATGTTTTTTTGAGTCATCAATGACTCGATTAATGATGGTGGTGATGACCACCCGAGCGACCGCCATAAGCGCCGCCTTCTGGTTCAAACGGTTGTTTCTCGGTGGTCACTTTAGCGCCTAAGCCTTCAACCATTTCATCCAAAACATGGTCGTGTTGATAACGAACCCAACCCGCCTCGACTTGCAGCGGGACATGACGGTTACCAAGGTGATAAGCCACTCGTGTTAACAGGAGCAAGTCTTCACAGTAAACAGTCGAAACAGTTTCTGGTGCCGCTTTCACTTCTACGACTAAACCGCATTCACTTGAGAGTTGTTCGCCACCACGCAAGATATGACCTCGTGGTAGAAACAGCCCTGCATTGCGCCCGTCATCTAGCATCACCTTAAGGCGGCTTTTGATGCGGCTATCAATCGGCAGGCTCAAGTAACCGTCTGGTGCATTTTGTATTTGAGTATTCAGTTGGGTCAGTTCAATCATGCTATTACCTCAATCTCCTTGTGAGATTTATAACGTTCAAAATAGGGTCGCCAAAATAAGAGTGTTCAGTCAAAGAGCCCTTAGCTCAGAGCTAAAACAGGAGTCTTCAGCTCAGAGTTAAAATGAGAGCCCTCAGCTAAGCCTTAAAACAAGAGCCTTCAGCCGAGCTCTTAAAATAGAAAGTATCTCTGAGCCATTGGCAGCTTTTCAGCAGGCTCACAGGTCAGCAGTTCCCCATCGGCGCGTACTTGATACGTCTGAGAATCCACCTCAATCTTCGGCATCCAATCGTTGAGCTTCATGTCGGCTTTGCTAATGTTTCGGCAGTTACTTACTACGCCAATCAAACTCTGCAGACCCAATTGCTTATCGATGTTCTGCGCCTTGGCTTCTTTAGAGACAAACAACATCGATGTGTTCTGACACGCCTTGCCGTAGCTACCAAACATAGAGCGATAGTGAACTGGCTGAGGTGTTGGGATTGAAGCGTTTGGATCACCCATCGGCGCCATGGCGATCATGCCGCCTTTCAAAATCACACTAGGTTTCACACCAAAGAAAGCGGGCTTCCACAACACTAAGTCTGCTAATTTCCCTGCTTCGATAGAACCGATTTCATGAGACATACCATGAGTGATCGCTGGGTTGATGGTGTACTTAGCGACATAGCGTCTTAATCGGAAGTTATCGCTGTAGTCTGAATCTTCTTTTAGGCTGCCGCGCTGAACTTTCATCTTGTGCGCGGTTTGCCAAGTTCGAGTTATTACTTCACCCACTCGCCCCATAGCTTGTGAATCCGAAGCGATCATCGAGAATGCGCCTAAGTCATGAAGAATGTCTTCTGCGGCAATGGTTTCACGGCGAATACGCGATTCAGCGAACGCGACATCTTCGGCAATCGATGGTGAAAGGTGATGACATACCATCAACATATCCAAATGCTCATCGACGGTATTGATGGTGTAAGGTCGTGTTGGATTGGTTGAGGAGGGCAAAACGTTCGGTTCACCTGCAGCACGAATAATATCGGGAGCATGACCACCACCCGCACCTTCGGTGTGATAGGTATGAATCACGCGGTCGCCGATTGCGCCAAGTGTCGATTCAACAAAGCCCGACTCATTCAAGGTATCGGTATGAATCGCCACTTGTACGTCCATCTCGTCAGCTACGCTCAAACAAGTATCGATGGAAGCGGGAGTGGTTCCCCAGTCCTCATGCAACTTCAAACCGACTGCGCCAGCAGCGACTTGTTCACGTAATGCTTCAGGCTGACTTGCATTGCCTTTACCTAACAAACCAAAATTCATTGGGAACTGATCGAGCGATTCCAGCATGCGATGCATGTTCCAAGGGCCCGGCGTACATGTGGTTGCGTTGGTCCCTGTGTTTGGCCCTGTACCACCGCCGATCATGGTAGTAACGCCGGATGCCAACGCCTCTTCAATTTGTTGTGGGCAGATAAAATGAATGTGTGAATCAATACCACCAGCAGTCAAGATTGAACCTTCGCCCGCTAAAATCTCCGTGCCCGGGCCGATCACAATATCAACACCCGGTTGAACATCTGGATTGCCCGCTTTGCCCAATGCCTGAACTCGGCCATCTTTAATTGCGACATCGGCTTTCACGATGCCCCAGTAGTCTAATACGATGGCGTTGGTAATCACCAAATCCGGTGTCTCAGCACTTGGACGTTGGCTTTGCCCTTGTCCATCACGGATAACTTTACCGCCGCCGAACTTCACTTCGTCGCCGTATACGGTGTAATCCTTTTCAACTTCTAGCCATAAATCAGTGTCAGCAAGACGCACTCGGTCTCCAACTGTTGGCCCGAACATTTCGGCGTAAGCCTGTCTGGATATCGTCGCCATGATCAATCCTTTGTTGTTTTAATTATTTCCGTGAAGAGCGCTTAAAGCTTGCCCATCACCTTTCCTTGGAAGCCATAGATCTCTAACTTACCGGCGTAACGCACTAACTCGACGCTGCGCGACTGACCCGGCTCAAAGCGGGTTGCAGTACCAGCAGGAATATTGAGTCGAAAGCCTTTAGTGGCTTCTCGGTCAAAGATCAGCGAAGGGTTTGCTTCATAGAAGTGGTAATGAGAGCCAATTTGAACAGGACGATCGCCAATGTTTTTCACCTTAACGGACGTCGTGTCGCGGCCTTCATTGAGAATGATGTCACCGGGAGCGGTTTCTACTTTTCCGGGAACGAATCCTGAGTATTGTTTTGTTGAACCAGCCATATTACTTCTCCCTACACGATAGGTTCATGAACGGTCACCAGCTTGGTGCCATCAGGAAAAGTGGCTTCGACTTGTACATCAGGGATCATGGAAGGGATCCCCTCCATAACGTCATCGACGGTAAGCAATGTGCGTCCAAAATCCATCAATTCCGAAACGGTTTTACCCTCGCGGGCACCTTCAAGAATGGCACTGCTGATCAGCGCAATAGATTCTGGGTAGTTGAGTTTTAAGCCTTTTTGTTTGCGCTGCTGTGCCAGCATTCCTGCGCAGAAGATAAGTAGCTTATCTTTTTCTCTTGGTGTTAATTCCATTTAGCCGCCCGCTGTTAGTGTTGTTTTCTTAGTGCTCAAAAACGCATGAGCAGTAAGTGGGATTCAAACACAGCAAGCTTTAAAAAATGTACCGAGGGCCGGAAGTCGCCCTCGGTACAAAAAGGGCTAATCGCTAAGTCGCCCAAATCCTTGGTAAATCAGGAGTCGTACCACACAAATGAGAGCGAGTTGCTTGCCATATCTGACCAAAGGCTTGGAGGATGTCTTCACTCCAATACCCCAAGGCTCGCACTACAATCAATCCTTCTATCTGAGTCGCGCCCAATATTAATGTGGGTTCACTCGATATTTTTGATGTAACTGATTGCTGTGAAGCTTGCTGTGTAATAGATAAGAGCAAGCTCTGTACCAACTCTAAATCTTGCTTCTCATTTGAGGTGATATAAAAGGTTCCCATCATTGAATAATCAAGTAACCCCATATTTATCATTAGCTTATCGCCACCGTGAAAATTAAAACCTTCAGTCAGAAGCCTTTGATTATCAAGATAGATTTCTGTTTTCCCAACGAGGTGACCATGCTCGAATCCCTCATTCTGTGCAGGGCGTCCAAAACAGTGCATCTCCCAACCCCAAAATTGTGCACCCTTTTCCAGACGAATTTCAGTGTCTAAACGAACGTGTGCATTGGGGAAAAAGATGTTCTCTTGCGGCATCCATTCCAAGCGTGCATCTTTCTTCACTCGTAGGGTCTGCTTCTGCTTGGCGTACTTGTTGTTTGAGCGATAAAACTTGGTCGCACCGGGTGTGGTGATCAACGCATGTGCACCGCTTTCGATGGTCGCTTCAATATTGAGTGTGTCACCACCTACGACTCCGCCGGGGGGATGAAGTAAGTAGGTGTGACACGTTTCCCCATCAGGATACAAGGGGCGTTGCACCGCAAGCGGACCAGACTGCTGACGATTCTTTAAAACGGTTTTATCACCACGGTCAACAAAGGTGAGGTTTAAGCTCGCTTGCCAACCGTCTCGGATATCTTGCTCGATGGTCTCATTCAGAGACAACACTCCCGCTAAAGAGGTGTTTATTGCTTCACTCGAAGAATATAGAGAGCTCATACGGTTAGGTACTCCTTAATCAAAGACTCATTGAGCCCTTTCATTTCACCTTCTGCTACCTGACGACCACGGTCGAGAATGCAAAATCGGTCACCGACCTTTCTCGCAAATGGCAGCTTCTGCTCAACAAGCAGGACAGTGAGTCCCATCTTCTCGTTGAGCATGCGAATGATGTCACCGATCTCTTGCACGATATTGGGCTGAATACCTTCTGTTGGTTCATCCAAGATCAACAGTTTTGGATTAACTACCAGCGCACGCCCAATCGCGAGTTGCTGCTGCTGACCACCAGATAAGTCACCTCCGCGACGATGCAGCATCTCTTTTAATACTGGGAATATATCGAAGATGAACTCAGGGATCTTACGGTCGCCCTTTTCTCGAATCGGCAAGCCTACTTCTAGGTTTTCTTGAACGGTAAGCATCGGAAAGATCTGACGGCCTTGCGGCACATAACCGATACCTTGGCGAGCACGCTCTTCCGCATCGGTTTTCAAAAGCGACTCACCCGATAACGAAATGTCACCGCTCTCGACCTTAACTAGCCCCATGATGCATTGTAGCAACGTCGTTTTACCGACACCGTTTCGTCCCATTAACACTGTGCACTTGCCTTCAGGGATCTGCATATCCAAATCCCACAGCGTGTGGCTCTCACCGTAATATTGATTAACTGATTTAACCTCTAGCATCCTATTCTCCGAGATAAACTTGTTTAACTTCAGGGTGAGCCTGCACTTGGTCCATGGTGCCTGCAGCCAGCACATGACCTTGATGAAGTACAGTGACATGGCTAGCAATAGAACGAACGAAGTCCATATCGTGTTCAACCACTACCACTGAGTGCTTGCCTGCCAGTGAGTTAAGTAACTCAGAGGTACGGTCCATCTCTTGGTGAGTCATCCCTGCAACGGGTTCATCCACCAGCAATAGCCTAGGGTTTTGCATCAATAACATGCCTATCTCTAACCACTGCTTTTGCCCGTGAGACAGATTACCTGCCAAATTCGCCGCTTCGTCTTTTAAATGAATCAGCTCAAGTACCGAGGTCAGTTTGTCTTTCTGTTCACCAGACATTACAGCAGTGAAAGTCGTCCACACTGAGCGGTCACCCGCCATGGCTAACTCAAGGTTCTGCCACACGGTTAAACACTCAATCACGGTCGGTTTTTGGAATTTACGCCCAACGCCTGCATTGGCGATTTCTGCTTCGTTCATCTTGAGTAGATTGATGTTCGAGCCTAGCCACACTTCACCAGTATCTGGCTTAGTTTTACCTGTGATGATGTCCATCATGGTGGTTTTACCTGCGCCATTAGGGCCAATGATGCAGCGAAGCTCTCCTTCATTGATGTAGAGGTTCAGATCGTTTATCGCTTGGAAACCATCGAAGCTCTTGTTGACGCCTTCCACGTACAACAACACGTTGTGACGGGTATCGATGGCAGGATGAATATCGGGTTTGAGGTAATCAAAGACTTGGTCTCGACGAGTGAACGCCTGAACCGATTCTTTTACGCTATTAAATGTGGTCATGCGATCACCTCTTTGGCTTTGTGCTGATCATCCTTATCTTTATCTTGGTTTTTCCCATTCGATGCCTTGCGCAGCTGCCGCCACTTTTCACTGACAAAACCAATCACACCTTGTGGGAAGTACATGGTCGAAAGAACGAATAGCCCACCCAGAGCAAATAACCACACCTCTGGGAACTCAACCGTAAACCAGCTCTTGGCGTAGTTGATAATCAGAGCCCCAACAATGGCACCAAACAGAGTGGCACGACCGCCTAAGGCAACCCAAACCACAATCTCAATCGAGTTAAGCGGGGCAAATTCTCCCGGGTTAATGATACCAACTTGAGGGACATATAAAGCCCCAGCAATACCCGCGATAACAGCAGAAAGAACGAAGACCCACAGCTTGATGCCATCGACGTCGTAGCCCATAAAGCGAGTACGTGATTCCGTATCACGAATCGCTAATGCCACACGACCTAATCGACTGGTCACCACCATACGACAAGCGATGTAGCTGAGGATGAGCGAGATACCAGTCGCGACAAACAGGCCTATCTTGACCGCATCACTCTGTAAGCTCAGGCCAATAATATCTTTAAAGTCTGTCAGTCCGTTGTTGCCACCAAAGCCCATCTCGTTACGGAAAAATGCCAGCATCAATGCGTAAGTTAACGCCTGAGTCATGATAGAAAGGTAAACCCCGGACACGCGAGAGCGGAAAGCAAGGTAACCAAACAAGTAAGCCAATGCGCCCGGCACCAACACCACCATCAAGCAGGCGAACCAGAACTGATCAAAACCCTGCCAGAACCACGGCAACACCGACCAATCAAGGAACACCATAAAGTCAGGCAGGATTGGATCACCATAAACCCCACGGTCACCAATCTGGCGCATTAAATACATGCCCATCGCATAACCACCAAGCGCAAAGAAAGCACCGTGGCCGAGGCTCAATATTCCGAGATAGCCCCACACAAGATCGAGCGCCAACGCCAACATTGCGTAGCTCAGGTATTTACCCATTAGTGAGATAGTGAAAGTCTCGACATGGAGCGGGTGCCCACTTGGTAACATGGTGTTAGCCAGTGGGATAAGAATGACGGCCGCAAGAATGGCAAGGATGGTCAGTTGGCCACCTTTGTCACCACGCATTGCCGAAAGTACAAATGATTTTGACTGCATGATGTTGTCCTTAACCTTCAGCCGCACGACCACGTTGCGGGAAGAGTCCGCGTGGGCGTTTTTGAATAAACAGAATGATGAAAACCAGTACCAGAATCTTGGCGAGAACCGCACCAGCCCATGGTTCTAAAATCTTATTGAACAGACCAAGACTTAAACCTGCGACTAGCGTACCCCATAGGTTGCCAACGCCGCCGAATACCACCACCATGAATGAATCGATGATGTACGCCTGCCCCATATTTGGACCTACGTTAGTCAGTTGAGAAAGTGCCACACCCGCGACACCCGCAACGCCAGAACCTAAACCAAAGGTCATCGCATCAACACGTTCCGATCGAATCCCCATCGCACGAGCCATGCCACGGTTTTGAGAAACCGCACGAACCTGTAAGCCTAGTGGTGTCTTTTTCAGAACCATTAATAAGCCCATAAACACCAAACCACAGAACAGGATGATATAAAGTCGGTTATAAGTCAGAGACAGCATTGGGTTTAATTGAAGTGCGCCAGACATCCATTCAGGTGTGCTCACTGAGCGGTTCAATGGAGAGAAAATCGAGCGAACGGCTTGCTGCAAGATCAAGCTGATACCAAAGGTCGCGAGTAAGGTTTCCAATGGGCGACCATAAAGATGACGAATCACACTTCGCTCGATCACAATACCCACCAAACCTGAAACAATAAACGCAGCAGGGATAGAGAGTATCAGTGCCAAACCAATATGATTGGGCATCAACAATTGCATGACATAGGTGGTATAAGCGCCAATCATGATCAACTCGCCATGAGCCATATTGATAACACCCATCACACCAAAAGTGATCGCTAAGCCGATACCCGCTAACACCAATACCGAACCTAAACTCAAACCGAAGAATACCGTTTCTACACCTGAATAGAGTGCTTGGCTTTGTTGATAGCTATCCATCGCACGTTCTGCTGCAGCGGTAATGCTTGGATCTAGCTCACTGCTCAGTAGTTGGTTCAGTGTTTTCAGAACGACCGAGTGTTTGAAGTCACCGACTCGCTCAATCGACGTGACTCGATCTTCAATGGTTGCGCTTTTATCAAGAGAGGTATAAATAGCCAATGAGAGGTCCATTAGCTCGGCTACTTTGCCATCTGATTCATTTGCTCTGAGTTCAGTGAGTCGTTCGATGATGGCAGAATCTTTGGTTCCTAATAGATCCAGAACCGCTTTGTAACGCACCTCTGTATTACTGCTGTTCAGTCCAATATAAGCAATTTCCCCGCGTAACATCCCGCGAAGTTTGTTATTCACACGAACTTTTTTAAACTGTCTAGCATTGTCGATATTAAGCGTTGAATCAGTCCATACTGACTGAGCTGACGTTGCCGTTTTGATGTTTTGAATGAGGTAGAGCTGTTTGTACTGCTCGCTCTGTTTCTCATTGAAGTAGTAAAGGTTTCCGTTTAACCAGCCATCTAAAATAGGTTTCGACACATCTTCCGTTTGCGTCTCAACCACCCAATCGATAGCTAATTCTTTATCCGATGTTTTCTTACCAACTAGCGCCTTGGTAAAGCTAGCTTCATCCGTTATTCCAGCAAAAGCCAACTGAGCACTGACTGCCATGAGCAACAGCGCTTTAAATACGTTTGATACGTTTTTCATCCCTGCTTCCTTAACCAACCAAGTTAGATATTGTTATTTTTACTTGGAGGATGTGTGGATAGTGCTTGTTACCTGAAACTATGAACCTTCCGGTCGCTTCGCCCCTTAAACAGGGGCGTTCTTCCCAAACAGGAAGGTTCAATATTCCTGACTTAACGCTCTAGTTACCGCCAGAACACTTCTTCGTTTCGACGTTAAACGCACCACATGAGAATGGCTTTGACCAGCTAGAGAACAGCTTCGCTGATTCAGGTAAGTAGCTCGACCAAGCATCACCCGCAACGAGTCCAGTGGTTTCCCAAACGATGTCAAACTGGCCATCATCTTGAATCTCACCAATCAATACCGGTTTAGTTATGTGGTGGTTTGGCAGCATGGTAGAGTAGCCGCCAGAAAGGTTAGGAACAGACACGCCAATCAAGGCATCTTGCACAGATTCAGGATCGGTTGTGCCCGCATTAGTGACCGCTTGAGCCCACATGTTGAAGCCAACATAGTGCGCTTCCATTGGGTCATTGGTGACACGCTTTTCACTCTTGATGAACGACTGCCACGTTTCAACGAACTCTTCATTGGCTTCGGTATCAACACTCATGAAGTAGTTCCATGCCGCTAGGTGACCAACCAGTGGTTCTGTATCCATACCTGACAGTTCTTCTTCACCAACAGAGAATGCAATAACTGGGATGTCTTCAGATGAAATGCCTTGAGCACCAAGCTCTTTATAAAAAGGTACGTTCGCATCGCCATTCACAGTAGAAACCACAGCGGTTTTCTTGCCTGCTTCGCCGAACTTTTTGATGTCTGAAACGATAGATTGCCAATCAGAGTGACCAAATGGCGTGTAGTTGATCATGATGTCTTCTTCTGCGACACCTTTATCTTTTAGGTAGGCTTCAAGGATCTTATTGGTGGTACGTGGATAGACGTAATCGGTACCTGCAAGTACCCAACGCTCAACTTCAAGCTCTTCCATCAAGTAATCCACTGCAGGAATCGCTTGTTGGTTTGGCGCGGCACCGGTGTAGAAAACGTTTTTAGAAGACTCTTCGCCTTCATACTGTACTGGGTAGAAAAGGATGCTGTTGAGCTCTTCAAAAACAGGCAGCATGGATTTACGTGATACCGATGTCCAACCACCGAACACCACATCCACTTTCTCTTTTTCGATAAGCTCACGTGCTTTTTCTGCAAATAGCGGCCAGTTTGACGCAGGGTCAACCACCACAGGCTCTAGCTTCTTGCCAAGCAAACCGCCCTTTTTGTTCTGCTCTTCGATAAGCATTAGCACGGTATCTTTTAGCGTGGTTTCACTGATCGCCATAGTGCCAGAGAGTGAGTGTAGAACACCGACCTTGATGGTCTCATCAGCAGCAAGCACTGTTGCAGAAGAAAATGAAAGTGTTGTACACAGTGCAGCTAGCGATAAATTGAACACCTTGTTCATGATATTACTCCATAATTGTATTTTTGTTATTCAATTACAGAGTTACAAGAAGAGTGCCAAACTTATAAACCAACAAAATTATTTATAAGTAATTGTATTTATGGAAGTTAAAAGAAACTCACACCAATGGAGTGCATAGCGATCATGTCACTATGTTTCATGCTGGTGCAGTGGCGATGAGAATGAACCAAGATGACACATTCCTGTTCATCAGATACAAAAAAGACCCAACACTTTGGTATTGGGTCTTTGATAAAGCATCAACGATAATCGTTCAAACCATGTAGCTTAAGGCTATTCCGCTGGTTGGAATTCGAATTTTACTCTCGACTTAGACTTCAATTCGTTGCAATCGGCATTACAAAAATAGCTCGCCGCACCACAGGCTTGAAGCTTCTCAAGTTGGCTGCTGCACTCAGGGCAAAACCCAACTTTAGTAAAGTGAGCCTGACAACTTTCACAGTGATACTTGCCATCCCAAGTTAGCTCAGACTGGCACTTAGGGCAGATATTTTCACTCATTAGCATTTCCTAATTCACTACTATTTTTACAATCTACTACCGCTGAGACTTGGCTTGCTTGATTTGATACATGTTCTTATCAGCTTGTGCGATCAACTGGTCTAATCCTTGAGGATCTTTCTCACAAGACAACCCAACACTCACTGAGAACTGCACATCATTGATATAAAGCGCTTGTTGCAGTGCTTTCTCTAAGTCGTGGTAGAAGCTAACAACGCTTTCTTGATCATCAAAGCAAGAGAACACCACAAACTCATCGCCACCGTAACGCCCTATCTTGGCATATGCTGTGGTAGCCTCATCGAGGACTTTTGCAACCGCCAACAGCACATCATCACCAAAACTATGACCATAAGTATCGTTAATCGATTTGAACTTATCGACATCAACAAACAGACACGCCATAACCTTGTCACCAAAACATCGCTTAGCCAACACTTTCTCAGCTTCATTAAACAATGCGCGACGATTCAAGCAATGGGTAAGAGAATCACGATTGGCAAAAAAGTTAAGCTGATTCTCCAGTTCAAACTTTTCTAATGCGACCGAATATAGGGAGGCCAATAGCTCTAAGATCTCAAGCTCAAATTCATGCGGCTCAGATATGTACTGGCTATAAATGGCGAAGGTACCCAGTACATGACCGTGCGATGAGATGATAGGTACCGACCAACAGGCATGTAAATTGGCTTGATTGGTTAAGGCTAAGAAAGGTGCCCAGTTTGGGTGTGTATTTATATTGGAGACCATCACTGCTTTCTTGAGTGCAGCCGCCTCGCCACAAGAACCAATCCCTGCACCAATCCCAACCCCTTCTATCTGCTGATTGTAAAAATCAGGCAGGTTTGGGGCATATTCAAGGTGTAAAGTCTTTGACTCAGAGTTGAGCAGTAAAATTGAAGCCATGCGCTGCCCAAAAATCTGCTCGGTAAGCTGAATGATCTTATGGTTTAAATCTTTGCGATCCATCCCTAGAGCAAGCTTGCGCAGCAAACTGTTGACGGCTCGATGGCCTTCTAATAAAAATTGTTGTTCCATTCACTAAAGCTTTCAATTGTGTAATAGGGTACAGCTTGTTCTTATGCAAGCTTGCTATTGGTTAATAATAACACACTAAATAAGCCGTACACACAATCGAAGATCATAGGTTGATCTTTCGCTTTATCTATTTTGATCAGCGATCTACCCCAAAAAGAATATTTATATCACCACATACCGAAAGCATAAGTTACATGTGCTGCATTTCAATTTTAAATAGTGATTTATATTAAAAGTTACATATAAAAATAAAATAAACAGCACAAGCCATTTCGATCTGTAGTCTAAATCATCGTATTACATGCGTCAGCATTTCAATATGCTGGTCATCTAACTGGGTTAACTTAACCGATAAAGACTTAAGCTCTGACGTATTCTCGATGTGAGTACCACCACACGGAATAGACACTAAAGTGTCGCTATCCAACTGCCATTCCCAATAGCGAGAGTCTGTTAATGCCTCACCTTCCAGTCTCATTGCTACTGGCGTTGAGTCTGCGAGCCAACCTTTAATCATCTGATTGATGTCGGCTTCGATACCATCAAGATTGGTTAGCATGTCTGCAACGTTCAAACCGCGTTTCTTCAGGGTTTTGCCCAAACGATACTTGTCTGTACATAATTCTGGCGTCACAAAGCTGGTGACTTGAGCGTAGCTATTGAAGTCGTAGCTGCCGAGTGGATCTTTTCTATCTGCATCTTTACGCCAGTAGCTCTCAGCCAATACTTTATTCAAGGCTAGGAAAGCGATGTGGCCAGCGCTGTGACCACGGCTCAAACTAGCTTGATACTCTTTATCAACCGTCAACATGACTTCGTCGCTAACCTTAATCATAGAAGCAGATACAGGTAGCTGGTGGACAACCACAAACGTCCACCCTTCCGTATCACGCTTAACAGGGATATCTGCTGCGATATGAAGCTTGCCAGTAGATTGTTCTATTGCACCAACAAGACAGTCTTCAACGGGATATTGCACGTCACCAACATTAACAAAGCCTTGGTCTGCAGGGTGATCTGGCCAAATATGACTCACTGGGTGGAAAGGTGTCATGTCGGTGATCAGGTAGGTTTTGCTGTCATCGTTTTCAACGTACAACGCCTTTGCTTTGATCTGCCAAGCCTGATGACAAAATTGAGTGATGGTTGGTGTGATAACTATTATTGGTTTCATGGATGTCGCTGGTGTCATGGAATCGCTAGTGGTCATATCGTTCTTCTTTTGAAATTGAGTCTAATTCGTTAACCCATCACGATATGGAGATATGAGGTTATGGCTTAACGTGAATTTTGCTTAAAAAAATACCCGAGACAGGCTCGGGTATCAAATCTATTGGAAAGGTTTACTTACGACCTTTAACCATGCTCATCATACGCTTACGTTTACGTTCTTGAGAAATTGTCAGCTTGGTTGTCTTAGCTTCAAATGGGTTCTCGCTGTTCTGGAATTGAATGCGAATAGGTGTACCCATAATCTCTAGTGAACGACGGTAGTAGTTCATCAAGAATCGTTTGTATGAATCTGGCAAGTTACGTACTTGGTTACCGTGGATAACGATAATCGGTGGGTTGTAGCCACCAGCGTGCGCGTATTTCAATTTAACACGACGGCCACGAACCATAGGCGGTTGGTGATCATCAGTCGCCATCTTCATGATACGAGTTAGCACAGAAGTACCAACACGAGTCGTCGCTGACTTGTAAGCTTCTTGAACAGATTCAAACAAGTGACCAACACCTGTACCGTGAAGTGCAGAGATAAAGTGAATACGTGCGAAATCAACGAAACCTAAACGACGGTCTAGTTCTTTCTTAACGCGATCTTTAACATCGCTGTCTAGACCATCCCACTTGTTTACTGCAATAACAATTGAACGACCAGCATTCAACGCAAAGCCTAACAAGCTTAAATCTTGATCAGAGATGTTGTCTCGAGCATCAATAAGCAGCAATACAACGTTAGCATCTTCAATTGCTTTCAGTGTTTTAACCACTGAGAACTTCTCTACTGTTTCGTTGATATTTTTACGACGACGAACACCTGCAGTATCAATCAGAACGTATTCACGCTCATCACGCTGCATTGGAATGTAGATAGAGTCACGAGTTGTGCCTGGCATATCGTAAACAACAACACGTTCTTCACCAAGGATACGGTTAGTTAGTGTTGATTTACCAACGTTAGGACGGCCAATGATCGCTAGCTTAATTGGTTGATCTTGAAGGCGCTTGAATTCTTCTTCCGCTTCTTCTTCAGTGAAATCAACTTGCTCTTCTTCTTCGTCTTCAAACTCAGTTAAATCGCTTACTTCGCCATTCTCAGCTTTTAACGCTTCTGCGAACGGGTTAAGAGCAAGATCAATCAACGCTGTTACGCCACGACCGTGCGCCGCAGCGATTTGGTACATGTCTTCTACGCCTAGTTGCCAGAAATCAGCACTTGCAGCATCAGGGTCGATACCATCAACCTTGTTTACTACTAGCATTGAAGGCTTTTCTAGTTGACGAAGGTGCTTAGCAATAGCCACGTCTGAAGGTGTTAGACCCGCACGGCCATCTACCATAAATAGAACGACATCAGCTTCATCAATCGCCGCTAGCGACTGTTCAGCCATTTTAGTTTCAACACCTTCTTCGGTACCGTCGATACCACCAGTGTCAATAACAATAAAGTCATGCTCGCTAAAATGAGCATGACCGTATTTACGGTCACGCGTTAAGCCAGGGAAATCCGCAACCAATGCATCACGAGTTCGAGTCAATCGGTTAAATAACGTAGATTTACCTACGTTCGGACGCCCTACTAGAGCAACAACAGGTACCATAACAACCTCTACAATTTCTTCTCTAAATGTAGTTATAGGTAAGCACTTGATCGCAAGTTTAAACTCTTACCTATAACCACACGGTTTATTAATTTATAACAACAAAACGGCTCCTAGCTGTTACCAACCAGGAGCCGACTGTGAATTGTATCACGCTTTTATTGGCTAATCGTTAGTTTCTTTACATCGCCATTGCGAGTCGTCACTAAGTAGCCTTCAGGCATTTCAATTGGCGCAACCGCAAAGCCGCTATCATCGACGAGCTGTTGAGCAACAAACTCACCCGATGAACGATCTAACCAGTGCAGATAACCTTCTGTATCACCCACAACTACATAACCATTAATAATAGCAGGTGCTGTCAGTAAGCGGTTTTCTAACAATGGAGTGCTCCAAAGTTCAGTACCACTACGCGCATCAACCGCAACCACATGGTCTTTGTCGGTAACAACGAACAAACGGCTACCATCACTCGCTAAGTCAATCGCTGACGAATAGTTACGCTTCCAAATTGGCTTACCAGAACGAAGATCGATAGCGATTAGCTGACCATTGATACCTACTGTATACAGGGTGCCGCCAAGAACAATCGGTGATGCATCAACATCAACCAAGCGATCTATTTCCGTTGCACCTTTTGGTGTGCCTACTGGCTGTTGCCAAATAAGCTGACCACGGTCAACAATTGCGGCTGCTAAACGACCATTTGCAGTCCCCCAGAATACACCGCCAGAAACAGCAACAGGCGAGCTATCGCCACGAAGTGTTAGGCTTGGAACTTCAGTGCTAATCGTCCATTTTTGTTCGCCGCTTTCTTGATCTAACGCGATCAACATACCGCGACTGGTATGAACAATAACCATGTTGCTTTCAGTTGCTGGGGATGCAAGCACCTCACCATTCACTGATACACGCCACAGCTCTTCACCGGTTGATTCATCCATAGCGATCACTTCACCATTTTCAGAACCAACAAATATTTTGCCGTAAGCCGCCGTTAAACCACCCGATAAACGAGCCAGTACTTCTTTTTCAAGATCGACTTTCCACAGCTCTTTACCTGTTTCAGGGTCAAGCGCTTTAACCATACCTTCACGGCTCGCAACAAACACTTTGTCGTAAGCCAATTCTGGCGTTAGTTTTGAAAAGTAGTGGCCAACACCATCACCAACCGACGTAGACCATTCCTGGCTAGGAGTGAACTCGCTATTTACTGTTGGTACTGGCGCCATGATTACGGTGTCTTCTTCACCCGCACAGCCAGCCAATAGGCCAAGAGCAATCGCACACAACGCCGCTTTTGGAAACATCTTCTTCATTCAAAGCGCCTTATTTAGCTAGGTCGTCAAGTTTGATTTGAAGCGTTTGGCTCGCATCAGCTGCTTGTTGTGCTTCAGAATAAGCACTGTAAGCCGCATCTGTATCGCCTTTACGAAGTGAGATATCACCACGCAGTTCAGCAACACGGCCAGTCCAAGATTCATCAGTCATCGCTTCAAGATCAGTCAAGGCTGCGTCAAATTCACCTTGCTCAGCTTTGATACGTGCAGCACGGTAAGTCAGTAGTGGCGTAAGTGCCGCATCCTTAGTTGCCGATTTTGCCCACTCAAGCTGTTCAAGTGCAGCTGCAAGCTCACCCGCTTGAACTTGCGCTTTTGCTAATTGCATAGCAGCAAGTACAGAGTATTCAGCGTCTTTGTTAGCGTCGATAAAAGCTTGAATATCAGATTGAGCATCAACGCCCTTAGCATCAAGAGCTGAAATTACAGAGGTGTAGCCTTCTGAAGCCACTTCACGCGCTTCAACGACTGAATCTTGGTAATAGCGCCAGCCAAATAGACCGCCTAAACCAATAACTGCACCAAAGATTACGGCTTTACCGTTCTCTTTCCACCAATCTTTAATGGCTTCAACTTGTTGCTCTTCGCTATCGTAAAGTTCCACTTCCTGTCCTCTTTAATTCTTTAAACGCCAGCATAGTGCTGACGTTGATATTCATGATGAGCGTTTGCTCAATGGCTAATTAGATTAGCGCAGCAACTTTCTCTGCAACTTCCGTTTGAGACACGGTTTCTTGCTCGCCGCCAACCAGATCTTTTAGCACAACTGTATTGTCAGCAACTTCGTTCTCACCAAGTACCAGCGCCACAACAGCACCTACTTTGTCAGCACGCTTGAATTGCTTCTTGAAGTTACCACCACCGAAGTGGTTCATTACGCGTACGCCTTCAACGGTATCGCGTAATTGATTCGCTAACTGCATGCCTGCGATCATAGTACCTTCGCCAGCAGCAACCACGTATACGTCAACGCTACGGCGAACTTCTGTTAGCTCTAGCGTTTCCATCATAAGAACTAGACGCTCTAGACCCATTGCGAAGCCAACAGCATTGGTTGCTTTGCCGCCTAGTTGCTCAACAAGACCATCGTAACGACCGCCGCCACAAACTGTACCTTGAGCACCAAGGCTATCAGTGATCCACTCGAATACGGTGCGGTTGTAGTAATCTAGGCCACGTACTAGACGCTCATTAACTTGGTATTCGATACCAACAGCGTCAAGAAGTTCACACAAACCAGCAAAATGTTGCTTCGATTCTTCACCTAAATATTCAGATAGTCGAGGTGCGTCACCTAAGATAGCTTGAACATCCGGGTTCTTAGTATCAAGTACACGTAGAGGGTTAGTGTGCATGCGACGTTTGCAGTCTTCATCTAACACATCAATGTGTTGCTCAAGGAAAGCCACTAACGCTGTACGATAGCTTACTCGATCTTCTTGAGAACCGATTGAGTTCAGCTCGAGGCGAACGTGCTTATCGATGCCTAGTTCACGCCATAGACGTGCTGTCATCATGATAAGTTCTGCGTCAACGTCTGGACCGTCTAGGCCAAACACTTCAACACCACATTGGTGGAATTGACGGTAACGACCTTTTTGAGGACGCTCGTGACGGAACATTGGACCCATGTACCATAGGCGCTGCTCATCACGGTTGATAAGGCTGTTTTGAATACATGAACGTACACAACCGGCTGTGCCTTCTGGACGCAGCGTTAGGCTATCACCATTACGGTCATCAAAGGTGTACATCTCTTTAGAAACAACGTCTGTCTCTTCACCAACCGCACGGCTAAATAGGTTCGTTTCTTCAACGATAGGCATACGTACTTCGTTGTAACCGTATGCACTCACCACACTTTTAACTGCGCTTTCTACTTTCTGCCACAGTGGTGATTGAGTTGGAAGGCAGTCGTTCATGCCTCGAATTGCTTGGATATTTTTAGCCACAGTATTTATTCCGTAATTTCTCACGACCAGGTGTTAGTGCGAATAGACAATCACACCCCATCGCGTTGTATTAATCTTCTAAGTTTTCTACATCAATGCGATTTGCTTTATCAAGCACTGACGCTTTTGCACGAATCTTAGCTTCAAGTTTGTCGACAAGGTCATCGTTGTCGAAGCGCTCTTTCTGACGCTTACCGTCTTCGTAGAAGGCACTCTTACGAGCACTACCCGCAAGGCCTAAGTGAGACACTTCAGCTTCACCAGGGCCGTTAACGACACAACCGATTATTGAGACGTCCATTGGAGTCACTATGTCTTCTAAGCGTTCTTCAAGGGCGTTAACGGTGTTGATAACATCGAACTCTTGACGAGAACAGCTTGGGCACGCAATGAAGTTGATGCCACGCGAGCGAATGCGCAAAGATTTAAGAATATCAAAGCCCACTTTGATCTCTTCGATTGGATCAGCCGCTAGCGAGATACGCAGCGTATCGCCGATACCTTCAGAAAGAAGCATACCTAAACCTACCGCGGACTTCACAGAGCCGGCGCGTGCACCACCCGCTTCAGTAATACCTAGGTGAAGTGGTTGATCAATCTGCTTAGCAAGCAAACGGTAAGAACCGACGGCTAGGAATACATCAGAAGCCTTCACGCTGACTTTGAATTGATCAAAGTTCAGACGGTCTAGGATATCGACGTGACGCATTGCAGATTCAACCAGCGCTTCTGCTGTAGGCTCTGTGTATTTCTCTTGGATCTCTTTTTCAAGAGAACCGCCGTTAACACCAATACGAATCGGGATATTCATATCACGAGCACAATCCACAACAGAGCGAATGCGGCTTTCGTTACCGATGTTACCTGGGTTGATACGCAGACAGTCAACCCCATACTCTGCCACTTTAAGAGCGATACGGTAGTCGAAGTGAATGTCAGCAACCAAAGGAACAGAGACCTGCTGCTTGATTAGCTTAAAGGCTTCAGCGGCCTCCATAGTCGGTACAGATACGCGAACGATATCTGCCCCCACTTTTTCCAAAGCTCGAATTTGAGCGACGGTCGCGGCGACATCTGTTGTTCTTGTGTTGGTCATGGATTGCACAGCAATTGGTGCACCATCACCGATCGGCACATCACCCACATAAATACGGGTTGATTTGCGACGAATAATAGGAGATTCGTGTTGCATATTAACTCTAAGGTAAGGTTATTCTAGCTACTTTGCCTGAAGTATACCCAGAAAGGTCGACAGGTTCACTTGCAAATGTCATCGATACGCCTTCAGGCGCACCCAGAATCACTTTATATGGTGCAGTTCCAGAAAGATTTAATGTCTGGCCTGCTTTTTTAATGCCGGTAGATAACGTTTTGCCCGAAGCATCTTTCACTTGGATCCAGCAATCAGCAGAGAACTGCATCACTAGCTCGTTAACCACAGCTTCAGGCACTACAGTCTCTGGTTCCGCAGTAACCGAAGCAACGTCTGCTGCTTCTGATGCTTCTGATGCTTCTGATGCTTCTTCAACGACTTCAACAGGGTCAAGAGTTACTGAATCTTCAGCTGAACTCACTTCAGTAAGCTCATCAGAGTTTTCCGTAACAGGAGATGTCTCTGTGTTTTGTTCTCCTTCAATCACTTCTAATGAAGTCAGCTCAGGATCAAGCGACTCTTCTACCACTAGCTCTTCCGAGCTTTCAGTATTGGCTAAAGATTGAGATAAGGTGTCTTGCTGTTGATTCTGCCACCACCAAAGAGAGGAGATACCCACAATCACAGCAAAGATGCTCCAAGTAAGGAGCATAATACGGCTATTGTGCTTCTCGGTTTTAGTCTTACGAGAAAAGCTCAACATTTCTTGTTCTTGATGTTGGGCATCACCAGAATGATGAAGCGCGTTCAACACGACTTTTTCATCAAGATTGACGTATTTCGCGTATGAACGAATGTAACCACGCATAAAGGTGGCAACCTGATCTGACTCGAATTGGTTTTCTTCAATTTGCTGGATAAGCGTAACGCGTAGCTTCAAGCGATCAGAGATCTGCTTTTGTGTTAAACCAAGAGATTCTCGTTTATTTTTGAGCAGCGTTCCCGCTTCAATTGCTGGAGCGACAGTTTCTTGCGTTTGTGTTTCTTGTTCTGTGTTCATAGAGAGTGAACTTCTAAAGTATTATTGCAGGTTGATGAGAGCATTTTTTATTTTCGTTTAAGCTCAATCTTACAACCTACTATGTGGAATTTTTCCTGTCACCCGGTTCATCAACCCTTAAAGTAGAAAACCACACACTGTTGGTGAGCGACTTTCTCAGGAAGCTAGTTTATCAAGTAGCCAACCTAAATAGACACATTGACGATTATCGGGTAACAAGCGAGCACTTAAATTAATTTAAGATTATTTAATCATAAGCTAATGCCATTACAAGGCAAAAACACTTTCGACAAAATTTACCGTCAGCTCATGGTTTTGTCCAAAATTTAACGAAAAATGTAAGAAAGCGTGGGGAAAAAATCCAATTTTTGGAAATTCACCTTCCAGAAAAGCAACAAGCCAGAAGGAATCCTTCTGGCTTGTTTAGATCTAAATGGTATTTAAACCGCTTTTACTTGAATCACATCACCTGCGATTAAGTTAGCTTCAGAGGCGGCTTTCAGCATTTTAGTACGCTTGGTTCTATCAATGACATCACCAACCAACTGACCACATGCGGCATCAATATCATCGCCACGTGTTTTACGAACCGTTACTGTGTAGTTGTATTCCATCAGCGTTTTTTGGAAGCGATCAATACGAGAGTTGCTTGGCTTCTTATAAGGCGAACCCGGATAAGGGTTGAATGGAATCAAATTGATCTTACAAGGCGTCTCTTTCATTAGCTCAGCAAGTTCACGAGCGTGGTCCATATCATCATTCACATGATCCAATAGAACGTACTCAACCGTTACTTTACCGCGGTTAGCATTTGAAGAAGCAATGTAACGACGAACCGATGCTAGGAAATCTTGGATATCCCAACGGTCGTTGATTGGCATGATTTGGCTACGTAGTGCATCGTTTGGTGCGTGTAGAGAAATCGCCAGAGCCACATCGATGTTGTCTGTCATCTGATCAAGACCAGAAACAACACCAGATGTTGATACTGTCACACGACGCTTAGACAGTGAGAATCCTAGATCATCAAGCATCAGCTCTAATGATGGAATTAGGTTCTTCATGTTAAGCAGAGGCTCACCCATACCCATCATTACGACGTTAGTAATTGGACGACGACCCGTATCTTTCTCTAAACCGATTTCACGTGCAGCACGCCAGATTTGACCAACGATCTCTGAAACTTTCAGGTTACGGTTGAAGCCTTGTTGAGCCGTAGAGCAGAATTTACATTCTAGTGCACAACCAACCTGTGAAGATACACATAGCGTCGCACGGTCACCATCTGGGATGTATACCGTCTCAACGTCTTGGTCACCAACGCTCATAGCCCATTTAATGGTGCCATCTGCAGAGTGCTGAGCTTCAGAAACGATAGGTGCAACAATCTCACAGCGATGCAGCAGTTTCTCGCGTAATTTTTTGTTGATGTTGTTCATTTGTTCGAAGTCATCGACACCGAAGTGATAAATCCACTTCATCACTTGCTCTGCTCGAAACGCTTTCTCATTCAGTTCTTCTGTGAAAAATTTACGAAGACCTTTACGATCAAAATCGAGTAGATTGACTTTAGCTGTGGTCATGATGCCTCTCAATGACGGAACAATAATTAAGGGCGCGAATTGTACAGGCTTTACGCAACTTCAACAAGCGCTGTAAAACCCTGTGTTTATTAAGACATTCAAAGTTAAGCGATTAAAACTTGAACAATTGTTTTGTTCGGTCTGAGAATACCTAAATTAAAGAAAAGATTCCCGATTACGCTCCTCCGTCGCTCTCGGGAATGACGACTAAATAGATTATCGAGAATGCAAAGTCCACATACGAAAAAGGCTTCACCGAAGTGAAGCCTTTATTGATACTTGCTGTTGTCTGCTTATTCAGCTGGGCGTGGGCAAATTTCAGATTCTGGGAAGAAGAATTCGATCTCGCGAGCTGCAGACTCAGGGCTGTCACTGCCGTGTACTGAGTTGTAACGCATGCTGATTGCGTAGTCAGCACGGATAGTGCCGCAAGCCGCTTCTTCTGGGTTAGTTTTACCCATTAGTTCACGGTAACGAGCGATCGCATTTTCGCCTTCAAGTACTTGAACCATGATAGGACCAGAAGTCATGAACTCTTTTAGTGGTCCAAAGAACTCTTTACCTTCATGTTCTGCGTAGAAGCCACTTGCTTGCGCTTCTGTAAGAGAAACCATTTTAGCGGCAATAATCTGTAGGCCTGCTTTTTCAATGCGGTGGTAGATTTCACCGACAAGGTTACGCTTAACTGCATCCGGCTTAACAATTGAGAACGTTCTTTCTAGAGCCATAGGGATTCCTTCACTTCATTTTTTTGTTATTAAATACTGAAATTACTAAGATCATTCGATCTGAGTTTATGAATAAGCGGTATCGAAAGACCGCTCACTCTTATTATTATTTTGCTTGGTCGATAAGAAGACGAGCCAGTGTACGAACACCCATACCAGTCGCGCCTGCAGCCCACTTATCACTTGATGACTTGCGGTAAGTACCCGCGCAATCCATGTGAATCCAGCCTTTTTTGTAGCCATCTACAAAGTAAGACAGGAACGCAGCAGCTGTACTTGCACCCGGTGTGTAATCACCAGAGCTAATGTTTGAAAGATCAGCAAAGTTTGAAGGCAACATACCACGGTGGAAATCAGCAAGAGGCAATGGCCATAGACCTTCTTTCTCTTGGTTCGCAGCCGTTAGTGCTTGATGAGACAACTCATCATCAAAGCTCAATAATGCGTGGTAGTCGTTACCTAATGCATTTTTAGCCGCGCCTGTTAGCGTTGCACAGTCGATGATCAACTCTGGATTCTGAGCGCTTGCGAACATCAGGCCATCAGCTAAAACTAAACGACCTTCCGCATCGGTATTCATGATCTCGACAGTCTTACCATTTTTGTAAGTAATGATGTCGCCAAGCTTCAATGCACGACCAGAGATCATGTTCTCTGCACAACATAGGATAAGCTTGATACGCTTGTTCAGGCCGCGTTCAATCGCTAGACCTAAACCACCGGTAATAGTCGCTGCGCCACCCATGTCAGCTTTCATTGCTGTCATGAATTGACCTGGCTTGATGCTGTAACCGCCTGAGTCGAAAGTGATACCTTTACCCACAAGACAAGCAAACACAGGTGCGTTTTCATCGCCAGTTGGGTTGAAGTCCAGTTGAAGCATTGCTGAAGTACGTTCAGAGCCGCGACCTACCGCGTAGATGCCTTCCCAACCTTCAGTTAGGAGATCTTTGTCTTTAACGATTTTTGCTTTAACAGTGCCTGCTGGTGCCACTGACTTGATGTATTCAGCTGCCATTGTCGCTAATTGACGAGGAGCAACTTCTTCAGCCGTTTTATTGATGATGTCACGCGTCCAATCTGTCGCGCGGATACGTGCTTCTAATTCAAATTGATCAGCTTCAGCTAGAGCATCCCACTCCAATGCATTCTTTTTCTTTGGTCCACGGTAGCCTTGGTAAAAAGCCCAAACGCTTTCTAGATCCCAGCCTTCACCGCTAAGTGCAACCAGTGCGATACCTTGTCCGTCAAGCGTACGACCAGCACGTTGAACCGCACCTAAATCGTGGCCTTCACCAATGTGAATAGTAGCTCCCGCTTCTGAGAACGATAAAATAGCTCTTGCTCCCCACTGAGGCTGGGCAGCTTCTTGACTTAAAAATACTGACATCTGTGTAGACATGATTTCTCCTTGTCATGAACCACTTTGAGTATGTGATTCTGATTATTTTTTATTAGCGCTCTGATGTTAGCATTATGTAGAAGTAAAATGTCATTTTGATAAAAAAACGGACCATAAGGTCCGCTTTTTTTAGTAAGAATTGTTAACTTGGCTGTGTTTATATTGGATAAATTCCAACCAACAGCCAAATTATAGAACAAGAGGGTTAGTCCATCTCATCCATCCAGCATAAAATAATGGCCTCTAGAATTTTCTCGTTCGAGTGATTCGGCTCATCATCAAAATCTTCAAGATCTAACACCCATTGATGCAAGTCCGTAAAACGTACGGTTTTAGGATCAGTCTCAGGGTATAAATCACATAGCTCAATCGCAATATCTCGCGAATCAATCCATTTCAAGCTCATAACACTTCCTTATCTTTATCAGCGACGATTTGTCATCTTAATGATTTATATTTTATGCCAGTTTTACTAACACGTTTAGTCGAGCTGAGTTCTTAGTGCTCTTCAGAAGCTAAGTTCAGTGTGTACTTTGGAATTTCAACTACAAGGTCAGTATCAGCTACTTTAGCTTGGCAACCAAGACGAGATTCCATTTCCAGACCCCATGCTTTATCAAGCATATCGTCTTCTAGGTCATCACTTTCTTCTAATGAGTCGAAACCTTCACGAATCACGACGTGACATGTAGTACATGCACACGACTTCTCACATGCGTGTTCAATACCAATACCGGCCTTCAATGCAACATCAAGAACCGTCTCACCAGTTTTTGCTTCTAAAACAGCGCCTTCTGGACATAGATCTTCGTGAGGTAAAACAATAATCTTTGGCATGTTTATCTATTCTCTAACTATTAAATATTATCGACTGACTGACCTGACAGTGCAGCTCGAATTGATTTATCCATACGACGAGAAGCAAAGTCTTGGCTCGCTTTGTCGGTATTCTTAATTTCTAGTTCGATGGCATCAGCGCTTTCGCCATTGCGCACTTCAATCAGTGCTTCAATAGCTTGCAGAAGGTGCTGCTTTTCTTGCTCATCAAGCAGCTCATCACCATCAGCTTGCATTGCTGCAATAAGACCTTCGATAACACGATCTGCTTCTACACGTTGTTCAGCTAGAGCACGCGCTTGCATGTCTTCTTTAGCAAACGTCATCGAATCTTTCAGCATGTTCGCCACTTCATTATCGCTTAAGCCGTAAGACGGTTTAACCTGAATTTCAGCTTGAACACCTGTGCTCTTCTCCATAGCAGTCACCGATAGCAGGCCATCAGCGTCTACTTGGTAAGTCACACGAATATGCGCTGCGCCAGCTGCCATTGGTGGAATGCCTTTTAGGGCAAAACGAGCCAATGAACGACAGTCATCAACCATCTCGCGTTCACCTTGCACGGTGTGCACTGTCATTGCAGTTTGACCGTCTTTGAACGTGGTAAATTCTTGTGCGCGAGCAACAGGGATCGTCGTATTGCGTGGAATGATCTTTTCGACCAAACCACCCATCGTTTCGATACCGAGGGAAAGAGGAATAACATCAAGCAACAGCATTTCAGAGTCAGGCTTGTTGCCGACTAAGATATCCGCTTGGATAGAAGCGCCAATCGCAACCACTTCATCTGGGTTAATGCTGGTTAATGGCGTACGACCAAAAAAGTCACCAACCATTTCACGTACAAGCAAGGTACGAGTTGAACCGCCGACCATCACGACTTCTAGAACATCATCCGCGTCAACTTCGGCATCTTTCAATGCACGACGACATGAAAGCAGTGTTTTCTTAACCAGTGGCTTGATGATGCCTTCAAACTCTTCACGAGTTAACGAACCAGCCCAACCAAGCACTTCAACATTAACGCTTTCAGCTTCAGATAAGCCAATCTTAGCTTCTGTCGCGGCGTCTAGAAGAATACGGTTCTGTTCTGCCGTTAGCTCTGAAAAGCCCATCTGTGCTAGGAAATGTTCTGCAATCAAATGGTCAAAATCGTCGCCGCCTAATGCAGAGTCACCACCGGTTGCTAGTACTTCAAAGACACCTTTAGACAGGCGCAATATAGAAATATCAAACGTACCACCGCCTAAGTCGTAAACGGCGATTACCCCTTCTTGACCTGAATCTAAACCGTAGGCAATCGCTGCAGCCGTTGGCTCGTTCAGAAGACGTAAAACATGAAGACCCGCAAGTTGTGCTGCGTCTTTAGTTCCTGCTCGTTGTGCATCATCAAAGTACGCAGGAACAGTAATTACCGCACCCGCTAGCTCACCACCTAACGTAGACTCAGCACGTTGGCCAAGCGCTCGCAGGATATCGGCAGATACTTGGATTGGGTTCTTGTTACCTTGTTCTGTACGAATCAAAGGTAAACCATTATCACTTTCTTCAAACTGATATGGCAGAGACGGGTATCGCTGTTGAATATCTGACAGTGAACGACCGATTAATCGCTTAACTGAGATAATGGTATTTTTAGGATCAGTTTGTGCTTTTGCACGAGCTTCATCGCCAGTCGTGTAGGACTCAGACTGATAATGGACAACGGAAGGAAGAATACTGCGACCTTGTTGATCAACAAGCGTGTTCGCCTCACCACTGCGCACTGACGCAACCAATGAGTTTGTTGTTCCTAAATCAATACCCACAGCAAGCTTGTGCTGATGAGGAGCGGCGCTTTGCCCTGGTTCTGCAATCTGAAGTAGTGCCATGGATGTGTCCTTGTTATTCGAACTAGCCGATCAAACGATCTTCAACTAACCCGATTTCATTCTTTAATTTTGCAATAAACTTAAGCTTTCTTACTCGGTCTGCTGCTTCTAACCAAGCTTCGCTGTCGAGTTCTTGTTGGATAGCGCTTAATTGTTGTTTATACATTTTGCTAACCTTTCCTTCAAATGCAAATAGCGCATCTTCTGGATCAGAACTGTCTGCGATCTCTTCAAGCTCTTCACGCAATTCCATTTGTTCCATCAAGAACATAGGATCTTGCATGGTCTGCTGTTCACCACGAATATCCTCACCATGTTGTACTAACAGATATTCAGCACGACTGATTGGATTCTTCAACACCTGATACGCGTCATTGATTTGCGCTGCTTTTTGCACGGCTAACAAGCGATCACGCTCAGAAGCAATAGCAAATTTATCAGGGTGGAATTGGCGTTGCAGATCTCTAAACTGAGAAGAAAGAAGGCTACCATCCAGTTGAAACTGAAGTGGTAGCCCAAATAATTCGAAATGATTCATGTAACGGTGGTCCTAAGTTTAGGCTCTTTATTTAGAGCCTAATTTTATTCTTCGCTCACTATAAACGCTCAACGATTGAGGCGTTTATACATTGAAGCTCTCACCACAACCACATTCGCCTTTCGCGTTAGGGTTGTTGAATTCAAAACCTTCGTTTAGGCCTTCTTTTACGTAATCAAGCTCAGTACCGTCTAGGTAAACTAAGCTCTTTGGATCAATGATGACCTTAACACCTGAATGCTCAAACACTTCGTCTTCTTCGTTAAGCTCGTCAACGAATTCCAGTACATACGCCATACCTGAACAGCCAGTAGTTTTTACTGCTAAGCGTAATCCGAGACCTTTACCACGGTTATCTAGGAAAGCTTGAACTCGGCTTGCTGCCGTATCTGTCATGGTGATGGCCATACTACAACCTTGTGTTTATATAAATTGAGAACTCAGGGGGAGCACAAAGGGTGCTCCCAAATATTACTTATTTTGTCGACGTGATTACGGTATAGAAGCGATTAGTGCTTCTTTTTGTAATCCGCAACCGCTGCTTTGATTGCATCTTCAGCAAGAATTGAACAGTGAACTTTCACTGGTGGCAACTCAAGCTCTTCTGCGATTTCAGAGTTTTTAATAGCAGCAGCTTCATCAATACTTTTACCTTTAACCCACTCAGTTACTAGTGAGCTAGAAGCGATTGCGCTACCGCAACCGTAAGTCTTGAATTTCGCGTCTTCAATAATACCTTCTGCAGATACTTTGATTTGCAGTTTCATTACGTCACCACAAGCAGGTGCGCCAACCATGCCGCTACCTACACTTGGGTCTTCTTTATCAAACGAACCTACGTTACGTGGGTTTTCGTAGTGATCAATTACTTTTTCGCTATATGCCATGATAGTTACCTCGAATCCTCTATTTCCGTGAGATTAGTGATGAGCCCACTCAACAGTGTTCAAATCAATCCCTTCTTTATACATATCCCATAGAGGAGACATGTCACGTAATTTGTTTACCGCTACACGGATTTGTGCAATCGCGTAGTCGATTTCTTCTTCCGTTGTAAAACGGCCGAATGAGAAACGTACTGAGCTGTGTGCCAGTTCATCGTTTAGACCAAGAGCTCGTAGAACGTATGAAGGCTCTAGGCTTGCTGATGTACATGCAGAACCTGATGATACCGCTAGGTCTTTTAGAGACATAAGCAGAGACTCACCTTCAACGAAAGCGAAGCTCACGTTTAGATTGTGTGGTACACGTTGGTCTAAATCGCCGTTTACGGTTACAGCTTCTAGATCTTGAACACCTTTAAGTAGGCGCTCACGAAGAGCCAGTGCGTGATCGTAATCTTTCTGCATGTCTTGTTTAGCGATAGCAAAAGCTTCGCCCATACCCACAATTTGGTGAGTAGCAAGCGTACCAGAACGGAAACCACGTTCATGACCGCCACCATGCATTTGCGCTTCTAGGCGAATACGAGGTTTACGACGAACGTACAAAGCACCAATGCCTTTAGGGCCATAAGCTTTGTGTGCAGAAAATGAAATAAGGTCTACTTTCATCTCTTTTACGTCTAGTGGGATTTTACCCGCAGACTGAGCCGCATCAACGTGGAAGATGATCTTGCGTGAACGACATAACTCGCCGATTGCAGCGATATCTTGGATTACACCAATCTCGTTGTTCACGTGCATGATAGAAACAAGAACGGTATCTTCACGCATTGCAGCTTGTAGCTTGTCTAGATCGATGATGCCGTTAGCTTCAGGCTCAAGGTAAGTAACCTCAAAACCTTCACGCTCTAGTTGGCGACATGGATCAAGAACCGCTTTATGTTCTGTTTTGCACGTGATTACGTGCTTACCTTTCTTCTCGTAAAAGTGCGCTGCACCTTTGATAGCAAGGTTGTCTGACTCTGTAGCACCTGACGTGAAAACAATTTCACGTGGGTCTGCATTTAGTAGATCGGCAATTTGCTCACGAGCATTATCTACTGATTCTTCTGCCTGCCAGCCGTAACGGTGTGAACGAGATGCAGGGTTACCGAAGTTACCGTCCATCGTCATGCACTGAACCATTTTTTCAGCAACACGTGGATCGACTGGACATGTAGCTGAATAGTCAAAGTAAATAGGCAGTTTCATTTTCTACTCCAATGTAAAAACTGACCGCTAAGAGCGGGCATTAACACCGCGAGGTGCTGCACTAATCGTTGTAGTGCTCGTATTTTTATGTGCAAAACCATTATTAACCGCAAGATCGATATCTTGACGATCAGAAATCTGTAAAACTTCGTTATCTTTCATTAGCTCACCGAGCGTAATGTCGTTTAAGAAGCTGCTAATTCGGGAGCTCAAATCACGCCATAAGGTGTGAGTTAAACAACGACTGCCACCTTGGCAATCTGCTCGACCGTGACACTTGGTTGCATCGACTGATTCGTCTACTGCAGCAATAACAGTTCCGACAGCAATGTCGCTCGCTTCTGCACCTAAACGGTAACCACCACCAGGGCCGCGAACACTAGCAACTAAGCCAGCTTTACGTAACTTAGAAAATAGCTGTTCTAAGTAAGATAACGAGATGCCTTGTCGCTCTGAAATATCAGCCAGAGGAACTGGGCTTTTTTGCGAATGCAGTGCTACATCTAGCATAGCTGTTACCGCATATCTTCCTTTAGATGTAAGTTTCATATCACACCGTATCCACATTGTTTATGTGGTTGGAATCTTCCCATACCCGACTAAATTGGTCAAGTATTTAGTTGACTATTTTAGTCAGGTATTTAACCCTAGCAATAGCATGGGCTTTATTTGTTGTTTTTGCTCTTCTCAATTGAAGTCAAAATACCACGTAGAGTATTGATCTCTTGTAGTTCTGGACGAGATCGGCTGAATAAACGACGCAGCTTGTTCATCACCTGACCCGGCTTCTCCTTAGAGATAAATTGGGTATCAATGATCACTTTTTCAAGGTGTTCATAGAACATTTCTAGTTCTTCGTGACGAGGGTAGTCATCTTGTTGCTGCGGTTGGTACTGGCTAGCCACCATATCAAGGTGTGCCACGCGAACTTCATAGCTCAGTGTCTGTACTGCCATTGCTAGATTTAATGAGCTGTACTCTGGGTTAGCGGGGATACATACGTGGAAATGACACTTCTGAAGCTCATCATTGGTTAAGCCTGTACGCTCACGGCCGAACACTAATGCCACAGGATGCTTCTGACCTTCAACTGCAAACTTTTGTCCACATTCACGCGGCTCAAGCATTGGCCATTCAAGCGTACGAGAACGAGCACTTGAACCAACCACCAAACCACAGTCTTTTACTGCTTCATCCAGTGTAGACACAATAGTTGCGTTTTCTGCGATGTCACCTGCACCAGCAGCCAGTGCTAAGGTCTGCTCGTCAACTTCACATTGAGGGTCAACAAGAACTAATTGACTCAAACCCATCACTTTCATTGCGCGAGCTGCTGATCCGATATTCCCTGAATGAGACGTACCAACCAGAACGACTTTTACATTGTCTAACATGCTATATGACACCACTTTAAAAATAATCGCGAGATATTAACACATAGCAAAGTAAAATGGTCAGACCCTTCGCGGAATGTGAAATCAAGAGTTCAAAAAATAACCACTTCCCTTTTGGGGAAACTTTGGTATACTCGCCGCCGCTTTAAACTGTTCTTTAACATCTTGTGGGAAAAACCATATGCATCCAATGCTAAACATTGCGATACGCGCTGCGCGTAAAGCTGGCAACCATATTGCTAAATCTCTAGAAACAACTGATAAGATCGAATCATCTCTAAAAGGTAACAACGATTACGTTACTAACATTGCTCAAGAAGCTGAGTACATGATCATTGAGACAATCAAATCATCTTACCCAGAGCACAGCATTATTTCTGAAGAATCAGGCCTGACTGAAGGTAAAGACTCTGACGTACAATGGATCGTTGACCCACTAGATGGCACCAACAACTTTGTAAAAGGTTTCCCTCACTTCTCTGTATCTATCGCTGTTCGCATGAATGGTCGTACAGAAGTTGCTTGTGTTTATGACCCAATGCTAAACGAGCTATTCACAGCTCAACGTGGCTCTGGCGCTCAACTTAACAACGCTCGTATGCGTGTTAGCCAACTTAAAGACCTTCAAGGTACTGTTCTAGCGACTGGTTTCCCATTCAAGCAAAAACAACACTCTGAATCTTTCATGAAAATCATCTCAGCTCTATTCGTAGATTGTGCTGATTTCCGTCGTACTGGCTCTCCAGCACTTGACCTATGTTACCTAGCAGCTGGCCGTGTTGACGGTTACCTAGAACTAGGCCTTAAGCCATGGGATCTAGCAGCTGGCGATCTAATCGCTCGTGAAGCTGGCGCTATCATGACTGACTTTGCTGGCGGCACTGACTACATGACGTCTGGTAATGTTGTTGCTTCAAGTGCACGTGGTGTTAAGTCCATTCTTAAGCACGTTCGCGAGAACTCTAACGAAGGTATGCTGAAGTAATTCAGACCTTACGTTAATGCTCTTTAGTTAAGGGCAAAAAATTTAATGAAGAGCCTCGCTATCGCGGGGCTTTTTTGTATCTGCGATACGAGATACGAGCAAGACGACGGTTAGTTACAATGAGCACAAATCACTTACCCTATCAGTTGCATTTAGCCCCTCACTTGATAGTGATTTACGGATTGGTAAATGCTGAAGAGCCCCTTAGATCGCACAAGCTTACCTATAAAATACAGACGTAAAAAAACCGCTAGTTGCCTAGCGGTTTTTTTTGGTTCAGCGAAAATTGTTAAGCCAAGGCTTAAGGCATTTCGTCAAACTCTTCACCTTCTTTATCCACTTGTGGTGGCATTAGGTGTTCACGCGTAATACCCAACTTCATAGCGAGTGCAGATGCAACGTAGATAGAAGAATAAGTACCAACCGTAATACCCAATAGAAGTGCAGTCGCGAAGCCGTGAATCATAGCGCCGCCCTGAGCGAACAGTGCGATAACTACGAATAACGTTGTACCAGAAGTAATCAATGTACGGCTCAATGTTTGTGTGATTGAGCTGTTCAATACTTCAGGTGCTTCACCCTTACGCATCTTACGGAAGTTCTCACGAATACGGTCAAATACGACTATGGTATCGTTGAGGGAGTAACCGACTACCGTTAGCAAGGCTGCTACGATAGTAAGATCCACCTCAATTTGCATTAGAGAGAACACACCCAGAGTGATGATAACGTCGTGCGCCAGTGCTAGTACTGCACCTGCCGCCAAACGCCATTCGAATCGCACTGACACATAGATCAAGATACAGATCAGAGAAACAAGGATAGCAAGGCCACCCGCTTCTGTTAGCTCGTCACCCACATTAGGGCCAACGAATTCGATACGACGCATCTCAACTTGCTCACCAGTACCATCTTTAATTGCAGACAGGATCTGGTTACCAAGCGTTTCGCCAGCAACACCGTCACGTGGACGTAAACGAACCATGACCTCACGTGCAGAACCAAAGTTCTGTACCGTTGCATCACCGAAACCTTCCGCTTCTAGTGCACTACGGATATCAGGTAGGTTTGCTGGTTGCTCAAAACCCACTTCAATCAGCGTACCACCGGTAAAATCTAGACCCCAATTCAACGATTTCGTTGTTAAGGTAAAGATGGCAGTACCAATCATCAAAATTGAGAATAAAAAGGCAACCTTTGACCAACGCATAAAGTCGATCATTTTTTCTGCTTTTAGAATCTGAAACATATTAATTCCTAGCCTTAGATCGACAGTTTCTTAACGCGTTTGCCGCCATACATCAGGTTCACGATACAACGTGTTCCGACAATAGCTGTAAACATTGAAGTTAAGATACCGATAGACAGCGTTACCGCGAAGCCTTTAATTGCACCTGTACCTACAGCAAATAGAATAATTGCTGTCAGTAGTGTGGTGATATTGGCATCGGCGATGGTGCTAAATGCGTTTGCATAACCTTGGTGAATCGCTTGTTGTGGACTGCGTCCATCTCGAAGTTCTTCACGTATACGCTCAAAGATAAGTACGTTGGCATCGACCGCCATACCAACCGTCAATACGATACCGGCAATACCTGGCAGAGTCATAGTAGCCCCCGGGATCATCGACATAACACCGATAATCAACACCAAGTTAGCCATCAGAGCAACGTTCGCAATCAAACCGAAAGTACGGTAGTAAAGCAGAGTAAACAACATTACTGCAGCCATACCCCAAACCATCGCCATGATACCCATATCGATGTTTTGTTGACCCATAGATGGACCAATCGTACGTTCTTCTACAATCGAGATAGGTGCAATCAATGCACCAGCACGTAGTAAAAGTGCCAAGTTATGAGCTTCAGCCGTTGAGTCGATACCCGTAATACGGAAGTTACGACCTAGCGCAGATTGAATCGTCGCTTGGTTGATCACTTCTTCGTGCTTACTTAAGATCACTCGACCTTCTGGTGTTTTACGACCGCTGTCTTTGTACTCTGCAAATACCGTAGCCATAAGCTTACCGATATTCTGACGAGAGAATGTAGACATCTTGCTACCACCTTCGCTGTCTAGCGAGATGTTAACTTGTGGGCGACCATATTCATCAACACTTGAGCTTGCATCAGTAATACTTGAACCGCCTAGAATAACGCGCTTCTTAAGTACCACAGGGCGACCATCACGATCTTGCTTGATTTCGCTACCCGCAGGGGCACGACCAGAAGCGGCAGCGGCTAAGTCAGCACTACTATCAACTTCACGGAACTCAAGTGTCGCCGTTGCACCAAGAATTTCTTTAGCGCGCGCCGTGTCTTGAACACCAGGCAATTCCACTACGATACGGCTAGCACCTTGACGTTGAACCAAAGGTTCAGCAACACCAAGTTCGTTAACACGGTTACGTAAAATGGTAATGTTTTGCTCTACTGCATAGTTACGGATTTCTTGAAGACGAGCATCTGTAAAACGAGCAACCAAAGAAAAACGACCATTAGATTCTGAATCTACGAACGTCATATCTTGGTGCTTAGATTGCAGTAGCGATTTCGCTTCAGCAAGCTGCTCTTCGTTACGTAGAATCACTTCAACTGCATCTTTACCCGATGGGCGAATAGCACGGTAACGAATTTTTTCTTCACGAAGTTCACTACGGAAGGCTTCTTCTTGTTGGCCAACTAGCTTTTGCATCGCAGCATCCATATCCACTTCCATTAAGAAGTGAACACCACCACGTAGATCAAGACCCAGTTTCATTGGTGCAGCACCAATAGATTCAAGCCAATCAGGAGTTGAAGCCGCAAGGTTTAAAGCAACGATAACATCATCACCTAGTGCTTCTGTGATGATATCACGGGCACTAATTTGCGTATCTGTATCGTTAAAGCGAACAAGAATGGAACCGTTTTCTAGAGCAACGGATTTAGTAGAAAGGTTCTCTGCTTCCAGAGCATTGGTGACAGCATCCAGCGTAGACAGATCTACAGAGGCGCCACGCGCCCCTGTAACTTGAACTGCCGGATCTTCACCGTATATATTCGGAAGTGCGTACAACGCGGCGATAGCGATGGCAAACACCACCATCAAATACTTCCATAACGGATAACGGTTTAGCACAGCGAGGATCCTCTAGCTGTTTATAGTGATTTCAGAGTACCTTTTGGTAGCACTGCTGTAACGAAGTCTTTCTTGATAACAACTTCGTTGTTTGCGTTCAGTTCGATAGCAACGTAGTCGCTGTCTTCTGCAATCTTAGTAATCTTACCGATTAGACCGCCGCTTGTTAGAACTTCATCGCCTTTGCCCATAGAAGACATAAGGCTCTTATGCTCTTTTACGCGCTTAGCTTGTGGACGGTAGATCATGAAGTAGAAGATCACAGCGAACATACCTAGCATGATAAGCATTTCGAAACCGCCGCCTGCTGGTGCACCTTCTACTGCTGCGTGAGCTTGAGAAATAAACATTAAAAACATCCTCTATTATATTTTGGTAATTGTTTGTCTAATTGGGTTGTATCCCTTTATTTTCAAGCCCCATCTCTAGGAATAGAGATGGGGCTCGCAAAAAAAGAAATACTAAGATTCTTTACCTAACGGTGGCACTTCACGCCCCATTCTTGCGTAGAACTCAGCAACGAACTCTTCAAAACGGTCTTCATCAATAGATTGACGAATGTCTGACATAATTCGTTGGTAGAAACGCAGGTTATGAATCGTGTTCAGTCGAGCACCTAGGATTTCGTTACAACGATCCAAATGATGCAAGTACGACTTGCTGTAGTTCTTACAAGTGTAACAGTCACAATCTGAATCTAGTGGTGTTGTATCCGTTTTATGCTTCGCATTACGGATCTTGATCACACCTTCAGTGACAAACAGGTGGCCATTACGTGCATTTCGCGTTGGCATTACACAGTCAAACATGTCGATACCGCGACGAACACCTTCAACCAAGTCTTCAGGTTTGCCTACGCCCATTAGGTAACGTGGCTTATCTTCAGGCAGTTGAGGGCATGTGTGCTCGAGAATACGGTGCATGTCTTCTTTTGGTTCGCCTACTGCTAGGCCGCCAACAGCGTAACCGTCAAAACCAATTTCTGTTAAGCCTTTAACGGATACGTCACGAAGGTCTTCGTATACGCCACCTTGAACGATACCGAATAGTGAGTTCGGGTTTTCTTGCTTGTCAAAGTGATTGCGTGAACGCTGAGCCCAACGAAGAGACATCTCCATTGAGTCTTTAGCTTCTTTATGCGTCGCAGGGTAAGGCGTACATTCGTCAAAGATCATTACGATGTCCGAGCCTAGATCCTTTTGGATTTCCATCGACTTTTCAGCGTCCATGAAGATCTTGTCACCGTTTACAGGGTTACGGAAGTGAACACCCTCTTCAGTGATTTTACGCGTCGCACCTAGGCTGAATACTTGGAAACCGCCTGAATCAGTCAGGATAGGTCCTTTCCAGTTCATGAAATCGTGCAAGTCACCGTGCAGTTTCATGATTTCTTGACCAGGGCGTAACCATAGGTGGAACGTATTGCCTAGCAAGATTTCAGCACCTGTGTCTTTCACTTCTTCGGGAGTCATGCCTTTAACCGTACCGTAAGTACCTACAGGCATGAATGCTGGTGTTTCAACGCTACCACGTTCAAACTGAAGTTGACCACGACGTGCGCCGCTGTTTGTTTTTTTAAGTTCGTATTTTAATTTCACGAAGCCTCCAATATGCCAGAGAAACAATCTGACTGATAATTCAGAACCTTAAGCTAAACATAAGTTCAATCTAGCGAGTTCTATGAGGAGCGGTCGCGTATTCCTTGCGAGAGATTAGACAGACACCCTGCCCGACTCCTAGCTTACTGCTAGCACCCGTAAATTCTGCTTATATCGTTTATAACCAGCTAAAATTAGCTCGTTTTCTTATTGATGAACATCGCATCACCGTAGCTGAAGAAACGGTATTCGCTCTTCACTGCGTGATCGTATGCGCCCATCACATTGTCATAACCAGCAAATGCACTCACCAACATGATCAGTGTTGATTCTGGTAAGTGGAAATTGGTAATCAAGCAATCCACCAACTGGTATTCATAACCAGGGAAGATGAAGATTTCTGTGTCACCAAAGAAAGGAACTAACTCAGTGCCATTTTTCAATGCATCTTGAGCCGCACTTTCTAGTGAACGCACAGAGGTTGTACCGACAGCGATAATGCGTCCGCCGCGAGCTTTTGCTGCTGCAACGGCATCAACCACTTCTTGCGGTACTTCAACGTACTCTGCGTGCATGTGGTGATCGTTGATATTATCTACTTTTACCGGCTGGAACGTGCCAGCACCAACGTGAAGCGTCACGTAAGCAAACTCGACACCTTTTTCTTTCATGCCAGCCATGAGCTTGTCATCAAAGTGAAGACCTGCTGTTGGCGCTGCAACCGCACCCGGCTTTTCATTATAGACAGTCTGGTAGCGCTCTTTATCTGCATCTTCATCAGGACGATCGATGTAAGGAGGCAGTGGCATGTGACCAACACTGTTAAGAATCTCTAAAACGCTTTGATCTGAGGTGAAATGGATTTCAAATAACGAGTCATGACGCGCCACCATTTCAGCTTCATATTCATCATTTTCGCCAAGGAACAGCTTAGTGCCGGGCTTAGGTGATTTAGAACAACGAACATGCGCTAAAATACTTTTCTCATCGATCATTCGCTCAACCAGTACCTCAAGCTTACCGCCTGATGCCTTGCGACCAAATACGCGAGCAGGAATAACTCGAGTGTTATTGAAAACGACAAGGTCGCCTGGCTCAGCCAAGTCTAAAACGTCTTTAAACGAACCATCAGTTAGGTTGCCATTATTGCCGTCCAATTTAAGCAGGCGGCTTGCTGTACGCTCTTCTTGAGGGTAGCGAGCAATAAGTTCATCTGGTAGGTCAAAGTGAAAATCTGAAACTTGCATGTGTCTAGTCTTGTCTTAGTTGATGAGATTTGTGCTGTTGGCTAATAATAAATCGTTGTCGCTAATAAATCGTTACGGTAAGTAAACGTTGCCGTAAACAGATAGCAAACACGACTAAAAATTTCGCAGTGGGCTAGTATAGGCACACGAGCCGCAATAGCAAGGTTTACGACAACGGATTATTGTAAAGAGGCGTTAAATAATGCTACAGATTAGACGCTTTAATTTCGATAATTAGTTGCATAAAACTCACCCAAAAATGCGTTAGATCTCAGTTATTTTTCAGATAAAAAACTATAGTAATAGCAACAAATAAAAAATAAGGAGGTTCGTATGATCAAGGTTGAAGATATGATGACTCGCAACCCTCATACTCTATTGCGCTCACACTCACTGGCCGATGCTAAGCACATGATGGAAGCGCTTGATATCCGCCACATCCCAGTTGTTGATGCCGACAGAAAACTATTAGGCGTCGTCACACAACGAGACGTTCTTGCCGCTCAAGAGTCTAGCCTGCAAAACATCCCACAAGCTCAATCATTTACTCTTGCTACACCGCTCAACGACATCATGCACAAAAGCGTAATGTCTGTAGAACCACGAGCAGGATTGAAAGAATCAGCTGTTTATATGCAGAAACACAAAGTGGGCTGTTTGCCTGTCGTAGATGATCACGAATTAGTAGGCATTATCACCGACAGTGATTTCGTCACGATAGCGATCAACTTACTCGAACTACAAGAAGAAGTAGAACCGGAAGAAGTAGAAGGTTAATCAAGGTTTTTTTACCCGCTAACCCCCTAGAGCCTTTCAATCCAAGGCTCTTTACATGCCCCAACTCTCACATATTCACTGTGAAACTCACCACACCCTTCATTTCTTCTTAGAGACCTGTTCCAAAAAATAAGCATCTCAACAAACCTATCTGACTTATTGTTCTTACATATGAGAATGTAAGACTCTAATTAGATTTATTGATATATCTATCGTTTGGATAATGTAAAAATTTGTTAACAATAAAAACAAACTGCCTTTCTGGGAATGATACTTATGAGTTTAAAGAAATTGCTGTCCTTGGGTTTTGGCGTGATTCTTGCGCTAATTTTGGTTATTTCAGTCGTTGCTTCATTGCGCTTTTATCAATCTAGTCATGGGTTTAATACCTATCGCTCTCTTGCATTAACCAGTGTATCCACTGGGCGAATCCAAGCCAACATATTGGAAGCTCGTTTATCTGCATTAAAATATATAAAGAACCCTGTTGTATCGCATGCTTCAGAGCTCAATAAGCGCATCACAACATCAATTCAGTTGATTGACGAAGTATTGGACGCTCATATTGACGACCTACATAAAAATGAGTTTTTAGCGATAGAGAAGCAGCTTAAACAATACAACCAGGGCTTTAACCAGGTAGTGCAACTGGTCAATACTAGGAACAACTTAGTTAAAGAAAACTTAGATCCATCAGGTCTTAAGATGCGACAAGCAGTGACTAACTTAATGACGCAAGCTTCTGCTGAAGAAGATTTAGAAGTTGCTGTCAGTTCAGGGCAACTTCAACAACATGTGTTGTTATCACGATTGTATGCTTCTAAATTTTTGACTAGCAACAAAATAGAAGATGCTCAACGAGCTCAAAAAGAGTTTGCGTCCGCCACATTTCTCGTAGAAACCATAGAATCTCAATTGATGTCAGACGAGCAAATTCGTTACTTAGCTGATTTTAATAATGCCTTTAAAACCTACCGAGTCACTTTTTCAGAAGTTGTTAACACGATAAAGGAACGAAACAACATCGTTTCTGGAACCCTTGATATTGCAGGTAGCAATGCGGCGAAAACAATTGAAGAAATAAAGCTATCTACCAAGTCACAACAAGACTCCGTCGGACCAAGCATGGTTGAACGATTTTCAAATGCTCAATTTATCTTAGGTGCTCTTTCAATTATTGTTATCGCGATTGCCCTTGGCATTGCCATCTCGATTTATCGTAGCGTCTGGAAAGTCGTAGGGGGAGAGCCTAGCGATATTCAAGCAATTGTAGAAGAAGTCGCTTCCGGTGACCTTTCAAAACAGATTCCAATAACAGGTAAAGAAACGGGTATATACGCAAACATTTTAGAGATGCGCCAAGAGCTACGTCGTATCATCGATGGTTTCCACCAAATTTCAGACAATGTTTCAGCGGCTTCAGTCGAGTTAACGGCCGTGATGAGTCAAACAGAAGGGAATGCTCAACAAGAACTTAGCCAAATGGAGCAAATAGCAACAGCCATCAATGAACTTTCTAGTACTGCGAATGAAGTTAGCCATAATGCAGCTAGTGCTGAGAACGCGGCAACGGGGGCAACTTCCAATGTTAAAAAGGGCGGCGTTTCACTCGATGCCTCAGATGATATATCTCGCAAGGTTGAAGACTCAATCGAAGAGACATCAAATATCGTAAATCAACTGCAAGAGTACTCGGTAGAGATCGGTACTGTTATTGAAGTGATCAACTCCATCTCTGAGCAAACGAACTTGCTAGCACTCAACGCAGCCATTGAGGCCGCACGAGCTGGTGAGCAAGGGCGTGGTTTTGCTGTCGTTGCTGATGAAGTTCGTTCTCTGGCGGCTAAAACACAACAATCAACTGTCGATATTCAAGAGATAATCTCTCGACTTCAAGCACAAGCAAAAGATGCCAACCAGTTCATGCAATCTAATCTATCGTTAGCCGTAGAGTCGCGTCATTACAGCGAACAGCTTAGAACGGCATTCGCATCAATAACGGAGTCTGTTGGCCTGATTTCAGATATGAATACACAAGTAGCAACAGCATCTGAAGAACAATCAGGAGTCACACAGGATATTTCACAAAATGTTTCTTTGACCTTTGATATCGTTCACCAAAATGTTTCAGGAATCGAACAAAGCAAACAAGCGAGTGAGGAGTTATCTTCATTAGCAGTGAAACAAAAAGACTTACTGAGTTTTTTCAAAATCTAACGCTATAGATAAATTTCAAACGCCACAGTTTGTGGCGTTTTTCTTCTCAAATGAACAGACAAAAAGAGCAGCTAAAATAGCCGCTCTTTTTGTTTTGATGTTCTAGTTTTTTATAACAACTCAGAAACCACATCAGCTAATTGGTGGAATGTCTCGAGACGCGAAGAGCTCGGGCGCCATACAAGGCCGATATCTCGGTACGCTTGCTGACCAGGAGGATCAATAACCACTAGGTTTTGGTTTTCCAATAAACCATGATCGATGGCCATCTGCGGAATAAAGGTGGTACCTAAACCATTGGCCACCATTTGCACCAATGTGTGCAAGCTCGTTGCCGTGAACGGATTTATCTTCTCTTTGTCGGTTAACTTACAAGCTGATACCGCATGCTCGGTTAAGCAGTGTTCGTTCTCCAACAAGAATACAGATTCGTCTGGCAGGTCGTCATATTTAATTGGGACACGAATACCATCCGCTTGATTACGACTGATCACCATTCTGAACGGGTCTTGCCCTACAACTTTACTCTCCATGTTGTCGATATCGACAGGCAGAGCCAGAATCAACACATCCAATTCACCATGACGCAATGCAGCTAATAGGTTAGTTGTCGTATCTTCACGTAACAGTAAGTTCAACTGTGGGAAACGATGGTTGGCTTCTTGGACCAAATCACACAAAAGGAATGGCGCAATAGTAGGGATACACCCGACTCGCAACTGCCCTTGCATCGCATCACCATTGCATAGATTTCCGAGCTCAACCAAGTCTTGCCCTTTCGCCAATAACTCTCGACCGTGCTTAACCACCAGCTCACCCGCTTGCGTAAATACTAATGGGCTCTTTTTATCTTTCTTCTCATAGAGAGGACAACCAATCAGCTCTTCGAGGTTTTGAATACCTTTGCTTAGTGTGGATTGGCTGACGAAACAGCGATCCGCAGCGTCGCTAAAGTGACGGGTTTCGTGAAGGGTAACAAGATAATGAAGCTGCTTAAGACTTGGCCATTTATTCATGAAATTACTTTGTAATATGAGTAGGATAAGTTACGTAAAGGTCAGCAGACCTAAGGACTGGGCAAAGATTAAGCTCATCGCTTTTTTCGATTAACTTAATCTATTTAATTCGCTTTTTTCTATAGTACCGATTGTACTATAGTTTGTCCCGTAGAAACGGAGCCCAAACAAAGATGTGTTGGGCCAACTAATTTTTTAGGAGATTCCAAATGGTACTAGTAGGTCGTCAAGCCCCTGACTTTACTGCAGCAGCTGTTCTAGGTAACGGTGAGATCGTTGATAACTTCAACTTCGCAGAATTCACTAAAGGTAAGAAAGCTGTAGTTTTCTTCTACCCACTAGACTTCACTTTCGTTTGTCCTTCAGAGCTAATCGCTTTCGACAACCGTCTAGAAGATTTCCAAGCTAAAGGCGTTGAAGTAATCGGTGTTTCTATCGATTCACAATTCTCTCACAACGCATGGCGTAACACTGCTATCGCTGATGGCGGTATCGGTCAAGTTAAATACCCTCTAATTGCTGACGTTAAGCACGAGATCTGCAAAGCATACGATGTTGAGCACCCAGAAGCAGGCGTTGCTTTCCGTGGTTCTTTCCTAATCGATGCTGACGGCCTTGTACGTCACCAAGTAGTTAACGATCTTCCACTAGGTCGTAACATCGACGAAATGCTACGCATGGTAGACGCACTAAACTTCCACGAGAAGAACGGTGAAGTTTGTCCTGCACAATGGGAAGAAGGTAAATCAGGTATGGACGCATCTCCACAAGGTGTTGCAGCATTCCTATCTGAGCACGCTGACGACCTAAGCAAGTAATTACCTCTTAAGCCCGAACTCAACGCGGGTTAATGGTTGGAAGACTCTCTATAAAGAGAAATAAAGCATAAGCTAATAGCGCAAAGCGCACCGCCAATCAGTTAAGAAGTAAAGTCCTATTAAAAGCCCGAAGTTAACGCTTCGGGCTTTTTTATTTTATATCTCCAGCGTATTTCCTTTCGCACTCATTTGTCTCTATGGATGTGCAATTGAGGTAGTTGCACACTCAAACTTTACCCCTATTTTCCTCTACCGACACCTATTCAGATTCGTATCTAGATTGCTATTATTTCATCAGTATCTCTTAGAACGAGTAAATATGATGAATACCGAAATTGAAGTCTGTATCGATAACTTAGAATCTCTCCATAACGCACTATCTGGCGGCGCGAATAGAATCGAACTCTGTTCGTCATTGGCATTAGGTGGACTAACACCGAGCTTTGGAATGATGAAGCAAGCGGCTCGAATTTCCTCGGTTCCGGTATACGCGATGATACGCCCAAGACAAGGCGACTTCATTTTCGATAATGACGATATGCTCTGTATGCTTGAAGATATTGAAGCTTGCTCAAGTGCAGGATTGAATGGAGTGGTTCTAGGCGTATTAGCACCGAACGGAAGTATTGATATGCCAAAAATGCAGCAACTGGCAGACAAGGCTCACTCGTTGAACTTAGGAATTACGTTTCACAGAGCCATTGATCAATGTACCGATTACCAAGTTGCTTTAGAACAGGTCATAGCGCTCGGCTGTGAACGGATCCTAACGTCAGGGCTTGCTGCAAATGCAGAGCAAGGAATCCATGTATTAGCCGATATGGTCAAACAAGCAGATGGCAGAATCGATATCATGGCTGGCGCTGGCGTCAATGCAACGAATGCTAAGATAATTCAAAGCACCACCCAAGTACCTGCACTTCACCTTTCAGGTAAATCAACAAGACCAAGCCTAATGGAAAATAACTCGAGTGCTCAAATGGGGAATAGTGATATTGATGATTATCAGATACCAATAACTGATGTTAGCAAGATATCCAGTGTGAGAGCCGCTCTCAACGCTTAGGGTAATAGTCGCTAACACAAATCCAGAGAACCTCGCTGACTAATCTAACTGACTGACGTATATTAAATTAAATAGCACAGAAAATTTTCATGGATAGATATGGCTAAAGACTTATTCAGCTCTCTTGATTTAAACCTGTTACGAACATTTCTGATTGTTTATCAAGAACAAAACACCAGAAAGGCTGCGGAGCGTTTATTCGTTTCTCAGCCGGCGGTTAGCCAAGCCCTACAGAAGCTAAGATACCACTTCAATGATGATCTCTTCGTAAAGGTTCATGGTGGACTGCAACCAACCTCATTCAGTGAGCAACTCGTCAATGAAATAACACCACACTTTGATGGCTTGATGACGGCGGTGAATGCATCTAATCGATTTAACCCAAGTGAAATCGACTACCCCTTAAAGATAGCGTTATCACCTGTGGTACTCGCTTGTTTATCCGGCACCTTGTATAAAGAGCTTATGAGGCAAGCGCCAAACTCAAAACTCGAGCTAGTAAGCTGGTCTACTTCATCTTGTGAAGATATACAGAAAGGAGAGGTTCTGCTAGGCGTTGCTTACGAGCTACCTTTTACATCAAAAGAGATCTATGTAAAAAAACTGGTTGAGATTACAGGCCGATTATTTGTAAGAAAAGATCACCCAATTAAACAAGCTTCAGTCAGTCCCGAAGAATTAGCAGGTTATGAAATAGCATCAATGATATCTCCTGGTTGGAACGACAATTTTAGCCATGCAGCCAACATATTAGAGTCACGTTCAATTCCACACCGTATTGGCTTTCGTTCCGAGATTTTGATGGCAATCATCGATGTCGTAGCGAACTCCGATATGTACATGCCACATTCCAACCTATTCCCCATAGATAACTACCCAACGCTACGAGCTATAGATGTAGATCTTGATACTAAACATAAGAATGTCAGCGTTTACAGTCATATACACACTAAAAACCGTAATAACCCTCTCATATCCTGGCTTTTCGATGTAATCAAAGATGCGCTACTACAACAGATTAATAAGTAATGCTTATTACAGATCTACGAGAACCTATTTAGCTTAAAAATATAACACTGCTTAACATTCACTCCATCGACAGGGAGTCAATCAAATATAAGGATGCAATAATTAAACATTAAGAGCGTTATTTACATGAAATTACTAACTACAGCACTAACCGTTATCGCAATCATTTCTGCTTCATCAGCTTATGCTCAGAAAGACTATTCTGGACATCGTATTGGTTTCGGTATTGTTTCTAGTGAAGTCGATCATCTAGATTCAAATTTCTCTCGAAGCGATTTAGGTAATGGGTTAAAGCTCGAATATGGTTATGACATTAACCGAATATTTGGTGTGAATATCTCATCAGATACGAGTAAAGAAGATGAAAAATTTGAAGGCTATGGATATGAGACTAAAGTTTCAACCTTCAAAATAGACACAGACATCGGCTATGCATTCTTCCTCAATGACTTTGATATAAAACCATACGGTGCCATTGGTCTTGCTCGTGTAGAGGAAAAGATCACGTTAAATACGCCTGACGGTAGTGCAAGTATCAAAGACAACAATACTTCCCTATTGCTAGGCACCGGAGTTAGAGCAAATTTTGATTTCGGTCTTTATACCGACCTACGCTTCAACTTCATCATGATGGATGACTATGACATCGATCAGTTATCTTTTACTGTCGGATACAAGTTCTAAGAATAGCTTTCCATCAATTAAACACTTTGTTCACAATCTGTTTGGGTTGTGAGCAAAGTAATCATGCGTACCAATAAGTAGGCATTATCACCGATATAACCAATACGAATTAGCCTACTCTTTCTAAAATATTACAATATGAGTGTTATTCAATTGCTTCACTGGTTTTACACATGGAGCGACCTAATGCTAAGGAGAGCAAACAATTACTTCGGTGGTACCATGAAATTTAAAACACTTCTTTTAGCTTCTGCTTTATTCTCAACCTCTGCATTTTCAAATGGTCTTCATTTATCCCCAGAACTAAAGATTGGTTCTTATCATGGTTTTGGAATGCAAGCAGGTATTACTGATGTGGCAAATCTAGGCGCAGTTTACCTGAGCTATTCTCACCTATGGTATGACAGCGATCGATATGATGAAACGGTTGATGCGTATCGCGTTGGTATCCAGAACATGTTTGGAAGAAACCAAAACCACGGCTTTCAGGCGGAGATTGGTGTAGCGAGTTATGACGGTACAAAAACGCGCTCAGGCGAAGTTGAAGAGAAGACTGCACATGGTTTAAGCCTAGGCGGTGCCTACGTGTACCAAGCGACACCAATGCTTGGGCTACGTGCTGGTGTTGATATGAATATTTTTGATCACAATAAGACCTTCGTGCCTTACGACACAACAATCAACCTTAACCTTGGTGCAATAATTCGCTTCTAAAGTTCATGCCTACTTCAGTGCGTCATCTAGGCTTTGATCACCAAGATGACGTACATCTTTGCCCTTCACAAAATAAATAATGTATTCACAGATATTTTGGCAACGATCTCCCACTCGCTCAATCGCGCGAGCTGACCACATCACTTGCAGGATGTTGGGGATGTTCTTAGGATCTTCCATCATATACGTCATTAACTGACGAATCACAGCTTCATATTCCGCATCCAGCTTATCATCAAGTTTATGTACTTCTGCCGCCGCATCGACATCCATACGAGCAAAAGCATCTAGCACTTGATGCAGCATAGTAATTGCCTGACGACACAATGGCTCTAACGAGACGTGAAACTTTTGCTCTTTCGTTGAAGGGATCTCAATCGCACCTTGTGCGATTTTAGAAGCCACATCGCCAATACGTTCTAGATCAGTAATGGTTTTGATGATCGCCATAATCAAACGCAGATCTTTGGCAGTCGGCTGACGCTTCGCGATAATACGAGTACATGCTTCATCGATCGAAACTTCCATCGCATTCACTTTATGGTCGTCACGAATTACTTTTTTGGCCAGCTCCGCGTCATCTTTATGAAGCGCTTGCATCGCAAATGACAACTGCTGCTCTACCAATCCACCCATAGTTAATACGTGTGTACGGATAGATTCTAATTCGACATTAAACTGTCCTGAGATGTGGCGACCAAAATGCATGTCAGCTCCTTAAAAGAAATGAATAAAGTCGTTTATTTCAGAGTGACTTAGCTCTAGATAGCGCGAACTTAAACGTTAGCCGTACCTACCTGTAATGTAGTCTTCCGTTTGATTTTTCAATGGCGAAGTAAATATAGAATCAGTATCTGAGTACTCGATCAATTTTCCCATATGGATAAAGGCAGTGTGATCACTAACACGAGCAGCCTGCTGCATGTTATGAGTAACAATCACTACGGTATACTGGGTTTTCAGATCGTTAATCAACTCTTCAATGGTCAACGTAGAGATAGGATCCAATGCTGATGTCGGTTCATCTAACAACAGAACTTCTGGTTCAATCGCCACTGCACGGGCAATGACCAAACGCTGCTGTTGACCGCCAGATAAACCAAAGGCATTCTCATGCAATCGGTCTTTCACTTCATCCCACAACGCCGCGGCGCGCAGAGAGCGTTCAACTGCATCATCAAGATCTCGGCTGTTGCTCACACCTTGCAACCTCAATCCATAAACCACATTCTCATAGATAGATTTAGGGAAAGGGTTTGGACGTTGAAACACCATGCCGACACGACGTCGTAAAGTCGCAACATCCACCTTAGGGTGATAGACGTTCTTGCCATGAAGCTTCACTTTTCCTGAAACCTTACAGCCTTCAACAAGATCGTTCATGCGATTAATGCAGCGCAAAAGAGTCGACTTACCGCACCCTGATGGACCGATAAAAGCCGTCACCTGCCCCTTAGGGATCTGCATTGAAATATCATCGAGTGCTTGGCTCTCTTTATAATAAAGATTCAGCCCTTCAATCGAGATAGCAATTTGCTCATCCTTCAGGTTGTGAACATCAAGTGGTGCTTGGTAACCCAAGGTTTCATTAATCGAGAACATTTAATCTTGTCCTAAGGTTCGGTATTTTTCACGCAAGTTATTACGGATATTAATGGCTGTTAAATTCAGTCCAACGATAACCGTAACCAATAAAAATGAAGTCGCATACACTAAAGGCCGTGCCGCTTCGATATTAGATGTTTGAAAACCAACATCGTAGATATGAAAGCCTAAGTGCATGAACTTTCTCTCTAAGTGTAGATATGGGAACTGACCATCTACAGGCAAGCTTGATGCTAGCTTCACAACACCCACCAGCATTAATGGAGCCACTTCCCCCGCAGCTCTCGCGATTGCCAATATCAACCCCGTGATAATCGCAGGGCTTGCCATTGGTAAAACAATGCGCCACAGCGTCTCAAATTGAGTAGCGCCAAGCGCCAATGAACCATGTCTCACCGAGCTAGGGATACGCGTTAAGCCCTCTTCCGTTGTTACAATAACAACGGGTAATGTTAATACCGCTAAGGTTAATGCGGACCATAACAGGCCTGGAGTACCAAATGTCGGAGCTGGCAATCGCTCTGCATAAAACAAAGAATCGATAGAACCACCGATGGTATACACAAAGAAACCTAAGCCGAATACGCCATACACAATCGACGGTACACCCGCTAAGTTAATTACAGCAATACGGATCAAACGTGTCAGTGCGTTGTTTTTTGCATATTCATGGAGATAAATAGCAGCAACGACACCAAGTGGCATCACTACGATCGACATGAGAATAACCAGCAACACAGTGCCGAAGATCGCAGGAAACACCCCACCTTCAGAGTTTGAGTCTCGTGGGTTTTCAGATAAAAACTTCCAAACTTGCTTGCCCCAATGCCCAACTTTTTCTGGATAGGACATCTTGTTGGGGTACCAATAATCAAGAATATGACTGAGCGGTATTTCAACTCGTTCACCTGTCATATCTTCCACCAGCAAACTTTCCACGTTCAGCTGTGTTCTGAGGTGCTCTAGCTTTACTTCCGCTTCATCAAGTTGGCTGTTTAATTTCAGCTTAGTTTGAGTATAAGTTTTAAGGTATTCATCACTCACTGACTCATTGAGTTCAAGCTTACGCTTTTCTAAACGCAAGTTTTCCAACTGCCAACTGATATTGCGTATTTCTTGGTTCACAACACGTGACGTTTCTTCTCTTAACGTGTCTGCAAACGCCAGACCATCCTCAAGTTTCTGGTCGATATTGGTTTGATAAGAACCCGAAGCCGTTTTAAACCCTACCGGTTTGCCAAAGAAATATCCCCCACGACTTCGCTCGATCACCGCCCATTCAGACGGCGTTGTTGGCTCACGTAAGTTAACATCCAAAATTGAAACAAAATCGGCTGGGTAAAGCTCTCTGTTCGCTACTTTGATACTTAAGCGTTGGATTAGCCCAGTCGACAAATTTTGAGGCGACAGTAAGTCATGAGCTTGTGGCACTTGTTCTATCGGGATGTATTTACGTTCATACAACTGACCAATCAATACATCTTGCTTTGATACCGTTTCGTCCAGATCAACCACTAACGATAAGTCTTTGGAGTCAACTTGCCATTGATACAAAGGAGCTGGCCAAAAATAGGTTAAACCCTTCCAGCCAATCAACAGCATTAGGCCAAGAACAGAGAGCATACTGATGCTCACCGCCCCGCCCGTAAGCCAAATCCACGGAGAGCCTGATTTAATCCAAGACAATAATGACTTCAGTTTATTCATCATGAACGACCTTGCTCTGACGTGCTGAACCCAAAAAAGAGCCAAGTTCGTGAGATACGCTAATCAAACAGCTAACAGCCATTGATAGAGATTGAGGTGAACCTTTAAAACTACAGCGCACGATATTTATCTCTCAGTCTTTGTCTAACCCACTCAGCAACTGAGTTCACCGCGAATGTAAAGATAAACAGCAAGAGTGCAGCCAAGAACAGCAAGCGGAAATGAGAACCGCCCACCTCAGATTCTGGTAATTCAACAGCAATCGTTGCCGATAACGTTCTCATCCCTTCCAAAATATTCCAGTCAAGAATTGGGGTGTTACCTGTAGCCATCAAAACGATCATGGTTTCGCCAACCGCTCGCCCTAGTCCCATCATAACTGCTGAAAAAATACCTGGGCTAGCCGTTAATAGCACCACATAGATAAGTGTCTGCCACGCCGTCGCTCCCAAAGCCAGTGAGCCATCGGATAAATGTTTTGGCACAGAGAAAATAGCGTCTTCTGCAATCGTGAAAATGGTAGGGATGACAGCGAAGCCCATAGCGAAACCAACCACCAGCGCATTACGTTGATCAAAGTCGATGCCATAGCTAGCTAAGAAGGTGCGAATATCACCGTCAAACAACAAGGCCTCAATGCTGTTTCCACCAGCAAATACAGCGACCACGGTAATCATCAATACCGGAATCAATATCAAGGCGTGCCAACCATTAGCGAAGCGGCTCGTCACCATCTTCGGCAAACAGTACCAAACAAGTCCAGTCAACAATGTGCTCAGTGGTAACAACACCATTAATGAGAAGACTGCCGTTAGATGCGTTTCGACAATTGGAGCAAACCAAAGCCCAGCCAAGAATCCGATGATAACGGTCGGAAGCGCTTCCATTAGCTCTATCGACGGCTTAACCACTCTTCGCATTCGTGGAGACATGAAGTACGCGGTATAAATGGCTCCGAGCACAGCAACCGGCACGGCAAACATCATCGCAAATAGAGCAGCTTTGATAGTACCGAATGTGATAGGTACTAAACTGAATTTTTCTTCAAAGTCATCGTTCGCCGACGTTGATTGCCAAACGTATTGCGGCTCTGGGTAGCTTTCGTACCAGACTTTTTGCCAAAGCGATGAGAATGATATTTGCGGATATTCGTTATCGACTTTAGCAACACGTATGGTGTCATCAATCAGCGTCGCCAAATGCAGTTCATTGGCAGACATAGCCGCTAATTGTGGTGACTTATCAAATGCGCGCTCGAACAGCGACAGCTTTTCACTGGTCGTATAGTGGCTTTGTAATGTGCCATTCTTATAGAAACTATAAAAACCCTTTCTATAAGTATCGGGCAAAATAAATTGCACTTGTTCAGCAAGTTGGAAGTCTCGAATATGGGTCAGGCTACGCTTTTCATCTTTGAGTACATCGAACCACTGAGAAACCTGTCCGTCCTCATGCGTAACCAACAGCGAATAGGCCCCAGATAGTAAATCGATACTTTTCACCGAGTGCTTCGCATCATTCAAGCTAAGATCAATCACTTCACGAACATCAAAACCGTTATCTGATAGCTTCAATACCACTAAATCAGATTGTGCTCGAAGATATAAGGTTTGACCATCAGGCGTGACTAACAACTGTTGCTGTAAACCCAACTTATCCGACAGCCATTGACTCTTCTGAAAAACATACTGACCAGTAACATCACTCTGGTACCACTTGACCAAAACTCGTTGATCGCTTAGCTGAGCGGCAACCGTGATACCACGTCCATTCTTAGAGAACGCGAATTTTTCGATTGTTGCTCCGTTTGATGATTCATCATTTAAAAATGGTTCAGGGAGATCGATTTGCTCAATTTTAGGTTCGGCTTCACTGCCCTTTTGCAGCACGGGCGCACTATACTCAGGGTAGAAAAAGGTAAGGTTGCTTGCGCTATCGGCAAAGGCAAACCAGTTTTCAGATGGGGTATTTCGAGAAAAAGCGATGGGGTTAGCTAAAACATTACGCTCAAAGTAAGAATGTGTATTTTGAGACTCTAAATCCCAAAACTGAACCAAACCGGATTTTTCGATAGTAAACGCATGCTGACCGTATTCATCTACGGATAAGGCGATAGGCTTTTCTACAGCAACGGTCTTCACGGCTTGGTCAGTCTCTAAACCAGTATCAGAAAATACCGGTAAAATGACCATCGCCAAGTAAACAAAGATCAGCACCAGAGCAGCTAGAACACTGACTGCACCACATGTCACCGAAAAACGGACGAGACGATCTTTCAACCATCTTTTTTTGTCGCGCTCTTTCAATGAAAATTGGGCTGAAGCCATCTGTTTATCTACCTTTTTTTAGCTACTGACATAATATGTACGTTAGATGACAATTATATTACAAGTTACGTTAAACAACTGAAACTAATAACAAGTTTGTTGACCATATTTCTTAAAGTAAGATCATAGATTTTGTGAATTTTGTCATTCTAAATTAAAGTAATCAGCTCTATAGCCAGCACTCAAGGATTATCATCTCGATGGAAAAAGACTATGTCACAAAAGAACTTAGCTGGTTATCCTTCAATGAAAGAGTGCTCCAAGAAGCAGCCGACAAATCAGTCCCCTTAATCGAAAGAGTTCGTTTTTTAGGTATTTACTCGAAAAACCTCGATGAGTTTTACAAAGTCCGATTTGCTGATGTGAAACGAAAGATCTTACTTCAAGATCCTCAATTACCTGCCAACTCGCAGAAAACCCTGCTAACTCAAATGCAGAGCAAAGCAAGTAAGCTCGACGCTCGATTCCATGAGCTGTATAGCGACCTATTGTTGGAACTGGCGCGCAATCGTATTTTTCTGGTCAACGAACAACAAATCAGCGAAGAACAGAGTGAGTGGATCAAAAAGTACTTTAAGAAAAAAGTGCTGCCACATTTAACTCCGTTTCTCTTGAACGAAGATAGCCAGTTACTCAATATTATCAAAGATGAACAAAGCTACTTGGCGATCGACATTGAGCAAGAGACATCTTCTCAATATGTCTTACTCGAAATCCCATCTGAAGCTCTCCCTCGATTTGTTAAGTTACCAGACATTTCGGGTTCACAGCGTACGACTTTGATCTTATTAGATAATATAGTTCGATTTTGTTTAGATGACTTGCTTAAAGGATTCTTTGAGTATGACTCCGTGCGTTGCTTTGCTATAAAAATGACGCGTGATGCCGATTATGATCTTCAAGATAACAATGAAAATAGTCTACTAGAATTGATGTCTTTAGGTTTAGAACAGCGCTTGACGGCACTACCGATACGCCTTATCTATGAGTCAGAAATGCCCGCTGAAATGCTCAGTTTCTTACAAGTCAGACTTAAGCTGTCTGACTATGACAGTATCATTGCGGGTGGACGCTATCATAACTTCAAACATTTCTCTGAGTTCCCAAGCCTTAATCGACGTGATTTAGTTAATCGTCCACTACCCGTGATTAAGTGCGCGCATTTCAGTCACTACCCAAACTATTTCGAAGCGATCAAAGCTCGTGACATCTTGTTGCATTACCCTTATCACACCTTTAATCACATTACTGAACTCGTGAGGCAGGCTTCCTTTGACCCGAAGGTAACCTCCATAAAAATAAACGTTTACCGTGTTGCAGAAGGCTCAAAACTCCTTAGCTCGATCATCGATGCGGCACACAATGGTAAAAAAGTAACTGTCGTCGTTGAGCTGCAAGCCCGCTTTGATGAACAAGCCAATATTCAGTGGACCAAGAAACTTCAAGAAGCCGGTATAAAAGTCATCCATGGTATCCCAAGTTTGAAAATCCACTCCAAGCTGCTGCTCATTAAACGGAAAGAAGGCAAGCATACGGCGCATTACGCTCATATTGGCACCGGTAACTTTCATGAAGTAACAGCGCGCGTGTATACCGATTTTTCTCTGCTCACTGCGAATGAAGATTTGACCCAAGAGGTGAGACAAGTCTTTAAGTACATTGAAAACCCTTATCAAAAATCACAGTTCAAACAACTGATTGTGTCACCAAAGAATACAAGAAAACGCCTGTATCAGTTGATAGATAATGAAATACAAAACGCGATAGAGAACAAGCCTGCAAGCATCACTCTAAAACTCAACAATTTGGTCGACCGAGAGATCATTGAGAAGATCTATCAGGCCAGCCAAGCCAATGTAACGGTGAGAATGGTCATTCGTGGTATGTGCTCTCTCGTACCGGGAGTCTCCAATATCAGTGAGCAGATTGAGATTGTTAGTGTGGTCGATCGTTTTCTCGAACACCCAAGAGTGATGATCTTTGGTAACGCTGGAAATCCAAAAGTCTATATCTCCTCTGCCGACTGGATGACACGAAACTTCGATCATAGGATCGAAGTCGCCACTCCAATTTTAGATCCAAAGATCAAGCAAACCATTATCGATATCACCGAGTTTCATTTCGATGACAGCAACAAAGCTCGAGTGCTAGAACAATCGATGAGCAACCCTTACATACAACCACCAGCAAACCCACTTGATTACCCGACGTCGCAACTCTCCACTTACCACTATATTAAACGTATGGAGAAACTTGCTCGCAAGAAGTACAAACAAGAGAAGAAATCATGCCGCTAATTGATAATAAACATTCTCGATGTATTGCCGCTATCGACTTGGGTTCGAACAGCTTCCATATGGTGGTTGCTCGAGTATTCGATCAACACCTGCAATTAGTCAGCAGACATAAACAGAAAGTGAGGTTAGGCGATGGGTTGGATGAGCGTAACTTCTTATCCGAAAGCGCTATCGAACGGGGATTGGAGTGCCTCAAGGTATTCGCAGAACGACTAGCGGATTTTGAACTTGATGATGTCAGAGTCGTCGCGACTCATACCCTAAGAAAGGCTAAAAATACCAAAGACTTCTTAGAGCAAGCTAAACCATTGTTTCCTTTTCCAATAGAGATCATCTCAGGTCAAGAAGAAGCTCGAATTATCTATAACGGCGTAGAGCACACTCAAGCCGCTTCCGAATCCAAATTAGTTATTGATATCGGTGGCGGGAGTACCGAAATCGTAGCAGGGCAAGGCTTTACACCCCAAATAATGCGTAGCTTACCGATGGGATGCGTCAGTTTTACTCAGCGCTTCTTTGCCGATGGAGGGCTGACATCACAGCACTTCTCCGATGCTTATGTCTCTGCTACTCGCCTGTTGATGCCATTAATTGAAGAATACAAACAAATCTCTTGGGAAGTTGCCTTTGGCTCATCAGGGACGGCTAAATCAATAAAAGAGGTACTCATTGGCTTAGGGTTCACCGATGGTCTCATTACGCCGCAACGCCTATCCTATTTGAGGAACCACTTATGTGAATTTCCATCATCTAAGGGGTTAGACCTTTCAGGTTTAAGTGATGAAAGAAAGCCGGTGTTTGCCGCTGGCGTCACCATTCTTTCAGCAGTTATGGATATGCTCAACATCAATGAATTGCATTTCTCCGATAGTGCCTTAAGAGAAGGGGTTCTTTATGACATGGAAGATCGGTTTAAAGATATTGATGTTCGAACAAGAACCGCCGAAACGCTTGTCTCTCGATACCATGTTGACGTAGTTCATGGCCAGAAAGTCAAAGCACTCGCCCTTTCATTACTGAAACAAGCGCAACCTCAGGTGAGTACTGCGGTAAATAATGAACTTTATGATCTGATTGGATGGGCTGCATTGCTTCATGAAGTGGGACAAAGCATCGCATTCCAAGGCTATCACCGTCATTCAGCTTATCTACTTAAACATACGACTATGCCCGGTTTCAATACTGAGCAGCAGCGTCTGATCTCAACATTAGTTCGCTATCAAAGAAAAGCGATTAAGCTTAGTTACTTACCGGATCTCACGCTATTCAATACAGGGCAGGTAGCGTTGTTAATTCGAATACTGAGGATAGCAATCCTGCTCAATCGACAGCGAAGCCAATCGCCAATACCGAATGTAAAATTAACCATTGAGCAAGATGAGAATTGGTGTTTAGAAGGAGATACCATCGACTGGTTAGCTGAAAATCAACTGCTTGATTATGAACTCAAAGAAGAACAACGACGCTGGCAAGATGTTGGGTGGTCGTTGAAGCTTGAATGATGCGCCGACAAAATAAAAACAGCCTGCGGCTAGCAAGCTGTTTCGACGTTCATAGTACCTAAATCAGAGTCCAATTTTTGCCAACTCTTGCTCAGCAAACTCTGACGGTATCGCTAAATAGCCATCTTTCTCTACCAGTTCTTGCCCTTGCTTTGAGAACACAAAAGTGAGGAACTCTCTTTCAACAGGAGAAAGTGGTTTATCTGGGTGCTTATTCACATACACATAGAGAAAGCGCGATAGAGGGTAATCTCCGCTTAAAATATTCGCTCGAGTAGGCTCTACGTAATCAGAACCATGCTCAGCAATAGGAATTAACTTTACACCAGCCACTCGATAACCAATACCTGAGTACCCTATCCCGCTGATTGATGAAGCGACCGACTGAACAACCGACGCAGATCCTGGCTGCTCATTGACTCGGTTCTTGAAGTCGCCACTACATAATGCGTTTTGTTTGAAGTAGCCGTAGGTTCCCGAAACAGAATTACGACCGAACAGTTGGAATCTATGTTTTGCCCACGGCTGGCTGATACCTAAATCTTGCCAATTGTTTAGCGGCCTAGTCGCGCCACAGCGCAATGTCTCTGAAAATATGCTGTCAATTTCGCGAAAATTAAGCCCCTCGATAGGATTATCACGATGCACAAAAAGACCAATCGCATCGATAGCAACTCGAAGCGCTGTCGGCTTATAGCCATGCTCCCTTTCGAACGCTTCCACTTCTCGTAGGCGCATTGGACGACTCATCGGCCCTAGGTGAGCAGTACCTTCGGTTAATGCAGGAGGTGCAGTGGATGATCCAGAAGCCTGAACTTGAGCATTCACGTTCGGGTAGTAAGACTTAAACTCTTCAACCCATAACGTAGTCATTCCCGCTAAAGTATCCGAACCGACAGACAACAAGCTGCCAGAAATACCCGGTACCTTAGAATAATCAGGAAGAGAATCGACCCCTTGCTCGGCATGAACAGGGGTAACCAAAGCCAATGTTAATGCTAATAATGAACTGATAGTGAAACGCATCCTGCGTATTAAAGAACTCATGACACTGTCAATCGGCTAGGCAGCGTGAAATGGAATCGGCTACCAACCCCCACTTCACTTTGAATTTCTAAATGTGAATCATGATGACTCAACGCATGTTTCACAATCGCTAACCCTAGGCCACTGCCCCCAGTATCGCGTGAGCGTGCTTTATCAACACGATAGAAACGCTCGGTAAGTCGATGCAAGTGTTGTGGTTCGATACCGTCTCCAGTGTCTGACACATCCAAACACGCGCCTTGACTGGTCTGATACCAACGAACCTTTACGGTCGCACCAGGCGGCGTGTATTTCACTGCATTGTAAACCAGATTCGATATCGCACTTCTTAACTGATCTTCATCCGCTAATACACGTAAGCTCTTATCAATATCAAATTCCAGCTTGTGTTCTCGCTCTCCACTGAGACTAGCAGCTTCTTTTTCAAGAACTTCCAACATCGCCGGAACATTAACCACTTCATCCAATTCATGCATTGGCGCCGCTTCTATCTTAGAAAGAGTAAGAAGCTGATTGACCAAACTGTTCATGCGATTCAATTGCTCAGTCATCACACCATGAGCCTTAGGCCACATAGGCCCAACGACCATGTCTGGATCTTCCGTCATTTCAAGATAGCCCTGAAGTACGGTCATTGGAGTGCGTAGCTCGTGAGAAACGTTAGCGAAAAAGTTACGACGCATGCCTTCTAGCTGTTTTAGCTGAGTAACATCACGTACTACCATGAGGTGTTCGCCCTCGGTATACGGTACGATACGCAGCTCAAGCATGCGCTCCACGTTAAGTGGCGAAGGCATCTCTAACGGTTCTGAAAAGTCTTGTTTATTAAGATACTTGATGAAGTCCGGCGTGCGGATCAAGTTAGAAATCGGTTGACCTGAATCGTCTGGCCAGCGAAAACCCAGTAAATACTGAGCAAGCTTGTTACACCAAACTATATTGCCTTCACCGCGAAACACCACAACGGCATCGGGAAGGGATTCAGCACCGTTTCTGAAACGGCGAATAAGGTTGGTCAATTCTTTGCGCTTACGACGCTGTCTCTGCTGCATACGATAGATACCGTTAAACAGAGACTCCCAGTTTCCAGAGCCTGAAGGGGGTGTTAACCGCTTTTCATCCCACAACCAAGCAGACAAACGCATTTGATAGTGTAGATGCCATGCTAACTGTAATACTGTTGCAGCCAGCAATAACCAAGGTAAATAACCGAATATCCATCCGACTATAATCCAAGGTGCGTAAAAAAAAGCCAGCTCCCAAGCTAGCTTTTTCCAGGTTAACTTCTCAACCATTCAGGACTCCATAAACTGGGCAGTGAAGCCACATTAAGCCTTTGTAGAAAAACGGTAGCCTGCGCCGCGAACCGTTTGAATTAATTTGTCATGACCAGCAGATTCAAGTGCTTTGCGTAAACGTCGAATATGAACATCTACCGTACGATCTTCAACGTAAACGTTGGTACCCCAAACGTTGTTCAGTAGTTGCTCTCGACTGTATACACGCTCTTGGTGAGTCATAAAGAAATGCAGCATTTTGAATTCGGTTGGGCCCATATCAACTGGACCTTCACTTGCGGTAACGCGGTGAGATACAGGGTCTAGCTTAAGGCCTTGTACATCAATCACATCTTCTAGTGCAGTAGGCGTTACACGGCGGATAACCGCTTTCAGGCGAGCCACGAGCTCTTTTGGTGAAAATGGCTTGGTGATGTAATCATCAGCGCCCACTTCTAAACCACGCACCTTATCTTCTTCTTCGCCACGAGCCGTCAGCATCACCACTGGGATGTTGCGAGTTAACTCTTCACGCTTCATGTGCTTGATAAAGTTTATCCCGCTACCACCAGGTAGCATCCAATCTAGTAATACTAGATCTGGGAAAGGTTCACATAGCTTGTTTACCGCTGTATCGTAATCTTCAGCCTCTACTGCTTGGTAGCCTTTTTGCTCAAGTACAAAACACAACATCTCACGAATAGGTGCTTCATCTTCAACGACCAGAATCCTTCTCGACATAATTGAATAGCCTTAGTATTTAATCAACGCATTGCATTATCTGGTTTAATTATGACACTTTTGTGACCTTTGAAAACAAATTTTCATATAACTGTCTCAAACATTTCACTTTTAATTTTTATTGCAGGTATAAGACAAATGGATCGAAATCTCCTATGATGAGCGTCTTCAGATAAAGGTATGAGAAATATTTATGTGGTTTAAGAATTGCCTCGTCTATCGCTTTAATCGTGATATAGACTTCAACGCAGATCAGCTAGAGAAACAACTTGAAGAGTTCCGTTTTACCCCTTGTGGTAGCCAAGACAAACAGAAGTTTGGTTGGGTAAATGCGATGGGTAGACACGGCGATATGATGACGCACGTATCAGAAAACCGCATTCTCATCTGTGCAAAGAAAGAAGAGAAAATGCTTCCAGCTTCTGTGATCAAAGATTCATTGAATGCAAAAGTAGAAACGCTTGAAGCGGAGTCTGGTACTCCTCTGAAAAAGAAAGAGAAAGACAGCCTAAAAGAAGACATCATCATCGATCTTCTTCCTCGTGCTTTCAGCCGCAGTAACTTCACTTACGCACTGATCATGCCGAAAGAAGGCTTTATTGTAGTTGATGCTAGTAGCTACAAAAAAGCAGAAGATGTATTGGCATTGCTACGTAAGACAATGGGCAGCCTGCCAGTAGTACCTGCAATTCCAGAGCAAGCGATTGAAACAACGTTAACTGAGTGGGTTAAATCAGGTGATACGCCTCAAGGTATCACTATGCTTGATGAAGCAGAGCTTAAATCAATCCAAGAAGACGGCGGTATTGTTCGAGTTAAGAAACAAGAACTAGAAGTTGATGAGATTAAGAACCACATTGAAGCCAACAAAGTTGTGACTAAGCTTCTGATCAACTGGCAAGATCGCATTGAGTTCATTCTTGCTGAAGATGGCAGCATCAAGCGCCTGAAATTCAGTGATGAACTAAAAGATGAGAACGATGATATTCCTCGTGAAGATCAAGCTGCACGTTTTGATGCAGACTTCTCTCTACTTTGTGGTGAGTTCAGTGTTTTCCTACCAAACCTATTTGAATCATTAGGCGGGTTAACTCAACCTAACGCCTAATTTTTCCGATTTGATGCTCAGGTATCGACGATACCTGAGCTTATTTTCTTTCCTACTCCCGCTTATCAATACCTATCAACTCGCTTCTTAATACCATTGTTATCTTTAGGGCTATCAACCAAACTCATTTTAGCGTAAAATTTGCGCCCCTTTGATATCACTTGGTGGTATCAACCTGACTTGAGATCAGATTAGAGAACGAAGCAATGACTACACAAAAACCATTTGTACCTGAACTATTATCACCGGCAGGAAGCCTTAAAAACATGCGTTACGCATTCGCCTACGGCGCAGATGCAGTATACGCAGGCCAGCCACGTTACAGCCTTCGCGTTCGTAACAACGAGTTCAATCACGAAAACCTACAAATCGGTATCGATGAAGCTCATGCTCAAGGCAAAAAGTTATATGTTGTATGTAACATTCAGCCACACAACTCTAAATTAAAAACATTCATTCGCGACCTTAAGCCTGTTGTTGAGATGGGCCCAGATGCACTTATCATGTCAGACCCTGGCCTTATCATGATGGTACGTGAGTCGTTCCCTGAAATGCCGATCCACCTTTCCGTTCAAGCAAATGCTGTAAACTGGGCAACCGTAAAATTCTGGTCTACTCAAGGCGTTGAACGTGTGATCCTATCTCGTGAACTATCACTGGAAGAGATCGAAGAGATTCGCGAACACTGCCCAGAAACAGAGCTAGAGATCTTTGTTCATGGTGCACTATGCATGGCTTACTCAGGTCGTTGCCTACTTTCTGGTTACATGAACAAACGCGATCCAAACCAAGGTACTTGTACTAACGCTTGTCGTTGGGAATACAAGACAGAAGCTGCGAAAGAAGACGAAAACGGTCAGATCGTTGAAGCTAACCCTACTGGCGTTGCTATTCAAGAAGTAGAAACTCAAGGTATTGAAGTTCAAGACGAGCGCCCTGACAACACACTAGGCCTTGGTAAACCAACGGATGAAGTGGTTTTACTTTCTGAATCACACAAACCTGAAGAGAAAATGGCGGCGTTTGAAGATGAGCATGGTACTTACATCATGAACTCAAAAGATCTTCGCGCAATCCAGCACGTTGAGCGTTTAACTAAGATGGGCGTTCACTCTCTGAAAATCGAAGGTCGTACTAAGTCTTTCTACTACTGTGCACGTACAGCACAGGTTTACCGTAAAGCTATCGACGATGCTGTTGCAGGCAAACCATTTGATGAAAGCCTTATGGGTACGCTAGAGAGCCTTGCTCACCGTGGATACACTGAAGGCTTCTTGCGTCGCCACACTCACGACACATACCAAAACTACGAATACGGTTACTCAATCTCAGATACTCAACAATTCGTAGGTGAATTCACTGGCAACCGCCGTGGTGACTTAGCGGAAGTCGAAGTGAAGAACAAGTTCCTCGTTGGCGATAGCTTAGAAATGATGACACCAAAAGGTAACATCGTTTTCAAGTTAGAAGTTATGGAGAACCGTAAATCTCAGCCAGTAGATGACGCAAAAGGTAACGGTCACTTTGTATTTATTCCAGTACCGGCTGACCTTGACCTAGAATTTGGTTTGTTAATGCGTAACTTGAGCGCAGGCCAAGATACACGTAACGCTTCAGGTAAATAACTTTACCTCGAAACTCTACTGAGAAGAAAGTAATGGCTCTGTTAATAACTGACAAGTGCATAAACTGCGATATGTGTGACCCAGAATGCCCAAATGGCGCAATCACGATGGGTGACAGTATCTTCGAAATCGATCCTGATTTATGTACTGAGTGTAAAGGTCACTATGAGAAGCCAACATGTCAGTCAGTGTGCCCTATTACAAAGTGCATAATCACTGACCCAAACCATATTGAAACTGACGATGAGCTACTAGAGAAGTTTGTTATCATTCAAGGCTTGACCTAAAAAAGAAAAGGTTCAACTTAACCATAAGTTGAACCTTTTTTTTATCCCGATTTACCAATTGGATAAATATTGCAGAAGAGCTCTTTTTCAAATTGATATTCGAGTCGCTCTCGCCAATTTATCGCTTGCGCTATAGGAACAAGATAAAAATTTTCCCTACTGGTGTCTGTTACAAATGCCATTCCATACTGCATTAATTCATAGTGCACATCATTGACGAAACTAGGGTCTAATCGTTGTCTACCGGTCAGTTGATTAATATCATCTCTTGAGATAGAAATACCTGAGTTTTCCGTACTGAACCTATGTCGTAACCATTCTGAAAATTCCTTTGCACAAATCATAGTCATAGTCTTATCCTTGAATTATCTATCGACGGGTATCAGACTCTGATTTCACAACTGCACATAAGCCGTATCTTTCACCCCAAAACTCTCCATCCCTGACCAAACGTTATCAAATTCGCCATTGTTCCTACTGTTGTCGTTGTTGTTTTTTTAATATCAAACGATGTTCTTAATTACGTGTTTATAAACTCTAGACAAAAGTGTGACATTTCTCCAGTTTTAAAGTCGAGAAAACCAGTGGCATTACCACTGTAAAAAGCCTCGATAAACTCGATTAATTATTCGATATCAAAGCCAAACACTGGCTAGGCATCACTTTAACTTTCTTTTTTTTCTTACTGTTAGCCACTTTTTTAGGTGGAGGAACTGGAATGGTCTGCGGAGCCCAACTTGCAAGTTCATCGCCACAACCATCACCTTTTGGCGGGTTTGCTTGAGCGATACAGTTATAACTGCCTTTAGGGCATTTTAAGCGAACATGAAAATGGGAATGATGCCCCCACCAAGGTCTGATTTTGCCTAACCAGGTTCTATCATTGGCATCAGGATCTTCTTGTTCACAAAGAGCTTGTTTAATCACTGGATGGACAAAAATACGCACCACTTTTTCATCTTTGGCGGCATAGCGAATGACTTGGAAATGATCATCAGTCCAATTCGATTTGCGCAATTTGTAGTTGGTAAGATCGACAACGCTGATTGGCTTAGGAACAGCGAGTTCATTTTCGGACAGCCTCTTATCAGTGAGCCTTAACCATATATCAATATCCAAGCCAGTCTGGTGACTTGAATGACCAGACGAAAAGCGCCCTCCTCGAGGTAGAGAAATATCACCAACCAATAAATTAGTGTTGAGCTGTTCGCTCGTGGTCACACCTAGCCTTTCAATAAACTGAATGGCCTCTGTATGTCCATAGTAGCGCTCTCTCTGAGGACGAATTACTTGGTAACCTTGACCGTCAATTGGCAAAGCCTGCGCACCGTCTAGACAGCCATTGGCATAACTTCCGATTGATGAGGTTGAGTGTCTTGTCGGGCTCTTTTCTTTTTCCCATGAGGTTGCCGATACGTAAAACGAACAAAAGATAAGAGCTGATGTACAAAATAACCTCATAACAATTCCAAATAAATGATCTCTATTTTCATACTAGTCGTCATTAGGAAATAGGTGCATATCGAGGATGATATTTTGAAGATAAAGAGGGATTTTTATTTGGAGAGGGGGTAATGTCCAAATCATAGAAAGCAAAAAGGCTCTAGCATTTCTGCCGGGGCGCGCAGTCTAGAGCCTTAAATATGGCAGGGGTGGAGAGGTTCGAACTCCCAACACGCGCTGTTTTGGTAAGTAGGAGAATCAGCTGCTCTGCTAATGGCGTATGTTAGATTCAGAAAGCAAAAAGGCCCTAGCATTTCTGCTAGAGCCTTAAATATGGCAGGGGTGGAGAGATTCGAACTCCCAACACGCGCTGTTTTGGTAAGTCGGGGAATCCGCTGCTTTGCTGATTGCGTATATTAGATTCAGAAAGCAAAAAGGCTCTAGCATTTCTGCTAGAGCCTTAAATATGGCAGGGGTGGAGAGATTCGAACTCCCAACACGCGGATTTGGAATCCGCTGCTCTGCCAATTGGAGCT
>NZ_JAKKCO010000008.1:85161-163589 GCF_021728355.1 Vibrio sp. A2-1 | reverse complement strand
TCAACTTGGCTTACGACTGCCAATTTAAAGGCAAGAGAATAATCTCGTTGAGTACGTCTACTTGTTGTTTTCATGACACTCTCCAATTTCATGTTGGAAATGTGTCAACCATATTTAGGACGGTACACTGTAAATAATGGAGCCCACCTAGCGTGGGCTTTTTTATGAGTATCATTCACGAACAAAGCACAATAACGTCTATTCAGACACACTTATTTCACTGTATTAAACAAGCAAAGTGACACGTTACTCAAGCTTAAACAATCATCAGTTCAATCACTCTTTGGAAGCTTTTTCTTGGCTGAATTTCACATTCTTCTGACTCTTTGTTGCAGTTTGAGAAGCGAGTCACAACAGAACGGCAGATTTAATTTTCTAGGGAAATTTAACGTAAAATCGGCAAGTGACCAAGATCTACAATTACACCATTCCAGCCTAAGACTTTATAATAAAAAGCCTATACAGTTAGTGAGCACTTACAATTAACCGGCACAGCAAAACCAAATGCGAGTCACATCACCTTAACAATTACGCACAAAAAACCATCAAAGCACCCCATTTTGACGTTAATGACGTGGGATTGTGTCTTTTTAACGTTTTTGACGGGAAACGAGTTTGATTAATTCATCGATAAGGTGTTTTCTTACTCCTGCCAAAGGCCTACAGGCCACTCTTACCACTTCTCAGAATCAACGATGAATCTGGAGCAATGAAGAAGAGGTAGGCCTTTAACTAGAGTGTGTATCTACTAAACAATTTAGCGACAGATAACATTCAATCCATTAGTGAAATGAAAGCAAATAGTAAGGAACAGCTATGCTTGCCAATATAAAAAAAACAGCAATAGCAACAGCAATTATTGCAACTGCTACAACAGGTTTTGCATCAGTAGCAACAGCTGCAGAACGCAGTGAGTTGACTATTCACCCGAAAGAGTACACTACATTCGTACGTAACTTTAACCCGTACCTTGGTGCTACCAACCTACATACTACAACCGACTTTCTTTATGAGCCGCTAGTAGTATTTAACGAAATGCACGGTAACACTCCAGTGTTCCGTCTAGCTGAAAACTTCACAATGTCAGATGATCTGATGAGCGTAGTTTTCGACATTCGTAAGGGTGTTAAATGGTCTGACGGAGAAACTTTCTCTGCTGATGATGTTGTTTTTTCTTTCAACCTTGTAAAAGAGAAGCCAGAGCTTGACCAATCTGGTATCAACTCTTGGGTAACTTCTGTAGAAAAACTGAACGACTACCAAGTTAAGTTCAGCCTAACAGAAGCAAACTCAAACGTACCTTATGAGATTGCTAAAGTACCTGTAGTGCCGAAACACATTTGGAAAGACGTTAAAGATCCATCAACGTTTACCAATGAAAACCCTGTAGGTTCTGGTCCATTTACAGAAATCGATACGTTTACAGCGCAACTATACATCCAGTGTGCTAACCCGAACTACTGGGATGCAGACAACCTAGATGTTGACTGTCTACGTGTTCCACAAATTGCAAACAACGACCAATTCCTAGGTAAAGTTGTAAACAGTGAAATGGACTGGACGTCTTCTTTCGTTCCAGATATCGACCGTACATACGCAGCAGCTAGCCCGAAACACCACTACTGGTACCCGCCAGCAGGTACACAGGCATTCATCGTTAACTTCAAGCACCCTGATGCTGCAAAGCATGAAGCATTGAGCAACGTTGAATTCCGTCGTGCTTTCTCTATGGCTCTTGACCGTCAAACTATCATCGACATCGCATTCTACGGTGGCGGTACTGTGAACGATTTCGCATCGGGTCTTGGCTACGCATTTGAAGCTTGGTCTGATGAAAAAACTCATGACAAGTACAAAGGCTTCAACACTTACAACGCTGAAGGCGCGAAGAAGCTTCTTGCTGACGCTGGCTTCAAAGATGTAAACAAAGATGGTTTTGTTGATACTCCATCAGGCAAGTCTTTCGAACTAATGATTCAATCGCCAAACGGCTGGACTGACTTCAACAACACAGTTCAACTAGCGGTAGAACAGCTAAACGAAATCGGTATTAAAGCGAAAGCTCGTACACCTGACTTCTCTGTTTACAACCAAGCAATGCTTGAAGGTACATACGACGTAGCATACACAAACTACTTCCACGGTGCGGATCCATACACGTACTGGAACAGTGCTTACAACTCATCACTTCAATCTGGTGATGGTATGCCTCGTTTCGCGATGCACTTCTACCAAAACGACAAGCTAGATGGTCTTCTAAACAGCTTCTACAAAACAGCTGACAAGAACGAGCAGCTCGATATTGCACACGGTATCCAGCAAATCATCGCTGCAGACCAAGTGACAATCCCAGTGATGTCTGGTGCTTACATGTACCAATACAACACGACTCGCTTCACTGGTTGGTGGAACGAAGAAAATCCAAAAGGCCGTCCAAACATTTGGGCTGGTATTCCAGAGCGTCTACTTCATGTACTGGACCTAAAACCAGTTAAATAAGTAATCGTTCAATCTTTGCGGCGTAACTTCTTACGCCGCTTATAAAAATCCCCACACTATCAATTGAAAGTATGGCGCTAGTCGTCAGGGGATTTTTCGTTCCAAATTTCGCTAGGAGCGACCTGAATCCAGAAACAGGGAAACAATCTGGGTGAGTAAGGTGTGAGTTATGGGTTATTTTTTAAGACGTTTGTCATTTTATTTTGTCGCGCTATTAGTTGCAGCGACGTTAAACTTTATTATTCCAAGAGCAATGCCTGGTGACCCAGTTACCATGATGTTTGCGAACGCTTCTGTTCAAGTTACTCCTGAGCGTATTGCGGCAATGAAAGAACTATTAGGCTTCGTTGATGGCGGCTTACTGGTTCAATACGGCGCATACATGAAGAACATTCTAAGCTGGGAGCTTGGTACATCAATTCAATTCTACCCACTTTCAGTAAATACACTGTTAGGTGGCGCATTCGGTTGGTCGCTATTCTTAGCAGGCACTGCCGTTATTCTTTCTTTCTCGATTGGCTCAATCCTAGGTATTTTTGCAGCGTGGAAACGTGGCAGTAAATACGATGCCTTTGTTACTCCAGGGATGCTTATTCTACAAGCCGTTCCTCAAGTTGTTATTGCCATGCTTGCGCTATTTACCTTCGCAATTGGTTTGAAGTGGTTCCCAACTGGCTACGCCTATACCGCTGGTACGATACCTGACTGGACAAGTTGGGCATTCATCAAAGACGTTGCTTACCACGCTTTCTTACCTCTGGTATGTGCTTCGATTGTTCAAATTGGCGGCTTCCTAGTAAACATGCGTAACAACATGATCAACTTACTCGCAGAAGACTACATCACCATGGCGAAAGGCAAAGGACTTAGCGAAAACCGAGTGGTATTCAATTACGCAGCTCGTAACGCGATGTTGCCAAGTGTGACGGCGCTTTCGATGTCTCTAGGTATGGCAATCGGCGGTCAGTTAATTATCGAAATCATCTTTAACTACCCAGGTCTTGGTAGCGTACTTTTCAACGCAATTAACGCTCGTGACTACCAAGTATTGCAAGGCCAACTGCTTATCATGACGCTATTCATGCTGTTCTTTAACCTAGTTGCAGACATGCTTTACGTTGTTCTTGACCCTCGTCTTCGTAAGGGTGGTAAATAATCATGAAAGATATTCTAAAACTCATTTGGCGTAACCCGATGGCCTTAACCGGCGTCATCATCCTAAGTATTTTTATTCTTGGTGCTATTGCGGCTCCATTGATCACCAAACATGTACCAGACAAACGTACAGGTAACCCACACGAATACCCTGGCTTCGTCGTTAAGTCTGCACAAACGAACCCTGACGGCTGGGTTGCTCAAAACCTAGCAGACGACCGTCGCACACTTATCATGTCTAAGAAGGCAGACCATGTACTGGGGACAACTCGTATGGGGCGTGACGTTTGGTCACAAGTGGTATACGGCGCACGTGTATCTCTGGCTGTAGGTTTTGGTGCGGGCCTTACCGTATGTTTACTAGCAACGGTTATCGGTGTTTCCGCGGGCTACTTTGGCGGCCGTGTCGATGACATTTTGACAGCCGCAATGAACATCATGTTGGTTATTCCTCAATACCCATTACTGTTCGTAGTTGCAGCCTTTATCGGTGAGGCAGGGCCACTCACCATAACCTTAGTTATCGGCTTTATGTCCTGGGCTTGGGGCGCGCGTGTTGTTCGTTCCCAAACGTTAGCACTGCGTGAAAAAGAGTTTGTAAAAGCCGCTGAAGTTTTGGGTGAATCTTCATTCCGTATCATCTTCGTAGAGATTCTTCCGAACCTTATCTCTATCGTTGGCGCGAGCTTCATCGGTTCGGTGATGTACGCAATCATGATGGAAGCTACGATTTCGTTCCTAGGTCTTGGTGACCCGAACACAATCAGCTGGGGCATCATGCTTTACAACGTTCAAACCTCTTCATCAATGCTGATTGGCGCTTGGTGGGAACTGTTGGCTCCTTGTATCGCATTAACACTACTTGTAACTGGCCTTGCTCTGCTTAATTTCGCGGTCGATGAAATTGCCAACCCGCAACTGCGTTCTCACAAAGGCATGAAGCGTTGGAAAAAACTAGCGGCTCAAGATAAAGAAGAACGTGAACCAGAACTACCACCACAAAATGCACTTTGGAGCGGAGATAAATAATCATGTCTGAACCACTAATTTCAATCCGCAACTTATGCGTGGATTACATCACAGAGTCTGGCGATGTTCGCGCGTGTAATAACGTAAGTTTTGACATCGCTCCGGGTGAAGTATTCGGCTTAGCTGGTGAATCTGGCTGTGGTAAATCAACCGTTGCTTTCTCTCTTATGCGTCTTCATAAGCCGCCCGCTTACATCAGTGGTGGTGAAGTCATCTTCAATGGTGAGAACATCCTTGAATACAGTGACGAACGCATGCAAGCGTTTCGCTGGAGCGAGATGTCGATGGTATTCCAGAGTGCAATGAACGCACTCAATCCTGTACTTCCAATGGAAGAACAGTTCTGTGATGTGATTATGCATCACACAAACATGACTCGTGAACAAGCTAAGCAACGTGCTGAAGGTCTACTTGAAATTGTCGATATTCACCCAAGCCGATTGAGTGACTACCCTCACCAATTCTCTGGCGGCATGCGTCAACGCTTAGTTATTGCTATCGCTTTAGCATTGAATCCAAAGCTGATCATTATGGATGAACCAACGACCGCGCTTGATGTGGTTGTTCAACGCGAAATCCTACAAAAGATCTATGCACTAAAAGAAGAGTTTGGTTTCTCAATTCTGTTCATCACCCATGACTTGTCATTGATGGTCGAGTTCTCTGACCGTATCGGCATCATGTACTCAGGTGAGCTTATCGAGGTCGCGAACTCTCAAGATATTCTAGAAAACCCTTACCACCCTTACACCAAGGGGCTGGGTAGTTCTTTCCCTCCACTAACAGGGCCAAAGACAAAACTAGCGGGTATTCCGGGCAACCCTCTGAACCTCTTAGAGATTCCTGAAGGGTGTCGTTTCCAAGCTCGTTGTGACCGTGTACATGAAACTTGTACTAAGGTGCCAACCAAGCTTCGCTCTATCGACCCGGGACACTTGTCTAACTGCCACCTGTACGGTGACCCAATAGTACAAAGGAAGCTATAGCTTGCACGCTGACTCAGCGTGGATAACGAATAAGGCGACTCGACCGCCGAAAAGCAAGCAAAGCGAACAAGGATTCTGGAGACAATTATGAGCAAAGATTTCGGTCAATTATTGGTAGAAGGCAAGAATGTCGTAAAAGACTTCCCAATAAGCAGTACCACCATTCAAACCCCAATGATGCGTGCGATTAACGACGTGTCATTCAAGATGTACAAAAGCCGTGGCCTAGCGGTGGTTGGTGAGTCTGGTTCAGGCAAATCAACAACAGCAAAAATGATCGCAAAAATGTACGCACCTTCGGGCGGTACGATCGAATACAAAGGTCGCGATATCCAAGAGATCTCAAGCAGAAAAGATCTCATGCACTACCGTGAAGGTGTGCAGATGGTATGGCAAGACCCGTTTGGTTCACTGAACCCAACACACAATATCTTCCACCACATCGCTCGCCCTTTGTTGATCCACAAAAAAGTATCTCCGGGCAACAAGAAAGAGTTACAGGAACGTGTATACGATCTTCTAGAGCAAGTGGGGTTAGTACCACCGCAAGCGACGGCAGAAAAGTACCCTCACCAACTCTCAGGTGGCCAGCGTCAACGTGTCAACCTTGCACGTAACATCGCGGTAGGTGCGGAAGTTGTTCTCGCAGATGAGCCAACCTCAATGCTTGATGTATCGATTCGTGCTGGTGTTTTGAACCTGATGGAAGAGATGAAGTTTGAGAAGCAAATGTCTCTACTTTATATCACTCACGACATCGCAACTGCTCGTTACATCGCTGAAGATCTTTCCGTAATGTACGTTGGACACATGGTGGAATGGGGCGATACCGATGACGTTATTGCTAACCCTCAACACCCTTACACTCAGCTATTGGTTTCGGCAGTTCCAGATCCTAAGAAATCGATCCACGACCAACTAGCAGGTAACAAAGGGGAGATCCCACTTTGGACACCAGTATCAGCAGGTTGCCCATTTGCAGGCCGTTGTACTCACGCGATGGACAAGTGTAAAGAACAGCTGCCTGGGGTTACACAGTTAGCTGATAACCACTTTGTACGTTGTTACCTACACGAAAGCTAAGCAATAAAACCAAGTTAGGGTCTGCGGGCCCTAACTATTTATGTCCAAAAAATTCAAGTACCTAGCCAATAGAAACTAGGACTGTCGGAGAATATTGATGCTGTTATTGACCAACCATATTGGCTATGAATCCACAGGCCCAAAGCAAGCTATCTTACAAACAAAGAAAGCTCGTCTATCGAGCACTACGGCTTTACTCGTTTGTGCAGACAATCATATGACTGTCGGAAATTTTGATGTGGTTAAACAAGGCTACGTAGCCAATTGGCATCAAGGGCAATTCTTCACCATCGATTTCAGTTCATTCGCTGAACCTGGTCGCTACTACGTGCGCTTTGACAACCTGCGTTCAGAAGTCTTCGAGATTGGTAGCAACCTATTAATGAACCACACGTTTTCTGATGTGCTTCATTACTTTAAGTCTCAACGTTGCGGCGGTACTTTCGACAAGAAAGATCAACAGGCACAAATTCTGGGCACTGACAGATACGTCGATGTCCATGGCGGTTGGTACGACGCATCGGGTGACGTAAGCAAGTACTTTAGCCACCTATCTTATGGCAATTACCTCAACCCACAACAAATTCCAATGGTCGTTTGGAACATGCTAAAAAGCGTACGCTTGACTAGCCATAACCCAGACTTCCCAAAATTCTCCATGACTCGTCTAACGGAAGAGGCTCTGTTCGGTACCGACTTTTTAGTGCGTATGCAAGACGCAGACGGATACTTCTATATGACGGTATTCGACAAATGGAGCAAAGATATCAATCAGCGCGACATCTGCGCTTATGCCACTCAAGAGGGTCATAAATCAACGGACTTACAGGCGGGCTACCGACAAGGTGCAGGCGTAGCTATTGCAGCACTGGCTGCTGCATCTGAGCTTGAAACCTCTGGTAGTTACTCTAGCAAAACCTACCTTGATACAGCGGTGAAAGGCTATTGGCACCTTAAAGAACACAACCTTCAATACCTAAACGATGGCGAAGAGAACATCATCGATGAGTATTGCGCCCTACTCGCTGCCAATGAGTTGTACCGAGTGACACAAGATTCTCAATATCTAACAGAAGCAAGAACTTGGGCTAGTCGCTTGCTCTCTCGTCAGCAATCGGATGATTCCTTTGAGTACTTCTGGTCTGCAAATTCTGATGGCTCTCGCCCATACTTTCATGCAGCAGAAGCTGGCCTTCCTGTGATTGCGCTATGCGAATACATCGACAACGAAACCAATGCTGAATTAAAAGAACAGGCCCGTACAGCTGTTGAGCAAGCTTGCCAGTTCGAAATCAACATTACCGACAAAGTCATCAACCCATTTGGCTACCCAAGACAATACGTTAAGTCTGTCGATGGTGATAAGCGTGATGCCTTCTTCGTCGCTCAACAGAACGAGACAGGTTACTGGTGGCAAGGTGAAAATGCTCGCCTTGGTTCACTCGCAACCATGGCTTACCTAGTTCAACCGCACATTAAGGATAATGACCTTCAACAGCGTCTAATCCAGCTTTCACAAAACAGCCTTGATTGGATCTTGGGCCTCAACCCATACCATATGTGCATGCTCGATGGTCACGGCCATAACAACCCAGATTACCTACCTCAGCTTGGTTTCTTCAATGCAAAAGGTGGTGTCTGCAACGGCATCACGGCTGGTTTCGAAGACGAGCAAGACATCGCATTCAACCCACCAGCACAGAAACACGACATGCTTCAAAACTGGCGCTGGGGTGAACAATGGATCCCTCACGGCGCTTGGTTCCTATTGGCAACGGCTGCGCAATTCAACTTCCTAGCACAAAGTAAGGAGCAATAATCATGACTCTTTACTACGTAGGTATTGATGGTGGAGGCACTTCTTGTCGAGCTCGAATCCGCGATGACCAAGGCAAGCTGATTGGTGAAGCAAAGAGTGGCAGTGCCAACATCCTATTAGGCGTTGATGTCGCGATGAACTCTATCGTTGATGCAATTACCCAAGCAGCTCAGCAAGGACAACTCGACTCAAACCATTTCTCAAACATGCATGTAGGGTTAGCACTGGCTGGCGCAGAGCAAAAATCAGCATGGCTCGACTTCATGGCACAAGCACACCCTTTCGCAAGCATGACACTCAATACAGACGCTTACGGCGCTTGCATTGGTGCTCACAATGGCCAAGACGGTGCAATCATGATCGGTGGTACGGGGTCTTGTGGAATCTACCTAAAAGACGGTGAGCAACATGTGGTTGGCGGTCGTGAATTCCCGATTTCAGATCAAGGCGGCGGCGCAGTGATGGGCTTACGTTTGATTCAACAAGTCTTGCTTGCAGAAGACAGTATTCGCAGCAAAACCCCACTGACTCTACATGTCATGAATCACTTTAATAATGATGTGGATGCCATTGTGGAGTGGTCGAAAGGCGCGATTCCAAAGGATTACGGTCAATTCTCGCCAGTGATTTTTCAACTCGCTAACGAAGGCGATGAACTGGCTATCGAGATGCTCAAGCAAACCGCGGCTGATATCGAAATGTTTGTCTTGGCACTTCATCGAAAAGGCGCTGACAAGGTGTGCTTAATGGGAAGTATCGCTGAGCGTATTCTCAACTGGCTATCACCACCAGTACAACAATGGATAGTTAAACCTCAATTCGACGCTATTGAAGGCGCATTGATGTTTGCCGGGAAACCACAACACAACTTGTATCAACAGGCTTAGCAGGGAAGTTATATGAATTATCGCATCGACTTAGCTGTTCTTTCTGAACAAAAAAATAACTGCCGATTTGGCCTTACGGTACATAACTTAAGTGATCTTGACGTACAAGATTGGTCACTGCATTTTGCCTTTGACCGATTCATCCTTCCTGAGAGTCTATCGCAAGGTGAACTGACTCAAGTTGGAAGCTATTGCTCGTTCAAACCAAGTTCACCCGTGTTAAAGGCCAACAACCATTACTACCTTGAATTTAGTATTCAAAGTGCACCATTCCGCTTCTATTCTGATGGCCTTAATGATGCCTTTATCCAATCACATCATCATGGAGAAACATCGATACTGCCTGTCGCGATATCACCCATTGTACTGGCTTCGCCATACCGTGAACGTAATCAAATCCCTGAAGTAAGCGCAGCTGAAGTGGCATTGATTCCTCAGCCGAATCAGATCGAATTTCAGCAAGGTAGTTTCGCGCTAAATAACGACTGCAGAATTGAGGTTCAATCCCATCTTGCTGATAAGGCTGTCTCTTGGTTCCAGCAAGAATTGCTCTCGACCTTTGAATTGTCTCTTTCGAACGCGCTTTCAGCTGAACTTTCAAAAGACCAAAGCGGCGACATGCTATTTCGCAGCAATCCAACTCTAGACGAAGCCGAGTACAAGCTCACCGTCACGGCACAACAGATAACGGTTGAATCAGGTAGCCAATCGGGCTTCACACACGCCGTGGCAAGCTTGATTCAGTTGGTACAACAACTGGATGCCGAGAACTTCTCTGTTCCATGTTGCAAAATCGCCGATCAGCCTCGTTTCAAATACCGAGGCATGATGTTGGACTGCGCTCGTCACTTCCACTCGGTAGAGCAAGTGAAGCGCTTAATCAATCAACTGGCGCACTACAAGTTCAACGTTTTTCATTGGCATCTAACTGACGATGAAGGTTGGAGAATTGAGATTAAGAGCCTACCTCAGCTTACTGAAATCGGCGCTTGGCGTGGTCCTGATCATGCACTAGAACCGCAATACACACACATTGCTGACAATTATGGTGGCTTCTACACGCAACAACAGATTCGTGAAGTGATTGAATATGCTGAGCAGCGCAGTATCACGGTTATTCCTGAAATCGATATCCCTGGACACTGTCGCGCCGCGATCAAATCACTGCCTGACATGCTAGTAGAGCAAGCCGACACCACTCAATACAAGAGTATTCAGCACTACAACGACAACGTACTAAACCCAGGTTTACCGGGTACTTACCAATTTCTAGATGCCGTCATTGAAGAAGTGGCAGAGCTTTTCCCTAGCGAACTAATTCACATGGGGGCAGACGAAGTGCCACCCGGTGTGTGGACCAACAGCCCTGCTGCTCAAGCATTGATGAAAGAGCACCAGTACCAAGACAGCAAAGACTTGCAAGGTCACCTATTCCGCTATGCCGAAAACAAACTCAAGCAACTTGGCAAGCGCATGGTGGGCTGGGAAGAAGCGCAACACGGCGACAAAGTCAGTAAAGAGACCATCATCTACTCGTGGCTCAGTGAAGAAGCTGCAGTGAATTGCGCTCGCCAAGGCTTTGATGTGGTGCTGCAACCGGCACAATTTACCTATCTCGACATGACCCAAGATTATGCACCGGAAGAACCGGGCGTAGATTGGGCTGCCGTAATCCCATTAGAACAAGCTTATACCTACGAAGCGCTTGCTGAAATATCCGACACCGACCCAATTCGTAAGCGGATCCGCGGAATTCAGTGTGCTCTTTGGTGTGAGATCGTCACCAATCAAAAGCGTATGGATTACATGGTATTCCCAAGAATTAGCGCTTTAGCTGAAGGATGTTGGACACATAAAAACAACCGAAGCTGGCTAGATTACTTGTCTCGCCTAAAGGGGCATCTGCCATTACTCGACAGACTCAATGTTGACTATCGCAACCCTTGGAAAGCTCAATAAAACAAAACCAAAGCACACTCACACCGAGTGTCAGCTTAACCCTGATTAAGGTGTTCAGTCAGATAAGACTCAGCATCACTATTTAAAAATTAGCTGCATAGATGCAGTTTGTTAAAAAGGAAATGACAATGAAATACGGCTATTTCGATAACGACAATCGCGAATACGTCATCACTCGCCCTGATGTACCAGCACCATGGACCAACTACCTAGGTACTGAAAAGTTTTGTACCGTGATTTCGCACAATGCGGGCGGTTACTCGTTCTACAATTCTCCGGAATACAACCGTGTTACTAAGTTCCGTCCAAACGGTACATTCGACCGTCCAGGACACTATGTTTATCTGCGTGATGATGAGACAGGTGATTACTGGTCTATCTCTTGGCAGCCAGTAGCAAAAAGCCTAGATGAAGCGAACTACGAAGTTCGTCACGGCCTGTCATACTCAAAATTCAAGTGTGAATACAGCGGTATTACGGCAACTAAAACGCTATTCGTTCCTAAAGGTGAAGATGCGGAAGTTTGGGATGTCGTGCTGAAGAACAACACTGACAAGCCAAGAACGATCAGCACTTTCTCATTTGTTGAGTTCTCTTTCAGTCATATTCAATCAGATAACCAGAACCATCAGATGTCCCTGTACTCTGCGGGTACGTCTTACCAAGAAGGTGTTCTGGAATACGACTTGTACTACAACACCAACGACTTTGAAGGCTTCTACTACCTAGCATCTACCTTCTCGCCAGACAGCTACGACGGCCAACGTGACAACTTCCTTGGCATGTACCGTGACGAAGCAAACCCAATTGCGGTTGAAAATGGCAAGTGTTCTAACAGCGCTCAAACCTGTTACAACCATTGTGGTTCTCTGCATAAGCAATTTACGATTCAACCGGGTGAAGAGGTTCGCTTTGCGTATGTATTAGGTATCGGTAAAGGCAACGGTGAACGCCTACGCGAGAAGTACCAAGATACCGCTAACATAGATGCGGCTTTCCAAGGAATCAAAGACCATTGGGACGAGCGTTGCAATAAATTCCAAGTTAAGTCGCCAAACGAAGGCTTAGACACAATGATCAACACGTGGACGCTATACCAAGCGGAAACCTGTGTGGTTTGGTCGCGCTTTGCATCATTCATTGAAGTCGGTGGTCGTACTGGCCTTGGCTACCGTGATACTGCGCAAGATGCCATCTCAGTGCCTCATGCCAACCCACAAATGACCAAAAAACGTATTATCGATCTGCTTCGTGGCCAAGTGAAAGCGGGCTACGGGCTACACTTGTTCGATCCTGACTGGTTCGATCCAGAGAAAGCCGACGTTGAACCTTCAAAATCACCAACGGTTGTTCCAACACCATCAGATGACGACAAGATCCACGGCATTGACGATACTTGTTCTGATGATCATCTATGGATCGTGCCAACCATCATCAAATACGTGATGGAAACCGGAGAACACGACTTCTTTGATGAAGTAATTCCGTACGCAGATGGCGGCGAAGCAAGCGTTTACGAACACATGAAAGCCGCACTGAACTTCTCTGCAGAATACGTAGGTCAAACCGGTATCTGTAAAGGTCTTCGTGCAGACTGGAATGACTGTTTGAACCTAGGTGGTGGTGAATCTTCAATGGTTTCATTCCTACACTTCTGGGCTCTACAAGAATTCTTAGACCTAGCTAAGTTCCGTAATAACGATGCTGACGTTACTAAATACACTGAAATGGCAGCGAACGTTCGCGAAGCTTGTGAAACACACCTTTGGGATGACGAGGGTGGCTGGTACATCCGTGGTCTGACTAAAAATGGCGACAAAATCGGTACAGCACAACAGACTGAAGGTCGAGTTCACCTTGAGTCAAACACGCTAGCGGTTCTATCTGGCGCGGTATCTCAAGAACGCGGTGAGAAAGCGATGGACGCTGTCGATGAGAACCTGTTCTCTGAATACGGCCTACATCTAAACTCTCCTTCATTCGCAACACCAAACGACGATATCGGCTTTGTGACTCGCGTTTACCAAGGCGTTAAAGAGAACGGCGCTATCTTCTCTCACCCGAACCCATGGGCTTGGGTAGCCGAAGCTAAGTTAGGTCGCGGTGACCGTGCGATGAAATTCTACGACGCACTTAACCCGTACAACCAAAACGACATGATTGAAACGCGTTACGCAGAACCATACTCGTACGTGCAGTTCATCATGGGTAAAGATCATCAAGACCATGGTCGTGCAAACCACCCTTGGTTAACGGGCACCTCTGGTTGGGCTTACTTTGCGGTAACCAACTTCATTCTTGGTGTTCGCACAGGCTTTGAAGGTTTAACCGTAGATCCTTGTATCCCAACTGATTGGCCAGAATTCGAGGTAACTCGTCAATGGCGTGGTGCGACTTACAACATCACCGTTCAAAACCCGAATGCAGTAAGTAAGGGCGTTGCTTCTATCACGATTAACGGTGAGCAGATTGAAGGCGTAATCCCAGTACAAGCAGAAGGCAGCGTGAACGAAGTCATCGTTGTACTCGGCTAATCACTTAATTTGATGAACAGCTCCTATCTCAAGCCTTTACTGGCTTGAGATAGTGAGACTAAAAGGATTTTCTAATGATTAAATTTGGTACTGGCGGCTGGCGCGCGTTTATTGGTGAAGAGTTCACTAGAGAAAACGTCCGCTTAGTGGCACAAGCACTCTCTAACATCATCAATAATGAAGATGCAGCGAAAAACGGCTTCGTTATCGGCTATGACCGCCGCTTCCTTTCAGATAAAGCCGCGTGCTGGTTTGCTGAAGTATTGGCAGCCAACAACATCAAAGTGAGCTTTATCGACAAGTTCGTTCCGACTCCTATCGTGATGTTCCAAGCGAAAGAGATGGGATGTATTTACTCTGCGTGTATTACCGCTTCTCACAACCCAGCGGACTATAACGGTATAAAGATCTTCATTGAAGGTGGCCGTGATGCTGATGAGATCATCACAGAAAAGATCGAACAACAGATTTCGACCCTAACCAGTGAAGATGTTGTCAGAGTCGATTTTGAACAAGCATTGAATGACAAAGAAATTGAAATCATCAATCCGATGAACGCCTTTGTTGACTCGATCATTAACGCTATTGATATCGAATCGATTAAGAAAGCCAACCTAAAAGTACTGATTGACCCGATGTTTGGTGTGGCAAAAAACGCACTGCAAACCGTGTTAATCAGCGCTCGCTGTGATGTCGACGTGATCAACGATGGTAAGAACCCAGATTTCGGTGGTCTCATGCCATCTCCTAATGCCGCTACGCTCTACCGCTTGAAGCATTTGGTTGCAGCAGAAGGCTATGACATTGGTATTGGTACCGATGGCGATGCCGACCGTTTAGGCATCATCGATGAGAAAGGTCACTTCATTCACCCTAACGAAGTGTTACTGCTTCTTTACTACTACTTATTGGAATACAAAGGCTGGAAAGGCTCTGTCGTGCGTAACATCGCCACCACACATCTGCTCGACAAAGTAGCGGCAGATCATGGTGAGAAGAGCTTTGAGGTTCCTGTAGGCTTTAAGCATATCAGCTCTCAAATGGAAGCCGATGATTCACTAATTGGCGGTGAAAGCTCTGGCGGTTTAACCATTCGAGGTCACATCAAAGGTAAGGATGGCGTGTTCGCATCGAGCTTACTGGTTGAGATGATCAGTGTGACAGGTAAGAAACTCTCTGAGCTACTTGATGAAATCTACTCTAAGTATGGTTATGCGTATACGGCAGAAGGAGATTGCAAATTCAAACCTTCAGAGAAAGAAGCGCTCTACACCAAGATCTACGTAGAGAAACAACTGCCTGAATTTGAATACGAAATTGAAAAAGTCAGCTATGAAGATGGCGCTAAGGTGTACTTCAAGAATGGCGGCTGGGTGATTGCTCGTTTCTCAGGAACTGAGCCATTGCTACGAATCTTCGCTGAAATGGAAGATAAAGACACTGCAGAACATGTTCTTCAAAAAGTGAAAGACTTCCTCTCTCTATAGGCTTATAGAGCGCAGCAGTCTTGTATGGGACTTAACAAATCACTGCCTTGTTAACCCCTATAGATGAAGAGCTTTTGCCCAGTACTTTCGATTAAAGTGCTGGGCTTTTTTATGGTTCATCACGAATTATCGGTACTATGAGTTGTACCTAATTAGAAAGCCAATACGCCTTTGGTATCCACTTTTACGTTGACCGGCATACCAACTTCAAGCGCTTCTGACGAGGTTGCCAATAGCTTTTGACCGTGTGCTTCAATAACATAACGACAGTGGTCGCCCATAAATTGCTGTTCTAGCACTGAAATAGCACTGTCTTGTTCATAACTAGCTTGAATATGCTGTGGTCTTAAAAGAAGCTCACACGCACTGCCGAATTCAATCTCCGTTTGTGGTTTAGCTTCAACCATACCCAAGCTGGTTTCAAACTCCAGCTCTGAAATACGCTGTGCATTGAGGTAACTGCCGCCGCCCAAAAAGTCTGCAACAAACTTACTCGAAGGGTGGAAATAAAGCTCCGATGCCGAACCATACTGTTCAATCACACCATGGTTCATTACTGCCATCTTATCTGCAAACGCGAACGCCTCTTCACGACTGTGAGTCACAAAAATAGCCGTCACACCCTGCTTCTTAAATATTTTACGAATCTGAGAGATCAACTCATGGCGAACCTGAGTATCGATATTTGAGAAAGGTTCATCCAATAACAATAAATCTGGCTTGTATGCTAAAGAACGAGCAATCGCTACGCGCTGCTGTTGACCACCAGAAAGTTGGTGTGGGTATCGGTCACCGAATTCATCTAAATGAACCAGCTCCAACATCTCTTGGACTTTCTCTTTCTTTTGCTGATCAGAGAGATCTTTAAGGCCAAAACCGACATTCTGGTTTACCGTCAGGTGCGGAAACAGGGCGTAATCTTGGAAAATCATACCGATGTTTCGTTGCTCTGGTGGCAACCAATTATCACCATCATCAATGGTTTGACAGTTCAAGCTCATGATTCCGCTACTTAATGGAAGCAGCCCTGCAACCGCCTTAAGCAAAGTCGTTTTTCCGCAGCCACTGGCACCAAGAAGACAAACGATTTCACCATGCTCAACTTCTAACGAGAGCGATTCCAAGATGGTTTGCGACTCATATTTACAAGTCAGATCTTTAATTGATAATGCACAACTCATTAGTGTTTCTGCTCCAAAGAACGGTTGACGATGATCAGAGGAATTAAACCCACCAACACCAATAATACAGCAGGCATTGCCGCCAACTCTAGGTGCTCATCTGAGGCATAGTTATAAACATAGGTAGCCAATGTTTCGAAGTTGAAAGGACGTAACAGCAATGCCGCATTTAGCTCTTTCATTGATTCGATAAACACCAGTAAACCTGCAATCAACGCGCCGCGTTTAATCAAAGGTAAATGAACACGACGTAACATCTGGTTGGTATTACAACCCATGGTTTTAGAAGCCATATCCAATGAAGGTGATACTTTACTCAAGCTACTTTCGATACTGCCGATCGCCACTGCAGAAAAACGCACGACCATTGCAAAGATAAGCGCAAACATGGAACCAGAGAAGATCAAACCAGGTCGTCCCCACTCCATCACTTTAGCGATGTCATTGACCAAGTGATCCATAAACAACACAGGCACCATCACGCCAATCGCTAACACCGTGCCAGGAACGGCATAGCCCATCGAAGCAATACGCATGTAAGCCTGATTTTTCTTACTTGGGCTAACACGTTGATTAAAATTCACAATCATCGCAATGATAACGCCAATAATCGCCGCGACTACTGACACATAAAGGCTGTTAACCGCATACTCTCTGAATTCAGGCGTCCAGCTTTGCGCAAAGTATTTGTAGGCATAGATCATCAACTGACCGAGAGGAAACAAGAATGCAACGCACACTAATCCCCAACACCAGAACAGTGCCAACCATTTTTTCCAACCGGACAAGTCGTAGCGAAAGTCTTCACGACTGCTGAATTGATTCTGGAACAGTTTCTGTTTACGACGGCTATAGCGCTCTGAACTCAACAGTAGGATCACGATAACCAGCATAATTGCCGATATTTTCGCTGCAGCCGTTAAACTTGAGTAACCTAACCAGGTATCGTAAACCGCTGTCGTTAAGGTGTTGACTGCAAAGTAACTCACGGTACCAAAGTCACCGATGGTTTCCATTGCGACAAGCGATAGACCTACCGCCATAGAAGGACGAACAAGCGGTAAAGAAATACGACGAAAGCTTTCCCAAGGTGAACATTTTAGCAACCGAGCGGATTGCAATAAGGAGACGTTTTGCTCCATAAAGGCCGCGCGGCACAACAAGTAAACATACGGGTAAAGAACGAGGGACAGAACAATAATGGCGCCCGATAACGTTCTAATATCCGGGAACCAATACTCACCGGGTCCCCACCCAGTCAGATCTCGCAGTAACACTTGAACAGGGCCTGCAAAGTCGAACCAATCGGTAAAGATATACCCGACAATATAGCCTGGCATAGCTAATGGCAGTACCAGTGCCCACTGTAAAACACGCTCACCCGGCACACGGCACATTGCCATAATCCAAGCAGACGGAATACCAAAAACTAAAGACAGGAACATGGTTCCTATGACTAAAACCACCGTATTGTAAGCATAGGTGGGCATCACTGTGGACATCAGATGAGAAAATAGCTCATCTGTTTCTCCAACAGCCGTCGTAAAAATCGCTAAGATCGGTAAAACCAGCAATACTGCAATAATGCCGCTACTGGTGTTCCATAAATAATTCTTTTCTTTCATCGCCTAACTACAACGAGGCTTAATGAAACACAAATGCATTTGCAAATACATCTCATATCCTTTTAATGGTGGGGTTATTTATACCCATATACTGTAACGACTTCAAGGTGAGATGCTAATAACTCAAGGGATCAACGACGAGCTTTGTATCAAAAAGTGATTTTCCAAAAACAAACAACCCCAAGTGACCGAAAATGGCGACTTGAGGTTGTCATTTTACTTGGGCCGAAGCCTACAGTAATAAATTAAAGATCGAACTTAACTTCATCTAATAGCTTGATTGCTGCTGCGTGGTGGTCAGCGATCTGGTCTAGAGAAATTGTATCAGCTTTGAATTCACCCCATGAAGCAACAAGCTCAGAAGGTTTAACGTCTGCTTTCACTGGGTACTCGTAGTTCACTTCTGCGTACATACTTTGTGCTGTGTTACCAGATAGGAATTCCATTAGCTTAACGGCATTCTCTTCATTTGGAGAGTATTTAGCCATTGCCATACCAGAGATATTCACGTGAGTACCTGTTGTCTCTTGGTTAGGGAAGTTAATGTAAACAGCATCAGCCCAAGCTTTTTGCTCTTTATCGTTAACCATCTTACCTAGGTAGTAGCTGTTGCCAAGAGCAACATCACATAGACCTTCTTTAATCGCTTTAACTTGTGCGCGATCGTTACCTTGAGGCTTACGTGCTAGGTTTGCTTTTACGCCTTCTAGCCACTCTTTCGTTTCAGCTTCACCTTTGTGAGCGATCATCGAAGATACTAGAGAAACATTGTATGGGTGCTTACCGCTACGAGTACAGATTTTGCCTTTAAATTCAGGCTTAGTTAGATCTTCGTAAGTAAACTCTTCACCTAGACGACCAACACGATCACGTGAAGAATAAACGCTACGTGTACGAGTTGTTAGAGCAAACCACTCGTTAGCAGTATCTTGGTACTGAGCAGGGATGTTCTTTTCAAGTACATCACTTTCAACAGATTGAACTAGACCTTGTTTAGTGAGTTCAGATAAACGACTGATATCGACAGTTAATACAACGTCAGCTGGGCTGTACTCACCCTCTTGAGCTAACTTCTCTGCTAAACCTTTTTTAGCAAACTTAACGTTTACTTTAATGCCAGTCTCTTTCGTGAATTCCTTGAACATAGGCTCAACTAGGAAAGGTTGACGGTAAGAGTATACGTTCACTTCTTCCGCAGCCATTGCTGTCGGGGCAATCACACTACACGCTAGAGCTGAAAGTGTTAGCAGTTTTTTCATTGTAAAATCCTTTATATCGAAATGATAATCTATATCAGTTGCGTTATTATATTCATCAGTAACATAATTACAATGATGTCCGACAAAAAATTCGCCTGCTCAGCACCATCAAGCTCGCACTTTTGTAACAATGTATTTCAGAGGATATTCATATCATCTCCTATCCAAAATACTCGCTCACTCTCTCTTGAGAGATCATTGTTGCTTAGACATAAATAACAAGAAACCCCATAACCAATGGTTATGGGGTTTCTTAAACTAGCTTACTCTTTATCTACATTAAGCTTTATTCTTTGATTACTTTACTGATACAAATTCAGGGTAAGCGCCAACACCACAATCATGCATGTCCATGCCTTCCAATTCTTCATCTTCGGTTACACGGATACCAATTGTTGCTTTAAGCACTGCCCATACCGCTAGGCTAGCTCCGAATACCCATGCAAAGATTACTGCTGCACCCAATAGTTGAGCACCAAACGTTGCATCCGCGTTGCTTAGAGGCACAGCCATTAGACCGAAGAAGCCACATACACCGTGAACTGAGATAGCACCTACTGGATCATCAATCTTCACTTTATCTAGAGCAATGATGCTGAATACAACCAAGGCACCAGATACCGAACCAATCGCTACAGAAAATAAAGGTGATGGTGATAGAGGGTCTGCAGTGATTGCTACTAGGCCAGCTAACGCACCGTTAAGAATCATTGTTAAGTCTGCTTTACCCCAAGTTGTTTTACATACTAGTAATGCTGCGATTGCACCTGCTGCTGCTGCTGCGTTGGTGTTAAGGAAGATCTGACCAACCGCTGTCGCATTTTCAAAATCTGAAACCATTAGCTGAGAACCGCCGTTGAAGCCGAACCAACCAAACCATAAGATGAATGTACCTAATGTTGCTAACGGCATGTTTGAACCAGGGATTGGGTAAATTTCACCATTTTTACCGTATTTACCTCTACGAGCACCGAGTAACAATACGCCAGCAAGCGCAGCCGAAGCACCAGCCATATGCACGATACCTGAACCTGCGAAATCACTGAAGCCTGCTTCTGATAGGAAGCCACCACCCCAAGTCCAGTAACCTTCCATTGGGTAAATAAACGCAGTTAGAACCACAGAGAAGATAAGGAATGACCAAAGCTTCATACGCTCAGCCACTGCGCCCGAAACGACCGACATTGCCGTTGCAACGAACACAACTTGGAAAAAGAAGTCAGATTCTAGTGAATGGTCTGCGCCTTCACCTTGAGTGCCAATTAAAGTACCAAATGAAGGTAACCAACCACCTTCACCGTTATCTACGTACATAATGTTGTAGCCAACCACTAAGAAAGTCGTACAAGCAATAGCGTATAAACAGATGTTCTTAGTTAAAATTTCTGTGGTGTTCTTTGAACGAACTAGGCCAGCTTCAAGCATTGCGAAGCCTGCTGCCATCCACATGACCAACGCACCTGAAATGAGGAAGAAAAAAGTGTCTAGTGCGTAACGTAGTTCCATTACTGTTGTCGTAAGTTCCATATTAAAGTCTCCAGTCCTTGTAATTCTTTAAAGTGCTTCAGCATCCATTTCACCAGTACGAATACGTACGGCTTGGCTTAGGTCATACACAAAAATTTTGCCATCACCGATTTTTCCGGTATGTGCTGCTTGGCTAATCGCTTCAACAACTCGGTCAACGTTTTCAGCTTGGGTAGCAATCTCTAGCTTCACTTTTGGTAGGAAATCCACTTGGTACTCCGCACCACGATACAATTCAGTGTGTCCCTTCTGACGACCAAAACCTTTCACTTCAGAAACTGTCATACCTTCAATACCCACATCAGAGAGCGCTTCGCGTACATCGTCTAATTTGAATGGCTTAACAATGGCATTTATTAATTTCATATTCGTTCCTTAAATTCTTCACTTAATCCGTTAATTCTCTTATTACAATCCAAGTAGCGTGCCAAAATGTTAAGTTATTGATTTTAAATAACATGTAGATGATAATGTCATAAAAACGAAAAAGGCCGCACCAATATGGTGCGGCCTTTTCACTATCTTAATGCGTTGCGCTATTGTTGCTCCAGTTTTGGGCAACCAAGCCTTCAAAGCTCTAAATGACTCAAGAATAGGGGCTAACTAGCGAGTAGAAAGTTAGACCTTAATAGCCTAAAAAGTCCATCCAGCGTTCGATAAGTCGCTCGAAATCATCGATTCCACAGCTTGCTTGGCTTTCACAGTTATAGAAGTCGAATTCACTGCCCTCTTCCATCTCTTGCTCATGCGCTAACACGTTTTCCTGAATCGTTACGTCATCTTCATTGATAGCAAGGCTGATCTCTTTGCCAAGCAGCGTCACTTCATTACTCAGATCCTGTCGAGATTGTTCAATCAACGCCATCACATGATCCAGTTTCTGCTTATCTTTCCCGATCTCTTCTTGAAGCCAGCGGCCAACAATCTCATGGCCCATGCTGCATTTCACATAGTATTCACCCATTAGAGTGTTTCTAGTAAATTCGAATTCCATAAGGCTCCAAAGTTCTAATAAAAAGAAGGTTCAATAAATAGGTAGTAGCAAAAATGAGGCGAGAGTATATAGCGAAGTCATCAAGAGATCGAGTCGCTCGTAAACTAACATTCAGACATAAAAAAACGCCTACCGAAGTAGACGCTCTATCATTTGGGTTCCTCTAAATAGTTGGAGTTGCAGCTAGGCGACAAGTACGTTCATCCCTATGAGCATAGAAGCTCTATGTGATTAGGGTGAACGTACTCAGTCAACAACGCTGCAGCTACAAATATAACGAGGAACTAAGCTGGTTCTTGGAAGATAACCGTGTCTGCTTTTTCCGTGTACTGACCCATTTTATGGAAATTCAGGTAACGGTATGTATCTGCAGCGGTTGCATTAATCTTCTCAGCGTACGCTAAGTACTCTTCTTTAGTTGGGATACGACCAAGAATCGCACCAACAGCAGAAAGCTCAGCAGAAGCTAGGTAAACGTTCGCACCATTACCCAAACGGTTCGGGAAGTTACGCGTTGACGTAGACATAACTGTCGAAGCATCAGCAACACGAGCTTGGTTACCCATACATAGTGAACAGCCAGGAGTTTCGATACGTACCCCAGCACGACCGAAGATGCCGTAGTAGCCTTCTTCTGTCAGTTGGTCTTTATCCATCTTCGTTGGCGGAGCAACCCATAGGCGAGTATTCAAAGAGCCATTAAACTCTTCAAGCATCTTACCTGCTGCACGGAAGTGACCGATGTTAGTCATACAAGAACCGATGAACACTTCTTGAATCTCAGTGCCTTGAACGTCAGAAAGAAGACGAGCATCATCTGGATCGTTTGGTGCACATAGGATTGGCTGATCGATGTCAGCAAGGTCAATCTCGATAACATGAGCGTATTCAGCATCTGAATCAGCAGCAAGCAACTCAGGGTTCGCTAGCCACTCTTCCATTGCCGTAATACGACGCTCAATAGTACGAACATCACCGTAACCTTCAGCAATCATCCACTTAAGCATAACGACGTTCGAGTTCAGGTACTCTTCGATAGACTCTTGAGAAAGCTTAACAGTACAACCAGCAGCAGAACGCTCCGCAGATGCATCTGAAAGTTCAAATGCTTGCTCAACAGACAGGTGGTCAACACCTTCAATTTCTAGTACACGACCAGAGAATTCATTGATCTTACCGGCTTTTTCAACAGTCAGTAGGCCTTGCTTGATACCGTAAAGAGGAATGGCATGTACAAGGTCACGTAGCGTGATACCCGGCTGCATTTCACCTTTAAAGCGAACCAAGATTGATTCAGGCATATCAAGAGGCATAACACCTGTTGCTGCAGCAAATGCTACTAAGCCAGAACCTGCAGGGAATGAAATACCTAGAGGGAAACGAGTATGCGAGTCACCACCTGTACCAACAGTATCAGGCAGAAGCATACGGTTTAGCCATGAGTGGATAACACCATCGCCCGGACGAAGTGAAACACCCGCACGGTTCATGATGAAATCAGGCAGTGTATGGTGAGTGTTTACATCAACTGGTTTCGGGTATGCAGATGTGTGACAGAAAGACTGCATCACAAGATCCGCAGAGAAACCAAGACAAGCTAGATCTTTCAGCTCATCACGTGTCATAGGACCCGTAGTATCTTGAGAGCCTACTGTTGTCATTTTAGGTTCGCAGTACTGACCCGCACGCACACCTTCAACACCACACGCTTTACCTACCATCTTCTGAGCTAACGTGTAGCCTTTATCAGAAGCAGAAGGATCGATTGGTTTAGCAAACAGATCGGTTTCAGCTAGGCCTAGAGCATCACGAGCACGGCCCGTTAAGCCACGACCAATGATCAGTGGAATACGACCACCAGCACGTACTTCATCTAGAAGTACTTTGCCTAGCTCAAAGCTTGAGATATCTGCACCGTCTTTACGAACAACACCTTCATAAGGATAGATATCAATCACATCACCCATGTTCATATCTTGTACGTTCAGCTCAATTGGTAGTGCGCCTGAGTCTTCCATTGTGTTGTAGAAGATCGGAGCAATTTTACCACCAAGACAAACACCGCCAGTACGCTTGTTTGGTACGAATGGGATATCTTCACCCATGAACCAAAGCACTGAGTTTGTCGCTGATTTACGTGAAGAGCCGGTACCAACAACATCACCAACGTAAGCCAGTGGAATACCGTCTTTTTGCATTTCTTCAATTTGAGTAATTGGACCAACGTTACCCTGCTCATCAGGAGTAATACCATCACGTTCCATCTTCAGCATCGCTTTTGCGTGTACTGGGATATCAGGACGTGACCATGCATCTGGCGCTGGAGATAAGTCATCGGTGTTCGTTTCACCAGTGACTTTAAATACTTTAACGGTAATTTTTTCCGCTACTTTGTCTTTAGCTGTAAACCACTCAGCATCAGCCCAAGATTGAAGCACTTGTTGTGCTGAAGCATTACCTGCTTTTGCTTTTTCTTCTACGTCGTAGAATGCGTCAAACATCAGTAGAGTATGAGAAAGCGCTTTAACAGCGATAGGAGCAAGCTCTGCATCATCCAGCAAAGAAACTAGAGATTCGATGTTGTAACCACCTTGCATTGTGCCAAGTAGTTGTGCAGCTTTTGCTTTGCTTACTAGTGGAGATTCAACTTCACCTTTAGTGATAGCCGTTAGGAAGCCCGCTTTAACGTAAGCAGCTTCATCTACACCTGGTGGAATTCGGTTTTCTAGTAGGTCAAGAAGGTATTCTTCTTCACCTTGAGGTGGGTTCTTTAGAAGTTCAACTAGACCAGCGACTTGCTCAGCATCTAGTGGTCTTGGAACAACTCCCTCGGCAGCACGTTCTTCGACGTGTTTACGGTAGGCTTCAAGCACGACTTTTTTCCTCTCATTGCGGTTCACTTCTTATCTTCATAATTATTAGTAAAATAAAGAAGTGAACATCCTTGGAAACTTGGCTCTCCATTGCCATTTTTGTCATTCAATTTGTATTGATGAGCGGCATCATAGAGGCCAAACTGTGGGCGGTAGAATAGCAAATTTAACGTTAAATTAAAATCTTATCATTTTGACCAACATAGCAAGTTAAGACGAAAGTCCTACGATTTTTGCCTATTTAGTCGGAAAAAGAGCTATCCCACGCATGTTTATTTGTAAGACGTTCCAATAATTAAGTAGACCGAGTCGTAATTATCTTCGGTTCTACCATAAGCCAAAATAATCGGCCCTAATGGGGAGTCGACTCCGGCAAAGACCGAACCAGCGGTGAACATTGGCGCTTCGTCAATGTTCAAATCATTATTCGACCATACACCACCATGCTCAATGGACGCACCCACGTAGAACGGTGACTTAAACAAGCCAAAATCATTTTCAAACCATTTATAGCGATAAATTAAACTACCATATGCCAAGTTTTGCCCAATAAGACTATTTCTTGGTATTCCCGATAAATTTAAGAAGCCTCCAAGCTCCTTTGGATCAATAGGGAATACGGAATTTTTACTCTCTACCATACCAAAATCGAACTTTGCGACTAAAGTATGCTTTTCAATACTCTGCGCAGCCATGACATTAGCTGAAATCTCATAAACCGTATCGCTTTCAGAGTTAAATTCAGAATCAGCAAGAGAAGAGTCATTATCGAAATCATCATGGGAAACGAGATACTCCAGATCAACGAAATACCCTTTGGTTGGCAAACTGAAGTTATCTAAAGTATCCAATCGATAACTCATAAACCCACCAATACGTGTATATCCACCGCTACCTAAAGACGGTAACGAGGCTACCTCAACATCACCATCGGTGTATCGAGCCCCCACTTTAAATTCTTGCCACAATGTTGGCTGGTAACCTAATGCCAGTTCACCAATATACTCTTGATAAGTCATTGGTAAGTAGTCTTTAGTTACGTCAAGAGTGGGCTCTTCGATATCGTCAATATTGGCGGGTAAGTTTCTCTTCTGATTGCTATAAACAAGTGATGCCGATGTAAATAACTTCTGGCTTGAGAAAAAAGGAGAATATAACTCAGCCTCAATGAGCTTATCAGTGCCCATTTCTACATTCGTTCTTAACTCTGCGCCATGCGAGTTAATATCCGTAAAATTAGCCGACATACCAATTGAATATTGGCTCTCGGTTGCAAAGTCATCTTCAAGATAAAATCGAAAGTTGAGGTAATTAGGACCCCATGATTTTTCATTTACATCTACCTGCAGTTGATCTTCACCGTCTACATTTCCAAATTCATAGGTGACCAATTCAAAACGGTCGAGCGCATAGAGGTCTTTAACCTGAGATTCAATTTCACTGGTTTTAAGGATTTTGCCAGAATCGAGGTTCAAACGATTGGCAATCAACTTATCTGAATAGTGGGTGTTATTATTGATAACGACCTTATCCACCACCGTTTTATCACCATGCTTGAGCTGCTTTCGAGCTTTCTGTTTATCATCAATATAGTGTTGGTAGTCCGCATTCGAGAGCGACAACTTAGAGAGCTGATCCGTATACTGCCTTGTTGCTTCGTATCCTGCATGATAAGCCGTCGGCATTTTATCGAACTCTGTGGTCTCCATTTGCCCAACATCAGGACGTAGGAAAAAATCATCGTCTGTTAACGTAGCGGCCTGCTCTTGAGTACTGCGTTGAACAAGGTAATTAGAGAGTTGGTCTGCTGCGGCTAAAAAGTTAGTAAAGTCTTCTTTGCTTTTGTAGTTAGTACTGATATCAACAGCAATAACGATGTCGGCTCCCATTGCTCGAGCAACATCCACTGGCATGTTATTGGTGACACCACCATCAACCAGCATTCGTCCATCAACCTCATAAGGAGGAAGCGCGCCGGGTACCGACATACTCGCCATCATCGCATCAACAAGATGACCATGGTCGATGACCACTTCTTCAAGATCGATAATGTCGGTTGCAACAGAGCGATATGGAATAGCGAGGTTGTCGAAAGAATCGAGTGGAGATAAGTTACCAGTGGTCTCACGCAGAATACGCAACATATTCTGGCCTTGAACCACACCTTTTCTGGCTTTGATTTCACCCCAACCTAAACCGAGGTCGGTATTCAGTTGATAACGGTCTTCATACTCTTTGTCACGCACACGCCGATCACTACGGTTAACGCGATCGCGATAGCCACGATTCCAATCCACCGTATAAATAAAGCTCTCGATCTCATCTGCGCTCATCCCTGTCGCATAAAGACCACCAACGTAAGCGCCCATACTGGTACCGGTAATGTAATCAACCGGAATTTGCATCTCTTCTAAGGCTTTAAGCACACCAATGTGAGCCGCTCCTTTGGCTCCTCCACCAGCAAGCACGACAGCAACGGTTGGTCTTTTATGAGCTTGTCCAGCTTGCTGAGATTGTTCCACCGGTGTCACAGTAGATGCAAGTAGCTGAAAACTGATCACAGTACCGACAATACCTAAGCCGCTCACTATCCAACGAGAAATCATTCTTTAAACTATCCTTGTCATTCTTTTCTTTTACGACTTTACCACTGAAAAAGCTTTTTTAGCCACTGTTTTGGTTGACTTTCACAACCCTTTTTAATGTTTCCATTCTCATCCCAAACCGGCAGTTTAACTGTACCGTCACAGTCAAACTCTAAAGCCCCTTCAGAAGTTCGAGTAAAACTTGCCGTCGTAATGCCATTCGGCCAAGGCAACAGTAACTGCTCTGGAGTTCGATGTTTCAGATAATCGGCATAAACACGTAGCGCACCACTAGAGCCCGTAAGTTTAGTCGGCTTATTATCATCGCGTCCTAGCCAGATGGTAGTGACTTCACGACCATCAACACCCACGAACCAACTGTCTCGGCTGTCATTACTGGTACCCGTTTTACCGGCTAATCCTGCCCATGCAAACTGACCTTGTAGGAAACGTCCAGTACCTTCCGACACACCACGTTTCATGGCATAAGTTGTCAACCAAGCTGCTTGCTGGTCAACGCTTTGTGATACACGAGGGATCGACTGATATAAAACCTCACCATCGTTATCAACAACTGAACGAAGCGCAGACAAAGGTGCTATACGGCCAGAGTTGGTAATCGTTTGGTACATCTGCGCTACCTGAAATGGGGTCAATGAGAATGAACCCAAAAACATCGATGGCACTGGGCGAATTTCGTTTTTATCGACACCCAGTTTTCCAATCGTATCCGACACGCTATCAATACCTAACTGCATGCCCAAGCGAACCGTTGGTACGTTGTAAGACTTAGAAAGCGCCACATACAAAGGCACCTCTCCGCGAAACTTGCGATCGAAGTTTCTTGGGCTCCATACGCTGCCCTTACTGCCTTTCAAGCTTAGTGGAGTATCCATCAAGGTTGTCGCCAATGTGTACTTCTGGGGTTGCTCTAATGCGGTTAAGTAGATTGCTGGTTTAACCAAAGAACCAATAGGACGACTCGCATTCAAGGCTCGATTGAAACCATCGTAGCCAGTGCGTTTACCACCGACCATCGCACGAATTTCACCAGTATTTCTATCCACTGCAATAGCAGCAGCCTCTAGCTTGTTACCTGCAGTTTTAGATAAATCAGGCACCTTACGAGCAATCGATGTCTCTAGCTTGTCTTGAGAAACAGGATCCAGAGAGGTAAATACTCGAATACCTTTCTGTGCTTCAAATCGATCACCGACATATCTCTTAAGCTCAATATTGACTTGCTGGAAGTAAGCGGGCTGACGGCTCGCAATGCGTGGGTTATCTTGAATATCCAAGTCTCGGCTTGCGGCTTCTTCGTACTGTTTCGGCGTCAATATGTCTTGTTGCATCAGCAAACGTAGAACCAAATCTCGTCGAGTCTTAGCTCGCTCAGGGTAACGAACCGGGTTGTAATACGAAGGTCCTTTGACCATACCGACCAGCAGTGCTAGTTGGTCGATTCGGAGTTCTTGAATCGGTTGCCCGAAATACAAGCGAGATGCTAACCCAAAGCCATGAATCGCTTGCCCACCATTTTGCCCAAGATAAACCTCGTTTAAGTAGGCTTCTAAGATGCGGTCTTTGCTGTAACGATGATCCAAGATAAGTGCAATATAGGCTTCGCGAACCTTACGCCATAATGTGCGCTCACTAGATAAGAACAGGTTTTTTGCCAACTGTTGCGTCAACGTACTACCACCTTGTACGGTTCGCCCTGCTTTTACATTGACCACCATCGCACGAGCGATTGCCAGTGGCGATACCCCATCGTGCTGATAGAAATTTCGGTCTTCGGTTGCCAGCAATGCATCAACCATCACCTCTGGGAACTGATTACGTTTTAAGAACAGACGCTGCTCATCGCTACTTTTTTCAAGCATGCCAAGCATTTTCGGTTCAACACGCAGATACCCCATGTCGCCTGTCTTCTCTAGCGACTGAATACGAGTTAACTCGTTACCGTTGAAATGCAGCATCACATGACGATCCGCTTCCGGTCCATCGACAAACTCGAACGGGCGACGAATCATTTCAATCTTGGTTGAGGAAGAAGAGTATTCGCCAGGGTGACGAGGAGCGTTCACCTTACGATAATTGAGTACATCCAGCTCATTCGTAACCTGCACCAAACTCACCTGAGTTCCCGGAGACAGGTCCAGCACTCGCGCATAAACCACGGTTGGCAAATCAAACAGCTGACCTTCAAAACGTTGCTTGACCACAGAATCAAGATAAATACCGACGAACAATAGCAATGCGGCGAGCGCTAGGCCCGCTTTCCAAGAAATGCCCCACAGGATCTTCAACCAACCTCTCTGACCAGACGGCTTAGCTTTAGGTTTAGTCTTTTTCGCTGCTGCTCTTGGCTTTCTAGGCTTGGCTTTGGTCGCTGGTGACTTCTTTGCTGGCGCTTTTTTAGGTGGTGCTTTTTTTGGCGTTAACATTTTGGTCATCATCGATTCAACTGTCGTTTAGTTTTAGTGGTTGCTACATGATTAGCAGGGTCATCTGGCCAAGGATGTTTTGGGTAACGGCCTTTCATTTCTTTTTGTACTTCTTTGTACGCGCCAGCCCAAAAGCCAGCTAAATCCTGAGTAATTTGTAGTGGTCGTTGTGCTGGAGAAAGTAGCTCAAGCACCACTTTTTTACGCCCTTGCGCAATTAATGGCGAGTCTCGTTCACCAAAGACTTCCTGCATTCGTACTGAGATTACTGGCTCAGACTGATACTGGTAGCGAATTGCTTTTTTACTGCCCGTCGGCATCAGATAGTCAGAAGGCAGCCATTGATCAATTTCTTGATTCAACGGCCAACCAAGGTATGCCGACAGTGCTTGTTCAATCGATACATTCGACAGCCCTTTGGCAGACTTAATGCCATTCAGATATGGTGATAACCACTCATCAAGATGTCCAATCAAACTCGCGTCATCCATCGCAGGCCAATCATGCTCAGGCATCCAAAGCTCTGCACAGCGTACACGCTCAACAAACTGTTTAGCCGAAGGGGTCCAATGTAAGCGATCCAGTCCGCATCGAGCGATATAATTGAGTAGCGCTTTGCTCGCCTGATTCGCATCAGGCTCTGGTAAAGCTTTGGTGCTGATAATCAACTTACCCAAAGACACTCGCTGCTCTGCCACTAAGCGGCCACGTTTCTCATCCCAATCGGCGTAATCTGAACGCACAAACAGTTTTGGGAATTCAGCTTCTAGCTGCGAAATATCAACGGCAGTGGCTAAGAAAATCTGGCTGGCTCGCCCTGTGCTACGCATCAAATCAATCACTACGATATAGTCATTGTTCGCCAATGGATCATCGTCACGAACCTCTGCCCCGTGGCCATTCGCAAGAAGGAAAGCACTGCTGGTTGCGCTTCTCACTTGTGCAATTCGGTCTGGGAAGGCAAAACAAAGCACTAATGGTAGCAATGATTCGTCAAGTTGTGACAAATCTAAGTGATGATTGAGTTTACTTGCGAGGCTTTTTGCGCGTTGCATTACAACACTGTTTTTCGAGTGTTTTCTTTGCTTAAGGCGATGCAATGAATGCTGAATATCCGTCACATTGCGCTCAGGCTCTTCAAGTAAAGCGGCAGCAACAATCGCGACATTCAGTAGCTCTTGGCTGCTTTGCTGCGCTTTAACCAACATACTGGCGATGCGAGGTTCAAGTCCTAGTCCTAAGCGTTGAGCCTGTTTTCCTAGTGCCGTAAATTGACCATTACCGTCTAACAGTTCCAGGTTTTGTAAGAGTTGCTTGGCTTGTTCTGTTGAAGCTTTCGGTGGAGTGTCTAACCATTGCAATTCATCAGCACTTGCGGCTCCCCATTGTGTCAATTCAGACACCAACGAAGACAAATCAGAATGAAGAATCTCAGGCTCTGGTGCAGCGGGTTGCTGCATTAGTTGCGTTTCGCTGTACAAACGAACGCACAAGCCCTCTTCAATTCGTCCCGCACGGCCTGCTCGCTGCTCAGCAGAAGACTGCGAGATTTTCACTTGCTCAAGCTTGGTAATTCCGGTTTTCAGATCGAACTTCGCCACACGTTCAAGCCCGGAATCGACCACCAGTCGAATACCTTCAATGGTCAAAGAAGTCTCAGCAATATTGGTCGCTAACACCACTTTTCGACGCCCTTTCTCTGATGGCGCGATCGCTTTTTGTTGTTGAGGAAAGCTGAGCTGACCGTACAAAGGACAAACATCGATATCGCTGGCGAGTTGTTCTAGTTGAGATTCCACTTGTTTTATCGCCGAGACACCCGGCAAGAAAGCCAAAAGTGAGCCTGACTGTTTCTCCATCAGAGAACGAATCACGTTGGCCATCTTAGGGGCTAAATATTCATTCGAGCCTAATGGCTGATAACGGAAGTCAACCGGGAAAGTTCGCCCTTGTGATTCAACATACTTGGCATCAGGCAACAAAGATTGCAGCGCGTGTTGATCTAAGGTTGCCGACATCACCACAACTTTTAGATCATCACGCAGTGCTTCTTGGATCTCTAAGCTAAAGGCCAGCGCAGTATCTGCATGGATACTGCGCTCATGAAACTCATCAAAGATCACCATATCAACCCCAGTCAATTCAGGGTCGGTTTGGATCATTCTCGTCATAATCCCTTCGGTTACGATTTCCAAGCGAGTCGCACTGCTGGTTTTAGATTCACCACGAACTCTAAAACCTATGCTCTCTCCCACTTTTTCTCCCAATTGGCAGGCTAAGTAAGTTGCGATATTCCTTGCCGCCAAACGCCTCGGTTCAAGCATAATGATTTTGCCTTGAACGGCGTTGGTCTTAACTAACTGTAATGGGAAGAATGTTGACTTACCCGCACCGGGAGCAGCCTTTAGAATAAGTTGAGTGTGTGTTTCTACGCCAGCGAGCAGATCTGGCATCACAGCTTCTATGGGCAGTTGTGGCAATGGGAGAACCTTGTGGTGTAATGTTGGCAACATTGTACATAAAAACCTACCTGTCTAAATAAGTAATATGCACTTCAATCCTCCATTAGAGCCAGCGACTCTTATTAAACGCTATAAACGTTTTCTCACTGACATCCAACTTCCAGACGGCAGCGAACGTACTATTCATTGCGCTAACACTGGAGCGATGACGGGATGTGCGACTCCTGGCAATACGGTGTGGTACTCAACATCCGATAATGCAAAAAGAAAATACCCAAACAGCTGGGAGATCTCAGAAACAGACAAAGGTCACCGTATTTGTGTAAATACTGCGCGAGCAAACCAGTTGGCAGTGGAAGCAATTGAAAATAATACTATAGTTGAACTCTTAGGCTATAACGCGTTGCGAACCGAAGTGAAATATGGCAGTGAGAATAGTCGAATTGATATTCTGCTTGAAAATAACGAAAAGCCACCTTGCTATATCGAAGTAAAAAGCGTCACTTTGCTCGATGAACAACAAACGTCCACTAAGCAACAAATATCAACTAAACAACAAGCGTCAACCAAAGGGCAAGGCTTTTTCCCTGATGCGGTCACCACCAGAGGCCAGAAACATCTGCGTGAACTCACAGAAATGGTCGAATCTGGAAATAGAGCCGTACTTTTATTCACTGTTTTGCATTCAGGTATTGAAAAAGTGTCTGCGGCACACCATATAGACGCCAAATATTCGTTATTACTTAAACAAGCACAAGACGCTGGTGTTGAAGTGCTTTGCTATAAAGCAGAGCTAAGCAGTACTCAAATACAACTAAAACAAGCTGTTGAATTTATCAATAGCTAAGCAAAAATGCTGAACTATTCACATTGATTGCAAGTTTGAACAAGAGTATTTGCCACCATTCGTTCTTTCTGCTATAGATACCCGCCTTAAAATTAGCTGCTTTGCAGTTGACTAGGTGTAAATAGGAGATGCTGTATGCCAGAATCTAAGAAAAAAGCGCTAGGCATCCTAGCCATCGCAGGTGTTGAACCGTACCAAGCAAAGCCAGGTGAAGAATACATGTCACCTGAGCAAACGGAACATTTTACAAAAATTTTAGCAGCTTGGCGCAACCAGCTCAGGGAAGAAGTTGATCGTACTGTGCACCACATGCAGGACGAAGCAGCAAATTTCCCAGACCCAGTTGACCGTGCTTCTCAAGAAGAAGAATTCAGCCTAGAGTTACGTAACCGTGACCGTGAGCGCCGTCTTATCAAGAAAATTGAGAAGACACTAGACAAGATCGAAGAAGACGATTTCGGCTTCTGTGACTCTTGCGGTGTCGAGATTGGCATTCGTCGTCTTGAAGCTCGTCCAACTGCTGACCTTTGTATTGACTGTAAAACACTTGCAGAGATCAAAGAGAAACAGATGCAAGGTTAATTCTTGCGGATGTAAAAAAGGGAGCTTTGGCTCCCTTTTTTGTTTGTTATCCAAGCTGAATATTTCAAGATTTTGATAGCAAATCAACAGCTTTGGCTTGTTTGTACGTATTAATACGATGACTAAACGAACCAAAGTAATAGATAAACGTCTTAAGAATCGGCTACTGCGGTACCATCAAGATTAGGTTTTTCACTTATGAATTATATCGGGCGCTTTGCACCATCACCGTCAGGTCCTCTTCATTTTGGATCACTAGTTGCTGCTCTTGGTAGCTACTTTCAAGCGAAATCGAACCAAGGACAATGGTTAGTTCGCATGGAAGACCTCGACCCACCAAGAGAAATGGCCGGCGCTGCAGACCTCATTCTTAAGACGCTTGAGGCTTACCACCTATTTTGGGATGGCGAAGTCATCTATCAAAGCCAACGCCATGACCTTTACCAAGCTCAAATTGATCAATGGGTCGCTGACAAGCAAGCCTATTACTGCCAATGCACACGCAAGCAGATAAAGTCTCTGGGTGGGTTTTATAATGGTCACTGCCGAGACGCAGGTTTGATTAATTCAGGTGAACAAGCCGTGCGCTTGTGCATGGACTTTCCAGTCGAGTCTTTTGACGATGTTCGTCACGGCACGATTCAAATCCCTAAAGCATTGGCTGAAGAAGATTTTATTATCAAACGCAGAGATGGATTGTTTGCCTATAACTTGGCGGTTGTCCTTGATGACATCGATCAAGGGGTAACAGAAGTCGTAAGAGGCGCCGACCTGATAGAGCCTACAGGTCGACAAATCAGTTTGTATAAGACACTCAAGCAAAAAACCGTGAGTTACTTGCACTTACCATTGGCAACCGATGGCTTGGGGAATAAACTGTCAAAACAGAACCATGCCACCGCGATCGATCTCGACAACCCAAAACCAACGCTGCTCGACGCTATGCGATTCTTAGGTTTTGGTATCCCGCATGCCCTCTGTGAGGCTTCAATGGATGAGATTTTGTTATGGGGAACTCAGCAATGGAACGTCAGCCAGTTACCTGATAGTTTACAAAAAGAGCACAGCGATTAACTCAAAACTAACGGCAAATAGCAAAAACGACACATAAAAATGTCATAACCAACAGCAGTGGTTAAACAGACGATGTTCTCAAATGGCTCGCGCTAAGCTATCATTAGCCGCAATTATACTCTGCACTACCACTTTGGACTAAGAGAAAAACAAAGTTGGCGATACCTACTTTGTTCTAAACTAATGAATACAAACGACAATACCCCAAGCGAACAACGCGGATTCCACGAATTAGCTCTGAATATATATACTCGTCAAGAGCACAATATTTCACGCAAGCAGATCAGCGACAACGCACTAAAAGTGCTATATCGCCTGAATGGTGCGGGTTTTGACGCATTTCTAGTCGGTGGTGGTGTTCGCGATATCTTATTAGGCTCACAGCCAAAAGATTTTGATATTGCGACCAACGCAACACCAGAACAAATCAAAAACCTCTTCAGAAACTGTCGCCTTATCGGTCGCCGTTTCCGCTTAGCACATATCATGTTTGGTCGTGACATCATTGAAGTGGCAACTTTCCGTGGCCACCACCAAGAGCCATCGAAAAACGTTTCTGCGCAATCTGATGAAGGCATGTTGCTACGCGATAACGTGTACGGCAATGTTGATGAAGATGCAGAGCGTCGTGACTTCACTATTAATGCGATGTACTACAACATTGCAGACTACAGCATTCACGATTACGCGGGTGGTGTGGAAGATTTAGAAGACAAGCTGATCCGCTTAATTGGCGATCCAGAAACTCGCTACCGTGAAGACCCGGTACGTATGCTTCGCGCAATGCGTTTCGCCGCTAAACTGGATTTCGATATTGAAGAAGACACAGCAGACCCTATCGAAGAGCTGGCACACCTGCTAAAAGATATCCCAGCAGCGCGCCTTTACGAAGAGTCTCTGAAATTACTTCAATCAGGTCACGGTTTAGAAACCTATCACCTAATGCGTGAATACAACCTGTTCCAACAGATGTTCCCTGCAATTGCAGAGCACTTCACTGAAGGTTACGACTCTCATACAGAGCAGATGCTTGACTTAGTACTCGACTCAACCGACCTTCGCATAGAAGATGGCAAGCGAGTAAACCCTGCATTTATGTTTGCAGCGATTCTTTGGTACCCAATGAACAAGCTCGCAGACAAGCTTGTCGCTGAACAGGGTATGGCGCATTACGATGCGATCATGGAAGCGAGCAACATCATTCTTGACCAGCAAGTTAAGTCTATTGCTATTCCTCGTCGTCACACGGCGACCGTTCGTGAAGTTTGGCAACTGCAATTGCGACTGCCTCGTCGTAACGGTAAACGTGCCGTTCGTCTTATGGAACTGAATGAGTTCCGTGCTGGTTACGACTTCCTAGAAATGCGTGGCGAGATTGAGGGTGGCGAAACCAAAGAACTAGCAAAATGGTGGGAGCGTTATCAGACCGCAGGCCGCAACATGCGTCAAGCGATGGCTAACGACGTTGCAGCACCATCAAAATCTGGCCATCGTCGCCGTAAGACTTACCGAAATAAAAAGAGTAAGCAGTCCGAATGATAACGGCTTATATTGCGGTCGGCAGCAACCTTGCCGACCCAGTTAGCCAAGCAAACTTGGCTATCGAAACGCTAAAAAGCCTACCGCGATCAACGTTTGTTGCGACCTCTCAGCTATATAGTAGCACTCCAATGGGGCCGCAAAACCAACCTGACTACATCAACGCGGTAGTAGCAATCCAAACCGAATTAACGCCAATTGAACTACTTGATTGCACTCAAAAGATCGAGCTAGAGCAAGGGCGTGTCCGTAAAGACGAGCGTTGGGGGCCAAGAACCTTGGATCTCGACATTGTGTTATACGGCAATGAGGTGATCGATTCAGAGCGCTTAATCGTTCCTCATTACGGAATGAAAGAACGAGAGTTTGTACTTTACCCGCTTGCTGAAATCGCACCAAGTTTACAACTCCCTGATGGGACTGAGCTGACAGAACTACTCAAAATAGTTGATAAGAACGGGCTCAATGTTTGGCAACAATAGCCAAGCGCATTAAGGAAAACCAATGAAAAAAGTAACCATTAACGACCTGATCAAATGCAAAAGTGAAGGCCGTAAATTCGCGACGTCGACAGCTTATGATGCGAGCTTTGCTCAGTTATTCGAAAGCCAAGAAATGCCAGTTCTACTTGTCGGTGACTCACTGGGTATGGTTCTACAAGGCCATAACGACACATTACCAGTAACCGTTGAAGACATTGCTTACCATACTCGCTCAGTGCGTGCAGGGAGCCCAAACTGTCTTCTTATGGCTGACATGCCTTTCATGAGCTACGCAACGCCAGAGCAAGCCTGTGAGAGTGCAGCAACATTGATGCGTGCTGGTGCGAACATGGTAAAAATCGAAGGCGGAAGCTGGTTGGTTGATACTGTGAAGATGCTAACAGAGCGTGCAGTACCAGTATGTGCACACTTAGGCTTAACGCCTCAGTCTGTGAACATTTTTGGTGGTTACAAAGTACAAGGTCGTGACGACGAGCAAGCCGACAAAATGGTTGCTGACGCTCTAGCACTACAAAACGCAGGTGCTCAAATCGTTCTCCTTGAATGTGTACCCGCTTCATTGGCAAAACGAATTACAGAAGCTTGTGACGTACCCGTTATCGGTATCGGCGCAGGTAATGTTACCGATGGTCAGATCCTGGTTATGCATGACATGTTCGGTATTTCTGCGAACTACATGCCGAAATTCTCTAAGAATTTCCTAGCTGAAACAGGTGATATGCGTAAAGCCGTCGCTCTATACAAAGAAGAAGTAGAGAGCGCACGTTTCCCTGATGATGCTCATACAATCGCTTAGGAGTAACTATGCAAACTTTTGCTGAAATAGCGGCTCTTCGTGAGCAGATTAAACAATTTAAGCGTGATGGACGTACGGTTGCTTTTGTCCCGACAATGGGAAACCTGCATGAAGGTCACCTGACTCTGGTCAAGAAAGCTCGTGAACTGGCGGACATTGTTGTGGTAAGCATCTTTGTTAACCCGATGCAGTTTGATCGTACCGATGACTTGAACAACTACCCTCGTACGTTAGAAGCTGATTTAAGTAAGTTAACAGCCGAAGGTGTTGAGCTCGTGTTTACACCGACACCAGAAGTCATGTACCCAGATGGATTAGATAAACAGACGTTTGTTGAAGTTCCAGGCATATCTCACATGCTTGAAGGCGCGTCTCGTCCAGGTCACTTCCGCGGCGTATCAACGATTGTCACTAAATTGTTTAATATCGTTCAGCCAAACTTTGCATGCTTCGGTGAGAAAGACTTTCAGCAACTTGCTGTTATTCGCCAGATGACAACAGATTTAGCGTTAGACATTGAAGTTGTCGGCGTAGCGACCGTTCGTGAAATGGATGGCTTGGCAATGAGCTCTCGCAATAGCAACCTAACGATTGACGAGCGTCAACGAGCTCCTGTTCTAGCGCGTACTATGCGTTGGGTCAGCAGCGCAATTCGTGGCGGTCGTGATGACTACGCATCTGTTATTGAAGATGCGACAGACCAGCTACGCGCAGCTGACTTACAACCAGATGAGATCTTTATCTGTGATGCGAAAACGCTGCAAGCGATCACATCAGAAACGACTCAAGCTGTGATTCTGATGTCAGCTTTCCTAGGTAAGACGCGTCTTATCGATAACCAAGTTCTCGATTTGGTTACGGAAACAAAAGAAGAATTAAAAGAAGAAACGGCTGAATAGTCGGCTTCTGCTTTTAACGCAAAACAAGAACACCAAACGAAAAACATAAAAAAAGGTCGATGTTATATCGACCTTTTTCTTTACCTGTTACTTAGATTAACCAAAGGTTAGCTGCGTAAGCCAATCCCCTTAGTCACTAGGTAGTGTGCAACGCCATACAGCGCTACGATAAACACACCCAATACACCAAACGACGTTACAATACCCACATCAGACACTCCCAAGAAGCCATATCTGAACGCATTAACCATGTACACAATTGGGTTCAGTTTCGACACACCTTGCCAAAATTCAGGCAATAAACTAATCGAGTAAAACACACCACCAAGGTACGTCAGCGGCGTTAAGATAAAGGTCGGGATAATAGAGATATCGTCAAACGTGCGTGCAAATACAGCGTTGATTAAGCCACCCAGAGCGAACACAACCGACGTTAGAAATACTGTCGCAATAATCACGCCCCAATGGTCAACTTGCAGTTCGACAAAGAAAAGCGATACGAATGTGACTATGGTACCCACTAACAAGCCACGCACCACACCGCCCATTACGAAACCAGCAATAATCACGTAGTTAGGAACTGGCGCGACAAGCAACTCTTCAATGTTCTTCTGGAATTTGGCACTAAAAAACGACGAAGCAACGTTGGAGTATGAGTTAGTGATCACCGACATCATGATCAGGCCGGGAACAATGTATTCCATGTAGCTAAAGCCGTTCATTTCACCAATACGCGCACCGATAAGGTTGCCAAATATGATGAAATACAGCGTCATGGTAATCGCTGGCGGGACAAGCGTTTGCACCCAGATACGAGTAAAGCGATTGATCTCTTTGGTCAACAAGCTACAGAAAGCGGTCCAATATAGGCTGTACATATTATTTACTCCCCTCACGGACAATACTCACAAATAGCTCTTCTAAACGGTTTGCTTTGTTACGCATAGAAAGGACTTTTACCTGCTGTTCACTCAATTGAGCAAAGATGGTATTCAAACCTAGGTTCTTGTCGATTTCGATTTCTAGCGAACCATTAACCATCACTTGGCTATTCACACCTTCAAGTTTAGGTTCAGTCACGCCCTCTTCAAGATCAAGAATAAAGGTCTCTGCACTCAACTTACCCAGCAGCGACTTCATTGTTGTATTCTCGATCAGCTCACCACGGTTGATAATACCAATGTTACGACACAACATTTCCGCTTCTTCTAGGTAGTGTGTAGTCAAGATAATGGTAATACCCTGCTTCTCATTGATCTCTTTCAGGAACCCCCACATTGAACGGCGCAATTCAATATCAACGCCCGCCGTTGGCTCATCAAGAATCAACAAATGAGGCTCATGCATCAGTGCACGTGCGATCATCAAACGACGCTTCATACCACCAGACAAGTTACGTGCACGTTCGCTACGCTTTTCCCACAAATCGAGCTGAGATAAGTATTTTTTCGCTCGCTCTTTCGCCAATGCTTTTGGCACACCGTAATAACCCGCTTGTTGCAGCACGATCTGCTCAACGGTTTCGAACGGGTTAAAGTTAAACTCTTGCGGCACTAGACCTAAGTTCTGTTTCGCCAACTCCAGATCGGTATCAATGTCGTAGCCGAACACTTTAACCTTGCCTGAAGTTTTGTTAACCAGTGAAGAGATAACACCAATGGTGGTTGATTTACCTGCGCCATTTGGACCAAGCAGAGCGTAAAAATCGCCTTTTTCTACTTGTAAACTAACGCCTTTAAGAGCCTCAAAGCCCCCTGCATAAGTTTTTCTTAATTGCTCAATTTCTAATGCATACATAGAGATAGACTGCCATTTGCTATAGATAAGATGTTGATGACCGAGCTTGAGGAAGAGAGTAATGCTTAAAACGAGCTAGCAGAAAACTAACCCAAACTTGTTTACTCGGCCATTTTGCAAACAAGTCTATCGTTGATTAACGATTAATACAAATGCCGAGTGAGGGTTTCTTTCGAAAGCGAACAAGAATATTAGCTACGTAAAGACCAGTTCAGAGTTCAGTAAACATAAAAATGCCGTTAAGTTAATAACTTAACGGCATTAATACCAATACTAGATTTGGCATCTATAACTGATTCATGTCAGATTATTACTGAAAATTAGACTGACTCAAATTGATGTTCATCTCTATCAACATAGCTTGTTGCAGCTGTCAGAGCTTCATACCTGAATCGGTAAGTGTTCGATTCCGGCACAAGATCAAGCACGTGGAATTTCTCTAGCTGCTGACGAGTATTCTCATTCGGACACAACAAGTACACTTCACATTGCGCATCCAACGCATCTTTAATCGCATTTTCTAGTGCAAGCCCAACCGTCACATCAATCATAGGCACATCTGTCAGATCTAGAATCATCGCTTCGTAATCAGAGATACTAGAGTGCTGACGTGAAATCGCCTTTGAAACACTGAAGATCATCGGCCCAGAAAGGTAAAAGAACAGCACTTTACCATTGGCACTATCCAGTAGCTGACGTTCGCTATCGGTCAATGGGATATCATCTTCATCATCACCATCACTGATCGCCTTAACTTGTCTGGCTTGCTCTCGGCTCAATCTTTCAATAATCAGGATGTTAGATATAAAGACACCAAGACCAACAGCAATAATCAAGTCCACGAATACAGTCAACAGCATCACGCCGTACATTACACCCATGCCGGCATAACTCACCTTGTGTGCTCGCTGGATAAAGCTCCAGTCAAGAATATTGAAACCAACATACATCGCAATGCCAGCCAATACCGCCATAGGGATCGGTTCGGTTAAGCCACCAGCAACCAATACCACCAATGCCAAAACTAAGGCTCGAATAACACCAGAAAGTGGAGAACGAGCACCCACCTGAATATTGGTTACGGTACCCATGGTTGCGCCCGCACCAGGTAGCGCACCAAACAGACCAGAGATCATATTCGCGATGCCTTGGCCACGAAGTTCTTTATCTGAATCATGTTCTTTACGAGTCAGTGAATCTCCGATAACCGCAGTCAGAAGCGTATCAATGCAACCCAACGTACCCAGCACCAAGGCGTCGATAACCATGGTCGTAAATTGTTCAGAACTGATTGTCGGAATAACGAGAGAGGGCAAACCCGCGGGGATCTCACCGATACGGCGGATAGAGTCGGTATCAAAAATAATGACGGATAAAAGGGTGACAGCAACCAAAGCAACCAGTTGAGCGGGCACATACTTACGATATTTAGCCGGAAAACCAAACAAAATACCGAGTGTTAATGCCCCTAAAAACAGTTCGCTTATTTTCAGATGGGCTAACGTATCAGGCAATGCGGAAAGCGTGCCCATCACCCCGCCAGATGGAGCCGCATGTCCTAACAATGGTGATAGCTGCAAGATAATCAGAATAACGCCGATACCCGACATAAACCCAGAAATCACGCTATATGGCATCAAAGTAACGTATTTTCCGAGCTTTAAGGTGCCAAGTAATATCTGAAAAGCACCCGCCATCATGACCACGGTAAAGGTCATTGCCATTCCGGTTTCAGGGTACTTAGCCACCATGCTCGTCATCACAGCCGTCATGATCACCGTCATTGGTCCGGTAGGTTCTGATATCAGACTGCTCGAACCGCCAAACAACGCCGCAAATAGACCGACCATGATAGCGCCCCAAAGGCCAGCTTCCGCGCCCGCACCAGACGCAACACCAAATGCCAACGCTAAAGGCAATGAGATGATGGCAGTGGTGACACCGCCAAACATGTCTCCTTTGAGACTGATATCCGCAAAACGACTTCCAAACAAAACACACCTTCCTGATGATGAAAATGACAAACCTTATCACTTTAACAAATGAGTTAATCAGACAGAAAGTGTTAATTCAATCACATTATTCATGACTTATAACCAGATGGTAGTTTCTGTGCTAAGTTAATGATCTTAACGACTAGAACACGTCAGATGAGTACGTGTTGACGCAGTTTTTACGGGATTGAATTTGTAACATTGTGTATAGTTACAATTCTTAATGAAGGGATGTAAGACGCAAAATGCCAGAGATTAAACAGCTTTTTGAAAACAACTCTAAATGGTCTGAAGAAATTCGCTCTCAAAGACCTGAGTATTTTACAACGCTTGAAGAAGGGCAAAGCCCTGGCTTTCTATGGATTGGCTGCTCTGATAGCCGAGTACCGGCCGAGCGTCTCACTGGTTTGTATTCTGGCGAACTGTTTGTTCATCGAAATGTAGCAAACCAAGTGGTTCATACTGATCTCAACTGCTTATCCGTTGTGCAATACGCCGTTGACGTGCTCAAAGTTAAACACATTATTGTATGCGGTCACTATGGCTGTGGTGGTGTTAATGCAGCGATTGATAACCCTAAACTTGGCCTTATCAACAACTGGCTACTCCACATTCGCGATAACTACCTTAAGTACCGTAAGCAAATTGAATCTCTACCCCGTGAACAATGGGGTGACAAGTTGTGCGAAATTAACGTTGCTGAGCAAGTCTATAACCTTGGTAACTCAACCATCATGCAAACCGCATGGGAACGTGGACAAGATATTGAAATCCACGGCGTAGTTTATGGTATTGGTAACGGCAAGCTACAAGACCTTGGCGTTCGTTGTTCAAGTAATGACACGTTAGAAAATAGCCACTTAGAAGCGCTTGAAAAAATCCTATCGTCTCCCACTCTTGGTTAACCTTTAACGTCTAACCCGTTGATATAAGAAAGAATACATATAAGAAAGGCTCGCATTGTGCGAGCCTTTTTTGTTTTTCTTCACAGAGCAGTGATTACTCTTGAGGTACTACTTTACCGATGTACGGTAGGTGACGATATTTTTGTGCGTAGTCGATACCAACACCAACAACGAACTCATCAGGAATCTCAAAACCAATCCACTTTGTATCGACAATCACTTCGCGGCGAGAAGGCTTGTCTAATAACGTACAGATTTCGATAGATTTAGGGCCACGTAGGCTCAAAATCTCTTTCACTTTAGTCAGTGTGTTACCTGTATCGATAATGTCTTCTACAAGCAGAACATCTTTACCTTGGATATCATCATCAAGGTCTTTCAAAATACGAACGTCACGTGAGCTTTCCATGCCGTTGCCGTAGCTAGACGCGGTCATGAAATCAACTTGGTGAGTTAAATCGATAGCACGAGCAAGATCCGCCATAAAGACAAAAGATCCACGTAATAAGCCAACTAAAACGAGATCTTCACTGCCTTTGTAGTGCTCCGTGATCTGCTTGCCTAATACGTTCACTCGATCCTGAACTTCTTGCTCAGAGATCATGACTTCAACTGTATGCTTCATACTGCTCTCATTTTATTTGGTGATTGCGACGAATGTTGACAGTTTCGTCAGTTGTGTCGCTCAATTTTGTGGGTAAGTCTAGCACTGCTCAAATACCCACACCACCTTATGGTTCTAATTTACTGTGAGATTCTCAATTAAATGTGCGCTGATGCCCTATCCAATACTCGCTTCCTTTCACATCAATCCTGATCACGCTTTATGGATCTAGTTTGATGTAACTGCCTATAAAACAAGCTCAAAGGATTGACCATTCGCATATGCACCATTACACTCATCTTGGCTTAAATAATAATAAAATCATTAATATAAAAATTTCGTTGGCAAGGAAAATAAAATGGACTCAATATCTAAGAGACCTAGAACTAGGCTTTCACCTTTAAAAAGAAAACTTCAATTGATGGAAATCGCTCTTGAGGTATTCTCTCGCCGCGGTATTGGTCGTGGTGGACACGCTGATATTGCAGACATCGCTCAGGTGTCTGTAGCAACGGTATTTAATTACTTCCCTACCCGTGAAGATCTGGTTGATGAAGTGCTTAATCATGTTGTACGCCAATTCTCTAACTTCCTTTCAGACAATATCGATCTGGATATTCACGCAAAACAAAACCTACATAATATTGCGACTGAAATGGTGACGTTAGTGGCTCACGATAGCCATTGGTTGAACGTATGGTTTGAATGGAGCGCTTCGACTCGTGATGAAGTATGGCCTCTATTCGTAACCACCAACCGCACTAACCAAATGTTAGTACAAAACATGTTTAGTAAAGCGATCGAACGCGGCGAAGTTTGCGACGATCACGACCCTAAACATCTAGCGAACCTATTCCACGGCATTTGCTACTCACTGTTCATTCAAGCGAAACGTGTAGAAACGCCAGAAGAGCTTTCAAGCTTAACGGATAGTTACTTGAACATGCTGTGCATTTATAAGTAGATTCGAGATAAATGATTTAAGGGTTGGCCTAATCGGTCAACCCTTTTTTTGTAGAATGGAATGGCTCTTCGCATCCCGAAGCGCAGCGTACTCGCATCTCGGAGTGAAACGTTCCTATTCCTTACTTCAGATATAAAAAAACCGCTGACGAATCAGCGGCTTTTAAAAACATTAGCGAGTCGTTAAGAAAGAATTACTTCTTCTTTTTTACTGCTTTTTTGTTTGGAAGGTCAGTGATTGAACCTTCGAATACTTCCGCAGCTAGACCAACAGACTCGTGTAGAGTTGGGTGAGCGTGGATAGTCAGTGCGATATCTTCTGCATCACAACCCATTTCGATTGCTAGGCCGATTTCGCCAAGAAGTTCACCACCGTTAGTACCAACAACAGCACCACCGATTACGCGATGAGTATCTTTATCGAAGATCATCTTAGTCATACCGTCAGCACAGTCTGAAGCGATTGCACGACCAGAAGCAGCCCAAGGGAAAGTAGCAACTTCGTAGTTCAGGCCTTCCGCTTTCGCTTCTTTCTCAGTCTTACCTACCCAAGCAACTTCTGGCTCAGTGTACGCAATTGATGGGATTACTTTAGGATCGAAGTAGTGCTTCTTACCAGAGATAACTTCAGCAGCTACGTGACCTTCATGCACACCTTTGTGAGCAAGCATTGGTTGACCAACAACGTCACCGATCGCGTGGATGTGAGGAACGTTAGTACGCATTTGCTTATCAACATTGATGAAACCACGCTCATCAACTTCGATACCCGCTTTTTCAGCGTCGATAAGTGCACCGTTTGGAACACGACCGATAGCAACAAGAACAGCATCGTAGCGCTCAGCTTCAGCTGGTGCTTTTTTGCCTTCCATTGAAACGTAGATACCGTCTTCTTTCGCTTCAACAGCAGTCACTTTAGTTTCAAGCATTAGCTTGAACTTGTTCTTGATGCGTTTAGTGAAGACTTTAACGATGTCTTTATCCGCAGCAGGGATAACTTGATCGAACATCTCAACAACTTCAACTTTAGAACCTAGAGAGTGATAAACCGTACCCATCTCAAGACCGATGATACCGCCGCCCATGATAAGCAGTTTTTCTGGTACTTCGTTTAGTTCTAGTGCATCCGTAGAATCCCAAATACGTGGGTCTTCATGTGGGATGAACGGAAGTTTGATTGGGCGAGAACCCGCTGCAATGATTGCATTATCAAAGTTAATTGTTGTCGTTTCTTCGCCAACAACTTCGATGCTGTTAGGACCAGTAAACTTACCGAAACCGTTAACAACAGTAACATTACGCATCTTAGCCATACCGCCAAGACCGCCAGTCAGTTGATCAACTACTTTGTCTTTCCAGATACGAACTTTGTTGATGTCCGTTTGTGGCTCGCCGAATACAACGCCGTGCTCTGCCATCGCTTTTGCTTCTTCAATTACTTTAGATACGTGAAGAAGTGCTTTTGATGGAATACAACCAACGTTTAGACATACACCACCAAGAGTGCTGTAACGTTCAACTAGTACTGTTTCTAGACCTAAATCCGCACAACGGAATGCCGCTGAGTAGCCAGCAGGACCTGAACCAAGTACAACAACTTGGGCTTTAATTTCTTTGCTCATTGTGACCTCTTGTAGTCATTATCCCTAACAGGCTGAGTAGATGTTCTTAAAATTATTGGGCTTTCAAACAGGAAACATTTTACAGAGATGTTAACAGTGTGAAAGTAGCTTTAAGTTAGCCTGTGAGCTAGACAACAATTCCCCCGCAGTTTATGAGAAATGCCGGAAACTGTTCTCTAAAAATAGTCTTTATATAAAGAATTAAGGTGACCCGAAAGTCACCTTAATAATTACTTTCTCAATTACAGTACTAGACGACGAATGTCAGATAGTGCGCTGTTTAGGAAAGTAATGAAGCGTGCACCTTCAGCACCATCGATCACGCGGTGATCGTATGATAGAGACAGTGGAAGCTGTAGACGTGGTTGGAACTCTTTACCATTCCAAACTGGCTTAATCTCAGACTTAGATACACCTAGGATACCTACTTCTGGCGCATTTACGATTGGTGTAAATGCAGTACCGCCAATACCACCAAGGCTAGAGATTGTGAAACAACCGCCTTGCATGTCTGCCGCTGTTAGCTTACCAGAACGTGCTTTCTTAGAAACAACCATTAGTTCTTCAGATAGCTCGTAAATACCTTTCTTGTTCACGTCTTTGAAAACAGGAACAACTAGGCCGTTTGGTGTATCAACTGCGATACCCACGTTTACGTACTTCTTAAGAATGATGCTTTCGCCATCGTCAGAAAGAGACGAGTTGAATGCAGGGAATGCTTCTAGCGCTTTAGCAACAGCTTTCATGATGAACACAAGTGGAGTGATCTTCATGCCAGTGTCTTTCTTCGCTTCGATTGCGTTCTGTTCTTTACGGAATGCTTCTAGCTCAGTGATGTCTGCGTTGTCCCACTGTGTAACGTGCGGGATCATTACCCAGTTACGGTGCAGGTTAGCGCCAGAGATCTTCTTAATCTTAGAAAGCTTCTGAACTTCAGTTTCGCCGAACTTGCTGAAGTCAACTTTTGGCCACGGTAGTAGACCAAGAGCAGAACCGTCGCCGCCTTTGCCAGATGCTGCAGCACCAGACTCAAGACGCTTAAGTGCATCTTTAACGTAAGACTGAACGTCTTCTTTAAGGATACGGCTCTTACGACCAGTACCTTTAACCTTAGAAAGGTTAACGCCAAATTCGCGAGCAAGACGACGAACAACTGGAGATGCGTGCGCGTAGTCACCGTTCTCTTGGAAGTCGCCAGCTGCTGGAGCTGGAGCTGCCGGAGCTGCTGCTTGTGCTGGAGCTGAAGCCGCAACAGCTACTGGAGCTGCGCCTTCAACAACGAAAGTCATGATTGAAGAGCCTGTTGACACTTTGTCGCCAGCTGCAATCTTGATCTCTTTTACTGTACCAGCGAATGGTGCAGGCACTTCCATTGAAGCTTTGTCGCCTTCAACAGTAATTAGAGATTGCTCTTCTTCTACTGTATCGCCAACCGCTACCATGATTTCAGTAACTTCTACTTCGTCACCGCCGATATCTGGAACGTTCACTTCTTTCTCAGCAGATGCTGCTGGAGCAGCTGCAACTGGTGCCGCCGCTGGAGCAGGAGCTGCTGCAACTGGAGCGCCAGAGCCTGCCACTTCAAATACCATCACTAGAGAACCAGTAGATACTGAATCACCAGAAGCGATCTTGATTTCTTTAACGATACCAGCGAATGGTGCAGGAACTTCCATTGAAGCCTTGTCACCTTCAACAGTAAGAAGAGATTGCTCTTCTTCTACTGCGTCGCCGATAGCTACCATGATTTCAGTTACTTCAACTTCATCACCGCCGATATCAGGAACGTGAACTTCTTTAAGCTCAGCCGCCGCTGCAGGAGCAGCTGCAACAGGTGCCGCCGCTTCAACTGCTGGAGCAGCCGGTGCTGCTGCAGCACCTTCCGCTTCGAAGATCATGATAAGAGAACCAGTAGAAACAGAATCACCTTCTGAAATCTTGATTTCTTTAACGATACCCGCTTGAGACGCAGGAACTTCCATTGAAGCTTTGTCGCCTTCAACAGTGATCAGTGACTGTTCTTCTTCAACCTTGTCGCCAACGTTTACAAGAATCTCAGTTACTTCAACCTCGTCAGCACCGATGTCTGGTACATTAATTTCGATTGTCATTGTATTTACCTACCTTAATGCCAGTCTTATGCGTATTGCGGGTTAGTTTTTTCAGTGTCAATATCGAACTTAGCAATTGCTTCAGCAACAACTGACTTCTCGATATCACCACGTTTAGCCAGTTCAGTTAGAGCTGCAACTACGATGTAGCCAGCGTTAACTTCGAAGTGACGACGTAGGTTTGCACGGCTGTCAGAGCGGCCGAAACCATCTGTACCAAGTACTTTGTAAGACTCAGTTGGCATGTACGCACGTACTTGCTCAGCGTAGTTCTTCATGTAGTCAGTCACTGCGATTGCAGGTTCTTTACCAAGAACAGTCGTGATGTACGGTACTTTCTCTTCAGCTTCTGGGTGAAGCATGTTGTCACGCTCTACCGCTTGGCCGTCACGAGTCAGTTCGTTGAACGACGTTACTGAGAATACATCAGATGCTACGCCGTACTCTTCGCTTAGAATTTCAGCAGCTTTACGCGCTTCGTTCATGATAGTACCAGAGCTCATTAGTTGAACTTTGCCCTTAGCACCAGCGTGAGATTCAAGCTTGTAGATACCCTTACGAATGCCTTCTTCAGCGCCTTCTGGCATTGCTGGCATTGCGTAGTTCTCGTTCATTACTGTTAGGTAGTAGTAAACGTTCTCTTGGTTCTCACCGTACATGCGACGGATACCGTCTTGCATGATAACCGCTAGCTCGTAAGCAAACGTTGGGTCGTAAGAGATACAGTTAGGGATCGTGTTCGCTTGAATGTGCGAATGACCATCTTCGTGCTGTAGACCTTCACCATTCAGTGTTGTACGACCTGCAGTAGCACCTAGTAGGAAGCCACGAGCTTGTTGGTCGCCTGCTAACCAAGCCATGTCGCCTATACGTTGGAAACCGAACATTGAGTAGTAGATGTAGAACGGGATCATCGGTAGATCGTTTGTGCTGTATGAAGTTGCAGCAGCAACCCATGAAGCCATAGAACCTAGTTCGTTGATACCTTCTTGAAGAACTTGACCAGACGTTGCTTCTTTGTAGTAAGAAACGATGCCTTTATCTTCAGGTGTGTATTCTTGACCGTGTGGGTTGTAGATACCAACCTGACGGAATAGACCTTCCATACCGAATGTACGAGCTTCATCACAGATGATAGGAACGATGTTCTTACCAATGTTCTTATCTTTAAGAAGGATGTTTAGCGTACGTACATAAGCCATAGTTGTAGAGATATCACGCTTCTGTTCACCTAGTAGAGGTGCGAATGCGTCTAGCTCAGGAACCTTGAATTCTTGAGTAAACTTAGGAAGACGTGCAGGCGTGTAACCGTGTAGAGCATTACGACGAGCGTGCATGTATTCGTATTCAGGCGTACCTTCTTCTAACTTCAGGTAAGGAAGTTCTGTGATTTTCTCATCAGAAAGAATGTCTTCTAGGCCTAGGCGATCACGTAGGTGTTGAACATGAGTCATGTCCATTTTCTTAACGCCGTGTGCAATGTTCTTACCTTCAGCTGCATCACCCATGCCGTAACCTTTAACAGTTTTAGCTAGGATTACCGTTGGCTTACCGTTTGTCTCTTTTGCATTGTTGAATGCAGCAAACAGTTTAGAAGAATCGTGACCACCACGCTTAAGAGCGAAGATTTCGTCATCAGTCATGTCTGCAACTAGTGCAGCTGTTTCTGGGTACTTACCAAAGAAGTGCTCACGTACGTATGCGCCATCTTTAGATTTGAATGTCTGGTAGTCACCATCGATAGTTTCGTTCATTAATTGAAGAAGCTTACCAGTCGTGTCTTTAGCCAGTAGAGAATCCCAGTTGCTACCCCAGATAACTTTAACAACGTTCCAACCTGCGCCTTTGAATAGGCCTTCAAGTTCTTGAATGATGCTGCCGTTACCCATTACAGGGCCGTCTAGACGCTGTAGGTTACAGTTGATTAGGAAACATAGGTTGTCTAGCTTCTCACGCGCAGCGAAAGAGATCGCACCACGTGATTCTGGCTCATCCATCTCACCGTCACCTAGGAACGCGTATACGCGTTGCGCTGAAGTTTCTTTCAGGCCACGGCCGTCAAGGTACTTAAGGAAGCGCGCTTGGTAGATCGCAGAGATAGGACCAAGACCCATAGATACTGTTGGGAACTGCCAGAACTCAGGCATCAGTTTCGGGTGCGGGTAAGAAGGAATACCTTTACCATCAACTTCTTGACGGAAGTTATCTAGCTGTTCTTCAGTTAGACGACCTTCAACGAATGCACGAGAGTAGATACCTGGAGAGATGTGACCTTGGTAATAAACTAGATCGCCACCGTCCGTCTCATTTGGAGCACGGAAGAAGTGGTTGAAACATACTTCGTAGAACGCTGCAGCTGACTGGTAAGAAGCCATGTGACCACCAAGGTCTAGGTCTTTCTTAGAAGCACGCAATACGATCATGATTGCGTTCCAGCGAATAATCGAACGAATACGACGCTCAAGAGTTACGTCACCAGGGTAAGCTGGCTCTTGTGCTGCTGGAATTGTGTTGATGTAGTTCGTGTTGATGCCTGTAGCCATATCAACACCATCTAAACGCGCTTTATCTAGAACTTGTTCTAGTAAAAACTGTGCACGTTCTACACCTTCTTCACGTACTACTGACTCAAGAGCTTCTAACCAATCTTGAGTTTCCAGAGCATCAACGTCATGCTTCATGTCAGACATGGCGATCTATCCTTTTTGTTAGTTGGATTCTACTAAACACGTAAATAGCCGAAGTATTACGGCTATTTACCCTGTTGAATTCGACGTAAAGAACGTTCGCGGCGCGATTCTTCTTTGGTCAAATCCATCAATGTTTCTTCGATGTAAGCTAAATGAGAATGTGACATTTCACGCGCCTGTTCTGGCTGCCCTGAAACGATCGCATCTACAATGTTAGCTCGATGTATACTCACTTTCTCCACAACGTCTTTACGACGATGCAACAGCTTTAAATTTTCTAAGACATTTTGTTCGAGTAACGGAGCCAAACTACGAACAATGTGTAATAACACCACATTGTGCGCTGCCTCTGTTAAAGCAATAAGAAAAGCCATCACTGCTGCAGATTCGGCTTCAATATCACCCTTATCTTGCGCGCCGTGAATTTTTTCTTGGCATGCTTGAATTCGAGCAAAGTCTTCATCAGTGCCACGTAATGCCGCAAAGTAAGCCGAAATCCCTTCCATCGCATGACGCGATTCCAACAAGTCTAGTTGGGTTTCAGAATGGGACGACAACAAATTAAGCAAAGGATCTGAAAAGCTTTTCCAGATATTTTCGCTAACAAACGTACCTCCACCTTGACGGCGAGTAAGCAAGCGTTTTGCTTCTAAACGTTGTATCGCTTCTCGGATTGAAGGACGAGACACATCGAACTGTTTCGCTAGTTCGCGCTCAGGCGGCAACTGCTGCCCTGGAGCCAGTGTTCCTTCCACTATCAACCTTTCTAACTCTTGTTCGATAACGTCCGAGAGTTTTGGCTGACGAATCCTTTGATAAGCCATAGTTTGTTGTTCTTCTTTTTCTTCGCTGACAATTGGTAATACCAATTTTAAGTTGGGCAGAAATTAACATAATTAAAACGCCACTGTCCAGTGCAAAATTGACCTGCATCATAGAACACAGCATGAATTAACCATGATTTAACAAATGAAATTTAAAACAGCAACTAAATTGGTCTTACCATTTACAGGGGTAATACTTTTGGGGAGGTTTCGTGCTAGAAAGTTTCAGGATAAAAATGAATTGTTTCAGAAAGATTAGTGCCACTTGTTTAAAAATCAAACCAAGCGCACATTTAGGATGGAAATTCTGTTCATAAGTTTTAATAAATTAGCGTTTGATAAGCTCGTCACACTCTCGATTTATTGATGCTCTCCTCTCCACCACTTTCTTTACATAGCAACAACAAAAATTCACAAGTCATTATGCCAGGCGTTGACTATTGAACGCCTAACAGCAGTAAGGCTATCTAAAGTTGAGGCTTAGCCCTTGAGCTTTTCTTTAAATTTCTGCCAGTCGAAAACCAAGCCAGGATCGGTTTTGCGCAGAGGCGCAATATATTGGTGGCCTGTGATTCGTTCAGTGGTAATTTGAGGGAAGCTCGATACCAGTGTTTCCGTTAATTGGGTAAGCGCTTGATACTGCTGCTCGGTGTAAGCCACAAAGTCACTGCCTTCCAGTTCAATACCAATCGAGTAATCATTACACCTTTCACGGCCGGCAAAGCTGGACTGGCCAGCGTGCCAAGCTCTATCAAGGAACGAAACAAACTGCACAACCTCACCATCACGACGAATCAAGCAGTGTGCAGACACACCCATTTGGTGAATCACTTGAAAAAACGGGTGTTCTTCTGGGTCAAGTTTGCCCGTAAAAAACTGTTCGATGTAAGGTCCACCAAATTGCCCCGGAGGTAAACTAATGTTGTGAACCACCAGCAGAGAGATATCGCAGACGCTAGGTCTAACATCAAAATACGGGGAAGGAACATGCCGAGCGTTGTCATACCATCCGTTGAAGCTGATCGTCATCTTGGTCTCACTTTCTTTTCTGCTAGCACAATAAGATGTGACCTTACCCATAGAGCAGTCACGCTAGCCTCTTTAATTTGAAGTTAAGCAAGAGTATCATTCCATTCCCACTCCCTTTCAAGATTAGATTTGCGATGAAAAACACACATAACAGCCACCAACGCCTTGACTACTTAAAAGAGCAACTGCCTCTCGAGATCACTCGCTCAGTGGCTGAGACCATCAAAGAAGATCTAGGCGGAACGTTAGATCCAGCGGCTGATATTACGGCAAGTCTAATCCCAGCAGACGCAATCAACAGCGCTACCATCATTACCCGTGAGCACGGTGTGTTCTGTGGTAAAGCTTGGGCTGATGAAGTGTTTAAGCAATTGGGCGGTGAGGTAACTATCGAGTGGAACGTAGAAGATGGCGACAAGGTTGAACCAAACCAAACGCTTTGTAGCTTAACTGGCCCAGCACGTGCGCTATTAACCGGTGAGCGTAATGCAATGAACTTCATTCAAACGCTATCTGGCTGTGCGACAACAACAGCGATCTACGCAGACAAAGTTAAGCACACAGAATGCCGCCTGTTAGACACTCGCAAAACAATTCCGGGCCTTCGCAGCGCACTAAAATACGCTGTCGCTTGTGGTGGCGGTTTTAACCACCGTATCGGCGTTTTCGATGCTTACCTAATCAAAGAAAACCACATCATCGCCTGTGGTGGCATTGAGAAAGCTATCTCGACGGCAAAAGAGCTGAACCCAGGTAAACCTGTGGAAGTAGAAACAGAAAGCCTAGCAGAGCTAGAGCAAGCGATCAGCGCTGGCGCAGACATCATCATGCTAGACAACTTCACCACAGACATGATGCGTGAAGCCGTGAAAATCAATGCTGGCCGCGCAGCATTAGAGAACTCAGGCAATGTAACATTAGACACTATCGCAGAGTTCGCAGAAACCGGTGTTGATTACATCTCTGTTGGTGCACTGACTAAGCATCTAAAAGCGATGGACCTATCCATGAGATTTAAAGCGTAATCAACTGAATAGTAAATATATTTCCGTCAAAGGCATTGTTGATAACAGTGCCTTTTTTATTACCTAAATTATCAATATTTCAATCACTTATTTAAGTTGGTCGCATAATTTTGCGCGCCATATGAAACACCACACTAATAAACACGAAACCACTCGCGGCCAAACCTGAACACCATTCCACTTCCCCATCTCGACTTCTATTCTTTCCATCAACCAGTGCTTGCGCTGAAACAAACTAAATAATGGAATAGAACAATGAATAACAAAAATAAAAGAACAAATCAGAAAGGTTTTACGCTGATTGAATTAATGATTGTAGTGGCGATTATTGGTGTTTTATCTGCAGTGGCAATACCTGCTTATAAAAACTATGTCCAAAAAACAGAAGTCGCATCTGCTACTGCTACTGTAAGAGGTTTACTTACAAATATTGATATGTACCAACAAGAAAATGGGAATACATTTCCAACAGATATTACTAAAGTTGGCGGAACAGCAGCAATGAATGCTCTGGGTTCTATAACATTAGCTACAGCAGTCAGTGGCGGGACCGCTACATTTGGTTTTAGTGAAGGCTCATTAAAAGGTAGCACTGCTAGCGTTCAGTTTAAAAAGAATAATGATTCAGGTTGGGTATGTGCATCCAAAAATGTCCCTTCAGAATCAAGACCGAACAGCTGTACTGCGACCTATTAAATGCTCACCAACCTTCCAACCGTTCTTCGTCAGGCTGACTTGCTTAGCCTGACTCAAGAACAAGCTGTTGCGGAACATATACAAGATTCAGGTGTTTCTACACCTGAAGCTTTACTCGTTCTGGATTTCTTCAGCGGCGATTCCTTAGCAAACAACATTAAAACCATCTTCGGCTTACCGTTAGTACGATTAGCCAATACTGACTACGAATCCCTGTGTGAACAATTAGGACTTCGTGAACTGATTACTAAGTATCGTGCGATACCGATTTCAGTCTCTAGTTCTACTCTTACGCTCGCCTCGGCTGATCCGACCGACTTACAAGCTGAAGACGACTTTCGATTCGCTACAGGGTTGCAGATCGAATTGGTTGTCGCTAACTACTCTGAACTAGAAGGTGCAATACGAAAGCTGTATGGCCGTTCTATTTCCGGGCAAGATTCGAAACGTAAAGAGATCACCCAAGATGAGCTAGCCAACCTTGTTGAGATATCTGACGACGAGATAACGTCCATTGAAGACCTCAGCCAAGATGACTCCCCTGTCAGTCGCTTTATCAATCAGATTTTAGTCGATGCAGCACGTAAAGGCGCATCGGATATCCACTTCGAACCTTATGAAGAAAACTACCGCGTACGTCTACGTTGCGATGGGATCCTTGTCGAAATTCAACAGCCCGCCTCTCATTTAAGTCGTCGTCTATCGGCGCGCTTGAAGATTCTCGCCAAACTCGATATCGCCGAGCGTCGCTTACCTCAAGATGGTCGTATTAAATTACGTTTAAACGACGAACTGGCGATTGATATGCGTGTATCGACGCTGCCAACATTATGGGGAGAAAAGATCGTACTGCGTCTCTTAGATAGCAGCGCTGCCAATCTCGATATCGATAAGCTCGGTTACAGCGAGGATCAAAAAACACTCTACCTTAATGCATTGAAACGCCCACAAGGGATGATCTTAATGACCGGACCAACCGGCAGCGGTAAAACGGTTTCTCTCTATACTGGCCTTCGCGTTCTTAACACTACAGAACGCAACATCTCAACAGCCGAAGATCCTGTTGAAATTAACCTGTGTGGCATCAATCAGGTACAAGTGACACCTAAGATCGGCTTTGGTTTCGCTGAAGCGTTGCGATCATTTTTACGACAAGATCCTGATGTGGTGATGGTCGGAGAGATCCGTGATTTGGAAACCGCAGAGATCGCGATCAAAGCCTCGCAAACAGGCCACTTAGTGCTTTCGACACTGCACACCAATTCTGCAGCAGAAACCGTGACTCGCCTCTCTCATATGGGGATAGAACCTTTTAACCTCGCTTCATCATTAAGCCTGATTATCGCCCAACGACTAGCAAGACGATTGTGCGACCACTGTAAAGCCGCTGATGACTCACCTGATATATTTCTACGCCACTCTATTCCCAATAGCCAAATCATCTACAAAGCCAACTCACAAGGGTGTAATGAGTGTAATCAGGGATACTCAGGGCGAGTCGGTATTTATGAAGTCATGCCGTTTAGCGAGCAGCTAAAAAGCAGCCTGATTGACAAACCGAACGCGTTAGCCATTGAAAACTTAGCGCGCCGGGAAGGCATGAGAACTTTACAAGAGTCAGGACTAGATAAACTGCTTGAAGGCACCACCAGCTATCAAGAGCTACAACGTGTTCTATACCTATAATTCACGGAGCGAAAATGAGTAGTAAAAGCAAACAATCACAACTAAAAAACTACCATTGGAAGGGAATCAATAGTTCTGGCAAGAAAGTATCAGGGCAGAGCTTAGCGCTCACCGAATTAGAAGTGCGAGAGAAGCTCAAAGAGCAGCATATTCAGATTAAGAAAATCAAAAAGAAAAGCATCTCAGCAATCACTCGTTTAACCCATCGAGTCAAAGCCAAAGATATCACTATTTTGACTCGCCAACTGGCTACCATGTTGGCTACTGGTGTGCCCATCGTTCAAGCCATCAAGTTAGTGTCAGACAATCACCGCAAAGCAGAAATGAAATCGATTTTATCGCACATCTGCAAAGGTGTAGAAGCCGGCACGCCAATCTCAAAAGCGATGCGAACCGCAAGCCGCCACTTTGATGATCTCTATACCGACTTGGTCGCGACAGGCGAACTCTCCGGCAACCTTGCACAAGTATTTGAACGCTTGGCGACCTATCGAGAAAAGAGTGAGCAACTAAAATCCAAGGTTATAAAGGCTCTCATCTACCCAGCAATGGTTGTAGCGGTCGCCCTTACCGTTTCCTACTTAATGCTAACCATGGTCATCCCGGAATTTGAATCGATGTTTTCTGGTTTCGGAGCAGACTTACCTTGGTTCACTCAGCAAGTGCTTTATCTTTCCCACTGGATGCAGGCCTACAGTTTCTATACTGCGATCGGTATTGTTTTATTAATTCTGTCTTTTCAGCAACTGCGTCAGCGATCTTACTCGATTCGACTTTCAACCAGTCGTCTTGGTTTACGCTTCCCTATCTTGGGTGCTGTCATCACTAAGGCATCAATTGCAAAGTTCAGCCGAACGCTATCAACCAGTTTTAGTTCTGGGATTCCTATCTTAACCAGCCTTAAAACAACGGCTAAAACGGCGGGTAATCTACATTATGAATCGGCAATCATCGAGGTTCACCGTGAGACTGCTGCTGGCATGCCGATGTACATTGCAATGCGCAATACCAATGCCTTCCCGGAGATGGTTTTGCAGATGGTGATGATTGGTGAAGAGTCCGGAAATCTTGATGATATGCTCAATAAAGTCGCTTCCATTTACGAGTTCGAAGTAGACAACACCGTCGATAACCTAGGTAAGATTCTAGAGCCACTGATCATCGTATTTTTAGGCACCGTAGTTGGCGGACTTGTTGTCGCGATGTACTTACCGATCTTTAATCTTATGAGTGTGTTAGGATAGTTAAAAGCAACTAAACACCCATGAGCAGCCAACCTCTGCTCACCTTGATTAAGTGGTAAAGGACACTATGGAAGTATTTCACTACTATCCTTGGCTATTCCCCGTATTAGCTTTCATTTTTAGCCTTCTTATCGGCAGCTTCCTCAACGTAGTCATCCACCGTTTACCGATAATGATGGAACGAGAGTGGCAACAAGAGTGCTCGGAGTATTTCTCTCAATATAAAATTCCAGCGCCAGAGGGAAAGTTCAATCTCAGTATCCCTCGTTCTACCTGCCCGAAATGTAAAACCCAATTAAGAATCATCGACAATATTCCAGTATTAAGTTGGCTGTTCTTAAAAGGCAAGTGCCATAGCTGTGCTAACCCAATTAGCGCTCGCTATCCATTGGTCGAGTTGCTTACGGCGATACTTTGTACCGTAGTCGCGAGCCACTTTGGTTTCAGTTACTACGCCATTGCTTTGATTTTTTTCACGTTTGCATTGATTACCGCAACCTTTATCGATCTCGATACTATGCTGTTGCCTGACCAAATTACCTTGCCTTTAGTTTGGTCTGGTATCGCGTTAGCTCTGTTTAATATCAGCCCTGTATCGCTTCAAGATTCCGTGATTGGCGCAATGGCAGGCTACCTAGCACTTTGGTCGGTCTATTGGCTGTTCAAGCTGTTAACAGGCAAAGAAGGCATGGGTTACGGCGACTTCAAACTTCTGGCTGCGCTTGGCGCTTGGCTTGGTTGGCAACATCTCCCAATGATCATTCTTCTATCCTCACTGGTCGGCTTAGTTTTCGGATTGATTCAACTTCGCTTGAAACAACAAGGTATAGATAAAGCCTTTCCATTTGGACCTTACCTTGCGATTGCGGGTTGGGTGAGTTTGATGTGGGGCAACGACATCATGGGCTGGTATTTCACTTCTGTACTAGGAATTTAACCATGGCAATCATTATCGGATTAAGCGGTGGTATCGCCAGTGGAAAAACCACGGTTGCTAACCTCTTCAATGAACATTTTAATATTGATATTGTCGATGCTGATATCGTTGCACGCGAAGTCGTCGCAGTAGGCAGTGACGGCTTAAAGCAGATTACCGACCATTTTGGTGAGACGATCTTGCTTGAAGATGGATCACTTAACCGAAGTAAGCTGCGTGAGCTAATCTTCTCGGATCCCACAGAGAAACAATGGCTCAATGACCTGCTTCATCCCATGATCCGTAACAAAATTGACAGTGACCTGTCTAAAGTTACATCCCCTTATGGTTTATTAGTCGCACCGCTATTGGTTGAAAACCAAATGCAAAGCATGGCCGATCGCGTATTAATCGTTGATGTGCCAATAGAAGTGCAAATAGAGCGTACGATGAGTCGTGATAATGTTTCTAGGGAACAGGTTACAGCAATTTTAAAATCACAGGCTTCAAGAGAACAACGCTTAGCAGTTGCAGATGACGTGATTAAAAACCATACTAAAAACCAAGAACTTTTGCCTCAAATCACAGATTTACATCAAAAGTATCTGGCAATCAGTACTGTAGATGGGTCAGAATAGAATAATGTTGAATGAAGGTTTGCTCGATGATCACCCACAAATTTGAACATCCTCTAAATGAGAAAACACGCATCTACTTAAGAGTTGAATCACTCTTGAGGCAGCTGCACTTGTCTTCTACATTTTCCGATGCTCAACAGTATCAACTCTTTTTCCGTTCCATCTTTGATCTGATTGAAATCTTCGAACAGATCCAACTCAAGAGTGAACTCGCAAAAGATATTGAGAAGCAGCGTGTAACCTACAAAAGTTGGTTAGATGTTGAAGGTGTCGATCAAGAGATGCTGACTTCACTACTCAACGATATTAGTAACATCTATCGTGAACTGATGCAGGCGGAGCGTTTTGGGCAGTCACTTAAAGAAGACCGCTTCTTGAGTGCCATACGTCAACGCTTTAATTTACCAGGTGGCTCATGCTGCTTTGATTTACCCGCACTGCATTATTGGCTGCATCTTCCTCTTGATAAGAGAATGCGAGATGCCAAAGCTTGGATGGATAGCCTACAGCCTTTGTATGAAGCGCTAACACTATGGTTAAAGCTCACTAGAGAGACCGGTCACTTTAAAGAGCAAATTGCTCGCGCTGGCTTCTTCCAGAGCGATGCTGATGAAGCGAATATCCTTCGCCTTTCTATTCCAATGCAATACGGTGCCTACCCAATGATCTCCGGGCATAAAAACCGTTTTGCCGTTAAGTTCATGAGCTTTGAAACAGGACAAGCCTGTACTCAAGACATCGAGTTTGAATTGGCTGTCTGCAGCTAATTAATTTCCTTTTATAGTTTGGCTTGAGCCCTCACTCGAGCCTAAACTCTTTCTTACAATACCCTCTAATTAAGAATCACTATGTCGAAAAAAATCACCATCGTTAAATGCCCTCAATGTAATGCCGACGTTGAATGGGGCGAACAAAGCCCACACCGCCCGTTTTGCAGTAAGCAATGTCAGATGATTGATTTCGGTGAATGGGCAGACGAAGAGAACAGCATCGCTGGCGCACCAGACATGTCAGATAGCGATGGTTGGTCGGAAGATCCTCACTAAGCGAGTAGCGAGTAGCGAGTAGCGAGTAGCGAGTAAATTTTGAAGGGTTGGCGTTTACGTCAATCCTTTTTTATTGCATATAGCATGGTACTAATAGAGATTCCCTACTCCTTCCTTCGTCAGTCTAGGGAATGACGGTTCAATGTGAGTTTTGTTTTAGTCCGTCATCCCCAAGAGCGAGGAACGAGCGAATTGAGGCTCTCTTACCTACTCAGATCTAAATAGCAGACACAAAAAAGCGGAGCCAAATGGCTCCGCTTTTATCGATAGAATGCAAAAAGAATTACTTCTTAGTAAGCTTCTCTTTAATACGAGCTGACTTACCAGAACGCTCACGTAGGTAGTACAACTTGGCACGACGTACTGCACCACGGCGTTTAACTTCGATGCTATCAACCATTGGAGAGTGAGTTTGGAACGCACGCTCTACGCCTTCACCGTTCGAAATCTTACGAACTGTGAATGCAGAGTGTAGACCACGGTTACGAATAGCGATTACAACGCCTTCGAAAGCCTGTAGACGCTCACGGTCACCTTCTTTTACCTTAACCTGAACTACAACAGTGTCACCTGGTGCGAATTTAGGAAGGTCTGATTTTAGTTGCTCTTCTTCAAGAGCCTTGATGATGTTGCTCATTTGTATAAATTCCTAGAATAAACTGATACTAAATTTAATAGGTTACTGCTTGCTTTTCGTTAAGAGCGTTGCTCTTTAATGAATTCAGCCAGTAATTGTTCCTGTTCGTCAGTCAGAGCTAGGTTTTCCAGGAGCTCTGGTCTTCTTAGCCAAGTTCGGCCCAACGATTGTTTTAATCGCCAGCGACGAATGTCCTTATGGTTTCCAGACTTGAGTACCGATGGCACATCTTTATCGTCTAGCACCTCAGGGCGCGTATAATGGGGACAATCTAGCAAACCATTTGCAAAAGAATCTTCTTCTGCTGAAGCGAAATCTCCAAGTACACCCGGAACAAACCGAGAAACTGAATCAATCAACGTCATGGCTGGCAGTTCGCCACCCGTCATCACAAAATCGCCAATCGACCATTCTTCGTCGACTTCAGATTGAATAATGCGCTCATCTACCCCTTCATAGCGACCACAAATAAGAAGCAAGTTCTCATTTGTTGCCAACTCTTCAACACCTTTCTGGTCGAGTTTACGACCTTGAGGTGAAAGATAGATTACTTTCGCCTTTCCCGGTGCTGCTTGCTTGGCAGTTTGGATAGCATCGCGCAAAGGCTGAACCATCATTAACATGCCAGGACCACCACCGTAAGGTCTATCATCAACAGTGCGATGTTTATCATGAGTGAAATCGCGAGGATTCCATGTCTCAATAGATAAAAGACCTTTTTTAACCGCTTGACCTGTTACTCCAAAATCAGTAACAGAACGGAACATTTCAGGAAACAGGCTAATAATGCCAACCCACATGTGTTCTCTCGCTCTGTAATTTGGAGTTAGAATCCAGGATCCCAGTCAACTTCGATCCGGCGAGCTTCGCGATCAACTTTCTTGATCACTTGCTCTTCAAGGTACGGTACTAACCGTTCCTTTTGGCCAAAAGCATCTTTAAGGTTTGCTTTAATTACTAGAACATCGTTCGAGCCAGTTTCTAATAGGTCAGAGACCTCACCAAGGTCGTAACCTTTAGTGGTAAAAACTTGCATACCGAACAATTCGCGCCAGTAGAATTCATCTTCTGACAATTCAGGTAACGAAGCAGGGTCAATAGCAATTTCAAAGTTAGTCATCAGTTGCGCGTCTTCACGAACATCTAATCCCGCTAGCTTACATACATAACCTTGGCCATGACGTTTCCAGCTCTCAACTTTGTACTCAACCCACTTACCCTTTTGGTTTAAATACCAAGGGCTGTAATCAAATATGCTTTCAGCATTGTCTGTGTAGGAGAACACTTTAAGCCAGCCACGAATACCATAGGTAGACCCAAGTTTACCCATGACAATTCTATTATTTTGCTCGCTCATCGTTTCTTTACCCTTCATCGACATAAGCTATTTCTCTTTAAAAAAGAATTAAGCCGCTTTTTGAGCGTCTTTAACTAGCTTAGCTACACGATCAGATAGAGATGCGCCTTGACCAACCCAGTGGTTAACACGATCTAGGTCTAGACGTAGACCTTCTTCTTGACCTTGAGCAGTAGGGTTAAAGAAACCTACTTTCTCGATGAAACGGCCAGTTACAGAGTTACGGCTATCCGCAACTACGATTTGATAAAATGGGCGCTTCTTTGCACCGTGACGTGCCAAACGAATGGTTACCATGTCGTCCTCTTTGCTTTCTTAATAAAATAATTAACCCCAAGTATAAGTAAATAGCTTGGGGTCTCGTGCCAAATTAAAGCCCCGGAATTTTACTCTTATTCCGGTGCAATGCAAGGGCTTTAGCTATTTTTTCACCAACATAGCAACCGGACACTTTCTGTGACACGGCTAACACTATGAAAAGTAACGTAGCTAAAGCTTACATTTGTAGATTATCGACCAAACGGGTTAAAACCACCACCCATTCCGCCCATACCTCCACCGCCGCCCATCATGCCTTGCATGTTGCGCATCATGCCTTTCATTCCACCTTTCTGCATTTTCTTCATCATCTTCTGCATTTGAGTGAACTGTTTAAGCATACGGTTTACATCTTGTACCTGCGTACCAGAACCTGCAGCAATACGCTTTTTGCGTGAGCCTTTGATTAGATCTGGACGCTGGCGTTCTTTCATTGTCATAGAGTTGATGATCGCTTCCATTTGCTTGAACATCTTGTCATCAACTTTATCTTTAACGTTGTCTGGTAGCTGAGACATACCTGGAAGCTTATCCATCATGCCCATCATGCCGCCCATGTTTTTCATCTGACCAAGCTGCTCACGGAAGTCTTCAAGGTCAAAGCCTTTCTTCTCTTTGAACTTCTTAGCCAGTTTCTCTGCTTTCTCGGTATCAACGTTTTTCTGTAGATCTTCAATAAGAGACAGTACGTCGCCCATACCTAAGATACGAGAAGCAACACGATCTGGGTGGAATGGTTCTAGTGCGTCAGTCTTTTCACCAACACCTAAGAATTTAATCGGCTTGCCAGTGATATGACGAACAGACAGTGCAGCACCACCTCGAGCATCACCATCAACTTTCGTCAAGATAACACCGGTTAGTGGTAGCGTATCACCAAAAGCTTTTGCAGTGTTCGCAGCATCTTGACCAGTCATTGCATCAACAACGAACAGAGTCTCTACTGGTTTAATTGCAGTATGAAGCTCTTTGATCTCGCCCATCATCTCTTCATCGATAGCCAAACGACCAGCAGTATCGACAATTAGCACGTCGTAGAATTTCTTCTTCGCATGGTCGATTGCAGCGTTTGCAATATCAAGAGGCTTTTGATCAGCTGAAGATGGGAAGAAGTCGACGCCAACATCGCTTGCTAACGTTTCAAGCTGTTTGATCGCCGCTGGACGGTAAACGTCGGCAGACACAACCAAAACTTTCTTCTTGTCACGCTCAGTCAGGAGCTTAGATAGCTTACCTACCGATGTGGTTTTACCCGCACCTTGTAGACCTGCCATTAAAATAACGGCTGGCGGCTGTGCTGCTAGGTCAAGAGCCTCGTTAGACTCACCCATCACCGCTTCAAGTTCAGCTTGAACGATCTTAATGAATTCTTGACCAGGTGTTAGAGATTTAGAAACCTCAACACCCACAGCGCCTTCTTTTACGCGCTTAACAAAATCGCGGACAACGGGCAGTGCAACGTCGGCTTCAAGTAGCGCCATACGTACTTCACGCAGCGTCTCTTTTATATTGTCTTCGGTCAGACGACCTTTACCGCTGATGTTCTTCAGCGTTTTGGATAGACGATCCGTTAAATTATCAAACATAGTTTTCTCTTCGCTCAAAACTGCGACTATTACTGTGAGTATACATTAGCGCGGATTAGAGTCATACCCGTTGTAGAGCGTTAATCATCCACGCTTGTGATGTGAGACATTATTCACTTGGAATTGAATGAGGTTCACCATAGCCCCAAAGAGCGATGCGAGGTATAATTCGCCAATTAGTAATCATTTAAATGGATACCATGGACAGTCTTATTGCGATCGCAGCAGCCTTTCTTTATACAATGGCGATTTCCACGATCATTCCAGGTCTCGTGCACCAAACAGGAATCCGCGTAAAAACGGTGTTTATCAGCGCATTACTTGCTTTAGCTTTCCATGCTTGGTTGCTTGGCGATTTAATTTTTAATGCCAGTGGCCAAAACCTCAGTATCTTGAACGTTGCTTCATTGATCAGTTTAATCATCTCTTTGGTCATGAGCGGTGCGATGCTCAAAACCCGTTTGTGGTTCATCTTGCCGGTTGTTTATAGCTTCGCTGCTCTAAATCTAATGGCGGCCACTTTTCTTTCAAGCACGTTCATTAAACATCTAGAGAATGATCCAAAGCTGCTACTGCACATCTCTTTGGCTTTGTTCTCATACGCGACGTTGACTATCGGTGCGCTATACGCCCTGCAACTTGCGTGGCTAGATCACAAACTTAAAAAGAAAAAAGCGTTAGTGATAAACCCGAACCTACCTCCTTTAATGATGGTGGAAAGACAGCTTTTCAAGATCATTCTGATCGGTAATGGCTTATTAACAGGTACTTTATTGACAGGCCTTATCTTCGTACAAGATATGTTTGCTCAAGGAAAAGCACACAAGGCTGTATTGTCTTTTATTGCTTGGGTTATCTACTCCATCCTTCTATGGGGTCACTATCAGAAAGGTTGGCGTGGACAAAAAGTCACTTGGTTCGCACTTGCCGGTGCCAGCATGCTCACACTAGCCTACTTCGGTAGCCGCTTCGTTCAGGAAATCATCCTGAATTAGTCTGTAATATGAAGGCAAGGTCTCACACACCTTGCCTTTAAAATATTGAGTCCGTTAGATTCAATTGACATCTCGACCATGTTCGGTCATAAATTAATCAAGATACACAAATAGGAAAAGAATAGTTTTGGACGACATATCAACGGGTATCTTATTTGCGCTACTCGCGTGTCTCATTGTAATTTCTGGTTATTTCTCTGGTTCCGAAACGGGCATGATGTCCTTGAACCGCTACCGTTTAAAGCATTTGGCCAATACGGGTCATAAAGGTGCCAAACGCGTAGAAAAACTTCTGAACCGCCCAGACAGATTGATCGGCCTTATTCTCATCGGCAACAATCTCGTCAACATTCTTGCATCTGCGATCGCGACTATTCTTGGTATGCGCATCTACGGGGATATCGGCGTAGCGATTGCTACCGGTGTCCTGACTCTCGTGATCCTCGTGTTTGCCGAAGTAACCCCAAAAACCATCGCTTCTCTGTTTCCAGAACGTGTCTCTTACGCCAGTAGTATCCTTTTGATGATACTGATGAAGGTACTGTCACCATTGGTGATATTGGTGAACTTCATTACCAACGGTTTTATTCGTATCTTAGGCGTCAAAGCCCGCCACGATGCGACCGACCACTTAAGCTCTGAAGAGCTGAGAACCGTGGTAAATGAAGCGGGAAGCCTGATACCTCAGCGCCACCAAGATATGTTGGTGTCTATTTTAGATTTAGAACACGTGACCGTGAACGACATCATGGTGCCTCGAAATGAAATCACTGGCATCGACATCAATGATGACTGGAAATCTATCGTTCGCCAATTAACTCACTCGCCTCATGGTCGTATTGTGTTATATCGTGACCAGATAGATGAAGTGGTTGGTATGCTTAGGTTACGAGAAGCTTACCGCTTGATGCTTGAAAAGAACGAATTCAATAAAGAGACACTGCTGCGTGCTGCGGATGAGATCTACTTTATTCCTGAAGCGACACCACTCAATATTCAACTACTTAAGTTTCAGCGCAATAAACAACGCATCGGTTTGATTGTGGATGAGTATGGCGATATCAACGGCTTGGTTACCCTTGAAGATATTCTAGAAGAAATCGTTGGTGAGTTTACGACCTCAATTGCACCAAGCTTATCTGAAGAGATCACACCGCAAAGCGATGGCAGCTTCTTGATTGAAGGCAGCGCCAATATCCGTGACATAAACAAAGGCTTGCAGTGGACACTACCTACAAATGGCCCAAGAACACTTAATGGTTTAATACTGGAACACCTTGAAGACATTCCTGAGAGTCACCTGAGTGTTCAGGTTGCGAGTCATCCAATGGAAATTGTTGAACTCGAAGAGAACCGTATCAAGCTCGTTCGCGTGTTCCCACAGATCGTTAACGGATAAAAGTGGTTTGCTGGACTGGGATAACTAAATGAGTAGTCACAAGCTCACATGCGACAACTGCTTAGCTCTAAAATACGTTGACGAAAAAGGCCCGGTTCATTGAACCGGGCCTTTTAGTATCTAACTCGCTCTGTCTCTAGAGTGAAATGTATCTAGAGTGAAGCGCTTCTAAAGTGAAAAGCATCTAGAGTGAAGAAAAGTGATTAGTCGATTTTAAGCTCTTGCAGCATAGACTCAGGCAATGCCAGTTCATCATTTTTGTTTACAGAGATACCAGCAGCAATAATCGCGTTGGCGATATCTTTCGCTTCATCCAAAGAGTGCATTGCCGCAGTACCACATTGATACTCGTTCAGCTCAGGGATCTTATTTTGATTCTCAACTTTCAGCACATCTTGCATTGCAGCCAACCAACCGTCTGCCACTTGCTGCTCTGAAGGCGTACCAATTAGGCTCATGTAGAAACCAGTGCGACAGCCCATAGGTGAAATATCGATGATCTCTACATCTGAACCGTTCAATTGATTACGCATAAATCCTGCGTAAAGGTGCTCGAGAGTATGGATACCTTTCTCAGATAGAATGTCTTTGTTTGGCGCAGTAAAACGCAGGTCAAACACAGTGATGGTATCCCCTTTTGGGGTTTGCATTGTTTTAGCTACACGAACTGCAGGTGCGTTCATGCGCGTGTGATCAACAGTGAAACTATCTAATAAAGGCATTGCTATTCTCCGTGACGGTTGGCTTTAGAAAAACCAACTTCTATTGTCTTCTAGTTCTTTACGACACTGTTTAAGCTGCCATCCATAATCTTTTGCTTGCTGTTCGACTTTGCGTGCCACCTTAATCAACGATGGTTTGCTGTTGTATGACTTGCGCTTATAACCACCACGGCCTTCATGATAAGCCAAGTACTGGTTATATGGGTCCCAAAGTGAAACCCCTAACTGACGACGCGTCTCGCTGGTGTACCAACCGATGAACATCAATGCATCATCAAAGTTGGTTCTTGAACCACCGTTATTGGTCGCCTTTTGGAAGTCTTCCCAAGCAGGGTCTTGAGCTTGTGCATATCCGTAGGCACTGCTCACGCGTCCCCACGGAATAAAGCCAAGAATGTAATCTTTAGGTGGGCGTGCATCATGACGATAGCTACTCTCTTGTTTCACAAAAGCCATCGCTACGTTGATCGGCGTGCCCCACTCTTCTTGCATATCGAGAGCATCTTCATACCACGACGGGTGTTCTCTGAAGATGCTACACAAGTTATCTTGCTGCTTTGGCGGTGGCGTTGCACATCCAACCAATAGGCTAGAGACAACACCAACAGTCACTACTGGCAACCATTTTCCACTTACGCGTTTAGGCTGGCCGAATAAGGCTTGCTTCCTTTCCACCAAAGTCTCGCTATGCTTTTAAATACGAAAAGTAATCCGTTAAGAAGCTGTCAAAATCTTGAGTGCTTGCTTCTTCACTTTGTTGCTGAGCAATAACAGAGCGTTGAACTTCCGCTTCCATCAACTCAGCTGAGTAAACTTTATATTGGTGTGCTTTGTGTTGCTGAGCGTACGTTTTTCCTAACGCACAACCCACTTTACCCAAGCCACCTAATTTTTTGGTCTCTTCTAGCAACTGGCCAGAAATGGTCAGCTCTGGGTTATCGATCCAAGTTTCAAGCGTATCGCACGTTTCTTGGTATGCACGACCACCTTGCTCAGCATCCATCAACTCAGCGATAACACGAAGATCTTTGAATACGCGTTTAGCCCAATCTTGCAGAGACAGTCTCTCGCCATCACAACCAATCTTGAGTTCTAAACCAACCTGACGACCTTCTAAGATCACCTTGTTCCAGTTATCGCGCCAGCATTCAAGTTCGCAGTTATCCATCTCAGCAGAGTCAGATAGAACACTCCAAGTTAAGAATAGATCGAGGAAGCGAACTTGTTGCTCATTGATACCAATTGAGCTGAATGGGTTTACGTCCAAAGAACGAACCTCGATGTACTCAACACCAGCACGAGCCAGTGCTTCCGATGGTTTTTCACCACTTTTCGCCACGCGCTTAGGGCGAATTGGCGCATAAAGTTCGTTCTCGATTTGAAGAACGTTAGTATTAAGCTGACGGTATTCGCCATCAACCTTAGTACCAATCTCAGCAAACTCTTCTGATGGCGTGCGAATCGCTTGGTTCAAACCTTCAAGGTACTGGTCTAGGCTGTTGAAGCCAATCTTTAATACGCTTTGAGCACTATTGGTGTAGCCAAGATCACTCAGGCGAAGTGCCGTTGCTTTTGGCAGATACAGTGTCTCTCCAACCTTCTCAAAAGGTAACTTTGTCTCTCTTCCTTTGATGAAAGATGGACATAGTGCAGGTGAAGCACCGAAGAAATATGGGATTAACCAACCAAAACGGTAATAATTACGAATCAAACCAAAGTACGCATCTGACTTAGCTTCACAGCGCGCTTCTTCTGTTTGCTCTCCAAACAGGCTATCCCAAAAACTTTCTGGGAAAGAGAAGTTGAAGTGAACACCAGAAATAATCTGCATCAGGCTACCGTAACGGCGCTTTAGGCCTTCACGATATAGCGTCTTCATTTTGCCGTTGTTAGAGGTGCCGTATTGCGCTAGCTGAATGTAATCTTCACTGCCTACGTAACAAGGCATAGAAAGCGGCCACATCTTTTCGCCATCTAACTTGGTTTGTGTGAAGTGATGGATATCAGACAACTGATTCAAAAGAGTCGGGACGTCGTTAGAAACAGGCGTAATAAACTCCAGTAGCGACTCGGAAAAATCGGTCGTTACCCATCCGTTCATCAACGCAGATCCCAAAGCCTTAGGGTGCGGCCCAGTAGCAAGATGCCCATCTTCCGTGTAGCGTAACGTTTCCCTTTCAACACCACGACCAAATTGAGAGAAGGTCTTAGGGTTGGTTGCAACTTGCTTTAGTCGCGCAGCAAAATCAGTCAAAATTCAGTTCACTTATCTTATATCGTTCTGATTAGAACTATCATAAATTAGGTTGGAGGAGAAAAATAGAGTCTTTTCCCTCCCCCTTTAATGTGTACTCTAACGAATGATTTCAAGCTCTTCTATTGGAATATCTAACTTTTCTAGTTGAGGACGAAGCGAAGTCGCATCACCAACAACAATTATTTGATAATCATTCGGGTCAAACCATTTCTTCGATAGCTCGTTTAAGGTCTCTTTTGAAACCGTTTCAACTATCTGATTACGCTGTTGTAGGTAATCTTCATCAAGGCTCAATGCAACAATATTACTCAACAATCCAGCCTTTTGACTTGGCGTTTCGTATTTAAGTGCATCTTGTTGACCGACGGCAAGGCGCATAAATTTCACCTCTTCGTCAGTTAATCCACTCTGACTAAATTCATTCAGCTCAGAGATAAACTCTTGAATCGATGGAACCGTCGCATTAGCTCTCACTTGAGCACTAAACACTACCGCACCAGTTTCACGCGTGCTGGCGAAGTAACCGCTCGCACCGTAAGTGTAGGCTTTATCTTCACGTAAATTCTGGTTGATACGGCTATTGAAGTTACCCGCTAAATTAAAGTTAGCCAACTGGCTCAAATACAACTCACCAGTCGCGTCGAAAGGTAAACCTTTACGCACTAAACGAACGATGCTCTGTGGTGCTCCTGGCTTATCCACTAGGTACAAACGTTGCCCTGAAAGCTCTTTGATGATCTGCGGACGCGTTAGTGGTGCCGCATCGCCTTGCCATTGTTCGAAGAATTGAAGCTGCTTGCTGACCTCTTTCTTCGAGATGTCGCCTACAATAACAATATTAGCCCCCTCAGGAGTATAGTGCTGACTGTAAAACAGTTTTACATCGTCTAAGGTTAACGATTCTAAAGAGGCCTTAGTACCATCACTCGCTCGACCAAAGATGCTGTTGCCAAACAAAACTTCACGTGTGGCTTGAGAAGCCATCCAGCTTGGTTGTTGATGCTGATAAACAACACCTTCAAGCATCTGCTTCTTCACGCGTTCGAAGTCTTGCTCATCAAACTTAGGCTCAAACAAAACCTCTTGTACGATCGCTAAGGTTTGAGGCAGGTTTTTCTCTAGCGTTGAAACCGAGATATCCGTGGTATAACTACCTGCGCCAATGCTAACGCTACTGCCAAGCTTATCTAAGGTCGCCTGTAGTTCTTCAACCGTTCGTTTAGTCGACCCCTCTTCCATCATCGAAGCCGTTAGGTTCGCTAAGCCTTCTTGCCCTTTACGAACATAGCGTTCGCCTGCAGGCAGTTGAATTTGTAGCTGTACTGTCGGCGTTTCACTGGTCACGGTACCAATCAAGTCAGTGCCGTTCGCAAAGTGCATGCGATACAACTCAGGCATGGTCGCTTCAACACCAAAGTTCACTTCTGGCATCACGCTGCGATCAAATGTGTTTGGCGCCTTTCTGAAATCCAGTTGGTCTTCCGTCACCTTGCTGTATTCAGGAAGGGTACGTACAGGTGTGGTAAAGGTGGCCTCACGAACCGCTAAATCGAGTTTTTTCTTAGGAACCACACTCAACGTAACCTTGTGCTTGCCTTCGATGAAATCTTGGTATGCCTTGCTTACGCTTTCTGGAGTAACCGCTCGAATTTGATCGAGTTGTGACTCAATGCGATCCGGCTGACCATAGAAGGTTTGGTTAGACGCGAGCTGCGAAACCTTGCCTTTAACACTTTGCAGTGCAAAAACTGCATCCGCTTCTGCCATACCAGTGATCTGGTCTAAACGCGCTTGTTCAACGCCCTCTTTCGAGAATTGATCTAAGGTATCCATCAGCTCTTTGTTTAGAATCGTCAAATCACCTTTTTCACCTGAATTACCCATCGCATACACATACATGGTACATGCAAGCTCAGCACAATCATGGAAAGATCCTGCACTCACCGCTTTTTGCGTTTTTACGAGGTTTTGATACAGGTAACTGTTGGTGCCAGAACCTAACACGTTGGACAGTGCATTCAATGAAGCCTGCGTCTCTTCACCACGATACGTTGTTGGCCATCCAACTAGCACCATCGGCTGACGAATATTATCTTTTAAGGTGATGTACTTGTCTTCAGTCAGCACTGCAGGTTGCTTCTCTGCCGCCTTAACTTCAGGTCCTTGAGGGATAGGGCCAAAGTACTTGTTAACCCACTCTAGCGTGTCATCAACGTCGATATCACCACCGATCGTTAACACGGCATTGTTTGGGCCATACCAACGTAAGAAAAATGCCTTAAGATCATTCACATCAACACGGTCTAAGTCTTCCACATAACCAATTGGTTGCCACGAGTACGGGTGACCTTCAGGGTAAAGCGCTTCACCCATGCGTTCCCACATTAAGCCATAAGGACGGTTTTCGTAGCTTTGCGCTCGCTCGTTCTTAACCGTACCTCTTTGAACTTCAAATTTCTTCTGAGAAACCGCATCTAACAAGAAACCCATTCTGTCTGATTCTAACCACAACATTTTTTCAAGTTGGTTAGAAGGAACGGTTTCAAAGTAGTTAGTGCGGTCACGGTTGGTGGTGCCATTTAACGAACCACCCGCTTCGGTGATGATCTTGAAGTGCTGTTGATCACCGACGTTCTCAGAGCCTTGGAACATCATGTGTTCAAAGAAGTGAGCAAAGCCTGATTTACCAATCTGTTCACGAGCAGAACCCACATGATAGGTCACATCAACATGAACAAGTGGATCAGAATCATCAGGAGAAAGAATAACGGTCAAGCCGTTTTCAAGCTGATACTTCGCATAAGGAATCACGACTTTATCTTTAGAAGGCTTAACCTCTTCTAACAGAGTGACGCCTTCCGGTAACGAGGAAAAGAAGGGTGTTGAGCTAGGTACATTGTAAGAACAGCCAGCAATGGCGATAAGAGAAAATGTACCAAGTAAAACCTTTTTCATAGGTTCTCCTTAGAAAAAACCGAAGTAGATAGCAGCAAGTAAGCTGTAGCGAGCGGCTTTGCCAATCGCTATCAAAATAACGCTAGGGATAAATTTCATTCTCAGCCAACCCGCAGCCAGACATAAAGGATCACCAATGATGGGTAACCAACTGAATAACAATGTCCAGTAACCATAACGGCTCAGCCAAGCCATAGCCTTATGACCATGCTTTTCAGATTGAGTTCGATTAGGCAACCACAAACCAATCCAATAGTTGGTCAGGCCACCTAAGGTATTACCAAGTGTCGCCAGCAAAATGATCGATGATGTTGAGAACTGATCTAAGCTCAATGCCGCAACCAGACTTGCTTCTGAACCGCCGGGCAGCAACGTGGCACTCAAGAAGCCACTAATAAAGAGTACCCACAGCGCCGAGTCAGAGAACCACAGCGCTATGTTTTCAAACAGAGAATTAAAAAACTCTAGCACTGCATATCAACCTTCTTGCATTTTAAGTAGTACCTTGCCTCTGGTATGTCCGGTTTCAACCTGTAAATGAGCTGACTGCGCTTCGTCTAACTGGTAGATACCTTGAATTTCTGTTTTGAGCAATCCGACACTGACCATGTACAACATAGTGTCCATTTGCTCTGGGTTTGGTTCAACCAGCATGCCTGATGCAGTAAAGCCTAATAATGTTGCTTTTTCGCAGATCAATTCAGCAGATAAAGTTGGGACTGTCACCACTCTTGCGTCATCTTTTAGGCACTTCAACGCATCGAGAGCGGTATCGCCACCAACCAAATCAATCAGCACATCGACATCAGAGACTCTTTCCGATGCTGGCGCAAATTTATAGTTAATCGCATGAGCGCCTAACGTTGCTAAGTAATCAAGATTCGCTTCACTACAAGTTGTGTAAACCTCGGCTTTCGCTGCCACGGCGATTTGAACCGCTAGATGACCAACGCCGCCGGCACCCGCTAAGATAAGTACGCGATCGCCCTCTTTCACTTCAGCTTTGTTGAGCGCTTGGGCTGCTGTTTGACTGGCTAATGGCAATGCTGCGGCCGCTTCTAGAGTCACCGAATCAGGAACCATGCTTAATGCCGCTTCTGGGACACACACATATTGGCTGTAACCACCACCTTGCAGTGGGAAACCAATAAAGCCGGCAACGTTATCACCAACAGTAAAACGCTCTGCCTGTTCGCCTAGGGTGACAATTTGCCCTGAAATGTCATAACCTGGAACCCAAGGCAGGTTATCTTTATTCTGGGCTGCAGCCCAACCTAGACCTGCACGGGTTTTAACATCAATCGGATTAATGCCCGAAAAGGAAACTTTAACCACGACTTCTCCAGCCTTAGGCTCAGGAATAGCACGGGTTTGAATACTGAGGTTTTCGACACCGCCGAATTGAGTAATCGCTATCTGTTTATTTTCCATTTCCACATTTCCTTGATTGATAAAAGCCCTAATGAGCAAGCACCCTAATTGATAAAAAGAAAGGGATGCGAAAGCATCCCTTTGACTATAAACCATTTAATAAGGCTAAGTTAACCGCTCATTCGTAAATTGACGACCAATTAACGTAACGATACGTGACCTAGGAACCTACTAACCCACTAGAGCTAATAGAATACCCGCCGCAACCGCACTACCAAGTACACCTGCCACGTTCGGGCCCATCGCATGCATCAACAAGAAGTTTTGAGGGTTTGCCTCAAGACCAACCTTGTTTACAACACGAGCCGCCATCGGAACCGCTGATACACCGGCCGCGCCAATCAATGGGTTGATGTCTTCTTTAGAGAAGCGATTAAGCAACTTCGCCATTAACACGCCACCCGCCGTACCAATACTGAACGCCACCGCACCTAAACCTAAAATACCCAGCGTCTCTAAGTTCAAGAACGTGTCCGCTTGAAGCTTAGAGCCAACACCTAGACCAAGGAAAATAGTTACGACGTTAATCAGTTCGTTTTGAGCTGTTTTTGAAAGGCGATCAACCACACCCGCTTCACGCATTAAGTTACCCAAGCAGAACATACCTACTAGAGGTGTTGCTGAAGGTAGGAACAGAATCGTCATCAGTAGTACAGCAAGCGGGAAAAGGATCTTCTCGGCTTTACTAACGTGACGTAACTGCGCCATCTTAATCTTGCGTTCTTCCGGCGTCGTTAGCGCTTTCATGATAGGTGGCTGAATAATAGGAACTAAAGCCATGTAGCTATAAGCTGCAACTGCAATGGCACCTAGTAGGTCAGGAGATAACTTACTCGCCAAGAAGATCGCGGTTGGGCCATCGGCACCACCAATAATCGCAATTGACGAAGCATCTGCCATTGAGAATTCCATTCCTGGAACATAGTTCAGCAAGATCGCACCAAATAGCGTTGCGAAGATACCAAACTGAGCCGCAGCCCCTAGCCATAACGTTTTAGGGTTAGCAATCAACGCACCGAAGTCCGTCATTGCACCAACACCCATAAAGATCAGCAGTGGGAAAATACCCGTTTCAATACCAATGTAGTAAACGTAGTAAAGCAAACCACCGGGATCAGTAAACCCAGCATTTGGAATATTTGCTAATACAGCACCAAAACCAATCGGTAATAAAAGTAACGGTTCAAACCCTTTACGAATTGCCAAAAACAACAATAAGCAACCGACCAGCATCATACAAATCTGGCCGAACTCAAAGTTAGCAATCCCTGTTTCAGACCATAAGGTCATCAATCCTTCCATGGTACTCCCTTACGCTAAGCTTAGTAGTGGAGCGCCTACAGTAACTGCATCGCCTTCTTTAACATTCAATTCCTGAACGATACCACCACGAGCAGCACGAACTTCCGTTTCCATCTTCATCGCTTCCAAGATCAGTAGCACATCGCCTTCAGCCACTTCAACACCTGGCTGAACGATAACTTTGAAGATGTTGCCTGCTAATGGAGCTGGAACTGCTTCTGCATCAGAAGCCGCAGCTGGTGCTACTTGAGACGCTTGTGCTGGTTTCGCTGATGGAGATACCGATGTCAGTTCACCTTGAGGGCCAACTTCAACATCATAAACTTGACCATCAACCTTCACGCTGTAGCTTTCAATGCTGCCTGCAACAGGCTGTGGTGCCGCAATAGGAGCTGCCGTTTCTGCAGTTGGTGCAGGTTCAAATGCTTCAGGGTTACGACGGTTCTTAAGGAACTTAAGGCCGACTTGTGGGAAAAGTGCGTATGTCAGTACATCATCAACGGTATCTTCAGCGAGTGAAATGCCATCTGATTTCGCTTTTTCTAAAAGGTCTGTCGTTAACGTATCCATTTCAGACTTAAGTAAATCAGCAGGACGACACGTGATTGGCTCTGCACCATCTAACACTTTCGCTTGCAGTTCAGCATCAACCTCAGCAGGCGCTTGACCATATTCACCTTTCAGTAGACCAGCAGTCTCTTTAGTGATGCTCTTGTAGCGCTCACCCGTTAGAACGTTGATAACCGCTTGAGTACCAACAATCTGAGAAGTAGGTGTTACCAAAGGAATGTAACCCAGCTCTTTGCGTACACGAGGGATCTCTTCGAGCACTTCGTCCATACGATCGGCTGCGCCTTGCTCTTTAAGCTGACCTTCCATGTTGGTTAACATGCCGCCAGGAACCTGAGCAATCAAGATACGTGAATCAACACCTTTTAGCTGACCTTCCCATTTCGCGTACTTTTTACGTACATCACGGAAGTAAGCCGCGATGGGTTCGATCTGATCAAGCTTAAGATTGGTATCACGCTCTGTACCTTCTAACATCGCAACAACCGTTTCGGTTGGCGTGTGACCGTAAGTACAGCTCATTGAAGAAATAGCGGTGTCTAGAATATCGATACCCGCTTCAACGGCTTTAACCGCTGTTGCTGTCGATAGACCGGTTGTCGCGTGGCTATGCAACGCTAGAGGAACGTCACACGATGCTTTGATACGTGTAATCAGCTCTTCCGCTTCATACGGCTTTAATAAACCTGACATATCTTTGATACATAGTGAGTGACAACCTAGATCCTCTAGGCGTTTAGCCAAATCAACCCAAGTATCTGAGTTGTGAACCGGACTGGTTGTGTAAGACAACGTACCTTGAGCGTGACCACCAACATCAATCGTTGCTTTCACTGCTGTTTCAAAGTTACGTACGTCATTCATCGCATCAAAAATACGGAATACGTCCATGCCGTTCTTATGGGCACGTTCAACAAATTTCTCTACTACATCATCCGCGTAGTGACGGTAACCCAATAAATTTTGACCACGCAGTAGCATCTGCATTGGTGTGTTTGGCATCGCTTTTTTCAGCTCACGCAAACGCTCCCACGGATCTTCTCCTAGAAAACGAATACACGAATCAAACGTTGCGCCGCCCCAAGTCTCTAAAGACCAGTAACCGACTTTATCCAGTTCTGCCGCAATTGGCAGCATATCTTCGATACGCATACGAGTAGCAAATAGTGACTGGTGCGCGTCACGAAGTACCACATCTGTGATAGCTAGTGGTTTAGACATGCTCATAAACTCCTTTTTAATCCTTTAAATGCTACTTAGCAGTAGACGCACGGTATTGATGAACCGCGGCCGAAATTGCTGCCACTACCTGTGGACTAACAGCTGAAGGGTTTGATTGTGATTTTTTAATTTTTTTAGGTGCTGCGATCGGCTCTGGTACTTCTTCTGGTACCAGTTTTGACATCAACCGAACGAGGTAAACTAGAATAGTTAGGAAAATAAAGACAACGGACATCCCCGTTATCATTAGAGTCGCCGCATCTCCTAGCAGGCTTCCAATATTAGTCATGTTGCTTCCTTTCTTCGTCATCCTGACATACGTGCAGGATTTCAGCGAATAGTGATCCCGACCCATGGATTATCTCGATTGGTAAAAGTTTGTCAATTTTGTTTAAGGTTCTGTTACGGATAACGCACACATAAGGTTAATTATTCGCCTATCAGATCACATAAATCTGTCAAATACGTCATTTATAGATATTTAAACTGTGACTTAAACGGGGCTTTTCTTAGAAATGATATGAGAAAGGTGGAATAACAAAGAAGCAATCAAGAATTACTTTAAATACAACAAGTTAAATAACGACAAAATTTAACATTATCGCAACAAATTTGCAGCAGACATAAAAAAAGCCTCGTATAAACGAGGCTTTCTTTAATAAGGTGGTGCGCCCTGGAGGATTCGAACCTCCGACCGCCTGGTTCGTAGCCAGGTACTCTATCCAGCTGAGCTAAGGGCGCAACGGTTTCGATATTAAATTGTTAGTTAAGGCAATAAAGCAGTTAAGACTATAAAGCAAAACTAAACGTTCAACATCAGGATTAGTGAAAATCCTAAATAGTGGTGCGCCCTGGAGGATTCGAACCTCCGACCGCCTGGTTCGTAGCCAGGTACTCTATCCAGCTGAGCTAAGGGCGCAACGATTTCGATATTAAGCTGTTAGTTAAGGCAATAAAGCAGTTAAGACTATAAAGCAAAACTAAACGTTCAACATCAGGATTAATGAAAACCCTAAATAGTGGTGCGCCCTGGAGGATTCGAACCTCCGACCGCCTGGTTCGTAGCCAGGTACTCTATCCAGCTGAGCTAAGGGCGCAACGGTTTCGATATTAAGCTTTCAATTAAGGCAATAAAGCAAAACTAAACGTTCAACATCAGGATTAATGAAAACCCTAAATAGTGGTGCGCCCTGGAGGATTCGAACCTCCGACCGCCTGGTTCGTAGCCAGGTACTCTATCCAGCTGAGCTAAGGGCG
>NZ_JAKKCO010000008.1:0-85061 GCF_021728355.1 Vibrio sp. A2-1 | reverse complement strand
CACGGTATCTTCAAGTGAAGAAGTTGTGAAATATATCACATTCTTGTTTCTACGAAACAAAAAAAAGGCCATAGGCCTGTAATGAATGGCGGTGAGGGAGGGATTCGAACCCTCGATGCGGCTACAAACCACATACTCCCTTAGCAGGGGAGCGCCTTCGGCCACTCGGCCACCTCACCTAATTCATTATTCTTATCCATTACTTCTTAACAAAGTAATCTAAAGAATGGTGCGCCCTGGAGGATTCGAACCTCCGACCGCCTGGTTCGTAGCCAGGTACTCTATCCAGCTGAGCTAAGGGCGCACATTGTTACTTCTGTGTTTGCTTGCAAATTCAAACGTGCAAGAAATGGCGGTGAGGGAGGGATTCGAACCCTCGATGCGGCTATAAACCACATACTCCCTTAGCAGGGGAGCGCCTTCGGCCTCTCGGCCACCTCACCGTCTTGCGGAGGCACATATTACGTTTTACCGAAAATATGTCAAACACTTTATTGAAAAAAACCGGACAAAAACATTCAACCGTTTGCAATTTAATCAAAGCGCTTGCAAATTGAACTTATAACATCCAATTAGCGCTTTTTCCCTTAAAAATTAAGGTGAAAGATTGGCAATAATTAACAACGGAAAACAATTATCTAATTTATCTCGCAGTAAGTGTCACTGCTGATTGCACCATACTACGGGATGCTCTATTTCGCCATAGGGTAAGTCAGTAAAACTTGAACTATGGCAAACAAATCTCACGATGCTTCAATAAGAGTTAACTCTGGTGGCGAGGCTTTTCTATATCAAGCACTCCATCCAGCATCTATAACTGAGCCAGCTAGTGAATCAACCTATTGCTACGTTGTGATTATGTGCACCCCAAGATCAAAAAAGGCTAGCAACAATGCTAGCCCCTCTTCTACGCAAAAGTATTAGTAGTTGCCAGATGCAACGTTACCATTACCTTTTTCAGCTTGAATGCGCATGTAGATCTCTTCACGGTGAACAGATACTTCTTTAGGTGCGTTAACACCAATACGTACTTGGTTACCTTTAACGCCTAGTACAGTAACTGTTACTTCATCACCAATCATCAGTGTTTCGCCAACACGGCGAGTCAAAATTAGCATTCTTTGCTCCTTGAGTAATCTCTAAATTTATCTAGCTACGAGAGCATTATCCAACAAAAGTTATATTTTCGTAAACTATCGATTGAGTTTATTTAACCAAAATGCACTTCTTTTTTAAGATAACCCTGTGTTTCACGCGCTACGATGTATGCATTGTGTAATATGTTAGCAGCTATATCGACTTGCGTTGGTGATATCACCAAAGTTAAAGACTGCTGCTGCAATAAGTGATGTTGTACATCAATTTCGCCTTCAGACAACAATCCATGTGAACTGACCACAATTTCTTGCGTTCGGCTTCCTACCACAGTTAACAAACTAACATATTCACTATTACGGATTTTTTCAGCAAAAACTAGTTTTAATTTAGCACTTATGTCCGGTTTGATAATGAGCGCTGCCCGTTCTGTTTCCTCGATCACACTACAGACTTCGATCCCTAACAACTGGCAATGCGACATGAGAGACGGTAAATCTTGATTCAAACACTCGATGCGAACCATATCTCTTTGAATGGCTATTCCAGCAATATCATTCAAACAATCATTACCCGCGATGAGAGTGCCCTCGCCTTCTTCAAAACTCGAAAGTACTCTCAGTGGCACATTGTGTCGCCACGCATGCTGAACACATGGAAGGTGCAAAACCTTAGCGCCTCTGCGAGCCATTTCTTCCATAGAGGGAAAGTCTAAGGTATCTAATTTTTTAGATTGCTTAACCACTCTAGGGTCGCAGGAATATACGCCATCAACGTCAGTATAGATCTGACACTCTTTAGCTTGAAGCGCGCCCGCTAATGCAACGGCCGTGGTATCTGAACCACCTCGCCCTAAGGTTGTGATATCACCTTTCGCGTTAACGCCTTGAAAACCTGCAACAATGACAATCTGGTCATCATCTAACAGCGCTCTAATAGGAGCGGTATCAATACGCTCAATCGTCGCATTATTATGATTAGAATCGGTGTGTATCTTGGCTTGATAGCCAGTCATCGATGTCGCTTCATAACCCAACTTGTGCAACGTCATCGCTAACAAAGCCATGGAAACTTGTTCTCCAGCCGTTAACAGCACATCCAACTCTCTAGCATTTGGCACGCTATCAACTTGTGAAGCTAAGTTAACCAACCGATTTGTTTCACCTGACATAGCAGAAACGACAACCAAGATCTGGTTCCCTTCATTTTTCGCTTCAATGATTTTTTCTGCTACATGATGGATCCGCTCTATTGAACCCACCGACGTTCCACCAAATTTCTGCACGATAAGAGGCATTTTCACCCGTCCTCACCTTCCCAAGACCAATGTCTATATATGACAAAAAAACACATACTCCGCGTCAGGGCGAAGCAATAAAAATTAACCAAGGAGTCTAACGTTTCCATTGGACTTCTTGGTTAATCTCAATCAAACCTTGTTTAAACACGCTTCCAATAGGCAAAATAAAAGATGCCCAATCAACTGATTGGGCATCTTTATATCAATTACTTAAGCTTAAAGACGCTCTTCTAGCCAAGTACGCACAGATTTAAGCGCTTCTGGCAGAGCTTCAACGTCGGTACCGCCCGCTTGAGCCATATCTGGACGACCGCCGCCTTTACCGCCAACTTGCTCAGCAACCATCTTAACGAGGTCACCCGCTTTTACTTTGCCGATAAGGTCTTTGGTTACGCCAGCAATCAAGCCAACTTTACCGTCTGCGATATTCGCAATCAGGATGATGCCGCTACCTACTTGGTTTTTAGCGTTATCAACCATAGTACGTAGGTTCTTGTTGTCTGCGCCTTCAATTGCAGCAACCAAAACTTTAGTACCAGAGATGTCTTCTACTTTACCCATGATATTTGCGCTTTCTGCAGCAGCCATCTTTTCTTTAAGCAGTTGGATTTCTTTCTCTAGCGATTTCGCTTTCTTAGCCGACTCAGCCAATTTCTCTTCGTAAGCGTTAGCCTGAGCTTCTACTGCATCTAGAGCAGCTTCACCCGTGACCGCTTCAATACGACGAATACCCGCAGCAATACCACCTTCAGAAGTGATCTTGAATAGGCCAATATCACCCGTGTTGCTTGCGTGGATACCACCACAAAGTTCAGTAGAGAAATCGCCCATCGACAGAACGCGAACTTCATCATCGTACTTCTCGCCAAACAGTGCCATTGCACCTTTTTCTTTCGCTGACTCGACGTCCATGATGTTGGTTTCAATCACGTGGTTCTTACGAACTTGTGCGTTAACCAAACGCTCTACTTCTTTAATCTGTGCCGGTGTTACCGCTTCAAGGTTAGAAAAGTCAAAACGTAGGTTGTCTGGCTTAACTAAAGAACCTTTTTGAGCAACGTGCTCACCTAGAACTTCGCGCAGTGCAGAGTGAAGTAAGTGAGTTGCAGAGTGGTTTAATGAGATAGCAGCACGACGCTCAGCGTCAACCGTTGCTTCTACTTTATCGCCTTGAGCAAATACACCTTCAACTAACTCACCGTGGTGAGCAAATGCGTTACCTAGCTTCTGAGTGTCTTGTACTTTAAATAGACCAGATGCTGTTTTTAGCGTACCAACGTCACCACATTGACCGCCTGACTCAGCGTAGAATGGTGTCTCTTCAAGGATGATGATTGCTTTGTCGCCAGCCGATAGTGAAGATACTTCTTCGCCGTCAACAAATAGCGCAGAGATTTCACCAGCGCCTTCAGTCGCTGTGTAACCACAGAACTCAGTGTTCGTGTCTACTTTGATCGTTGCGTTGTAATCAGTACCGAATTGGCCTGCTTCACGTGCACGCTTACGCTGTGCTTCCATCGCCTTCTCAAAGCCTTCTTCATCGATAGTAAAGTCGCGTTCACGAGCTACATCGTTAGTAAGGTCAGCTGGGAAGCCGTATGTATCGTAAAGTTTGAAGACTGTTTCACCGTCAAGCTCTTTGCCTTCAAGTGCGTCTAATGCGTCGTTAAGGATAACCATGCCACGCTCTAGCGTGCGACCAAAGTTCTCTTCTTCGATGTGAAGTACTTTTTCAACAAGCTCTTGCTGTTTCTTAAGCTCTTCAGCCGCAGAACCCATCACTTCAGCCAGTACACCCACAAGTTTGTGGAAGAACACGCCTTGTGCACCAATCTTGTTACCGTGACGAACTGCACGACGAATAATACGACGTAGAACGTAGCCACGACCTTCGTTTGAAGGCATTACGCCATCAGCGATTAGGAATGAACAAGAACGGATGTGGTCAGCAATAACACGCAGAGATTGGTTAGATAGGTCGTCGTGACCTACTACTTCTGCTGTCGCCTTGATTAGCTTTTGGAATACATCAATTTCGTAGTTAGAGTGAACGCCCTGCATGATTGCAGAGATACGCTCAATACCCATACCAGTATCTACAGCTGGCTTAGGTAGCGGTTCCATAGTGCCGTCAGCGTGACGGTTGAACTGCATGAATACGTTGTTCCAGATCTCAATGAAACGGTCACCATCTTCTTCAGGTGTACCAGGACGGCCGCCCCAAATGTGCTCACCGTGATCGTAGAAGATTTCAGTACATGGACCACAAGGACCTGTGTCACCCATTGTCCAGAAGTTATCAGACTCAAACTTCTTGCCGCCTTCTTTGTCGCCGATGCGAACAATCTTGTCAGCTGGGATGCCCACTTTCTTGTTCCAGATTTCGAATGCTTCGTCATCTGTCTCGTAAACCGTTACTAACAGGCGATCTTTTGGCAGACCTAGTGTTTCAGTCAGGAATTCCCAAGCAAATCCAATCGCTTCTTCTTTGAAGTAATCGCCAAAGCTGAAGTTACCTAGCATTTCGAAGAACGTGTGGTGACGAGCCGTGAAACCTACGTTTTCAAGGTCATTGTGTTTACCACCCGCACGTACACAACGCTGAGCCGTAGTTGCTCGAGTGTAGGCACGTTTTTCGGCGCCTAAGAAGCAATCTTTGAATTGGTTCATACCTGCATTAGTAAATAGCAGGGTTGGATCGTTATGTGGAACTAACGATGAACTGTCTACGATTTGGTGTTCTTTGCTCTCAAAGAACTTAAGGAACGCGTTGCGAACCTCATCAGTGCTCATGTACATGCAGCTCTTCCTGAAAATAGTCGAGTTAGAATTTTGCCGTATTGTAGATCATGGTTAAGGCTTCGACTAGTTTTCTTGTAGAAAAGACACCCTTGGGCAGGATTTTAGTTGGAAATCGATAAAATGAAGAATATTCCACTAGCTCAGATAGGGAACAAACAAAAAATTGGCAAGCTACCTCAAACAACCAAATAGATCTAGCAAGGCGCTGCAAGGATGGGGACAGATACTTTGTCTCGTCCTAAAATACGTTGACAAAAAAAGCCCCGCATAAAATATGCGAGGCTTCCTATTCTTTCAAAGCGGATGTTCCTTTCAAACACCCGCTCTATAAACCGTTAGCTTATAGCTCTTCGTTTTCTTCTTCTTTCTCTGCGCCTTTCTCTTCAAGAACAGCAGGAGTCAGTAGCAATTCACGAAGCTTAGTGTCAAGTTCCAGAGCGATCTCTGGGTTTTCACGTAGGTGCTTACAAGAGTTCGACTTACCTTGGCCGATCTTGTCGCCTTTGTAGCTGTACCAAGCGCCCGCTTTCTCTACTAGCTTATTCTTAACACCTAAATCGATAAGTTCACCTTCGCGGTTGAAGCCTTTGCCGTAAAGGATTTGAGTTTCAGCTTGTTTGAATGGTGCAGCAATCTTGTTCTTAACAACCTTGATACGAGTCTCGTTACCAACAACTTCATCACCATCTTTGATTGCACCAGTACGGCGAATATCAAGACGAACAGATGCGTAGAACTTAAGTGCATTACCACCTGTTGTTGTTTCTGGGTTACCGAACATCACACCAATCTTCATACGAATTTGGTTAATGAAGATAGCCATACAGTTAGACTGCTTAAGGTTACCTGTTAGCTTACGCATTGCTTGAGAAAGCATACGTGCTTGAAGACCCATGTGGCTATCGCCCATTTCGCCTTCGATCTCAGCTTTAGGTGTTAGTGCAGCAACCGAGTCAATAACAAGAACATCGATAGCACCTGAACGAGCCAGTGCATCACAGATTTCTAGAGCTTGTTCACCGGTATCAGGTTGAGATACAAGCAAAGCATCGATATCAACACCCAACTTTTGAGCGTAGATAGGGTCAAGTGCGTGTTCCGCATCCACGAATGCACACGTTTTACCCACTCTCTGCGCTGCAGCAATAAGCTCAAGCGTTAGCGTTGTTTTACCTGATGATTCTGGACCGTAAACTTCAACGATACGTCCCATCGGTAAGCCACCAGCACCTAGTGCGATATCTAGAGATAGAGAACCTGTAGAAATAGTTTCTACGTCCATTGTGCGGTTATCACCAAGACGCATGATAGAACCTTTACCAAATTGCTTTTCAATCTGACCAAGGGCTGCAGCTAACGCTTTTTGTTTATTCTCGTCCATTTCTATCTCCACATAATCGGTTGTCTCAACAAGCGACTTAGAATCTATTTCTAACCCACAAGGGGTGACTAATTGGCTTTTATTATACTGTTGATTCATACAGTGTCTATACCTGTATGAAAATAATTTGTACAAATGTTACTTGTCTTCCATTGATAGGTAATCATAAATAACTTGTAGGGCATGGTGCGTAGCTTGTTGGCGTACTTGTGATCTATCGCCTGTAAATACATGCGTTCCTACTTTGTTCCACCCATTTACTGCTTTCCAAGCAAAACACACAGTCCCTACGGGTTTATCTTCCGTGCCGCCGCCCGGACCAGCAATACCGCTGATAGACACAGAAATAGTGCCGTTTGAATGTTGTAGCGCCCCGTGAGCCATTTCTATAACCACTGGCTCACTCACAGCACCAAACTCAATTAAGGTTTCAAGCTGAACACCGATCATCTCTTGTTTCGCTTCATTACTGTAAGTCACGAAAGCACGGTCAAACCAAGCCGAGCTGCCAGCAATATCGGTTACCGCGCTAGCAACGCCACCGCCAGTGCAAGATTCAGCCGTCACTAATACATGTTTATGTTTCGCAAGTAAGTGTCCGAGTTTTTCACTAAGAGCTTGAGTCGTCTGCATCTTTGGCTTCCCTTATCTAGATGTATATCATTTGGATTTGCATCTTTTCGCATGTGTCGCTTTTCGCACGAAACGCTTTCACGTATCCTAAGCCGCAATAGAAATAAACGAAAGAAGTTAACTGTGAAAGCCGATCAAAAACATACTCCTATGATGCAGCAGTACCTAAAACTAAAAGCAGAAAATCCAGAAATTTTGCTGTTCTACCGCATGGGAGATTTCTACGAGCTTTTCTACGATGACGCTAAGAAAGCCTCTCAACTCCTCGATATTTCACTAACTAAGCGTGGCTCTTCAAACGGTGAGCCTATCCCTATGGCGGGCGTTCCATACCATGCCGTTGAAGGTTACCTTGCGAAGTTAGTGCAGTTGGGCGAGTCCGTAGCGATTTGTGAGCAGATTGGTAATCCAGCAACTTCAAAGGGCCCGGTTGATCGCGCTGTCGTAAGAATTGTGACTCCGGGAACCGTAACCGACGAAGCACTACTTTCTGAGCGTGTTGATAACCTGATTGCCTCTATTTACCACCACAATGGTAAATTTGGCTACGCGACGCTTGATATTACTTCTGGCCGATTCCAGCTATGTGAGCCGGAAACCGAAGAAGCAATGGCGGCAGAGCTACAAAGAACGTCACCACGTGAACTGCTATTCCCTGAAGATTTCGAACCTGTAAATTTGATGGCAAGTCGTAATGGCAATCGCCGTCGCCCGGTATGGGAATTTGAATTAGATACAGCGAAGCAGCAACTGAATCAACAATTTGGTACTCGTGACTTAGTTGGCTTTGGTGTTGAAAGCGCAAAACTAGGTTTATGCGCTGCGGGTTGTCTGATCCAATACGTTAAAGATACGCAACGTACTGCCCTTCCGCATATCCGTTCACTGACAATGGATAAGCAAGATCATTCCGTGATCCTTGATGCGGCTACTCGCCGTAATTTGGAGATCACCCAAAATCTTAGTGGCGGCACCGATAACACCCTATCTGAAGTGCTTGACCACACCGCGACGGCTATGGGCAGCCGCATGCTTAAGCGTTGGTTACATCAACCCATGCGTAATATTTCAGCTCTTGATCAACGCCTAGATGCGATTGGTGAGATGAAAGATCTGGCTCTATTTACAGAATTACAACCAACGTTGAAACAGATCGGTGATATCGAACGCATTCTTGCTCGTCTTGCTCTTCGTTCTGCACGTCCTCGTGATATGGCACGACTTCGCCAAGCGATGGAATACCTACCAGAGCTTGCTGAAACGCTAACGCAACTTAAACACCCATACCTAACTCAGCTTGCTCAGTATGCTTCGCCTGTGGATGAAGTATCTGAACTGCTTGAGCGTGCGATCAAAGAGAACCCACCCGTGGTTATCCGCGATGGTGGTGTGATAGCAGAAGGCTACAACGCCGAGCTAGATGAATGGCGCGACCTTGCTGCAGGTGCAACTGAGTTTCTGGATAAGCTTGAGCAAGAAGAGCGTGAACGTCACGGTATCGACACGCTAAAAGTTGGCTACAACAACGTCCACGGTTTCTTCATTCAGGTAAGCCGCGGACAAAGCCATCTTGTGCCACCACACTATGTTCGCCGCCAAACGCTCAAAAATGCAGAACGTTACATTATTCCTGAGCTGAAAGAGCACGAAGACAAAGTTCTCAGCTCTAAATCGAAAGCCCTAGCTATCGAGAAGCAGTTGTGGGAAGAGTTGTTTGATTTGTTACTGCCTTATCTAGAGCGACTACAAAACATTGCATCTTCAGTGTCTCAGCTTGATGTTCTACAAAACTTAGCTGAACGTGCAGACACCCTTGATTACTGTCGTCCAACAATGACAGAGTCTGCTGGTGTACAAATTCAGGCTGGTCGTCACCCCGTAGTTGAACAAGTGATGGACGAACCCTTTATTGCTAACCCTATCGACCTCAACGATCAACGTAAGATGCTGATCATTACAGGTCCAAACATGGGTGGTAAGTCGACCTACATGCGTCAGACCGCACTCATTGCGCTGATGGCTCATATCGGTTGTTATGTTCCAGCAGAAAGCGCGACGATTGGTTCTATCGACCGTATCTTTACGCGTATTGGCGCATCCGATGACTTAGCTTCGGGTCGTTCAACCTTCATGGTTGAGATGACAGAGACCGCGAATATTCTGCACAACGCGACACCAAATAGCCTTGTGTTAATGGATGAAATCGGTCGTGGTACCAGTACTTACGATGGTCTGTCTCTGGCTTGGGCAAGTGCGGAATGGTTAGCCAATCAAATCAATGCGATGACACTATTTGCAACGCACTACTTTGAGCTAACTGAACTACCAAACCAAATACCAACCTTAGCGAACGTACACTTAGATGCGGTTGAACACGGTGACAGCATTGCCTTTATGCACGCAGTTCAAGAAGGTGCAGCAAGTAAATCTTACGGCCTCGCGGTAGCTGGATTGGCTGGTGTACCTAAAGCGGTAATCAAAAATGCACGCGCGAAGCTGACTCAGTTAGAGGCATTGAGTATCGACTCTCCAACATCAAAGCCAAGCGGCGTTGATATCGCTAACCAACTGAGCCTGATACCTGAACCGAGTGAAGTAGAACAAGCACTAGCGAATGTTGACCCTGATAATTTAACTCCTCGCCAAGCGTTAGAAGAACTCTATCGTTTGAAGAAGTTGCTTTAGTCTCTTTCCAAGTAGCTTGTTATTGTCGCTTGCTATTGTCGTTTTGTACTGTCACTTAAATAGGCAGCATCAGATAAAAAAGCCACAAACAAAAAAACGCTGACTTAGAGTCAGCGTTTTTATTTGGCTTCTATTCAAAGAAACATCATCAGTTCATTTAGTCATTTTCTACATTGAACAGATTTTCCATATTCAGACCTTGCTTGATAAGAATCTCACGTAGACGGCGAAGACCTTCAACTTGGATTTGACGAACACGTTCACGAGTCAGGCTAATTTCACGGCCTACTTCTTCTAGTGTTGACGGTTCGTAACCAAGTAGTCCAAAGCGACGTGCAAGCACCTCTTTCTGCTTAGGATTCAGTTCATCAAGCCAGAAAATCAATGAGTTCTTGATATCGCTATCTTGAGTTGAAACCTCAGGATCTGAATTGTTGATGTCTGGAATAATATCCAACAGTGCTTTCTCACCGTCACCACCAATTGGCGTATCAACAGAGCTCACTCTTTCGTTTAGACGAAGCATCTTACTCACATCACCAACAGGCTTATCTAGCTTAGAAGCAATTTCTTCTGCCGTTGGTTCATGATCAAGTTTTTGTGATAGCTCTCTTGCGGTACGCAGGTAGATGTTCAGCTCTTTCACAACATGGATTGGCAAACGGATAGTGCGAGTCTGATTCATTAGCGCACGTTCAATGGTTTGACGAATCCACCATGTCGCGTAAGTTGAGAAGCGGAAACCACGTTCTGGGTCAAATTTCTCTACGGCGCGAATCAAACCTAGGTTGCCTTCTTCAATAAGATCAAGAAGTGCAAGACCACGGTTACTATAACGACGTGAAATTTTTACCACTAAACGCAGGTTACTTTCGATCATGCGTTTACGTGCTGCTTCATCACCGCGCAGAGCTCGTCGTGCATAAAGCACTTCTTCTTCAGCGGTTAGTAGTGGTGAGAAACCGATTTCGCCTAGATAAAGCTGAGTAGCATCTAAACTTTTAGACGTAACTTCAACTTCTTCTTTCGCTTCGGTTTTCTTTTTGACTGTTCGTTTTGCTTTTCCAAGAGCTTCCGGTTCCGTGGTTGCTTGGTTAAGATCGAACTCTTCTTTGGTTACTGCATTGCTTATACTCATAACGCCTCCCCCTGGCGAAATTAGCATGACATCACAACTTGATATGTCGCTAAATGACTATGTCACTCCATACAATACGTAATTTTTGCATATTGTATTTAAGGTAAATATCGTTTTGGATTAACCGATTTACCTTGGTAACGAATCTCAAAGTGCAGCCTAACACTGCTGGCTCCAGAGCTTCCCATAGTTGCAATCTTCTGCCCTGGTTTCACACTTTGCCCTTCAGATACTAATAGTCGGTCGTTATGCGCGTATGCACTTAAGTAATTATCATTGTGCTTCACAATCACTAGATTGCCGTAGCCTCGTAGTGCATTACCCGAATAAACAACCGTTCCCCCTGCAGTAGATACTATTGGCTGACCTCGCTGTCCTGCTATGTCGATGCCTTTATTTCCTTGTTCGCCTACAGAGAAATTCTTGATTACTCTCCCTTTAGTTGGCCATAACCATTTGGATACTTTATCACTTGTTGGTTTGGTGGACGGTGTAACATTCTGTTTACCTTTAGAACCAACATACTCCTTTGATTTGGATTGTTCAACCTTCTTTGGTGGATCTTTTTTCACCACTTTGGTGGTAGTTTGAGCTGGAGCAGGTTTAGAGTTTTTACTCTTCTGTGGCGTAGTTTTCGGTTTACTTGCCGCAGATGAAGTTGTGGATGCCGCGACAGGCGCAGCAACGGCTGCAACCGCTACTGTTGATTTACCATACGCTGGCGCATTGTAACTCGGGCGCCACAACTTAAGCTTCTGCCCCGGGTGGATAGTGTAAGGAGCAGCGAGTTTGTTATAACCGATGAGGTCTTTAACGTCTTTATTGGTGACATAAGCAATGAAGTAAAGGGTGTCGCCTTTTTTTACTTCATAGTAACTGCCGCGATAACTACCACGATCAATCGATGAGTAATTCTTGTTTAGGCTTGAAACGGGCGCAGGTGAATTCGCCGCACACCCAACAAGTGCACAACTAAGCAATAAAGTACTTCCTTTTAACAACTTCGAACGCATCGACTCTCTATCCACCTACACCATTAGTCTTTTATTAAGCTAGCTCACCAGGGACGAGAGGTACAAATCTCACCATCTCGATAACACTCGATAAAAACTCGTCACCATGGCGAACAATCTTCAACAATTGCTGTTCGTCATCACCAACAGGAATCAATAAGCGACCACCATCTTTCAGCTGTTGCAAAAGCGCTTGAGGAATCGACTCTGCGGCAGCAGTTACGATAATCGCATCAAAAGGGGCTTTCGAAGACCATCCTTGCCAGCCATCACCGTGCTTGGTTGAAATATTGTAGAAATCGAGCTGTTTAAGACGACGCTTGGCATCCCATTGCAATGATTTAATTCTTTCAACCGAATACACATGATCAACCAGTTGAGCCAAGACCGCCGTTTGATAACCGGAGCCAGTTCCGATTTCTAAAACACGGCTATCTTGCTGTAATTCTAGCAACTCTGTCATCTTAGCAACAATGTACGGCTGAGAAATCGTCTGGCCCTGTCCGATAGGAAGCGCATTATTATCATAAGCTTGATGATACATCGCCTGTGATAAAAAGCTCTCTCTCGGCAGTTGATAAATAGCATCAAGAACCTTTTGATCCTGAATACCATTTTCAATCAGAAAAGTAATTAAGCGCTCTGCATGCGGATTACTCACTTACTTCTCCTCTAACCAAGTTGTCATCGCACCCAACGACTCGTGCGCAGTCAGGTCAACTTGTAATGGTGTTACCGATACAAAGCCATGCTCGATAGCGTAAAAATCCGTGCCTTCACCGGCATCTTGCTCTTTTCCCGGAGGACCAAGCCAGTAGATATCATGACCTCGTGGGTCTTTTTGCTTAATCATATCTTCAGCATGATGACGAGCACCTAAGCGTGTCACCTGAGTACCAGACAACTGCTCTAACGCTAAATCAGGGATATTGACGTTTAACAGGCGATTGGTTGGGATTGGGTTTGCTAAATGTTGTTCGACGATACGACGAGCAATGGCCGCCGCTGTCTTAAAATGTTTTTTACCCACCAGAGAAAACGCCACCGATTGAACGCCTAAAAAGTGCCCTTCCATTGCGGCTGCCACTGTACCTGAATAAAGCACATCGTCACCCAAGTTAGCACCATGATTAATACCCGTTAATACCAGATCAGGCATATCATTCTTTAGCAGTTCATTTAACGCAAAATGTACACAGTCGGTCGGTGTCCCTTGTACCGAATATGTATTTTCGGTAATTTCTTGAACACGTAGAGGCTGTTCTAAAGTTAATGAATTTGAAGCACCCGAGCGATTACGGTCAGGTGCCACAATGATAATTTCAGCAAGATCACGTAATTCATTGGCCAGCTCATGAATACCTTGAGCGTGCACACCATCATCGTTGCTGAGTAAAATCTTCATCTTGTATCCTTTCTTTTGTTCCAATGCCAAGTCACTTAATTTCCGATATCAAGTGACTTCGCTCCAAGCAGAATCGTTATTGCTCGTAGCTTCTCTCTACGTGAACTTCTTCAACCAATTCACGAACAATAGCGGTTGCGAAACAACCTGCATCGAGAGAGAACTTAAGAGTGACATTGTCTTCGTTCACTTCCCACGCTAAACCCATCGGCTTCAGCGAAGCTTCGCGGCGATCATGGCGCATACGGTTGCCACAAATAAGAGCCATTAGATCCGGTTCAGCATCAAGGTGCTTCTGCTCTAAAGCTTGAGAGGCATCCGTCGTCGGTAACGCATTATCTCCTGCTAAAGCAACAGTAATAAACGCAGAGCCGTTCGCGATGTCTTGGTTTACCGCTTCGATGTTATCCGCTGTTACCGCTAATTGAGCGCCGTCTTTCACGACAATATCGCCAACCAATGCCGACGCAAACGCATCTTGCTCAATACGGTCAGAAAGAATTAAGTTGTAAATCCAAGAACGAGCCGCAGAAAGATACAAGCTGCGCTTATTCTGATTACGCGTACGAACGTTTTCACGACCCCAACGACGAGCTTCAGATAAGTTGTTACCTTCATTACCAAAGCGCTGAGCACCGAAGTAATTTGGCACGCCCACTTGAGCGACTTTTTCTAAACGCTTTACCACATCATCACAATCCGTTACTTCAGACAAAGTTAGCTCGAATTGGTTGCCAACTAAATCGCCTGGACGTAACTTTTTGTTGTGACGTGCTGTCGCCAAGATCTCAATGCTTGGGTATTGTGCGAGAAAAGCAGAAAAGTCAGGTTCACCTTTTGGCAGATGCACGCTTAACCACTGTTCTGTCACAGCATGACGGTCTTTCAAACCAGCCCAGCTCACGTCTTTCGACTTAACACCACACGCTTTAGCCAGTTCGTTTGCTACGAAGCTCGTGTTCTCACCAGTTTTACGAATACGCACCATTAAGTGCTCGCCTTCACCAGTAAACTCAAAACCCAAGTCTTCATTAACGACAAAGTGTTCGGCTTTTGCTTTTAGTTTTGCTTTCGCAGTTGGTTTACCGTTTAGGTAAGCCAATGAAGATAAAATATCTGACATGCTGTTCTTTTCGTGTTGGTGCTTACGCACTTTTAGTAATTAGGACCACCGCTTCACATGCGATGCCCTCTTTGCGACCTGTAAAACCTAAACGCTCGGTAGTCGTGGCTTTTACATTCACATTGCTAATGCTTGTTTCTAAATCTTGAGCAATGGCTTGGCACATAGAGTCTATATGAGGAGCCATCTTTGGAGCTTGCGCCATGATAGTAATATCCGCATTACCAATCACATAACCTTGCTCTTTTACTCGACGGTAAACATCTTTCAGTAATTCGCGGCTATCTGCGCCTTTCCACTCATCATCCGTATCAGGGAAATGACGACCAATATCACCGGCTGCAATGGAACCCAGTAAAGCATCGCATAATGCGTGCAGGGCAACATCACCGTCTGAGTGGGCGATAAGACCCTGTTCATAAGGGACACTCACGCCACCAATAATTACCGGGCCTTCACCACCAAATTTGTGTACATCAAAGCCATGGCCAATACGAATCATCATTATTCCTTATTCTGACTTAAATAGAACTCAGCCAAAGCCAAATCTTCAGGCTGAGTAATCTTAAAATTATCTGAACGCCCAGCAATCAATGCTGGTGATAAACCTTTCCACTCAAACGCAGAGGCCTCATCGGTAATCGAAACGCCTTGTTGCAAGGCCTCACTCAAGACTTTCCGTAAAGGCTTAGATCGAAACATCTGAGGGGTAAGCGCATGCCAAAGATCGACGCGATCGACCGTGTGTTCAATTTGTCCTTGAGCACCACGCTTCATTGTATCGCGAACCGGCGCAGCTAAAATCGCGCCAACATCATGGGTCATAGCACCAGAGATCAGTTTGTCGATATCGCTCAATTGGATACAAGGCCTAGCGGCATCATGCACCATCACCCAATCACTGAGTTGCTGTTGGGCAATATAGTCCAGAGCAGAAAGCACTGAATCGGCTCTTTCCGTTCCGCCGGAAACTCTGATCACCAGTGGATTAAGGTTAAGCGGTAATTCAGGGTAGTAAGGATCATCATCACTGACCGCTACCACAATTTTAGACACTTGAGGGTGCGACAACAGTTTCTCAACGGTGTGCTCTAAAATCGTTTTACCGTGAATTTGAAGATATTGCTTGGGACGGTCTGCCTTCATTCGGCTGCCGACGCCCGCAGCGGGGACCACTGCAATAACGCTTTGAAGTTGGTTCGACATTAATGAGATTCCTCACCAATAATACGATAAAACGTTTCGCCTTCTTTCACCATTCCCAGCTCATGACGTGCGCGCTCTTCTATCGCGTCTAAGCCTTGGCGTAGATCGTCGATTTCCGCAAACATCTCAGCATTGCGAAGATGAAGCTTTTCATTTACTTGCTGCTGAACTTGGATTTCGTTGTTCACACCGTAGTAATCAGAAATACCATTTTTACCGAGCCACAGTGTGTGTTGTAGCCAGCCAAACACTATGAGCAGTACTAAAGCAAAAATTCGCATAACACCTTTCGCCGGTTGAAAAAGAAGGAACTAGAATAAGGCACATATATACCATAATGCGCTTATTGGTGCGAGATATGTGGTGTCAGGGAATCAATAAGTCGGGGAATTATTGGACAGAATAGTGAGTGGTAACAATGAAGTTCCCTACTCCTTTCTTCGTCAGTCTAGGGAATGACGTATTTTAGGCAAAAAAAAACGCCCTACCGAAGTAGAGCGTTTTCAAAAGCTTTAAGCTAATAATTCAGAGTGAATTATTGACCTTTAACTTCTTTAAGACCGTTGAAAGGTGCTTTAGAACCTAGAGCTTCTTCGATACGGATAAGTTGGTTGTACTTAGCAACACGGTCAGAACGGCTCATAGAACCAGTTTTGATTTGACCTGCAGCTGTACCTACCGCTAGATCAGCGATAGTTGCATCTTCAGTTTCGCCAGAACGGTGAGAGATTACTGCAGTGTAGCCAGCGTCTTTAGCCATCTTGATAGCAGCTAGAGTCTCTGTTAGAGAACCGATTTGGTTGAACTTGATAAGGATAGAGTTAGCTACGCCTTTCTCGATACCTTCAGCAAGAATCTTAGTGTTTGTAACGAACAGATCGTCACCAACGATTTGAAGCTTGTCGCCTAGAAGTTCAGTTTGGTGCTTGAAGCCATCCCAATCTGACTCGTCAAGACCGTCTTCGATAGAAACGATTGGGAAGTTGTTAGCTAGTTCAGCTAGGTAGTGGTTGAACTCTTCAGAAGTAAAAGTTTTACCTTCGCCCTTCATGTTGTAGATGCCAGCTTCTTTGTCGAAGAACTCAGATGCTGCACAGTCCATAGCAAGAGTAACGTCTTTACCTAGTTCGTAACCAGCAGCTGCAACAGCTTCTGCGATAACTTCTAGAGCTTCAGCGTTAGATTTAAGGTTAGGAGCGAAACCACCTTCATCACCAACTGCAGTGCTGTAGCCTTTAGACTTAAGAACTTTAGCTAGGTTGTGGAATACTTCAGCGCCGATACGCAGACCTTCTTTAAGAGTTTTAGCGCCAACTGGTTGGATCATGAACTCTTGGATGTCAACGTTGTTATCAGCGTGCTCGCCACCGTTGATGATGTTCATCATTGGTAGAGGCATAGAGAACTGACCAGCAGTACCGTTTAGCTCAGCAATGTGCTCGTATAGAGGCATGCCTTTCGCAGCAGCAGCAGCTTTAGCGTTCGCTAGAGAAACAGCAAGGATAGCGTTAGCACCGAACTGAGATTTGTTCTCTGTTCCGTCTAGGTCGATCATAACTTGGTCAACGTCAGCTTGTGCTTTAGCGTCTTTACCAACTAGAGCGTCAGCGATTGGGCCGTTTACAGCTTCAATTGCTTTAAGAACACCTTTACCTAGGAAACGTGATTTGTCGCCGTCACGTAGCTCAAGAGCTTCGCGAGAACCAGTAGATGCGCCAGATGGAGCAGCAGCCATACCTACGAAACCGCCTTCTAGGTGTACTTCAGCTTCTACAGTTGGGTTACCACGTGAATCGATGATTTCACGACCTAGAACTTTAACGATCTTAGACATTGAATGTTTCCTTCTCGTTGAATATATAAATGTCAAATTTAAAGGTAGCAGCACAACTTACGCAGCTACCTGGATTCCTTTTTACTTTTCTAATTCGCCGCGCTGGAATTCGCCAGCCGCTTTAACGAAACCTGCAAACAATGGGTGACCATCGCGAGGTGTTGAAGTGAACTCTGGGTGGAACTGAGCAGCAACGAACCATGGGTGGTTCGGGTTCTCAATAACTTCAACCAGTTTCTTGTCCGCAGATAGACCCGATACTTTTAGGCCCGCTTTTTCGATTTGTGGACGAAGATTGTTGTTCACTTCGTAACGGTGACGGTGACGTTCATGGATCGTCGCGCTACCGTATAATTCGTAAGCTTTCGTCCCTTTCGCTAGGTGACAAAGCTGTGAACCAAGACGCATTGTGCCGCCTAGGTCAGATTTTTCAGTACGCTCTTCAACTTTACCTTCGCCGTCAATCCACTCAGTGATTAGGCCAACAACAGGGTATTTAGTTTCTTTGCAGAATTCAGAAGAGTGTGCCCCTTCCATTTTCGCAACGTTACGAGCGTACTCAATAAGAGCAACTTGCATACCTAGACAGATACCTAAGTAAGGTACTTTGTTTTCACGAGCGTATTGTGCAGCAAGGATCTTACCTTCAACACCACGATCGCCAAAGCCACCAGGAACTAGGATTGCATCTAGGCCTTGTAGAATTTCTGTGCCTTTAGACTCAACATCTTGTGAATCTACATATTTAATTGTGACACTTAGGCGGTTTTTCAAGCCTGCGTGCTTCAGCGCTTCATTTACTGATTTGTATGCATCTGGCAGTTCAATGTACTTACCAACCATACCAATCGTTACTTCACCCGTTGGGTTAGCTTCTTCGTAAATTACTTGTTCCCATTCAGACAGATCAGCTTCTGGAGCATCGATACCAAAACGCTTACATACAAGATCATCAGTACCCTGTGCACGGATTAACTGTGGGATCTTGTAGATTGAATCTACGTCTTTCATAGAGATAACGGCTTTTTCTTGTACATTACAGAAAAGAGCAATTTTCTTACGTTCGTTTGCTGGGATAACACGATCTGAACGACAAACTAGAATGTCAGGTTGGATACCGATAGACAGTAGCTCTTTTACAGAGTGTTGCGTTGGCTTAGTTTTAAGCTCACCCGCTGCACCTAAATAAGGAACGAGAGTTAAGTGCATGAACATTGCGCGTTCACGGCCTAATTCTACTGCTAGCTGACGAATCGCTTCCATGAATGGTAGAGATTCGATATCACCTACAGTACCACCAACTTCAACAAGCGCGATATCGTGGCCTTTAGCACCAGAGATTACGCGTTCTTTGATAGAGTTAGTAATGTGAGGGATAACCTGGATTGTTGCACCTAGGTAGTCACCACGACGTTCATTACGTAGAACGTCAGCATAAACACGACCTGCTGTGAAGTTGTTACGCTTAGTCATCTTGGTGCGAATGAATCGCTCATAGTGACCAAGGTCAAGGTCAGTTTCAGCGCCATCTTCCGTAACGAACACTTCACCGTGCTGAGTCGGGCTCATAGTGCCTGGATCAACGTTGATGTAAGGGTCAAGCTTCATCATAGTCACTTTAAGACCACGAGCTTCTAAAATAGCCGCAAGAGATGCTGCTGCAATACCTTTACCTAGAGAGGATACAACCCCGCCAGTAACAAAAATGTAATTTGTCGTCATGTTTAACCTGAAATTGGTTGAATGAGGGAAATGGATTACTTCTGGACGGGATGAAAATATACCAGAAGCCCCTTATCGCCACAACGTGAAATCTATCACACTGCAATTTTTTATTTTTTGCTTCAAATCAATTCATGATAAAAGCTTTGATGATCTTTTCTCCGCCACTTTGACTTCATCCCACATGGAATCAAGCTGTTGTAGAGAAAAGTCGGTCAAAATTTTATCTTGCTGACGAACTTTTTGTTCCACACCTTTAAAGCGGCGTGAAAATTTCAGATTGGCTTTATTGAGAGCCGTTTCTGGATTTTTACCCAAATGTCGCACTAAATTGACGGTAGCAAACAACAAATCACCCAGTTCTTCTTCAACTAAATCTTCGTTTGGCGTTACTTGAAGTGCTTCTTCTAGCACCTCATCAACTTCCTCTAAAACCTTATCTGCAACCGGGCCGATAGAGTCCCAATCAAAGCCAAATTTCGCGACTTGCTTTTGAATCTTTGTAGCACGCGAAAGTGCAGGTAGAGAGTTTGGTATTGAGTCTAGAATACTTTCTTGAGTTTTGCCTGCCTGTGCTTTTTCTTTGGCTTTTTCAGCTTCCCAGTTGGCATTAATTTCTTCATCACTGGCAAACTCAGTATCAGAGAACACATGCGGATGGCGGCGCGTTAGCTTCTCATTGATACCGTCGACCACATCAGAGAACTCAAACAAGCCCTGCTCTTTTGCTAACTGACTGTAGAAAATCACCTGAAACAACAGGTCGCCCAACTCTTCTTGTAGATTCGGCCAGTCTTTGTTGTGAATCGCGTCCACCACCTCATACGTCTCTTCGATAGTATGCGGCACAATTGTTTCAAAATTTTGTTTCAAATCCCAAGGACAGCCACCTTCAGGATCGCGCAGCTTAGCCATAATCTGTTCAAGTTGTTCAATCGGGTGATTCATCGTTTTCTTCCTATTCACTGTCTTTGATTTATAAATTTATAACGTCTTCTAAAACTAAAAAAGGTGAGCAGCCAAAACCACTCACCTTTGTTGATACTGTCTAATTCTCTAAATAATTGAAACTGTGGCTAGGCGACAAGCAAGCGAGACTCCTGAGCATAGCTTGTCTATGTGATTGAGCGAGTGCGCGCAGGCAACAACGCCATCAGCTTCAAGTATGACGAGAATTTTAGCCTAGGCGTTTTACGCTCATGACATCTTTGATCTGCTCTACTCGACTGGTCACTCGACTCAGAATCTCAATATTGGTCACTTCCAAATCAAAATCCATCACCGACAGTTGACGTTTATAGTCAATACGGCTCTTCATTGTCGTCACACTGACTTTTTCGTTCAAAAACAGTGACGTTATATCTTTCAACAAGCCTGTGCGCTCTAGGGCCTCTACACGCAGCGTTAAGATATACGAGCCGACAAAACCATCGCCCCACACAGTATCGATGATACGTTCGGGTGCATGTAGGTTAAGTTCACTTAACTGTTCGCAATCGCTACGGTGCACTGAAATACCGCGACCTTGAGTTATGTAACCTTTGATCACATCGCCTGGGATTGGCTGGCAACAACGAGCCAAGTGGGTCATTAGGTTATCGACACCTTCAACGACGACGGCATCCTTTTTCGGACGACTCTGATGAGCGGGCTTATTGTCAGACTCAAGCAACTTTTCGAGCGCTTTTTTATCTTCTTCTTCCGCTGTCGGCTTGTTGACCAAAGCATTGATGTGATTAACGACTTGGTTGATACGCATATCGCCGCTACCAATACCCGCATATAGTTCATCTGGAGTATTGACGTTGAATCGTTTCAGCGCGTATTGCTCGGCATCTTTCAGCGTCGCTCCGACTCTGCCTAATTCGACTTCAAGAATATCTCGTCCGGCTTCAAGGTTTTTCTCACGACTCTGAGCGCGGAACCAGGCGTTAATTTTTGCACGAGCTCGACTTGAGTGAACAAAGCCTGTGGTCGGGTTTAACCAATCACGTGATGGATTCGGTTCTTTTTGAGTGATGATCTCAACTTGATCGCCCATCGCTAGCTTATGAGTAAACGGGACGATTCGACCTGCTACTTTGGCACCGATACAACGGTGTCCAACCATCGAGTGGATGTGGTAAGCAAAATCCAACGGTGTTGCACCCATTGGTAAATCGACCACATCACCACGAGGTGTAAAGGCATAAACACGGTCATCAAAGACTTGGCTACGCACTTCATCCAGCATTTCACCAGAATCCGACATCTCTTCTTGCCAGTCGATAAGCTTACGAAGCCAGGTGATTTTCTCATCGTAGCCACTGCGTACGCCGCTTGAAGCACCTTCTTTGTACTTCCAGTGCGCTGCAACGCCTAATTCAGAGTCTTCATGCATCTGCTTGGTACGGATCTGAATTTCAATGGTCTTGCCTTCAGGGCCAAGAACTACGGTATGAATCGATTGATAACCATTGGGTTTAGGGTTCGCCACATAGTCATCAAATTCACTTGGGAGGTGTTTATATTTGGTGTGAACCACACCTAAACCGGCATAACAGTCTTGCAGTTGGTCTGCGATAATACGCACCGCACGCACGTCAAAAAGCTCATCAAACTCTAAGCCTTTTTTCTGCATTTTACGCCAAATACTGTAGATGTGTTTTGGTCGACCGCTAACTTCAGCATTGATGCTTGAGCGATTCATTTCTGACGTTAAATCGTCAACAAAGTCAGTGATGTATTGTTCGCGCACGATACGGCGCTCAGACAGTTGTTTAGCAATCTGCTTATAGATATCGGGTTGTTGGTAGCGGAAAGCGTAATCTTCAATTTCCCACTTTAGCTGACCAATACCTAAACGGTTTGCTAGAGGTGCATAAATGTTGGCACACTCTTTTGCTGCCGCACGGCGCACAGCATCAGGGGCCTTTTTCACTTCTATGAGATTACAAATTCGCTCTGCTAGTTTGATGACTACGCAGCGGAAGTCATCCACCATTGCAAGCAGCATTCGTCGAACATTATCGACTTGACCCGAGGCAGCACTGCCTTCAAGGGTGACGTTTAGCTGGCCCAAAGCCGCCATTTCTTCCACGCCATCAATCAGCTTTACGGTTTCCTTTCCGTAACTTTCTTCAAACGCTTCACGCTCAAAAACACCGCTTGATACGACAGGGAAAAGTTGCGCTGCCACTAAAGTTGCGCGATCCATAGACAAGGTGACCAAGATTTCAATCATCTCGCGCCCACGCCAAAGCAAGAGTTCGCCTTGCTCATGATCTTTTAATAGCTCTTCACAGTGACGATAAACTTTGGTCAGTTTATTCGAGGTTTTTGCGTCTTGATTCAGTGACGCAATCCAATTATCTAGCTCAAACTGTTCGCTTGGGTTTAAATGTGCGCTTCGTACCGCAACCATCATGCCTTCCTAGTTATTATGTTTTATACCCAATTCAATATGACTAACTGATTCCAAGTTAGTTCGACTCATATTGATATCAGCGCAGGCTTCCCTGCACCTTTGTGATTCATTTTTAAGCCTTGTTTAAGGGCCTCTAAGCCTTGATAAAGAGAGCCATCGATTCTAGATGACTGGTGTGTGGGAACATGTCCAACATACCCAGCTTGGCTAATTGATAGCCTTGCTTTTCTAAGCTCTCTGAATCTCTAGCTAGAGTAGCAGGATTACACGAAACATAAACCACACGCTTCGCTCCTAACCCTGAAATTTGATCAACGACCCCACTCGCTCCAGCACGTGCTGGATCAAGTAAGATTTTATCAAATCTTTCTTTTGCCCAAGGCTGTGAAGATAGCTCTTCTTCAAGATTCGCTTGATAGAATTCTGTATTACTCAATTGATTTAAAGTTGCGTTAGATGTGGCCTGTTGAACCATTTCATCAACACCTTCAACACCCACTACAAACGCAGATTGTTGTGCAATAGGCAAACTGAAGTTCCCTAAGCCACAAAACAGGTCGAGCACTCGCTCATCGGCTTGAGGCTCTAGCCACTCAATCGCTTGAGCAACCATTTTCTGGTTCACTTTCTGGTTAACTTGGATAAAGTGGTTTGGCTCAAAAGGTAAAGTCACGCCTGTTTCGCTATAAACTGGAGCATCACCGACTAAACGAACGAGCTTGTCCGTTTCAGGCATAGTATACAACGTGGCACCTTCCGCTTTAGCGAGTGCAATCAATGCTTGCTCATCTTTCTCAACCAAAGGCTTAAGGTGACGCAGCACCATCACCGGGCCAGTATCGCCCAACACCAATTCAACGTGTCCTAAAGACGTAAGGTTGCTGAAAGTATTGAGTAAACTTTTCAGTTTTGGCAGCAATACATTAAGGCGAGGATCCAACACGGCACAATCGGTGATATTTTCAATCTGCTTACTTTGTTTCTTACGGAAACCGAACTGAAGCTGCTGTGTCTTCTTATCAACAAACAGGCTGATACGCGCGCGACGTCGATAACCGGTTTCATCACCCACAATCGGCTCAACAACTTCGGTGTTAGCCGTTTGGTATTGACTCATCAGGTGCGTCAAAGATTGCGATTTATGCTCAACCTGAGAAGCGTAACCAAGATGTTGAAGGTGACAGCCACCACACTGATTAAAGTGCTTACAGAATGGCTTTAAACGCAGCTCACTCGGTTTAAGTAATTTGATGAGTTTTGCTCGCGAAAACTTACTTTTGCTCTCAGTAAGTTGAATAACCACCTGCTCACCGGGCAATGCGCCATCAATGAAAACAGGTTTATTCTTCTGATAAGCGATGCCAGCGCCATTGTGATCCATTCGTTCAACCAAAACCGATTGATGCTTGGTCTCGAGTTGAGTTTTCTTTTTTGGTTGGAAAAAACGTGCCATTGCTTGTGCCTAATGTATCTTTTAATAAGTAATTGGTATCCAGGACTCACTATTATGCCTTGGAATCATTGTCGAACGTCACGGCTTTGATTAAGCTTACCGTTCACTTAACCGCCATTGTGTGCGTTATTTTCCCATATCCAGACCTCGATGTAATTAAAGAACATGACCAGATATGGCTTAAGAGCCCGTGTAATTACCTTAACTCTAGCTCCAACCTTGATTATTGGGTTGCTATTGAGTGCATTTTTCTCATTTAACCGCTATCAAGACCTTGAGGGCCAAGTGGTTAATACTGGTACTAGCATCATTGAACCGCTGGCAATTGCTAGTGAGTCAGGCATGAAGCTCGAAAGTCGAGAGTCTGTTCGTCAGCTTATTAGCTATGCGCATCGAAAAAACTCTAAGCTGGTGCGTAGTATCGCGGTGTTTGATGAACGCCATGAGCTGTTTGTAACCTCAAACTTCCACCCAGACTTCGAAAGCCTGACCTATCCGAAAGATAAACCCATCCCGCATTTAAGCTCATCGAACCTGCTCGATAATACGCTGATTCTTCGGACACCCATCATCGCTGAAGGTCAATACATCAATTCAGCCAATGGGCAGTCTCAAGCCAACCAAGCGATCGGCTATATTGCGATAGAGTTAGACTTGTCATCACTTCGATTGCAGCAGTATCAAGAAGTGTTCTCTGCCTTCTTGGTGTTGATTTTGGGGCTGGGACTTTCTGGTGTATTTGCTTTTCGCTTGATGCATGACGTAACCCAACCGATCACACATATGAAAAACATGGTCGACCGAATTCGTCGTGGTCATCTCGATGTGCGTATCGAAGGCAAAATGCACGGTGAGCTAGACTCACTGAAAAACGGTATCAACGCGATGGCGGTATCGCTATCAGAATATCACGTCGAGATGCAGCACAGTATCGACCAGGCTACGTCTGATCTGCGTGAAACCCTAGAGCAATTAGAGATTCAAAACGTTGAGTTAGACATTGCGAAAAAACGCGCTCAAGAAGCGGCTCGTGTTAAATCTGAGTTCTTGGCTAACATGTCTCACGAATTGAGAACACCGCTTAACGGTGTGATTGGCTTTACTCGTCAAATGCTTAAAACCCATCTATCGACCAGTCAAACAGATTACTTGCAAACCATTGAACGTTCAGCAAATAACCTACTCAGTATCATCAACGATATTCTTGATTTCTCGAAACTGGAAGCCGGTAAATTAGCGCTCGAGAACATCCCATTCGAGTTCCAAGCCAGCCTTGAAGAGGTTGTGAACCTTCAAGCGACCAACGCCCATGAGAAAGGCCTAGAGCTAACACTTAAGATAGACCCGAAAGTGCCACCAGGCGTTGTTGGTGACCCGCTGCGTATTCAGCAGATCCTAACCAACCTTGTTGGTAACTCAATCAAGTTTACTGAACGTGGCAACATTGATATCAGTGTTGAACTTCGTTCACAAAGCGAAGACAGCATCGAGTTGCAATTCATGGTTCGCGATACAGGTATTGGTATCTCTGAGCGTCAACAAGCTCAGCTATTCCAAGCCTTCAGCCAAGCCGACGCAAGCATCTCTCGTCGTTATGGCGGTACGGGGCTAGGCCTAGTTATCACCCAAAAACTGGTCAGCCAAATGGGCGGAGAGATCAGCCTAACCAGTCGCCTACACCAAGGTTCAACCTTCTGGTTTACTTTGAGACTATCAACGACTGATATGCCGATGACTGAGCTGATTGAGACTCAGTGTCTGCAAGACAAGCAGCTGCTGCTTATCGAGCCAAACATGCAAGCGGCGTCGATTACTCAGCAAATCTTAACCCAAGAAGGCTTGGTGGTAACGTATCGTTCGGTGATGCCTGACGAATCGACCTCGTATGACTACGTTCTACTCAACCTAGCCGCGAACCAAGAGTATCAATTTGATACCGTGAGTGGTTGGGCGATTGGCGCGAAGAAAATCGCTCAGAACGTAATTATTGGTACGCCGAGTACTGAGCTAGCTCTGGGTGAACAATTGATGAAAGAGGTTGATGTTCAATGCATCACCAAGCCTCTCTCTCGTAAGAAACTTCTACAAACTCTGATCTCTAATCAAGCACCAACCTTGATTGCACCAGCCATTGAAACGCACTCAGAAGAGAAGCTACCGCTCACTGTATTGGCGGTCGACGACAACCCAGCAAACCTTAAATTGATCACCGCGCTACTAAAAGAGCGTGTAGAGACTGTCATCAGTTGCACCAGCGGACAGAAGGCCATAGACAAGGCGAAGGAGACCTCATTTGATATCATCTTCATGGATATCCAAATGCCGCAAATGGATGGCGTGACGGCCTGTAAGAATATAAAGGAGCTAGCAAATAATGCGAATACCCCCGTCATTGCCGTCACAGCACACGCGATGGTTGGCGAACGGGACCGTCTACTTGAAGCCGGCATGGATGACTACCTAACCAAACCGATTGAAGAGCACGTGTTACAGCAGGTTCTGATTCATTGGAGCCCTACCTCTGAGGTTGAGCACATTGAAAAAATAGACCCCGCCCACCCGGCAGTCTCTGCGGAAGTAGACAATAGCTCAGTTTCAGATTCTGAGGCTAACGTGCATAAGAATATCATCATTGATTGGCAAGCAGCTATGAAGCAAGCCGCTAACAAAGAAGACCTCGCACGCGATATGCTGCAAATGCTAGTCGACTTTATTCCTGAGGTTTATGAGGCCGCAGAGAAAGCGATCGAAGACAGTGACTACCCCGTTGAAGCACTGACACACATCATCCACAAGATGCATGGCAGCAGCTCATACAGCGGTGTACCAAGGCTGAAGTCGGTGTGTGCGACGATAGAGAAAGAGCTGCGTTCCGGCACTTCCGTTGAAGACATTGAACCTGAACTTTTTGAACTTCAGGATGAATTAGATAAGGTTCAAGCAACCGCGATTCATTATTTGAAACCAGCTAAGACCTAGCGAACATTTCTTACTCACAAATATTCGTTAAACGGTTTACCAGCCAATAAAAAAGCAGAGCTCATGAGCTCTGCTTTTTCTGTCTAGTGTCTAGAGCACCAGATATAATACCAATCACAGTAAGTAAGTGATCAAAAATAGCGTAGGAAAAAAGCTTGAGAACAAGGCAGGGTTTTTCGATAAGTAGTTATTCTACAATCAAAAATTCTAACGAAGTTATCGAGTTTTTTAACAAGCTAGGGTGAACAGTTATTTACTACGATTGGTATAAAGTAACGGTAATCTATTTACGACTCGAGTAGTACCGTCGCCACCGCATAATGGCGCTCATCTGAGATAGTCAGATGAATCGACTTTGTACCACTCGCTTCTGCGATTTCACGCGCCTTTTTATGTAGGCTTAGAACTGGCTTGCCATGCTCATCGTTTGAAATCTCGAAATCGTGAAAGGTCACACCAAGCGCGATACCCGTGCCCAACGCCTTAGATGCCGCTTCTTTTGCAGCAAAGCGTTTTGCAAGGTAACGCCCTTTTTGCTTCAGTTGCTGAAATACTTCAAACTCAGAGTCGGTCAAAATACGCTGAGCAAAAGCATCGCCACTTCGTGACAGTGCCTTTTCAACACGTTCGATTTCTGCGATATCTGTACCCAATCCAACAACAGCCATGTTTACCCTACTACCAAACTTCTATCTATTAACGTTATCGATTCTACTGATTAACCGCTTAACGCTTACTACTAAACTAATGACGAGTTAAAGAACTAAGCGTTGTTGCGTGCTGTTTCCATCACGGCTTTCATGTCTGCAACGGCTTTATTCAAACCATCAAATACTGCGCGTCCCATGATCGAGTGACCAATGTTCAACTCGTAAATCTCAGGAAGTGCCGCAATCGGCGCTACGTTATGATAAGTCAGACCATGACCAGCATTCACTGTGATACCAAGATCGTCTGCGTAGCTTGCGCCTGCAGCAATCTTTTTAAGCTCATCTTGCTGATCTTCTTCTGTTTTCGCATCAGCGTAATGACCAGTATGAAGCTCAATGAACGGTGCGCCACACGCTTTTGCTGCGTCGATTTGCTCACGATCTGCATCGATAAACAGAGATACTTTGATACCCGCAGCCGACAGTTTTTCCGTCGCTGCTTTGATCTTTTCAAGTTGACCAACCACGTCCAAGCCGCCTTCCGTCGTCAGCTCTTCACGCTTCTCTGGAACCAGACAAACGAACTCAGGATTAGTATCGAGTGCAATTTGAACCATCTCGTCCGTCACTGCCATCTCTAAGTTCATGCGAGTCTGGATTGTCTCAGCAAGAATACGTACATCGCGATCAACAATATGACGGCGATCTTCGCGCAGGTGAATGGTAATGCCGTCAGCACCCGCACGTTCAGCAATTTCAGCTGCGTGTACTGGATCTGGGTATTTAGTACCACGTGCATTACGTAGTGTAGCAATATGGTCGATATTAACGCCTAAAAGGATTGAGCTCATTTTCCAATACTCCGTGCTCTAGAGAGGGCTATTGTGGGCATAAATAGCTCTCTACTTTTTAATGGTTTGCCGCCAAGATACGGCTTTAAGGCTATGCGTGTAAAGCGTTTTGCTGCTTTTAACTGCTCTTTAGTGATAAACCTACGTTCACTGATTGCGATAAGTTCATCGCCCATAAATGTCAGGTTATCTCGACGTACAGAAGCGATGAAACCTTTCTGCTCTCGATAGCGATAAGTCATACTTGGATCGATCGCTTCACCAGTACCAGCACAATGCAAAAAGTCGACGCCATACCCCATAGCGGAAAGTAGAGCCAATTCAAAACGACGTAGCGCTGGCTCAGGGTTCTCATTATGAGCGAGTTCTGTTAAAGCATGAAGATAGTCGTGAAAAAATGCGGGCATGGCTACTTCGGCCATCAACACACGGCCAACTAGCTCATTGACATACATAGCGGAATACAGATTAATACCGGCAAGAGGAAGCCCCAAGCTGATGGGTTCAGCTTGGCGTAACGTTTTCATTGAACCATTGCCAGACCACTTAAGCAGCAGAGGCGTAAAAGGTTGCAATGCACCTTTCAAATTAGAACGCTTACTCCGCGCACCTTTAGACATCAACGTCACCCGACCGTACTCTTCACTGAAGACGTCTAGAATCAGGCTCGACTCACTGTATGGTCGACGGTGCAACACAAAGCATCGCTGTAACCCTTCGCTCAATCACTTACCCTTCTTACAGATACAAAAAGAGAGAGTTCGCACTCTCTCTTGAAATTATATTCAGTTCAACTTTCTTAATCTCAGAAAGTGACGTTCAATATATTATAGATCGTCGATGTAGCCTAACGAGCGAAGTGCACGCTCATCATCAGCCCAACCAGACTTAACTTTAACCCAAGTCTCTAGGTAAACCTTACGACCGAACAGTTCTTCCATGTCGATACGAGCTTCACGACCAATAGTTTTGATCTTCTCGCCCGCTTTACCAATCACCATCTTCTTCTGACCAGTACGTTCAACAAGAATCAAAGCATTGATATGGAAGCCATCGTTATCAGGGTTGTAATCGAAACGCTCGATTTCAACCGTTACTGAGTAAGGTAGCTCTTCGCCTGTGAATCGCATCAGTTTTTCACGGATGATTTCAGAGGCCATAAAGCGCTGTGAACGATCCGTTACGTACTCTTCAGGGAAGTGATGCGTCGCTTTAGGTAAAGAGTTACGAACGTGCTTACGCAGTACATCGATATTCTTACCTTGCTTCGCCGAGATTGGTACAACATCAAGGAAGTCCATCTTCTTAGACACTTCCATCATATGTTGCATCACGTCTGTACGGTCTTGAACGTTGTCTACTTTGTTAATACAAAGGACGACTGGGAAATCTGTTTTTCTCAGCTTATTCAGTACCATTTCATCGTCGTCAGTCCAGTGAGTACCGTCAACAAGGAAGAATACTAGGTTCACATCGCTCAGTGAGCTGTTCGCCGCACGGTTCATCAAACGGTTGATTGCACGCTTTTCTTCGATATGAAGTCCAGGAGTATCAACGTAGATCGCTTGGTAATCACCTTCAGTTTCTACGCCCATAATACGGTGACGTGTCGTCTGAGGTTTACGTGATGTGATCGAGATTTTCTGACCCAAAATATGGTTCAGAAGCGTCGATTTACCTACGTTTGGTCGACCCACGATAGCGATGAAGCCACAGTGTTGGTTTTCCGGTAGGCCCGTTTTTTTGCTATCAGATGAAAAGAATGCATCGATATCGAAATCTTGATTGTTATCAGACATTGCTTAGTTGCTCTAATGCTGTTTCAGCAGCCGCTTGTTCTGCCTTGCGGCGGCTAGTGCCTTTACCGATAACAGGTTTATCCACACCTGCCACTTCACACTCAACCGTAAACTCTTGGTTGTGTGCTTCACCTTTAATATTAGTCACTGTGTAGACAGGTAGGGGATTTCTTCGACCTTGTAAAAACTCTTGTAAGCGAGTTTTCGGATCTTTTTGAGATACACCAGGCTGAATAGACTCTAGGCGAGATTGGTACCAGCTTAAAATAATGCGGCGAACAACCTCGGTATCACTATCTAAATAGACAGCACCGATGATCGCTTCTACTGCATCCGCTAGAATAGAATCACGACGGAAACCGCCACTCTTCAACTCACCTGGACCTAATTTTAAGTAATCTCCTAGTTCGAATTCACGACCTAGTTCTGCCAATGTATGACCACGTACTAATGTTGCGCGCATGCGGCTCATATCACCTTCGTTTACCTTAGGGAAACGGTGGTAAAGATCATCAGCGATAACAAAACTTAAAATTGAATCGCCCAGAAACTCAAGACGTTCGTTGTGTTTACCTGCGGCGCTACGGTGAGTCAGCGCCAAATGGATAAGATCGGCATCATTAAACTGATAGCCAATCTTTCTCTCTAGTTTATCAATTGGAGAATTCATGCTCTCTCGATGTGTTATGTGATCGATTAGTGAATCCCACCGATGCGATTAAAACGCACACCAGTAGGAATCCATGTTGGAAGTACACTGTCTGAACCGCGTTCGAATTCGAAGCTGATCCAAATAGCAACGGCCTTACCAACAAGGTTTGCTTCAGGGACAAAGCCCCAGTAACGGCTGTCAGCACTGTTGTCACGGTTATCACCCATAACAAAGTATTGGCCTTCTGGAACGATCCACTCGTTAACACCATTGCGAGGTTGATATGCTTGCACACGATCACGACGTAATGGGTTAACTAAGATTTGGTGCTCCACGTCACCCAGTTGTTCATTCAACTGAATCAGAGGCACACCATCTTGAATAAATTGGCTTTCTTCAACGTTACTTAACTTCACTGGTTTACAGCTACTGCCACCCTTCGCTTGAATGCAGACTTCTTTATTGCTGCTGTAGCGAATGGTATCACCCGGCATACCAACAACACGCTTGATGTAGTCGATATTCGGCTGAGGTGGGTATTTGAATACGATTGAATCACCACGTTCTGGTTTGCCCGTTTCGACTAGTTGAGTGCGCCATACCGGGTCTTTTAGACCGTATGCGTACTTCTCTACTAAGATGAAATCACCAACCAATAGTGTTGGCATCATCGAACCAGATGGGATTTGAAACGGTTCATAAATAAATGAACGCAAAACCAAAACAAATGCAATTACAGGGAAAATGGACACACTGTTCTCAACCCACCAAGGCTGAGCCGTAACTTTTGCGCTGGTTGCAGCGTCTAGGCCATTCGATTGTGCTTCAACGTCAGCAAGCTTTTGCTGGCGTTTCTTCGCCCACACAAACTTTTCCAACGCCCATACAATGCCGGTCACTAGAGTTACGATCACTAAAATAAGCGAAAATGTATTAGCCATTGATATCCCTTAAATTTCATTTCTTTAAAAATAACGAAAGTGAAAGAATAGCGAGCTACTCTTCCACTTTCAATTATTCGTTTAATGCTGGATAAAGTTAGTCTTTACCAACATGAAGAATCGCTAAGAATGCTTCTTGAGGCAGTTCAACGTTACCGATCTGCTTCATACGCTTCTTACCTTCTTTTTGTTTCTTAAGAAGTTTCTTCTTACGACTGATATCACCACCGTAACATTTTGCGATTACGTTCTTACGCAGTTGTTTCACTGTAGAACGAGCAATGATGTGGTTACCAATCGCTGCTTGAATCGCGATATCGAACATCTGACGAGGGATGAATTCTTTCATCTTCTCAACCAGTAGACGACCACGAGACTGAGCAATGTCTTTGTGCGTAATGATAGCCAGTGCATCAACCGTTTCGCCATTAAGCAATACGTCAACACGAACCATGTTCGACATTTCAAAACGTTGGAAGTTGTAATCCAGTGACGCATAGCCACGAGATGTTGATTTCAAACGGTCGAAGAAGTCTAGAACCACTTCTGCCATTGGCAGGTCGTACGTCACAGCAACTTGCTTACCGTGATAAACCATATCAACTTGCACGCCACGTTTTTCTACACATAAGGTAATTACGTTACCTAGGTATTCCGACGGAACAAGGATATTACAACGAGCGATAGGCTCACGAATCTCTTCTACATCATTAGTCGCAGGCAGTTTAGCCGGGCTATCGACGTAAAGAATTGTGCCATCTGTTTTTACAACTTCGTACACTACGGTTGGTGCCGTTGTGATTAGGTCTAGGTCGTATTCACGCTCTAAACGCTCTTGGATGATCTCCATGTGAAGCATTCCTAAGAAGCCACAACGGAAACCAAAGCCAAGTGCTGCTGAACTTTCTGGTTCGTAAAACAGTGATGCATCGTTCAGGCTTAGTTTGCCTAGTGCGTCACGGAAGTTTTCGTAGTCATCAGACGATACTGGGAATAGACCTGCGTATACCTGAGGCTTCACTTTTTGGAAACCAGGCAGACGTTCTGTGCTACCGCCTTTTGCAAGCGTCAACGTATCACCAACAGGTGCGCCAAGGATGTCTTTAATACCACAAACAACCCAACCAACTTCGCCAGTATTTAGCTCTGTTGTGTCGATTTGCTTAGGTGTGAAGATACCTAGACGGTCAACACCCCAAACTTGGTCTGTCGACATTACTTTAATCTTGTCGTTCTTCTTCAGCTTACCGTTCTTGATACGAACCAAAGAAACAACGCCTAAGTAGTTATCGAACCAAGAGTCGATGATCAACGCTTGTAGTGGCGCGTCTGGATCACCTTCCGGTGGTGGGATAGCTGTTACGATGTTTTCAAGAACGTCGTCAACACCGATACCGGTTTTTGCAGAACAACGCGTCGCTTCCATCGCATCGATACCAACGATCTCTTCGATTTCTTCAGCAACACGCTCAGGTTCAGCAGCAGGTAAGTCAATCTTGTTCAAGATTGGCACTACTTCCAGTTCCATTTCGATCGCGGTGTAACAGTTTGCTAGAGTTTGTGCTTCAACACCTTGACCAGCATCCACAACCAATAGCGCGCCTTCACAAGCGGCTAGAGAACGAGATACTTCGTAAGAGAAATCTACGTGTCCTGGAGTGTCGATAAAGTTAAGTTGGTAAGTTTCACCATCTTTCGCTTTGTAATCTAAAGTCACACTCTGCGCTTTAATTGTAATACCACGCTCGCGTTCTATATCCATAGAATCGAGGACTTGAGCTGCCATCTCACGTTCACTTAACCCTCCACAAACTTGGATTAAGCGGTCAGAAAGGGTCGACTTACCGTGGTCGATGTGGGCGATAATCGAAAAATTACGAATGTGCTTCATAGGCTTGGTGTGACTAAACTCTTTGAATAGGGATAATAAGAAAGCCGCGACGCGTCCAATCTACAGTCAGCATTGGTGGCGGCATTTCAATCAAGTTGGCAGATTCTACCCAATTTAAGGGCAAGAAGCATCATAAATTAGACGAGAGGCTCGCCTAGGATTCGAATCAAGACGACTTCTTGCTTGGATTTGTCTTCCATAGGTTTGGCTAACCGCTTAGCTAAGGCAATGCCACCAGCAGTAAACAGAGCAGCGCTTAAGATAACAATGCCCTCGCCCCCTTGGAGTAAGGGTTGCAACAAGAGTTGTCCAAAACCAGCACCAATCATCAACATGAAAAGTGGAATGAGGTAAACAATAGCCGCAGACTGCAGTAGGCTTTTTTCTGGAAAGCCAATTTCCACGATCTGTCCGGCTTTAACTAAACTTTTGGTTTTAAGCTGCCAAAACAAGGATTTATTACCAACAGCCTTGGTAACAATACCCGTTCCGCAGCTTTTTTGAGATGAGCAGCTGCTGCAACTGGTTTGTTGTTCGCAGCTCAGTTGAACAAAGTATTGTTGACCGCTTTGTTCAACCGAGCTAACGGTTGCCAGCGCCGTCATCATTGCGCTGGTACCGGTTTATTGAACGTAACTGATTGCGCAATACGTTTGGCCGTTGCTGGTGGAATATCACCCACCACAGAGATCTCTTTGTCACCAATCACTAAGCTGTGTAAGGTTCTGCGTCCTTGGCGTACCAACTGCCCTTTCAATGAATGTTCGTCTTTATCCGCGATATAAACTGAAAAGCTAAACAACCCATCACTGAAAAGTTGGCTTTCAACCATTTTATCGGTCGCAGCCATTGGATAACGACTAAGCTCTTTTGACTTAAATCCTTCAGGAATCCAAGAGGCTTGCCAGTTAGTTTCACTCACTAAGCCTTCCGGCAGTGATAAGACTTTCGGCAGTTGAGCGCTATTCAAGCCCCCCATTGCCTCAGCAATCTTATCGTTCACCACGAAAGAGATAGTACGATACTGTTCAAGCACTTCGCCATCACGATCCAACAGATCGGCACGCAAAGGAAGACTCGTTTTTTCGTCTACCCAAACGACGTAAGAGTAACGAAGGCCATCTTTCGGCACCACGCGCAATACTTGCGTAGTACTTCCAGCTTCACGAGCACGACCAACTTTAACGAAATCGTAATAGTCGTTGAGCGCGTCAATATCTCGATTAATCATCGGAATAACAGGGGCAACCATACTGCCAGATTGAATGGTAAACGGTTCTGTGCCCGGTTCAATATAACTGACTTCATCACCACGTCGAATAACTTCACGGATAGGCCCGCTCAAGTAAACAAGGTGCGCGAGTTGTTGGTCGTCGTTAACCGCATGGCGATAAACAAGAGGTTCAATACTGCTCTTCTTGATCAAAATGTAGGAGAGTTCGTAATTTAGATGCTGACTGGCCTCGTTCATCTGATGTAACAACGCCTTTGCAGTGGGTTCCTCTGCAAAGGCTGTTGGAGACATCAAGCTGAACAGTGTCAGTGCACTGACCAGGATTTTCTTCATTCAATGTCCGATTCTAGATGTGCATCTTGCATTGGCGATGCATCACTGTTTAATCTTAGCTGCAGCTCATAATCTTCTAGCATTGCATGAACGCGTTTGCGCTGCTCTTGCAAGTTAGCTTCAGATGCTGGCTTTTCAACAGAGTCACGCGTTAAACTTACTGGTTCCGCAGAACCCGCAAATGGAATCGTCTGGAGTACAGGCAACTGCTCTGGCGCAGCAGGATCGCTGCCACCATATTGTTGAACACCTAGTACAACGACGAGTGAGACACACGCTGCCACGGCAACTTGTCCAAACTGTTGTAACCACGCCGGAAGCTGACGCTTCGCTTGCTGAGGTTTAGGCTGCTCTTCAATTGGAGCAACAGTTGGTTCAACACGCACTTGGTGCAGGTTCGGCATTACACTATGTGCAGGCTCATTATCAAGCGCTGCCGCAACACTGTTAGCAATGTTCCACTCTGGAGTTTCTGGCGCATCCCCACGCATAACATCACCAATTAGATGGTAACTCTGCCAGGTATCCATGCTTTCTTGATCAGATTCGAGATCTACAATGAGAGCTTTATCGATCGTTTCACCATCCATGAGTGCCGAAAGCTTTTCTTTATCAGCCATTATTTTCACCATAATTATTACAAGTTCTAGCGTTGCAAAAGAGGCTTAATTTTCTTTTCCACCGCTTCACGAGCTCGGAAAATACGCGAACGTACGGTTCCTACAGGGCAATCCATTACTTCTGCAATCTCTTCGTAGCTCAAACCTTCGAGCTCACGCAACGTCATTGCAGTTTTTAAGTCTTCTGGTAGCGCTTCAATCGCTCCAAAAACAACTTGTTTCAATTCGTTTGACAGCGTTAAGTTCTCAGGGTTCGATATTTCTTTTAACGCGCTGCCTGTTTCGTAATATTCTGCATCTTCTGCATCTACATCTGTTGCTGGCGGCCTACGGCTCTGGGCAACGATATGATTTTTAGCGGTGTTCACGGCAATTCGGTACAACCATGTATAGAAGGCACTCTCGCCACGAAAGTTAGGTATCGCGCGGTAAGCTTTAATAAAAGCTTCTTGTGCTACATCAGGTACATCACCGGAATTATTCACGTATCGAGAGATAAGATTACAAACTTTATTTTGGTACTTAACCACTAGTAAGTTAAAAGCCTGCTTATCTCCACTCTGAACTCGCTCAATCAACACTTGATCGGTTAGCTGCTCGTTCATTCGAGCGGGTACTCCTATTGTTATAACCCTTACCTTCACAGATATGGGTACTAATTATGCGAAATGTAGTATTGACACCACCGTCTACAAGAGCACTATTGTGACTAAGCCAAATACCGAAAGTTCCAACTTTCTTAAAATTATTTGCCATTATTGTTTCACAATGTGATGTAATAAAAATAGCTATCCCTATCAATTTGGGGAAACTTGAGCAAAAGCAATGGTATTGAGCAATTAAATATTTCTAGATAGCTGTCTGTACATTGATTTTGTGTAGCGTTTTAGGATGACTTTGGAGAGATTATAACAGTCTTAGCCAAACTCCTAAAACAAGACAACGTCAATTGAGAGTGGACAACTCGACTATAGCCCGGGATTTAATAAGTTTTATGAACGCAAACCGTGAACATCAGTGTGATGTATTAGTGGTAGGAAGTGGTGCGGCAGGCTTGTCATTAGCCTTACGTGTAGCAGAACATGCAAAAGTAATTGTATTAAGCAAAGGACCACGCAGCGAAGGATCGACGTATTACGCACAAGGTGGTATCGCCGCGGTGTTCGATGAGTCGGACAGTATTGAGTCTCATGTAGAAGATACTCAAATTGCTGGGGCTGGGTTATGCGAAGAAGATACAGTTCAATTCATTGCTGAAAATGCTAAAGAGTGTGTGCAATGGCTGATTGATGGTGGTGTTCCATTTGATAAAGATGAGAACAGCACGGAAGGCCAACCAAAATATCACCTCACTCGTGAGGGTGGCCACAGCCACCGCCGAATTCTGCACGCTGCCGATGCAACTGGCATGGCAATGCAAACCTCACTGCAAGATAACGTCAACAATCACCCCAACATCGAGATCTTCGAGCGCCACAATGCGCTAGATTTGATCACAGAAGATAAGGTTGGTGGTTCGAAAGACAAAGTTATCGGTGCCTACATTTGGAACCGTAACCAAGAACACGTTGAAACCGTGCGCGCTAAATTTGTTGTATTAGCTACAGGCGGCGCTTCAAAGGTTTACCAATACACCTCTAACCCAGATGTATCTTCAGGTGATGGTATTGCTATCGCTTGGCGTGCGGGTTGTCGAGTAGCAAACCTTGAGTTCAACCAGTTCCACCCAACTTGCTTGTTCCACCCAGAAGCGCGTAACTTCTTGCTAACGGAAGCACTGCGTGGTGAAGGTGCCTACCTGCGTCGTCCAGACGGTTCTCGCTTCATGAAGGACTTCGACGAGCGTGGTGAACTGGCTCCGCGAGATGTGGTTGCTCGTGCGATTGACTTCGAAATGAAGCGCCTAGGTGCCGACTGCATGTATGTTGATATCAGCCACAAGCCTGAAGAATTCATCACAACGCATTTCCCAATGATCCATACTCGTTTGATGGATTTGGGGATTGATATGACTAAAGAGCCGATCCCTATCGTACCGGCTGCGCACTATACCTGCGGTGGTGTGATGGTGAATAAACAAGGTCAAACCGACTTAACTAACTTATATGCGATTGGTGAAGTGAGTTACACCGGCTTACACGGTGCGAACCGCATGGCGTCAAATTCACTGCTTGAATGTGTTGTGTATGCTTGGGCAGCAGCAAAAGATATCGTTGAAAACATCGACCAATCTCAACTGTGCGCTGAACTGCCTGCATGGGACGAAAGCCAAGTCACCAACAGTGATGAAGAAGTGATCATTCAGCACAACTGGCACGAGCTAAGACTGTTCATGTGGGATTACATGGGTATTGTTCGAACGGACAAACGTCTAGAACGTGCAATGCGCCGTATTCAGATGCTGCAGCAAGAAACTCATGAGTACTACAGCTACTTTAAGGTTTCGAACAACCTATTAGAACTGCGTAACTTGCTACAAGTGGCAGAGCTAATGGTGCGTTGTGCGATGCAACGTAAAGAGAGCCGCGGCTTACACTACACGTTGGATTACCCAGAACTTGCAAAAGACAGTGGCCCAACGATTCTTACGCCAGAGAGAAACCAGTCGTAATCATTATTTGAAAGCTATTAGCTAATCACTAAACGCAATCAAACGAAAAGGAGCCTAGCGCTCCTTTTTCTTTTATCTCGCGTTCTCATTTGCCTCGTGCGATCGTTGTAAGTTCGCCAGAAAGTGGCGATATTCACGCTCACGACAACTATCACGCCAAAGCATTACCGAATGCCCACATTCGAATTTTAGTTTGACGAAAAACTGTGCCCAGATCTTATCAACGGACTTAAGTGTGTAGGATTGGTCATTGAGTCGAATCTCGCCATCTTCTTTATAATCAAAACATCCATGTGCTGTATTCAAGATTACATGATTGGCTTTAAACAAACTGAGCATTAGAGCTAAACAATAGAGGGCAACAACGAGCGGGATAGAAGAAAAGACAATGAAAAACAAAAGGCACCCAGAAACAGTGCCTTTTGCAAATAATGCGGAAACTGAAGGTTTAAGCTGAAGCTTAACGAACCTTGCTGAGGTTGTGCGCGACAATTTTATCAACCATTGAAGCATGGCCTAGATTTTCACTGCGCCCATGTCCCATAACCCAAGTAAACAAATCTGGGTCATCACACTCAAGTAGAGAAACAAACTCACGCTGTTCCTGCTCTTGCAATGAATCAAAACACTCTTCAAAAAATGGCATGATGACTACATCAAGTTCTAACATGCCACGACGGCAACCCCATTTAATTCGTGCTTTCTGCTCTGCAGTGTACATTGGCTATCCTCACCTATAATTTTTCTTTCTCGGAGTGTAACAAGTCATACGCTCTGCAACTACTATGTGAGTCACAGTCCCTATCTAAGCTCACAAAAAAACCTAGGCTGACAAAGAAACAGAACCGGATTAACATAGAGCCAAATAAAATTCTTAGGAAAGATAAAATGGATTGGAAAAACACATTTCAGCCGCTCGCTCATACTCAAAATGAATCGCTTCCAGAACTGATGATCACACACGTGTCAGACTGGAGCGCAATCACCATGATAGGCGATGACAAAAAGTCGTACCTACAAGGTCAAGTAACGTGCGATGTCGTCACTCTTCCTAATGATGATTCTACATTAGGCGCGCATTGTGATGCGAAAGGAAAGGTTTGGAGTATCTTTCGTTTGTTCCACCACAATGGTGGCTATGCACTTATGCAGCCTAAATCGGCAATTGAAGTCGAGTTAGTTGAAATAAAAAAATACGCCGTGTTCTCTAAAATTGATATCGAGCAGACGTCTGACGTTGTTATCGGAATCATGGGTGCTTCAGCGAACCAATACGTTGATTCGATTGCAGAGGGTCAAGGTAAAGTGCGTACTATCTCTGGTGGTACAGCCGTTCAAGTCTCAGACAACCGTTGGGCTCTACTTGTTACTCAAGAAGCAGCAGAAGCCTTGGTATCAAGCAGCTCAGCTGAAAAAGTATCAGAAGCGCTTTGGCAGTATCATGAAATTCTTGATGCTCAGCCTAACCTATCAAAAGCAGAGCAAAACGAGCACATCCCTCAAGCTCTTAATCTGCAAGCGATTGGCGGCATCAGCTTTTCAAAGGGCTGCTACACAGGTCAAGAAACGGTTGCTCGTGCCAAGTACCGTGGCATGAACAAGCGTGAGATGCGCATTGTTTCTGGAACAACTTCAGATGTACTGTCTCTAGAGAATACGATTGAACTTGAACGTAGCGTGGGTGAGAACTGGCGTGGTGCAGGCCGACTATTAAACGTCTATCAATTTGCTAATAACCAAGCGATTGGTTTGATGGTACTGCCAAACAACCTTGATGACGATGTTCAGCTTCGACTGACCGCGCAGCCTGATCAAACATGGAATATCCTGCCACTGCCTTACATCCTTGACGACGAGTAACCACGTGGAAACACTGATTACACAATGGCTGGATCAACAGCAGGTGAACTATCGCCTGCTGATGCAAAGTAAACCAACCACCAGCATCGAAGAGACAGCTCAAGAGCGAGGCATCGACGCCTCTCAAATGGTGAAGTGTATCCTGCTCAAGGATATGGGCAACCAATATGCGTTGGCCTGTACTTCTGGTGATCGCTCTGTCGACCCCAAGAAAGTACGCTCGGTACTGAATTGCCGCCGAATGACCTGTGTATCACTCGCTGATGTTGAAACGATCACAGGCTTTAAGGCTGGGTGTGTTGGCCCTCTTGCTCTAAAGAGATACATGCCGATCATTTTTGATCCTTCAATTCAAAAAAACTCGACGGTTACTATTAGCTCGGGTGATCGAATGGCTGGTGTTGCGCTGGATCCCAATGATCTTATGGCCCTTTGCGCACCAATCGTTGCTGACATCAGTCGATGACCTTTTCGATCGAGTCATCGTTCGCAAACTTAAGTACAACTTTTCATTGAATACATTTTTAGTGTGAAGTTCGTCATAAGAAGAACACGCCAATAATAAATAGTTACTCAAAATAAAAGCATAAGTAGTCACAAAGGCAAATTTACGTTATTGTGAATTTACTGACTCGCTTTTAAGCAAATCAGTACAAGTGAATCCACTGAGTAACATCAGTATCCACTTTTGTGTAATGCATCTGTGACTATTCGCCCGTTTTAGACGGGCTTTTTTTTGTCAAAAATTTACAATTTGATTACACAAACAAAAAAATCCCGCCTATTCTTATACTTGTAACATTATCACTGCTTAATACCGGACAGGAAAGTTCACAGCAGTTCACTAGTCAGTATTATTTTGGGGAGGAGCTCACGTAAAAATAGATATTTACTGAAGAAAGTGCTTAGAACAGCACAAATATCTAATTCACGTCAACTCTACTGCATATTACTCCATGCTTATCACAATTATTATCTCGGAGTTTTTCTATAATATGCAGGCTAGGTAAATATAAGGATAATTAAAATGAGACTGTTTAAGCGCTATACACCGAGTATGATTGCTAAACATGTAAGTCGACTTTTCAAAGGACGAATCTACATTTACGGCGTAGGAAAATTTGAGTTTGATAACGGTAAACTCGTGCTGCCAGACCGAGCAGAAAGGCGTCACTTTCAAACGGTAAAAGAAATAAATAGTGAAATCATGAAACTGCGCTGCGCATACGCATGACCTGATTCTCTACAGAATTAAAAACAAAAAGGGTTGGCATAATGCCAACCCTTTTTTCGTGTTCAGATTGAGTCAATGGCAATCAGCTCCAGCTGCTGACCATCAACAACGGCTCACCCGTGCGCGACTATTGATTTGCGATTGTTGATTCACGATTATTGGTGCGTAACTGGACGCTTGGCTAGATCAGGAAGATTGCCTGACAAACCCAGTGCTCGCTTCATGATCTCATCTTTCGCCCCCGGTAATTGGCCCGCGAGCTTCATACCGATGCCACGAATCAGCTTCTTGGCTGGGTTATCGCCTTCAAACAGATCTTTAAAGCCCTGCATTGAAGCAATCATCTTCGCCGCCTCAGCTTTTCTCCAGCGTTCATAGCCACGAAGGTTACGTTTAGTACCAATGTCCTCGCCAGCAGCCCATAGCGTTAACAGCTCTTGCGCTAAGCTTGCTGCGTCTAATAGGCCAAGGTTCACGCCTTGCCCTGCTAACGGATGAATCGTATGAGCAGCATCACCAACCAAAGCCACACGCTCCACCGCAAAGTCACGTGCATAGCGCATGCGCAGTGGGAAGGCAAAACGGTCACCAACCACTTCGCATAATCCAAGCTTTGAGTCGAACTCTGCCGTTAGCTGCTTATTAAAATCAGCATCCGACATGGAGACAAGCTTCTCGGCACGATTAGGCTCCGTAGACCAAACTATCGAACTCATGTGGCTTGGCTGCATTGGTAGGAATGCCAATGGCCCTTGTGGTGTGAATATCTGACGAGCAACGCTGTGGTGTTGCTCTGTGGTCTTGATATTCGCGACAATCGCGCTGTGTCCGTAATCCCAATGTGTTAATGGAATATCTTGTTGTTTGCGAACCCAAGAGTTTGCGCCGTCCGCTCCAACAACCAACTTAGCGGTCAGTGCTTGGCCATTATCTAGCGTTAGCCATGCTTCGCTTTCACCAATCGCCATCGTTTTGCACGTCGCGGGCATGTACAGGCTGACATTATCTTGCTTCTTCACCTGATCAAGCAGTGCGAGTTGAATCACACGGTTCTCAACAATATGACCGAGATTCGGCTGAGCCAAACGTGTCGAGTCAAACTCAATACGAGCAAAGCTATCTTGTTCCCACACCTCCATCGCTTGGTAAGGTGCAGTACGTCTTTCTTCAATGCCTTGCCATGTGCCTAAGTTACGAAGAATCACTTCACTAGAGCGGCTCAATGCCGACACACGCACATCAGGCAATTCGCTAAGCCCTTCACTGGGTGCCCTGCCTTCAATGACGGCAATTCTTAGGTCACTGTCTTTCAACGCAGCAGCAAGCGCTAGGCCAACCATGCCTCCACCAACAATCGCGATATCAACACTTTGCATCATTATTTTTCTACCTTATCTTTCTACTAGGCCAAGCGTATGACGCAAAAGTGGACCTTTAAGTGGTGGAAGGTTATCAATTACGGCTAACCCAAGATTACGCCCAATGCGAGCGGTCAAAAAATCGTTTGAGAATAAATGAACTAGGCTTGATGTCAGCGTAATCGTCGTGTCTCTATCTTGTTCTCTACGCTTTCTAAAGTTAACAAGACCATTGTAACGCCCAACATCATCGAGTTGGGTACACAACTCTTCCGCCAAGGAAGCCACATCACGGATGCCAAGATTAAAACCTTGTCCTGCAATTGGGTGAAGCGTTTGAGCGGCATTACCAATAATCGCAAATCGATGAGAGATATTTTGCTGACGATGACGAAGAATCAGTGGGTAACTGGCACGCTTGCCTACCTTCTCGAGTCTGCCAAGTCGCCAACCAAAGTCACTCTGCAACTGCTCAAGAAATTCGTTGTCGTTTAGCGTCATCACTTTTTGTGCTTGCTCCGGTGACAAACACCAAACCAACGACAAACGGTTATCACTCATCGGTAATAGAGCGACTGGCCCATGATGAGTAAAACGCTCAAATGCGCGACCTTGATGAGGTTCGCTCGCCACGATATTGGCAATCACAGCAACTTGTTCAAAGTCATGCTCACTCAATGAGATATTGAGTTGCTTGCAACAGGTTGAGATCGCGCCATCGGCAGCGACCAATAACTTAGTTGTTACTGTTTGCCCACTTGTCAGTTCAATCGTCGTTTGCAACTCTTCACGTTCGACTTTACTGACAGACTCAGGGCAAAACATCGTAATTGCAGCTTCGGATTCAAGCTTCTGCTGATAGATTCGACCCACATCCGCCAACTCCACCACATAGCCAAGCGCATCAACAGCAAGCTCTTCACTGTAGATGTCCGTCATTCCGGCATGCCCTCTATCCGATACATGGATATCTTTAATCGGGGTTGCTACCGGTGCGATAGATTGCCACAAATGCAAAGAATCAAGGATCTGCACCGTGCCATAAGACAAAGCGATCGAACGAGAATCAAAACCAGGGTGAGCTTGATGATCAACCTGATAAGGCTCTACTACCGCGATCGATAGTGAACCTTGACTGAGGTGATTCAGAGCAAGGGCTAAGGTCGCCCCTGCCATTGCGCCACCAGCAATTACAACATCATACTGAGCCATTATAACCTCAAACCGACAAGCGGATTAATGAATGGTTGGAGCCGCATCTTCAGATGGGCGAGCACCGAATTCAGCATGAATCGTTAGTGCACACGCTTTTACGTGTTCAATAACGTGCTCTAGAAGCTGCGCTTGCTCTTCCATATCATCTTCTTCATCGATACCCAGCTTTGCCATCTCTTCAAGATCAGCCAAAGCTTCTTTGGTACCGTCAGACGCTTTATTCAATTGAGCGCCAACCAAGCCTAAGCCAGAAATAAAGTGGTTAATCCAATCAGACACACCGTCCGCAAGATCAAACAGGCTTGCGCTTGCGTCTTCGTCCGGCAACAACATAGACAGCTCCATGCCTGAACCTGTGATTTCGCTGGTCGTTACTTTTAATGTCGCTTCCGCTAGCGTTAATGCGCGATCTGGCCAGCCCATACCTTCATTGGTGTAATCAAAGATCAATGGTTGCCAGCTTTTATCTGCCAGGTTTAAGCCTCCGCTCAACATACCCGTTAATAAACCATGCATCTCAGCAGGGTTTACGGCTAGGCTTGCCGATTGAAGTTCAGTCGCAACCGTTAGGTAGTCAGGTAAAGTAGTTTCGCTCATCAGATAGCTCGCTCAGTTATTCTTTATATCGATAGTATAATCGTACCACTTCACCCCAATTCTGATAAGCATCGATCCTGAGCAATTGAAGGATGACTGACTACCAATTGTTCAATTTGCTGAATTACTGTGTGCTCAAGCTCTCATTTACAAACAGTCACTCTGAAAAGCTTGAATCTTAATAGCGGTTTACCTATAGTTTCTCCCTCAGAGGAGATTGCTTCCTCATCGGTACTTGCACTTTTTCTTTGTAAAAATATGATAAAGGGCAACAGCCTTAAATAGTGCGTTAAAGAGTTCATCCATCATGAGTAATCAAGCGGTAGACGTTGAAATATTAGGAAAACTGACTCGAGTGAATTGTCCCCCAGGGCAAGAAGAGTCATTGATTGCAGCGGCGGCCGATCTTGATAATCGATTGAAAGAGATGGCTGAACGTACTAAGGTAACCAATGAAGTGAAGCTGCTAACGATCGCAGCTCTGAACATTTGCTATGAATTACAAACGAAGAAGTTTGAAGCAAACGACGAGCAAAACGCACTGACCGAGCGAATGGAACAGCTCACGACATCACTTTCAGATGTCCTCAGTAAAGTTAAGCACGGACAGCAATAGCGTACACAAAATTTACCCTGGAGTGTTTGTCAGAGGATTCACGTCCCCGAGCCGATAAGCAATCCCTAAGGGTTAGTACTTGAGTGCTATTGAGCATGCTCGGTCCGCCGAGAAGCCTACGGTAATCATTGCTGATCCGCCTTGAACTCGCTGGTTCAAGGGCCATCTATTCTCAACGGCACTTTGGGGTATCCCTTCTTATGAAGACGCTCACACGCAGCGAATTTCGCAAACAGATCCGTATCAAACGCAATGCCTTATCTGGCGACCAACAAACTCAATCCGGTATAGACTTAGTTAAGCAGTGCATGCAGCTTGATGAGATTCAGTCTGCTCAACATATCGCCCTCTATATTTCCATTGATGGCGAACTCGATACCCAGCCGTTAATTGAATGGTTATGGGCGCAAGGCAAGCAAACTTATTTACCGGTATTGCACCCCTTCTCTGCCGGACATCTGCTGTTTCTACATTACTCTCCAACCACACCCACTGTTTTGAATAAGTACGGCATTGTCGAACCTCAACTCAATCAGATGCTGGTTAAACCTTGTCAGCAACTCGATCTCATTCTGACTCCCCTTGTAGGCTTTGACTCTCAAGGGCATCGCTTAGGCATGGGCGGCGGATATTACGATCGTACCTTGGCTCGATGGTTCGAGACGGGTGAAGGCGCAACTCCCATTGGTTTGGCTCATGATTGCCAGCATGTCGATACACTGCCAATTGAAGAATGGGACATTCCGTTACCTAAAATCGTGACTCCGAGTAAGACTTGGCAATGGGAAAACAGCCATTAAAGCGCTATAATCGCGCCGCAAACGTTAACCTCGATATCCAAACGTTAACCCAATATCCAAACGTTAACTTCAATACGCGAACGATTAATTCAAAGCGCAAGACCTTATTCAGGAGAATGGCATGACTCAAGATGAAATGAAAAAAGCAGCTGGCTGGGCAGCACTTCAATATGTTGAAGAAGGCAGCATTGTAGGTGTAGGTACTGGCTCTACAGTAAATCACTTCATCGACGCACTAGGCACAATGAAAGAAAAAATCAAAGGTGCGGTTTCAAGCTCTGTAGCCTCTACTGAAAAACTAGAAGCACTAGAAATCAAAGTATTTGAGTGTAATGACGTATTCAAGTTAGACATCTATGTTGATGGCGCAGATGAGATCAACGGTTCACGCGACATGATCAAAGGCGGCGGTGCTGCTTTGACTCGTGAAAAAATCGTAGCGGCTATCTCTGATAAGTTTATTTGTATTGTTGACGGTACTAAAGCCGTTGATGTGTTGGGTAAATTCCCATTGCCTGTTGAAGTTATCCCGATGGCACGTTCATATGTTGCACGTGAACTAGTAAAGCTTGGTGGTGACCCAGTTTACCGCGAAGGTTGCACCACTGATAATGGCAACGTGATCCTAGATGTATACGGCATGGCGATCGAAAACCCAAAACAATTAGAAGATATCATCAACGGTATCGCTGGTGTGGTTACGGTTGGTCTATTTGCTCACCGTGGTGCTGATGTGGTTATCACAGGCACACCTGAAGGTGCAAAAATTGAAGAATAAATAATAGAAGATTGAGTTTTTCTGTTACTTCATTACATACGGTGCCCAAGGGCGCCGTTTTTTTTGCTTTTCGCCCGTAAAATTATGTCTTATTCCGTAATTTTCTTACCCAAAACATTTTTTTTTTGTTACTTTATTGTTCAGAAGACGCACAGGGAAAACGTTTGTCTCCTGACAAAATGGTGAATAAGTTCCTCTTTTAGCCGTTTTGTAGCACGTGCGCCGCATTTGCCCAACCTTTCCATTTTAAGGACGAGAACAATGGCCAAAGTTTCACTGGAAAAAGAAAAAATTAAAATTCTACTTCTAGAGGGTCTTCACCCTTCTTCTGTAGAAGTACTGCAAGCCGCTGGTTACACAAACATTGAGTACCATAAAGGCTCACTACCTGAAGATGAACTTCTTGAAGCAGTGAAAGATGCTCATTTCATTGGTATCCGTTCTCGCACCAACATCTCCCAAGAAGTTATTGATGCAGCTGAAAAGCTAGTTGCAGTCGGTTGTTTCTGTATTGGTACTAACCAGGTTAACCTTCAAGCGGCAGCAAAACGCGGTATCCCTGTTTTCAATGCACCGTTCTCAAATACTCGAAGCGTTGCTGAGCTAGTTCTTGGTCAAGTTCTATTGCTACTACGCGGTATCCCAGAGAAGAATGCTCTTGCTCACCGTGGTATCTGGAAAAAGAGTGCTGACAACTCTTACGAAGCTCGTGGTAAGCGTTTAGGTATTATTGGCTACGGTCACATTGGTACTCAGCTAGGTATTATTGCTGAAAACCTGGGTATGCGAGTTTACTTTTACGATATCGAAAACAAACTGTCTTTGGGTAACGCAACTCAAGTTCACACTATGACTGACTTGCTGAACAAGTGTGACGTGATCTCTTTGCACGTACCTGAAACCAATGAAACGAAGAACATGATGGGTAAAGAAGAGTTCGAGCGCATGAAGCCTGGTTCTATCTTTATCAATGCAGCACGTGGCACGGTAGTAGATATCCCAGCTCTGTGCGGCGCTCTAGATTCTGGTCACCTTTCAGGTGCAGCAATCGATGTATTCCCAACGGAACCAAAAACCAATGCTGACCCATTTGAGTCACCATTGATGCAGTTCGATAACGTGATCCTAACGCCTCACGTGGGTGGTTCAACACAGGAAGCACAAGAGAACATCGGTGTAGAAGTTGCAGGTAAGCTTGCTAAGTACTCTGATAATGGCTCAACGCTATCCAGTGTTAACTTCCCTGAAGTATCATTACCATTGCATACAGGTGCTTCTCGCCTGCTACACATTCACGAAAACCGTCCGGGTATCCTAACTCAAATTAACACCATCTTCGCAGAGGAAGGGATTAACATCGCAGGTCAGTACTTACAAACTGCAGCAGATATGGGTTATGTGGTTATCGACGTGGAAGCGAATCGTTCAGAAGAAGCTCTGCTTAAACTGAAAGAGATCGAAGGCACCATTCGTGCTCGTTTACTTCACTAATCATCGAATTAGATCATAAGTAAAAATAGAAAAGGCTCTCGTAATGAGAGCCTTTTTAGTATTTGGTCTACTGTAGGTAAATAGATCATGATGATCTAATCCCTTCCTGAGGTATGTTCACTACTCTTCTAGTTGGTAGATCACATTCACTCGATCACGAATGGTGATCGTCGAATCTTCATAAGAATTCGACTCGGTTCTCGCATCCATTGCCATTGAACGCATCAATACAGGCTGAGAAGATTGTGCGTTGTAATCTATGCGCCAGACATCACCTAACTCGCGCTCAAAACCGCTCGCTAATGATTTAGCTTTTGATGTCGCATCTTTAATGGCCTCCAAGCGCGCTTGCTCCTGATACTTAGCTTGGTCACGAACCTGAAGTTGGATATTATCGATCTGGTTAATACCCTGCCCGATGGCAATATCCATGTAGTCATTTAAGTTGGCTAGCTCATTCACTTGAACGGTCACATTACGTGACGCACGGTAACCAACCAGTTCAGGTTTACCATTTTTCGGGTAATGATATTGAGGAGATAAATACAGGTTAGAGCTGTGTACACTCGCCTCATCAACACCCGCTTGATGTAGCTTATTTAGAAAGCCAGTCACCACTTTATCAACGGTATTTTTAGCCTGCTCAGCAGTCATCGTCGATTCCACGACTCTAACTGAAAATGTCGCCATGTCTGGTGTCGCGATCACTTCACCATAGCCTGTCGTTGAAATATGCGGAAAAGATGGCGAGTCAGCCAATGATGGAAAACTCACAGCACTCAATGCTGCAGTAAGAGTAAGAGACGTTGCTAACATCTTTGGTACAAACTTCATTAGGTAGACCTATGCTGAACAAATGTTCTTTTATCATAGAGCAATTTGTCACATAACCAATCCCGCGACAGGACTTCTAACACAACTTTGACGCTGCAAAAACCAACAGCTTACTGAGGTAAGTGGTTGTGGGCATAATTTAATATCGCTTGAGATATCTCTTTTAATACCCCGCTCTCTAATTGCCAATGGTGCCAATAGATTCGGTAAGACAATAAAAAGCCGGGCGTAATATCAATCAAAGCACCAGACTCTAGCTCCTCGATAATCTGCAATCGAGGAATCAAACAGTAGGCAACGCCCGACAATGCCAAGCGTACAAATGCTTCTGAACTACCGACAGTATGATTGATCACGCTATCTCTCGGGACGTTAAAATGATCATGCAAAAATTTCTTATGCAGATCATCGTATTGGTCATACGAAACCGCTGGGGCTTTGGTTAGTGTCGAATAGTTCACTCCATCAGAGAAGTAACGTTGATGGAAGCTAGGGTTCGCCACACACACATAATCCATTCTTCCAAGATAGTCCGCACTGCAACCCGGAATAGGTTGAGGTTCGAGGCTGATAGCCCCAGCAACCTCACCACTTTTAATCTTCTCAATGGTTCTTGATTCACCATGAATCGCGAGGTTCAACTCAACTTGACGTGAATTCATCACATCAGATAACGCAGGAAGTAACCATGTCGCCAAGCTATCAGCATTGGTCGCAATAGACAGAGAAAGAGGTTGAGCTCCCTCTTCGTTCATTAACTCTGGGACAAGCTCGTGCTCTAACAAGCGAACACGACGATACAAACCCAACAGTTTTTTTCCTGCTGGTGTTGGCCTTGGTGGGCTCTCTCTTACCAGAGCAGGCTGTGCTAACCATTTTTCCAGCTGTTTGATGCGTTGAGACACCGCAGACTGGGAGATATATAACTGCTCGGCTGCCCTTTCAAAACTGCGTTGTTTCACCACCGCGTCCAGTGCTTCTATCCATTTATAATCCAATCCACGCATCAACTTGCTTCCTTTTTGACCTAACTACCGCCAATATTAGCAACTCTAATAATAGATTAAAATCATTAATTATACTTATTTAAAGTGTCAGAGTATCTTCGCCATATAGCACGTAAATATCGTTAATTAAGTGGAGGTTGAAATGAATTTTTGGGTTTTATTACAAGGTTTTGGTCTAGGGGCGAGCATGATCATCCCTATTGGCGCTCAGAACGCGTACGTCTTAAATCAAGGAATTAAACGCAATCACCACCTAACCACAGCGACGATTTGTAGCCTACTCGATACCTTGTTCATTTCATTGGGTATCTTTGGTGGCGGAGCGATCCTGTCGCAAAATGAATTACTGCTCACCTCAGTGACACTGGGTGGTATCGCATTCCTAACCGTTTATGGTTTCTTGTCACTGCGCAGTGCGTTCAGAACACGTATTAGTGATGAATCAAAGGGTGAGATACTGGCTCGCGGTAAGCGCACCGTTGTTTTAGGTGCATTGGCAGTAACCGTATTAAACCCGCATCTTTATTTAGATACTGTAGTGATTCTTGGATCCATAGGCGGGCAGTTTGAAGGCAACGATAGAATAGCTTTTGCTATGGGGACTATCTTAGCTTCATTCGTGTGGTTTTACTCTTTGTCATTAGGTGCTGCAAAGCTAGGCCCAACACTATCGAAACCCAAAGTTAAGAAAGGCATCGATATCGCGGTAGCAACCATGATGTTCGCTATTGCACTTGTACTCGCCAATGGACTCATTGAGCAGTACGGCTAAATCCGTTCATATTGAGTCATCCACAAACTTAACTCATCAAAAAAAGGCGGATAACCTAAGTTATCCGCCTTTCCTTATAAAAGCTTATAGCTAGAAAAACTAACTAGAAATTAAGCTTCTACTTTATTCATGTGCACATCCACTTGCGGGAATGGGATTTCGATACCTTCGTTATCCAAGCCTTCTTTGATTGCTTGCATCAGGTCGAAGTAAACATTCCAGTAGTCAGCAGTGCTGACCCAAGGACGAACAACAAAGTTAACTGAAGAATCCGCTAGTGTGTGAACACCAACTTGAACGCCAGGCTCTTTAAGTACACGCTCATCAGATTCACAGATCTTAGTCAGTAGCGCTTTTGTCTTTTGAAGATCGGCGTTGTAAGAAACACCAATCATTAGATCAATACGGCGCGTATCATGACGAGAGTAGTTAGTAATTGGGCTACCAATAACGCTGCCGTTAGGTACTACAACCATTTTGTTGTCTGGTGTTGTTAGAACGGTTTGGAAGATCTGAATTGAATCTACTGAACCCGCTACACCACCAATTTCCACGTAGTCACCAGACTTGAATGGACGGAATGCAACGATAAGTACACCCGCAGCAAAGTTAGATAGTGAGCCTTGTAGTGCAAGACCAACAGCCAAACCAGCCGCACCAATAACAGCGACTACAGATGCAGTTTGAACGCCTAAACGACCAAGTGCAGCAATTAAAACAATAACAAACAACAAGTAACGAACTAAACCATGGACGAATTCCACAACTGCTCGGTCCATTTTCTTCTTCTGAAGAACCTTAGACACGCTATTCGCTACTGCTTTAACAATAAGATTACCAATAAATAGAATTATCAGTGCTGAGATAATGTTTACACCGTATTGAATAAACAGATCTGAGTTATTTGTTAACCACTGCTCTGCGTGAGACAAACCATCCACAATTGGAGTCTCAAGCGCTGTCGAACTATCAGCCATAATGTGCATCCTCTATATAATATGCTATGAGCTAAACTGCCTTAAGCCAAACTTACCCAACAACAAAATAAACCGTACAACTCATGTTAAGTCGTTGTGTTAAAAGTAAATTAAAGCCAAGTCCTTTTTTATAAACTGAACCAAGTTCAATTTTTCGGCACGATATCCTATCTTTGACAGATTGCAAAGTCATATTTATGTAAGCTTTTGAATTAATAAAACTTACCAATAAACACAAATACCGATAACTAAAAGACTACGAAATTTATTCACCGCACGCTAGGTTTTTTACATATTTAGTACAAGTTTTTATCAGACATAAAAAAACCCGCTCAATGAGCGGGTTTTTAAAACTTAAAGAGTACTTAATTCAAAGAATTACAGTACGTCTACAGCGTTAAGGTCAGCGAATGCTTTCTCAAGACGAGTAACCATTGAAGACTGACCAGCACGTAGCCATACGCGTGGATCGTAGAACTTCTTGTTTGGAGCAGCTTCGCCAGTTGGGTTACCGATTTGACCTTGTAGGAAATCACGGTTCTCAGCTTCGTAAGTACGAACGCCATCCCATGAAGCCCACTGAGTATCAGTATCGATGTTCATTTTGATAACACCGTAGCCGATAGACTCTTGGATTTCTGCTTCAGAAGAACCAGAACCACCGTGGAATACGAAGTTAAGAGCGTCAGCTGCAATGCCAAACTTCTCAGCACAGTATGCTTGAGAATCACGCAGGATAGTTGGAGTAAGTACAACGTTACCAGCTTGGTAAACACCGTGTACGTTACCGAAAGAAGCTGCGATAGTGAAACGTGGGCTAACTGCGTTTAGTTTCTCGTATGCGTATGCAACATCTTCAGGAGAAGTGTAAAGCTCAGATGCGTCCATATCAGAGTTATCAACGCCGTCTTCTTCACCACCAGTACAACCAAGTTCGATCTCGATTGTCATGTTTAGTTTAGCCATGCGAGCTAAGTAAGCTGCACATGTTTCAATGTTCTCTTCTAGAGACTCTTCAGAAAGGTCTAGCATGTGAGAAGAGAATAGTGGCTTACCAGTTTGTGCGAAGAACTCTTCACCAGCGTCTAGTAGACCGTCGATCCATGGAAGAAGTTTCTTAGCAGCGTGGTCAGTATGAAGAATAACTGGAACACCGTAAGATTCTGCTACTGCGTGAACGTATTTTGCACCAGCTACAGCGCCAAGAATTTGTGCGCCTTGACCTTCAAGTTTAACGCCTTTACCAGCGAAGAAACCAGCACCGCCGTTAGAGAACTGAACAACAACTGGAGCTTTTGCTTTAGCAGCAGCTTCAAGAACAGCGTTGATAGTATCAGTGTTGATTACGTTTACTGCAGGAAGAGCAAATTTGTTTGCTTTTGCTACTTCAAATACTTTCTGTACGTCATCGCCAGAAATCACACCAGGTTTTACAAAATCGAAGATCTTAGACATGGAAATAGTCCTATTTATTCTATCGTTTTAAGATTAAAAAACTTAAGTTTAAAAATTTGCAATCGTTTGCTCACAACTTATGCCATTCTAGCAAAAAAGTGTGATATGCAGCAAACGTTAAAAGGCGAGATTCACATCTCGCCTTTCTAAATCAATTATGCTTTAGCACGCTCTTCAAGCATTGCTACTGCAGGAAGTACTTTACCTTCAACAAACTCAAGGAAAGCGCCGCCGCCAGTAGAGATGTAAGAAACATCTGCTTTGATACCGAACTTGTCGATAGCTGCTAGCGTGTCACCACCGCCTGCTACTGAGAAACCTTCAGAGTCAGCGATTGCCTTAGAAATGCCAGCAGTACCCGCTTCGAAATTTTTGAATTCGAATACGCCTACAGGGCCGTTCCAAAGAATTGTTTTTGCGTTGCCGATGATTTCAGCTAGAGCTGCAGTTGAATCTGGGCCAAGGTCGAAGATCATGTCGTCGTCTTGAACTTCAGAAACGTGCTTGATTTCAGCTTCTGCGTTTTCGTCGAATGCTTTAGCACATGCAACGTCAGTCGCTACTGGGATAGCACACTCTTTCATTAGCTTCTTAGCAGTTTCAACTAGGTCAGCTTCGTATAGAGACTTACCTACGTTGTGGCCTTCAGCAGCGATGAACGTGTTCGCGATACCACCACCAACAACAAGTTGGTCAGCGATTTTAGAAAGAGATTCTAGAACAGTTAGTTTAGTAGAAACTTTAGAACCACCAACGATAGCCACTAGTGGGCGAGCTGGGTTGTCCATTGCTTTACCAAGAGCTTCAAGCTCAGCAGCTAGAAGAGGACCAGCACATGCTACAGGAGCGTAAGTACCAACGCCGTGTGTAGAAGCTTGAGCACGGTGAGCTGTACCGAATGCGTCCATCACGAAGATGTCACATAGTGCAGCGTATTGCTTAGAAAGTGCTTCTTCGTTCTTCTTCTCGCCTTTGTTAAAGCGAACGTTTTCAAGAACAGTCAGTTCACCAGCGTTTAGCTCAAGACCATTTACGTAATCTTTCGCTAGTTTAACGTCGCAGTCTAGTGCGTCGTTTAGGTAGTTAACTACAGGAGCTAGAGAGAACTCTTCGTTGTATTCGCCTTCAGTAGGACGACCAAGGTGAGAAGTAACCATAACTTTTGCGCCAGCTTCTAGGCAAAGTTTGATAGTTGGTAGAGATGCAAGGATACGTGCATCTGAAGTTACTTTACCGTCTTTTACTGGTACGTTTAGGTCAGCACGGATGAATACGCGTTTACCTGCAAGTTCCAGGTCAGTCATCTTGATCACAGACATGATTTGTCCTCTCAAATTTAAATAAAAATAAAGTTTTGGAAACTCAGCAACCCTGCTAAGCCTATAAATTATTCAACTGGTAATTCTTTAACTACTCATAATATGTGGACACTTAGCATTTATTTCAAGCTAAAAAATAAATAATCCACACATTTGCTTCTAGGTCTTACTTCTTGCCTTCAGAAGCTTGCATTGCAAGAACCGTATCCAGCATCCGGTTCGCAAAGCCCCATTCATTGTCACACCACACAAGCATTTTTACTAAGTGGCCGTTGCTCACTCGAGTTTGTGAACCATCAACAATTGCGCTATGGGGATCGTGATTAAAGTCGATGGAAACGAGCGGCGCTTCAGTATAGTCAACTATATTGTGTAATGTACACTGGGATGCATTAACAATGGTTTGATTTACGTCATTAACTTTCACATTTGCATTAATTGTGACACTTAAATCCATCGCAGTGACGTTTACCGTCGGCACACGCACAGATATAGCTTCAAATTTGTTAGAAAATTTCGGGAAGATTCTTTCAATACCTTTATGCAATTTGGTATCGACAGGAATGATGGATTGGCTTGCTGCTCGAGTTCGACGTAGGTCGCTGTGGTACGCATCGATCACTTGCTGGTCATTCATAGAAGAGTGAATGGTCGTAATCGTGCCGGACTCAATACCAAAGGCATCATCAAGCACCTTGATGATAGGGACAATACAATTGGTGGTACATGAACCATTGGAAACGATTCGATGATCGGCTTCGATAGTCTCGTGATTCACACCATAGATAATGGTGTTATCAAGGTCATTAGCACCAGGATGTGAAAACAGCACCTTTTTCGCTCCAGCAGCGATGTGTGCTAAGCCGTCATCTCGGCAACCGTAAACACCGGTACAATCGAGAACAATATCGACTTCAAGGTCACGCCAAGGCAGCAGTTCAATATCAGCCAAGTGTAAGATACGAATGGTATCAAACTCTCCTTTATCTTCAGCACCAATGCCATGATGAACATAGATGTGCTCTTGATCGTTTGAGATTTTCTTGCCGAAGCGGCCGTGACTGGTGTCGTACTGCAATAGGTGAGCCATAGCGTCAGGCTGAGCAAGCTCATTGACCGCTACTACTTTGATTTGTTGGCTTTTGCCACTTTCATAGACAGCGCGCAATACATTGCGCCCTATTCGTCCAAATCCATTTATCGCGACTTTTAGCATAGTTCCGTACATCTAACCAAAATTTCGTGCAACAGATGATAACTGAATCCTACCTAAAAGGCATTACTTGAATAACTCAGCTGACTTATGACAGATTGATCTGTTGCTTGTAAGCCTTAGTCTAAGTGATAACAAACCCCAGATACAAAAAAACCGAGCTTAAAGCTCGGTTTTTTCATTCATTTCATTGTTCGCACAAGGCTAGTAATCAATGATTAAGCAAGAAGTTCTTTCGCTGTATTTACTACGTTTTCAGTAGTGAAACCGAACATCTTGAATAGCTCGCCTGCTGGTGCAGATTCGCCGAACGTTGTCATGCCGATGATCTTGCCACCGAAGCCAACGTACTTGTACCAGAAGTCAGCGATGCCAGCTTCTACAGCAATACGTACTGTTACGTCAGCTGGAAGTACAGACTCACGGTATTCAGCGTCTTGCTTGTCGAATGCGTCAGTTGCAGGCATAGAGACTACGCGTACCGCTTTACCTTCAGCTGTTAGTTCAGCAGCTGCGCTAACCGCTAGCTCAACTTCAGAACCCGTTGCAATGATGATTAGCTCTGGCTTGCCAGCACAATCTTTCAGGATGTAACCACCCTTAGCGATGTTAGCTACTTGCTCAGCGTCACGATCTTGTTGTGCAAGGTTTTGACGAGAGAAGATAAGTGCAGAAGGACCATCTTTACGCTCGATTGCCAGTTTCCAAGCAACAGCAGACTCAACTTGGTCACATGGGCGCCATGTGCTCATGTTTGGAGTCAGACGTAGAGATGCGATCTGCTCAACCGGTTGGTGAGTAGGACCATCTTCGCCTAGGCCGATAGAATCGTGCGTGTAAACTTGAATGTTCTGAATTTTCATCAGAGCCGCCATACGCATTGCGTTACGCGCGTATTCCATGAACATTAAGAACGTTGCACCGTATGGTACGAAACCACCGTGCAGAGCGATACCGTTCATGATAGCCGTCATACCGAATTCACGTACACCGTAGTGGATGTAGTTACCTGAGAAATCGTTCGCTTCAAGAGACTTAGAACCAGACCACATAGTCAGGTTAGAAGGCGCAAGGTCAGCAGAGCCGCCCATGAATTCAGGTAGCATAGCGCCGAACGCTTCTAGCGCATTTTGAGATGCTTTACGTGATGCGATGTTTGCTGGGTTAGCTTGAAGGTCAGCAATGATTGCGTTTGCTTTCTCTTCCCATTCAGCTGGAAGCTCGCCGTTAGTACGACGTTTAAATTCTGCTGCTAGCTCTGGGTGAGCCGCTGCGTATGCGTCAAACTTAGCATTCCAAGCCGCTTCTTTCGCTGCGCCCGCTTCTTTCGCATTCCACTCAGCTGCGATATCAGCTGGAATTTCGAAAGGACCGTGTTCCCAACCAAGTGCCGCTTTAGTTGCTGTGATTTCATCAGCGCCTAGTGGAGCACCGTGACAGTCGTGCGTACCCGCTTTGTTTGGAGAACCAAAACCGATAATAGTTTTAGTACAGATAAGCGTTGGACGAGGATCCGTTTTAGCTGCTTCGATAGCCGCGTTGATAGCATCAGAGTCGTGACCATCAACGGCCGGGATTACGTGCCAGCCGTAAGCTTCAAAACGCTTAGGTGTATCGTCAGAGAACCAACCTTCAACTTCGCCATCGATAGAGATGCCGTTGTCATCCCAGAAAGCAACCAGCTTACCAAGACCTAGCGTACCTGCTAAAGAACATGCTTCGTGAGAGATACCTTCCATCAGACAACCATCACCCATGAATGCATAAGTGAAGTGATCGACGATGTCGTGGCCTTCTTTGTTGAACTGTGCAGCCAATGCTTTCTCAGCCATCGCCATACCAACAGCGTTAGTGATGCCTTGACCTAGAGGACCAGTCGTTGTTTCGATACCAGGAGCGTAACCGTACTCTGGGTGACCAGGAGTCTTGGAGTGCAGTTGACGGAAGTTCTTAAGGTCTTCAATTGAAAGCTCGTAACCTGCAAGATGAAGCAGAGAGTAAATCAACATTGAACCATGCCCGTTAGACAGAATAAAACGGTCGCGGTCAGCCCACTCTGGGTTTGCTGGGTTGTGGTTCAAGTGACCACGCCAAAGAACTTCAGCGATGTCAGCCATACCCATAGGTGCGCCAGGGTGGCCTGAATTTGCTTGTTGAACGCCATCCATGCTAAGTGCGCGAATTGCATTGGCTAGATCTTTACGAGAAGGCATGTCTGCTCCTGAGTACATAAGCGATTTAAAAAATAGATTGATGCTAAAGTTTTCATTTTTATTAGCGCGGGTATTCTCTCAAACGACTTTAGCGACTGCAAACGTTTTACTGGCATTTTAACGGTCACTTTTCGCAATTTTCGAACATTTACATCACTTAGCAATGTGTTATCTCGACCGATACGCAAACGATTAGTTATGACATATCATAAAAAAGAGCTTGTAATTCGACCGCTGGAATTTAGAATAGCCGTCTAGATGTAGAAACACCTACAAAATATACTGTATTTAATGGCGGCGCTTCCTAGCTTGCGACGCCTAAAATTATTTGCATTTAACTATTTGCAACTAAAAACTAAACTAAAAGTGGAGCTCTCATGGCTAAGCACCTATTCACTTCTGAATCTGTTTCAGAAGGCCATCCAGATAAAATTGCAGACCAAATCTCTGATGCTGTTCTTGATGCCATCTTGGAACAAGATCCAAAAGCACGTGTTGCTTGTGAGACTTACGTAAAAACCGGCATGGTTATGGTTGGCGGTGAAGTAACAACGTCTGCATGGGTTGATATCGAAGAAATCACTCGTGAAACAGTTCGTGAAATTGGTTACGTTCATTCTGATATGGGCTTTGACGCAGACTCTTGTGCTGTACTAAACACAATTGGTAAGCAGTCTCCAGACATCAACCAAGGTGTTGATAAAGCCGATCCTAAAGATCAAGGCGCAGGCGACCAAGGTATCATGTTTGGTTACGCGACTAACGAAACACCAATCCTAATGCCAGCTCCAATTACTTACTCTCACCTTCTTGTTAAGAAGCAAGCTGAAGTACGTAAGAGCGGCAAGCTTGACTTCCTTCGTCCAGATGCGAAATCTCAAGTTACGTTCCAATACGACCAAGGTAAGATTGTTGGTATCGACGCAGTTGTTCTTTCAACTCAACACTGTGATTCAGTAACAACACCTGACCTACGTGAAGCGGTAATGGAAGAGATCATCAAGCCAGTACTTCCTGCTGAGTGGATCAATAAAGACACTAACTTCTTCATCAACCCAACCGGCCGTTTCGTAATCGGTGGCCCAATGGGTGACTGTGGTCTAACAGGTCGTAAGATCATCGTTGATACCTACGGCGGCGCAGCTCGTCACGGTGGCGGTGCATTTTCTGGTAAAGATCCATCAAAAGTTGACCGTTCTGCAGCTTACGCAGCGCGTTACGTTGCGAAAAACATCGTTGCTGCTGGCATGGCTGACCGTTGTGAGATTCAACTGTCTTACGCTATCGGTGTTGCAGATCCAACATCTATCATGGTTGAAACGTTTGGTACTGAGAAAGTAGCTCACGAAATCATCATTGAAGCAGTTCGTCAAAACTTCGACCTACGTCCATACGGTCTTCAAGAGATGCTGAACCTTCTTCAGCCTATCTACAAGCAGACTGCTGCATACGGCCACTTCGGTCGTGAAGAGTTCCCTTGGGAAGCGACGGACAAAGCAGCAATCCTTGCGGACTTCGCTGGCCTAAAATAATTTAGCCACTGCGATTTGTTTATTTAAAGCCCTTACTTCTTAGTAAGGGCTTTATTTTTATGTACTTACCAAACCTTCCCCTGCTAGAACACCCTGTCCAAGTCTTCTTTACCGTTAACCACTTAGTATAAAAATCCGCTGATAATTTGTGTTTTCTAGCACTACTGACAATAGTTAAGGTAACTCCTAGGCGATCAAGCTCACATTTAACTTAAATTAATTCAGTCTGATAACGCTCGTTAAATGTACGCAAGAACAATAACTGGGATGACAAAGAGCAGTTTAGCTCAACACCATAACGCTCTCGTAAGCGATACTTCAGAGCCTTGTGGAATTATAACTAGGACGTTATTTAACTAGGGGGATCTATGCCTCGTACCGTGCACCCATCCGAACTAAACGATAAGAAACACAAGGTCAGCGATCAGGATTACGCTCGCACCATTCCTTGTAACCAAGTAAGCATATCCGCCCCATTCCACTGGTTATCGCTTGCACTGCATGACTTAGTGAAAATGCCAATAATCAGCGCATTTTACGGATTGTGTTTCATGGCTGCGGCCATCGCCATCGTGCAACTAGTCCAATGGCAAGGAACACACCTAGTCGTCATGCCAAGCTTGATAGTCTATATGTTGATAGGACCCTTTCTTGCTCTAGGCCTATATGACGCAAGCTGGGAAAGAGAGAAAGGACATTCCCCAAGTTTGTTCCACTCAATGAAAGCCATCACACGGAACTCAACCCACCAATGGGCGTTTGCGATTGTATTAATGGTCGCGATGATATTCTGGATGCGTATCGCTGCATTATTGCACGCACTTTACCCTTCAGTACAAGGTGCACCATTGACCGAATTTGCTCCCTTCTTAATTACAGGGTCTGTGATTGGTTTTGTTATCGCGAGCCTGATATTTAGTATCTCAGCATTTTCAATTCCACTAATGATGGAGAGACGTGTAGATGTAATGAGTGCGATTTTTACTAGCTTCAACGCTGTTAAATCAAACATCCCTGCGATGGTCGTTTGGGCTGGTATCATTGGTACTGGTATCTTAGTCGGCTTCGCGACCTACGGTGTGGGTATGATTGTAACGATGCCATTACTTGGTTACGGAACATGGCATGCTTACCACGAAGTCATCAAAAAGAAACATCACGTTTAAATCGTTTCACGATCGATGAGCAATGTTATGATGAGGCCTTAGCTTAAACGCTGAGGCTTTTTTTGGAGTTAACAACGCTTGTCTTACACCCCGCAACAACATCGAGTAAATAAAAAACTGGGCGAATGCCTAACTATTGCTAATCAACATTTTTCTCGTGAATTTCCATGCCCAACCGTCACTTACAAGTTAAGAGGAAAGGCAGCGGGAAAAGCCTACCTCCAGTTAAACGAGATAAAACTCAACCAAGTACTATTCAGCGAAAATGAAGACGCCTTTATTAGTGAAGTCGTGACTCATGAACTCGCACATCTGATCACACATCAGGTCTTCGGACGAGTTAGGCCCCACGGGAATGAGTGGAAATACGTGATGGAAAAGGTATTCAATGTACCGGCCAGAACCACCCACAGCTTGGAGATCACCTCAGTTCAGGGAAAAACCTTTGAGTACCGCTGTGATTGCACTACTTATCCCCTGTCGATTAGAAGACACAACAAAGTCATCCGTAACCAATCAACGTATCGTTGCCAACAATGCCAGCAAACCTTAGCTTTTACCGGCCTTCAATTGAGCTAAGTCTTAAGCTCACAAGGTAACGCGAATAAATGTAATAGAGTGAACTAACATTTGAGTGCTAGACTGTTGTTTACCATACTTTCATCAGTCTTTTTCTATGCAAAAAACCTCTCCAAAAGTATTTGGCCTATCGGTGCCATTTTGCCTATCAATAGTATTTGGCCTACTGGTAACCCAAAGCGTTTTCGCCGCTCCACCAAGCTCATTCTCTAAAGCTAAAAAAGAAGCAGTGAAGATTTATCTCGATCATCCGACTTCATTTTATTGTGGTTGTGACATTACTTGGAAAGACAAAAAGAAAGGTATCCCCGACCTCGACGGCTGTGGTTATCAAGTGAGAAAACAACAAAAGCGCGCTTCCCGCATTGAGTGGGAACACGTAGTTCCAGCTTGGCAATTTGGCCACCAGCGTCAGTGCTGGCAAGATGGCGGACGTAAGAACTGCACTCGCAATGACAAAATATTTAAATCGATGGAAGCCGATCTTCACAACCTGACTCCGGCAATTGGCGAGGTTAATGGTGATCGATCCAATTACAATTTCAGTCAGTGGAATGGAATGAATGGCGTGAGCTATGGTCAGTGTGAAATGCAGGTCAACTTCAAGCAGCGTAAAGTTATGCCGCCAGACAGAGCAAAAGGTTCTATCGCACGGACTTATCTTTATATGAGCCAAGAGTATGGTTTCAAGCTATCTAAGCAGCAGACTAACCTGATGATGGCGTGGAACAAGCAATTCCCTGTCGATAAGTGGGAATGTACCCGTGATGAGCGAATCCATGCCATCCAGGGGAATCACAACCAATTTGTATTTGAAAGCTGTAAATAATAGCCAGCAAGATAAAAAGGCCCTTGTCACACAGGGCCATAATCACTTTTAATGCTCTATTATTAAGTTTAGTTTTCTAAGTCTTCTAGATAACGAGTATTCTCACTAAAACCTGTCATTGAAGCCGCCGAAATAACGGAGCGCGCCTCAGGGTTTACGTCCATCAATTTCTGACTTGCACACCAACCTTGCCCAACACTTAACATTTCAGGAGCGGCAGGAAGAGAAGCCAATTCAGCTCTAATCGTCAACTCTGATTTACCCAATATACCACTAGCAACAAACACGGCTCGATCTTGAACATCATTATCAGATAAACGAGAACGTTGGCCCCACTGCACTTTCCAGTCGTTACATGAATAATCTTCTATTTGTGGAATACTAAGAAAAGCGACATCAGACAAAGCGCGGTACTTTTTGTACATCATGTAAGCTTCAAAGAGCATAGCCACATCTTCAGCAGGACTTGAGTAAGAGTAGAATGCCGCTGCTTTATCGGCTTCAAATGCATCCCCGGCAACCTCTCCTGTAAGTCGTCTAATTTCGTTTGTCATTGATTCACCTTGAAAGGCAATTTGAGCCGCTTTATTCAGCAGGTTTGAAGTTAAAGGATCCCTTTCAATAAGCTCGTGATTTAATTTTTTTAACGGATGAATATAGTTAGTGATATCCCCATAAGAAGGGATTTGAGTCAGGTCGTGCTCTTGCAAGAAATCATTCGCGTGTGCAAGTTCATGAGAAAGGAGCCTAAATAAACCAGGAGCAATATGATTCGCTTCTCTCGATTCATTCCTTAACGGGGTATAGGTATTTGAATAAGAGATATAGTCATTTGTTGCTTCATGAATATAGCGCTGAGCTTTATCGAATTTAAACTCTGTTTGAAAACCATTTCGATAATCTTCTTGCTTATGAATAGAATCCCACTCGCTTTTATTGCGCCATACATACTTAGGGTCTATATACATAGATGCTGTAGACGTTGTGTAAAATGATGGGCGAATATCATAACTGATCACAATGCTGTTCAATGGCTTAAAAAGATTCAGTAAATCTTGGTCATTAATTTCTTTTAATGCTTCGATAAAACTGTCGGCCATCCACTGATGGGACACTACTAACCTTTCTTGAATCTGCTCAATTGTCACATTTACTTGGTTAACCCCAAGAGGCTTTATTACCGATAAATCACAAGAGCTATTCACTAAAAATGCTTTTGAACATTCTTCAATATCCTTCGACATACTCGAAGTTTGGTAAGTCGAAACAGACGCTAAACTTGGCGTTCCGTTCACATTAGGTGACACGATACTAGCAGGAACATCGGAAGATGAATCCGATCCACCACCACAACCCGCCAAGAGTAAGCTACTGACTGCACACGTTAAAATAGAACGTCTTTTCATACAAAACATAGATAAAGCCTTTATTAATTATATTTATATTCAATCGGTTGAATTGTATTTATTGGCTTTATAAATTTCAAACTCTAAATCATAAGGATAAGATCTCTCGCCTATTTTTGTTCGCTACTTGTTTTTTCCTTACTTAGCATCCATGTTAGGCAGAGACAAAATACCCAAATGACACTATTTATAGGTTTACCAGCATGAGAATCCCTCGTATCCATCACCCAGAACGCATTCATCAGTTAGGTTCACTCGCTTTAGGCGAAGATGCCACGGGTCATGTTGGTCGAGTCCTTCGTATGAAAGAAGGTCAAGATGTTCTTCTATTTGATGGCAGTGGCGCTGAATTCCCTGCGACAATTGCTGAAGTATCAAAAAAGAACGTCACAGTTAATGTTACTGAACGTATCGAGCGCAGCAGCGAATCTCCGTTAGACTTACATTTAGGCCAAGTGATTTCACGTGGCGACAAAATGGAATTCACGATTCAGAAATCGGTTGAGCTTGGTGTGAACACCATTACCCCCCTTATTTCAGAGCGCTGTGGAGTTAAGCTTGATACTAAACGCTTCGAGAAAAAGCTCGCGCAGTGGCAAAAGATTGCTATCGCGGCATGTGAACAATCTGGCCGTAATACGGTTCCAGTTATTCGCCCAATCATGCAACTTGAAGAGTGGTGCAGCGAACCGAGCGAAGCGTTAAAACTAAACCTGCATCCTCGTGCAAAATACTCAATCAATACCCTTCCAGAACCCATCAGTAAGGTACGCCTATTGATCGGTCCTGAGGGCGGACTGTCAGCTGAAGAAATCGGTATGACAGAACAATACAAATTTGAAGAGACGCTACTCGGCCCACGTGTACTTCGTACCGAGACAGCAGCTCTAACCGCAATTACTGCCTTACAAGTCCGTTTTGGCGATCTAGGCTAGGAGAAAAAAATGATCAAACTTGGCATCGTAATGGATCCAATTTCATCCATTAACATCAAAAAAGACTCTAGCTTTGCCATGATGCTTGAAGCTCAGCGTCGTGGTTACGAAATCCATTACATGGAAATGGATGATCTACATTTAGATCAAGGCGTAGCCATTGCTGATACTAAGATTGTTGAACTAAAAGAAGATCCAAACGGTTGGTACGAGTTCAAATCAGAACAGACTATCGCGCTATCCGATTTAGATGCGGTACTGATGCGTAAAGATCCTCCGTTTGATACAGAATACATCTACGCAACTTACATTCTTGAGCGTGCTGAAGAGAACGGTGCACTGATCGTCAACAAGCCACAAAGCCTACGTGACTGTAACGAGAAATTGTTCACGGCTTGGTTCCCTGAACTGACACCAACCACCATCGTGACTCGTAAAGCTGAAAAAATTAAAGCATTCCGAGAAGAACACGGTGACGTGATTCTAAAACCACTTGATGGTATGGGCGGCGCGTCTATCTTCCGAGTAAAAGAAGGCGATCCAAACGTATCAGTAATCATTGAGACCTTAACTAACCATGGTCAGAACTACGCAATGGCACAAACCTTTGTTCCAGACATCAGCAATGGTGATAAACGTATTCTTGTAGTTGATGGTGAACCAATGCCTTACTGCCTAGCGCGTATTCCTGCTAAAGGGGAAACTCGAGGTAACCTTGCCGCTGGTGGTACAGGTGAAGCTCGTCCTCTAAGTGAAACAGACTGGGCTATCGCAAGAGCAGTTGCTCCTGCACTGAAAGAGAAAGGCTTAATCTTTGTTGGGCTTGATGTTATCGGCGACAAGCTGACTGAAATCAACGTGACAAGCCCTACTTGTATCCGTGAAATTGAAGCTGCTTTTGATATTTCGGTAACGGGCAAATTAATGGATGCAATCGAGCGTCGCGTTAACGCTAAATAGCCTAAACTAAAGAAAGCCTTAGCTATTCGAAACACAAAAATATCTAGGCAAAGAACAATGAGCGGCTTTACGCCGCTCTTTTTCCTTTACTGGGAACACACTGGCAGGAGGCTCTATGAATTTAACGAACCACTTTCTGGTCGCTATGCCCGGAATGAAAGATCCATACTTTCAGAATTCAGTGATCTATCTTTGTGAGCACAATGACGAAGGTGCGATGGGTTTGATGATCAACGCTCCTATCGATGTCACTGTCGGCAGTATGCTTAAGCAAGTTGAGGTTGATTCTGAACAGCCGAAACCCAACCAAGCAAGCCTTGATAAGCCAGTACTTAATGGTGGTCCAGTCGCAGAAGATCGTGGGTTTATTTTGCACAAACCCAAAGGCAGTTATCAATCCAGCATCAACATGACGGATCAAATCTCGGTAACAACCTCGAAAGATATTCTAATGGTGTTAGGGACAGAAGATGAACCTATGCATTATCTGGTCGCGCTTGGTTATGCAGGATGGGAACCAGGACAACTGGAAACCGAGCTGACTGAAAACTCATGGCTAACCGTTGAAGCCGATCCAAAGGTTATCTTCGATACGCCAATTTCGGATCGTTGGAAAGTTGCCGTGCAAATGTTAGGTATCAATGCAGCTCAGCTTTCAGCGGACGCAGGCCACGCCTAGCTCAAATCAGTATATAAACTCTCAAACACAGATTAATTTGGAAGCCCCATGTCACGAACAATTATGGCATTTGACTACGGTACGAAAAGTATCGGCAGTGCGATAGGACAAGAGATCACAGGTACAGCAAGCCCTTTAAAAGCCTTTAAAGCCAAAGATGGCATCCCCAACTGGGATGACATAGAAAAACAAATCAAAGAGTGGCAGCCGAATCTAATCGTGGTTGGTTTGCCTACCGATCTTCACGGTAAAGATCTAGCAACCATTACACCCAGAGCGAAGAAATTCGCTAACCGTCTTAAGGGACGCTTTGGTGTGGATGTTGAATTGCATGATGAGAGACTTTCTACGACAGAAGCAAGGGCCGACCTTTTTGAAATGGGCGGCTATAAAGCACTAAGTAAAGGTAACGTCGATAACCAATCCGCAGTTGTTATTCTAGAAAGTTGGTTTGAAGCACAATATTCTTAGATAAATTAAGTGAGCAAAGTTTGAGCTAACTTATGATCCTACACGAATGTCACGCCGTAGTGTCAGTGCAGTTCATAATAAGGACGTGGGAGTTTATATGAAAATTTTTCTAGTCATCTTCGCTTCTCTAGCAATCACAGCATGCAGCTCTATGAACGGAGGCTCAGCAGGCTATACCGTTGAACAATATCCGACAAAAACCAAATTAGAGAAGGAACGAGGATATTCTGGTAACAACAATAGTTACGGTAACCACTAAATTATCTAGCCTCAAAAAACCGCCTTCACAGCGGTTTTTTAGCGTTCAGCATTCAGCATTCAGCATTCAGCATTCAGCATCAATCTAACCCATATCAATCTTCACGCCAACCAAAGCACCAGTCCCGTAGTCATCATCACCACGTCTGGTTTTTAGCATTAAGCGTAAGTCATTGGCGGAATCAGCACTGTGGAATGCGTCTTCTTCACTGATCTTGCCTGCAAGCACCAAGTCATACAACGCTTGGTCAAAGGTCTGCATACCAATCTCTTTCGATTTAGCCATAGTCGCTTTTAGTTCATGCAACTCACCACGACGAATCAAGTCAGACACTCGCGGGCTGTTGAGTAGAATCTCAAATACACCATGACGACCACTGCCATTCTTATCTCGGATTAATTGCTGAGCGACCACACCACGCAGGTTCATCGACAAATCAAACAAGAACTGTTCTTTCTGCTCTTTAGGCACCAAGTGGAGAATACGTTCTAACGCTTGGTTAGCGTTATTGGCGTGCAAGGTTGCCATACACAAGTGACCCGTTTCAGCAAAGGTCATCGCATATTCCATGGTTTCACGGCTACGGATTTCGCCAATCAAAATCATATCAGGTGCTTGGCGCAAAGAGTTCTTAAGCGCAACTTCATAGCTCTCAGTGTCTAGCCCAACCTCACGTTGAGTTACGATACACTTTTTATGTTCGTGAACGAATTCAATCGGGTCTTCAATCGTCAAAATATGCCCGGAACGATTAGTATTGCGATAACCTGTCATCGCAGCCATCGAGGTTGACTTACCGGAGCCCGTCGCCCCAACCACCAGCACAAGTCCACGCTTTGCAATTGACAGGTCTTGCAGTACATCAGGAAGCTTTAATTGCTCAAAGGTTGGGATGTTAGTCTCGATACGACGAATTACCGCTCCTGGTAGCTCTCGTTGAAAGAATGCGCTAACACGAAAACGACCAAAATCACGCACGATGGCAAAATTAGCCTCACGCGTTTGCTGATATTCATCACGTCGGTCTTGATCCATCATCGCGTCAAGCAACTGTGCGACCTGAGCCGAATTCAGCTTATCTCCTTGAGGGCGAAGTTCACCATCCACACGAAACAGGATTGGAGCATCGACAGTGATATAAAGATCCGAAGCCTTTTGAGAAAGCATCCCCTCAAGGATTTGATTCAATTCCATTTTGTTCACCTTGATTAAAACATTGAGGTTTCAATTTCGATCTTTTTCTCGACCTCTTCTGAATCAACTAGGCCTTGAGCCATCAACTGCTTCGCATTTTGCTCCATGGTCTGCATACCGTGTGCCGCGCCCGTTTGAATAATCGAATACATCTGCGCGACCTTATCTTCACGAATCAAGTTTCTGATCGCAGGTGTCGCCATCATGATTTCATGACAAGCCACACGACCGCCACCAACACGCTTCAACAGCTTCTGGGCAATCACCGAACGCAACGATTCAGACAACATTGAACGCACCATGTCTTTGTCGCTACCCGGGAATACATCGATAATACGGTCTATGGTTTTTGCAGCAGAGCTCGTGTGCAAGGTACCAAAAACTAAGTGGCCTGTTTCTGCAGCGGTTAACGCTAAGCTGATCGTCTCTTGGTCACGAAGCTCACCAACAAGGATTACGTCTGGATCTTCACGTAGCGCACTACGCAACGCCGCTTTGAAGCTGTGAGTGTCGCGGTGCACTTCTCGTTGGTTGATTAAGCATTTGTTGTTGGTATGAACAAATTCGATCGGGTCTTCAATCGTCAATATATGCTTATTATGGTTACGGTTAACGTAATCCACCATCGCAGCCAAAGTTGTCGACTTACCTGAACCCGTCGGCCCTGTCACCAAGACTAAACCTTTTTCGTAATTAGATATTCTTTCAAAGATTTCAGGAGCCCCGAGCTGTTCAAGGGTAGGAATCTCTACTGGAATGGTACGAAATACAGCAGAGCAGCCACGAGATTGGTTAAAAGCATTAACACGGAAACGACCAACGTTGGGTAATTCAAAAGAGAAGTCGACTTCCAGTTTTTCTTCAAACTCACCGCGTTGTGAATCACTCATGATCTCAAAAACCAAACGATGCACATCAGCATGACTCAAAGCTGGTATTCCAAGCTTCCTTACTTCACCATCTATACGTACCATTGGAGATACACCCGCAGAAAGATGTAGATCTGACGCGTTATGCTTTACACTAAAATCTAGTAACTCAGTGATATCCATTTATTTTCCCTTAAGTAAAGTCAGCTATGAGTAGTATTCAACAAAATATCGAACAAATCACCTCACAGATTCGTAGTGCTGAGCAAAAGTGCGGACGAGCTCCAGAGTCCGTGCAACTTTTAGCCGTCAGCAAAACTAAACCTATTGATGCGATTCTAGAAGCCGCACTCGGAGGCCAAGTTGCCTTTGGTGAAAACTATGTTCAAGAAGGTGTCGATAAAGTAAAACACTTTTCAGAACAACATTCTAACCTAAATTTAGAATGGCATTTTATTGGCCCAATTCAATCCAATAAAACCCGCCCTATCGCAGAAAGTTTCCAGTGGGTGCATTCTGTCGATCGCGATAAAATCGCGCAAAGGCTTAATGATCAACGACCAAACGAGCTTCCACCTCTACAAGTACTCATTCAAGTGAACACCAGTGGTGAAGATTCGAAATCAGGAACGTCAGAAGAGACAGTTTTTGCACTCGCAGAGTTGATTTCATCGCTCCCCAACCTCACGTTAAGAGGGTTGATGTCGATTCCTGCAAACGTATCTGACTATCAATCTCAGCTTAATGCATTTTCTCAGCTGGCGGATCTTAAAGGCAAGCTAGCCGTGAAGTATCCAAACATAGATACCCTTTCGATGGGTATGAGTGGTGATATGGATGCAGCAGTTGAGGCTGGTAGTACCATGGTTCGTATTGGAACGGCTATCTTCGGAGCTCGTGATTACGCGAAATAGCGACGGCAAGCAGCAAGAAATAGCTACAGCAAGCAACGAAAAATACAGTATTGATACCGCTTCGCTTCAACCGCGCAGCGACACGCTCAGGATTTTATATATGGAACATAAGAACATCGCCTTTATTGGGGCGGGAAATATGGTTCGCTCGATTGTAGCGGGCTTAGTGGCGAGTGGTTACCCAGCGCAAAAGATTACTGCAACAGCGCCTTCAGACACCAGAAGACTGCCGTTAGAGCAAGAGTACGGCATCAATACCACCAGCGATAATATTGCCGCAGCAGAGCAAGCAGACGTTGTTGTACTATCAGTGAAGCCACAAATGATGGCTGATGTATGCAAACCCTTACAAAGCATCGACTTTAGCAACAAACTGGTTATCTCAATTGCCGCGGGTATTAATGCGAATCGACTCAATGAGATGTTAAACTGCCAGCTAAACCTTGTACGTGTTATGCCAAACACGCCATCACTGCTTGGTAAAGGGATGAGTGGCCTTTATGCTGACTCAATGGTTAGTCAAGGTGATAAAGAGTTCGCTTCTCAGTTAATGCAAGCCGTAGGTGAAGTAAGCTGGGTTAAACAAGAGTCTGGCATCAACAACATCATTGCGGCAGCAGGTAGTGCTCCTGCATATTTCTTCCTGTTTATGGAAGCGATGCAAGCTGAAGCAATTAACCAAGGTTTTGACCAAGAAACCGCTCGTAAATTAGTGCAGCAATCTGCATTAGGCGCGGCAGAGATGGTAGTAGCAAATCCAAATACTGAATTATCAACTCTACGTGAACAGGTGACTTCAAAAGGCGGCACGACCGCAGAAGCACTGCGCACGTTTAACGAACATCAACTATCAGACATCGTAGCGAAAGCCATGCAAGCGGCGGTTGCTCGAGCTGAAGAGATGGAAAAACTGTTTTAATACTAGTTACAGTACAAAAGCATTGTGTCGTTCGGGTTATACCTAAGCGGCAAGTAAATCCGAAAAAGGAAACAATATGAATTCGATGAGCTTTCTGATCTCGACCGTTTTTGATCTTTACATCATGGTTGTGATCTTGCGTATCTGGCTACAAGCATCACGTGCAGATTTCTACAACCCGTTCTCACAATTTATCGTAAAAGCGACACAACCGGTTGTTGCCCCACTACGCCGAGTTATTCCATCAATAGGCAGCCTGGATCTTGCGACTGTTGTATTCGCTTATGTGCTGTGTGTACTTAAGTTCGTCGCTCTAAACTTGATTATCTCTGGCGGTGCGGCTGTATTTGATATCAGCTTCCTGATCTTTGGTGCACTATCTCTGCTCAAAGCAGCTGGTGGCTTAATTTTCTGGGTTCTGCTAATCCGTGCAATTCTGAGCTGGGTTAGCCAAGGCCGTAGCCCAATCGAATACGTATTCCACCAATTAACAGAACCAATGCTAGTTCCAATTCGCCGCATCCTTCCTGATATGGGTGGCTTCGACCTAAGTGTGCTGGTTCTGTTCATTGTTCTGCAATTTGCGAACTTCCTAATGGGCGACATGATCGGTCCTATTTGGTATCAGCTATAATTCAAGTACGAACCTCAGGTACTTTGACGATGCCAAAAGCAGTATGGGCCGAAGAAGACGATATTCTTCTTCGGCTCTATATCCAACCCAAGGCAAGCCGCGATAAAATCGTTGGCTTACACGGAGAGGAACTGAAAATTGCCATTACTGCACCACCGGTTGATGGCAAAGCCAATGCTCACTTAGCGAAATACCTTGCGAAACAATTTAAGGTAGCGAAAGGGCAAATTAAGATAGAAAAGGGAGAGCTCGGTCGGCATAAGCAAGTTCGAATATGCTCACCAAGCCAGATCCCAACTGAAGTCAAAGCCATCCTATGATGGCTTTTTGCTATTTATTGGAGTCATTATGCGTCTATGGATAACAGTACTACTCACCGCTCTGATTGCCCTACCAAGCTCGGCAGGACAGTTTAAAAGTATCAAGGATGTCGAGGTTCATTACTCGGCTTTCAATTCCACATTTTTAACTGCGCAGGTCGCTAAGCAATATAAGCTGAAACGAAACGGATACTCAGCGATTCTAAATATCAGCGTGCTAGACAACGCTTCTCTAGGCAAGCCTGCTACAACGGCTAAAATTACGGGAACAGCACGAAACCTAGTAGGCAATACTCGTACGCTTAACTTCCGTGAAATAAAGGAAGGTGATGCGATTTATTACCTTGCTGAGTTCCCTATCACTCACGAAGAGAACATCACTTTTGATATTGATGTTAACGCAGGTTTGAAAGGCACTGGACCGCTGCGTTTCACACAAAAATTCTATATAGAAGAGTAGCTTCAAAGATCACATTTCTAGTCATTAACTTTTTAGAGCCACATCCCCATGAGTAAGATTGTTTTAGCAACAGGCAACCAAGGTAAAGTTCGCGAGATGGCAGATATTCTGTCTGAGTTTGGTTTCGACGTTGTCGCGCAAAGTGAATTTAACGTTTCAGAAGTCGCTGAAACGGGAACGACTTTCATTGAAAATGCCATCATCAAAGCTCGCCATGCAGCGAAAGAAACAGGGCTGCCAGCCATTGCTGACGATTCTGGCTTAGAAGTTGATTACCTTAATGGTGCACCCGGTATCTACTCAGCGCGTTACTCAGGTGAAGGGGCGACTGATAAGCAGAACATCGAAAAGCTGTTAGATGCTATGCAAGGTGTCGACGTTGAAAAACGCACCGCTCGCTTCCACTGTGTATTGGTGCTAATGCGTCACGAAAACGATCCGACGCCATTGGTATGTCACGGAAAATGGGAAGGCCGAATTCTTACTGAAGAACACGGTGAGAATGGCTTTGGCTACGATCCTGTGTTCTTTGTACCAGAAGATAACTGCGCATCAGCTGAGCTTGAATCGTCACGTAAGAAGCAACTGTCACACCGTGGTAAAGCCCTCGCGTCATTATTCAAGACTCTCAAGGAGCAAGCTCTGTAATGCACAATGCAGCGCTAATACCACCCGCACTCAGCCTATATGTTCACATTCCATGGTGTGTACAAAAGTGTCCGTATTGTGATTTTAACTCTCATGCTCTAAAAGCCGAGATTCCTGAAAAAGAGTATATAGATGCTCTGCTTGAGGATCTCGATACCGATATCGAAAAATACCAACTCAATGGCGCACCTCGCCCATTGCATTCGATCTTTATTGGTGGCGGCACACCGAGTCTATTTTCTCCAGAAGGAATAGGTCGATTGCTGCAAGGCATTGAACAGCGCATCCCGTTCAAACCTGAAATAGAAATCACCATGGAAGCTAATCCGGGAACTATCGAAGCTGAGCGTTTTGCTGGTTACCAAAAAGCAGGTATAACTCGAATCTCGGTGGGTGTGCAAAGTTTTGAGCAAGAAAAGCTGGAAAGGCTTGGACGTATTCATGGTCAAGATGAAGCCGTGAATGCGGCTCATTTGGCGCATAAGATTGGATTGAACAGCTTCAACCTAGATTTAATGCACGGCTTGCCCGATCAAAGCATTGATCAGGCCTTGGCTGATTTGGACAAAGCGATCGAACTTAATCCTCCACATTTGTCTTGGTATCAGCTGACAATAGAACCTAACACCATGTTCTATTACAAAACGCCAAAGCTACCTGACGATGATGACCTTTGGGATATCTTCGACTTAGGCCATAAGAAGCTCTCAGACGCAGGTTATGTGCAATACGAAATTTCAGGCTACAGCAAGCCGGGATATCAGTGTCAACATAACCTCAACTACTGGCGCTTTGGTGACTACCTAGGTATTGGCTGTGGCTCTCATGGCAAGCTGAGCTTTTCAGATGGACGTATTGTTCGCACTACCAAGGTTAAACACCCTAGAGGCTACCTAGCAGCGTATCAGAATCTGGTGAAGCCCTATCTGTCGGATGAACTTGAAGTACCCAATGAGGACCGCCCTTTCGAATTCTTCATGAACCGCTTCAGGCTAATGGAAGCGTGTCCAAAACAAGACTTCATTGATACGACTGGTTTAGAGTTTGACTCGATTAAACCAACGATAGAGTGGGCCAAAGAACTCAATTATCTCAATGAAACCGACAGCCACTGGCAGATAACTGAAAAAGGAAAACTATTCCTAAACGATCTGCTTGAAGCCTTTATGGCCGAAGAAGACGAATAGCCGAACGCTAGAATGCAAAAAGCCTCTCATCACGAGAGGCTTTTTTGTCGAACTTAGAACTTAGAACTTAGAACTTAGAACTTAGAAAATAGAACGACCAATACGCTCTGAAAGCAGCTCTAATGCCATAGTACCCGCAAGAGAGTTACCAGAAGGGTCTAATTCTGGAGACCAAACTGCAATCGTCATTTCACCAGGAACAATCGCAATAATCCCGCCACCGACACCAGACTTTCCGGGCATGCCAACACGGTAAGCAAACTCACCTGCCCCATCGTACAAACCACATGTCGCAAGCAAAGCATTCAACTGCTTGGTTTGAACTGGCGTGATAATCTCTTTCTTGGTCTGAACTGATACCCCTTTATTCGCCAAGTAGCTAAAGGTTTTCGCCAAGTCGATACATGTCATTTTAAGCGCACAAGCGTGAAAGTAATTGTTGAGCACTGGGATCACATCGTTCTCAAAATTACCAAATGAACGCATCAAATACGCGATGGCAGCATTACGATCGCTGTGCATCATTTCAGAAGCCGCCACAACCTTGTCATACACAATATGAGTATCACCTGATAGCTGACGTACAAATTCTAATAAACGGTGTCTTGGTGCTGACAGGCGGCTTTGCAATAAGTCAGCAACAATAATCGCACCTGCGTTAATAAACGGGTTACGAGGGATGCCGTGTTCCATCTCAAGCTGAATCATCGAATTAAAGGCTTGGCCAGAAGGCTCTTTACCTACGCGCTGCCAAATCTCTTCAGGCTTATACAACACCATCGCCAATGTCAGACTTAAGGCTTTAGAAATTGACTGCACAGAAAAGGCTTCATCAGCATCACCAGCTTGAATCACTTCACCTTCATTGGTGTATACCGCAATCGCCAGTTTCTGGTTCGATACGCGAGCTAATGCAGGAATATAATCAGCGACCTTTCCCTGACCAATTAAGGGACGAACTTCATCTAAAATCTCGGCCAAAATAGCTTGAGTTGGTTTCATGTGTGCTTACTTCTTTATTGTTATTTTTGTAGGGGGTGTGGCATTACTTTCTGTTCTTAAACCTTTATCGCAATAAAAGCCTAAGGACAAAAAAGCCAACATTACAATAATGTTGGCTTTAATCAATCCCATAAAGTGTAGGGTTTAATCCTAAGTCGGATTCACCTTCACTTAATTTGATTCAGTATTACTTAGTACGTTTGTACTTAATATCCCAAACGCCATGACCTAAACGGTGGCCACGCGCTTCAAACTTAGTTAGCGGACGCTCATCCGGACGAGGAATGTAATCACCATCTTCAGCGATATTCTCGAAGCCAGGAGCAACCTTCATCACTTCAATCATGTGTTCTGCGTAGTTTTCCCAGTCAGTAGCCATGTGGAAAATACCAGTATCAAGTTGAAGCTTGCCGCGAACCATCTCGGCGAATTCAGCCTTAACGATACGACGCTTATGGTGACGAGCTTTGTGCCATGGGTCAGGGAAGAACAGTTGCAGCGTATGCAGGCTGCTGTCTGGAATCATGTGTTCAAATACTTCTACTGCATCGTGACACATTACGCGTAAGTTAGTTACACCCGCATCACGAGCGGTACCTAAACACGCACCTACACCTGGGCTATGAACTTCAATACCTAAGAAATTTTTCTCAGGTGCATTCTTTGCCATTTCAACCAGTGATGCACCCATACCGAAGCCAATCTCTAGTACAACTGGGTTATCGTTGCCAAATACTTCTTTCCAATTAAGAAGTTCTGGGTTGTAGTCGATACCCATTGTTGGCCAACATTCGTTCATCGCGTTTTCTTGGCCTTTTGTTAAGCGGCCTTCGCGGCGAACAAAACTACGGATCTTACGAACCAGTTTGCCGTCTTCAGTATATTCGTTAGTGGTCACTTCACTCATTGATTTTTGCCTGCACATTGATTAATCAAAGCGGGGATTATCCAAAGAATTGCCTCTGGTGCAAGTCTTTCCGTGGATAAATTCCCACACAATTTGTCTGTTTTACATCCAACCGTAAGTGTGGTGCAATTTCACCCCTAATAATAGCAAAGCATAGAGCATGTCGTGACTCCTTTCGCAACCGCCATATTAAAGTGGTATGACGCCTTTGGGCGTAAAGAATTACCTTGGCAACAAAACAAAACCGCCTACACCGTTTGGCTATCTGAAATAATGCTTCAGCAGACTCAAGTCGCCACGGTGATTCCATACTACCAGCGCTTCTTAGAACGCTTTCCAACGGTGATTGACCTAGCGAACGCCGAACAAGATGAGGTGCTGCACTTATGGACAGGGCTTGGTTATTACGCACGAGCTCGCAATCTACATAAAGCAGCCAAGATTGTTGCTGAGCAATACGGTGGTGAATTTCCACTTTCTATCGAAGAGATGAACGCGCTACCGGGTATTGGACGCTCTACGGCAGCTGCAGTTCTGTCTTCTGTTCACAAACTTCCCCATGCAATTCTTGATGGCAACGTTAAGCGTACCTTGGCGAGAAGCTTCGTTGTAGAAGGTTGGCCTGGGCAAAAGAAAGTCGAAAATAAGCTTTGGGAGCACGCTGAGGCGCAGACGCCCGATAAAGATGTCGATAAATACAATCAAGCAATGATGGATATGGGCGCCATGGTTTGTACTCGTAGCAAGCCTAAATGCACGTTGTGCCCGATTGAAAACATGTGTGAAGCTAAGAAGCTCGATAGACAGCTCGATTTCCCTGGAAAAAAACCTAAGAAAGAAAAGCCAGTAAAGGAAACATGGTTTGTAATTCTGTACCACGACAATCAAGTATGGCTCGAACAGCGCCCTCAATCTGGTATCTGGGGAGGGTTATTCTGTTTCCCTCAAAATGAAAACGCAGAGATTGAACATCAATTAGATCTTCGCTCGATCAAAGATAGTGAAATACACTCGCTTAAGACCATGATTGCGTTTAGACATACTTTCAGCCACTACCACTTAGATATCACGCCTGTATTAGTAAAATTAGATAAACAACCGGATTTGATAATGGAAGGGACTAAAGGTCTCTGGTATAACTTATCAAAACCGGAAGAAATTGGCCTAGCCGCTCCTGTAAAGCAGCTTATTGAGAGCCTACCCTTTGAACTAAACGACGACGTTTGAATCAGCGAACGCGATAAGAGGAACCACTATGAGCCGCACTGTATTTTGTGCTCGCCTTCAAAAAGATGCTGAAGGCCTAGATTTTCAACTTTACCCAGGTGACTTAGGTAAGCGTATCTTTGACAACGTCTCTAAAGAAGCTTGGGGACAATGGCAGAGCAAGCAAACCATGCTCATCAATGAGAAGAAGCTAAACATGATGGACCCAGACCATCGTAAACTTCTTGAAACTGAGATGGTTAACTTCCTTTTCGAAGGTAAAGATGTCGTTATTGATGGCTATACTCCACCAAGCAAATAAGACATTTATTTAAGCAAATTTTAATGACATCATGGCTCACGCTGCGATGTCATTTTTGTTTGAGGAACTATGAAAAAGCTAAGTTACTTCCTAATAACCATGTTGTTAACTGGGTGTAGTCGTGAATTTGTCGAAGGAATTTATGACGTAAATTATGAGCCCACCAACCGATTTGTAAGTAATTTGGCTGAGTTACCCGGTCAATTTGAGAAAGACACAGGTGCGTTAGACTCACTAATTAATAGCTTTTCAGGCAACATTAAAAAACGCTGGGGCAGCAATGACGTTAAAATGGCAGGTAAGAGTAACTATGTAAAATACATAGACAATTACTTAAGTCGATCGGAAGTAAACTTCACTCAAGGCCTAATTACGGTAGAAACCGTATCCTCGACGGATCCGAAAAAACACCTCAAAAATGCAATAATGACGACACTTTTGACGCCGGATGATCCTGCTAATGTCGACCTATTCTCTTCCAAAAGCATCAAGTTAGAAGGCCAACCTTTCCTCTATAACCAAGTCGTTGATCAAGATAAGAAGCCTATTCAATGGACATGGCGCGCGAACAAGTTTGCCGATTACCTGATCGCTAATAACTTAAAAACCAAGGAAGTCGACTTTAAAAAAGCATATTACGTCGAAATTCCAATGGTGGCTGATCACGCTAGCAAACGAAGCTATAAGTACGCCGATATCGTTCGTCGCGCATCCCAACGTTATGACATCCCTGAAGACTTGATTTACGCGATCATCAAAACAGAGAGTAGTTTTAACCCATACGCTGTGAGTTGGGCGAACGCTTATGGTCTTATGCAGGTAGTCCCAAAAACCGCAGGTCGAGATGTCTTTAAGCTTGTCAAAAAGAAACCTGGAGAACCAAGTCCTGAGTACTTATTCAATCCAGAAAACAACATTGATGCTGGCACTGCGTACTTTTACATCCTTAAAAATCGTTATTTGAAGGACGTGCAGCACCCAACAACGCTTGAGTACAGCATGATCTCAGCATACAACGGTGGCACTGGTGGGGTACTAAATACCTTCAGCAAAGACCGAAAGCGAGCAATGCGTGACTTAAATTCATTGCAACCTAGTCAAGCTTACTGGGCACTGACAAAGAAACACCCAAACAAAGAGTCGCGTCGATACTTAGAAAAAGTAACAAAATTCAAGAAAGATTTTAACCAAGGTAAAACGTAAGCCTCACTTTTGAATAAAAAAACAACTAACGAACGTTTTTTTTAATTATTTTCAAAAAAGGTGTTGACGGTTATGCAGAAAATCCGTTTAATAGCGCTCCGTTGCCCGGATAGCTCAGTCGGTAGAGCAGAGGATTGAAAATCCTCGTGTCGGTGGTTCGATTCCGCCTCCGGGCACCACAATTTGATTTGTTGGTGTCATTACTCTTTAACAGGGAGTAGCAACACGAACAAAAGCATAAAGAATTTAGTGTGCCGACTTAGCTCAGTAGGTAGAGCAACTGACTTGTAATCAGTAGGTCACCAGTTCGACTCCGGTAGTCGGCACCATTCTTTTGCCTCGATAGCTCAGTCGGTAGAGCAGCGGATTGAAAATCCGCGTGTCGGTGGTTCGATTCCGCCTCGAGGCACCATTATTTGGTACTTAACAAATAATGGTCTTTATAGACCTGATGTTGAGACAAGTAATTCCCCTTTAGTTCAGTTGGTAGAACGGCGGACTGTTAATCCGTATGTCGCAAGTTCAAGTCTTGCAAGGGGAGCCATTTTAAAGAACTTCATTTTATGTGAGGTTTTAATTAGAGAGTAAACTCTCTAAAGCAAAGAATTTAGTGTGCCGACTTAGCTCAGTAGGTAGAGCAACTGACTTGTAATCAGTAGGTCACCAGTTCGACTCCGGTAGTCGGCACCATTCTTTTGCCTCGATAGCTCAGTCGGTAGAGCAGCGGATTGAAAATCCGCGTGTCGGTGGTTCGATTCCGCCTCGAGGCACCATTATTTGGTACTTAACAAATAATGGTCTTTATAGACCTGATGTTAAGACAAGTAATTCCCCTTTAGTTCAGTTGGTAGAACGGCGGACTGTTAATCCGTATGTCGCAAGTTCAAGTCTTGCAAGGGGAGCCACATTCAAGAAAGCCAAGTCGAAAGACTTGGCTTTTTTTCGTTTGAGCTAACGCTAACTCTATTCAGTATTGCCGCCAGCTCAACATCAAGCCCTGATCACCCCCATAAAGTTAAAGCATCCCCTTTCCTATCTCGACAGTACCCATCCTTGAATTCGTCCAAACCCTCTCGATACAAACTAAACCACCTCTGAAATTAAGCACCTTTAGCCGCGTATCGTCACATAAAAATAAACAGCATGATAACTCGTTACTTTTTTTGCTTCGTAAATTTAATCTCTATCATGTTTTGATATCTTTCTGATATCTGCCCTACACGACTTAGATTAAGATTCGATGAATTATATCTAATACTAATTATTGAATCGCTACGCAGGAAAATATGAAATTAAAAACGCAAGCTTACTTATTATCGGGCATCATCTTGATCGCTCTGCTAGCGCTAACTGCTACTGGTTTATGGACATTGAGAGTCGCTAGTAACATGGACAACAAAGCTCGTGTGACTGAGCTATTTAAGAGCGCATACAGCATTCTTACTGAAGTCGAAAAAATGGCTATTGATGGCACTCTAGAAGAACAACAGGCCAAACAGCTTGCCACTCGCCTACTACGTAACAACATCTATAAAGATAATGAATACGTTTATGTTGCGGATGAAAACATGACCTTTGTTGCGACACCTCTGGATCCACAACTACACGGAACCAGCTTTAATGATTTTAAAGACGGTGATGGGAATAGCGTTGGCCAACTCATTCAACGAGTACTTGGCAGTCGTACTGGCCAGATCATTGAGTACACCTGGACGCAAAAACTTCCAGATGGAACAATTGAAGAAAAACTATCAATGGCAGAGAAAACGCCACATTGGGGTTGGGTTGTCGGCACAGGTATCGGCTTCAATGAAGTTAACGCGCGTTTCTGGTCTACCGCTCAATGGCAGCTATTCCTTTGTGTGGTAATTGCGGGTCTTATCCTATCGAGCTTGATTGCATCCATAAAGCGCATGCTAGCGCTTCTTGGTGGCGAGCCTAAGGATGTAAGAGAAGCAGTACAAGCAGTCGCAGAAGGCCGCATTCAAACCTATTTCGAAACTCAGGCAACAGACGGCAGTATCTACCACGCCGTACAACAAATGAGTAAGTCACTGGCTGAGTTGGTATCAAACCTTGACGCTTCAATGCTGGCATTAAGGGGCGAACTGCAACGCGTAGAAGATCGTGCTGGGGCAATTGCTCAGCTAACAGAGACACAACAGCAATCAACAGAGATGATCGCAACAGCAATGACCGAGATGGCCTCTTCAGCCAACAATGTTGCTGATTCAGCGGGTGATACTGCGCGTAATACTGACGAAGCTGATAAACAGAGCCAACATACTCAGCAGTTAATTCACAACACGGTAGATAACATTCAAGGTCTAGCAGGCCAACTAGGAACTGCCAGTGAAGCCGTCGCTAACCTAGATAGCGATGTACATAACATCGTTAAGGTCTTAGACGTCATCGGTGATATTGCAGAACAAACTAACCTTCTAGCGCTAAATGCGGCAATTGAAGCTGCGCGCGCTGGTGAACAAGGCCGCGGATTTGCGGTTGTGGCTGATGAGGTTCGTAACCTTGCAGGTCGAACACAATCAAGCACGAAAGAAATCCAGCTAATGATCAATAACCTTCAAGAAGGCTCTCGTAACGCAATAAAAACTATGGAAGTGTGTGCGACGACCAGTGAAAGCACCGTAACAGAGTCCCAGAATGCCTCTGAAGCTCTACAACAGATTGTTATCGCATTAGAGTCTATTTCATCGATGAGTCATCAAATCGCGACAGCCGCCGCTGAGCAGACTCAGGTGAGTGACGATATTTCGAAGCGTATCAATATGATCGAAGAAAGTGGCAACCAACTGAGTAATGTGGTGACAGAAAGTCATAACAGCACTCAAACTCTCACCTCCCTTTCTAACGAATTAGAAGCTTGGGTTAATAGGTTTGAAGTAAAACACTAAACTCTCGAGTAAATTCTTAAATATAAAAGCACGTTTTCATACGTGCTTTTTTTGTTTCGGTGCCTATTCAGTCCAGTTAACCGTAGTTTCAGTATCTTTTAGAGCATGCTAGACCTAGGTTTTTAGCCCCAAACGAACAAAAACAATCCACTAAGTATAGAAAAACATCAAACGATACTTTTTTTGCAATTTAATGTTGACCCAGAACGCGAAAACACGTTTAATACACCTCGTCGCCCGGATAGCTCAGTCGGTAGAGCAGAGGATTGAAAATCCTCGTGTCGGTGGTTCGATTCCGCCTCCGGGCACCACAATTTATTTGTTGGTGTCCTAGACAACAACAGTAAAGCACAAAGAAATATTATGTGCCGACTTAGCTCAGTAGGTAGAGCAACTGACTTGTAATCAGTAGGTCACCAGTTCGACTCCGGTAGTCGGCACCATTTCTTTAAAGCTTTAAGAATAATTCCCCTTTAGTTCAGTTGGTAGAACGGCGGACTGTTAATCCGTATGTCGCAAGTTCAAGTCTTGCAAGGGGAGCCAAGTTAATCATCAAGCATAAGCTTTTTGATTCATGATGCCGACTTAGCTCAGTAGGTAGAGCAACTGACTTGTAATCAGTAGGTCACCAGTTCGATTCCGGTAGTCGGCACCATTCTCTTGATTAGAGACTAAACAATCAATTCCCCTTTAGTTCAGTTGGTAGAACGGCGGACTGTTAATCCGTATGTCGCAAGTTCAAGTCTTGCAAGGGGAGCCAATTAGAAAAGGCCGCATCATTGATGCGGCCTTTTTGCATTTAAAGATCCGAACTCATCCATACCAGTCTACTCACCTTTTACTACCTCATTTAATTCGAAAACCAACACTTTTAATGCTCTTCTAAAGCAATCAGACTTTTCTCTTTAATTCCGCTCAAGCTATCACAAGAACAAACTTGTCACTCTTGCAAGAAGCCAGTCATCACGAAGGGCTACTTTCGTTATCTATAGAAGTGCTCTGCTGAGAAATTCTAGTCGTAATGGGGGCGGGAATTAAAAGCTAAATAATGAATTCAAATAAGCTCTAGAAAGGCTCTGTTGGTTGCTTAAATTGAAATGGCATACGACTCACTCTTTATCGAAACTATCCACTACAATCGCTCCCATAGACGCTGGCATAGAAATAACAATTACCCTTTTGATAGATACAATTGGATCGCTTAATAAAGGAAGCTTGTCCAAACAAGTCAGCACCAAAGCAACAACCAATGCAGTCATCACATAAGCAATAACAATTCTGAAAATAAACACTGGCAACCGAGCGACAATATCTTTCTGAAATACACTCTCATACGTGTAAAAGCCCAGGAATACAGCAGACAATAGAAACAACAACAGCAAGTTAGCTGTGGGCAAAGTCTCTCCTAACTTCCACGCTTCTTCAGAAAAAGAAATCGGCACGGCCAAAGCAAAAGATCCTACAAAGATCTGGCTCGCATCTTCAAAGTTAAAGCTTAATTTCATAATTCGACCCATTAGGTTTTAAGGCTTTATCTATTTTTAAAATAATCACAAAATTATCTGCCGATGATTTGGGGAATTTTCTATTCTTACCAAGCAACAGAAATGACAATTCTTAGCTTAATATTAGTCGTAATAACTTAAACATAGCTTGAACTAACCAGCAAGAAATCAATATGTTCAGAGTAAAAGCGGTGAAACAACTAATTCATATCGAGTCAACAAGCACATCAGAATCGAAGAAATACCGGCAAACATCCTAAGATACCAGTACCTAGAACCAGAGAACCTCAATCAGTTGGGTGATAAACATCACTGCACGGATCGGGGGATAGTCTATTTCTTAGCTTATATATCCTTCCAGCATCACTTGGGGAGCTCAACCTAGCGACTCTCACCTTCAAACTGAATCTAGTCCGCTTTCCCCCTTTGAGATGCTTCAAACAGGGTGCTCAATACAATTAAGATTGGTTTAAGTTTAATGCATAGCAAGAGCATGAAATCGAATCATTAAGGGCTCTAGCGTTCTTAGCAGAAGTCCCCATGATGGAGTCCTAATTACACACCAGAACTATCCTCTAGATTCACAGATAGAACAGAAGTCAGGTTTCCTAGACAAAGATCTATTAACTAATACTTGAGGAGGGCTCCAAGCAATGAGCAAGCAGGATGAGTTGTAATGCTTGTATAGTTTCAGGTATTGAATTGGGGCGCTGAGTCAGAACAGTCTCATTAGACTAACTTACAACGTCGTATGGCTCGAGTATTTGATTAGTAAGCTTAAAGATCTGCGTGCGTTTGAAGTCATTCTTGTATCAAACCACAATTGGAATCAGAAATGATGTGATTCTAGTCGTAGGATTGGGATTTCTGATAAGTGACGGAATTATGGGGACGCGTTGGCTAGGAGTTATGGTTTACGGGAAACCTTATGTGGAAGTCATTAGATGGAAGGGCGAAACACTATAATTTAGATGTAAAAAAGCCCCGCTATTTCTAGCGAGGCTTCTAAATAAGTGGCGGAGTGGACGGGACTCGAACCCGCGACCCCCGGCGTGACAGGCCGGTATTCTAACCAACTGAACTACCACTCCGCAGTGTCTATTCAGCATAATGCAATTTAAGCCTGACGATGTCCTACTCTCACATGGGGAAACCCCACACTACCATCGGCGCTATTGTGTTTCACTTCTGAGTTCGGCATGGAATCAGGTGGGTCCACAATGCTATGGTCGTCAAACAAATTCTGTTGTCAACTTGATTAATCAAATCAACTAAATAGTGGTGCTGATACCCAGACTCGAACTGGGGACCTCACCCTTACCAAGGGTGCGCTCTACCGGGCTGAGCTATATCAGCAATTCAGGAGTCGTTTAAAAACGATTCTGAAAACTTTTGTCTTCACTTTTAAAAAGTGAAAATAAATTTAAAGCCTGGCGATGTCCTACTCTCACATGGGGAAACCCCACACTACCATCGGCGCTATTGTGTTTCACTTCTGAGTTCGGCATGGAATCAGGTGGGTCCACAATGCTATGGTCGCCAAGCAA
>NZ_JAKKCO010000007.1:0-170661 GCF_021728355.1 Vibrio sp. A2-1 | reverse complement strand
TCAGAAGAATCGAGAGATCGCTGAACAGCTTCTCGTTTAAATTCGTCTGTATATTGTCTTTGTGATTTTACTTTCATGACACTCAATGCTCTGTATTAAGTGTCTACTTTTATGGGGTCACATCAGATACGAGATACGAGATACGAGATACGAGATACGAGATACGAGATACGAGATACGAGATACGAGATACGAGATACGAGATATTTTTAAAAAATAGAGCTGAGCAGGCAAGCAAAAATGCCAAACATCGTGGTGCAATTTTTCAATTCGATAGAAACAAAAAAAGCCGAGCTAATGCTCGGCTTTTTGTATTAAGAATCTAGTATAGATTACTCAGCAGCTTCTTCAGCAGCTGGGCGGTCTACAAGCTCAATGTAAGCCATTGGAGCTTTATCACCAGTACGGAAACCACATTTAAGAATGCGAGTGTAACCACCTTGGCGAGCCGCGAAACGCGGGCCTAGTTCATTAAATAGTTTTGCCACAACTTCGTTATCACGAGTGCGAGCAAATGCAAGACGACGGTTAGCAACACTGTCTGTCTTAGCTAGGGTAATCAATGGCTCAATTACGCGACGTAGTTCTTTTGCTTTAGGCACGGTAGTTTTAATAACTTCGTGACGAACAAGAGAGCTAGCCATGTTGCTGAACATCGCTTTGCGATGACTGCTGTTGCGGTTGAGTTGACGACCACTTTTACGATGGCGCATGACCTAATCCTTCTAACTTTTCGATTAATCTTCAGCGATTGACGCTGGTGGCCAGTTTTCTAGGCGCATGCCTAGAGAAAGACCACGTGAAGCAAGCACATCTTTAATCTCTGTAAGAGATTTCTTACCAAGGTTTGGCGTTTTAAGTAGCTCAACCTCAGTGCGCTGTACAAGATCACCGATGTAGTGAATCGCTTCTGCTTTCAAACAGTTAGCAGAGCGAACTGTTAGTTCAAGATCGTCTACAGGACGTAGTAGGATAGGATCGAATTCTGGCTTCTCTTCCTTCTCCTCAGGTACACGTACATCACGAAGATCTACGAACGCATCCAGTTGTTCAGCTAAAATAGTAGCTGCACGACGGATTGCTTCCTCAGGTTCTAGAGTACCGTTCGTTTCCATATCGATAACAAGCTTGTCTAAATCAGTACGTTGTTCTACACGTGCCGCTTCTACAGCATAGGCGATTTTATCAACCGGGCTGTAAGTAGCGTCAACTAATAGACGACCGATAGGACGCTCATCTTCTTCAGTATGGATACGAGCTGAAGCTGGAACGTAACCACGACCACGTTCTACTTTGATACGCATAGCGATCTCAGCATTGTCATCCGTTAGGTGACAAATTACGTGCTCAGGGTTAGCGATCTCTACATCACCATCGTGGGTGATGTCACCTGCAACAACAGGGCCTGAGCCTGATTTGTTCAGTGTAATAAACACTTCATCTTTGCCTTCAGCAACGCGTACAGCTAAACCTTTAAGGTTTAGAAGGATTTCCAGGATATCTTCCTGAACGCCTTCTTTAGTGCTGTATTCGTGTAGCACACCTTCAATTTCAACTTCTGTTACGGCACAACCCGGCATAGAAGATAGAAGAATGCGGCGAAGAGCATTACCTAGAGTGTGGCCGAAACCGCGCTCTAATGGCTCAAGAGTTACTTTCGCGTGTGTCGTATTGATCTGTTCAATGTCAACAAGACGCGGCTTAAGAAATTCTGTTACAGAACCCTGCATTGTGTCCTCTCTTTTTTTAACCTTACTTAGAGTAAAGTTCGACGATCAAGTGTTCATTGATGTCAGCTGATAGGTCAGAACGCTCAGGCATACGCTTGAATGTACCTTCCATTTTGCTAGCATCTACTTCAATCCAAGTTGGCTTTTCACGTTGTTCAGCAACTTCTAGAGCCGCTTTAATACGAGATTGCTGTTTAGCTTTCTCGCGGATAGAAACAACGTCGTTAGCCGCTACTTTGAAAGAAGGAACGTTTACAACTTTACCGTTAACTAGAACAGACTTGTGGCTAACTAGTTGACGAGATTCAGCACGAGTAGCGCCAAAACCCATACGGTAAACTACGTTATCAAGACGACCTTCAAGAAGCTGAAGCAGGTTTGCACCTGTGTTGCCTTTAAGACGTGCAGCTTCTTTGTAGTAGTTGCGGAATTGTTTTTCTAGAACGCCGTAGATACGACGAACTTTTTGCTTCTCACGAAGCTGAACGCCATACTCAGATAGACGACCGCGACGAGCGCCGTGTACACCTGGTGCGTTATCAATTTTACACTTGGTATCGATCGCACGGACACCAGACTTAAGGAATAAGTCAGTACCTTCGCGACGGCTAAGCTTCAGCTTAGGACCCAAATATCTTGCCATGATCTTTCTCCAATATTCCTAGAAACGAAACTTAAACGCGACGTTTCTTAGGTGGACGACAACCGTTATGAGGGATTGGTGTCGCATCAACAATGTTAGTGATACGGAAACCAGCAGCGTTCAGTGCACGAACAGTAGATTCGCGACCTGGACCTGGACCCTTAACCATAACTTCCAAGTTCTTTAGGCCATATTCTTTAGCCATTTCACCACAACGCTCAGCTGCAACTTGTGCTGCGAACGGAGTAGATTTACGAGAACCACGGAAACCTGAACCACCTGCTGTAGCCCATGCAAGAGCGTTGCCTTGGCGGTCAGTGATAGTTACGATTGTGTTGTTGAAAGAAGCATGAATGTGCGCTACGCCATCAGCTACTTGCTTGCGTACGCGCTTACGCGCGCGAGTTGGTTGTTTTGCCATTGTACTCTACCTTATCCGACTATTTCTTGATCGGCTTGCGCGGACCCTTACGGGTGCGAGCGTTGGTTTTAGTACGCTGTCCACGTAGTGGTAGACTGCGACGATGACGAAGACCGCGGTAACAGCCAAGGTCCATAAGACGCTTGATGTTCATCGATACTTCACGACGTAGATCACCTTCTACAGTGTATTTAGCTACACCATCACGCAGTTGATCGATCTGCTCTTCAGTTAGTTCACTGATCTTAGCATCTTCAGCAATACCCACTTCAGCTAGAATAGCTTGAGAGCGAGTTTTACCAATACCGTAGATTGCAGTAAGTGCAATTACAGAATGCTTATGATCAGGAATGTTAATGCCGGCTATACGGGCCATTATTCACTCCTAAGGGGGTTCATAAAAGAATTATCCGCAGCAAAGCCCGTTATGGATACGCTGCGGCATACTACTTCTTTTGCACGCAAAAGGTAGGCCGAGGAATATACTCGACTCTACCTAGTATTTCAAGTAAAAATTTCTGCTGATTAGCCTTGGCGTTGCTTATGCTTTGGCTCACTGCAAATCACGCGAACGACACCGTTACGCTTGATAACTTTACAGTTACGGCAGATTTTTTTAACGGAAGCACGAACTTTCATTGCTAAACTCCGTAAATGGAATCGAAATAATTACTACCGAATTAACGGCCGTAACCTTTCAGATTCGCTTTCTTTAACACAGAATCATACTGTTGTGACATCAGATGAGTCTGTACCTGTGCCATGAAATCCATGATAACAACCACTACGATTAGTAGGGAAGTGCCGCCAAAGTAGAAACGAACGTTCCACGCGACCATCATGAACTCAGGAATCAGACATATAAAAGTAATGTATAGAGCGCCCGCAAGGGTTAGTCTAGTCATCACTTTATCGATATATTTCGCTGTCTGCTCACCTGGGCGGATACCGGGTACGAATGCACCAGACTTCTTCAAGTTATCAGCTGTTTCACGTGGGTTAAACACCAACGCTGTATAGAAGAAACAGAAGAAGATTATAGCTGCTGCATAAAGCATTACATACAACGGTTGACCTGGGCTAAGAGCTAATGACACGTCAGTTAACCAACCGAACGCGCTGCTTTCACCATTTTGACCAAACCACTGCGCTAATGTTCCTGGGAACAAAATAATACTTGATGCAAAAATCGCTGGTATAACACCTGCCATATTAATCTTAAGTGGCAAATGAGAACTTTGTGCTGCAAACACTTTACGACCTTGTTGACGCTTCGCATAGTTAACGACGATACGACGTTGACCACGCTCCATGAAAACCACGAAGTAAATTACAGCAAAAGACAATACCGCGATAAACAACAGAAGAAGCACATGCAATTCACCTTGACGCGCTTGCTCGATTGTTTGACCGATTGCAGAAGGCAATCCAGCAACAATACCTGCAAAAATCAGAATGGAAATACCATTACCGATTCCTCGCTCAGTGATTTGTTCACCTAACCACATCAAAAACATGGTACCAGTTACTAAACTCACGGTAGCAATAAGCGTAAACATGGTTTGGTTGATAACAACCAGATTGTCGACCATGTTTGGTAAGCCTGTTGCGATACCAATAGCTTGGAATGTTGCAAGTACAAGCGTGCCGTAGCGTGTATATTGGCTTATCTTACGACGGCCTGCTTCACCCTCTTTCTTGAGTTCCGCTAACGCTGGATGAACTACAGTTAGCAATTGGACTACGATCGATGCCGAAATGTACGGCATGATACCCAATGCTAATATAGATGCACGCTCAAGAGCACCACCGGAGAACATGTTAAACATTTCTACGATGGTACCTTTTTGCTGATCGAACAAATCGGCAAGTACAGCTGCGTCAATACCAGGGATCGGCACAAAAGAGCCGGCTCGGAATACTAAAAGTGCACCAATTACGAATAATAAGCGCGACTTTAGTTCACTTAAGCCGCTTTGAGCACTACGAAAATCTTTTCCTGGTTTCTTAGCCATCTGTACCTCGTTCCTCGAGATTATTCCTCGATTTTACCGCCTGCAGCTTCGATTGCAGCTTTAGCGCCTTTAGTCACGCGTAGACCTTTAACAGTCACAGCTTTGCTTAGGTCACCAGAAAGAACGATCTTAACAAACTCGATGTTCTTAGTGATAACGTTAGCAGCTTTAAGGCTGTTAAGATCAACTACGTCACCTGTTACTTTCGCTAGCTCAGCTAGACGAACTTCAGCAGACACTAGGCTCTTACGAGAAGTGAAACCGAATTTAGGTAGACGTTGTTTTAGAGGCATTTGACCGCCTTCAAAACCTGGACGAACAGAGCCGCCAGAACGTGACTTTTGACCTTTGTGACCGCGGCCACCTGTTTTACCAAGGCCAGAACCGATACCACGACCTACACGCTTCTTAGAAGGTTTAGAGCCAGCAGCCGGTGATAGAGTATTCAAACGCATTCTGATTACTCCTCAATCTTAACCATGTAGTAAACCTTGTTGATCATACCGCGTACGCACGGTGTATCTTCAAGTTCTACTGTATGGTTGATGCGACGAAGACCTAGACCTTTAAGACACGCTTTGTGCTTAGGTAGGCGACCAATTGAGCTTTTAGTTTGAGTTACTTTAATAGTTGCCATCGTGTTCTTACTCCGAAATAGATTCAACAGTTAGACCACGTTTAGCAGCAACCATTTCTGGTGACTTAACGTCTACTAGAGCACCAATCGTTGCGCGAACAACGTTGATTGGGTTCGTTGAACCGTATGCTTTAGAAAGTACGTTATGTACGCCTGCAACTTCAAGTACGGCACGCATTGCACCACCGGCAATAACACCTGTACCTTCAGCAGCTGGCTGCATGTAAACTTTAGAGCCCGAATGACGACCTTTCACCGGGTGGTGAAGAGTGCCTTCGTTAAGCGCAACAGTAACCATGTTACGACGCGCTTTTTCCATTGCTTTTTGAATCGCAGCAGGTACTTCACGAGCTTTGCCGTAACCGAAACCTACACGACCATTACCGTCACCAACTACTGTTAGTGCAGTGAAGCTCATGATTCGACCACCTTTAACCGTCTTAGATACACGGTTAACAGCGATCAGCTTTTCTTGCAAATCATTAGCTTGTTGTTGTTCTTTAGCCATCTTCCAACCCTACCTTAGAATTTCAGACCAGCTTCGCGAGCAGAATCTGCTAGCGCCGCTACTCGACCGTGGTATTGGAAACCAGAACGATCAAATGCAACTGTAGCTACGCCTTTTTCAAGAGCGCGCTCAGCAACAGCTTTACCAACTGCTTTAGCTGCATCAACGTTACTAGTGTTCTTAACTTGCTCACGGATCGCTTTTTCTACAGTAGAAGCAGCTGCGATAACCTCAGAGCCGTTTGCCGAGATAACTTGAGCGTAAACATGGCGAGGAGTACGGTGTACTACCAAGCGAGTTGCGCCAAGTTCTGCAATCTTACGACGTGCACGTGTAGCACGACGGATGCGAGATGCTTTCTTATCCATAGTGATACCTTACTTCTTCTTAGCTTCTTTAGTACGCACATTTTCATCTGCGTAACGAACACCTTTACCTTTATAAGGTTCAGGAGCACGGTAAGAACGAATGTCAGCCGCAACTTGACCTACTACTTGCTTATCGCAACCAGTAATAATGATCTCAGTTTGGCTAGGGCACTCAGCTTTAATACCTTCAGGTAGAGCGTGCTCTACTGGGTGAGAAAAGCCTAGTGTTAGACCTACAGAGTTGCCTTTGATAGCAGCACGGTAACCAACACCTTTAAGAGTTAACTTCTTAACGAAGCCCTGAGTAACACCCACAACCATGTTATTAACTAGAGCGCGAGCTGTACCAGCCTGTGCCCATGCGTTAGTAACACCTTCTTTCGGACCGAAAGTTAGGTTGTTTTCTTCCTGTGCAATAACTACGGCGCTGTTAAGAACGCGAGTAAGCTCACCTTTGCTACCTTTTACAGTAACTTCTTGGCCGTTTAGTTTCACCTCTACGCCAGCTGGAATAGCGACAGGTGCTTTAGCAACACGAGACATAATCTACTCCTTAAGCTACGTAACAGATGATTTCACCGCCAAGACCTGCTTTGCGAGCAGCACGGTCAGACATCAGACCCTTGGAAGTAGAAACAACTGCAATACCAAGACCACCCATCACTGTAGGTAAAGAGTCTTTATTTTTATAAACTCTTAGACCAGGACGTGATACACGCTTGATTTGCTCGATTACAGGTTTAGCTTGGAAGTACTTAAGAGTAACTTCTAGCTCAGGTTTTACTTCGCTGTCAACAGCGAAGTCTACGATGTAACCTTCAGCTTTAAGTAATGCAGCAATTGCAACTTTAAGCTTTGAAGAAGGCATTTTTACAGCAACTTTATTTGCTGCCTGACCGTTACGAACTCGGGTCAGCATATCCGAAATCGGATCTTGCATGCTCATAAGATTTACTCCAAATGATTAAGTGGCAATTACCAGCTAGCCTTACGAAGACCCGGAATCTCGCCTTTCATGCAAGCTTCACGAACCTTAATGCGGCTTAGACCGAATTTACGTAGGTAACCGTGTGGACGACCAGTTTGGTTGCAACGGTTGCGCTGACGTGATGCACTTGAATCACGTGGAAGAGATTGCAGTTTAAGAACCGCATTCCAACGATCTTCTTCAGATGCGTTTACATCGCTAATGATAACTTTTAGCGCAGAACGCTTTTCAGCGAACTTAACTACTAGTTTTGCACGTTTAGCTTCACGTGCTTTCATTGATTGTTTAGCCATAACAGTAACCCTACCCTTACTTACGGAATGGGAAGTTAAAGGCAGCCAGCAGAGCTCGGCCTTCCTCATCGGATCCCGCAGATGTCGTGATAGTAATATCAAGACCGCGGACACGATCGACTTTATCGTAGTCGATTTCCGGAAAGATGATTTGCTCGCGAACGCCCATGCTGTAGTTACCGCGTCCGTCAAAAGACTTAGCGCTAACACCACGGAAATCACGTACACGTGGAAGTGCGATAGAGATTAAACGCTCTAAAAATTCCCACATGCGCTCACCACGCAAGGTTACTTTACAACCAATTGGGTAGCCTTCACGAATTTTGAAACCAGCTACAGATTTACGCGCTTTCGTGATAAGTGGCTTTTGACCAGAGATCGTTGCCATATCAGATGCTGCGTTTTCTAGCAGTTTCTTATCGTTGATTGCTTCACCAACGCCCATGTTTAGGGTGATTTTCTCAATCCTAGGGACTTGCATGACGCTTGTGTAGCTGAACTCTTTGGTAAGCTCAGCGACTACAGACGACTTGTAGTAATCATGCAGTTTCGCCATAGTAGAACTCCAAATTACTTCTAATTAGTTAGAAACAGTTTCGCCGTTAGATTTGAAGAAACGAACTTTCTTGCCATCTTCGATACGGAAACCGATACGGTCTGCTTTACCAGTAGCCGCGTTAAAGACTGCAACGTTAGAAGCATCAATAGCTGCTTCTTGTTCAACGATGCCACCTTGTTGACCTAGAGCCGGAACCGGCTTTTGGTGTTTTTTAACAAGATTGATGCCTTCAACAACAACTTTACCAGTTGTCAGAACCTTAGTTACTTTACCTTTCTTGCCTTTATCTTTACCAGCAAGAATGATTACTTCGTCGTTACGACGGATTTTAGCTGCCATGTTGCCGCTCCTTACAGAACTTCAGGTGCAAGTGATACAATCTTCATGAATTTCGCGTTACGAAGTTCACGAGTCACAGGACCAAAGATACGTGTGCCGACTGGTTGCTCAGTAGTGTCATTTAACAATACACAAGCATTACTGTCGAAGCGAATGACAGAACCGTCTGGGCGACGAACGCCTTTACGGGTGCGCACTACTACCGCCTTCAGAACATCACCTTTCTTTACTTTACCGCGAGGAATCGCTTCCTTCACTGTAACCTTGATGACGTCACCGATATGTGCATAACGGCGGTGAGAGCCACCCAGAACCTTAATACACATTACCTTGCGCGCGCCAGAGTTATCTGCTGCGTCAAGTGTACTTTGCATCTGGATCATTGTTAGTGCTCCGCTAAATATTAAAACTAGACCCTCTCGGGTCGGGCTGCCTCTTTAAAAGGGACGCGAATTGTACCACCCTTTTTTTAAATTGGGTAGACAAAAAACAAGCGGCTCCAAAAAATAATTTGGAGCCGCTTATAAGTTATAGAATTACAAAGATTAAATCTTCGCTTTTTCTAGAACTTTAACCAATGTCCAAGACTTAGTCTTAGACAGAGGACGACACTCAGCGATTTCAACTTTGTCGCCTAGGCCACAAGTGTTGTCTTCGTCGTGTGCGTGTACTTTAGTCGTGCGTTTGATGAACTTACCGTAAATTGGGTGTTTTACAGTACGCTCAATAGCAACAACGATAGACTTGTCCATCTTGTCACTTACTACACGGCCTTGCTGGATGCGGTTAGTTTCGCTCATTATGCGCCTGCCTTTTCAGTCAAAACAGTTTTCACACGTGCGATGTCACGGCGTACAGCTTTTAGAGTATGAGTTTGCTGAAGTTGACCAGTTGCAGCTTGCATGCGCAAGTTGAACTGTTCACGTAGCAAATTCAATAGCTCAGCGTTAAGCTCTTCAACGTTCTTTTCGCGTAGATCTTGTGCTTTCATCACATCACCTGCTTAGTTACAAAAGTAGTTTTAACAGGCAGTTTACGCGCCGCTAGGCGGAACGCTTCACGTGCCAACTCTTCAGGTACGCCATTCATCTCGTACATAACTTTGCCTGGTTGGATTTGAGCAACCCAGTACGCAACTGAACCTTTACCTTTACCTTGACGAACTTCAAGAGGCTTTTCAGTAATTGGTTTGTCTGGGAAAACACGGATCCAGATTTGACCTTGACGCTTAATGTGACGTGTCATAGCACGACGTGCCGCTTCGATTTGACGTGCAGTCAGACGACCACGGCCAACAGCTTTAAGACCGAATTCGCCGAAGCTTACTTCAGTACCTTTAGCTAGACCACGGTTACGACCAGTCATAACCTTGCGGAACTTAGTACGTTTTGGTTGTAGCATCGTTCGACTCCTTACTTACGGCCTTTACGCTGCTTCTTAGGCTTATCGCCTTTTGGCTCTACTGCGTTAGCAGCTGGCATACCGCCTAGAATCTCACCTTTGAAGATCCAAACTTTAATGCCGATCACACCGTATTGAGTGTGAGCCGAAGAAGTTGCGTAATCAATGTCTGCACGTAGAGTGTGTAGAGGCACACGGCCTTCACGGTACCACTCTGAACGTGCGATTTCAGCACCGCCAAGACGGCCGCCTACTTGTACTTTGATGCCTTTAGCGCCTAGACGCATAGCATTTTGTACCGCACGCTTCATTGCACGACGGAACATAACACGACGCTCTAGTTGAGACGCGATGCTATCAGCTACAAGCTGACCATCTAGCTCAGGCTTACGTACTTCAGCGATGTTAATTTGCGCTGGTACACCTGCGATTTTAGCTACAGCTGCGCGTAGCTTCTCTACGTCTTCACCTTTCTTACCGATAACAACGCCAGGACGAGCTGTGTGAATAGTCACACGGATGCTCTTCGCTGGACGCTCGATAACGATACGAGATAATGATGCTTTTTGTAGTTCCTTGGTAAGGAACTGACGTACCTTGAAGTCGCCGTCTAGGTTGTCAGCGAATTCGTTGGTATTAGCAAACCATGTAGCATTCCAAGGCTTGACGATGCCAAGACGAATACCATTAGGATGTACTTTCTGACCCATTGCTTACTCTCCTAGTCTTTAGCGATCTGCTACAACAATAGTGATGTGGCTTGAACGCTTCAAGATACGATCCGCACGGCCTTTAGCACGAGGCATAATACGCTTCATGATAGGGCCCTCATCTACGAAGATTTTAGCGACATTTAGATCGTCGATATCTGCACCTTCGTTATGTTCCGCGTTAGCGATAGCTGACTCAAGAACTTTCTTAACTAAAACAGCAGCTTTTTTGTTGCTGAAAGTTAGAATTTCTAGAGCCTGGTCTACCGACTTACCGCGAATTTGGTCTGCAACTAAGCGAGCTTTCTGTGGAGAAATACGAGCAAAGTTATGTTTAGCTAAAGCTTCCATCATCTACTCCTTATTTCTTCTTAGCTTTCTTATCTGCAGCATGACCGCGATAAGTACGAGTTGGTGCAAATTCGCCTAGTTTGTGACCGATCATTTCTTCGGTAACGAAAACAGGGACGTGCTGACGACCATTATGGACAGCGATGGTCAAACCAATCATTGTTGGGATGATCATTGAGCGACGGGACCAAGTCTTAATAGGCTTTTTGTCTCCGCTTTCCACCGCTTTCTCTACCTTCTTCAGCAAGTGTAGGTCAATAAAAGGACCTTTCTTGAGAGAACGTGGCATGGCGATTCCTCTTTATAAATTATTTAGTGCGACGACGTACGATGTACTTGTCAGTGCGCTTATTCTTACGAGTCTTGAAGCCCTTAGTAGGAACGCCCCAAGGAGATACTGGGTGACGACCACCAGATGTGCGGCCTTCACCACCACCATGTGGGTGATCCACCGGGTTCATTACTACACCACGTACGGTTGGACGTACGCCGCGCCAGCGTGAAGCACCAGCTTTACCAAGTTCACGTAGCATATGCTCAGAGTTACCAACTTCACCGATCGTTGCACGACCTTCAGAAAGTACTTTGCGCATTTCACCAGAACGTAGACGGATAGTTACGTATGCACCATCGCGAGCGATGATTTGAGCATAAGCACCAGCCGAACGAGCTAGTTGTGCACCTTTACCAGGCTTAAGTTCAACACAGTGTACAGTAGAACCTACTGGGATGTTGCGCATCGGCAGAGTGTTACCTGCTTTGATTGCAGCATCTACGCCAGATTGAATCTGGTCGCCTGCGTTAACACCTTTAGGTGCAATGATGTAACGACGCTCACCGTCTGCGTACAGAACTAGAGCGATGTTAGCACTACGGTTTGGATCGTATTCTAGACGCTCAACTTTCGCTGGGATGCCATCTTTAGTACGTTTGAAGTCAATCAGACGATAATGGTGTTTATGACCACCACCGATGTGACGTACTGTAATACGACCGTTGTTGTTACGACCACCGTTCTTAGAGTTTTTCTCTAAAAGTGGTGCGTATGGCTTACCCTTGTGCAGGTCAGCGTTAACAACTTTAACGACGTGACGACGACCAGGGGAAGTCGGCTTACATTTAACAATAGCCATTTTTACTACTCCTGTTATTCCGCGCCGCCAACGAAGTCAAGATCTTGACCTTCTTTCAAAGTAACGTAGGCTTTCTTAACGTCTGAACGACGGCCTTCACGCATACCTTGACGTTTGGTCTTACCCTTTAATACAAGAGTATTTACAGACTTAACTTCAACTTCAAATAGCTTTTCTACAGCTGCTTTGATCTCTTTCTTAGTTGCATCTTTAGCTACTTTGAAAACGATAGTGTTCGCTTTCTCAGCTGCCATAGTTGCTTTTTCAGAGATGTGCGGAGCACGTAGAACTTTTAAGATACGCTCTTCAGTGATCATGCTAGCATCTCCTCAACTTGCTTAACTGCGTCAGCAGTCATCAGAACCTTGTCGAAAGCGATTAGTGATACTGGATCAACACCAGCAACATCACGTGCATCTACTTTGTATAGGTTACGAGCAGCTAAGAATAGATTTTCATCTACTTCGCCAGTCACAATCAGAACGTCGTTTAGCTCAAGCTCTTTAAGCTTAGCTACAAGTTCTTTTGTTTTTGGTGCTTCTACAGAGAAGTTATCAACAACGATTAGACGCTCTTGACGAATCAACTCAGACAGAATGCTCTTCATAGCACCGCGGTACATTTTTTTGTTTACTTTTTGGCTGTGATCTTGTGGTTTCGCAGCAAAAGTAACACCACCTGTACGCCAGATTGGGCTACGAATTGTACCAGCACGTGCACGGCCAGTACCTTTTTGGCGCCATGGCTTAGCACCGCCGCCTGATACTTCAGAACGAGTCTTTTGAGCACGAGTACCTTGACGAGCACCTGCTGCATATGCAACAACTACTTGGTGTACTAGAGCTTCGTTAAAGTCACGTCCGAAAGTAGTCTCGGAAACAGTTAGTGCATCAGCACCTTTAACCATCAATTCCATTACTTACTCCTAGACGTTATGCTTTAACAGCAGGTTTTACGATCACGTTACCGCCTGTTGAGCCTGGTACTGCACCTTTAATAAGGAGTAGATTGCGCTCAGCGTCAACACGTACGATCTCTAGGTTTTGAGTCGTTACACGCTCAGCTCCCATGTGACCTGCCATTTTCTTGCCTTTAAACACGCGGCCTGGAGTTTGACATTGGCCAATTGAACCCGGTGCGCGGTGAGACAAAGAGTTACCGTGAGTCATATCTTGAGTAGAGAAATTCCAACGCTTGATAGCGCCTTGGAAGCCTTTACCTTTAGATGTACCAGTAACGTCTACTTTTTTAATTTCGTTGAAAAGTTCTACGTTTAGCTCAGCGCCAACTTCAAACTCTTCGCCGTTTTCTAAACGGAATTCCCAAAGACCGCGACCTGCTTCTACACCCGCTTTCGCGAAGTGACCAGCTTCAGGTTTAGTTACACGGTTAGCTTTCTTAGCACCAGTAGTTACTTGGATTGCTGCGTAGCCGTCTGTCTCAAGAGTTTTAACTTGAGAAATACGGTTCGCTTCAACCTCAACAACAGTTACTGGGATAGAAACGCCTTCTTCAGTAAATACGCGGGTCATACCCACTTTACGTCCGACTAGACCAATCATTATTCTTATCTCCCTTAACCTAGGCTGATTTGAACATCAACGCCAGCTGCAAGATCAAGACGCATTAGAGCATCAACAGTTTTATCTGTTGGCTCAACGATGTCGATCAAACGCTTGTGAGTACGAATTTCGTACTGGTCACGTGCATCTTTGTTGACGTGTGGAGAGGTAAGAACAGTGAAACGCTCTTTACGAGTAGGAAGTGGAATAGGACCACGAACCTGTGCGCCAGTACGTTTTGCTGTTTCAACGATTTCCGCAGTTGAAGCATCGATTAGCTTGTAATCAAACGCTTTAAGGCGGATACGAATACGTTGGTTCTGCATGAGACAGAGCTCCAATTATTAAAAATTACACAAACAATATCGCCACTCAAGCTCGAAAGAACGAGAGAATGCCGATTGATTTATGTGAAACCGTAGCATCCAAAATCAGGACGCATTGTCAGTTAACTTTTGAAGTAAACACGAAGTTTACTATTTTTATTAACCGCGAACATAAGCTGAGTATACATTACTAGGTAAGACCTACTCCTCAGTGCTCATTGGTTCACAAACCGGCGTTAGCCAGTGCGATGCATTATACAGATCACGTTTTAGTATGCAAGTAGTGTTGGGAAAATAATCGGAATATATTGAAAAAGGAACTTGGGGAGGTATGGAGTATTGCGCGGGAAAGGAATGTTTCTCTATAAATAACAAAAGGGAAGCCGAAGCTTCCCTTTTCAGATGCGTGCTCTTCTAATGAAGAGTGTGCAAAAATCTAAATGCTATTAAGCGAAGATTTTAGCTACAACACCAGCACCAACTGTACGGCCACCTTCGCGGATTGCGAAACGTAGACCTTCGTCCATTGCGATTGGAGCGATTAGCTCAACAGTCATTTGAACGTTGTCACCTGGCATTACCATTTCTACGCCTTCTGGTAGAGTGATATCGCCTGTTACGTCAGTTGTACGGAAGTAGAACTGTGGACGGTAACCCTTGAAGAAAGGAGTGTGACGGCCGCCTTCGTCTTTAGAAAGTACGTATACTTCAGACTCAAACTTAGTGTGTGGGTTGATTGAACCTTTAGCAGAAAGTACTTGGCCACGTTCAACGTCATCACGCTTAGTACCACGTAGAAGTGCACCAACGTTCTCACCTGCACGACCTTCGTCAAGCAGCTTACGGAACATTTCAACACCAGTACAAGTAGTAAGAGTAGTTTCTTTGATACCAACGATTTCTACTTCGTCACCTACACGTAGGATACCGCGCTCGATACGACCAGTAACTACAGTACCACGACCTTGGATTGAGAATACATCTTCAATAGGAAGTAGGAACGGTAGGTCAACAGCACGCTCTGGAAGTGGAATGTAAGAATCTAGTGCTTCTGCAAGCTCAACAATCTTGTCTTCCCACTGCTTTTCGCCGTTTAGAGCGCCAAGTGCAGAACCTTGAATTACTGGAAGGTCGTCTCCTGGGTACTCGTACTCAGAAAGAAGTTCACGTACTTCCATTTCTACTAGCTCAAGTAGCTCTTCGTCATCAACCATGTCACATTTGTTCATGAATACGATGATGTAAGGGATACCAACTTGACGACCAAGTAGGATGTGCTCACGTGTTTGTGGCATAGGGCCATCTGTAGCAGCAACAACTAGGATACCGCCGTCCATTTGAGCAGCACCAGTGATCATGTTTTTAACATAATCGGCGTGTCCAGGACAGTCTACGTGTGCGTAGTGACGTTCAGGAGTATCGTACTCAACGTGAGAAGTTGCGATTGTGATACCGCGCTCGCGCTCTTCTGGAGCGTTATCGATAGATGCGAAATCTTTAGCAACACCGCCGTACACTTTTGCAAGTGTAGTACAGATAGCAGCAGTTAGAGTTGTTTTACCGTGGTCAACGTGGCCGATAGTACCAACGTTTACGTGCGGTTTCGTACGTTCAAATTTTTCTTTAGACACAATCGTGTTCCTTCCTAGTTATGATTCGCCACGTTCATTATTGAGCGAGACGCGCCAGAAATTGCTATTTTATGCGCCAACTCTCGTTAGCGCAATATTTGGACGCATTGATCTTTCAAAAAATGAAAAAAATGCGTCCCTTTTGTTTAACCACGCTCTGCAATGATTGCTTTTGCAACATTGTTAGGCACTTCAGCGTACTCACTAAACTCCATAGAGTAAGAAGCACGGCCTTGTGTCGCAGAACGTAAATCAGTTGCGTAACCGAACATGACAGACAACGGAACTTGTGCACGAATTATCTTCAGGCCAGCTGTCCCCTCGTCCATACCTTCGATGATGCCGCGACGACGGTTAATATCGCCAACAACATCACCCATCCAGTCTTCTGGAGTAGTTACTTCAACTTTCATCATAGGCTCAAGCAGAACCGGTTGCGCTTCAAGTGCACCCGATCTGAAAGCCATAGAGGCAGCGATTGTAAACGCCATCTCACTTGAATCTACTTCATGGTAAGAACCATCATATAGTGTAGCTTTGATATCCAAAACTGGATAGCCAGCAAGTACACCATTGTTCATCTGCTCTTCAATGCCTTTAGCGACTGAAGCGATAAACTCTTTAGGTACGATACCGTTGGCAATTTCATCAACGAAGACAAAGCCTTCGCCAGCTTCTGATGGTTCAAGTTTTAGCCACACGTGACCGTACTGACCTTTACCACCATGCTCACGGATAAATTTACCTTCCGCTTTCGCAGTACCGCGAATCGTTTCACGATAAGCTACTTGCGGGTTACCAACGTTGCAGTTGACGTTAAATTCACGCTTCATACGGTCAACGATGATATCTAAGTGTAGTTCGCCCATACCAGAAATTAGTGTCTGGCCAGTTTCCGCATCCATATCAACGCGGAATGATGGGTCTTCTGCTGCTAGTTTACCTAGAGCGATAGTCATTTTATCTTGATCAGCTTGAGAGCGAGGCTCTACAACGATCTGAATAACTGGATCTGGGAATTCCATACGCTCAAGAACGATTTTATGGTTCTGATCACATAGAGTTTCACCAGTAGTAACATCTTTAAGGCCGATAATGGCTGCGATGTCACCTGCTCGTACTTCTTTTACTTCTTCACGTTTGTTTGAGTGCATTTGAACAATGCGCCCTAAACGTTCACGTTGTTTCTTCACAGAGTTGTAAGCTGTTTTACCGCTTTCAACAACTCCAGAGTAAACACGGATGAAAGTTAAAGTACCAACAAATGGGTCTGTTGCAATTTTAAATGCTAGCGCTGAGAACGGTTCTTTGTCGTCCGCGTGACGCTCAATTTCATTCTCGTCGTCATCAACACCTTTAATTGCTGGTACATCGACTGGAGAAGGAAGGAAATCAACCACTGCATCTAGAACAGCTTGTACACCTTTGTTTTTGAATGCACTACCACAAGTGGCAAGTACGATTTCATTATTAAGGGTACGAATACGAAGACCTTGCTTGATTTCAGCTTCTGTTAACTCACCTTCTTCAAGGTACTTATCCATCAGATCTTCATTTGCTTCCGCAGCAGCTTCAACAAGTTCAGTACGATATTCTTCAGCCATTTCTTGCATGTCTGCAGGAATATCTTCGTACGTGAAAGTCATGCCCTGGTCAGCGTCGTTCCAGTTAATTGCCTTCATCTTGATAAGATCGACAACACCTTGGAAGTTTTCTTCAGCACCAATGTTCAGTTGAATTGGAACAGGAGTTGCGCCTAGGCGGTCCTTGATCTGTTCAACTACGCGCAAGAAATCTGCGCCTGTACGGTCCATTTTGTTAACGAAAACCATACGCGGAACTTGGTACTTATCAGCTTGACGCCATACTGTCTCTGACTGAGGTTCAACACCAGATGAGCCACAGAACACAACAACTGCACCATCAAGTACACGCAGAGAACGCTCTACTTCGATTGTGAAGTCAACGTGTCCAGGAGTGTCGATGATGTTGATACGGTGGTCCGAGAACTGAGCTTCCATACCACGCCAAAACGTAGTCGTTGCTGCTGAAGTGATCGTAATACCGCGCTCTTGCTCTTGCTCCATCCAGTCCATGGTTGCTGCACCATCGTGAACTTCGCCGATTTTGTGAGAAAGACCGGTATAGAACAGAATACGTTCACTTGTGGTTGTTTTACCTGCATCTACGTGAGCAACGATACCGATATTACGGTATTGCTCTATAGGAGTTTTACGAGCCACGGTTGAATCCTCTTATTAGAGACTTAGGGACTATTGCTATGTCTAGATTATGCGTTAAAAGCGATGCTTCGCTAAAAAGTGCTTGCCCTAGAAATAGCAATAGTTCCTAGCATAAGCATAGGAACTAAAGAAGTGCTGCAAGGAACCTTGCAGCACTAAAAAGGTATTACCAGCGGTAATGTGCGAACGCTTTGTTTGCGTCAGCCATGCGGTGAACGTCTTCACGTTTCTTAACCGCAGTACCTTTGTTCTCAGACGCGTCTAGCATTTCAGCAGCTAGGCGTTGAGCCATAGATTTTTCACCACGCTTACGCGCAGCTTCAACTACCCAACGCATAGCAAGAGCGTTACGGCGAACCGGACGAACTTCTACAGGTACTTGGTAAGTTGAACCACCCACACGGCGAGATTTAACTTCTACCGCTGGGCGAACATTTTCAAGAGCTTCTTCAAATACAGCTAAGTGATCTTTACCAGATTTCTCAGCCATAGTTTCTAGTGCAGTGTAAACAATCTTCTCTGCAGTAGATTTTTTTCCGTCAACCATAAGGATGTTAACGAATTTTGCCAGCAGTTCAGATTTGAACTTAGGATCTGGAAGGATCTTACGCTGGCCTATTACGCGACGACGTGGCATGGAATTTCTCCGTTGTCTTCTTCAGGTTTTTTCCAAAACTTTTCAGAATAATAAATAAATAGTGTTTGGCCTTACTTAACGCTTTCTTTTTAAAAAAGACGCATTAAGACTTAGGACGTTTCACACCATACTTAGAACGACCTTTCTTACGGTCGTTAACGCCTGCACAGTCAAGTGCACCGCGAACAGTGTGGTAACGCACACCTGGTAAATCTTTAACACGACCACCACGGATAAGAACAACACTGTGTTCTTGAAGGTTATGACCTTCGCCGCCGATGTATGAAGTAACTTCAAAGCCGTTAGTTAGACGAACACGACATACTTTACGTAGTGCTGAGTTCGGTTTTTTTGGAGTAGTAGTATATACGCGAGTACATACACCACGTTTTTGTGGGCACGCTTCTAGTGCAGGCACGTTGCTTTTAACAACCTGCTTTACACGAGGAGTACGTACCAACTGGTTAATAGTTGCCATTAACTAGCTCCTGATTTACTTGAAAGTAAGCTTGATGAAAAATCTAGCCCTATTACACATAGTGTAAATAGGGACGCAAAATTCTATTCAGCAGTGGGATGTGTGTCAAGAAATATACAGATCTTTTTTAGCCGTCTAGAGCTCAGGATGGTCTTTTTTTAACCATACTGATAAAACGCAGCTACCAAGTTACTGATTTGTCGTTCAAAACCGTCAGTTTGACGAATCCGTCGAAGTCCACTTGTTTCAGAGTGCTTGAAGCAAGTTGTTGTAAACCTCGGCTATCGAGATCTGTTTTTAATACCGACACATGATCAACATTTGAGATTTGATTGAATAACTCATGATTTGGAAGGCAAACATACACCGCATCTTCAACCAAAAGGATGTGATCCTTTTGTTGCGAGTACGCCAATGCAAGCTTGAGTTTGTCTACTGATTTTACAATATGAAGCATAACGTTCCCTAGAAAGTCAGTATTTTTTGGCTCTGAGCTAGCTTCTGCGTCAACTCATTCACTTCTAGCGCAGTCACATCGATCAGTAAGTTATCGGTCGAAAGACCAAACTGATTGAGGCTATGTTGACATACGTAAACCTGCTCAATGTCGTAGAGGTCCATAAGCTTGAATGCAGAAATATAGTCACGTGATAGAGATTCATCAGGCTGTTGAGCCTTGAGAAGCTGTGTAACGCCATTACCGACAAAGAACACGGTAATGTCTTCACTATAGGCTGAAGCCGCTAGCAGTGCGTCTAGCCCTTCCCTGCCCGCAGCCGTCGTATGAGGAAAAGTGTTAAATACAAAGGCCAATTTACTCAAAACTGTACAACCCTATCTTGCGTCAAAAGTGCTTCAGATAAGCTCCCTAACCCAGCTTGGGTAAACCCAGCCGCCAAGTTAGATGCACTCAATTGATGTTGCGTTGCTTCATCCGTGCTGATCACTCCGCGTCTAAGCGCAGCAGCCACACACGTTTCAAGGCTAACATTGTGCTCATCCGCCAGTTTTTGCCAAGCGGAAGCCAAGTCGAATTCATCATTAGCAGGCACAGTAATGCCAGAGCCATTACTGACGCCATCTTGATAGAAGAATACACTGTGAAGTTTGTGGCCCTGATTAATAAGAGCCACAGCAAACTGGTAAGCACTTCTTGCCGATTGTGAACCGTAGACCGGTCCATTCACTAAAAGTGTATAGCTTAACAACCCTCTTCATCCTCTGTTTTACGTTGGCGGATGTATAGGTATACGGTGTGCTTAGAGATGTTCAATCGCTCGGCAACACGGTTAATCGCATCTTTGATATCGAAAATACCTTTGTCGTAAAGCTCCATCACGATTTGACGGTTCTTAGTATTGTTCGATACTGATTTGTCGGCATTGATTTCTTCAATGGTGCGTTCAACCGTCTGGTCGACAAGCTCTTCCACATCACTCGCAAAGTTTACTGATGATGCTGCTTCGTCCGCATCTTGGGTAGGCATGAAAGATTGCAGTACTTGTGAGAATGGCGCATCTAAGTTTACGTTAATACACAACAAACCAATCACTCGGTCTTCACCATTGCGGATAGCAACCGTGATCGACTTCATCAATACTCCGCCTTTAGCGCGAGTAAAGTATGAACGTGAGAAGTTACGCTTAGAACCTTCAATATCTTTCAGCATCTTCAATGCGAGATCGGTGATCGGCGAACCAACCTGACGACCTGTATTTTCGCCGTTGGCAATTTTAATCGCAGAAGTATTGAGGTCTTCTAAAGAGTGTAAAACGATTTCACAAAACGGACCGATAAGACTCGCAATACCGTCAACCACGGCCTCATAAGATCTTAGAATGATTTTATCGTGTTCACTGAATGGCATAACGTGGACTGATTCCATTTCAAGTAACACATCTGCATTGACTGTTTCTGTAGTAGTCACTTATTCCTTACCTTCGTGTGAAAAATCAACAAATTTATGTAAGTTTATCAGAAAATTTTAATTGCACACCTAGCTAACATTGCAACTAGTGATTTAGAACAAGTTTAAAAATCAAATACTCACCTTCAAATCATAAAAAAAGCCTAACTCAAAGTTAGGCTTTTTGTTCAATCAACGTATTTTAGAATAAAACTTTTAGCTGATATTACTGAGCAGGAGCCGCTTCAGCGTTATCAATTTTAAGTAGTTCAACTTCGAATACTAGCGTTGAGTTAGCAGGGATAGTCGGTGTGTCTTGCTCACCGTATGCTAGCTCTGGCGGGATTACGAATTTGTACTTAGAACCAACTTGCATCAGTTGTACGCCTTCAGTCCAGCCTGGGATTACGCGGTTTAGTGGGAATGTTGCTGGTTCGCCACGATCGTAAGAGCTGTCGAACTGAGTACCGTCTGTTAGCGTACCTTTGTAGTGTACTTGAACGGTATCAGTGTCTTTTGGAGAAGCACCTTCACCAGCAGTCATTACTTGGTAAAGTAGACCAGATTCAGTTTGCTTAACGCCTTCAGTTTTAGCGAACTCAGCACGGAAATCATCACCGGCTTTCTTCACTTCTGCAGATTTTTCTGCCGCTTGTGCTTGCATTGTTTCAGCAACACGCTTGTCTAGAGCTTCAAGAGCTGCGCGAGTTTCTTCTTCGTTAAGTGCTGTTTTCTCTGCGAATACGTCTTCGATACCTTGAAGAACCATATCTTTGTCTAGGTTAATGCCTAGCTCGCTTGGCTTATCAATGCTTGTGCTTAGGTAGTTCGCGAAAGATACACCGATTGCGTATGCCGCTTTGTCATCTTCTGTTTTAAAGTTTACTGCTGCAACTTTAGCTTCTTCTACCTGTGGAGCTTCTGCCTTTGGTTCTTCTTTCTGACAACCAACTGCTAGCATAACCGTTGCGGCAAGCAGTGATACTTTTAAAACTGATTTCATTGAATTCTCCAATTAATGGCCAAGCCATTGGTTATTGTGCACAAATCTAATGATTAGATTGGTGTGAATACGTTAGTTATAACAATATACTAGTCATATGTCTTTCGACACAAACCGGATTATTAGATGTGATGCGAATATTTTTCCACTCATTGCTATGTACGATTGTCATCACCTTGTTAAATGGTTGCTTTTTCTTTCAAGATGATGAACAGCGTTGGGAAATTGAACCCAATGGTGCCACCAGCTTTGCCCTAAGCAGAGATGGACGCTTCGCTCTACTCTACTCTCAGCAAAAACACTTACTGCTCTGGGACTTAGACCAAAACAAAGAGCTCGCTCAACTCGGCCCGCAAGATCAATCCGAAAACCAAGTATCGCGTATCCGCATCTCTGACAACGGCCGCTTCGCCATTACCGCCAGCCAGATGAATTTCGCCGTTTGGGACTTATCTTGGACTCAAGCTGAAGGGCTTTGGTCTATATCCGATGGCCTAATTCGTGATGTCGATATATCCAGCAATGGTGAAAAAGTCTTACTTGGCCTGTCTAATGGCAAAGCTATCTATGTGGACTTAGTCACCGGACGCCGTCTTGAGTTCCTTGCTCACCGAGAAAAAGTTAATTCAGTCTCCCTCTCTTCTAATGGCCGCTACGCATTATCAGGCGGCAACGACTACAAAGCTTATCTTTGGGATACCGAATCAGGCTTGGTGTTACGTACCTTCGAGCATGAACAAAGAGTAGTACGAGTTGCGCTACAACGGGATGGAGAATTGGCTTTTACTTCCGATGGCGGCAACCAAGCGATGATCTGGAATTTGGAAACAGGTGAACCTCAAGCGCAATTGCAGAGCTGGTCTCGACAGCTGATATTCTCTAGTGCTCGCTTTTCTGACGACGGCAGTATGTTGGTGACAGGTACGCCATCCAGCCAAGTGAGTGTGTGGAATACTCAAGATGGAAAACGCATTTCTCGTCACGATGCCGAGCCATTAAAAGATGCTCGCCCTCCCCGTGCGGTAGTGTATGATGCAGCCTTTGATGAAAAGAACCGTGTGATATCGGGCACCTCTGCGGGCATCGCCCAAGCTTGGAATGTGGATTAAGAACGATGACAGAAAAGCGAATTGAACAACTAGAAAGCCGCGTGAATGACCTAGAGTGTCAGCTAGCTTTCCAAGAACAGACCATTGAAGAACTCAATGAAGCGCTTAGCCAACAACAGATGTTGATCACGAGAATGCAAGACCAAATGAAGTTCGTGGTGGGTAAAGTGAAAAATATGGATGGCTCAAACCTCGCTGATGCATCAGAAGAGACGCCACCTCCACACTATTAAGTGCGGTTACAAATAACGAATTGGTTCTAGTGACGCATATCGCTAGCCTCTCGTCCTCGATGTGTAAACACATTTCAGGACGGGACATAGAAAACAAAAGGGCGACAGATGCTTATCTGTCGCCCTTTTGTTTATTTCATCTGAGTGAATAAGCTAAAGCCAATTAAGCCAATACAATCTTAGTCATCGGCATAAATCTTCACTTCCACGCAACCGTTAGTATCAACACTCGCACGATACATCCCTGAACTGTTCATACCGAAGTGAATATCACCTTGGCCATCGATAGCAATCAAGCCGCCTTCGCCACCCATGGTTTTCAGTTCACCTTGAATGATGTGTTCACAAGCCGTATGCACATCTTCCTTGAGATAACGCATTCTTGCCGCCACATCACTGGCGACCATCTTTCTAAGGAAGAACTCACCCATACCTGTCGTTGATACGGCCACGTTGCCATTTTCAGCAACAGTGCCTGCACCTATGATTGGAGAATCTCCCACACGACCGTATTTTTTATTGGTTACACCACCGGTACTGGTTGCTGCAGCTAAGTTACCGGCTTGGTCTAATGCTACTGCGCCAACCGTGCCGTATTTCTTATCATCTGGGTATTTCTGGGCTTGTTGTTCATCATATTTCGCTTCAGACAGCGCAAAGATGCCTTTCTCTTTCATCGATTGAAGTTGGTCATAACGACGCACAGTAAAGAAGTAATCTTGCTCGGTGAAGATATACTCATGCTCAAACGCAAACTTCTCTGCGCCTTCACCAATCAACAGCACATGATCGCTTTTAAGCATCACATCACGCGCCAGCTCAATGGGGTTTTTGATATGGCGGACACCGGCAATAGCACCCGCATCCATTTCGCGACCGTGCATCACAGAAGCATCCATCTCAACAAATTCATCATGAGTTAAAACGGAGCCTTTACCGGCATTAAAATGCGGGCTGTCTTCCATCACCTTGACTGACGCAACCACCGCATCCAACGCATCGCCACCCGATTGCAAAACTTGATAGCCAGCCAAAACCGACTTCTCCAAAGCCTCGGTAATACCCGTTTTTAATTCATCGCTCATTTGCTCTCGCAAGATAGTTCCTGCGCCACCATGAATGGCAATTGAAAAAGGCTGTGACATGCAAACTCTCCACTGACGTCGTCTTATAATGTTGTGCTATCAATACCACATCCATGGTTTGATGTCTGATAGCGAAAACCAAACTTTTTACGAATGCTTAGATTTGTGGACACTTAGATTTGCAGACACTTAGTTCGCTAGATTAAAAGTCAGCTCAAAAAGCGAGACTCCTTAAACGAAAAAAGCCTCCGCAAGGGAGGCTTTCAATATTCTTAAACTAAACCGCTAGTTCGGTATTAGTGAGAACCACAGCTACCGCCGCCGCAGCAGCCGTCTTTTTTCTCTTCAGCGTGGTCATGGCCTTCGCCACCACAACAACCGCCTTCGTGGTCATGATCATGGTCGTGACCGTGGCTACCACAGCCGCCTTCTTGGTGTACGTGACCGTGTTGAACTTCTTCTTCAGTCGCTTCACGAACGGCTACAACTTCAACGTCAAACGTTAGAGTTTGGCCAGCTAGCATGTGGTTACCATCAACAACAACTTCGTCGCCATCTACTTCAGTAACTTCAACTGGGATTGGACCTTGGTCAGTATCCGCTAGGAAACGCATGCCAACTTCGATTTGCTCAACACCTTGGAATACGTCTGCAGGAACACGTTGAACTAAGTCATCGTTGTGCTCGCCGTAAGCGTCTTCTGGAGTAACCGTTGCTGAGAACTTGTCGCCAGCTACTTTGCCTTCAAGCTCTTTTTCAAGACCTGTAATTAGGTTGTTGTGACCGTGAAGGTAATCTAGTGGAGCTTCTGCAGTTGATTGGTCAACTACTACGCCATCTTCAAGTTTCACTTGATATGCAACACTAACTACTACGTTCTTTTCAATTTTCATGAGAGCTCCAAGGAGGTTTGGACTAAGCTCGAACAGTTGAGCTTAGGAAAAATTCTGTACCGGGATATTATGGGGATCAATTAACGAAACTCAATCATTCTGGCTTAAAAATACCGATCATTTCTTGATTCGCGTGTTCAGATTTCTCTACAGTTTTCGGTTTGCGCTGCTCTGTGAAGTCACAATCGACGCATTCCACCAGCTCAATATTATTTTCAACCCACCAGCGGAGTGTGTCTTGAGTCTTGCAGCTTGGGCAGCTCGCCCCTGCGATAAAGCGTTTTTTCTGTTTCACGTTCATATCCTTTACTACTCTGGGTTCGCAGTTCTTCCCACATGCTCTATTCGAGACTAAGCAGAGACCGCGTTTATTATTAGATTGGTTCTTTAAGTTACAGTTTTTAAGAACAACTATAGAGCTAAGCTCAAGCGATTAGTTCTAAGTTCTAAGTTCTAAGTTCAGGCTATTGCCAATAGTTTCTAGATTGGTGATCATTTTCCATCTCATGTCCAAAGATCTCTTCAAGCTCTTTACGAGCCTCTTTCGCTCTCTGAGCTAACTCGGCATCTTCGCTATGCTGAGGAAGCAACTCTTTGAGCATACCATTATCCAATTTCCTAAAATGTGCTTCTGCTCGCTTCGCTTTATATGGATGCATACCAAGTTCAGTCAATGTTTGACGACCTAAATCTAGAGCCCCAAGGAAAGTTTCACGAGAATAGTTGCTTACACCATGGTTAAGTAATTGATACGCTTCAACACGGCTTCGAGCACGCGCTAAGATCTTCAACTGCGGGAAATGCTGCTTACACAAATCGACGGTCTTCATGATTTCATCGGGAGAGTCGGTACACAGCACAATGGCTTCAGCCTTATCCGCTCCCGCAGCTCGTAATAGTTCAAGGTGAGTTGAGTCACCGTAGAATACCTTGTAGCCGAATTTTCTAAGGATATGGATTTGGCTGGCATCACTTTCAAGAACGGTGATACGAATCTTGTTGGCATACATTAGACGCCCAATGATCTGACCGAAACGACCAAAGCCCGCAATAATCACTCGAGGGCTGCGATCAACCACATCCGAAGACATTGCGCTTTCACTGATTTGATTGAGTTGACGAGCAAAGAAACGATCTTGCAGCTTAAGCATCAATGGCGTGGTCACCATCGAAAGGCTCACAACAACCAGTAAGAACGACACTTGGTCACCACTTAGGATGCCTTGTGCACTCGCTGCGGTAAAAATAACGAAAGCGAATTCACCACCTTGGCTGAGAATCATCGCCATACGACTGCGCGCTTTAGTTTGAGTGCCGAAGATACGAGCCAGCGTATACAGCACTAAGCCTTTCAATACGACCAGAGACGACACCGCGATCAATATTGCGAATGGACTTTCTGCCAGTAAACCTAGGTTCACCGCCATACCCACAGAGATAAAGAACAGGCCGAGCAGTAACCCTTTAAATGGGTCTATGGCGATTTCAAGCTCATGTCGATATTCACTTTCAGCCAGAAGTACGCCCGCTAAGAAAGTACCTAATGCCATCGACAAACCAATCTGCTGCATGATGACGGCAATACCAATAACCAATAATAGCGCCGCGACCGTGAACAACTCACGCACACCGCTCATGACTACGTATCGGAACAGTGGTCTCAATAAGAAGTGACCACCGACAAGCAAGCCAATGACACCACCTAGCATCCACAACATGTCAGCCCAACTGCCGCCCGTATTACCCGCAAGTAGAGGCAACATCGCTAGCATTGGAATAACAGCAATATCTTGAAAAAGTAGTACTGCAAAGCCGGATTGCCCCGCTTCTTTTCCGCCAAGCTCTCGCTCTTCAATAACACGTAAGGCTATGGCTGTCGAAGACAGCGCTAAACCCATACCTATTACGAGGCTAGTTTGCCATGTTAATCCGAACAAACAGGCGATAGCGGTAATAATCAAGGTGGTGATCAGCACTTGCGCTCCACCGAGTCCGAGAATAGGTGCCCTCATCTGCCACAGTTTTTTAGGGTTAAGCTCTAAGCCAATCAAGAAAAGCAGCAGCACCACCCCGAATTCGGAGAAATGCAGAATCGCCTCGACATCACTGATTAAACCAAGCCCCCACGGGCCAATCGCCACGCCAGCTAATAGATAGCCGAGTACTGAACCTAAGCCAGCTCGCTGCGCGATAGGAACCGCAACCACAGCAGCCGCTAAAAATATAACGCTACTTTGTAGAAAATCATTAGTCAGAGCCATCATTCGCTCCTATATCTTGTAGCGGGTCTCGCAGCCAATTTCGATACGCTTCTGCGTGTTGGTAAAGCGTCATATCCGAAACATTTCTCGCCCAGTGTAAAACTAAGGGGGATATCCAGTGCATCTGACACAAAGCAGCGGTTAACTCGAATGGTTGCAAGATCTCTTGTAATGGATATTTATTATAGCCTGCGGCGCCAAACGCCTCTTCTTTACCACCGGTAGTAATAACGCTGCGCCAGTGTTTGCCTTTAAGCGCACTCTGCTCACCGAATGCAAATCCTTTTCCTAACACACGATCAAACCACTCCTTCAATAACGAAGGACAGGAATACATAAACAGAGGATGCTGGAACACAATCACATCGTACTCTAGGAGTAAGTCATGCTCATAAGGCACATCGATAAAGAAGTCTGGGTAGATGGCGTAGAGATCGTGAATTTTGACATGACCGAGCGACTCGACCTTTTTAACCATCATTTGATTAGCAATAGAGGTGTGTGGCTCTGGGTGTGCGTAGATTATTAACACCTTTGGCACGGCTTTGTCTGTCGAGGGAGTAGTACTCATTCCTTTGAAACATTCCTTTGAGGGCTAAACGGTGGCAAGGCCACAAGAATTTAAGCAAAAGTTATTAATATGTTATTGGCATCATAACGCAAATTGCATTGTGATCGACTTTTATCTGGTTTCAGCCTACTATGCAGGCGTCTGTTCACCTCTAATTTCTATGCTATTTCAATTATGATTACTTTCTCTGATATTCAATTGCTCCGCGGTGGTAAGCCACTCCTCGACCAAGCATCTGCGACTTTTCATCCTGGCGACAAGATCGGTTTGGTTGGTAAAAACGGCTGTGGTAAATCTACGCTGTTCGCCCTAATCAAGGACGAACTGTCTATTGATGCAGGCTCGTTCAGTAAACCAGCTCATTGGGAAATGGCTTGGGTTGCTCAAGAAACACCAGCATTAGAAAGAACAGCCATTGAATACGTGATTGATGGCGACCGTGAATACCGTGGCCTTGAAGATCAACTAGAGAAAGCGGAACAAGCCGACAACGGCACATTAGTCGCAGAGATCCACGGCAAGATTGAAACCATTGGTGGTTACAGCATCAAAGCACGTGCTGCCGAGTTATTGGATGGCCTAGGCTTTCGCCAAGAGCAAATGACATGGAACCTAACCCAGTTCTCGGGTGGTTGGCGTATGCGTTTGAACTTAGCGCAAGCCCTTCTATGTCGCAGTGACTTACTGCTACTCGATGAGCCTACCAACCACTTGGATTTAGACGCAGTAATGTGGCTAGAGCGTTGGTTACAAAACTACCCAGGCACACTGGTTCTTATCTCGCACGATAGAGACTTCTTAGATCCTATCGTCAACCGCATCGTGCATGTTGAAAACCAGCAGCTCAATGAATACACCGGTAACTACTCATCGTTTGAAACCCAACGAGCACAAAAGTTAATCCTGCAGCAGGCAATGTTCCAAAAGCAGCAGAAACAAATGTCTCACATGCAGAGCTACATTGACCGTTTTCGCTACAAAGCATCAAAGGCTCGCCAAGCGCAAAGCCGTATTAAAGCACTAGAGAAAATGGAACAAGTGCTGCCCGCTCAGTTTGATAACCCATTCAGTTTTGAATTTAGAGAGCCGGACGCGCTACCAAATCCAATCATGATGATGGATGAAGTATCGGCAGGTTACGACGACAACCTGATTCTAGAAAAGATTCGCCTTAACCTTGTTCCCGGCAGCCGTATCGGTCTGCTTGGTCGAAACGGTGCGGGTAAGTCGACACTAATCAAGCTGCTTTCAGGCGAACTGAAACAGCAAGGTGGTGAGCTGAGCTATTCGCAAGGCGTTAAGATGGGTTACTTCGCTCAGCATCAATTAGAGACGCTGCATCCAGAAGAAACGCCACTGCAACACATGATGCAGATTGCGCCTAAACACACAGAACAACAACTGCGTGATTATCTAGGCAGCTTTGGCTTCCAAGGTGAAAAAGCACTCGATAAAGTGGCGCCATTTTCGGGTGGCGAAAAAGCGCGTTTGGTATTAGCGCTACTGGTATGGCAAAAGCCGAACCTGTTGCTACTCGATGAACCAACCAACCACTTGGATCTCGACATGCGTCAGGCGTTGACCTTCGCCCTACAGACGTTTGAAGGCGCGATGGTTATCGTATCGCACGACCGTTACCTACTTCGTGCGACTACTGATGATTTATACCTTGTGCACGACCGCCAGGTGGCACCGTTTGATGGTGACCTAAGCGATTACTACAAGTGGCTAACCGAACAGCAGAAAGTTGAGCGCAAAGAAGCACAAGCATTGGCACCAGCAAAAGACGGCGCCAACAGTGCCGCAGCGAAAAAAGAGCAGAAACGTAAAGAAGCAGAGTTCCGTAAACTGACGGCACCACTTCGTAAAAAGCTGACTCAATTTGAAAAGCAGATGGATAAGTTAACGCTATCTCTCGAAGAAGCTGAGCAAGAATTATCCGACACTTCACTGTATGAAGCTGAAAATAAGGCTAAACTGAATAAAGTACTCGCTCTCCAAGCGAGCAGTAAGTCACAGCTAGAAGAAGTTGAAATGGATTGGATGTCCACTCAAGAAGAGCTTGAGCAGATGGAACAGGATATGGATAGCTTATGAGCCCAGAGCACGCCCCAATATCACTAACACTGGAACGACTATGGCAATTTAGCCTTCAGTATTACAGTGTGCGCGGTGTAAAGGATGCGTGCCTAGCTTTGCAAAACCAATTCCACGGCAACGTCAATCTACTGCTGCTTCTCAAATGGCTTGATGAGCAGCAATTGTCTTTTGCCGAAGAAGAGTGGCACAAGGTACAACAGTGCTTAAGCCGCTCTGAAACCCTGCTTCATAGCTATCGAGAGCTGCGTAAGCATCTCAAACCTCAAGTCGTCGATTCCCTCTACCGTGAAGCGCTCCAATTTGAACTGCAGTTAGAGAAGCAACAGCAATCTGATCTCGTCGACTGCATTAATTCTCTTCAGCTTACGGCTAACCAGCAATCACCACTCGCTTTTCAATACTGTCGCTTATTAGGGGCTGAAAACCTCTACGACGCTTTTTCTGAACCAGCACCTCAACCCTAACGCGTTTCCTTTCTCTTATCTTCAATCAAGATCCAAGCTTACCTTGGTAGTATCGCTCTTCGTTTTCACACGGGAGTGGCGCGCATGACTGGTAATATGTTTGAATCTCAATCTCGACAATATTCAACTAGTTACCTACACCTTGTTTTTGTAGCCCGTATCAGTGAAACCCTTGCGCTTATACCGAGAATCAACCAAGCTCAAATAAAAACGTGGGCGTTTCGCTAAAAGCTCAACACTTTATCAAAGCCCATAAAAGAAGCATGGACTGTTTTTATGACAATATTTACCGCAGCCGCTGGTTTATCTAATCCGCACTTACAAACCTTAGTGCCACGATTTATTAGAAAGCAGGCGTTGTTTGACCCTCAATGGCAAACCTTAGAAACACCCGACGGTGACTTTCTCGATCTTGCTTGGAGCGAATCGCCAGAGGGTGACACCCCAAGTAATGAGGCTCGAAGTAACAAGCCGATATTCGTTCTATTCCATGGCTTAGAGGGAAGCTTTGAAAGCCCTTATGCCAACGGACTGATGAATGCCTTTGCTAAAGATGGCTGGCTATCAGTGATGATGCACTTTAGAGGCTGCAGCGGAAAGCCCAATCGCTTAGCTCGCGCTTACCATTCAGGTGAAGTCGAAGATGCACGCTTTTTCCTAAGACATCTACACGCCCAGTTTCCCAATAACCCTAAGGTAGCGGTTGGTATCTCTTTGGGCGGTAACATGCTGGCGAACTATTTGGCAGAGTACGCGGACGACCCATTGCTGTCGGCGGCGACGATTGTCTCTGCACCTTTTGATCTGGCTTGTTGCTCTAGTCGTATTGAGCGAGGTTTCTCTAAGCTCTATAAAAAGTACCTGCTCAACTCTCTCAAATCGAATGCCTTGAAAAAGATTAAGCTGCTGCAAGAAAAGCTCGGTATCACCGCCGAAACCATTAAGAAGATAGACAAGCTGTATGAGTTTGATGAACGGATTACTGCGCCTCTGCACGGGTTCAAGAATGCTCAGGACTACTATGCTCAGTGCTCAGCGCTTCCTAAACTTAATAAGATTAAACTACCGACTCAGATCATCCATGCCAAAGACGATCCGTTTATGACAGACGACGTAATTCCAAAGTTCGTGTTGCCTGACAACATCGACTATCGCCTGTTTCAAAAAGGCGGCCATGTGGGGTTCATTACCGGTAGCACGCTCAAACCAAGGTTTTGGTTAGAAGAAGCATTACCCGCCTACTATGAAAGTATTCAAGATTCGGCATAATGGCCGAGCCTTTTTAAGGACTGAGTGGTAGACGTCACTAGACGCAGTAATCAACACATCAATAAACCTATTTATGAACATAAAAGAGAGAAGTATTTATGATCATCCCATGGCAAGACATTGCGCCAGAAACGCTGGAAAACCTCATTAAAGAATTCGTGCTGCGTGAAGGCACAGACTACGGTGACGTAGAGGTTTCACTGCAAAACAAGATTGATCAAGTGAAACATCAATTAGCCTCAAAGGAAGTCAGCATCGTGTTTTCTGAGCTGCATGAAACCGTTGATATTCAAGTCACAAAACGCTTCTAGGCTGCGCTCATAAAGGAGCCGTGTTATAGTGGTAAACGATTGCTAACAAGTAAGTTACTCAAAAGACAAGGGTTGTCATGTCCGCTAAACATCCAATTATTGCGGTGACGGGTTCATCAGGAGCCGGCACCACCACTACCTCAGAAGCCTTCCGAAAAATGTTCAATATGATGGACGTGAAGGCCGCTTGGGTTGAAGGGGATAGTTTCCATCGCTTCACTCGACCAGAGATGGATGTCGAGATCCGTAAGGCTCGCGAGCAAGGTAAGCACATCAGCTACTTTGGTCCACAAGCCAACGATTTTGGCGCATTAGAAGAGTTCTTCCGTCAATACGGTAATGAAGGCACGGGTAAAGTCCGTAGTTACCTACATACCTTCGATGAAGCCGTGCCTTACAATCAAATGCCGGGCACCTTTACGCCATGGCAAGAGATCCCAGAAAATTCCGATGTGATGTTCTACGAAGGTCTTCATGGTGGCGTGGTAGATGGCGACATCAATGTCTCACAACACGTCGACTTGCTGATCGGCATGGTGCCAATCGTCAACCTTGAGTGGATCCAAAAATTCGTTCGTGACACACGCGATCGTGGCCACTCACGCGAAGCAGTAATGGATTCTATTGTTCGCTCAATGGATGATTACCTTAATTACATCACCCCACAATTTTCGCGTACTCACATCAACTTTCAGCGTGTTCCAACCGTAGATACATCGAATCCACTGAACGCTAAAGGGATTCCAAGTTTAGACGAAAGCTTCGTTGTTATACGTTTGCGTGGCATCAAAAACGTCGATTTCCCCTACCTTCTAGCTATGATAGATGGCTCATTTATGTCACGCCACAACACGCTTGTGGTGCCAGGCGGTAAGATGAGTTTTGCTATGGAGCTCATTGTAAGGCCCATCCTACAACAGCTCATCGAAACCGGAAAAATAGGTTAACAAGACACCATTCTGGTTGATTACTTTTCATACCGTGATCATGTGCACAATTTTGCGTAAAAAATCGTAGCTTGGTCACGATTAAAATCAAGAAATAGTACCTGAAAAAGGATACTATTCTTAAACGAAACACAAGATAGCTTGCAGCGCTCAACGAGTGCTCTTATCCTACAAGTCAATCCAGGCTTAGCTAAAATACGGAAAGCGGCAAGCATACCCTGCAGAGGAAGTAAGATATTATGGTTCTAGGTAAACCCCAAACCGATCCAACATTAGAGTGGTTCCTTTCACACTGTCATATTCATAAGTACCCTTCAAAAAGTACTTTGATTCATGCTGGTGAAAAGGCAGAAACCTTGTACTACATCGTTAAAGGTTCTGTGGCAGTTCTTATCAAAGACGAAGAAGGTAAGGAAATGATTCTTTCTTACCTAAACCAAGGTGACTTCATTGGTGAACTTGGCCTCTTCGAAGAAGACCAAGAGCGTACTGCATGGGTTCGTGCAAAATCTCCTTGTGAAGTAGCTGAAATTTCTTTCAAGAAATTCCGTCAACTTATCCAAGTGAACCCAGATATCCTAATGCGCCTTTCAGCGCAAATGGCAAACCGTCTACAAGTAACTAGCCAAAAGGTTGGTGACTTAGCGTTCCTTGACGTAACAGGTCGTATCGCTCAAACGCTACTTAACCTAGCGAAACAGCCAGATGCAATGACTCACCCTGACGGCATGCAAATCAAGATCACTCGTCAAGAGATTGGCCAGATTGTTGGTTGTTCTCGTGAGACAGTAGGTCGTATCTTGAAGATGCTAGAAGAGCAGAACCTAATTTCTGCACACGGTAAAACTATCGTGGTATACGGCACTCGTTAATCTCGATTAACTGAGCCAAAAATTTAAAAGCCACCAAATGCAAATTTGGTGGCTTTTTTGTTTTATAAAGATCTAGAGAGCAGATGCGAATGGAGCACCTCCCGCGTCCAAGCGCAAACACTCTCAAAGCGAAGCGTACCCGCATCTTTAGGGTAAAGCCCGTGCTCGTATCTTTCTTTAACCGTTGGTGCTCTCAAAGATCTTGTCAGCCGATGCTGCAACAAATCCTGTATAAAGCTCACCATTCGCCATCGCATAACGCTTAGCGAACTCGTAGAAGCCACCAGGAATCACCTCGCTGCCTTCAACAAATGAAACTGGGACTTTGTCTGCCATTGTAGATGATTGCTCTAATAAGACCTCTGGAGAGCCTTTAACCTGACCGCCAGATGCATTGATAGTGAAACCTGAATCACTCAAATAGTCATTCACTGTCTGTACTTCATCGAACTCATTAAGCTGGTTCACACTTACCGTAAAGTGGTTTGCACCGTAACCATGAGCCGCTAACCAAGACGCGTATTCACTCTCTTTTGCTAGAACTTGGAAATCCGCGAAGCTCAGATCCCAAAGGCGACCACCAAACAAGAACTCATGACCTTGAAGCTTGCTTGCGTCCACTTGCTCAACCAACTTAGCAACGATCTGTTGTAAGTCACTTGAACACTCTTCTACCTTCAACTCACTAATGAACACTTTCGGTTGGTTTGGGTCTGGGTGCTCGTAGTGCTTAGCCACTAACTTCTTGCTCTCAAACAAATAGTCGCCACACGCCTTGTAGCCTAATTCAAGGAAAGGCTTGGCCAGTGTTTCAATGCCCAGAGGTGCAACATTGAAAGTACGCAGTGCAATATGATCATTAATCAGGGCTTCGTCTTCTTTCAACAGATGATGAACTTTCTCAGCCGATGGGCAAAGCCTGTGAATGTAATCGTCCCATAGTGATTTAAAGAGTAGATCGGGCGTCATGGTGACTCCTTGTCAGAGGTTCTAGCAAGCTAGTAATTTGGATTAGAGAGGGAGAGGCTGGACACAAAGTCAGCAGCCATCAGCCTGTGACATACTTGTTCTATTATTATCTACCGCCCAATCTAGGTGTCGGACGTGATGGAAAAAGGAAGCGATAACACCGCTTCCTCATTACACAATTAACCAATGAATCTGTTATTCATGAGCCTAGAGCTCATAAGTTTATGATTTATAAACTTTTGACTCATGAATTTATAGCTTAAGCGCTAAAACTACAGCTCAATACCTGGGCTAAACGTAGCTGGCAGTTGAGTTTCACCACCTTCCATTGACGCCATTGGGTAAGCACAGTAGTCCGCCGCGTAGTAAGCACTTGGGCGTAGGTTGCCTGAAGCACCCGGGCCACCAAATGGTGCATCACCACTTGCGCCTGTTAGCTGGCGGTTACGGTTAACAATACCCGCACGGATATGGTCAACGAAGTATTCCCACTCTGAATCGTCTGTTGATACTAAACCGGCAGACAAACCAAAGCGCGTGTCATTAGCCAATTCAACGGCTTGCTCTAACGATTGGTAACGAACCACTTGCAACAATGGGCCGAAGTACTCTTCATCTGGCAACTCAGCAATGTTGGTTGCATCGATTATACCCGGAGAAACAAACGCCGCTTCGCCCGCTTTTGCTTCGACTAGGCTTACACCACCTAGTGATTGCAGATTAGCTTGTGCGTTCAGAATGAACTTAGCGGCCGTTTCAGAGATTTGTGGTCCCATGAAGGGTGCAGGTTCAGCGAATGGCTGATCAACACGAATTTTCAAGGTAGCCGCAACAAGCTTATCAAGCAGTTGATCGCCCTTCTCGCCAACAGGTACATACAAGCGACGTGCACATGTACAACGTTGGCCTGCACTGATGAAGGCCGACTGGATAATGGTATAAACCGTCGCGTCAGCATCACCAAATTGGTCAGTGATCACCATAGGGTTGTTGCCGCCCATCTCTAGCGCTAACATCTTGCCCGGTTGACCTGCGAATTGACGGTGAAGGATATGACCAGTATTGGCACTGCCCGTGAATAGCACGCCATCAAGACCTTTAGCATCCGCCAGTGCGATACCAGTTTCTTTAGCGCCTTGCACTAGGTTAATCACGCCAGCAGGAAGGCCAGCTTCTTGCCATAGCTTCATCGCAAACTCACCCGTCCAAGGTGTCTGCTCTGACGGCTTAAATACCACGGTATTACCCGATAGCAGTGCCGGAACAATATGACCGTTAGGTAGGTGACCAGGGAAGTTGTAAGGACCAAATACCGCCATTACGCCTAATGGGCGATGACGCAGTACGATTTGGTTGCCTGCGGCTTCACGTGAAGCTTCACCCGTACGTTCGTGGTAAGATCGAATAGAGATAGCGATTTTACCCGCCATCGCACCCGCTTCAGTGCGAGTTTCCCAAATCGGTTTACCCGTCTCTTTTGCAATAATCTGTGCAATTTCTTCGCTGTTCTCTTTTACCTTCTCAGCAAAGTTCAACACGATCGCTTCACGCTCTGCAAAGCTCATCTTTTTCCATACTAAGAAAGCGTCACGCGCCGCTGCTACTGCAGATTCAACCTGTGCTGGAGTTGCACTATCGCCTTGCCACACGACTTCATTATTGTATGGGCTTACTGATGTCATGGCGTCGCCTTGACCTGCCACCCACTGTCCTGCTATCCACTGAGTCATACTTCTATCCTTAAAATCTTCGACAGATAATCGCCGCTCTTATTGAGCCAACATGCGAACGAATTCGCCTTCTTTTACTTCAAGAGCGCTTGCTACTTCAGATGATAAAATCACTGTGTCGCTAGCTTGGTCATACGCGCCTTTCGCGGCTACTGCGCGGAAGTTCTCAAACGAGGTATTACCAATGAGGAAGTCTTTAGAGCTTGAATGCTCTGCAATTGTCACTTGAGCTCGAATCGCATGACGCACTGATTCGATATTTCTTAGATCACACTCAACCGTTGGGCCCCCATCAAAGATGTCGACATAGCCACGGTTGGTGAAACCTTCACGTTCCAGCAACTTAAGTGCAGGGCGCGTATTGTCATGAACCACCCCAATGACTGCCTGAGCTTCTTTGCTCAGTAGGTTCACATAGATAGGTAACTTCGGCATTAGGTCAGCAATGAAGCCTTTCTTACCAATACCCGTTAGATAATCAGCGAGCGTAAAATCAATCGAGAAGAAATGCTCTTGCAGCCATTTCCAGAAAGGAGAGTTACCTTCTGCATCTGATACGCCACGCATCTCAGCAAAAATCGTTTTCGAGAAACGCTCTGGGTGTTCTGACATGATCAAGAAGCGACACTTAGACATCAAACGACCATTCAATCCACCACGGAAAGCAGGACGTAAGAACAGTGTGCAGATTTCACTGCATCCGGTGTAGTTATTGCCGAAAGTCAGTAGCTTCACGACGTTATTAACGCCAAGCTTCTGCGATGAGTGAACCACTTTGCTGATGTGGTAAGAGTAAAACGGCACATCCCAGCCAATTGAGGCTTCGATGCCTGTGGTACCCGCGACTTCTCCGGTTTCGGTATCGAAGCCAACCATTAGGTAGCCTTCGTCGCCGGGTTCAGTCACATCTTGTTTAGCAAAGCTGTATTCAGAGTGAGTAATACGGTTGGTTAACAGTTCTTCGTTAACCGGAAGAGATGTGAATCCGTGACCAGACTCAACCGCGCAGGTATGCAACGCATCGTAATCAGATAATTTTATTGGGCGAACAACTAGCATCAATATTCCCTCCAGATGCAAAACAGGCCCAAAACGAGAATCTTGGGCCTTTAGCAGTACGTCATGGGATCGCTCTAATGGCGATCATTCCTATGACGCCGCTCAGGCTAAACTAGCGTAGCGATTGCTTTGTCTAGTTTTGATAAACCTTCTTCAATTTCTTGTGTAGTGATAACCAGTGATGGCGTGAAACGAACCACGTTTGCACCCGCAACCAGTACCATCAAGCCTTGTTCGCCTGCTGCTACTAATACATCACGAGCACGACCTTGCCATGCTTCATTAAGTGCAGCACCTAGCAATAGGCCTTTACCGCGAACTTCACTGAATATTTGGTATTTGTCGTTAATCTTAGCTAAACCATCACGGAACATTGCTTCACGTTCTTTCACGCCAGCTAGCGTTTCAGGTTGGCTAACGACATCAACAACCGCTTCAGCAACGGCACACGCCAGTGGGTTGCCGCCGTAAGTAGAACCGTGTGTACCGACTTTTAGGTGTGTCGCGAGTTCGGTGGTCGTTAGCATTGCGCCGATTGGGAAACCGCCACCTAGTGATTTCGCTGTACTTAGGATATCAGGTGTCACACCTAGGCCTTGGTAAGCGTAAAAGTTACCCGTACGGCCATTACCTGTTTGCACTTCATCAAAGATAAGCAGCGCATTGTGTTTATCACACAGTTCACGAACCGTGTTCACGAACTCAGATGTTGGAGATATGATACCGCCCTCGCCTTGCAGAGGTTCCATCATGATTGCACATGTGCGATCTGAGATGTGCGCTTCTAGCGCGGCAATATCGTTGTAAGGCAGGTGAGTTACATCGCCCGGTTTAGGACCGAAGCCATCAGAGTAAGCCTCTTGACCACCCACCGTTACGGTAAAGAAAGTGCGACCGTGGAAACCTTGTTTGAATGCAATGATTTCAGATTTCTCAGGACCGTGAACATCCGCAGCCCAACGACGAGCTAGCTTCAATGCAGCTTCGTTCGCTTCTGCACCAGAGTTGGCAAAGAATACTTTTTCTGCAAAACATACGTCGGTTAGCTTCTTCGCTAGACGCAATGCAGGTTCGTTGGTCATGACATTACTTAAATGCCAAATCTTGTTTGCTTGCTCAGTAACTGCGTTAACCATTGCTGGGTGACAGTGACCCAAACAGCTCACAGCGATACCACCAGCAAAGTCGATATATTCTCGGCCTTGTTGGTCCCAAACGCGTGCGCCTTCCCCTTTTACCGGGATCATTTCCATTGGGTTATAACAAGGCACCATCACCTCATTAAACAGACTACGTTCTACTTTTTTTTCCACTGTCATCGTACATTCCTTTTCGATACCGCAAGCTTCGCAAATAAGCGTACTGGTTCATAAGTGAGACAAAGATATTTTCTCTCGCCATAATCCCGCTGCAGCATTATATTTACATTTAATTAACGTTTTCAATAGTAGATTATTCTTTAGCTATCCCTAACAACCAGCTAAACGTCACTACCTGTGACTATTTATGCATCAATTAATCTGTTTTATGAAGCTTTTTTTACCTAAACGTATAACCTGCAACGGCAAAGCCTTACTGGCATTGCGGTATATTGGGTTCGAGACGAAATAAGGCGAATAATTTTGCATAGGCTAAAAACTTAGCCTTAAGAGGGAGAAATGTTATAAAAAGTGATCAGCGTCAGAGGAGTAAGAGACGCGTAGCGCCCGAATTTAAACGCTTAACGAATGGACTAACAGGTTTAACTGGCTTATTTAGGCGGAGAAAGGGTCAAATTTAAACACTCAACGCGCTAAGAAGTTAGCGAGAAGCTGGTGTCCTTGCTCTGTTTTAATCGACTCAGGGTGAAATTGCACCGCATCAATCGGCAAGGTTTTGTGTTGATACCCCATGATCTCATCCATGCTGCCATCTTCAAATTCCGTCCAAGACGTCAGTTCAAAGCAGTCAGGAAGCATGCCATTTTTCACCACTAGGGAATGGTAACGTGTCACAGTTAGAGGGTTATTAAGCCCTTGAAAAACGCTCTTACCATTGTGGCGTATTGGAGAGGTTTTACCGTGCATCACTTGTCTGGCTCGTACTACTTCACCACCAAACACTTGAGCGATGGCTTGATGACCAAGACACACACCTAAGATCGGCAGTTTACCCACGAAGTGTTCAATGACTTGTAGAGAGATTCCCGCATCATCAGGCGTACACGGGCCCGGCGAGATAACAAGATGGCTAGGATTCAGCGCTTCAATACCGGCAATATCAATCTCATCGTTGCGAACAACTTTTACAGTGACCCCTAACTCACAGAAATACTGATACAAGTTATAGGTAAAAGAGTCGTAGTTATCGATGATAAGTAACATGGGTCGAAATCGTTTGCTAAATACTAAATGATTGGGAGATATAGGGGCGGTATTGTGCAATACCCATGGCGAAAGGCAAGTGGAAACTGCATTTCGCCAATAATTAAGGCCAACCTAAGTTGACCTTAATTGTTTACAGATAACTTTCAGTTACCTGAATTAGCTTGTATGACTTATGGCTAATCTATTTGCGAGTACGACGGCGTAGGAAGCCAAAGCCGAACAGAGCAAATAAACCGCTTAGACCAAATGATGCACCTGATTTCGAACTGGTTTCAACGTTTTCTGTAGCGGCTTCACTAATAGTGATATCTGCAGAAACTGTTGATTTCACGGTACCCGCACTGTCAGCCAATTCTTGAGTCATAACATAACTAGCTTTTTCTGGCTCTTTATCAAAGCTAACTTGTACAACACCTGCATCAACATCTGGTTGAGTTAAAGTAGTTGAAGCTGTTAGATCATCAGAAGCAGCCATTGCTTTTAATGCCGCCTGGCTTTTCTTCGCTAAACGAACCGTCACAACATCTCCAACAACAGCCTCTTCAGGTAAGTAATATTCAACCTTCAGTTTTTCGCCTTTAGCAGGCAATTTGATCTTATTCGATTTCGCGTAATCAAGAGCAATGATCACTGGATCATGATCCGATGCCGAGAACACATCTGCGTACTTTGGCATCTTGCCCGTATACTTAGATGAATACTCAAACATTGTGCTTTCTGACGCATTGATATGCCAGTCTGTAATTGAGGTTACTTTGTTAGCCAGCGATGGATTTGCTAAAGCATGATCCAAGTTACCTTGCTCACCGCCGTAAGTGTAAGAGAACGTATCAGCTCCGTGGAACTTAGTATTCAAGTTAATGTAACCAAAACCTTTCGTTATGACACTACCCGTAGCTTCATAAGGTTTATTTTCACCAGCGTCATCTTTACCTAATGTAGTAAATGAAGCTGTGCGGATCTCGCGATCATATTTCGCTTCAGAATAGTCAGTTAGAGTAAGAACAGGATCTTCCATGCCATAAGCATTCAAATCACCAATAATCAGCACATCACCTTTAACTGATTTAAGGCTATCGCCTAATACTTTAGTTGCTGAAGTACGGAAGCGATTACACTTACCTTGTAGATCTGCTGGATCAGATTTCTCTTCAAAACTCTGCCACTGCTCAATACAGTGAGAGCCTTTTGATTTTAAGTGGTTAACAACAACCGACAGCGGTACGGTACTACCTTTTGCAGTAAAGGTTTGTAGCAGGCTATGACGCTGATATTTAGAAAGCGCAGTATTTGACTCTTGCGTTCCGTCTTCTTTCGTTCGTGTTAACACATCCGCAGGAATATGCTGCTCAGGAGTAACTATAACTTTCGCTTTGCCTTTTGGTACTACTTTGTCAGCACGGTATAGCATAGCTACCATAATGGCGTCGCTACCAAAGAACTCCCCCTTGGTCATGTCCGCTTTTTTGATTTCTACATAGCTGTAGTGCTTTTTAACGTCATCAATTGTCGCGTTGAGGCCATCGGTTAGATCTTTAAGTGCACTACCATCTCCAAAGCCATTGTTTTCAACTTCCATCAAGCCGATAATGTCAGAATCCATTGCAGCTAGTGCTTTTATAATTTTTGCTTTTTGAAGCAAAAACTCATCATTCACTTTGGCACCACGGTTACAGCCTCTTGAGGCATCAGCATCTGCCTGATCACTACAAGATGCATTCAGCGGCCCACCAATACTGCTGTGGCTATTGAAGTAGTTCAGTACGTTGAAACTAGCAATACGTATATCAGCATTCGTCAGTTCCGGTGCTGCTTTACGGGTCACATCAAAAATTGTGTTACCTTGAGCATCAACAGCTTTTGTTACAAAAGTATCTTTGGTTGCTGTATTAGTCGCGATTAAACGATATTGGCCATAGCTGTAATCTACAACCCCTTGTAGGCCTTCCACGCGAGAACCCAAACGAATGTGGTTTTCTGAACTGCCGTCTTGGTCTGTATCTTTAGCAAAATCAGGGTAGTACGGTATTTCGCCAGAAGCGGCTTTATAATCCGACTCTAGGTAAACTTGGCTTACTGCATTTTTCTTTGCCAGATCGGTTGCTTGTGCACTTTCAGCGGCGAAAACTTGAGTTGGCTTCATCAGTGGCTTCTCATGAGCCAATACCATGTTATTTCGACGACCTGCATAGTCGTAGCTAAAGTTTCGAGTGACAAACAACTTGGAGTCTGCTGACAGCTCTACATTCATGCCCTCGTAACGCTCTAACGCTTGATGCAATGTTTCACCATCGGCAACAACAAACTCTACCGCTGTTGGCGCAGCTTGCGAACTTTGCTTAACAAAGCTATTAGCATCTGATTTCAATTGCGTTCGGTTAAACAGCTCATGCGCCTTACCTTTCACACACACCACATCGCCAGGGGATAAGCCAGTATCTGAACTGCCTGTTTCTACAAAGAGACCTTCGGATGTTTTAGCGTTGTAGTCATCCTCTAGGGCTTGTAAGTAGAAGCCTTTAGTAATGCTTTTCGTTACAGCTGAAACGACACCAGTAACAAAGATATCTTGCTCTGATTCAAATTTACCGTCAGGTATTAGTGGCGAACGATCACCATCCCCCTGAACGGCTTGAATAGAGGTAAACGTTGGAGTAGCACCATCATCGGTACAAGTAAAGGCTGGTGGCGGCTCTGGCGCATCATATCCTAGAGATCCAAGGCCTGTGATGTCATCTTTAACAAGTTCTTTCCACTGTGCTTTATCGTAAGAAGCATTTGACGTCATTGCTTCATCTTTACGGATAAAAGTTTTATCTTTAGCAAAATCAACATCGCCCATAACACCAAACATGTCATGTACTTCACCTTGCGCGTTTAGTAACGCAATCGGATCGTCACCATTAAAGTTAGCTACTGCTCCGTCTTGCTGATTTGCTAGTGCTTTAATTGCATCACTGGCTCTTGAGTGAGCTAACACCCAAACACTTTTTGCGTTAAGTATTTTACCAGTCAAGTCTATTTTAGTCTCCCAGATACCACCACCGTTACTTGATTTGGCAAGCGAGAAGCCATCAAGAGAAACCGCGCTGTCACCAGTATTAGCGATCTCAATGGCTTTATTGTAGCTGCCGCCTTCTACGTATTGCGAAATGATGATTTCAGCCGATGCACTCGCGGCAAAGACACTACTCACCGCGAGGGCGATTGCGGTATGGGTAAGTTTGCGTTCCATGGTTATTTACCTTTAATAATGAACTTGATATCGAGAGCAAGCACAAATTCCACTGGTTTATTTGCACTTGCTCTACCAAAGATGGCCATTACTGAACTTTGCCAAACGTGAGACTAAAAATAGGGAAGTCTCTACACATTATGACTTATGGCAAAAATCAGCGTTATTATCTTATTTAGCCAATGTCTCTTTTTTATGAAACACACAAAAGTAATTCAGCATTTTAATGAGAGATTAATCGCTAGTGACTTTTCACTCTTTTGACTCACTGTCCAGTTCCAACAGAACTCGAGGCTAAGCAACATTTTTTTACATAACGTAGTAAAAATTAGAGCTATTACCCATTTTTTGTTTTCATTTTGCTTTATATGATTTGACATTAAATTAGTAATCACTAATAAAAAGGCCACCCTATTAAAGGTTAATGCCGATCGTTTAAGAAGACTTGAACGATCCTGCAGTTAGAAGATAATCCTCATCAACAATGTTGATGGGGTTGCAACGCAACATGTCTATCAAAGAGGTATGCAGTTCATTAGACATTGCGCTTCAGCCTAAACCTGAAGATAGTTGGTCTCGTGTCGCACCTAGTGTCCTAACTGATTCACGTCGACGTCTAGATGAGAGCCCAGGAGATATCCTTCAACAAGACAGAGACTTAGAACTTAATGTACTTGCTGTGGATGGAACAACATTTAGGTGTCAAGATTCCCCAGAGAACGCTGAAGAATTTGGGTTCATCTCTAAAAAATTGAAACCTTACCCTCAACTTCGTTTAGTCGCTTTGATGTCAACAGAAACACGAATGATTATGGGGGCGGCTTTTGATGGTTGTCATGTCGGTGAAACGACCTTAGCTAAGCGCCTATTCCATGATATCCCCGCACACTCATTGACCTTATTTGATCGTTGTTATTTCTCGGCAGACCTTTTGTTGTCGTGGCAAGAGAGTGCGGAAAATACTCACTGGTTAATGCCTGCAAAACGTAAACTACGCTATGAAGTGTTGGAGAAATATGCGGAAAACGACATGCTCATTTCAATGCCTATCTCTCCTCAAGCTCAACGGCAGAATCCGAATTTACCCGCACGTTGGGAGATTGAAGAGGGTTATGGTGAAATTAAACAGACTCAACTGCAAAGTCACGTCACTTTACGAAGTCGTTTTTCTGCCGGTGTGAAGCAAGAGCTTTGGGGCGTATTACTTGCCTATAACTTAGTGCGATTAGAGATGGTTAAGATAGCTTCAGAAGCCGGGGTTCGAGCGACTAGGGTAAGCTTTACTGCTGCAATTAACCTTATAGATGCTCAGTTACGTTGGTTAGCTTTAAGTCCAGATGGAACCCTACCAGTCAAACTTAAAAGGATGAGAGAAAGTCTGAGTCACTTCATTCTTCCAGATAAAAGAAAGGACCGAACGTTTCCACGTTCAGTCCTCTTTGTTCCAGCCAAATATCCGTTTAGGTTCAAGCAGTAATGCTTATCCGAACGGCATTACCCTATTAAAGGTGACCTTTTATTTATAATTAGTGATTTTTAAAGTGATTTACATGCCAATCTACGGGCGAGTAACAAAACCTACCGCTTCGTATGCTTTTTTCAGAGTCACAGCAGCGCGCTCAGAGGCTTTTTCAGCACCCGCTTTCATTACTGCATCCATATAAGCACGGTCAGCACGGATACGATGGTATTCAGCTTGGATTGGCTCAAGCATCTCAACCAATGCTGCGCCTACATCTTTCTTGAACGGACCGTACATTTCAACGCCTTGGTATTGCGCTTCGATCTCTTCGAACGTTTTACCCGTCGCTGCAGAGTACAGACCCATTAGGTTAGAGATACCCGCTTTGTTTTCCCAATCGTGAGCAATACGTGGTGGTGTTTCTGCGTCAGTCTGCGCTTTGTTGATCTTCTTGATGATCGACTTAGGCTCTTCTAGCAGAGTAATCACGTTCTTACGGTTATCATCAGATTTAGACATCTTCTTAGTCGCATCTTGCAGGCTCATTACACGTGCATTCACTGTTGGAATGTAAGGTTCTGGTACTTGGAAGATTGGCGTTTCAGGACCGTAGATGTTGTTAAAGCGATTGGCGATATCACGCGCTAGCTCTAGATGTTGTTTCTGGTCGCTACCTACTGGCACTTGGTGAGCACCGTAAAGCAGGATATCTGCAGCCATCAACACTGGGTAGTCGTATAGGCCTACGTTTACGTCATTTGAGTGACGTGCAGACTTATCTTTAAACTGAGTCATACGGCTCAGTTCACCCATTTGTGTGTAACAGTTAAGAAGCCAACCAAGTTGAGCATGCTCTGGTACGTGTGACTGAACAAATAGCGTGCTCTTCTTTGGATCAACACCGACAGCAAGACAGATTGCTAATGCGTCTAGAGTCGCTTCATGCAGTGCTTTCGGATCTTGGCGAACCGTAATTGCGTGAAGGTCTACAACACAGTATTGGCAATCGTAATCATCTTGCATCTGTTGCCATTGACGTAGAGCACCCAAGTAGTTACCGATACTTAGTTCACCAGATGGTTGAACACCACTCAATACGATGGGCTTGCTCATGCTTTTAATTCCTTTGCTTGTTCGCTAAGCTCGTTAACTTAGTTTCTTAACGTAGTATCTGAAAAACTTAGCTTCTTAACTTTAAAATAGAAAGCCGCACAGCTCTTCTGTACGGCTCATCCAGTGTACTCATTGATAAGTATTTTGCTAGTAGGTTAGCTAACTTTTGTCCGCTTTATGCTGAAACTAGAACGACATCTAGTAATTGTGCAATGTTGTCTGCGACATAGTCAGGGTTTGATACTGAAATAGGCTCACCGTGGTTATAGCCGTAAGTCAGACCAAACGAGTGGCAGCCTGCGTTCTTAGCCGCTTTGATGTCGTTGCTTGAATCGCCTACCATCAGCATCTCTTCAGCCTTCACATTATGCTTTTCCAGCAACCAGTTCAGCGCTACTGGGTTCGGTTTTTTCTCTTGGAAAGAGTCGCCACCCAACACATCAACAAAGTACTTATCGATACCGTGCTGCGCCAGAACATCTGGTACAAATTTCGAAGGCTTGTTGGTGACAAGCGCCATGGTGAAGCCCGCTTTGTCTAGCTCAACTAACGTCTCTTTAACCGATGGATAAAGGTGACTCAGCTTATGGCCGCCCTGCTCGTAGAAATCATCAAACAGGATACGCGCTTTCTTCAAAAGATCAGGCTCAAGGCTTGGATCAACCGTAAGATTACGGCTCAATGAACGTCCAATAAGAACATCAGCACCATTACCCACATAGTCGCGAACTTGTTCTTCGCTTACTGAAGAAAAACCCAGTTCCTGACAAGCTTGGTCAGCGGCGACAGCCAAATCAGGCACGCTATCTAACAAGGTTCCATCCAAATCAAAGGCAATCAGTTTTATTGAGCTTAATGACATCTTACTTTCCTATTTATTATGTTCGTCTTATGAGTTGAGCTCCAAGACGTAAAAAAGGGGCCAATTAGCCCCTTAATATTCAATCTATCTGTAGTTTTACGATTATGCGTTTACTTTTGCAAGCTCTGCACGCATCTCATCAATCACTTCTTTGTAATCTGGTTGATTGAAGATAGCTGAACCAGCAACGAACATATCTGCGCCCGCTTCTGCGATTTCACGGATATTATCTACCTTCACGCCACCATCAATTTCAAGGCGGATATCACGGCCAGATTCATCAATAAGTTTACGAACAGCGCGCAGCTTATCAAGAGTATGAGGAATGAAAGATTGACCGCCAAAGCCAGGGTTCACTGACATCAGTAGAATCATATCTACTTTATCTAAGATGTAATCAAGGCAAGAAAGTGGCGTTGCTGGGTTAAGTACGACACCCGCTTTACAGCCGTGTTCTTTGATTAGCTGTAGAGTACGGTCAACGTGCTCAGATGCTTCAACGTGGAAGGTAATCATTGATGCGCCGGCTTTAGCAAACTCAGGTACGATGCTGTCTACTGGCTTAACCATTAGGTGAACATCGATAGGAGCTGTGATGCCGTAGTCGCGCAACGCTTTACAGATCGGAGCACCAAAAGTCAGGTTAGGTACGTAGTGGTTATCCATCACATCGAAGTGCACAACGTCGGCACCGGCTGCGAGTACTTTTTCTACGTCTTCACCAAGACGAGCAAAATCTGCAGACAAAATCGATGGAGCGATTAGAAAATCTTTCATACCAAACCTCTTAAGAGTGAGTAAATTGCGAATATCACCGCCTTGTGACATCTCGTACACGAATACAAGACTCAATCCCAAGACTATTTGGTGTGCAATTCTACCTAAGCACCTAAGCAGATTCTAGCAGTTCGAAAGATTAGTTTATGAAAGTACCCGTTGGTCACTCAATTTAATGAGTTTGGGGATTATGCTGACGACTACAATTCTGTTGAAACGTGTTGCTGGTTTTTCTCTTTATGAAAAAGTGCCAGTAACTCATCAACTTTATTACGCCCTGCGCCATTACGGCTAATGGTGCGCTTAACTTTGACCACGTTCAGTTCCGCACCATGGTATAAACGGCGCGTTAAGGTCGTATCATGGTTTGAAATCAAGACAGGAATGCCTCGTTCCATTGCCGCTCTTTCTGCAACATCAGCCAAGGCCGCTTGATCATCTAAGCTGAAGCCATTACCCGCATAAGAGGTAAAGTTAGCAGTACTAGACAATGGCGCATAAGGAGGATCACAATAAACCACACAGCCTTTACGGGCGCGGCTAAAGGTCTCGCTATACCCTTCACAAACAAACGTCGCTTTCTTCGCTTTCTCAGCAAAAAACTCCAACTCAGCTTCTGGAAAGTAAGGTTTTTTATAAGAACCAAATGGAACGTTAAAACCGCCCTTCTTGTTGTAACGACACAGGCCATTGAAGCCAAATCGGTTCATGTACAAGAAAGCTAACGAGCGATACATGACGTTATCTGTACCATTGAACTCAGCGCGAACATCTAAGAACACCTCTCTACGGTTATTCTCCGGACAGAACCAACGCTTCGCTTCAGTGATATAGGTTTCAGGATCGGTTTTAAGTAGATTGTATAGGTTGATAAGATCGGGATTGATATCTGCAAGCAGGTACTGTTCAAAATCAGTATTCAGAAATACTGAGCCGGCACCGACAAACGGTTCTACCAATTTACGAGCAGGTGGCAGGTGACGTTGGATGTCTTCAACTAGGCCATATTTACCACCAGCCCATTTTAGAAAGGCACGCTGCTTTTTCATTTACTGCTCTATCTATCAACTCAAAAATAAGGCTGCGGAATGTAACATATTTTGAGGCTAAGCTCAGGGTTATTTCGCACGTTCTATCTCTCGATGCACTTGATTCATCGATTTTGCCCAAGGTTCCAACTGCTGAAGTGGTTTTGATAACGCACTTACGGCATCTCGCGCGACTTGAATCGTTGGATAATCTTGATAAGTGATAATAAACCACTTAGTGTCATTGCGAAGTGTTGGGTAAATACGAACCTTGTCCTCGACGTCATATTCTTCAATAAAAGACTGAACATCTTCTAATGACGTCATCGCGCTCAACTGTAAGGTATAAGCGCGTGGCGAGATAGCTTGTAACTCTTCGCGAGCAAATGAGAAGGTGATCTTTTTCGTCGGCGGTGTTGATTCCGTTAGGTCAGTATCTTCATCAACTGAAGCTTGTGACTCGTTTTTCGCCGCATCAGGTTGCGCGCTAACCGCGGCACCTGTGTTTTCTTCTACGGCAGCATCAATCGCACTGGTATCGGCACTTTTCGGCTTGTCATCCAGTAAGGCATCAACCACATCAGAAGTAATCACCACACGTTGCTGCTCTTGTTTCACCTCGCCAACACTGGCTGTACCTTCCACCACAACCGGTGGTAAAGATGAACTGTCATCGTCAGCACCTTGATAGCTCATGTCGGCTTCAGAATCTGAAGAACCATCGACTCCGGCTTGCTCGGTACCACTTTCCACTTCAAACGTTGGGATAGCGGTTTGTTCGATGGGAGCGATAAGTGATTGCGCTTTATCGTCAGGGGTTGGTTGACTGAACATCCACCAATAGCCACCACCAATTAAAACCAACAACAAGGCCACCACCATCGCGATATTGATGGGTGAGCCAATAATTGAGCGAATAATAATCCTTTTTTCCACTTTCAATTCTCCTAAAGCCATTAACTCGCCGGGCAAAGGTTGCGCTTTATTAAACGCACGTCGCACGCGAGTTTCAGACTCATCATCAACATATCGAATCACTAGGGATTCAAAGAAATGTTCCGCTTCTGGTTGAGAAAGATCATCGATTTCGAGGTCGATAGGCTTGTGTGGTTGCCCGTAACTAAGACGTGTTAGTAGCGTGTCTAGATGGCCAATTTCCGAGAAGAGAACGATATTAATCGTCCATTGAGGGTTTGATTGAGCTTCAAGTACCAACATCCATAATTCGGATACCAATAGCTCAGACAGTCGATGGGCATCATCTACAACGATAACCACATTACACGACTCTCCATCCAGTAGCCTTGCGAGGCTATCTGATAAAGAATCATGTTGATTAAACAGGGGATCAGAAACAATTTGGCTAAGAATAAGCGCGCGACGTTGTTGATCGTCTTGGCTTGGGTGACAAAGCAGTAAACACTGATTTTTTTCTGTCGACCACGCCTCAAGATAACGTTGAGCCAACCAAGATCGGCCAGAGCCAGCTTTGCCCGCAACCGTTACAAGGTTTGAACCAAAGTTAGTCAAAAGCTGTAAGCGCTCTAGCAGCTCAACTTGAGACTCTAACTCTAATACTCTTAATTCATGAGCCAAACTCATTGGGGATCCCTACTGATAAGATCGATCAGTAAAACGCTTCAGCTGCCTAGAGTTTAGCTAGGCAACCTCACAACCAAATTTAAAGAGTACGGCAGAAATCAATCGCTTGTTTAATGATGTCTTGAGGCACATCAGCGACCACTTCAGCGGTACCAATACTTGTTGGTAATACCAAACGTAACTGACCAGACAGCACTTTTTTATCACGCATCATGTGCTTCATAAAGTCTTCAAAAGACATGCTTTCTGGCGTATGGATTGGCAGTTTCGCATTCTTGAGTATAGAAATAATTCGCTCAAGTTGCTGCTGAGAGATCAGTCCCTGTAATTGAGCGGCTTTCGCTGCCATTACAGTGCCTGACGACACAGCTTCACCATGTAGCCAATTACCATAGCCTAGTTCTGCTTCGATCGCATGACCAAATGTATGACCTAGGTTCAATAACGCTCTGATTCCTGACTCTTTTTCATCTATAGCAACCACTTCAGCCTTAATTGCACAACAACGAGCAATCGCGGTAATCAGTGCATCTTCATCAAGTTGATAAAGTTTCTCTAGATTCTGTTCCAACCAATCAAAGAAGACTTCATCGTAAATGATGCCGTATTTGATCACCTCAGCAATGCCCGCTGCGAACTCACGCTCTGGAAGCGTTGATAAGCAGTTAGTATCGATGATGACAGATTTTGGTTGGTAAAAAGCGCCGATCATATTCTTGCCAAGAGGATGGTTCACTGCAGTTTTACCACCTACAGAGGAGTCCACTTGAGAAAGAAGGGTCGTCGGGATTTGAATGAAATCAATACCGCGCTGGTAGCAAGAGGCAGCAAAACCGACCAAATCACCGATAACACCACCACCCAAAGCAATCACCACCACATCGCGGCTGTAATTTCCTTCAAGCATGTAGCTCATCACTGAGTTGAACGTTTCAAGTGTTTTGTATTGCTCACCGTCTGGCAACTCTAAAAGAGAAGTTTGACAGCCTACTTGATCCAACAACGATAAAATTTTATCGGCATAAAGAGGCGCTACTGTCACATTACTGATAACAACAACTTTCTGTTTGCCTGATAAAAAAGAAAGGTACGCCGGGTCTTCAAATAACCCGGCGCCAATAGAGATAGGGTAGCTACGCTCAGCTAGATTGACCGTAATCCGTTCCATGGGTTTGCTCTCCGAAAAAATGAACTTAACGTTCTTCTAGCATTTTTACGATCTGGTTGGCTACCACTTTTGCACTTTGATCGTCGGTACGAACTGTGTAGTCCGCCACTTCGTCGTATAGTGCGTTGCGAGATACAGCTAGATCTTCTAGCACATCACGCGGGTTGTCTGTTTGAAGTAGAGGGCGTTTCTTGTCGCGGTTAGTGCGAGCAAGTTGCTTTTCAATTGTTGTTTCTAGGTATACAACAATGCCTCGTGCAGATAGACGGTTACGGTTTTCTTTGCTCAGCACTGAACCACCGCCTGTCGCAAGAACAATACCTTGTTCTTCTGTCAGATCGTTGATTACAGATTCTTCGCGCTTACGGAAACCATCTTCGCCCTCAACATCAAAAACCCATGCGATGTCTGCGCCAGTGCGCTCTTCGATCACAGTGTCAGAGTCTAGAAACTCCATATGAAGTTGGGAAGCTAGGTGTCTACCAATTGTACTTTTGCCGGCGCCCATTGGGCCAACAAGAAAAATATTGCGTTTCTCAGCCATGTTTTTAGCAGTAATTTACAACGTTAATTCAATGACATCGCCACAAGGTAGGTCAGTACAAGTACTGAAATTAAAAGGCCCGTGGCACCGATTCCTCACAGATAATTCGTGATAAGACCCGAAATTATCAAGGTTAGGTGCCACTAATGCAACTTTATTTTTAATCTAATTGCTCATTACTGAATCACAACTTTGGGTGTAACAAAAATAAGTAGTTCACTTTTACCCACATTTTCATAGCTACGACGGAATAATGCACCCAAAACTGGCAGGTCTCCTAACAGAGGAACTTTGTCCACTGTACTGCTCACACTGTGTTGAAATATCCCGCCAAGCACGACTGTTTCACCATTATTAACAAGCACTTGCGTCCCTATGCGTTGAGTGTCAATGGCAACAGCCTCACCCGTTCCTGTTTTCACTACTTGCCCTGGCCTATCTTGCGTCACGCTTAAATCCAATACCAAACGATTGTCGGGCGTGATTTGTGGTGTCACCTTAAGACTCAACACTGCTTTCTTAAATGCGACCGAAGTAGCACCACTTGAAGACGACTCTAAATAAGGAATTTCAGTACCTTGCTCAATATAAGCGGGCTTTTTATTGGTGGTGATTAAACGTGGGCTGGAAATAATCTCAGCTTTTGACTCTTGTTGTAATGCCGACAATTCAAGATCAAGCAAGGTATCTGAACCCAGTTTGGCCACCTGAAACGCAATGCTTGATGCATTAGGAGATGTCGCCCCTAGATTAACGTTGAGGAAATCGTCAATCGCACTATTCCCACCATTATCGTCATACGGCGTAATTTGCGATGGGTGGTTGCCCTCTATCGAGCCGCCAACTTTAAAGCTACCGTTGGTGGAAGAAACACCCCAACGCACCCCTAACTCATCAAGGTTACCCTCGGTAACGGTTACGATGCGCGCTTCTATCTGTACTTGCTTCACGGGAATGTCTAGCGATTCAATGATGCCTCGTATCACCGCAATGTTTTCTTCCAATTCACGAATGAGCAGTGAGTTGGTTCTCTCATCAATGGTAATCGAACCGCGGTCAGACAGCATACTTACCGCACCTTCACCGCCAATCATGTCGGCAATGTCGGTGGCTTTAGCAAAATTAATCTTGATGATTTCCGACTTAAGCTCCCCTAACTCCTCTTCCAAGCGAGATTTCTCTAACGCTTGTTGCTCTCGAAGATCGAGTTCTGCTTTTGGCGCCACCAAAATAACATTGCCATCAACGCGCTTATCTAGCCCTTTAACTTGCAAGATAATGTCGAGAACTTGCTGCCAAGGTACGCCATCTAAACGTAAAGTTAGGTTACCCGCTACCGAGTCAGACACGACGAGATTGAAATCGTTGTAGTCAGCAATCAGCTGCAGGACATTTCGTACCGGGATATCTTGGAAGTTAATCGATATCAGTTTGCCCTCTTTTTCTAAAACGCTTTTCTCTTTGGTCGCTTCATTGATAACAGGCTTGCTGATCACCACCTCTATGAAACGACCTTTTAGGTTATATTCATACTGATAGTCACCAGCGATCGTCGCCAACAGTCGTGTGCTGGACGTCTCTTTATAGACTTCAATACCTTCCACTAGGGTCGCGAAATCCTTCACATCCAAAAGATAAAGCTTATCGTCATTAACTTGAGTATTGAGTAATTCGATACTTAACCCTTCCTGAGCACGTTGAACATCCACCACAGCGGTGCTGGTTGCCAGCTCAATAATAATGACGGCGTCTTTATCTTTGTTTACCCTAAAATCAATATTCTCCAATTGATTAGGTAAGCTCTCGGCGTGACTGAGCACACTAAAGACCAACATCACAGACACAGCAAAACCTTGTAGAGCCTTGCTCACTAATCCACTTATTCCTTTAATCATATTTACATCTCATATCCACATCATGTGACATTGGTTTACTTCAGAGCCAGTCTAACGTTGCGCTTATGCCAACAACCTAAGCCATCTGGAAGAGTTTCATTAATCTGAACGTACTGGCTCGTCACTTTAGTAACTCGGCCATTGTTTAAGCCGATAAACTGGCCTTTTTTGACGTTTACCACGTTCCCTTTGGGTGTTTGCACTAACCCAAACACACTTGTTCCGCTTCCCATGACGCCTCTTAAACGAAGCTTACTCAACGGGTACTTCTCTAATTTCCCATTACGAGAACGCGTGCTAGGTTGCCAACAGTCTTTCTTAACTAAAGGCTGATTTTGCACGATGGCTTCTTTAGGCAGTTCAAACGGAGGACGAAAGGCTCGGCGCTGATAAGTAGCGGCCAAAAATTCAGTCGCAGGAACCAGTTGTTCCACCTCTTTTCTCGCTTTGGCCTCAACTTGCACGACAAAGTCTTCTAACGAATCTTCATTCGCTTTACAGCCAGTGAGCACAAGCAATAGTAATGTTGAATAAAACACGCTATTGGGTTTCATCATTGACCTCCGATTTAAATTGGTAGGTATAAGCTCGAACCCTGAAGTGCAGCGTGCTACTTTCTTGACTGACTCGCTGCCAATTCACGTCATCAAAGCTGATGATGCGCGGCAGCTTAGCAATGGCCGCAGAGAAATCACCAATCTCGTGGTAGTCACCCGTCAGCTCGATGTTGAGCGGTAAACGATAGAGAAACTCTTTGTTCTGCTTCTGCCCCCAGTCAATTCGCGTAAATGTCAGCTTATTATCCAATCCAAGCTCGTTCACAGAGGCCAACATACTGGCTAGCTCTTTTTGAACGGGCAATTGCTCCAATAGATAGTCATAACGGCTAGTTAGCTCATCCAGCTGGCTCTGAAGCTTAGGTAAGGCCGCAACCTTATTGGCCTTTATTCTCAAGGTCGCTTTTAAGGTCTGCTCTTGTTGCTTCATCTGTTGCAGTTCATCGTCGAGCGGCAGCACATAAAGCCAAGTGCCAACACCTTGGATTAACACTATCAACACCAGAATCACGAGAAGCTGAGGCAGCAATGGCCATTCGGTAATCTCATCAACATCGAGATCTTGCAAACTCATCCTGTTTTGCCAACTAATCTTATTTTGAAGGTTAGCCATGATTCGCCCCCTTCTCTTTTATGTTCGCAGTTGTGCTCTCTGCGGTCGTGTTTTCTAAAGAAATAGGGCTAAACACAAAAGAGACCTTGAAGGTCTGAAACTCTTTATTGAAGCGCTTGCGGTTATGAACGATGGAGTGCATCTCGACCCCTTCCAGAGAATCAGAACGCTCTAGATTGTCCAACATGGTGGCGAGACGAGCGGTGCTGTCGCTGATGCCCGACATTTCAATCTCCTGACCATTCATCTTTATCTTGTCGACATACACACCCTCAGGAATAAGCTTCGGCATCAGGTTCATAAAGTCGGTGGTCTTGTTGCGACCAAGCTGCAATGATTCGACTACATCAAGCCTGGTCAGAATCGCTTTATGCTCCTGCTCCGCGACCTTTAATGACTGAATTTGTCGGTCGAGCTCGGCAATATATCGATTGAGGTAACTAAGACGTGCTTGCTGCTTGGCTTGTTGGTCGTAAAAATAGTGACCAACCGCCCATTGCCCTGCAAGCGCGATGATGACACCAAGAATGACCAGATGAATAAAGCGCTTTTTGTGCTGAGCGCGAATATCATCACGCCACGGCAGCAGGTTAATTTGATGCAACATGCTTTTCTCCCTGCCACTTGAGTCCACTCATCGCCATACCCGCCGCAATACCGAAATGTTGCCAGTTCGTTGGTAATCGACGTCGCTTCGCCACCTTATTCTCAAATAGAGACAAAGGGTTCAGTGACTCGCAACTCATCTGAAAATGACGTTCTAGCTCTTCGGTTACCATAGGAATGCTGGCGCCCTCGCCCATCAGCCAGATCCCTGAGATAGGTTGCTGCGCATTTCCCGAGGAATAGAGCTGCAATTGACGCTTGAGCTTCTCAATCAGGTTAACAATGAATTGATGTGTATCTTCAGTGGTGGCGAACACACTCTCGATATCACTTGCCGCACCATTGCTGCGAAGATCTTTGGTACCAAAAGCGATATCTTTATAAAACGGTGCCAAACCTTGTGGAATAATGCCTAACGACGTTTGGTCGATTCCCACATCCACCAGCAGCCAGTTTTTCTTTTCGGGGTACAGGCGCGATGCCATTTGCCAGATGTTAAGCAACCCATGCGCCTGCGTGTCTACCACCACAGGTTTAAAACCAGCTTTGGTCAAAGCATCCGCTCGGCTATCCACCACTTCTTTACGAGTGGCGTATACCTGATAACTGCTTGTCGAACCTTTACCAAATCGTTTGTCTTCTAGCTTTACAAAATCTAAACTCAGCTCCTCTATCGGAAAGGGAGATTGATGAGCAAAGGTTTGATAGATCGAAAACTCTTTTTCTCTGTCTTCTAACTCACTCTCTATTTGCAGTACTTTGCTGATCACCGTGTTATCAGGTACTGAAATGGCGACGTTGCAACAGCCAAAAGGCAGACCTTTCCTAAGTTCTTTAAGTTTCTTAACAGTTTTCTGATACTCCAAAGTATGGTTAGCTGTAAAAATGTCGTCCGAAATCGGCAGCTCTTTGTATCCCACTAGGGCATACAACTCCCCCACGGGTTTTAGTACCACGGCTTTGATGCTGTGATGATTTATATCTATACCTGTAATTAATGATGAACCCATGTGACCTAGCTCCTGAAGTGCCAAGCATTTCGTTGATTATCTAGGGGTTGTGATTATTAGTTAAATAAGCGTTAATAAACGAAAGCTAAGTTTTTAGCCTAGAGTACAAGGGTTTGCTGCTTATCAGCCTTAACTAATCAGGGATTATCCGGTGAAGTTCATAAAGCGATTATTCATATTTACATTGATTTGCATGATTCTTGGAGTCAGTACAATTTTTGGGTTTTATTATTACGTAAAACCAGAGTTGCCTGATGTTGCCACTTTGCGTGACGTGAAGCTCCAAACGCCAATGCAAGTCTTCAGTCAAGACGGTAAGTTGATCTCTCAATTTGGCGAAAAGCGTCGTAACCCAGTGACTTATGACGAGATTCCTCGCCACTTAGTTGAGGCCCTGATTGCCACCGAGGATAGCCGTTTCTACGAACACCCAGGTATTGATCCAATCGGTATCACCCGTGCAGCGCTCGTCGTTGCTATGTCGGGTTCAGCCAAGCAAGGGGCGAGTACCATTACTCAGCAGCTTGCGCGTAACTTCTTCTTATCTAATGAGAAAAAGATCATGCGTAAGATCAAAGAGATCTTCATTGCGATCCATATCGAGCAACTGCTTAGCAAAGAAGAGATCATGGAGCTTTATGTAAATAAGATCTTCCTTGGTCACCGCTCGTACGGTTTTGGCGCGGCAGCGCGTGTTTATTTCGGAAAGGATCTCCCTGAGCTCACCCTGAGTGAAATTGCTACGCTGGCGGGGATGCCGAAAGCACCATCCACGATGAACCCTATCTATTCGCTTGAGCGCGCGACTCACCGTCGTAACGTGGTATTACGTCGTATGTTAGACGAGAAATACATCACTCAAGCAGAGTTCGATGAAGCTCGTAGCGAGACATTGATATCGAAATACCACGGTGCAGAGATTGAACTGAGCGCGCCGTATGTTGCTGAAGTAGCACGTGCTTGGATGGTTGAACGCTATGGCGAAGCCGCTTACACATCAGGAATGAAGGTTTACACGACCGTTGATTCAAAACTGCAAAAAGCAGCGAACCAAGCGGCGATTAAGAACCTACTTGGCTACGATGAGCGTCACGGCTACCGTGGTGCAGAAAAAGTATTATGGCAGACGGCACAATCAGCTTGGGATCAGGAACAAATCGTTAAACACCTTAAGTCTCAACCAACCTATGGTGACTTAGTACCTGCTGTTGTTACCGCGGTTGATTCGAAAAGTGCTCAAGTTTGGGTTAAAAACCAAGGTGAAGGCACTATTGAGTGGCAAGGCATGAACTGGGCGCGTAAATTCCTAACGGATAATCGCCAAGGACCAGCCCCTTCTCAAGCGAAAGAGATTCTTGCTGTTGGTGAACAAGTTTGGGTTCGCCATGAAGCAATTACAGGAGACGAAGTATCTGAAGAACCGACAGAAGAGTCAGCAGAGGCGAAGTCAGAAACACCTGTTGAATGGCGACTAAGCCAAGTACCCAATGCGAACACTGCTTTTGTTGCAATGAACCCGAACAACGGCGCGGTATTGTCGATGGTGGGTGGCTTTAACTTTGTTCACAACAAATTCAACCGTGCGACGCAATCTATTCGTCAGGTGGGTTCTGGTATCAAACCATTTATCTACTCAGCGGCGATTGATAAAGGCCTAACGTTAGCATCACTGATCAACGATGCGCCTATCAATCAATGGGATAAGAGCCAAGGTACCGCATGGCGACCAAAGAACTCACCACCGACCTACGTGGGTCCTACGCGTTTACGTATTGGCTTAGCTCAATCTAAAAACGTAATGGCTGTGCGTGTGCTGCGTGAAGTTGGCTTAGATGATACTCGTAACTACCTAACTCGTTTTGGTTTTGATATTGACGAAGTACCTCGATCTGAAACCATTGCTCTAGGTGCGGGTAGCTTAACGCCAATGAAGGTAGCTCAAGGTTACTCAGTATTCGCTAATGGCGGCTACTACGTTGAACCTTTCTACATCAGCCGCATTGAAACGCCATTTGGTGAGACTGAATTCGAAGCAACACCAAAAGTGGTTTGTAAGGACAATTGCGATCATAAGGTTGCCACAGACCCAATGGCCGATGAGTTTGCAGAGCAAGATGTGGATGCCAAAGTGCAATACGCGCCTCAAGTCATCTCTGAGCAAAACGCATTCCTTGTTCGCGAAATGATGTACAGCAACATCTGGGGCGGCGGTGACTGGAGTGCTGGCACAGGTTGGAATGGTACAGGTTGGCGAGCTCAGCCGTTGAAGCGTCGTGACATTGGCGGTAAAACCGGTACAACCAATGACTCGAAAGATACATGGTACAGCGGCTACGGCCCTGGCATGGTGGCAACGGTATGGGTTGGTTTTGATAACCACAACCGTAACCTAGGTCGAACTAAAGCGAACTCTAACCTTGGCAAGAGCCAAATTACCGGTGCCGAAGCGGGCGCTAAAACAGCAGAACCTGCATGGGTTGATTTCATGGGTACTGCGTTAGCGGGCGTTCCTGCTGAACGTAAAGAGATTCCGGAGAACATCGTTCGTGTTCGTATCGACCGTGAAACTGGCTTACTGACTAACAAGTTCGATAGCTCATCGATGTTCGAGTACTTCGAGAAAGGCACAGAGCCAACTGAGTACATCACTGAACGTTTCAATGATGACATCTACTCAACGTCATCAGGCGAAGCAGTAGAAGAGCTATTCTAGCTAGGGTTTGTTGAACCTAGTAAGATGAACCAACAAAAAAGGGTTGATATGAATTCATATCAACCCTTTTTTATATCTACATCTGAACGAACTCCACTCTAAACTCGAGTGCTAAGCCGTTTTTTCCAATTGAGTTCGGATAGCCTCAGCCAGTTGCTCAAAACGCCCCTTTAGCGGAGAGCCCGGTCGGTAGGCAACAACAATGCGACGTGAAGGTGTTGGATTCACCGCTGGCACGTAACACACGCCATCTTTCTGCTTTTCCTTTGGAACCGATAACTGAGGTAACAAGGTAATGCCCGCCCCTGCCGCTACCATGTTACGCAGCGTTTCTAAGCTGGTCGCTTTAAAGCGTTCATCATCTTTTGCACCCGCAGCAAAACAGAAACCCAAGGCTTGGTCTCGTAAGCAATGACCATCGCCCAGTGCAAGTACGGTTTGTCCATTTAACTGCAGCATATCGACAGCGTCCTGTTGTGCCCATTCATGGTCACACGGTACGGCAACGCTTAATGGCTCGTCATAGACATCAATCTCTTTGAACGCTGCCGTTTCATCAACCGCAGCCAGCACCAAGCAATCAAGCTTGCCATCTTCTAGTTGGCTCACTAACTGATGGGTCTGCGCTTCGTGCAGGTAAAGCTCAAGATCTGGGAAACTCTCTTTTAGATGAGGAATAATCTTTGGCAAAATGTATGGGCCAACGGTCGGGATAAAACCAATGTGCATTGGTCCCGTCATCGCTTCACCGTGTCCACTCGCCATATCTTTAAACGTCTTTACCTCGTTGAGAATGCGCTTGGCTTGCTCAACAAGTTGTAAACCTGACTCTGTAAATATTACCTTCCTTGGGCTACGCTCGGTTAACTGAAGTCCAATTTCATCTTCCAGTTTGCGTATTTGACCGCTCAATGTCGGCTGACTTACAAAGCACGCTTCTGCTGCTTTTCGAAAATGTTTGTGCTCAGCGAGCGCCACCAAGTATTCAAAGTCACGAATGTTCATGCTCAGTCTCTTACCTCAGGTTTTAATAAGAACAAGGTTTTTAATAGAAACATTTAAAAGAAAAATGCTCTTGATAGAATTTACCTATCAAAACCATAACATCAAACGATTAGAGCTATCAAAGGATTTATCTAATAATGGGCTCAACGAAACGAAACAGAGCAAAGAAAAACGTTATGCTCTGATAGAAAAAAATTAAAATACTATTTAAGGAAATCAATATGTTTGCATCTAAAGAAGGTCAATCAATCCCTCAAGTAACATTCCCAACTCGCCAAGGCGATGCATGGGTTAACGTAACGACGGAAGAGCTATTCAAAGACAAGACAGTTATCGTATTCAGCCTGCCAGGTGCGTTTACACCAACATGTTCTTCAAGCCACCTACCTCGTTACAACGAGCTGCACTCTGTATTCAAAGAAAACGGCGTTGATGACATCCTTTGTGTTTCTGTAAACGACACGTTCGTAATGAACGCATGGAAAGCAGACCAAGAAGCTGAAAAAATCACATTCATCCCAGATGGCAACGGCGACTTCACAGACGGCATGGGTATGCTAGTTGAGAAAAACGACATCGGCTTTGGCAAACGTTCATGGCGCTACAGCATGCTGGTTAAAAACGGCGTGGTAGAAAAAATGTTCATCGAAGAAGACGTACCAGGCGACCCGTTCAAGGTTTCTGATGCTGATACTATGCTTAACTACCTTGCTCCTGAACACAAAGAGCAAGAGTCAATCACAGTATTCACTAAGCCAGGCTGTCCTTTCTGTATGAAAGCAAAACAGAACCTAATCGACAAAGGTCTAAACTACGAAGAAGTGGTTCTGGGTAAAGACGCAACAACAGTAAGCCTACGTGCAATCTCTGGTCGCACTACCGTTCCTCAAGTATTCATCGGTGGCAAACACATCGGTGGCAGCGAAGAACTAGAAACTTTCCTAGGTTAATCACTTAGTCGCTAATAAACGCTTAGTGATTAAATAACCTAAGTAATTAAATAGCTTAGTAATACCAGCTAACTCACCTTTTTGTGGGTTAGCTATTCCAAACCACTCTTATCTGAGCTTTGGAAAAAGATACAGCTTCTAACTCGCCAACTTTTAACTAACCTATAGTTAGTAACAAGAAGCAGTTAGTAACAAAAAGCTGAATCACAAGCTAAACCTAATAAAACAGAATCACAAAACTGAACCGCAATCCTGACTCTCAAAAAATCACCAGAGTTGGAGGGGTTCGTTCACACTAAATTTAGCCATTGCGAGAAAATTATTATGAAACAAGTCAATGTAGATGTAGCAGTTATCGGGGGCGGTACAGCAGGTCTAGGTTCTTACCGCGCTGCAAAAGCACACACTGACAGTGTCGTGATGATTGAAGGCGGCCCTTACGGCACAACCTGTGCTCGTGTTGGTTGTATGCCATCCAAACTGCTTATTGCAGCAGCTGAAAGCGTACACCAAATCGAGAAAGCTCCGGCTTTTGGCGTTCACCCACAAGGTGATATCGTGATTAACGGCCGTGAAGTGATGGACCGAGTGAAGTTTGAACGTGACCGTTTTGTTGGTTTTGTTTTAGAAGGTGTTGATGAAATCCCAGAGCAAGACAAGATCTCTGGCTACGCAAAGTTCTTAGACGACAACACGCTACAAATCGATGACCACACGGTTGTCAACGCTAAGCGTATTGTTATCGCGACCGGCTCTCGCCCTGCATACCCTGCAGTTTGGAATGAGCTTGGTGACCGCCTGATCATTAACGACGACGTGTTCAGCTGGGATGATTTACCGGAATCAGTCGCAGTATTTGGCCCAGGTGTGATTGGTCTTGAGCTTGGTCAGTCACTGCATCGCTTAGGTGTGAAGACCAAACTGTTCGGTTTGGGTGGTCAAGTTGGCCCAGTAACCGACCCAGAAATCATGGCGTATGCAGATAAAGCCTTCAATGAAGAGTTCTACCTTGATGCTGACGTGAAAATCGAAAGCATGAAGCGCGTTACCACAGAATCAGGTGAAGATCGCGTCGAAATCCAGTTCATCAATAAGCAAGGTGAACTAGAAACTAACATCGTTGAGTATGTGCTGGCAGCAACAGGCCGTCGTCCTAATACTGATAAGCTTGGCCTAGATAATACCTCTCTAGAGCTTGATGAACGTGGTGTGCCAATCGCCGACCACTACACGCTACAAACATCGCTACCATCAGTCTTTATTGCTGGTGACGCAAGTAACCAACTGCCTCTGCTACATGAAGCAGCTGACCAAGCACGTATTGCGGGTGATAATGCAGGTCGCTTCCCTGAGATTCGCGCAGGCTTACGCCGCTCTAAAATCTCTGCGGTATTCTCTGACCCACAAATCGCGATGGTTGGTGAAACATACAAAGAGATCATAACCCGCTTAGGCACATGTGGTTGTTTCGCAACGGGTGAAGTGTCTTTCGAGAACCAAGGTCGTTCACGAGTGATGCTACGCAACAAAGGTATTCTGCACGTTTACGGCGAGCAAGGTACAGGCCGTTTCCTTGGTGCTGAGATGATGGGACCAAACGCAGAACATTTGGCTCACTTACTCGCATGGGCACACCAGAAAAAGATGACGGTTTCTGAAATGTTGGATATGCCGTTTTACCATCCAGTAATTGAAGAAGGTGTACGAACAGCGCTACGTGACCTAAATGCGAAACTGCACCTTGGTCCAGAGATGGTGAAACACTGTCTAGATTGTGGCCCGGGTTGTTAACCTCGGAATATTGTTAAGTAGTTAGCAAACGCTAGATACTAAAAAGGAAAGCCATTGGCTTTCCTTTTTGTTTTTGGCAACGAGCAAATAATAGATTCCCGACCACGCTCCTTCGTCGCTACCGGGAATGACGACGCTTTGTGATACACAATTAAGTCGAAGTCCAAACTCGTCATTCCAGAATCGAGGAACGAGGTATCTGGAATCTCTTGAAGCAATTACTTATCGCTATAGACTTCGCGATTACTTCTCAGCAGCAATCACAGAGATCTCAACAAGTAACGCTTCGCGAGCCATGTCACCCGTCACACATGCGCGAGCTGGAGCGTGACCTTCTGGAACCCATGCATCCCAAACTGCATTCATTTCTTGGAAGTCTTTCATGTCTTTCAAGTAAATCGTTGCTGACAGCATGTGTTCTTTGTCGCTACCCGCTTGCTCAAGTAGGGCTTCCACTTTATCCAGCATAGTTTGTGTTTGCTCAGTGATGTCTTTTGTTGCATCAGCACACACTTGGCCACATAGGTAGATAGTGCCGTTGTGTTTAACAATACGGCTCATGCGTTGTTTGGTTTCTTGGCGCTCAATCATCGACTTTCTCTCTCTGTGTCACCGTGATCCAATATCTTGTGACGTGTTATTATCAAGGCAACAAGCATAACGCGAATCAAACCCAAGATGACATGCATTCATTGCAATAAAAGTGAAAAAATCCGTAACAAACTCGGCCGCTGCCAGCGCTGTATGAATCAGCTGATGGTGTTGTCGATTTTAAGTTGGGGAGTATGGTGGTTGTTTTTCAAAGAAGACCCAAAAACCATCAATGCCATCGCTTTGATGATGGCTGCTTTCGCATTCAGTGGTTTGCTGTCGTTGCATTGGATAATGAAGTTTGTGGTGCTGCCTTTAAGGAACAAAAAGCGTTAACAGAGAGACTTTGCTAGATAAGTGATAAAGGCTAGATACCCAATAAAATGACCCGACTTAGCAAGCCATCATCATTTCCCAAACAGCAGATAGAAAAAAGCCCCAGAACCAATCGATTCTAGGGCTTTCTTAGAAAATTCTAAGAAAAAGCAGTGGTACTTTAATAGACCGGACTTTTCTTAATTTGTTCCCAAAAAAGATCAATTTTTTGATCTTTTTTTTAGGGGCTATAAAATCAATGCTTTATGCAACATTAACCTTAGCGATGATCTGCTCTACCAAGTTCACTTCCAAGGCCACTTCATCACACGCGTGTTGACGAGGGCACTGGTCACAATCTTTCAGCACCTTCTCAGGCAGCAGAGATTTTGATGTCGGTAAGAAGTCATGCTTCATAAAGAACTCTGGAGTACGAGTCAGTACAAACACCTTCTTAATGGCCATTTGTCGTGCTTTATCAACCAAGTGCTGCACAATCGCGGTACCCTGCCCTTGACCTTGCCATCCAGCCTCAACACCGAGCGAGCGAATTTCCGCTAAACCAGAATCATACACATAGAGTGAGGCGCAACCTGTCACCTCACCATGATGTTCTGCGACAGCAAACGAGCCAATATCACGCACCAGTTCATTACGAGAACGAGGTAGGTTTTCACCCATGTTAGCCCAGTAGGCCACCATGCCTTCCAACGCTTCAATATCCGTCAGACGAGCAGGACGAACCTTCACGATGGAAGTGTCACGCTGTGATAAACGCTTCTCAGCTTGGTCAACCGCGTAAGCCACTTGCTGTGGTGATACACCGCCTAGCGCGCTACGTTTTTCAAGACACGATTCAATGGTCAGAATGTCATACACATCCTCTTCAATCACCTCAGAGAACTCTTTCATCTCTGCGATGGTTAACTCTTCTAATGCACAGCCTTTAGCAATCGCCGCCACTACCGTCACACCAACAATATGGTGAGCTTCACGGAAAGGAATGCCTTTCGCTACTAGGTAATCAGCCAGCTCAGTTGAGTTCGCGTAGCCTTGTTTCGCTGCTTCAAGTGTACGTTCGCCGTTCACTTTAATGCCGTCAAAACAAAGAGCAGCCATTTCCATACAATCATTCCAAGTGTCTAAAGCGTCGAACAGACCTTCTTTATCTTCTTGCATGTCTTTGTTGTACGCCAAAGGCAGGGCTTTCACTGTCATCATCATTGCGGCTAATGAACCATAAACACGGCCAGTTTTGCCACGGATAAGTTCGAGCGCATCAGGGTTTTTCTTTTGTGGCATCAGAGATGAACCTGACGTCACAGTATCCGCTAACTCGATGAAGTTCGATTCACCTGAGTTATAGAAAATCATATCTTCTGCAAGACGTGAAAGGTGAAGCATAGAGATAGATGCAATCGACATCAGCTCCATCACATGATCACGGTCAGAGACTGAATCTAGAGAGTTGCGTGTTGCACGACGGAAACCTAAGTTGTGAGCTAACTCTTCACGGTCCATCGGGTAAGCAGTTCCTGCAAGGGCACCAGAACCCAGCGGACATGTATCTAGACGCTTAATCGCATCATTCAAACGCGAGTAATCACGCTCAAGCATTTCAACGTAAGCCAAGCACCAGTGAGCAAAAGTTACCGGCTGAGCACGTTGCAAGTGAGTGTAGCCAGGAAGCACGGTTTCTTGATGCTGAGAAGCGACATTCACCATTTGGCTTTGCAGACGATCAAGCGCGAGTAGCAGTTGGTTACCTTGTTGACGACACCAAAGTTTAAGGTCAGTCGCTACTTGGTCATTACGAGAACGGCCAGTATGCAGTTTTTTGCCCAAATCACCGACTTTGCCGATAAGTTGCTGCTCAACCCAGCTATGAATATCTTCAGCATCAGAACGTAAAATCTGTTCAGGATCTTCCATCACCTCGAGTTTTAGCTCGTTCAGTGCAAGCTCTAGTCTTTGCTGTTCTTCTTCTGTTAGAACGTTGACCGATTGTAGAGCCTTTGACCAGGCAATAGAGCCCACAATGTCTTGCTCAGCCAATCGGTAATCAAAACGAAGAGAATCGTTAAAATCTTTGAACCGGGTGTCTGCTGCTTGGGTAAATCTACCGCCCCATAATGCCATTGTGTATCTCCTAATTGCACAGTGCTCACTGTTTTTGCAAATGATAATTCTGATTAAGATTCAGTATTTTTCTGATGGTTTAAACTTACGGCAATTCAAAATGAAAATAAAGTATTAATTCATTATTTTCACATATTTATTCATCGAGAGTTCAATCCGTTGATTATTTTCAGCGTGGAGCGCGAATTATATGCCATTCGTCAGTAAAAACCGAAGCTGATTTATTAAACAAACAGAAAGCAAAAAGCCCACTCACTAATCAATAGTAAATGGGCTTTGCATAATGATGTCTGTTTACTGGCCTTCAACCTTTCGCTAAAGGCTAGCTCACTAACTCATTGTTCGGATTACTTTTGGCTATTCAGAGCACGGATACGGCTTGATAGCGAGTAAAGACGGATGAAGCCTTCAGCGTGGCTTTGGTCGTAAACTTCATCTTCGCCAAAGGTTGCAAACTCTTCTGAGTACAGGCTGTTGTCAGAACGCTTCTGAGTCACCGTTGCATGGCCTTTGTAAAGTTTGATAACCACTTCACCATTCACGTCTTGTGCTAGCTCATCTGTTGCTGCAAGAATTGACTTACATAGCGGAGTGAACCAACGGCCGTCATATACAAGGTGAGAAGCCTTAACACCCAGCTCTTCACGGAATTCGAATGCCGCTTTATCAAGAACCAATTGCTCTACTGCACGTAGTGCTTCCATCATGATTGTGCCACCTGGAGTTTCGTAACAACCACGAGACTTCATGCCAACAAGACGGTTTTCTACGATATCGATACGACCAACACCGTGTTTAGCACCCTTCTCGTTTAGGTAAACCAGCGCGTTGTATGGCGTCATTGTTTCGCCATCAACCGCAACCACTTCACCTTTTTCAACTTTAAGCGTCACTGTTTCAGATTCGTTTGGCGCTTGCTCTGGGTCTACAGTCCATGCCCAGCAATCTTCATCAGGGGCATTCCATGTATTTTCTAGTACGCCACCTTCTGTAGAGATGTGCCATGCGTTTGCATCACGCGAGTAAATCTTAGTTAGAGAAGCGGTACAAGGGATGTTACGCTCAGCTAGGTAGTCTAGACACTCTTCACGGCTCACTAGATCCCATTCACGCCAAGGTGCAATTACGTGTAGGTCTGGTGCTAGTGCAGCAAATGCACCTTCAAAACGAACTTGGTCATTACCCTTACCAGTACAACCGTGACATAGCGCGTCTGCACCTACTTTACGTGCAACTTCAACCTGAGCTTTCGCAATGATTGGACGAGCCATTGAAGTACCTAACAAGTATTTACCTTCGTAGTAAGCACCTGTTTTAAGCGTTGGGTAGATGTAATCTGCCACCATCTCTTCTTTAAGGTCAGCGATGTAACACTCAGACGCACCAGAAGCTTTTGCTTTCTCTTCGATTCCAATCAGCTCTTCATCGCCTTGGCCTACATCAGCAACAAATGCGATAACTTCGCAGTCATAGTTCTCTTTCAACCATGGGATGATTACTGATGTGTCTAGACCGCCAGAGTAGGCTACTACAACTTTCTTTACGTTAACTTTGCTCATTTTCTTTCTCCTAGTTTCCATACTGCACATGGCGGTCAGCGTTGGAAATCACTTTAATAATTATATGTTTAATCTGTTTATCTAAATTCTTTAGTAGTAACTCGTAGTGAGGTCTACTGAGGTAAAAACTGTGTTCCTATGCTCTTACCTGCAAAAAGTTGTGTCAGCTTGTCTGGGTATCGCCAGGTTGCAACTTCAATTGGTCGTCCTAGGTCATTAGCCGCTTCTAGTGCAGCTTGTACTTTTACGATCATGCCATCGGTAATCACTTTACCTTTAATAAGGTCATCGGCTTGTTGCTGATTAAGGCTTGGAATGAGGTGACCTTTGCCATCCAAAACACCACTCACATCAGAAAGTAGTACCAATTCAGCATCGAGTGCACCTGCCACAGCCACAGCCGCTTGGTCTGCATTGACGTTCATCAGTTGTCCTTGCTCAGTCAGACCAATGGAACTAATGATTGGCAATGCACCAGCATTAAGGATAGCTTGCAGAACGGTTGAGTCGCCCGGCTCAGCTTTACCTACTGCACCCAATTCAGGGTTCAGCTCGCTGACTTTACATAGACCACCATCTGCGAGGCTCAAACCAACGGCGTTGATACCGTCTTTAATTGCCTGACCTTGAAGTAATTTATTCGCAGTGCCCGCTAGCGCACCTGCGATCAAAGGAATCTGCTCGTAAGGGGTAACACGTAACCCTTCTTTCTTAACCGTTTCGAGGTTTAGCTTACTCATCAAATCATCAACAAGATAACCACCACCGTGAACAATCGCGATTGGTCGCTGTGCCTGTTGTTGGTAAGCAGAGATAGCACCAAATAACTTGCTAAGTGTTTCACCACAAGATAGCGCAGCGCCACCTAACTTTATGATTAATGGTTGATTATTAAGGCTCATATCTAGATTCCCTTACACTAACGCAGTTAATGGCGCAAAACCATAACGTAAATTCAAACACTGCATCGCTTGGCTAGATGCACCCTTTAATAAGTTATCAATCGCTGAAACAACGATGATATGTTGACCTTGAACCTTCCAGCCTAAATCGCAGAAAGGTGTCTGTTCTACATCTTGAATTCTTGGCAATGTCTCTTCGAGTAATCTCACAGCTGGCTTACCTTGATAAGCTTGCTCGAAGGCATCTTGTATCTGTTGTTCTGTCACACCGTCAGCCAATTTCATGGTGATGGTCGCTAAAATGCCGCGCTTAAAATTCCCTAGATGCGGAGTGAAAATCACATCACATCCTAAGTGTGCAGCCATTTCAGGTTGATGACGGTGATTGAATACCCCATAAGCTTGTAAGCTCACTTCACAGAAGCTGTTTACCATGCTCGCCTTACGACCTGCTCCGGTTACACCACTGGTTGCATTAATCACCGGCCATTGGTTTGTATCAAGTAGCTTTGCTTCAACCAAAGGCTTAATCGCTAATTGAGAAGCTGTTGGGTAACAACCGGCTACTGCGACAAGTTGAGCTTCTTTAATTTCTTGCTCATTCCACTCAGCTAAGCCGTAAGCCGCTTTATCGAGCCACTGTTCATGTTGATGCTCAAAACCGTAGAACTCTTGATAAAAGTTTTCGCCTTTAACTCTAAACGCGCCCGATAGGTCGAATACTTGGCAATCATTCTCAAGAAAGATGGGGGCTAGGTCGTGGCTTACTTCATGCGCTGTTGCTAAGAAAATCACGTCTGATTGCTTTGCCACTTCTTCCGGATTTGTTAAAGGTTGCACTGGCATATCAATCAGGCCAGCTAACTTACCGTGCAGTGCAGCGATAGGTTTACCCGCGTCTACACTATTGGCTGAGACATATAAACCTGATAGCGTGAGCTCAGGGTGTCTGTTTATCATTAGAGCCAGTTCTGCTCCGGTGTAGCCGCTTGCGCCAATGATCGTGGTTTTCAACATCTCAACACATCCATTCTTGAGGTAAGTTACATTTCAAATTTGACTATTCATACTTAATTTTTAGCTTTATTTGATTTCTTATGCATTAAATATGATTTAATATGTGTTTTACCGACTTATGGTTTTCCTGTCAATAGTAGAAGTGAAGTTATTATGCAATTACCGAGTTTTCTTGAGGTCTATAAAGGCCTAATTTCCACCGACTCCATTAGCTCCACCGATCCAAGCTGGGATCATGGCAACGAGAAAGTGATCGAAAAAATGGCTCAATGGTTTAAAGACGTAGGCTTTAGTGTTGAGGTGGTAGAGGTCGAACCCGGCAAGCATAATATGGTCGCAAAGATGGGTTCTGGCGAAGGGGGCTTACTGCTTGCAGGACACAGCGACACCGTGCCATTCGATGAAGGACGTTGGAACTTCGACCCTCACGCACTGACCGAACACAACAACCGCTTCTACGGATTAGGCACCGCCGATATGAAAGGCTTTTTCGCTTTCGTTTATGAAGCTGCAAAGAAGATGGATTGGAGCAAGCAAACCAAGCCGCTTTATGTATTAGCAACCTGTGACGAAGAAACCACTATGCTGGGTGCACGTCATTTCACTGAAAATTCGCCGTTTAAACCGGATTACTGCATCATTGGTGAGCCAACCAGCCTCGTGCCGATTCGTGGTCATAAAGGCCATGTCGCTAATGCTGTGCGAGTAACGGGTAAGTCAGGCCACTCTTCTGATCCGGCATTAGGCGTTAACGCCATCGAGATCATGCATGAAGTGCTGTTTGCTTTAATGCAGCTGCGTGACAAGTTAGTCAAAGAGTATCATCACCCGGGTTTCGCAATTCCAAGCCCTACTCTAAATCTTGGGCATATTCACGGAGGAGATAGCGCTAACCGTATCTGTGGCTGCTGTGAACTACACTATGACGTTCGTCCTTTGCCCGGTATTAGCTTAGATGGCTTAGATAACATGCTGCGCAGCGCACTTAAAGAAGTGGAAGCAAAATGGCCGGGCAGAATTGAAATTACTCCCCTGCATGAGCCAATCCCAGGCTATGAGTGCCAGCACGACCATCCATTTATCGGTGGCATGGAATCGGTGTGTGAGATTGAATCGCAAACCGTGAACTACTGTACTGAAGCACCTTTCCTTCAAGAGTTATGTCCAACCTTGGTGTTAGGTCCAGGCTCAATTGACCAAGCTCACCAACCGGATGAGTTCTTAAGCTTCGATTTTATTGACCCAACAATTGATGTTCTGAGTAAATCGATCCGTAAATATTGTTTCTAGTTATTACTTCCCTTCCAATATTTTCGTATATAAGCCACCCAAAAAGGTGGCTTTTATTCTGTTATCCCTGACACAGCCTGATCTTGTAATTAAATTTCACTTTTTCTCTAAGTTTTGAAAAATTTACTTCTCCCGCATTTTTAAACCTAATAATTGCAAACTTAGAATGCTTTATTTGACTAGATACAGCACTTTTCGCTAGATTGTGTACTTAACAAGGAACAATGGATGTAATTTTTTTACGAGGCAGGATGACAATGAACGAGAAATACGCCGCTCTCAAGAGTAACGTAAGCATGCTGGGACGCTTGCTAGGTAACACAATCCAAGATGCACATGGTGACGTTATCTTAGAGAAAGTGGAGACTATCCGTAAACTTTCCAAATCCGCCCGCGCAGGCAACAAAGCTGACCGTGACAGCCTAGTTGAAGAAATCAAAAACCTGCCGAACGAACAACTCACTCCTGTTGCTCGTGCATTTAACCAATTTCTCAACCTCACCAACATGGCAGAGCAATACCACACCATCTCTCGCCACTGTGAGGAGCATGTTTGCGAACCAGACGTGCTGCAATCTCTATTTTCTAAACTAAATCAAAATGACATCAGCAAGCTAGACGCGGCTCAAGCCGTTCGCGACCTGAACATTGAACTCGTTTTGACCGCTCACCCAACAGAAATCACTCGTCGAACCATGATCAACAAGCTAGTTAAGATCAACGAGTGTCTGTCTAAATTAGAATTAAGCGACCTATCACACAAAGAACGTGTGAAAACCGAACGTCGCCTAGAGCAGCTTATCGCTCAAGGTTGGCACTCTGATGTGATTCGTCAGCAACGCCCGACACCACTTGATGAAGCTAAGTGGGGCTTTGCGGTTGTAGAAAACTCTCTATGGGAAGCCGTGCCTGATTTCCTACGTGATATGGATGGCCGACTAAAAGGTTACCTTGGTGAAGGCCTACCAATCGATGCACGCCCAGTTCACTTCTCATCTTGGATGGGTGGCGACCGCGATGGTAACCCATTCGTAACGCACACCATCACCAAAGAAGTACTGCGCCTATCTCGCTGGAAAGCCGCTGATCTGTACCTAGGTGACGTGAACGAGCTGATTACCGAACTGTCGATGACGAAGTGTAATGATGCCGTTCGTGAATTGGCTGGCGATGAGCACGAAGCTTACCGTGCAATCCTTAAGAGCCTACGCACTCTGCTGAACAACACGCTAGAAGTGCTTGACGCAAAACTGCATGATGCTGAAGTACCGAAGAAAGAAACACTACAGAACATCGACCAACTTTGGACACCACTTTACGCGTGTTACCAATCGCTGCACGAATGTGGCATGGGCGTAATCGCGGATGGTTCTCTGCTTGATACCCTACGTCGCCTAAAAGCATTCGGTGTGCATTTAGTTCGTCTCGATGTTCGTCAAGAAAGTACACGTCACTCAGATGTCCTATCTGAACTGACTCGCTACCTAGGCATTGGCGATTACGACCAGTGGAGCGAGCAAGACAAGATTGCTTTCTTAACCAATGAATTAAGCTCAAAACGCCCACTGCTACCGCGCGACTGGGAGCCCTCTGAACAAGTCAAAGAGGTTTTAGACACCTGTAAGGTCGTTGCTGCTCAACCTCGCGAAGCCTTTGGTGCTTACGTAATTTCTATGGCTCGTACAGCATCGGATGTGCTGGCTGTTCACTTGTTGCTGCAAGAATGTGGTTGCCCGTACCGCATGGACGTATGTCCATTGTTCGAAACGCTGGACGACTTGAACAACTCAGAAGCAGTAATGAAACAGCTAATGAGCATCGATTTGTACCGTGGCTTTATCCAGAACCACCAAATGGTGATGATCGGATATTCTGACTCAGCAAAAGATGCTGGCGTAATGTCTGCAGGTTGGGCGCAATACGACGCAATGGATAAGCTGGTTAAGGTTTGTGAAGAAGAGGGCATTGAACTGACTCTATTCCACGGTCGTGGCGGTACAGTTGGTCGTGGTGGTGCGCCAGCGCACGCTGCACTTCTTTCTCAGCCACCTAAGAGCTTGAAAGGCGGCTTGCGTGTAACAGAGCAAGGCGAAATGATCCGCTTTAAACTTGGCTTGCCAGATGTTGCCGTAAACAGTTTCAACCTATACGCAAGTGCGATTCTAGAAGCGAACCTTCTGCCGCCACCTGAGCCAAAACAAGAGTGGCGCGACCTAATGGAAGTGCTTTCTCAAGTTTCTTGTGAGGCTTACCGTAACGTGGTTCGCGGTGAAGAGAAGTTTGTCCCTTATTTCCGTCAAGCTACGCCAGAGCTAGAGTTAGGCAAATTGCCCCTTGGTTCTCGCCCTGCGAAGCGTAACCCGAACGGTGGCGTAGAAAGCTTACGTGCGATTCCATGGATCTTCTCTTGGAGCCAAAACCGTTTGGTACTTCCAGCATGGTTAGGTGCAGGTGAAGCAATCCAATACTCCGTAGATCAAGGCCATCAAGCGCTACTGGAAGAAATGTGTCGTGAATGGCCATTCTTCTCTACTCGTCTAGGTATGTTGGAAATGGTGTACTCGAAGTGCAACATGGAAATCGCTAAGTACTACGATCAACGCCTTGTTGATAAAGAACTGCTGCCGTTGGGTGAATTACTGCGTGAACAATTGCAGAAAGACATCAAAGCCGTGCTGAATGTAGAAAATAACGAGAACCTGATGCAGAGTGACCCATGGGGGCTTGAATCAATTCGCCTACGTAACATCTATGTTGAGCCACTAAACATGCTTCAAGCTGAGTTGCTTTACCGTACTCGTAAGTGTGAAACACCACCAGCAGAGCTAGAAGAAGCACTAATGGTGACGATTGCAGGTATTGCAGCAGGTATGCGAAACACTGGTTAATTAGTGATTCCTACTATAACCTAATCAGCATTTACATCTAAAAAAAGAACAAAAGGTCGCCATGTGCGGCCTTTTTATTTCACCAGATAACCACTAGTAAGTATTTTGTCAGTTTTTTGGGTTATTTTGTCCATGTATTCTACTTTATGCTTATTATTTAGATATACTACTGCTCCGCTGCGGAAACACTCCAACAAAATAATCTGCAGCAACTTGACCTATAAACTGGTCAACCTAGGTGATAAACGGCTTTGTAAGGTGACATAACCAACCGCCGAGTTGGTGCTACTTAGACATAACCAATATAACGTGCCATTAGAAGCACACTTGTTGTCTAAGTATTTGTTTACTGTTTACCATTTGGATTTCAGACATGTCATTACCACACGTAATTCTAACCGTTTTAAGTACACGCGATGCTACTGGTTACGATATCACAAAAGAATTCTCCTCAAGCATTGGTTACTTCTGGAAAGCTAGCCACCAACAAGTTTACCGCGAGCTAAATAAAATGGCTCAGAACGACCAGGTAACTTGCGTGCTTGAGCCTCAAGAAGGCAAACCTGATCGTAAAGTTTACTCTATCACTGACGCAGGCCGCAGCGCGCTAGGTGAATGGTTTGAACAACCAACTGCACACCCAACCGTTCGTGACGAGTTCTCAGCTAAGCTAATGGCTTGTGCTGTACAACCTGCTGACGCTTACCGTGTACAACTTGCTGAGCTAGTTGAAGAGTCTCGCAAACTGGTTTCTCACTACAAAGAAATCGAAGCGGCTTACTACGCAACGCCATCTACACTAGACAAGCAAGCACGCCTAGAGCGTTTAACGCTTCGTCGTAACCTACTTATCCGTGAAGCATGGATTGTATGGGCGGACGAAGTACTGCTTGAACTTGGTGCTCTTGCTTAAGTTAAGCTAGAAAAGCAAAAGGCTTGAACTCTTAGAGTCCAAGCCTTTTTTGTATCTATCGGATTTGAGATTTACAGTAAATAGCGCTTTAACAAGGCTGAAGCTTAATTACAGCGCAGCAACTTGTTGTGGGCGAACACCTAGAGTATGGCAAAGTGCGTAGGTCATTTCTGCACGGTTTAGCGTGTAGAAGTGGAAGTCTTTCACACCTTCACGGCTCAGCGTACGAACCATATCGATCGCTTGGCTCGCACCGACTAACTGGCGAGTCGTTGGATCATCATCCAAGCCTTCGAATTGCTTCGCCATCCAGCCCGGTACTTTTACGTTATTCATCGCAGCGAAACGAGACGCTTGTTTGAAGTTAGAAACAGGTAAGATGCCCGGAACAATCTCAACATCAACACCAGCCGCCACACAACGGTCACGAAAACGTAGGTAGCTTTCTACATCGAAGAAGAACTGAGTGATGGCACGGTTAGCACCGGCATCCACTTTACGCTTTAGGTTAATAAGATCAGATTGAGCGCTTTTTGCTTCAGGGTGAACCTCAGGGAATGCCGCTACTGAGATATCAAAATCATGACGTGATTTAAGCAGTTCAACTAGGTCAGATGCGTACATCTCTGGCGCACCGCCGCCTGCTGGAATGTCACCACGCAACGCAACAATACTTTCAATGCCATTTGCCCAGTAGTCGTCGGCAATTTGAATCAGCTCTTCGCGGCTCGCATCAATACATGTTAGGTGTGGTGCTGCCACTAGGCCAGTTTGGTTCTTAATTTCTTTAATGATTGAGTGGGTACGGTCACGCTCACCCGAGTTTGCACCGTAAGTTACCGATACAAATTTTGGTTGAAGTGTTTTAAGACGGTGAACAGAGTTCCACAAGGTCTCTTCCATCTTCTCACTGCTTGGTGGAAAAAACTCAAATGACACATTGATGTTGTCAGAAAGCTCAGCGATATTCTGATTTAAAGCGTCGATATGACTAGCGTGTGTGTATCCCATCTTACTCTCCCTGTGGCAAAAGCAACCACTAAAACTCAAATCCTTAAACAACGTTTAGACGTCTATATGTCTGTAGAATGTATTGAATACGATTTAATGTCAACAGATCCATTATGAATTTTTCTCAAGTAGATCGTGAGTAAAACTCAAGTCGTTAGATGGGTCGCAAAGCAGAAATAATGTAGAAAAAAGGCTGACAAACACATCGTGCTTTCAGCCTTATTTATCTTAGTGAATAGTATGCTATTTAGACACTAAACCAACCGATCTGAAAATCAAAACAGGCTAGACATTCTGTTTAGATCAGATTGAATTGCGCCAGCTGTTACTTCACGACCTGCACCCGGGCCACGAATAACCAATGGATTATCTTTGTACCATTTGCTCTCAATCGCAAAGATATTATCGCAGGGCAGTAAGTTCGCCAGTGCGTGCTCTTTCGATAGTGCTTCAACGCCTACGGTTGCCTTACCGTTCTTCTCCAAACGCGCTACGTAACGTAGAACTTTCTGTTGAGAGTGCGCTTTTTCCAAACGCTCAGCCAACTCTTCGCTTAGAACAGAAGCTTTATCGAAGAAGTCATCCACTGATAGCTCTTGCAGCTCTGCAGGTACGAGCGATTCCACTTTTACGTTTTCAGGTTCGATATCCAAACCCGATTCACGCGCTAGAATCACCAGCTTACGCATGACGTCTGAGCCATCAAGGTCAGCTCTTGGGTCTGGTTCAGTCAGTCCTTGTTGCCACGCTAAATCGACTAACTCGCTGAATGGCACCGTGCCATCAAACTGTTGAAACAACCAAGATAAAGTGCCAGAGAAAATACCAGACAGAGCAATGATATCGTCACCGCTCTCACGCAGGTCTCGCACAGTGTGGTTGATAGGTAAACCAGCACCCACTGTCGCGTTGTACAGCCAGTGGCGGCTGATCTTAGCGAAAGCATCTTGTACCTGATGGTAATACTCGCTCGATGCAGATCCTGCCACCTTGTTAGCCGAGATCAGGTGGATACCTTGTTGTGCAATTTGTAGGTATTTTGCAGCAAGCACAGGGCTAGCAGTGACATCGAGTACTACTGCTTCATCGTAACCCTGAATAGAACCTAAACGCTCTAGCCAGTCGTTACCATTGTTAGCAATCGCTTCATCATCAAAACGTTTACCAACTGAAGTCGCATCAATGCCTTGATCGTCGAACCAATAGGTTTGGCTATCAACCACCGCAACCAATTCAAAGTTCATCCCACGACGCTTTTCAAGTTCCGCTTTTTGCTCGGAAAACAGACTTAACCAACTTGAGCCAATATTGCCCTTACCACACAAGGCAATCGCAACACGCTTCTGAGCTTGGAACAGTTGAGAGTGAATGCCTTTCACTAGGCTTGATGTTTCACTCTTACGAATCACGGCTACCAAGCTTAAGCCTGAGTTCGCTTCTGAGATAAACTCAACCGGCGAGCTCTTGAGCTGTTGGTAGAAACCGTAGCAATGGTTCGGGTTCTTAGTCACACCCGCCCCCACTGCAGCAATCAGAGAAAAACCTTCTTTCAGTTTAATCTCAGCTTCAATCGCGTGGTCTTGTAGATATTCTAATGCACCACCAGCGATCTCTTCCGTGTAAGCAAGGCGCAAGCAGTGTTGATCGGGTTCTAATTCATAAGCAAGCGGCTCTAATTGAGCACGCTTAAGCCCTTCAAGGACTTCACTCTCCAGACGGTCGAAATCATGGCCGTGACCAAAGGTCAGTTGCACGATAAGAACTTCATCCAAAGAGGTAATGATTTTTGCACCACGCCCCGATGCCAGTACTCGCTCTATCTGTGTAGAGCCTGCCTCCGGCTGGTAGCTGCAGCGCAAGCTGAGATCCATGGCACTTTGAGCGACAGGCTGTAGCGTTCGACTGTGTAGCACTGGAGCCGCAAGACGAGCTAATTCACTGGCTTCATCAAGGCGAAGCAGAGGTAATAAACACGCATCCGAAACCAAACGAGGATCTGCGCTGTATACGCCCGCCACATCACTCCAGATTGTCACGCGTTCAACTTCAGCTAGAGCACCAATAACAGTTGCAGAGTAATCCGAACCGTTACGCCCAAGCAGCACCGTTTCGCCTTCGCAGTTCTGAGCCATAAAGCCAGTAATTACCACGCGACAATGTGCATGCTGCGCCAAGGCTTCTTTAATCAGAGGATAAGAGCGTGCGCGGTCAACTTCAGGTTGAGCACCCGCTTCTGCACGTAAAAAGGCACGTGCATCTTGAGCAACTGCTTGTAAGTCATGCTGGCACAACAACGTCGCCAACAAACGTGAAGACCAAACCTCACCATGACCCAGTACTTGTGCTTTTTGTGCTTCACTCAAGGGAGCCGTTAGCTCACCCAAAGCGGTAAATTCTTGTTGGATGGTTGCCGTTAGTTGCGAGGCGGCTTCACCTTCAAGCAGAGCCTCAATCAGTTCAAGTTGAAACTGACGAAGGGTTTGCAGGCATTCATGAGCAATACGACCATCTTTGTCGAGCGCTTCGACAAACTCAATTAAGCGGTTGGTTGTTTTACCTGCGGCCGATACCACCACCAAATCCGTCGCTGATGAATATTCTCTAAGAATGTTGACCACGCGTTGGTAACATTCAGGGTTCGCTAAACTGCTGCCACCAAATTTATGTAGCTGGCGAAAGGTTGCCATTATTAAGCCTCCCCTTCAGCGATAAAGCGTTGTGTTTTTTCAAACGCTTGCTTGAGATCGTCGATTAGGTCTTCCGCATCTTCAAGGCCAACAGAAAGGCGCAGTAATTGTTGAGAAACACCCGCTTCTGCCAATGCTTCTTCGCCCATCGCACGGTGAGTCATCGACGCAGGGTGACAAATCAGGCTTTCAACACCACCCAGTGATTCAGCCAAAGAAAATAGCTCTAACTTATCGACAAAATATTTAAGCGCTTCAAAAGAGCCCGCAAACTCAAAGCTCAGCATGGAACCAAAGCCCAACTGCTGTTTCTTCGCGATCTCGTGACCTGGGTGTTCAGGAAGGCTTGGGTGGTAAATAGTGCCCACCAGATCTTGTTGTTGCAGCGCTGTCAGAATTTCACGTGAACTCTCTTCGTGAACACGCATACGTGCACCTAGCGTACGAATACCACGTAGAGTCATGTAACTATCAAATGGTGTGCCGGTCGCACCAATACAGTTGCCCCACCATGCAAGCTCTTCAGCGTGCTCTTCAGTTTTCGTCACGACAACGCCACCAATAACATCTGAGTGTCCGTTGATGTATTTGGTGGTTGAGTGGATAACAAAATCAGCACCCAGCTCTAAAGGCTTTTGGAACACCGGCGTCAAAAACGTGTTATCGACAGCAACCAGAGCACCAACCTCTTTCGCTTTACGGCAAGTCTCTGCAATATCAACCACACGAACCAACGGGTTCGATGGCGTTTCTATTAAGATCAACTTTGGCTTGAGCGCGATCGCCGCATCCAACGCTGCTTGATCCGATTGATCAACGAACAAAACTTTGAAGTCACCTTTTAACGAGCGGGTATTAAACAGGCGGTAAGTACCGCCGTAGCAGTCGTGCGGAGCGATAATAAGATCATCGCCACCTAAGAAAGCCGAAACCCATAAGTTAAGCGCCGAAGTACCGCAGTTAGTCACCACTGCACCTTTGCCAGACTCAAGCTCAAACAATGCCGTTTCTAATAAACCACGATTTGGGTTACCAGAACGGGTGTAATCGTACTTTGGCACTTCACCAAAAGCGGGAAACCCATAGTTAGTCGAAAGATAAATAGGTGGGACAACGGCATGGTGTTGCGTGTCTGACTCGATACCAGTACGTACTGCGATTGTTGCTGGCTTCCGGCTGCTCATAGGTGCTTCCTTACAAGTTTTGCGTCTGAGAATCACAGCGGCTTGTCGGCATTCTGCGGCTGTGTTAGATATATGTTATTCACTTTACTTTCATAAATGTGAGACGTCAACACTTCTGGACGTCTATATGTCTTTGCTTATGGCAGTAAATCCCGCTAAAATCACCACTATTAATTTATTCTAACAACTAAAGTGATGAAGGTACGCAATGGCCGACTGGAATGGTGAATACATAAGCCCATATGCTGAGCATGGAAAGAAAAGCGAACAAGTAAAAAAAATTACAGTTTCTATCCCTCTAAAAGTGTTAAAGGTTCTTACTGACGAGCGCACTCGCCGCCAGATTAATAACCTACGCCATGCAACAAACAGTGAGCTACTGTGCGAAGCCTTTCTACATGCGTACACAGGCCAACCACTGCCAACGGATGAAGATCTCCGTAAAGACCGTCCAGACGACATCCCGACTGAAGTGAAAAAGCTGATGACAGAGATGGGTATCGAATTCGAAGCGTTTGACGAAGAATAAAAACAACTCAGTCACTGCCTTCAATATTGATTCGCTATAGCTGAACCTTATTTGTCACATCACCCACTACGTTATCGGTAGCTGCTCTGTGAATGATAGACATAAAAAAAACCGACTCCTATGAGTCGGTTTTTTATTATTCTTTTTCGCTCAATAGAGCAACAGCTATTAAGCTATTAAGCTATTAAGCTATTAAGCTATTAAGCTATTAAAGCATTAAGCCATATAGTTAGCAGGCATCTCAATACGAGCTACGCCAGATTCAACGGCCGCTACTGCAACCGCTTTTGCTACGCGAGGAAGTAGACGTGGGTCCATTGGCTTAGGAATGATGTAGCCTTTACCAAACTCCAGTGCAGTCTCACCTGCAGCAGCGAGTACTTCAGCCGGAACTTCTTCTTTCGCTAGTTCACGAATCGCTTTAACCGCCGCCAGCTTCATCTCATCATTGATTTCGCTCGCACGCACATCAAGCGCACCACGGAAAATGAATGGGAAACAAAGTACGTTGTTTACTTGGTTCGGGTAATCGCTACGGCCTGTACCCATGATAAGGTCAGAACGAACTTCATGAGCAAGCGCTGGCTTGATCTCTGGATCTGGGTTTGAACATGCAAACACAACAGGCTTATCAGCCATCAGCGTGAGTGCTTCTGCTGGTAACAGGTTGGGACCTGATACGCCCAAGAACAGGTCAGCGCCTTCGATAACATCTTCAAGCGTGCGCTTGTCCGTGTTATTTGCGAATAGCGCTTTGTATTCATTCAGGTCTTCACGACGAGTATGGATTACACCTTTACGGTCAAGCATGTAAATCTTCTCACGCTGAGCGCCACACTTAATCAGCAGTTCCATACAAGCAACCGCCGCTGCGCCAGCGCCCAAACAAACGATCTTACACTCTTCAAGCTTCTTACCTTGAAGCTCAATCGCGTTCAGCATACCAGCAGCCGTTACAATCGCTGTACCGTGTTGGTCATCGTGAAAAACAGGGACATCACAACGCTCAATCAGGCGACGCTCAATCTCAAAACAGTCAGGTGCTTTGATGTCTTCTAGGTTAATACCGCCGAATGTATCTGCGATATTCGCAACCGTATCAACGAACTCATCGATTGTGCGGTGTTTAACTTCAATATCGATAGAATCTAAACCAGCAAAACGCTTAAACAGCAGCGCTTTACCTTCCATAACAGGTTTAGAAGCAATAGGGCCAAGGTTACCTAGGCCAAGAATCGCTGTACCGTTAGAGATAACTGCAACCATGTTGCCTTTACCTGTGTACTTATAAACGTTATCAACGTTCTGTGCGATCTCGCGAACAGGCTCAGCCACGCCTGGGCTGTATGCAAGTGCTAGGTCTTCTGCAGAGTTTGCAGGCTTCGTCAGTTCTACGGCAATTTTGCCTGGAATTGGGAACTCATGGTAATCAAGAGCTTGCTGACGGAATTGTTCTTGAGGCGATAACGCTTGAGAGGATTGATCTTGGCGGCTGTCTTCAGACATAGGTGTAGGTTCCTAGGATATTATTATTTGGGGGATCTTGTTCATGTTAATAGATGTACTTCAAAGTTCCTAGGTGGTTAAAGCCTCTGTCTCATTAAAAAACGAGATTTCACTACTAATAAGACCAGTGAGCAGTTGAAATTACTGTCGCTTGTTGAACTTTCGAGCGGATTTCGAGAATGGAGTATTGGGTGTAAGTTATGAAACAAAACTCAAGCGGGTTGCCTGTCGTTTTCGATATGTTGATAGCTGAATAAGATTCAGCGTTTTCTTAAATTTCAGGCAACAAAAAAGGACACCGAAGTGTCCTTTTTATGTCTAAATAGCGAGAATTACTTCTTGCTAGAAAGAGCACCGAAACGCTTGTTGAAGCGATCAACACGGCCGCCAGTATCTACGATACGTTGCTTACCAGTGTAGAATGGGTGACATTTGTCACATACGTCTAGGTGGATAGATTCTTTTGCAAGCGTTGAGTTGAACTCAAATGTGTTGCCGCAAGAACAAGTTGCAGAAACTGCTTTGTATTCTGGGTGGATACCAGTTTTCATGGGATAACCTCAAGTAGGCCGTGTCGCTATACGATTCTAAGCCGCACACCACACGTAGTTAAAAAATAAAATAAAGACACCGCTGCATCACTAAACTGCGATAAAGCCATACCTTTAAGGCGCAGTATAGTAATGAATCTATAAGGCAGGATCAACTGATTTGATACATTTTTCACCAATAGCCTCTTTATTTCCTTTGTCGGCCTGAGATTTCGGGCTCTCGTTATCTTCCTGCGTTAACTCGATACTCTCATCCAAACTGCTCCTCGAATTTAACGCCCTTATCCATTAGACTGTTCGCTCTCGTCAACTCAGATAAAGCTGTCCCTTTATGCGTCCAATGATTGCCCGCGTGGCACTGCCTGTTCCACTAGACAAGCAGTTCGATTACAAGATTCCTAACCACCTATTCCCGATTATTGGTGGACGAGTCTCTGTGCCTTTTGGACGACAAACCTTAACAGGTATTGTTACAGCTCTGGTTAACGAATCTGAATTCGAGCTAGACAAGCTCAAGCCCATTAAAGCCTTATTAGACAACCAACCCGTTTGGCCAGAATCGGTCTACTCACTCTTGGTATGGTGCAGCCAGTTCTATCAGTATCCACTGGGTGAAACCTTGGCTAATGCTCTACCAAGCGCTTTACGAAAAGGCAAAGCTGCCGACTTCGCAACGCTTGTCGAGTGGCAATTGACCCCATCAGGCAGAGATCAACTGATGCAAGGCTTTGGTCGTGCGGTTAAGCAAGCCAAAGTGATGCACATGCTTGAGCACGGCCCTGTTCCTCATCAAGAATTCATTGGTGAAGAAGTCGGGAGCGCGGTGCTTAAGACTTTGGAAGAGAAAGGTTGGATTGAGTCGGTAGAGAAAAAGCCAAAGCGCCAACCATGGCCAGTTGAACTTGAAAACGAACAAGACAAGCCGAAGCTCAATGCTGAACAAGCGATCGCTATTGCGACAGTAAATAGCCAAACCGATTTTAGTTGCTTCTTGCTCGAGGGGGTTACCGGCTCAGGTAAGACTGAAGTCTACCTGAATATGATCAAGCCGATTCTCGACCAAGGTAAACAAGCGTTAGTCTTGGTACCGGAAATAGGCCTCACTCCACAAACGATTAATCGCTTTAAGCGTCGTTTTAATGTGCCTGTTGAGGTGATTCACTCTGGATTAAACGATTCTGAACGACTGAATGCTTGGTTATCAGCACGAGACAAAATAGCGGGCATTGTAATTGGTACGCGCTCGGCTCTGTTCACCCCCTTCGCTGATCTGGGAATTATCATTGTCGATGAAGAGCACGACGCCTCTTATAAGCAGCAAGATAGCTTACGCTACCACGCTCGTGATGTAGCGATCATGCGTGCTCATAAAGCACAGATCCCGGTTGTGTTAGGCTCGGCGACTCCGGCCTTTGAGACGCTGCACAACGCTCAGATCGGTAAATACAGTTACCTCACCCTGACCTCACGCGCGGGTGTCGCACTGCCGACCACCAATAAGGTGTTGGATGTTAAGGGTGAATATCTAGAAAGTGGCTTGTCTGCGTCGTTGATTGCTGAAATGCAAAGACACCTCAAAGCAGGCAACCAAGTGATGTTGTTTCTCAACCGTCGTGGGTTCTCTCCCGCATTGATGTGTCACGATTGTGGTTGGACAGCCGAATGTAAGCGCTGTGATGCCTACTACACCTATCACCAGTACAGTAATGAAATGCGCTGCCACCATTGTGGTTCGCAACAGCATATCGTGCACAATTGCCAAGGCTGTGGTTCAGCGAACTTGGTGACGGTGGGTGTAGGTACCGAACAGTTAGAGGCTCAACTTGGTCAGCTATTCCCTGAATACAAAACCATTCGTATTGACCGAGACAGCACCCGCCGCAAAGGCAGCTTAGAAAGCGCGCTCGAGTCGATTCGTAAAGGTGAATACCAAATTCTTATCGGTACACAGATGCTTGCTAAAGGTCACCACTTTCCTGACGTGACACTTGTGGCGTTATTGGATGTGGACGCCTCTTTATATAGTAGTGACTTCCGCGCCTCTGAACGGTTGGCGCAACTGTTTACTCAAGTCGCCGGTCGAGCAGGCCGTGCCAGTAAGCCGGGTGAGGTTATCTTACAAACTCACCATCCAGAACATGGCTTGTTGCAAGCATTGCTGCACAAAGACTATAACCACTTTGCCCAAACCGCATTGGCCGAGCGTAAACAAGCGATGCTACCACCTTATACCTTTATGACTCTGTTTAGAGCGGAAGCCAATGACACACGTTTGGTGGAAGAGTTCTTGCGTCAGGTTCGTCATACATTAGAATCGCACCCCTTGTTTGACCAATATTGCATGGTTCTAGGCCCCACCCCAGCGCCACTGGCCAAGCGAGCGGGTAAATCACGCTGGCAGTTGATTCTACAAACTCAGACTCGTTCGTTAATGCAGAAGTTATTAATGAGTGCGAAGCCGGCAATTAATATGTTACCTGCTGCGAAAAAAGTCCGTTGGTCACTCGATATTGAGCCGCAAGATTTGAGCTAAACCTACTTGGGTTAAAACTAATGATAAGTTTGTTCACAAATATTTCATATTTCTCGTGAGCAACCTCACACTAGTCATGTGATTTTTGTTAATCTAGCCGTAACTTTACACGGATGAAACGAATAAAATATTGCAATAAAAAAAGTGTTAGCAACACTTTCATAATATCTATCCGATTGTATTAATTATTCACGCCTTAAATACTTAGGCGACAAAGGAACTTAAAAGAGGGTTTAATTTATGGCGACAATGAAGGATGTTGCCCAGCTAGCAGGCGTCTCAACGGCAACGGTATCACGTGCATTGATGAACCCTGAAAAAGTCTCGGTTTCGACTCGTAAACGAGTTGAGACAGCAGTACTTGAAGCTGGATACTCACCCAATACATTAGCTAGAAATTTACGTCGCAACGAATCAAAAACCATCATCACTATCGTTCCTGATATCTGTGACCCTTACTTCGCCGAAATCATTCGTGGTATCGAAGATGCCGCTGTAGAGAATGACTACCTCGTTCTACTGGGTGACAGTGGTCAACAAAAGAAGCGTGAGTCTTCATTTGTTAACTTGGTCTTCACAAAGCAAGCAGACGGTATGCTACTGCTTGGCACTGATCATCCGTTTGATGTCAGTAAGCCTGAGCAAAAGAATTTACCGCCAATGGTTATGGCGTGTGAATTCGCACCTGAGCTTGAACTGCCAACGGTTCACATCGACAACCTAACCTCTGCATTTGAAGCCGTGAATTACCTCGCTCAGTTAGGTCATAAGCGCATCGCTCAGATCTCTGGGCCAACGACTGCAACCCTGTGTAAGTTCCGTCAGCAAGGCTACCAACAAGCATTGCGCCGCGCTGGAGTATCAATGAACCCAGCTTACAGCACTGTGGGCGATTTCACCTTTGAAGCGGGTGCGCAAGCGGTTCGTCAATTACTTGCACTTCCTGAACAACCTACAGCGATCTTCTGTCATAACGATGCGATGGCGATTGGTGCGATTCAAGAAGCGAAGAAGCTAGGTTTACGCGTTCCTCAAGACCTATCGATTGTTGGCTTCGATGACATCCAATTCGCTCAATACTGCGATCCACCGCTAACCACTATTTCTCAGCCTCGCTATGAGATTGGACGCCAAGCGATGTTGATGATGCTTGATCTATTGAAGGGCAACGATGTGCAAGCAGGTTCGCGTCTGCTTGAAGCTAAATTAGTCGTTAGAGGCAGCACCGCACCACCTCGAATGTAACCCTCAGAAATACCCTTATAAATCTGCGGCACATTTTGATGTGCCGCTTCCATTTCTGCACTATTATCCTCGCGCAATCTGGATTACCATGAGGACAGAATCAGCAACTATTGAATTGTCTTGTGGCTAATAGAGATTATGTAAAGCGCGGTCGTGGCACGAAAAAACCGACCAAGAAACAAGCCCCTCGCCGTAAACCTTGGCGCAGTGGTCTTTTGGCGATCCTCCTTGCCGGTGGTTTTGGTTATGGACTTTACTTATTGAGTAATGATCCTGAGCCGCCAGCACCAACACCTGTGGCTACCAAACCAAAACCTAAGCCAAAACCAGCGAAAGTGATTCCACCGCCTCCAGAAGAGAAGTGGGACTACGTTGAAACGCTGCCAAGCCGCGAGATTGAAGTTAAAGCCAAAGAGCAAGAGATCTCTAAGATCCCTTACGTGATGCAGTGTGGCGCTTACAAAACGTCAGCACAGGCAGAAACGCGCAAGTTAGATATTGCGTTCCAAGGTATCTCGAGTGAAATCCGTAAAAAAGACGGCAGTAGCTGGTACCGTGTGGTTCTAGGGCCATACAAGTTGAAGCGTGACGCCGAGCGCGATCGCCATAAGCTGCAACGGGCGAAAATTGAACCTTGCGCTATTTGGAAAGACACCGATTAGATTTAGCGATAGTCGCAGTCTTAATCTTAACAAAAGCCGAAAACCAAACTCCGAAAGCCTCCCATTGTGGAGGTTTTCTTTTATTTACTCCCTTTAGTCAGTTTTCCTTACAACTTCCGCCGATAAGTTGCGCGACATCACTCGCCCTTCCTTGAATTATCCGAGCACCATCCTCATATACTTTTTATACCCAAAGATAAGAAATATTAAGAGGCCCTACTCGTGACTACCATTGTATCTGTACGTCGTAATAATAAAGTCGTCATCGCGGGTGATGGACAAGTATCTCTAGGCAATACTGTAATGAAGGGCAATGCCCGTAAAGTACGTCGCCTATACAACAACAAAGTACTGGCTGGTTTTGCTGGCGGTACGGCAGATGCTTTCACGCTATTCGAAAAATTTGAAAGCAAGCTGCAAATGCACCAAGGCCACCTAACCAAAGCTGCCGTTGAGCTGGCGAAGGATTGGCGTAGCGACCGTGCTCTACGTAAATTAGAAGCACTGCTAGCAGTCGCGGATGAAACCGCTTCGCTGATCATTACTGGTAACGGTGACGTCGTTCAACCAGAGAACGACCTGATTGCGATCGGTTCGGGCGGTAACTTCGCTCAAGCAGCAGCGACTGCACTATTAGAAAATACTGATTTAGATGCGCGTGAAATCGCAGAAAAGTCGCTGAACATAGCTGGCGATATCTGTGTATTCACCAACCATCACCACACTATTGAAGAACTAGAAAGCACCGTTGAGCTGCCAAAGCCAGAGTAACGACCGCTTCCATCAATAACGTTGTATTCAACAGTGATTAAAGAATTAAGGAAAAACCATGTCTGAGATGACTCCTCGCGAAATTGTTCACGAACTCAATCGCCACATTATCGGCCAAGACAACGCTAAGCGTTCAGTGGCTATCGCTCTACGTAACCGCTGGCGTCGTATGCAGCTTGAAGAAAGCCTGCGTGTTGAAGTATCACCAAAGAACATCCTGATGATTGGCCCAACGGGTGTGGGTAAAACTGAAATTGCTCGCCGTCTAGCGAAACTCGCTAATGCGCCGTTCATCAAGGTAGAAGCGACTAAGTTCACCGAAGTTGGCTACGTTGGTAAAGAAGTTGAGACCATCATCCGTGATCTAACGGACGTTGCGATCAAGATGACGCATCAACAAGCGATGGAAAAAGTACAATACCGCGCTGAAGAGCAAGCTGAAGAACGTATTCTTGATGCCCTTCTACCACCAGCACGTGATGCTTGGGGTCAGAACGAGCAATCAACTGAAGACACCACCTCTTCAAACACTCGCCAAATTTTCCGCAAGAAACTGCGCGAAGGTAAGCTAGACGACAAAGAGATCGAAGTCGATGTAGCCGCACCGCAAATGGGCGTTGAAATCATGTCACCTCCTGGTATGGAAGAGATGACGAACCAGCTGCAGGGCATGTTCCAAAACCTAGCGGGCGACACCAAGAAAAAACGTAAGATGAAAATCAAAGACGCATTCAAAGCACTGACGGAAGAAGAAGCTGCGAAGCTTGTGAACCAAGAAGAGCTAAAAGAGAGCGCGATCTTCAACGCTGAAAACAACGGCATCGTATTCATCGATGAGATCGACAAAATCTGTAAGCGTGGCGACAGCTCAGGCCCAGACGTATCTCGTGAAGGTGTTCAGCGCGACCTACTGCCTCTAATCGAAGGCAGCACAGTATCAACGAAGCACGGCATGGTTAAAACTGACCACATCTTGTTTATCACTTCAGGCGCATTCCAAGTGGCTAAGCCATCAGACCTGATCCCTGAACTACAAGGTCGTCTACCAATCCGTGTAGAACTTGAAGCACTATCAGCACATGACTTCAAACGTATTCTTACTGAACCAAAGGCGTCACTGACAGAACAGTACATTGCCCTGATGAAAACAGAAGATGTCGGCATTGAGTTCACTGAAGATGGCATCAACCAAATTGCAGACGCAGCATGGCGTGTGAACGAAACTACTGAAAACATCGGTGCGCGTCGTCTACACACAGTCATGGAGCGCCTAATGGATGAAATTTCATTTGACGCAACAGACCGAGCAGGCAGTAAATTGCTGATTGATGAAGCTTATGTAATATCTAAGCTTGGCGAGCTCGTGGAAGACGAAGACCTAAGTCGCTTCATCCTGTAGCACAGGAAACTCCAACTTATTGCTCTATCTCAAAGAAATAGCAGCTAGTAAGCGAATTCAAGGCCCACTTTCGAGTGGGCTTTTTATTACCCGAAAAATGGGCGTATACTCAAAACACAGTTTGAAACGAAGACTTACAAAGAATTAGACCTACGATGAAACAATCTCTACTGATTTGGCTTGATGCCGCACGACCAAAAACTCTGCCTCTCGCACTTGTCTCTATTCTTACAGGAAGTAGTTTAGCGTTCGCCAACGACCAATTTTCTTTGTCGATAGCCCTGCTGGCATTTTTAACTGCCACGCTATTACAGATTTTATCGAATTTAGCGAATGACTATGGTGATGCGGTTAAAGGCACGGATAACGACAAACGCCTAGGCCCAATGAGAGCCATGCAATCGGGCGCTGTCACCGCCCAAACCATGAAACAAGCGATCATTCTCAATATCGTGTTCACGGTAATCGCTGGGTTGATTCTTATTTTTCATGCACTGAGTTCACTCGAAAGCATCTTATCTTTCATTGCTTTGGGTGTTTTAGCGATTGTCGCAGCCATTGCCTATACCGTGGGCAATAAACCTTATGGTTATATTGGCCTTGGCGACTTATCGGTATTTATCTTCTTTGGCCTACTCGGTGTATCCGGTACTTACTTTTTACACACTGGCCATGTTGAACCAAGCTTATTCCTTCCAGCACTAGGCTGTGGACTCATGGCGGTTGCCGTTCTCAACATCAACAACATGCGTGATATTGAAAACGACAGCGAATGTGGTAAGCGCACCATGGCGGTTCGCCTAGGCCAACGTAAAGCCAAGCACTATCATTTTGCTCTGCTTGGCCTTGCCCTTGCCTCTTTCGCTCTATACCTGCTCATTCAAGAGAAACCGGTCTGGATCAGCCTGCCGTTTTTGCTCAGTATTATTATTGTCTACAAGCATGGCAAGGCCGTTTGGGAAACAGAGAAACCTGCACAGATCGCGCCAATGATGCCTGTTATTGTTAAATGCTCACTGGTCACTAACCTATTGTTTGCAGGGGTTGTCGTAGCTCAAACTCTATTGAGTTAATTGAGACTAATCATTGCAAAGGGATCAAGCACCGATATACTCAAACTAAGCTCATTGTTCAAAAGGTACGCAAATGGAATACAACACTTCAGCACTGTGCGACATATATCTGGATCAAGTTGATGTCGTGGAGCCAATGTTCAGCAACTTCGGTGGACGAGCATCCTTCGCCGGACAGATCACGACATTAAAGTGTTTTGAAGACAACGCTTTAATTCGCTCCGTATTAGAGCAAGATGGTCTAGGACGAGTGTTGTTAATCGACGGTGGCGGCTCACTACGCAAAGCGCTGATCGATGCTGAGATTGCCCTGCTTGCCGAAGACAATGAGTGGGAAGGTATTGTGGTTTACGGCTGCGTTCGTGAAGTCGATGAGCTAGAAGACATGAACATTGGTATTCAGGCTTTGGCTTCAATCCCTGTTGGTGCGAGCCAAGAAGGTGTCGGCGAATTGGACGTACCGGTCAACTTTGGCAGCGTAACCTTCTTACCGGAAGATTACCTCTACGCTGACAACACCGGCATTATTCTTTCGGCAGAGCCTTTAGATGTAGAACTTGATCTGGATGTTGAAGAAGAAGAGATCGAGTAACTCTCACTCAGCTTCAAATAATAAAACAAACCATAAGAACACGAAGCATAAGAATACAAACAAAAACGCCCGCTACTCAGTAGCGGGCGTTTTTTTAAATCTGAAGAGTCAATTACTCTACGTCATCCATTTTACCAAGAAGGTTACGGATGCGATCTTGCCACGCTGAATGCTCTTCCTGCATTTGCTGAGTTTTTTGCTCTAGCTCGTGACGGCTTTCTTTAAGCTCACCAGCTTCTGTTGCTAGTGCTTGTTTCTCTTCTTTAAGCTCTTCCACTTCCATTTGAAGAAGTGCAATTGTATCTACTGCTGTTTGAATTTTTGCTTCTAGCTGCTCTAGTACTTCAAAAGACATTCTGGCCTACCTTTAAGTTATCCGTTTGATGGTGAAGGTCTACTCCACTTATTTCCCCATTCTACTCAGCAGAGCAAGGATAAACACTCAATATATTCGATATTTTGCGCCATTCGATGAAAAAAACAGCGCTTTTTACCGAATATTGACGTGAATTATTACTACCGCGACAACAGACTGATTATTTTGATGAATATTACCTGTTTTCACCCGCAAATTGATCAAGAGCAATCCCAAAAAAACAAAAAGGCAAACGTTTCCTTTGGGATATGGTAAAATTCGCCGCGAAATTTCTATTCCCCTTTTGAAAATTTTGGAGTCCGCATGAAACGCGATTTAGCAATGTCATTCTCTCGTGTCACTGAAGGTGCAGCACTAGCTGGTTACAAGTGGCTTGGCCGCGGCGATAAAAACGCTGCAGATGGCGCTGCTGTAGAAGTAATGCGTAGCCTACTGAACAAAACCGAAATTAGCGGCGAAATCGTTATCGGCGAAGGTGAGATCGATGATGCACCTATGCTATACATCGGTGAAAACGTCGGTATTGGCGGTGATGCGGTAGATATCGCCGTTGACCCAATTGAAGGGACACGCATGACAGCAATGGGTCAATCAAATGCATTGGCTGTATTGGCTGCAGGCGAAAAAGGTAGCTTCCTAAAAGCACCTGACATGTACATGGAAAAATTGGTTGTTGGTCCTGGCGCAAAAGGCGTGATTGACCTAGAACTGACGCTGACAGAAAACCTAGAAAACATTGCGAAAGCACTAGGTAAAACACTCGATACACTGGTAGTAACGACACTGGCTAAGCCACGCCATGATCAAGTGATTGCCGACATGCAGGCGATGGGCGTTCGTGTATTCGCAGTGCCAGACGGTGATGTTGCTGCTTCTATCCTCACGTGTATGCCAGACAGCGAAGTGGACGTAATGTACTGCATCGGCGGGGCGCCTGAAGGTGTGGTTTCGGCTGCGGTTATTCGCGCACTCGACGGCGACATGCACGCACGTCTGCTTCCTCGTCATGAAGTAAAAGGCGATACAGAAGAGAACCGCAAACACGGTGAGCTTGAACTAGAGCGTTGTGCTGAAATGGGCGTAACAGCGGGTATCGTGCTGAAGATGGAAGACATGGCTCGTAGCGACAACGTTGTATTCTCAGCAACCGGTATTACTAAGGGTGACCTTCTAGAGGGCATCACACGTACAGGTAATATCGCAACCACAGAAACACTGCTTATCCGTGGTCGCTGCCGTACGATTCGCCGCATCAAATCTATCCACTACCTAGAGCGTAAAGACCCAGAAGTAATCGGTCACATCCTGTAGACCTAAACTCGCTCAAGCAGAACATTCGAAGGCTGATACCAAGTATCAGCCTTTTGTTTTATTGGTCATCAATAATCTGTGCATTTCACCTACACCATAGTAAATGGTTTGCTTTATAAACACCTTGCCTCATAATAGTAAGGTTCATGAGGTAGAGATAGTATGAAAACAAGCGACAAAATCTTACAGACCATTAAGCGTCAAGGCGCGGTAACCGCGAAACAGTTGTCAGAAGAATTTGGCATGACGACAATGGGTGCAAGGCAACATCTGCAAAGTCTGGAAGATGACGGTATTCTTGCGTTTCATGATGTTAAAGTAAAAGTGGGTCGCCCGACTCGCCACTGGTCCCTGACTCAACAAGGCCATGGTCAATTTTCAGATCGACACGGTGAACTCACCATTCAAGTGATCGACGCTGTCGAGAATCTGTTTGGTAAAGAGGGGTTAGCTAAGGTTGCGGCCGAGCGCGAACAACACACCCTTAAGCAATATCAAACCGCGCTGTCTGATTGTGACTCGCTGCTCAGCAAACTTAAAACACTCACCCAGCTGCGTGAAGACGAAGGCTACATGGCAGAACTTCAAGAGCATGACGATCACTACATCTTGATCGAGAACCACTGCCCTATCTGCAAAGCTGCAACTCGCTGCCCTAGCCTGTGCCAATCTGAGCTCAATGTTTTCAAAGAATTACTCAAAGATGAATGTCATGTGAGCCGCACTGAACACATCATTACTGGCGAGCGTCGTTGTACTTATACCCTAACGCCAAGTTACTGATCCTGTCTCAATATTGAGAAAACACCAATAGATTAAAATTTGTACAAATTTCTTTCTTAAGCTTAAAGCATATGAAACATGCTTAATGCTAAGGAAGGAATCATGGCACATCCACAGCCCAATCAAAAACTGCCCCCTTTTGATGAACTGGTCCAACTCGCGAAAAGCGATCCGAAAGCATTCGATCAATTCAAACACGAGATGTGCGAACAGATGATTTGCTCAGCCTCAGAGACCATGCAAAACAGGCTTCGCGCTCAACAAAGTCATATCGATTTAGTCGTCAGCCGCTGCAAGAATCCACATCACGCTAATGTTGTTCTGATGCAAGAGCTGCGCTGTCAGGTCTGTAAATTCCAAGATGCACTCAAAGGCCGCTGCGATTTTGAAGAATCTCTGCCTGAAAATGTCGTGCCTTTCAGGCCAAATACAGAGCCAAAAATGTACTAACCGTTAAAGTATACTAACTGTTGAAATGTACTAACCGTTGAAAGGGACTAGCGACAAAAACCATTCAAAGAAAAACGCCTTAAAAAGAAAAAGGGAGCACAAGGCTCCCTTCTTACTTATCAATCATTCAACCTTTAAACGGGATCTTCGCCGTAATCATTGCGGCCTTCTGTGCCTTTCAACAAGCCACACTCAATCAGAATCCACAAGCCACACACTAATGCTGCAACGGTTGCCGCCATATGAACTGGCGATACCGACTCTGTTGTCGTTGCTACCATTGGCGAAGCCAAACGCCCAAGCACCAGTGGCACGTTCAACAACAGCCAGTAGTTCGACTTATTGCGATCGTGCCAGCGTTTAGCGGTAATTGCAAGATCCGGGATAACCAGCAACAGTAGGAAGATTGGTAGCAGGATATAGGAATATGCAGGGAACAGAACAGAAATACCGGAAGCAAAACCAGTAATCGCTACATAGTAGAAAACATTCCAAATCCAGTAAATCTTACGACCAATTCTCCCCTTGAAAGAGAGCAGTAAATCTTTCATCGACATCTTAAATACTCAAAAATTAATACGCTACCAAAAAGTTAGCAGCAAATAGTCAGTTAATCACTTTTAGTTCGTTGATTCTTTTTAGCTAGTTCATCACTTTCTGAAAGCAACTTTTATCCATATCTCGTATGTTGACCGTTAGGCTACGGATATGGCTTGCCTGTTCTTGTAGGGTTTGCATCAACAAACGCGACAATTCTCTTTTCTGTTCTTCGGTACGTCCTGAAAGTAACTCAAAGCTAATATGAACAAAATCCACATTGTCCTCTTCATCACCGACCAACCAGTTATGACAGCGCAGTGAACGAGACTTCACAGAAGGTACATCAAACAAACCACAGTTTAATGTAACTTGATGAAGGTCTTCCAGTAAACCTTGGATATTCACTCGCTCATCCACTGAATTTGAGTACTCTAGAACTAGATTCGGCATTATTACTTCCTATTGTTAACGCAATCGTTTGTCCCTTAATAGCAACTAACGATGAAAAATCCGAGAAGTTAGCTATTATTCTGTCTGCCGGATCACTGATATATGCTCAAAATCTACTCTGACCATTGAGTAAGATCCAAGAAAGTCATGACCACAGTCATGATCTGTTGATATTATTCTGTTATATTATTTCGTAATAAAGTTTACTTTTTTACATTCGATTTATTTAAATACTTTGGAGATATTCCTATGCGTCATCCTGTAGTTATGGGTAACTGGAAACTAAACGGCAGCAAAGAAATGGTTGTTGATCTACTAAACGGTCTTAACGCTGAACTTGAAGGCGTAACAGGCGTAGACGTAGCAGTTGCTCCACCAGCACTTTTCGTTGATCTTGCTGAGCGTACGCTTACTGAAGCGGGCAGCGCTATCATCCTAGGTGCTCAAAACTCTGACCTAAACAACAGCGGTGCATTCACTGGCGACATGTCTCCAGCAATGCTTAAAGAGTTCGGCGCATCTCACATCATCATCGGTCACTCTGAGCGTCGTGAATACCACGCTGAGTCTGACGAATTCGTTGCTAAGAAATTCGCATTCCTAAAAGAGAACGGCCTAACTCCAGTTCTTTGTATCGGTGAGTCTGATGCACAAAACGAAGCAGGCGAAACTGTTGCTGTATGTGCTCGTCAACTTGACGCTGTTATCAACACTCAAGGTGTTGAAGCTCTTGAAGGCGCTATCATCGCTTACGAACCAATCTGGGCTATCGGTACTGGTAAAGCAGCTACAGCTGAAGATGCACAACGCATCCACGCTCAAATCCGTGCACACATCGCAGAGAAATCTGAAGACGTTGCTAAGAAAGTTGTTATCCAATACGGCGGTTCTGTTAAGCCAGAAAACGCAGCAGCTTACTTCGCACAACCAGACATCGACGGTGCTCTAGTTGGCGGCGCAGCTCTAGACGCGAAAAGCTTCGCAGCTATCGCTAAAGCAGCTGCTGAAGCAAAAGCTTAGTTTAAACTTCACCGTTTAGATTAAATGAAAGGTCAACTTAGGTTGGCCTTTTTTATTGGCTGTAATTTGAGATTCAAGCTTAAAATCCAAATGGCAGGCACAAAAAAACCGCTGATAAATCAGCGGTTTTTAATATTTTAAGCGAACGCTAAGCGTGTCTTAGAACAACTCTTCTGCAACGCGGAACAGCTCAGAACGGTCTGGGTTCTGCATGTTCTCGATACAGTCGATGATGTCGTGGTGAACAAGCGCTTCTTTCTCGATACCAACACAACGACCACCGTGGCCTTCTTGAAGAAGGTGAACAGCGTAGTTACCCATGCGAGAAGCCAGTACACGGTCAAATGCAGTCGGGCGACCACCACGTTGGATGTGACCAAGAACCGTTGCACGAGTTTCACGACCTGTTGAAGCTTCGATCTCTTTCGCTAGTTCATTCGCATCCATCATTAACTCAGTTAGAGCGATGATTGCGTGCTTCTTACCTTTCGCAATACCATCTTGGATATTGCTGATAAGCTGATCTTTATCTAGGCCAGTCTCAGGTGTGATGATGTACTCACAGCCACCCGCAATTGCTGACATAAGCGTAAGGTCACCACAGTGACGGCCCATGATTTCAACAATAGAAATACGTTGGTGAGAAGAAGACGTGTCACGTAGACGGTCGATTGAATCAATAACAGTGTTAAGCGCTGTTAGGTAGCCGATTGTGTAGTCAGTACCCGCGATATCGTTATCGATTGTGCCTGGAAGACCGATACATGGGTAACCCATCTCAGTCAGTTTCTTAGCACCCATGTAAGAACCGTCACCACCGATAACAACTAGTGCTTCGATACCGTGCTTCTTAAGGTTCTCGATGCCTTTCTCACGAACAGCAACGTCTTTGAACTCAGGGAAACGTGCAGAACCTAAGAAAGTACCACCACGGTTGATCACGTCAGATACGCTTGAACGGTCAAGCTTTTCGATACGGTCTTCAACAAGGCCTTGGTAGCCATCGTAAATACCGTAAACTTCAATGCCAACTGATAGCGCAGTACGAACTACACCACGAACTGCTGCGTTCATGCCTGGAGCGTCACCACCACTGGTCAAAACACCGATCTTCTTAATCATGCTCACCCTCGATTTTTGGGAATCTATTATTCAATTCTTATTCTTGCTGATTGTATATCAACAAGATTTTAAATCTATATTTGTGCGTTATGTTACATTTCCTCAACAGGAATAGCACTTAAATCGCGTAAAATTATGTAACATTTCTACTTCTGTAAGAGTATTACAGTTTTACTCAGTAACTTTGTTGATTCACATCAGAATCAACATTAATTGTTACTAAGGTGATTTTTGAATCACCGAAGAATTAGTGATTTTTACTCACTTTAGTTCAAAAGCCACCTACTTACCATTTGCCAACCCTTTTTTAGCTCGCTTACCATGAGTGAAATTTCTGCTGCTTCTCGGGTCCAAATACGACCGAATACGGGTCTTGATGAATTAATACATCAGCATCAGGGAAAACGGAGATAAGCTTGTCTTCTACTTCGTCAGAAATGCGGTGCGCTTCAATAAGTGGGATATTATCTTCGAGTTCTAAATGCAATTGAATGAACCGAACAGGCCCTGAACGACGCGTTCTTAGTTGATGCACGCCAAGCACACCTTCCACACTCAGCGATGTCTCTTTTATCTGTTTTAATTCTTCATCTGGCAGCTTTCTATCAAGCAAAGATTGAATGGCTTCTGTTGCCATTTGGTAGGCACTGTAAAGAATGTAGATACCGATACCAATCGCGAATACCGAGTCCGCTTGACCAATGCCAAACCAGCTCAGTGCTAGCGCGAGCATGATCGCTGCATTCATATAAAGGTCGGATTGATAATGCAGTGAATCGGCGGCTATCGCTTGGCTGCCCGTTTTGCTGACAACATGTTTTTGGAATCGAACCAAACCAAAGGTCATTACGATCGCGAACAAGCTGACATAAATACCAATTTCAGGAGAGTTCAGCTCATGCGGTCGGAAGAAACGCTCAATACCATTAAGAATAAGGAAACAAGCGGAACCGGAAATAAACATTGCCTGCGCTAATGCAGCAAGAGATTCTGCCTTACCATGGCCAAAGGTATGTTCTTTATCGGCAGGCTGAAGAGAGTAGCGAACCACCACCAGATTGACGACAGAAGCGGCGATATCCAACAGCGAATCGACCACAGAAGCTAATAAACTGACTGAACCTGTCACCCACCACGCAGCAACCTTCACAACCAATAATATGGAGGCAATGATGGTGGCAGCCCAAGCGGCGAGCGTAACTAAACGTGCGTATTCTTGTTTCATAAATTGGCTATAAAGTGACTGATAGCACAAAGTATAACCCGCAAACAACCGATTGAATATGACAGCCATGATGTAATACATTCATTTTTAAAGATCAAAAAAGCGGCACTAGGCCGCTTCTTTCTAAACACTTTCAATCAATTCAGCTTTCTCAAGCCATGAATTACTTGTCTTTGTTCATGCGTTTTTCCATTTTGTCAGCACACTTCGCCATGCGCTCTTGTTGGATTTCTTTCAGCTGAGTCTTTTGCTCAGGTGTTAGTACGCTCATCATTTGGTGTTGCTTCTTAAGCATTGCTACGCGACGCTCTGTTTGCTTCTCAACCATTTGGCTTGCTAGGTCGTTTGCTGCAGCTTCATCAAAAGTATCCGCGAGAACTAGATCTTGAACTTTCTCGTGATGCGCTTTCATTTGCGCCATTTTATCGGCTTTGTTGCCTGAGTGTTTTGCTTTCATCTCAGCACGATTCGCTTCGCGCATCTCTTTTAGTTCTGTTTTTTGAGCATCCGACAGGTCTAGTTGGCGCATCACTTTCTTATCGAAGCCACCACACTTACCGTGCATACCTTTGTGATCACCTTTATCACCGCCGCCGTATGCAAACGCACTCGCTGTACCTAACATAAGTGGAAGTGCCGCAGCTACTAGTACAAGTTTCTTAGTCATTTTCATAATTGTTGCCTCGATTCGGTATAATAAGTCATGTATTGCGTCTGTTTCTCAGCGCTTAGATATAGATTAGTCTTTCCCTCGTAAAGTGACGTTTAGAAAGCGTAAAGAATCGTAAAGAGTGAAAGTTGACGAATAATTAGCAGTATTATTAACGTGTAAATAGTAGATAACCGATTAAGGCTTCCCAATGGCGAACATTCTTCTTATTGATGACGACACAGAACTAACCAGTTTACTTAAAGACATCCTGAGCTTTGAGGGCTTCACTGTTTCCGAAGCCAATGATGGCTATGCGGGGCTTGACGCTATCAATGATGAGATTGATCTGATTCTTTTGGATGTGATGATGCCGCGCCTTAACGGTATGGAAACGCTAAAGAAATTGAGAGAAAACTGGGAAACACCAGTATTGATGCTGACTGCCAAAGGCGAAGAGATCGACCGTGTTATTGGCCTTGAACTTGGTGCAGATGATTACTTGCCAAAGCCGTTCAGTGACCGAGAACTGCTCGCTCGTATTCGTGCCATCTTGCGTCGAACACAGACTAACACCGCGCCTAAATCAGCCAGCGACACCATTCAATACCAAGACATCGAAGTCTTCCCTGGCAAACAAGAGGCTTACTGTAATGGACAGATTATCGATCTCACCACCACAGAATTCGCTTTGCTGAGCCATCTCATCCAAAACCCGGGACAAGTGATCACCAAAGAAGCACTGAGCTTGGATGTTTTAGGAAAAAGGCTGGCGGCGTTTGACCGCGCGATAGACATGCACATCTCCAATTTGCGCAAGAAGATTCCAGAACGCAGCGATGGTAAGTCTCGCATCAAAACCTTACGAGGCCGTGGCTACTTATTGGTAGAGGAAGATTAATGCGCATCCCTAAAATCACCAGCTTATATGGACGTATCTTTGCCATCTTTTGGTTCACCATGTTACTGGTGCTTTTATCGGTGCTGTCACTTCCTCATTTAGACCCTAGAGTGGCGCGTGATGTGCCTACCGATCATCTAAATAAATTGGAGCGTATCGCTAAAATCACAGAGAAACGCTACGCCAAAGAACCTAATCTAGGCAAAATTGTTTTCCAACTTGAGGCACCACGTAGCCGCAAGGATTCTCGAGCTCGCATCTATTTAACCGACCTTGAAGGTGCTGTCCTTACGTCGAAAAGACATTCGGACTATAAACTTAAGGCGATTCGCAACTTTGTTACCTCGATTGATAACCCTGAAGTACCAAAACAGAAACTGTACGGACACTACATGGTGGCAGGGCCAGTACCTATCACACTCGCTGGTGAAGAATTACTGATGTATGCCGGAGTAAAGTGGAACCAACCACCGCCATTTTTGCTACGACTGTTTGATAGACCTTTACAGCTGTTGCTCGCGGTAATGCTAGCAAGCACCCCGCTCTTGCTTTGGTTAGCTTGGGCATTGAGTCAACCCGCACGTAGGCTTGAACGCGCAGCGCAGCGTGTAGCAAAAGGGCAATTTGAGGTTGATCCAACACTTGAAAAAGGCACATCAGAATTCAGACAAGCGGGTGAAAGCTTTAACCAAATGGTGGAAGCGGTAAACCAGATGATTTCAGGGCAACAGCGACTACTTTCTGATATCTCACACGAACTGCGCTCGCCATTGACTCGTCTACGTATGGCCAATGCACTGGCAATTCGTAAGCAAGGTGAGAGCCAAGAATTAGAACGTATTGATACCGAAGCGCAGCGTTTGGAACAAATGATCAGTGAGCTACTGACGCTATCTCGTATGCAGGTCGACAGCCACATAACTCGCGAGGTTCAACCTATCTCGAGCTTATGGGAAGAGATCTTAAAAGATGCAGAGTTTGAAGCTGAACAGATGGGTAAATTACTGACGTTTTCAGAGATCCCAGAACGTTCTATTTCAGGTAATCCTAAGCTACTGATGAGTGCCTTAGACAATATTACGCGCAATGCTATCTACTACGGTAAAGACCAAGTCGATGTGCAATTCCATGTTGTCCAAGATCAACTGACGATTTGCGTCAATGACAACGGTGATGGTGTACCGGAGGATGAACTGGATTCTATCTTCAGACCTTTCTACCGAGTTTCAACGGCACGCGATCGTAATTCAGGTGGCACTGGGCTTGGCCTCACCATTACAGAAAGTGCGATTCGCCAACACAGCGGAACCATCACTGCAAGCCGTAGCCAGCTCGGTGGATTACAACTCGAAATCACCCTACCAATCTTGCCGGTATAATACCCCCACAAAGATCACAGTTGATAATGATTGTCATTATCATTATGGTAAATCCTCTAATTAAGGAGGATTTACCATGTCACACACTTTCCCTACTTTACCCTACGCTTACGACGCCCTAGAACCTTACATTGATGCTAAGACGATGGAAGTGCATTACAGCAAGCACCATAGAACCTACTACGATAAGTTTGTTGCGGCTATTTCTGGCAGCGAGCTAGAGCAACAGTCTCTGACCGAGATCTTCGCTAACATTTCTCAGCACAGCCCAGCGGTTCGTAACAATGGTGGCGGTTACTACAACCACATCTTGTATTGGAACTGCATGTCGCAAGACGGTGGTGGTGAACCCACGGGCGAGCTTGGCGAGGCTATCAAAAGTACTTTCGGAGATTTCGAGACATTCCAAGATCAGTTCGCTCAAGCGGCAATCAATACCTTTGGTTCAGGCTTCGCTTGGCTAGTGGTTGAAGAAGGACAACTGAAGATCATCTCGACTTCGAACCAAGACAATCCGTGGATGGATACGGTTGCCAGTAATGGCGAGCCCATCCTTGCACTCGATGTTTGGGAACACGCCTACTACATCAGCTACCAAAACCGTCGTCCTGATTACATCAATGCATGGTGGAACGTAGTGAATTGGAATGCGGTATCTGAAAACTACGCGCAGGCACTAGCGAACCAGGCCTAAGCTGAGGGTGGCGAACTGTACTCACTCAGCTTGCCACCGTATACTCTGGCTATCTTTGATTATTCTTGTGAACCAACATGTTTGATATCGCTCTATATGAACCAGAAATCGCGCCCAATACGGGTAACATCATCCGCCTATCAGCTAACTGCGGCGCAAACCTGCACCTTATCGAGCCGCTTGGTTTTGATTTCGAAGAGAAGAAAGTTCGTCGTGCGGGTTTAGATTATCACGACCTCGCACGAGTAAAGCGTCACAAGAATCTAGAAGCCTTCCTTGAGTATCTAGAGAATGAACGTGAGGGTGACTACCGTATCTTTGCTTGTACGACCAAGACCACTGGCCACCACGTTGATGCGAAATTCCAACAAGGTGATGTACTGATGTTTGGCCCTGAGTCTCGCGGTCTGCCTGCTGAGTTCATCGAAAGCATGCCAATGGAGCAACGCATTCGTATTCCAATGATGCCAGAAGCACGTAGCTTGAACCTGTCTAACGCAGTGGCCATTATTGCGTTCGAAGCATGGCGACAAATGGGTTTTGAAGGCGCGATATAACCCAATCTCAGTAAATTAATCTCAGTAAATAACTGTTCACACGGCCTGTTATCTGTTCCTACTAGCAATCGTAAATAGCAGGTAACATGCAATAAAAAAGGCTCTTACCATTATCACTTTCTTGCGAAGGATAACGGTAAGAGCCTTTTCTGTTTGTCTCTCTATATAAAGAGACAAACCATTAATTTAAGCGGTTACGATCGTTGTCGTCGTCTTTCTTCTCAAACTCACCCTCAAAGGTGTTGCCGTCTTTTGATTGGTCAGATGGACCTGAATTGAATGGGTCTTGTCCAAATGGGCTCTGGCCAAAACCAGCTTGTCCACCCGCATGAAAACCACCAGACATATTGGTCACCACCATTTTTTCCATCATTTTCTTGGCAATCATCGCTCTTGGTGCTGGTAACAATACCAACATACCGAGTGCGTCCGTCATAAAGCCCGGAGTCAGCAGCAATACGCCTGCAACCGCAAGCATCACGCCTTCAAGAATCTGTTGTGCTGGCATTTCGCCTTGTTGCAACCGACCTTGAACAGACATAAGTGTCTGAATGCCTTGGCTACGAACCAGCGATGCACCAACAAATGCAGTGATCAAAACCAACGCGATAGTTGGCCACAATCCTAAGAAGCCACCAACTTGAATAAATAGCCCAATCTCAATGATGGGTACGAAGATAAAGAGTAATAATAAGATAGGAAACACACGCCCTCCTTTGTTACGTCCAGTTTACGCTGAAAGCCCTACCAATCTCAAATTTATCCTGTAAATAAGCGTGTTTATTGACCCGGAATAAGTTTGCTAAATATTGACGAAACAAAAACGAAAAAGGTGATCAACTTAATATTTTTATGCGCTAAGTACAGTATCATGTGCCACATAAGTCAGGACGGATTTATCAGCCCAATATTCTAGCGAACGGAGTATTTGCACACAGAATAGGCTAATAACTAACTATATAATCAGAATAATTCTCTAAGGATCCTGTTATGGCTACTCAATCAGAAGCTCAAGTTGAAGCTCCTCAAGCTACTCGTCTCGAAGAAGATCTATTAGGTCAACGTCATGTTCCGGCTGATGCTTACTACGGCATCCACACTCTACGCGCAGTTGAAAACTTCAACATCTCAAATGTAACGATCTCAGATGTACCTGAATTCGTTCGCGGTATGGTGATGACAAAGAAAGCAGCGGCTTTAGCAAACAAAGAGTTAGGTGTAATTCCAAGCGAAGTGGCTAAATACATCATCGAAGCTTGTGATCTCATTCTAGACACTGGCAAGTGCATGGATCAGTTCCCATCGGACGTTTTCCAAGGTGGTGCTGGTACTTCTGTAAACATGAATGCTAACGAAGTCGTGGCAAACGTGGCGCTTGAACTTATGGGCAAAGAAAAAGGCCAATACGAGTTCATCAACCCAAATGACCATGTAAACCGCAGCCAATCTACAAACTGTGCTTACCCAACTGGCTTCCGTATCTCTGTTTACAACAGCGTTCGTAAACTGATCGATGCTATCGAATACCTAAAAGGTGCATTTGAGCTTAAGAGCCAAGAATTCAACACAATTTTGAAGATGGGTCGTACTCAACTTCAAGATGCTGTGCCTATGACGGTTGGCCAAGAGTTCCACGCTTGGGCTGTAACCATCAATGAAGAAATCAAAAACCTAGAATACACTTCAAAGCTTCTGCTTGAAGTTAACCTAGGCGCAACAGCTATCGGTACTGGTCTGAACGCAGCTCCTGGCTACCAAGGCCTAGCAGTTAAACACCTAGCAGAAGTAACAGGCCTAGAGTGTGTAGCGGCTGAAGATTTAATCGAAGCAACGTCTGACTGTGGCGCATACGTAATGACGCACGGCGCACTTAAACGTCTAGCGGTTAAACTGTCTAAGATCTGTAACGACTTACGTCTTCTTTCTTCAGGCCCACGTACTGGCTTCAACGAGCTAAACCTACCGGAACTGCAAGCGGGTTCTTCAATCATGCCTGCTAAAGTAAACCCAGTTGTACCTGAAGTAGTAAACCAAGTTTGCTTTAAAGTTCTAGGTAACGACAACACGGTTTCTTTCGCAGCAGAAGGCGGTCAGCTTCAATTGAACGTAATGGAACCTGTTATCGCACAAAGCATGTTTGAGTCTTTAGACATCCTAACAAACGCATGTGTGAACCTACGCGACAAGTGTGTAGACGGCATTACTGTGAACAAAGAAGTATGTGAATCTCACGTATTTAACTCTATCGGTATCGTTACTTACCTAAACCCATACATTGGCCACCACGAGGGTGACATTGTAGGTAAGATTTGTGCTGAAACAGGTAAGAGTGTTCGTGATGTGGTTCTAGAGCGCGGTTTATTGAGCGAAGAAGAACTTGATGACATTTTCTCTGTTGAAAATCTGATGCATCCTCAGTATAAAGCTAAACGCTACGAATAACGGTAGCGAGAAAGGGCTCCAAACGGAGCCCTTTTTTAGGCTCCAATACGGTTAACCATGCTGTTCTTGTGGATTTCCGTTAGTTGCGTTTTTGCTTAATTAGACCTAAACCATAGAACTATTATGTGAACATTCCAGTGGCGAATGTTCACATAATAAAATCTAAAATGAGGTGTTACTTATGATTGCAGTAGAACTATTTGTCGTCCTGCTCTTTATCTTTTTGGGGGCCAGAATTGGCGGTATCGGTATTGGTTTTGCCGGTGGTGCTGGTGTTATTGCCCTTTCATTAATTCTTGGTGTTCCAACAAGCCAATCTTTTATCCCGGTCGATGTAATTTTGATCATCATGTCGGTTATCACCGCAATTGCAGCAATGCAGGTTGCTGGCGGTATGGACTGGTTGGTACAAATTGCAGAAAACTTCTTGCGTAAACACCCTGAACGCATCACCTTTTACGCGCCGATTGTGACCTTTGTAATGACACTAATGGCGGGTACTGGTCACACAGCATTCTCTACGCTGCCTGTTATTGCAGAAGTAGCAAAAGGCCAAGGTGTTCGTCCTTCTCGTCCACTGTCTATCGCAGTTGTAGCCTCTCAAATTGCGATCACAGCTTCGCCTATTTCGGCAGCAGTTGTAGCTTTCGCAGCGATGCTTGCACCCTTTGGTGTCGATTACCTAACGCTATTGATGGTTTGTATTCCAACAACCTTCATCGCTTGTATGGTTGGTGCGGTTGTCGCGAACTACATGGGCAGTGAACTGAAAGACGATCCAATTTACCAAGAACGTCTAGAGAAAGGTCTAATCAAGCTAGCAACAGAAGAGAAACGCGAAATTCTACCAACAGCGAAAAAAGCGACTTACATCTTCCTTGCGGCGATTGGTTTTGTTGTTTGCTACGCAGCCGCTATCTCTAGCTCTGTTGGCCTAATTGAAAACCCAGCACTGGGCCGTAATGAAGCGATCATGTCTGTGATGCTGGCAGCAGCAGCGGCAATCGTGATGTTCACTAAGATTGATGCAGCGAAGATTTCTTCGGCTCCAACATTCCGTTCAGGTATGACAGCGTGTGTTTGTGTACTGGGTGTGGCTTGGTTAGGTTCAACGTTTGTGAATGCACACGTTGCTGAAATCAAAGACGTTGCTGGTGCTCTACTGGCTGACTACCCTTGGATGCTGGCTCTTGTTCTGTTCTTCGCTTCTATGCTGCTTTACTCTCAAGGCGCAACAACGGTTGCACTGATGCCTGCAGCTCTAGCGATTGGCGTAGCACCACTAACAGCCGTAGCTTCTTTTGCTGCAGTAAGTGCACTGTTCGTACTTCCAACTTACCCTACGCTACTGGCAGCAGTTGAGATGGATGACACAGGTTCAACTCGTATTGGTAAGTACGTATTTAACCACCCATTCTTCATTCCTGGTGTAGCAACAATCAGTACAGCGGTAGCACTAGGCTTCGCATTCGGCGGTCTATTTATCTAACACTCGCTGAAAAACCAAACCTAAAAGGAAGCTTCGGCTTCCTTTTTTCTTTTCTGAACAATGTGTTTATTTGATACGTATCAAATAAACATTATAAACTTAAAAACCCGAACAAAAATAACGTTTGAATAAAATTCCAAGAATATTCACGCCATTCATTAACAATGCCTGCCAACGCAACCACCCCTTGTTTCTATCTAATTTACATCGAATATTAATCCAAGCTAACTAACCAAAAAACCTTGCTCTTTTTCTAACGTTTTTAAGCCTATTCATTGGTCACTATTTTTGTGAACAATACCAAAATTAAATGGCGACGTAAGGAATAAAATAACCGCAGTTAAATTAAATCTTAATTCATTTGGATATATAAATATAAAGATACTTATATTTAAAGTCGGCAACGTCATATAGATAACCGCTCTATAAGGGCAATAATTTCATATCGTTGAATGCTTTATAAATATCACTGTATTTACAATCTATAAACATTAGTCGCTAATTCACGTCAATTCTATTTAGGATGATGTAAGGAGATAGCCATGACGACTCAGACGATACCAAGCGAGAAAAAAAAGGGCGGCTTCTTTGCCAACTTTAAATTCCCTTCTGCCTACACCATTCTATTTATTCTAATTGCATTCGTAGCCCTGCTTACCTGGGTTGTTCCAGCAGGCCAATACGACCGAGCAATGAATGAAGAGTTAGGTCGAGAAGTACCGGTAACCGGCACCTATCAAGCAGTAGAAGGTAACCCTCAAGGTGTGATTGACGTACTACTCGCGCCCATTGACGGTTTCTACGACCACAATAGCTATGAAGCTGCAGCCATCGACGTTTCACTGTTCATTCTAATCATTGGTGGCTTCTTAGGACTAGTAACCAAAACTGGTGCTATTGATGCCGGTATCGAACGTGTCACCGCCCGCCTAGAAGGGCGAGAAGAGTTGATGATACCGATACTGATGGCGCTGTTTGCTGCTGGCGGTACCGTCTACGGCATGGCGGAAGAATCACTGCCATTCTATACGCTGCTAGTACCAGTAATGATGGCCGCTCGCTTTGACCCTCTAGTGGCTGCTGCCACGGTACTGCTTGGCGCAGGGATTGGGGTACTAGGTTCAACGATTAACCCATTCGCGACCGTTATTGCTGCCAACGCCTCTGGTATCCCATTCACCGACGGTATCGTGCTGCGTGTTGGTATGCTGATTATTGGTTGGGGTATTTGTGTCGCTTACGTCATGCGTTACGCAAGAATGGTTCAAGCTGACCCAACAACATCGATTGTCTACGACAAATACGAAGAGAACAAAGCACATTTCCTTGGTAACGCGAGTGGTGAAAAACTTGAATTCACCGCCACTCGTAAACTGATTTTGACCATTTTCGGTGGCTCTTTCGCTGTGATGATTTACGGCGTATCCGTTGCTGGATGGTGGATGGCTGAGATCTCCGCGATGTTCTTAGCGGCGACCATCATCGTCGGAATTGTATCTCGTATGAGCGAGGAAGAGTTTACCACTAGCTTCATTGACGGTGCTCGAGACCTACTGGGCGTTGCGCTTATCATAGGTATCGCACGTGGTATCGTTGTCGTAATGGACCGCGGTATGATCACCGACACCATTCTCTTCTCTGCAGAACAAATGGTGACCGGGCTATCTTCGGTTATCTTTATTAACGTGATGTTCTTCTTAGAGATTCTCTTGTCATTCTTGGTACCTTCGACCTCTGGTTTAGCGGTACTGACTATGCCGATCATGGCACCGTTGGCCGATTTTGCAGGCGTCGGTCGTGACCTTGTTATCACCGCTTACCAATCCGCTTCCGGCTTGGTGAACCTAATCACACCGACCTCTGCGGTAGTAATGGGTGGCTTGGCAATTGCCCGCGTCCCTTATGTTCGCTGGGTTAAATGGGTAATGCCATTAGTCGGTATCTTAATGGTGTTCTGCATCGTTGTACTAAGTATTGGTGCGCTTATCTAACTTAAAGCACTTCACTCCGTTCTCATCCAAAGCCGCTTCCATAGCGGCTTTTTTTATTGCTATCTAATCCAATTCCAGCCCAATCACCAAAACAACCTGCCGAGCTGCACACGCTTCATTTAACGCCTCTCTATGACCTATCTCAGTAGCAAAGCTTAAACAAGCAAAAACCACTTGCGACAAAGAGTAAGCCAACGTTTAAATATCAACATTAAGGCTAATAAAACGCCAACTATTCTTCGCTCTTATATTTATACAAATATTTAGTCATTTATTAGCGTTAATTATATTTAAAGTAATTCACTCCGTAATAACCAAAGAGGAAACAGTAGTGATTTTTATAGAAAACCGGCTTAAAAAGCCCAATTATAAAGTGTGACCACAATAGCTTTATTCGCATTTAAATTGTTAAATAATAATTAATTCTACGTACAAAATTAAATATATAAATACTAACATTGCATACTTCCAATCTAAGCTCATTCTTATCAATAAAACCATTTTGCATATAATCCCTCACAAATTGGATTCTAGCTAGGCGAATGAAAAAAGCATGCATAATATTCCCAAGGAGTTAACTATTTAGAAAAGTCTGACAATAGTTGAAAGTGCATAAAGTTTGTTAAAACCCTTGATTTTAAAGGGCTGTGGGATAAAAAACGATTTGTGATAGATCTCTAAGAATACCTGACTAGCAGGCGTAATATTAATTCCAGACAAGAGATATGAATAAAATAATTCATTCTTCTCAACTGAAAATAAATAATTACTCTTAGCAATAAAAGTAATTCACATATATAAGAGAGAGACGATCATGAGTAAGTTCTATGTAGGTTCTGAAATAGGTCAATTACGCCGCGTTCTAGTTCACCGTCCAAGACGCGCACTGACTCACCTAACACCCTCTAACTGTCACGATTTGCTGTTTGATGACGTACTGGCTGTTGAGCGTGCAGGTAAAGAGCATGACGCATTTACTCAAACGCTACGTGATCAAGGTGTTGAGGTTCTTCTTCTTACTGACTTGCTAGCCGACACACTAGCGGTGTCAGAAGCGAAAGATTGGCTACTAAGCTGCCAAGTATCTGATTACCGTTTGGGTAAAACATTCGCCAATGATGTGCGCTGCTACTTGGGTGACTTACCAAACCTAGAGCTAGCAAAAATTCTAACGGGCGGTTTGTCTTACGCTGAGATGCCAATGAAATCATCTTCAATGATGCAAGGCATGCACGCACCAACCGACTTCATTATCGAGCCTCTACCAAACCACCTATTTACTCGCGACACGTCTTGCTGGGTATACGGCGGTGTATCTATCAACCCAATGGCGAAACCTGCTCGTCAACGTGAAACAAACCACGTTCGCGCTATTTACCGCTGGCACCCAACATTCGCAGGACAAGACTTCATTAAATACTTCGGCGATGAAGAAAAAATCAACTACGACAACTCAACAATTGAAGGTGGTGACGTTCTTGTGCTCGGTCGTGGCGCGGTGCTTATCGGCATGTCTGAACGTACAACAGCACAAGGTGTTGAGCACTTAGCATCTAGCCTATTCAAACACGGCCAAGCGAAACAAGTTATCGCAATGCAGCTACCAAAACACCGCTCTTGCATGCACTTAGACACCGTTATGACTCACATGCGTGAAGATACGTTCTCTGTTTACCCTGAAGTGGTGAGTAAAGATGTGCAGTGTTGGAACCTAACTGGCGATGAATCTGGCGCTGTAAAAGTGAAAGAAGAAGGCTACTTCGTTACCGCTATCGAAAAAGCACTTGGCGTAGACAAGCTGAACCTAATCACCACAGGTGGTGACAACTTCCATGCGGAACGTGAACAGTGGAACGATGCGAACAACGTACTGACAGTTAAACCAGGCGTCGTTATTGGCTACGAAGGCAACACATACACCAACGAAAAATACGACAAAGCAGGCATCACGGTTCTTCCGATTCCAGGAGACGAACTTGGCCGCGGTCGTGGTGGCGCACGCTGCATGAGCTGCCCAATTGAGCGTGATGGTATCTAATCACTAAGACGAAAACGGCCAAGTTGAACAATCTTAAATAATCTCAACTTGGCCAAAATGAGAGAACACAATTATGACTAAGCAAACTGTTGTTGTTGCACTCGGCGGTAACGCCCTACTTCGTCGCGGTGAGCCGTTAGAAGCCGACGTTCAACGCCGTAATATTGAAACAGCGGTTAAAACCATCTCTGAAATCGCGAAAGTGTACAACGTCGTGTTAGTGCATGGTAATGGCCCACAAGTTGGCTTACTTGCCTTGCAAGGTTTGGAATACAAAAAAGTAAACCCATACCCGCTAGATGTTTTGGGCAGTGAAACTCAAGGCATGATCGGCTACATGTTGATGCAAGAGTTTAAGAACTACCTGCCTGACCGCAACATCTCATGCATGCTAACGCAAATGACCGTCGATCCGAACGACCCTGCATTTGCTGATCCAACGAAGCCAATTGGCCCGATCTACGAAGAAGCAGAAGCACGTGAATTGGCGGAAAAATACCACTGGATAGTAAAACCAGATGGCAAACATTTCCGTCGTGTAGTACCAAGCCCAAGACCGACAGGCATTGTTGAACACGAAGCGATCACACAGCTTATTGAGGCGGGTCACCTAGTCATTTGTACTGGTGGCGGTGGTATCCCAGTGAAAAAAGAGAATGGCAAATTAGTCGGGGTTGAAGCTGTTATCGATAAAGACATGTCGGCCGCTTTCTTAGCTAAACAATTGGATGCAGATGCGCTGCTTATTTTGACCGACGCTGACGCTGTATACCTTGATTGGGGCAAACCAACTCAACACGCACTACGCAGTACCACACCAGGTGAATTGGAGAAGTTTGAATTTGATGAAGGCTCAATGGGGCCAAAAATTGAAGCATCATGCGAATTCATTCAACAAGGCGGCAAAGTGGTTGGTATCGGCGCACTCGAAGATGGCTTGCAAATACTGCAAGGCCAAGCGGGCACCAATATCACCAAAGATTAACGCACTAGCGAGCTTTATCATCTTGAAAAACTTAAAGCTTGAGAACCTTAAAGCTTAAGAAGCTGAAACCTTGAGAGCTTTTAAAACTTGCGAAAACAGAATTAAACGAAACAAACAGAACCGAACAAATTTAACTAAAAAATTGAATCGCGCTTTCTTGAATTTTCTTTCCCTGTAACAAGAAAGCGCCTAAATCTAAGAAGGAATACATCATGGCTTTTAACCTACGCAATCGTAACTTCCTAAAACTACTAGATTTCACTCCACGCGAAATTCAACACTTGTTAGATCTTTCTATGGAGCTAAAAAAAGCGAAGTACAACGGTTACGAACAGCCAACACTGACTGGCAAAAACATTGCGCTTATCTTTGAGAAAACGTCTACTCGTACTCGTTGTGCATTTGAAGTTGCCGCGTTCGACCAAGGTGCTCGAGTGTCTTACTTAGGCCCATCTGGCTCTCAAATTGGCCACAAAGAATCAATGAAAGATACCGCTCGCGTTCTTGGCCGTATGTACGATGGCATTGAATACCGCGGCTTCGGTCAAGAAATCGTTGAAGAGCTAGGCGCTTACGCTGGTGTACCGGTATGGAATGGTCTGACTGACGAATTCCACCCAACACAGATCCTTGCTGACTTCCTAACTATGACGGAATACGGTCGTGGTAAACAACTGCATGAAATCAGCTTTGCTTACCTAGGTGATGCTCGCAACAACATGGGTAACTCTCTGATGGTTGGCGCTGCGAAAATGGGCATGGACATTCGCCTTGTTGCTCCAAAACAATTCTGGCCACAAGAAGAGCTATTGGCTCAATGTCGTGAAATCGCAGAACACACTGGCGGCAAAATCACGCTAACTGAAGATGTTCAAGAAGGCGTGCAAGGTTGTGATTTCCTATACACCGACGTTTGGGTATCTATGGGCGAAGCAAAAGAAGCGTGGGCTGAGCGCATCAACCTAATGATGCCTTACCAAGTCAACATGGAAATGATCAAAGCAACAGGTAATCCACATGTGAAGTTCATGCACTGCCTACCCGCTTTCCACGGCGAAGACACCACGATCGGTAAACAACTTGCGGCTGAGTACCCTCAGCTAAAAGACGGCGTTGAAGTGACAGATGAAGTGGTTGAGTCTGAATACTCTATCGTGTTCGATGAAGCTGAAAACCGCATGCACACCATCAAAGCAGTAATGGTCGCGACACTAGGCAGTTAAGAAGTTAAGAAGTTAAGAAGTTAAGAAGTTAAGAAGTTAAGAAGTTAAGAAGTTAAGCAGTTAAGCACTCACTTGTTCGCAAGACGTTAATAAGTTAAGTGCAATAACAGGGAAATGCGGGTGGCGTACTTGGGATTTAGCCCTTGGATAAAGCTCGCATTTTTTTTCATTCGATTGAAGAGACTATCGCAAAAAAAACACAAGTTTTTCAGTTTCAACAAAGGCTTAAATGGAAGTTAAAAACGGACGTTATTTCGCATAAAAATCCATAAAATGAATACTTTACAGAAAGTATTGCATGGCCTTTTTATCTGAGTATAATCCTCCGCAATTTGTCTTAAGAGAGCAAAAAATGAACCGCAATTTTGTCGCACATGATTGTCAACCAATACGCCTTAGAATGGCGTTGGTATCATTTTTATTTTGCTCTATTGATCGTTTCGAAGCCTCCTATTTTTAGGGGGCTTTTTTTTGTCTGCAATTTGACTGTATGCATAGAAGGAAGACCCGTTATGGCGCATTCGTTATTTAACAAGCACATCATCTCTATTCCAGAGCTCACTCGTAATGAACTGGAGCTTATCGTCGATACCGCAGCAAGGCTCAAGGCTGAGCCAAATCCGGAATTACTGAAAAACAAGGTTGTCGCGAGTTGCTTCTTTGAGCCTTCAACTCGAACTCGCCTTTCATTTGAAACCGCAGTTCAACGCCTTGGCGGCACGGTAATTGGCTTCGATAATGGCGGCAACACATCACTGGCTAAGAAAGGTGAAACACTTGCAGATTCAGTGCAGGTCATTTCTTCTTACGTCGACGCCTTTGTCATGCGTCACCCACAAGAAGGCGCGGCACGTTTAGCCTCTGAATTTTCTAACGGTGTTCCGGTCGTGAATGGTGGCGACGGTGCAAACCAACATCCAACTCAAACCTTGTTGGATCTGTTCTCGATTTATGAAACTCAAGGCACGCTCGACAACCTCAATGTGGCGTTTGTCGGCGACCTAAAGTATGGCCGCACTGTGCACTCATTGACGCAAGCGCTATCCAAATTCAATAACGTGCGTTTTTTCTTTATCGCGCCAGAAGTCTTAGAGATGCCAGATTATATCTGTGAAGAATTGGAAGAGATGGGAATCCAATACAGCACACACACCAGCATTGAAGAAGTCGTGCCTGAACTGGATGTTCTTTACATGACTCGCGTACAGAAAGAACGCTTTGATGCATCTGAATACGCGCACATGAAATCGGCTTACATCCTAACCGCCGATACATTGAAAGACGCACGCCAAAACATGAAGGTGCTTCACCCATTACCACGTGTCGACGAAATCACAACCGACGTCGATAAAACGCCACACGCTTACTACTTCGAACAAGCTGAAAACGGTGTATACGCTCGCGAAGCCCTATTAGCCCTAGTTCTTAACGACACTTTATAAGCAGGAGAAACAGTCATGGTTAAACAAACTCAGCTACAAGTAGAAGCGATCCGTAACGGCAGTGTCATTGACCACATCCCTGCTCATCTTGGGATTAAAATTCTCAAACTGTTCAAGCTACATAAAACAGAGCAACGCATCACGATGGGGTTAAACCTGCCATCATCAGCGCTCGGCAATAAAGACCTAATCAAGATTGAGAACATCTTTCTGACCAAGGAACAAGGAAACCAATTGGCTCTGTATGCTCCGCAAGCGACTGTGAATCAGATTGAAGAGTACAAAGTAGTCAACAAACTAACGCTCGTGTTACCAGATAAAATCAATAGTGTCTTCGCTTGCCCAAATAGCAACTGCATTTCGCACGGCGAACCGGTTGAAAGTAGCTTTAAAGTGCAGCTAAAACACGAAAAAGTACAACTCAAGTGCCACTATTGTGAAAAAGTATTCTCTCGCGAGATCATGAGTGAAATTCGCTAACCCTTAGCACCATTATCACGGACTCAAAAGCACATTAATCTTAATGGATATTTATGCCAAACCCGGAATAAATATCCATTTCACAATAGAATAAAACTCCAAATTAAAAGCAGTTAACTAGAGTTTTATTTGGTGATCCCCCTCAAAAAGATAACTATCCTTTAGTGGTAGACTGCCTGCATAGAAGATCATACATCACGCATACCTTCCCCTTAGACTTAGGGATTCACCGGTAAGCCCTGTTTTAAAATCGTACTCTACGGCTTTGGGAGTGCGCTCGGCGCTATGGACAAGCGATACCCACACGTTGACTCTAAGGAGTTGTTCATGAACGAAATTACTGAGCACGGTTGCTTGTATTCAGCTGAAGATAAAACACTGACTGCAGCGTGCAAACGCTTACTACAACAACAGAGCTTCTCAACCCAAAATCAACTGCGAGAGAAACTCGTCGATATTGGCTACACAGGTATTAGCCAATCGACCGTATCACGCATTTTGTCACAGCTTGGCGTCGTAAAAATTCAGAATGCTTGTGGTAAAAAAGTCTACTGTATAACCGTTGAAAGCGCACCTGTGCGTGTCGATGCGTCAATCTCATCACAAATCGAATTGATTACTCACAACCAAGCAATGGTCATCGTAAAAACAAACCCAGGCTGCGCACAACTGGTGGCAAGGTTAGTTGATATCGATCCACATACAGAAATTATCGGAACCGTTGGTGGTAACGATACGGTTTTAATTATTCCAAAAGACACGAGTAATATTGATGCTTGCGAACAAGTAGTAAGAGCACGCTTGGGCGTTGCCTAAATGTTTCAACGACAAGGGCTGATAACTTCAGTGGCGCAGCTCACCACCTGTTTGTTATTCAATAAATTGGCTCACCCACCTTAGGGGATATTTATTTGTCGATGAAACTAATAGCCAACTATTACGGTCTGATTGAGTTAAGATACCTTTAACTCCATTTTGATGACTGACAGTATGCGACGACTTGCCACATTACTTTTTGTTTGTGTTTCCTTATTCACTCAGCCAGCCTTCGCGGCTTTTGGAAACAACAACGCCGAGCCAAGCTTCGGAGCCAATAACAATGGCTTTGTTCCTGTAGACCAAGCTTTCCCTTTCAATTACTACCAGCAAGACGGCAAAGTTCTTCTCGACTGGCAAGTAAAAGAAGGCTACTACCTCTATCAACATAGCCTCTCGTTCACTGGCCAAAATCTCGCTATCGGTGATGTTGAAATGGAAGATGGCCAACCACACCAAGATGAATTTTTTGGTGAGGTGAGTATTTATACTCAGCCGTTATTCGTGCAAGTTCCTCTACAGAACTATCAAAATGGTTCACAGCTGATCGTGAAATATCAGGGGTGTGCTGACGCTGGATTCTGCTACCCACCAGAAACTCGAGTAATCGACATTGAACCGTTTACTGCGACGATTCCTGGGGATATAAAAAGCAGTGATGTACAAAACAGTGGTGATGTGCAAAAAAGCGGTGCCTCGCAAGGTTCTTCTGATGTCGCGGTTCAAGCTGACAATTCAGTACAACCCTCTTCTCCTACAGCTGACACAGCAAGCAATACCGCTCAACAAACCAATGCTCCCGTTTCAAAAGAAGCAGGCTTAGCCGATAAGCTCGGTGACAGTTGGTGGACTCCATTATTATTCTTAGCACTCGGTGTTGGCTTAGCCTTTACTCCGTGTGTTCTACCGATGTACCCGATTCTAACGGGTATCGTATTAGGTGGTGGTAAGCTCAGCCAAGGTCGTGCGCTGATGCTGTCCTTCATCTATGTGCAAGGCATGGCGTTAACTTACACCTTATTGGGTTTAGTGGTTGCCTCTGCGGGCATGCAGTTCCAAGCAGCCATGCAACATCCTTACGTGCTAATTGCGCTGAGCGTTCTGTTCGTGGCTCTGGCCATGTCGATGTTCGGTGTTTATAACCTGCAACTACCAAGCAGTATCCAAACCTGGCTCAACAACCAAAGTAACAAGCAACAAGGTGGCAATACCTTAGGAGTGTTCGCTATGGGTGCTATCTCTGGTTTAGTATGCTCGCCTTGTACGACAGCACCGCTGTCAGGCGCGCTACTGTATGTCGCTCAAAGTGGTGACTTGTTTACAGGTGCGATTGCCTTATACGCCCTTGCGATGGGAATGGGAATACCGTTAATTTTGGTTGCAGTATTCGGTAATAAGTTACTACCGAAAGCGGGTAACTGGATGGATAAAGTGAAAATCGTATTCGGCTTTATCTTGCTCGCTGCTCCTATCTTCCTGCTGGAACGCATCATCCCTGAGTTGTGGGCAACGGTGCTTTGGTCTGGATTGGGCTTCATTGCGTTTGGCTGGCTTTACCACAGCAAGAATGCCTTACCATTTGGTGGCTGGAAACAGAGCGCTGTTGGCATCATCGCGATGCTTGGGTTGTTTGCCTCAGCACAACCTGCATTGAATTACTGGTTTGCAGAAAATAACATCGTGGTTGAGCAACCGATCCAATTTGCACGCATCAACACCGTTGAAGAGCTAGAGATACAGCTGATCGAAGCAAGAAAACTGGGGAAACCTGTGATGCTCGATTTCTACGCAGATTGGTGTGTGGCATGTAAAGAGTTCGAGAAGTACACCTTCCATCAAGCCGATGTCGAGAATAAACTTTCAGATTTTGTGCTTCTTCAAGCAGACGTAACCAAGAACATGCCTCAAGACATTGAACTGCTTAAACAATTACAAGTGTTAGGTTTACCTACCATTGAGTTCTGGGACGGTGAGGGTAACCATGTTCCAAATGCTCGTGTAACCGGTTTTATGCCAGCTGATTTATTCTTAAAACACATGCAAGACCACCAGCTATAAGCTTGTTATAACAGCAGCGACAACAGTAACTGACAGTTTCTAAGCTATTCAGTTATATAGAGTAAATCTGAAAGCCGCGTAATCTTCTCCCTAAGTGAGATGATTACGCGGCTTTTGTGTTATTGAAAGCAACGGTTTCTTATTCTGGGAATAAAAGTCGATATGGTTCAGACTTTTAATGCATAAATATTGTCCACATACTCAATCAGGATGATAATAAATATTAACTAAATTGTTAAAAGTATGAACGTCATGGACTCGACCTATACCATCATCATTGCCGATGACCACCCTCTCTTTCGTAACGCTCTGTTTCAGTCAGTACACATGGCGATCAGCGGTGCGAATCTGCTTGAGGCCGATTCTCTCGATGCCTTACTGACCCTACTGAAAAAAGAAGACGAACCCGATCTATTGCTTCTCGACCTAAAAATGCCGGGCGCGAATGGTATGTCAGGCTTGATTCAGCTACGCGCTGAATATCCAGATTTACCGATTGTGGTTATATCAGCCAGCGAGGATGCTAGCGTTGTCAGCCAAGTTAAAAGTCATGGTGCTTTTGGCTTTATTCCTAAATCGAGTGATATGCGTGAATTGGTGAGCGCGCTCAATCAAGTGCTGAATGGCGACCCGTTCTTTCCTGAAGGACTGATCACCAATAATGCTGCCTGCAACGACCTTGCAGAAAAACTTTCCTCACTGACACCTCAGCAATATAAGGTCTTGGGAATGCTTTCTGACGGCCTACTTAATAAGCAAATCGCGTATGAATTGAATGTTTCGGAAGCGACCATCAAAGCGCATATGACAGCCATCTTCCGTAAACTGGATGTGAAAAACAGAACTCAAGCGGTTATCTTGCTACAAGAAGTCCACAATTAAGCTTCACTCACATCCTCTTCTAAAGTCGTCTTAGGCAAACATAAACCCAGCTTGACGACTTTATGATCATCTATATCTGCCACCACCCAAGTGATGTCATGCCACTCAAAGCTATCGCCTAATACCGGGTGTGCCCCAAGCTCTTGATCAACCAATTGTTTTAGCGTCATTTCTCGCTCTTCTTCCGAGCCAAGTTCAATACCATAACAATCGCTTACCGCAGCGACCGATAACCCAACATCTAAGAAGAAGTCACCAAAGAATCGAGCGGCTTCTTCTGCCAAAGGTGCCTCACTGAACAGCTCACTTAGGCTATTTAGATCTTTATCTTGACCAAGTACACAGAGAATATCGTTCGCCTCTAATATGGTACTGCCCGATGGGTGAAGCAAGGCATCTTGTCGAAACAGTGCGGTTATGCGCGTCCCTTCAGGCATCGATAAACGCTTGAGCGGTTCACCGACACACCACTTTTCCTCTTTCAGCTTGTAGACAAACATCTCCCACTCACTGGTCGGGTAAATCTCCATGCCGGTACGAGAAATCGGTGTCGGCGTTGGTGGTAAGGTCACTTTAGCGAGTCTCGCGACTTTCATTAAACTGCCGCCCTGAACAATCAGCGAAACCATAACCACGAAGAAGGCGATATTGAAATACAGCTGAGCATTTGGCAGGCCAGCCATCATCGGGAAAACCGCCAAAATGATCGGCACTGCACCACGTAAACCGACCCAAGAGACAAACCAGCGCTCCTTGGTGGTAAAGCTTCTGAACGGCAGCAAACCCAACCAAACCGACACTGGACGAGCAAACAAAATCATACCGAAAGCCAGTGCTAACGCAGGAAGTGCAATGTCCATTAAGGTCGATGGCGTAACCAATAGCCCCAGCACCAAGAACATCACGATCTGGCTTAGCCACGTCATGCCATCAAGTACATTAAGAATAGAGTGTCGAGAGCGAGTTGGACGATTACCAATGAACAGACCGACTAGGTAAATCGATAAGATGCCACTACCACCAAGCATGTTAGAGAACGCAAACAGAGCCACGCCCCCACTGAGTACCAGAATGGAATAAAGGCCATCAGCCAGCTGTACTCGATTGATTAAGCTCCATAGAACCCAGCCGCCGCCAATACCAACAAGAGTACCGATACCAAACTGCATCGCAAAACTTTGCAGTAGGAAGTTCATTCCCATCTCAGCGTCAGGGTTACCTAACAGCGCAATTAAGGTCACCGTCAGAAAGACTGCCATTGGGTCGTTAGTGCCTGATTCGATCTCTAGAGTTGAACCCACACGCTCATTGAGACTCTGCCCTTTCAGCAAAGAGAATACCGCTGCCGCATCGGTTGAGCCAACAATCGCCCCGACCAAGATGCCCTGCATTAATGACAAGTCAAACAGCCAAGCCGCCATTAATCCGGTTAAGGTTGCTGTACATGCGACACCTATCGTCGCCAGCGAGAGCGAAGGCCAGAAAGCGACCTTGAAGCTCGCTACCTTGGTTCGCATACCGCCATCCAACAGAATCACAGCAAGCGCAAGGTTACTCACCAAGTAGGTCAGTGAGTAATCATCGAAATGAATATTACCGGGTCCATCTTCACCCGCTAACATACCAACGAACAAAAAGATCAAAAGAATAGGAACGCCCAATCGAGAGGACACTTGTGAGAAAAGTACGCTGATGGCGATGAGTACGGCACCAGTCAAGAATAAGTGGTTAATGGTTATTGCGTCCAATTCGTTCCCCCAAAGAATAAAATCCGAGCTTTAAGCCTGTTGATCTTCTGCCGTTTAGCAAGGCACGGTCGGTGAAAGTGCCTTAGTTACTATAACAAACTTATGTTTCGCTTCGTGTCATAAGCAGAGCTAAATACCGTTTCTCGGTCATTTAGTTGTTAAATTTTATGACTCGCAGTCTAATTCATCCCTTTTTGTTAGACCTTTGGCTAATTTAACAATACTGTAACATCACATTTTTCTATGGTTATGTCTCCTAGCTCCCATATTTCAGTACATTAGCGCTAATACCATCCCGACTAAAGTTGCACAGATCCCTTGACTTATCCTTGCTACATTCTAAATCGTAACATTACGTTAACACGCTATTTTACAAAACGGTTTCACAAAAACGGTTTCTACGAAAACGGAATAAAGGAGAAGGCAATGGCGTTCGAATCTACGGAACATGCTCAAGCCTACTGGAAGGAAAACTTGGGAATAATGGGAACACTACTCGCAATATGGTTTGTGGTGTCTTACGGCGCTGGCATCTTATTTGTGGATGTCCTCAATACCATTCAATTTGGCGGATTTAAGCTAGGTTTTTGGTTCGCTCAACAAGGTTCAATTTATACCTTCGTGGCGTTGATATTTATTTACGTTGTTCGCATGAATAAGCTGGACAAAAAATACAACGTACAGGAAGACTAGAGGCTAGAACATGGATATTCAAACTTGGACGTTTATTCTCGTCGGTATTACTTTCGCAGTATATATCGGCATCGCAATCTGGGCTCGTGCTGGAACAACTAGTGAATTCTACGTTGCTGGCGGCGGCGTACACCCAGTAGCAAACGGCATGGCAACAGCCGCTGACTGGATGTCGGCAGCATCGTTCATCTCAATGGCAGGTATCATCTCATTCGTTGGTTACGACGGTGCGGTTTACCTAATGGGTTGGACAGGTGGTTACGTACTACTTGCGCTATGTTTAGCACCTTACCTACGTAAGTTCGGTCAGTTTACGGTTCCTGATTTCATCGGTGAACGTTACTACTCGAAAACAGCACGTATGGTAGCGGTATTCTGTGCAATCTTCGTATCATTTACGTACGTTGCAGGCCAGATGCGTGGTGTTGGCGTTGTATTCTCTCGTTTCCTAGAAGTTGATATTAACCTAGGCATCATCATTGGTATGGGTATTGTGTTCTTCTACGCAGTACTGGGTGGCATGAAAGGCATCACTTATACGCAGGTAGCTCAATTCTGTGTCCTCATTTTCGCCTTTCTTGTTCCAGCAATCTTTACCTCAATCATGATGACGGGTAACCCACTACCACAAGTTGGTATGGGTTCAACGCTATCTGGCACGGATGTTTATCTTCTTGATAAACTGGATGGCCTAACCGAAGAGCTCGGATTTACCGCCTATACCGAAGGTAACAAGAGCATGGTGGATGTATTCTTCATCTGTGCAGCTCTAATGGTCGGTACTGCGGGTCTTCCACATGTAATCATTCGTTTCTTCACAGTACCAAAAGTACGTGATGCTCGTATCTCAGCGGGTTGGGCACTACTGTTCATCTCATTGCTATACACAACAGCACCTGGCGTTGCAGCTTTCGCTCGTGTAAACATGATCGAAACGATTAACGGCCCAGACATGCAAGGTGTCGCAGCAGCAGACGCACCAAGCTGGTACAAAAACTGGGAAAGCACTGGCCTAGTAGGTTGGGAAGATAAGAACGGCGATGGCAAAATGTTCTACTCGGGCGATGAACGCAACGAGATGAAGATTAACCGTGACATCATCGTACTGGCTTCTCCAGAGCTAGCAAAACTACCTAACTGGGTTGTAGCACTACTCGCAGCCGGTGGCCTAGCAGCCGCACTATCAACAGCCGCAGGTCTACTATTGGTAATCTCAACGTCGATTTCACATGACTTGTTGAAGAAAGGCTTTAGACCAAACATGACCGACAAGCAGGAGCTGTTAGCCGCTCGTTTGGCCGCCATGGTCGCGATTGTCGGTGCTGGTTACTTAGGTATTAATCCACCAGGTTTCGTAGCTCAGGTAGTAGCGTTTGCCTTCGGCTTAGCCGCAGCATCCTTCTTCCCTGCCATCATCCTAGGTATCTTCTACAAGAAGATGAACAAGGAAGGCGCTATTGCAGGTATGTTGTCAGGTATTGCCTTCACAGCAAGCTACATCATCTACTTCAAGTTCATTAACCCAGCAGCAAGCACACCGGAAAATTGGTGGTTTGGTATCAGCCCAGAAGGCATCGGTACGCTAGGTATGTGTCTAAACTTTGTAGTATCAATTGCAGTGAACAAAGTGACCGCTGAAGTTCCTGAAGATGTACAAGAGATGGTTGAGTCTATCCGTTATCCTAAAGGTGCTGGTGAAGCTCACGACCACTAAGAAGCTCGCGACTTAGTGACTAGGATAAGAAGTACTTAGAAAATGAATCAGTACTTACATTGTAGGGATTAGGTACTGACTCAAGAAAGCCGATACTTTATGTATCGGCTTTTCTTTTTTCCTGCCATTTTATAAAAAGACTAAAGAAAGGGTTGTTTTTAAATTCTCATTTGATAATAATTATCATTAACATCCATTAAAGAGATGCAAATGATGATGAAAGAGCAGCAGGTTCTCTATTCGAGATTTTACAAAGCACAGGATCGCTTTACTTCATTAGAGCAAGTTCAAGGTAACGAACCGTTTGTGATTCGAGACTATATCGAATGCGCACTCACGCTTTCGGCTTACTATGAAAAGCATGCCGCTCAAGAAAATATCCTGTTGTGTGAACTGTACCTACGCCAAGTTTTCTTTCATTTAATTGAAGCGATTGAGTCTCCTAACCACAGTTTCACCTTTCGCCATATCTGCCTAGACTCTATTCACTCTCCACTATTTTATTTAAAACGCCACTACCGCCAGCAACCGCACGGCCAAGCGCGTTTTTTGAATATCAGCCAGACACTACAACAAGTCCAAGCTCCACTTGGCTAACAAGGATAGAACATGACCCAAGAATTTCGGATTGAGAAAGACAGCATGGGCGAAGTTAAAGTTCCTGCCGATGCGCTATACCAGGCACAAACTCAACGTGCCGCGGATAACTTTGCGTTTAGTTCGCACAAGATGCCAACCAGCTTTATTCAAGCACTGGCGTTAATTAAGCAAGCCGCCGCCGATACCAACGCTCAATTAGGCTTATTAGAAGGTGATATTGCGAACGCAATTGCCGAAGCAAGCCAAGAGATCATTGAGGGTAAACACCTCGAGCAATTCCCTATTGATGTTTACCAAACGGGCTCAGGTACTAGCTCCAACATGAACGCCAACGAAGTCATTGCCACGCTCGCTTCAAGAAGCTTACAAGGCGACGTGAACCCCAATGATCACGTCAACATGGGTCAAAGCAGTAACGATGTCGTGCCAACGGCGATCCAAGTGAGCGTTGCTTTGATGACAGAAAACAAATTGTTGCCTGCATTAACTCACCTTTCTGCAGCACTTACAGTTAAACAGCAAGAGCTTGCTGAGGTAGTAAAAACAGGTCGTACTCACCTAATGGATGCGATGCCGATTACCTTTGCTCAAGAGCTTGGTGGTTGGAAGTTCCAGATTGAACACGCCAAGCAAGCCATTGAAAGCAGTTTGCCAGCAATCAAGGCGCTTGCTCAAGGTGGCACAGCGGTAGGTACGGGCATCAATGCCGACCCACGCTTTGCCGATAAGTTTGCGAGTAACCTGTCTCAATCGACAAAGATCAGTTTTACCTCGAGTGAAAACTTCTTTTTTAACCTCAGCAGTCAAGACGCGATCGTTGCGTTTTCTGGTCAGCTTAAAACTGCAGCAGTTGCGATCCTCAAGATCTCAAACGATCTTCGCTGGATGAACTCCGGACCGCTGGCTGGCTTAGGGGAGATTGAGTTACAAGCACTGCAACCGGGCTCGTCTATCATGCCAGGAAAGGTCAACCCTGTGATTCCAGAGGCTGCAGCCATGGCGGCGGCGCAAGTGATTGGTAATGACACCACCATTACGATTGCTGGCCAATCGGGTAACTTCCAATTGAATGTGATGCTGCCAGTTATTGCTCATAACGTTCTAGAAAGCATAGAGTTGTTAGCCAACAGCTCAGTCGCACTGGCTGATAAAGCGATAGCTACCTTCACCGTGCGCCAAGACAATCTCGATTTAGCGCTGTCAAAGAATCCAATTCTCGTGACAGCCCTAAACCCTGTAATTGGTTACCTCAAAGCGGCGGATATTGCCAAGAAGGCCTACAAAGAAGGCTTACCGATTCTTGATGTTGCGGAAAGAGAAACCGACCTTAGTCGAGAAGAACTCAGCAAGCTTCTTGATCCAACCACACTGACACAGGGTGGTATTGCTGGTTATCTATTTATCTATTTATCTAGTTAAAAAGCGAATAGGCATTAACAATCCTTACTGAAACAAAAAAGGCCTCATCCGAGGCCTTTTCTACATCCGTTCATTAATTAGCTCACCCGATTTAAGACCGCTCTGAGTTTTAGCGGCTTGACGGGTTTAGCGATAAAGCTGAAGCTATTGGCTTTTATCGCTGCCAGCATGTCATCGGTTCTATCAGCACTGATGATGACCCCTTCAAAAGAATCCCCAAGACGTAAACGACACTGCTGCAGGACTTCGAGTCCGGTTCGACCATTATCCAAACGATAATCAGAGAAAATCACATCAGGCTGCCAACCATCATCTAGGCACTTCAAGCTTTCAACTAGATCAACGGCTGTCTTAACCTCACAACCCCAACGACCAATCAAGTTCTCCATTCCGACTAAAATCTCTCGTTCATTATCGACACACAATATTTTCAAGTGCTCGATATCACTGGTCGCCATTGGCGTCGAAGCTTGTACAACCGGAGCCACCTTTTCAGCTCTCGCTAAGGTGATGGAAAAGACACTGCCTTGACCCGGCCATGAACGCATCGATATTTGATGACCAAGCACATGGGCAATACCTTTGGAGATGGCTAATCCTAGCCCTAACCCCTGATCAGCACGCACTTGGCTACCACGAGTAAATTCTTCGAAGATCTCTTGTTGCTTGTCTTCATCGATACCGGTTCCGTTATCCCACACATCGATTCGCACCTGACCATTCACTCGTCTCACACCGAGGACCACTTTGCCCTCAGGGTTATAGCGGAACGCATTAGTCAAAAAGTTCTGAATCACTCGTCTTAATAATTTAGGGTCAGAATGAATGAACAATGACGATGGGATCATTTGAAACTGGATTTTTTGTTGTATCGCTAAAGCGCTAAATTCCGCATTCAAATTGGTTAGTACATCATGCACGGCAATCGCATGAATGTTGGTTTCTAACTTGCCGGATTCCAAGCGCGAGATATCCAACAAATCACCAATCAGATCTTCAGCCGCACCAAGGGCACTCTCGATGTGAGATGAAAGCTGTTTGACCTCTTGTTCTTTGGCGACCTCAGATAGCGAAGAAGCAAACAAACGAGCAGCATTTAATGGCTGCATCAAATCGTGACTCACAGCCGCAAGAAAACGACTCTTGGATTGTGATTCTTGATCCGAAATCTGAGTTGCTTTTACCAAGCGATGGTTAAGCTTCTCGAGTTCTTGAGTTCGTTCATGCACTCTCGATTCCAAGCTTTCGTTAGCATCTTTTAGCGCTTGCTCAGCTTGTCGGAATACCGTGATGTCGGTAAAGCTCATCACAAAGCCACCACTTGGCATCGGGTTACCTTGCACTTCAATCACTCGACCATCAGGACGAATACGAGAAGAAGTATGTCGGGTGCCTTGTTCAAGGTGATAAACACGGCGGCGAACGTGATCTTCCGGGTCGCCAGGACCACACAAACCTTGCTCAGCATTATGACGAATCACATCTGAAATCGGTCGACCAACCTGAATCAAGCCAGCAGGGAACTCAAACAGTTCTAAGTAACGTTGATTCCACGCCACCAGCCTCATTTGTTTGTCGATTACTGCAATACCTTGGCCAATATGTTCAATCGCACCTTGCAGTAAACCACGACTGAAGTCGTACAGCTCAGAGGCTTCATCAACGATAGTTGCAACCTCTTCAAGCTGCATGTTTCTGCCTTGTAAAGCAGAAGTGAGTACTAACTTAGCAGACGAAGCACCAAACACCCCAGCAAGCACGCGCTCTGCGTGTCGAATCAGACTCGCAGGTGCTTGTTGATTGGGAAGTAACGGCTGACCGTGTTGCTGCCAATAGCTGTGTAAGGCGCTTTTCGCTCGCTTGCGACCCACAAAACGCGATGCCAACATCTCTAATTCTGCGACTGTCACACGGTTCTGATAGAGGCTGATGTTCTCATTTTCAGGCAGTGGTGTACCAACAAATGCTGCCGATTGTAAGCGCTCACTTAGGCTTGGTCTGGTCGTCATCGAGACCACGGCATAGCACAAGGTATTGAGTAAAATACTCAGCACTATGCCCCAATTTGAGCTGCTAACATCCCAACTTCTCAGCAGTTCTGGCGGCGTGATAATCCACAGCAGTAAGTTACTTTCGCTATCGCCCGCTAGCATGCTGGTTTGACTCATCAGGGTAATCAGCCAGATCACCGAACCGACAAGCAAACCGACATAAACACCCTTACGGTTTCCGGGACGCCAGTACAATCCACCAATTAATGCAGGAGCGAACTGAGCAATCGCAGCAAAAGAAAGAAAGCCAATAGCCGACAATGAATGGATAGTATCGAGGGCCTGATAAAACAACCAAGCACCAAGTAACAGCAGCAAAATTAACCCGCGTCGAATCACCAGTAACAGGCCAGAAAAATGTCGATGTGTTCTTTGGGTTAGACGCATACGGCGCAGCAGCAATGGCATCACTAAATCATTCGAAACCATGATCGCTAATGCGATGGTCGATACAATCACCATGCCACTCGCCGCCGAAGTACCTCCGAGGAATGCTAACAAAGCAATGTGATTAGCACCTTCTGCCATTGGCACACTGATAACGTAAGTATCAGCCGGCATGTCAGTGAGCAACCCTTGTCCTGCCCAAGCAATTGGCAGCACGAACAGTCCCATCAAAATCAGGTAAAGCGGAAACAGCCAGCGAGCAGTATGCAGATCTTGAGGACGTTCGTTCTCAACCACCATGGTGTGGAATTGGCGCGGCAGACAGACAATCGCCAACATGGTTAAAACGGTATGAATAATTAAGGTCGGAATATTCGGCGATTCGTAGGTGGAAGCCGCCACATCAAGTAAGTCAATTTTGTCACTGCTCACCGCAAGGTACATGATGAACAAGCCAACAATCAAAAATGCCGCGAGCTTAACGATGGATTCAAACGCTACAGCCATCATCATGCCACGGTGGTGTTCAGTGTTATCGATGTGTCGCGTGCCAAACAACATCGTAAAAATGGCCAATGCACCTACCACAAACCAAGAGACGTGATAGTCCTGATAACCAAAATCAGTGGCTAGGTTTGGCGCAACAATATCTAAGCCCATGGTAATACCGCGCAATTGCAGGGCGATATAAGGAAGAATGCCAACCACAGCGATAATGGTCACCGCCACCGCTAAGCCTTGAGATTTTCCATAACGAGCCGCGATAAAGTCGGCAATAGAGGTGATGTGTTCACGCTTGGCGATGAGGATCAGCCGAGCTAAGATCCGCCATCCCAACGTGAAAACTAAAATAGGGGCAAGGTAGATGGGCAAGAAGGACCATGGGTTATTGCTCGCCTGCCCGACCGTTCCATAAAAGGTCCAAGAGGTACAATACACCGCAATAGAAAGGCTATATATCCATGGACGCCAGCGTGATAGCCAACGAACTTGCCTGTCTCCATACCACGCGATCAGAAATAACACGCCCAAGTAAGCTAAAGAGACTGGAATTACTACCCATCCTTGCATTGAAAACCCTTTCTTCATCCATAAAAAAACCTCTCCATAAGGGAGAGGTTTCAATTTAACTAGGGAAGTGCGTTTAACTCAATCGCATCGCTTAAATTCTGTGCTTTGGGCTTTAATTCTGAGCATCAGATTGAGCTGAGGCTGTTTGATTGACCTCAACGACTGAGCTTCTTTCATCCAGTTTAATGAACAAGGCCAATCCGCCCATCGCAGCCATGCCCCAGAAAATATTCGCACCCCAAAGCTCATAACCCCAACCACTTAAGGTCGTCATTAGCGCGATAAAAGCACCCAGTGGGATCGCGTTGTACAGAGCTTGCAGGGCAACCATCTTGTTCTGTTCTTCAGATTGGATGTATTGAATCGCCGCGATGTGTGCCATGGCGAATGTCACCCCGTGCAGCAACTGAGCCACTAACAATACTGGAATCGCAATCGTTGATGCTGTGATACCCCAACGAGCCATTACCCCGATACCAGCTATCACAAACAGAGTGCGCAATGATAATCCAGCAAACAATCGCTTGCTCAGAGCAAATACAGCCACCTCAGCAACCACAGCCAAGCTCCACAGATAACCGATGATCGCCTCAGAGTGCCCCGCCTCTTTCCAGTAAATCGCACTAAAGCTGTAATACGCGGCGTGGCTTCCTTGAAGCAGTGCCATCAATGCAAGAAACTTCACTACCGACGATTCACGTAATAGTTGACCAAGTTTAGGTCTTTCAGCGACTTGCTCTGATTCTGTCACCGGCATTACGTTCGGGTTTCTCATCGCGAACAACAGAGAAACCAAAACTCCTGCCAGCGCAGTATACAAAATCATATCCGTGCCAAATTCAGCCACCAGATAACCAACCACCGTTGAACCTGCAATAAATGCAACCGAACCCCACAAACGTGTACGTCCGTAATCGAGCATCTTGAGACGGCTGTAATGGTTCGCCATTGCGTCAGAAAGCGGAATAATCGGTCCATAGCAGAGGTTGAACATTACCGTTGCTAGCAGCATCAATACAAAGCTACCACCAGTAAAGAAATGGAAACCAACAAATAATAGCGCGACAAAACTGAGGCAACGCAATGCTGGTATTAAATGCTCAACTTTATGGATACGCGGTGTTATCACAAAGTTGGCAACACAACGCGTAGCCAAACCCACACCAATTAATACGCCAATGTCCCCTGCAGAAACGCCTTGGTCTTCAAACCACAACGCCCAAAATGGCAAATAGACGCCATATGCAAAAAAGAAACCAAGGAAATACTGGGAAATCCAACCATAGGGGGAAGGGTTAAACATAGGTGACCTATAAAATGTGTAGAAAAAGGCAGCGTCAATTATGCCTATCTCGCATAAGATGAAAAAGGGAATAATTACTAAGATAACATTCCCATATTGAACCCAATCGTCATTTCACACTTCAATCAAGATCATGCTTCAGCCAGAACCACATTCGCATTTAGACTAAAGTCGTCTGGAGCTTCTCTGGTAATTTGTCAGACTGAGTAAAGACTCCCACTTGTTTCGATGCTTATGCCTGATAAATTTAATATGCAGCACCCACCCTTCGATAGTTTGTCCGATGCCGAACAGTTAACCCTGCGCTCATCATTGGATGTGGTTTACTACCGAGCGCTCGAGGTGATATTGGAAGCTGACCGACCAAGTCGTCATCTGCATATTCTGATTAAAGGCGCCGTAGAAGAGCGGGCAAGTAGTGATGGTGAAATATATGCACACTATGCCAATGACGATATTTTTGACGTCCGCAGCCAATTCGAGGCTCATACCAAACACCAATATATCGCGCTCGAAGATACATTAAGTTATCTGCTGCCCACTGATATTTTTCTCAATCTTTACCACGCCAACGGGCAATTCGCGGCTTACTTTGATAGTAACTTATCGACACGAAAAGCATTGATTGAAGCAGCACAGCAACAACAAAACTTGGCCGAATTTATCTTGACCAAAGTGGATGAATCTATTTATCACCCACCACTGATACTAAAGCCGAATCAACCCATCAACCAAGTCACTCAAACCCTTAAAGAACAAGGTTTAGACTCAGCTTTGGTTCATTTGGATCATGATGTTCCAAAAGCTTTTGGAACATCATGTACCTTACCGTATGGAATCGTCACACGGACCAATTTATTACATGCTGTAATGCTGGATAATTTCCCACTAGATACCCCTGTCGGTGATATTGCGACCTTTCCGGTAATGCATGTCAATCAAGGCGATTTTTTGTTTAATGCCATGATTACCATGACTAGAAATCGTGTAAAAAGACTGATGGTTTGTGATGGTCTTAATGCAGTTGGTATGGTGGACATGACGCAAATTCTCAGTGCGTTTTCCACTCATTCACACGTTCTCACTTTACGTATTGCGCGAGCCACCAGCGTTGAAGAGTTGGCAATGGCATCCAACAAACAGCGTCAACTGGTCGAGAGTTTGCTCAGTAACGGGATTCGTACGCGCTTTATCATGGAGCTAATTTCTGCGGTTAATGAACAGATCATAGAAAAAGCTTTTGAGTTGGTGATCCCACCAGCACTGCATAATCATTGCTGCCTAATCGTATTGGGTTCCGAAGGCCGTGGAGAACAAATTCTCAAAACCGATCAAGACAACGCGCTAATAATTCAAGATGGCTTGGAGTGGCATCAATGCCAAAGTGCCATGAACGATCTCACCCACACACTGCAGCAATTGGGCTATCCACTGTGCCCGGGCAATGTGATGGTCAACAACCCGAAATGGGTACATTCAGAAAAAGAGTGGAAACAAACGCTCACCCGTTGGGTAAAAAAAGCCACGCCAGACACCGTGATGGATATTGCTATCATGGCGGATGCACACGCCGTTGCGGGTAACAGAGAGTTATTAAAACCAGTAAAACAACACCTCAGTGATTTGATGCTCGGACAGGAATTGATTCTGACTGAATTCTGCCGCCCTGCTCTGAACTTCTCGGTTCCCCTCACCCTGTTTGGTAATGTAAAAAAATCCAAATCAGGGCTCGATATCAAACAAGGCGGCATTTTCCCTATTGTGCATGGTGTGAGAGCGCTCTGTCTTGAGCATGGTGTCACGGTCAACAACACCTTCGAACGCATTGAGCAGCTGGTCAGCAAGAAGGTATTAGAGCAAAGCACCGCAGACAATCTCAGTGAAGCTCTCAAACAATTCTTTAAGTGGCGCTTAGCCCAAAGGCTTTCTCAGCAGCACAGCAGCAACAAGATCAACGTCAAACTGATGGAGCGAGCAGACAGAGATCTGCTTCGTCATAGCCTACATGTGGTGAAGAAATTCAAGCAATGGCTAGGTTACCACTATCAGATAAGAGATTAGGCGGCTGAACGATGAATAGATTGGTTCGTTATTACTGGCATCACAAGCTCAAAGGCTCTCATTATCAGCCTCTGTTTGCTACGCCTACGCATAATGAATATGTATCGCTCGATTGTGAAACCACCAGCCTCGACCCTAATCAGGCGGAATTAGTCACTATTGCCGCGACAAAGATCATCGGTAACCGAATCATTACCAGCCAACCTTTTGAAGTTCGACTCAGAGCCCCTCAGTCACTCGATTGTAATTCCATCAAAATCCACCGCATTCGCCATCAAGATCTAAAGCACGGTATAGAAGAGAAACAAGCTCTAATTGAGCTACTGAACTTCATCGGAAATCGTCCTTTAGTCGGCTATCACATCCGCTATGATAAAAAGATTCTCGACCGTGCCTGTTTAAAACAGCTGGGATTTCCACTGCCTAACCGATTAGTCGAAGTGAGCCAGCTCTACCAAGACAAACTCGAAAGGCAGCTACCCAATGCCTATTTTGACCTCAGTATCGATGCCATCTGTCGTCAGCTCGATTTACCTATCCCGGTCAATAAACATGATGCATTACAAGATGCTATCTCCGCTGCGCTGATTTTTGTTCGCCTAAAGCACGGCGACTTACCGCGCTTCAACTCTTCGTATACCTAATTCAACTACTGCCTTTCCACATAGAGAGCAATCTCTCAAAAATGAACTTAACTCGCTATTTTTTAAGTGAAAAGCGGCGTCTCATCCTAAAGTCTAATTGTGGAAATCGCCGTCCTAGCCGAGAGTGATAGCACAACGACGGTTCTGTAATAGACCTAGAAACTGAACACAAAGGAAGTTGCCAGTTCATTAGGAATGTAGGCACAAGGAGAGATGCAATGAGTGAAGCCCACGTTTATCCGGTAAAAGAAAATATTAAATCAACCACACACGCGGATAATGACACTTACCTAGCCATGTACCAGCAATCTGTTTCTGACCCTGAAGGCTTTTGGGGTGAACACGGAAAAATCGTTGATTGGATTAAGCCTTTCACACAGGTAAAAAACACCTCTTTCGACCCTGGCCACATTGACATTCGCTGGTTTGAAGATGGCACGCTTAACGTTTCAGCCAACTGTATCGACCGCCACCTTGCTGAGCGCGGTGATGAAGTCGCGATTATCTGGGAAGGCGATGACCCGGCTGATGACAAAACGCTAACTTTTAATGAACTACACAAAGAAGTGTGCCTGTTTTCAAATGCTCTAAAAGAGCAAGGTGTACGCAAAGGTGATGTGGTTTGTTTATACATGCCAATGGTACCAGAAGCTGCAGTAGCCATGCTGGCATGTACCCGTATCGGTGCGGTTCACACAGTCGTATTTGGTGGTTTCTCACCAGAAGCTCTGTCTGGTCGTATTATCGATTCAAATTCTAAAGTCGTTATCACTGCCGATGAAGGCGTGCGTGGCGGCCGTGCTGTTCCACTGAAGAAAAACGTCGATGAAGCACTGACTAACCCTGAAGTGAAGAACATCGAGAAGGTTGTTGTATTCAAACGCACCGGCGGTGATGTTGCTTGGCACGAACACCGCGATGTGTGGTGGCATGATGCTATCGCAAATGTATCGGCAGATTGCCCACCAGAAGAGATGAACGCAGAAGACCCACTATTCATCCTTTATACGTCAGGCTCTACAGGTAAACCGAAAGGTGTTATGCACACCACAGGTGGCTACCTTGTTTATGCAGCCATGACCTTCAAATACGTATTCGACTACCAAGAAGGCGAAACCTTCTGGTGTACAGCAGATGTGGGCTGGATTACTGGTCACACTTACCTTGTCTACGGTCCACTTGCCAATGGTGCAAAAACCATTCTGTTTGAAGGCGTGCCGAATTACCCGAACACAAGCCGCATGAGTGAAGTGGTCGATAAGCATCAAGTTAATATTCTTTATACTGCACCAACGGCGATTCGTGCCCTAATGGCAAAAGGCAATGAAGCGGTTGAAGGTACTTCTCGTGACAGCCTAAGAGTCATGGGGTCAGTAGGTGAGCCTATCAACCCTGAAGCGTGGGAGTGGTATTACAAAACAATTGGTAATGAGCAGTCTCCGATTGTCGATACATGGTGGCAAACAGAAACGGGCGGTATCTTAATCTCACCACTGCCGGGCGCAACAGACCTAAAACCGGGGTCAGCGACTCGCCCATTCTTCGGTGTACAGCCCGCGCTGGTTGATAACATGGGTAACATCATTGAGGGTGCAACAGACGGCAACCTTGTGATTCTTGACTCTTGGCCAGGCCAAATGCGTACCGTACATGGCGATCATGACCGTTTTGAACAGACTTACTTCTCAACCTTTAAAGGCATGTACTTTACGAGTGATGGTGCTCGTCGTGATGAAGACGGTTATTACTGGATTACGGGCCGTGTGGATGACGTGCTTAACGTATCAGGTCACCGTATGGGTACCGCTGAGATTGAATCCGCTCTAGTGGCGTTTGATAAGATTGCTGAGGCCGCTATTGTCGGTATTCCTCATGATATTAAAGGCCAAGCCATTTACGCTTACATCACGTTGAATGATGGTGAGTTCCCAACTGCAGAGCTTCATAAAGAAGTGAAAGACTGGGTACGTAAAGAGATTGGTCCTATCGCAACGCCAGATGTCCTGCATTGGACAGACTCTCTGCCAAAAACTCGTTCGGGTAAGATCATGCGTCGTATCCTGCGTAAAATTGCCACCGGCGATACTGGAAACCTAGGTGATACCTCGACGCTGGCCGACCCAAGTGTGGTTGATAAACTGATTGCAGAGAAAGCTGAACTGGCATAAGCAACCCATCACATTAGCTAATCACTGTTTAAAACAGACCATAATGAAACCGTCACCTATGTGGCGGTTTTTTTATGGCCGATCTTGATCTCAAATATCTTCGATAAAATTAAAGCAATCGTGGTTTTTTGTTAAGTTGATAACAATTCCATGCTGTACTTATAGGAGATTAGACCAGTAAATTGCTGCGATTTGCGCTGAATTAGCTATAATCTGGTTCTAATTTTTAAATTTGGGTTTTTCTTACTGGAAATTAACCCCAAATTTTCAATAAAATGGCAACATTCACATTCGTAAACACGATAAAGGAAGATAGCCCCACAATGTCTACAAAGTTTCGCATTCTAGTTTTAAATGGCCCAAACCTTAACCTGTTAGGCCTTAGAGAGCCTGCACACTACGGTTCTCAAACACTTGACCAGATTATTAGCTCATTGACCGAGCAAGCGAAAACACAAGATGTTGAGCTGTCTCACTTACAGTCAAATCGTGAGTATGAACTGATTGAAGCTATCCATAGTGCTTATCAAAATGTTGATTTCATTATTATCAACCCAGCGGCCTTTACACACACCAGTGTGGCGTTGCGTGATGCACTACTTGGTGTTGCTATCCCATTTATTGAGGTTCACCTATCGAATGTTCACGCACGTGAACCATTCCGTCACCACTCTTACCTATCTGATAAAGCAGAAGGTGTGATTTGTGGCTTAGGTGCCCAAGGTTATCAATTTGCTTTGACGGCTGCGCTCAACAAGCTCAACGCAAAGTAAATAAAAACAACGAACTATTACTAACCTACTCAGTCAAAGAGTAAGTTCAATCAACAGATAAAGAGAAAGAAACAATGGATATTCGCAAAATCAAAAAGCTAATCGAATTGGTTGAAGAGTCTGGTATTTCTGAGCTAGAAATCTCTGAAGGTGAAGAGTCAGTACGAATCAGTCGTAACAGCCCTGTATCTGCAGCACCGATTCAATATGCAGCGGCTCCAGCTCCTGTAGCGGCAGCACCTGCGGCGGCACCTGTAGCAGCAGAAGCAGCAGCTCCTGCAGTTCCAGCTGGTCACCAAGTTCTTTCTCCAATGGTTGGTACTTTCTACGGCGCTCCAAGCCCAGATGCAAAACCATTCGTTAAGGTTGGTCAATCTGTAACTGCTGGCGAAACGCTATGTATCGTTGAAGCAATGAAAATGATGAACCAAATCGAAGCTGATAAATCTGGTGTTGTAACGGCTATCCTAGTTGAAGACGGTCAACCAGTAGAATTCGACCAAGCTCTAGTAATTATCGAATAATAGAGAGCACTCATTATGTTAGATAAATTAGTAATCGCGAACCGTGGTGAAATTGCACTGCGTATTCTGCGAGCATGTAAAGAGCTTGGCATCAAAACAGTAGCTGTTCACTCAACCGCTGACCGCGATCTTAAGCACGTACTGCTTGCAGACGAAACCATTTGTATCGGTCCAGCTCGTGGTATCGATAGCTACCTAAACATCCCTCGTATCATCAGCGCTGCTGAAGTAACGGGTGCAGTCGCTATCCACCCTGGCTACGGCTTCCTATCTGAAAATGCAGATTTTGCAGAACAGGTAGAGCGCAGTGGTTTTATCTTCGTTGGCCCTAAAGCTGAAACCATTCGCATGATGGGTGACAAAGTGTCAGCTATCACGTCAATGAAGAAAGCTGGCGTACCTTGTGTACCGGGCTCTGACGGCCCTCTTGATGATGATGAAGTGAAAAACAAAGCGCACGCTAAGCGCATTGGTTTCCCTGTAATCATCAAGGCATCTGGCGGCGGCGGCGGTCGTGGTATGCGTGTTGTTCGTACTGAAAAAGAACTAACAGAAGCTATCGCAATGACTCGTGCTGAAGCAAAAGCATGTTTCAATAACGACATGGTTTACATGGAAAAATTCCTAGAAAACCCACGTCACATTGAAGTACAAGTGCTTGCAGATGGCCAAGGCAATGCTATCCACCTAGGTGAGCGTGACTGTTCAATGCAGCGTCGTCACCAGAAAGTTGTGGAAGAAGCGCCAGCACCAGGTATCACTGAAGAGATGCGTAAGTACATCGGTGACCGTTGTACTCGTGCATGTCTTGAGATTGGTTACCGCGGCGCAGGTACATTTGAATTCCTATACGAGAACGGTGAGTTCTACTTCATCGAAATGAACACTCGTATCCAGGTTGAGCACACGATTACTGAAATGGTAACGGGTATCGACCTAGTGAAAGAGCAACTTCGCATTGCTGCTGGTCAGCCTCTATCATTCACACAGGATGATATTAAGCTGCGCGGCCACTCAATCGAATGTCGTATCAACGCGGAAGATCCAGTTCGTTTCCTACCATCTCCAGGTAAGATCACGCGCTTCCATGCTCCAGGTGGTATGGGTGTTCGTTGGGAATCTCACATCTATACTGGCTACACAGTACCACCACACTACGATTCAATGATTGGTAAGCTGATCACTTACGGTGAAAACCGTGATGTCGCTATCGCTCGTATGAAGAACGCATTGGGTGAGATGATTGTTGAAGGTATTAACGTTAATACTGAACTTCAATTGGCTATTATGAACGACGAAAACTTCCAACACGGTGGTGCAAACATCCACTATCTTGAGAAGAAGCTTGGTCTACAATAGAAGCTAGCCTTCCGTAATGAGTTCGCTATAGAACACTAAAAAATGCTCACTTCGGTGAGCATTTTTGTTTTTAGTGCTCCGGAAAAGGCAAGCTAAAATCCCCATGATAATGCGTGGGGTTTTGATGAATTTGCTCATATTTTCTGCTAGACTCCCCATCCAATTTTTCTCATATAGAAGATGCAGCCATGCCTTGGATTCAAATCAAGCTTAATGCGACCAATGAAAATGCCGAACAAATCGGCGACATGTTAATGGAAGAGACTGGTGCTCTTTCCGTAACTTTCCTGGATGCACAAGATACCCCTGTATTTGAGCCTCTGCCGGGTGAAACTCGCCTTTGGGGTGATACTGACATTCTCGCGCTTTACGACGCTGAGACTGATACTGGTGTCGTTCTAGCGCAGATTAAAGCAAGCAACATGTTCCCTGCAGACTTTGCTCATAAAGTAGAGCAAATTGAAGACAAGGATTGGGAACGTGAATGGATGGACAACTTCCACCCAATGAAGTTTGGTGAGCGTTTATGGATCTGCCCGAGCTGGCGCGATATCCCTGAACCTGACGCTGTAAACGTAATGCTAGACCCTGGTCTTGCATTTGGTACAGGTACTCACCCAACAACAGCATTGTGTCTTGAGTGGCTTGAAGGCTTAGACCTGACAGGCAAAACCGTGATCGACTTCGGTTGTGGCTCAGGCATCTTAGCTATCGCTGCGATCAAACTAGGCGCGGAAAAAGTTATCGGGATCGACATTGATCCTCAAGCTCTGCTTGCTTCAAAAGACAACGCACAACGCAATGGTGTTGCTGAGCAGCTAGAGGTGTTCCTACCACAAGATCAACCGGAAGGTTTGCTAGCTGACGTTGTTGTTGCCAACATCCTTGCAGGTCCATTACGCGACCTTTCAGGCATCATCAAAGGCCTAATTAAGCCAAATGGTGTACTTGCGATGTCGGGTGTTTTAGATACACAAGCGGAAGATGTTGCGACTTATTATCGTGATGAGCTTCACATTGATCCGATCATTGAACAACAAGAATGGTGTCGAATCTCAGGTCAGAAGCAAGGCTAGGTAAGACTTTGAGCGCTAATTGACTGAAATTTAAACAAATTACAAAAACAAATTGTAAATGCTCAAATATTAGTCTTTTCACGCAGCGAAAAAATGCGTAAAATGCGCGCCCTTGCTGGTACAGAACTGTGATGACATTTTTGAAAATCGGAAATTATCAACTTAAGAACAATCTAATCGTCGCTCCTATGGCTGGCGTAACGGATAGACCATTCCGTGAGTTGTGTCTTCGTTACGGTGCGGGGATGGCAGTCAGTGAAATGATGTCCTCCAATCCTAAAGTTTGGAAAACGTCAAAGTCTCAGCAGCGTATGGTACATGAAGGCGAATCGGGCATTCGTTCAGTACAAATCGCTGGTGCAGATCCACAGCTTATGGCCGAGGCTGCTCAATTTAATGTCGATAACGGTGCGCAAATCATCGATATCAACATGGGGTGTCCAGCCAAAAAAGTGAATAAGAAGCTTGCGGGCTCAGCCCTACTGCAGCATCCAGAACTCATTGAAGATATTCTGAAAGCGGTGGTAAATGCTGTCGACGTTCCAGTAACGTTGAAAACGCGCACAGGCTGGGACACAGACAACAGAAACTGTGTCCAAATCGCGAAAATAGCCGAAGACTGCGGCATACAAGCTCTTGCCCTTCATGGGAGAACTCGCGCTTGTATGTACAAAGGTGAGGCAGAATACAAACACATTAAAGCAGCGAAACAAGCAGTATCTATTCCGGTTATCGCTAACGGTGATATCGATAGTCCGGAAAAAGCGAAGTTTGTGCTGGAGTACACCGGTGCTGATGCTTTAATGATAGGTCGACCTGCCCAAGGACGTCCTTGGATTTTTAACGAAATCCTACACTATTTGGAAAACGGCACCACGATGGACCCGCTCCCGATTTCGGAAGTGAAAGACATCATGCTTGGTCATGTGAACGCTCTACATAAGTTTTATGGCGAGTTTTTAGGCCCCCGAATTGCTCGTAAGCATGTGGGTTGGTACCTAAAAGAACATGAACAAGCGAGTGAGTTTCGCCGTACCTTCAACGCATTCGAAGCAGGTGATCTGCAGCTTGAAGCGCTAGAAGGTTTTTTTGATAACGTTGCACCATAATTACGAGAAGAGCTAGACCGAATATGTTCGAACAAAATCTGACTTCAGAAGCATTGACAGTAACTACAGTTACATCACAAGACCAAATCACGCAGAAACCACTACGTGACTCAGTTAAAGCATCATTGAAAAATTACCTTGCTCAATTAAACGGTCAAGAAGTCAGCGAGTTATACGAATTAGTATTAGCTGAAGTTGAACAGCCACTACTAGACACTATCATGCAGTACACTCGCGGTAACCAAACTCGCGCAGCAACCATGATGGGTATTAACCGCGGTACTCTTCGCAAGAAACTTAAAAAATACGGCATGAACTAATCGTTCTTTCGTAATTTATTGAATGGAAAGCCAAGCTCATTTTTGAGTTTGGCTTTTTTTTTGCTTGTAGAACTGTAATAGGTGGCTGATTACTCTCCAGTGCGACAGCAGCGCTCTTTATCAACGTTTGCTGAATCCAAGGCTGCCAGAATAGAACAATGGCTCGCATCGTCATCTATGTGGCCACAGCAGGCATCATTGATCTTCTTGAGTGCCGTTCGAATCTTAGTAAGCTCCGTTATCTTTTCATCAATCATTTCTAACTTAGAAGAAGTAATCGACTTCACTTCAGCGCAACTGTGTTGAGTCGCTTCAAGGCGAATCTCTAACAATTCTTTGATTTCATCTAAACTCAGCCCTAACTCTTTAGATTTGAGAATAAACGTCACCTGCTTTTGGTTATTTTCATCATACAGGCGATAACCCGACTCACTGCGACTGGCTGGTGCAATCAGGTTATTCTTCTCATAAAAACGCAAGGTATCGGCTGTCACACCGCATCGTTTCGCCAACTCGCCAATCTGAAACATGTTTTTTCCTATTCTTTCATCCATTCCACTATTAACCTTGTTGTTACTTTTCAGGCTGAAATGGCACTTTTCATAATTAATTTTGAGATGCCAAACGATTGCGCGAGCTTTTTTGTAATAAATTAGTTAGAATCTGCGCCATCAAATTTGGAGTTGGTTATCTTATAGCTTGATTATAAGAACACCCAAAAGGTCTTTACCAAAACTGGCCAATATTTTATCTCTTACTGGTATCTAAGATACTCCACGCTAAGAAGATAGAAACAAGTTCTTTTTTGGCAAATATCTTTATTTTAACCCCATGAATTTGAGGAAATGGAAGCATGAATAACGCTCGTCCAATTCGCCGCGCTCTCATCAGCGTATCAGACAAAACTGGTATCGTTGAATTTGCACAAGCTCTTGCTAACCGTGGTGTAGATATCTTATCTACTGGTGGCACTGCTCGCCTGCTTGCTGAAAAAGGCATCTCTGTAACAGAAGTATCTGACTACACTGGCTTCCCAGAAATGATGGATGGCCGTGTTAAGACTCTGCACCCGAAAGTTCATGGTGGTGTTCTAGGCCGTCGTGGCCAAGATGATGACGTGATGGAAACTCACGGTATCAACCCTATCGATATGGTTGTTGTAAACCTATACCCATTCGCAGAAACCGTTGCTAAGGAAGGTTGTACCCTTGCTGACGCTGTTGAGAACATCGACATCGGTGGCCCAACAATGGTTCGCTCTGCGGCTAAAAACCACAAAGACGTAACGATCGTTGTAAACGCACACGACTACGAGCGTGTTGTGGCTGAAATGGACGCGAACGAGAAATCTCTAACCCTAGAGACTCGCTTCGACCTCGCTATCGCGGCATTTGAGCACACCGCTTCTTACGACGGCATGATCGCTAACTACTTCGGCACTATGGTTCCTAGCTACGGCGCGAACAAGGAAGGCGATAAAGAGAGCAAATTCCCTCGTACGTTCAACCAACAGTTCGAGAAGAAGCAAGACATGCGCTACGGTGAGAACAGCCACCAAGCAGCCGCTTTCTACGTTGAAGCGAACCCTGAAGAAGCGTCTGTATCTACAGCTCATCAAATCCAAGGTAAAGCACTTTCTTACAACAACATCGCTGACACTGACGCAGCACTTGAGTGTGTGAAAGAGTTCAACGAGCCAGCATGTGTGATTGTTAAGCACGCTAACCCATGTGGTGTTGCACTAGGTGAAGACATCCTAGAAGCTTACGACCGCGCATTCAAAACAGACCCTACATCTGCATTTGGCGGCATCATCGCATTCAACCGTGAACTAGACGCGGCAACAGCAACGGCTATCACTGAGCGTCAATTCGTTGAAGTTATCATTGCACCGTCTGTTTCTGCTGAAGCAGTAGAAATCGTAGCGGCTAAGAAAAACCTTCGCCTACTTGAGTGTGGTGAGTGGACAACGAAGACGACTGGCTTTGACGTGAAGCGTGTTAACGGTGGTTTGCTAGTTCAAGACCGCGACCAAGGCATGGTTTCTGAAGACGACCTGAAAGTAGTTTCTAAGCGTCAACCAACGGCTGAAGAGCTAAAAGATGCTCTATTCTGCTGGAAAGTAGCGAAGTACGTTAAGTCTAACGCTATCGTTTATTCGAAAGGCGACATGACGATTGGTGTCGGCGCTGGCCAAATGAGCCGCGTTTACTCTGCGAAAATCGCAGGCATCAAAGCTGCTGACGAAGGTCTACAGGTTGAAGGTTGTGTGATGGCATCAGATGCATTCTTCCCATTCCGTGACGGTATCGACGCGGCAGCAGAAGCTGGCATCAAGTGTGTTATCCAACCGGGCGGCTCTATGCGTGATGACGAAGTTATCGCAGCAGCAGACGAACACGGCATGGCGATGATATTCACAGGCATGCGTCACTTCCGCCACTAATATTTAGTTCACCTAAACAATTAGTAGCTATCGAGCCTCTCAATTTTGAGGGGCTTTTAAGAATTAAAGACTTAAGGATTGAAACATGAACGTATTAATCATCGGTGCTGGCGGTAGAGAACATGCTTTGGGTTGGAAAGCAGCACAAAACACAAACGTTGAAACAGTATTCATTGCTCCAGGCAACGCAGGTACTGCGCTAGAGCCTAAACTTGAAAACGTAAAGATTGGCGTTGAAGACATCGCTGGTTTAGTCGCGTTTGCTCAAGAGAAGAAAATCGAACTGACTATCGTGGGCCCTGAAGCACCATTGGTTATCGGTGTGGTTGATGCATTCCGCGAAGTAGGTTTGCCAATCTTTGGCCCTACTCAAGCCGCAGCACAGCTTGAAGGCTCTAAAGCATTCACTAAAGACTTCCTAGCTCGTCATGAGATCCCAACAGGTTACTACTCAAACTTCACTGAGATTGAGCCAGCTATCGCTTACGTTCGCGAGCAAGGTGCTCCAATCGTAGTGAAAGCTGACGGTCTTGCCGCGGGTAAAGGCGTTATCGTTGCGATGACCCTTGAAGAAGCAGAAGACGCAATCAAAGACATGCTAGCGGGCAACGCCTTTGGCGAAGCTGGCAGCCGCGTGGTTATCGAAGAGTTCCTTGAAGGCGAAGAAGCAAGCTTCATCGTAATGGTTGACGGTTCTAGCGTACTTCCTATGGCCACCAGCCAAGATCACAAACGTGTTGGCGACAAAGACACAGGGCCTAACACGGGTGGCATGGGTGCTTACTCTCCTGCGCCGGTTGTAACTCCAGAAATCCACAACCGTATCCTTGAAGAAGTTATCTACCCAACGGTACGTGGCATGGACGCGGAAGGCGCACCTTACACAGGTTTCCTTTACGCTGGCCTAATGATCGATGCTGACGGCACACCTAAAGTTATCGAATACAACTGCCGCTTCGGCGATCCAGAAACGCAACCTATCATGATGCGTATGGAGTCAGACCTTGTTGAGCTTTGCCTAATGGCTATCGACGAGAAACTCGACGAAGCAGAATCTAAGTGGGATCCACGCGCTTCTATCGGTGTTGTTCTTGCGGCTGGTGGTTACCCTGCTGACTACGCAAAAGGTGACGTTATTTCACTACCAACAAGCGAAGTTGAAGGCCAAAAGGTTTTCCATGCAGGTACGACAAATAATGAAGCTGGCGACGTAGTGACAAACGGCGGTCGTGTACTTTGTGCAACAGCACTGGGCAATACGGTTTCTGAGGCTCAGGAGCGCGCTTACGCGTTAACTAAGCAAGTTAGCTGGAATGGTATGTTCCACCGCAATGACATTGGTTACCGTGCGATTGCGCGCGAGCAAGAGCAGTAATCAGTAATCAGTAATCAGTAATCAGTAATCAGTAATCAGTAATCAGTATCATCATTCGGCTAGATTCGAATATCAGCAAATGAATGACTGCAATTGAATAAAAGAAAAGGCGCCTCAACAGGCGCCTTTTTTATCGATTAGTGGTACTTGTACTGACTAATCAGCACTTGGCCTATAGTAGGCCAAATACTCTGATACTGTTCAAGCGATCTCTATTCTTTCAGCAATGAGGGCCTTGATACACACTCATGATTTTCATCTGCCAATATCAAAAACTCAGCAACCGACAATTTTCTCAAAGACGCTTTACCGACAAAAGCACCATAGCTCTCTACAGACGATAAACGGTTAATCACAAAATTAGGCAATGTTTGGTTGAACTCAAAGTCATCAAACTGCTTACCAGAACAAGTCTGAAACGTTTTGCCATTCCAATAGCCCTGCAAAAGCTCTAATCCTTCATCATTTTGCTTCTCGGTAACATCGAGAACGGATGTCGCTTCCTGTTTATATCTGTCGAGTTGAACCGACTGTAACGGTAATACTTTTTTACCAATACGATACTGTTGATACACAGCCTCACCAGACTGATTAAAGCGCACATGTACACGATATGGAACCAACGCCAGTGAATCATCGCGTAGTTCACCTTCACGTACAAATTCACGAAGCACATCTTCCGACCAAACATAGTCAGTTTTGTACCAGCCGTAATCGCCCATGGTGACATAGTCAGCAGAAGTATGAGGTTGTGTTAGCTTGTTGGTGACCCAGTAGAAACTTGTCGCGTCGCCCATGACTTGGCCGCCGGTGTGAGTTTCAAATTGCTCTAGGTTTTTGCTGGGGCTGGTTGATGAACAGCCAATGAGGAATGTAGATAATAGTGAAACGAGAAGAAATACTTTTTTCATAAAAACCTGTACCGAGGTGGAATACGACTACCTCGGTACAGTTTAGATTATTTCACTGAATCTTTCAGCGCTTTACCTGCAACAAATGCTGGAACATTTGCAGCAGCGATTTGGATCTCATCACCAGTTTTTGGGTTACGACCAGTGCGAGCTGCACGGTGGTTTACTTTAAAAGTACCAAAACCAATTAGCTGAACTTGATCGCCATCTTTAAGAGCATCTGTAACACCGCCAAGAGTCGCTTCTAGAGCAGCTTTAGCTTGTGCTTTAGAAAGGTCCGCTTTTTCAGCAATAAAGTCGATTAATTGAGTCTTGTTCATTTTAGGTTTCCCTTCTTTGTATTTTTGAATTCAATTTACTCTAAAACATAAATGCCCCATCTGGCAAAGGTTTGTCGTCGATCTTTAGCTCTAATGCCGTAGTTTTAGCCATAATATGAGTAATAACTCACAATTTGTTACTGATTTTATTGAGCAAGCCCTTGTTTAAAAGGGGCTGAGAGGCAAATTAATGATGACCTAGCCACTACTTTATCTCTATAATCCACGCTGAATCGCTGCTAAAGCGTACAATTTAATTTAAGGGCAAACATGCTGCTGCTAACTATTTACGTCTCCATTGCTATTGGAGTTTCTTTCATTTGTTCTGTTTTAGAAGCTGTACTTTTGAGTATTAGTCCGAGCTATATTGCTCAACTAAAACAAAATGGGCACCCTGCAGCAGAGTCTTTAGACAAACTGAAAACAGACATTGACCGCCCGCTCGCGTCAATTTTAACGCTCAACACCATCGCACACACAATCGGTGCTGCGACGGCAGGTGCACAAGCGGCTGTGGTTTTTGGTAGCCAATGGTTAGGTGTATTCTCTGCCGTACTGACTTTGGGTATTTTGGTTTTGTCTGAGATTGTTCCAAAAACCATTGGTGCAACCTACTGGCGCCAACTTGCTCCAGCATCATCAAACGTACTTCGCTGGATGGTTTTCTTTCTAACACCGTTTGTCTGGTTCTCAGAACAGATCACCAAACGTCTTGCTCGTGGCCACCAAGCACCAAAAATGCGTGATGAGCTGTCTGCAATGGCTATTTTGGCAAAAGAGAGTGGTGAGTTTGCTGAAGGCGAATCAAAAATTCTGAACAACCTATTAGGCATTCAAGATGTGCCCGTGACTCAAGTAATGACGCCGCGCCCTGTTGTATTCCGCGTCGATGCCGAAATGAGCGTGGATACGTTCCTAGAGCAACACAAAGACACACCATTCTCGCGCCCATTAGTTTACAGCGAGCAAACTGACAACATCATTGGTTTTGTGCACCGTCTGGAACTGTTTAGATTGCAACAAGCGGGTTGTGGCGAGAAAGCTCTGGGTGAAGTAATGCGCCCTATCCACGTGTTGCTGAACAACATGGGCTTGGCTAAAGCCTTTGACCAAATGATGGCAAACCGCCTGCAGCTTTCCTTAGTAGTTGACGAGTACGGTACGATTCAGGGCATCATCACCCTAGAAGATATCTTTGAGCACCTAGTGGGCGAAGAGATCGTCGACGAGGCAGATAAGACGACTGACATGCAAGAACTGGCATTTCAGCGTTGGGAACAGTGGAAAGAAACACACGGTGTTATCGAAAACCGCGATGAAGAGGACGAGCTAGAGGAAAAAACTCTAACAGACAACGACACCTCAGACTCAAAGTCAGTGGATGAAGACAAGGTTCAAAAAGAAGACAAAAAAGACGCTTAATCTCAATTTGATACCGTCAGATACAACAAAGGCTCCCTAAGGAGCCTTTGTTTTTATTCGTACTTTGATGCGATAGCGAATTATAACGCTACACCAATGTTACTTACTGGGTCTTCACGCAGTTCGTGGCGTAGATCTTTGATCAGATCTAGGTCACGCTCAGTCGTTTCACGTAGAGGTCGGAAGATGGCCCACTGAACGTCCCACTCTTCACACACCGCTTCGTTTTCTTTCTGGTTTTCGTTTGTCACTTCTTCAGCGCCTTGAGCAAACTCAAGCTCAGCAACCGTCTTCACCGATTGTTGACTCACTTTAATTACAGTTTCAAGCAGATGTTCACGATCAAGTAAGCCATGAATTAACGTTGCCAAGCCTTGGCACGCGTCCATCGCAGGGTAAACACCGTAAAAATCAAAATCATCTCCACTTGGGAATAGCTCTTCGACTTTCTCAAGTTGACGCTCAAAATTCACCTTTGCCGTTTTAACGGTTAGGATTTCCCAAATGCTATCCAAAACATCACGATAGATTCGAGCTTCCGCAAATTCTGTATTCTCACAAAACATGGCATAGTTAGGGTACATACGCTCACATAGACACGCCATAAAGGTAATTTGTTGCCAAGGTTCTAACTTTTCTAGACGAACCTGCAGTGGATTCTGAAGCATAGTCACTCAATAATTGCAGAAAAAGACAGCGAAAGTGTACTTGATAAACCTAGGATGGAAAAGGTAGGCCGATGAACAATTTTACGAATAAGCTCTATATTCTTACTGAGCATGACGATACTTATACGCAACTGATTCTAAACCAAGGGTTACCTGACCTCGAAATCACTCAAAACCCCGAATTAGCTGAGATCGTGCTGGCTTCTCCTCCTTTAATCGCGGAGCGACTTAATGAGTTTAAACATCTAGACTGGGTGCAGAGTACCTACGCAGGAATCAATAAACTCACTCAGCCGGATCTGCGTCAAGATTATACGCTGACCAACGTCAAAGGCATCTTCGGCCCTGCGATTGCTGAATACGTGTTAGGTTACACGATCAGCCACTGTAGACACTTCCCTCACTACCACCAGCAACAAGCACAACGAAGCTGGCAACCACAGCTATATACTAGCCTAACTGACAAAACCATGGTGATTTTAGGGACAGGTTCAATCGGCAGTCATTTAGCGAAAACCGCAGCTGCTTTTGGTATTCATACCATTGGAGTCAACCGTACCGGCATTCCATCAAAGCAAGAGACCTTTAAAGACACTTTCCACATCAATGAGATAGAGGCTGCCCTTAAGCAAGCGGATATCGTGGTCAACACCTTGCCATCAACAGATGAAACCTATCAATTACTCAATCAAACGACCTTAAGTTACTGCTCGAATGTGCTGCTCTTTAATGTTGGCAGAGGAGAGAGCTTAGATAACAAAGCCTTGCTGCTTGCGATTAAGAATAAGTGGGTTGAGCATGCTTTCTTGGATGTGTTTGAAAGTGAACCCCTCTCGCAGGAGCACCCTTTCTGGACATTGCCGCAAGTGACCATCACCCCGCACATTGCAGCGCTGAGTGAGCCAAGGCAGGTGGTAGAGATCTTCGCCGAGAATTACCAACAGTGGCGAGATGGCTTTAAACTTAACCATGTCATCGATTTTGATAAAGGCTACTGATGCCCTCATCGTTACTCAAAGAGATTCGACAGTGCCGAGCTTGTGAGCCTCACCTATCACACGGTGCTAACCCGGTGATTCAAGCGCATCCAAACGCGCGCTTGCTTATCATTGGGCAGGCACCCGGCATCAAGGTTCATGAGTCATCGATCCCTTGGAATGATGCCAGTGGCGAACGATTAAGAGAATGGTTAGGGATAAATAGCGATACGTTTTATGACGAACAAAAAGTTGCGATTGTTCCTATGGGGTTTTGTTATCCGGGAAAGGGAAAGAGTGGCGATCTCCCACCACGTAAAGAGTGTGCGGAGCTTTGGCATAACAAAGTGCTGCAATCGCTACCCAACATTCAAATGACACTGCTGATTGGCCAATACGCGCAAAACTATTACCTAACAAATAAAACCACCAGCACACTAACCGAAACCGTGCGTAATTGGCAAAGATGGGCGCCTGAGTTTTTGCCGCTACCTCACCCTTCGCCACGCAATAATATCTGGCTCAAGAAGAACCCTTGGTTTGAGAGTGACGTTATTCCTTACATCCAAAAGCACATCTCGGAGCATTTGGCCTACTATGATCCAAATACCTAATTAGCTGCACATCCACGATGATTAAGCCGATATTGGATGTAGATAAACAGATAATAAAAAAGCGCTGCCGATTTCTCGACAGCGCTTTTTCTAAAAACACATACTGAATTACTTATGGTATGGCTTAGATAGGTCGTGAACTGCGTCCACAAATACACCAGCATTCTCTGGTGGCACATCTAGGTGAATACCATGGCCAAGGTTAAATACGTGACCAGTACCGCCGTCACCAAAACCTTCAAGGATAGTGCCGACTTCTTCACGAATACGCTCAGGTTGTGCGTAAAGCACTGATGGGTCCATGTTGCCTTGTAGAGCCACTTTATCGCCAATACGCGCTTTTGCATCCGCAATATTGATTGTCCAGTCTAGACCCACCGCATCACAGCCAGTCGCTGCGATAGATTCTAGCCACATGCCACCGTTCTTAGTGAACAGAGTAACCGGTACACGGCGACCTTCGTTTTCACGGATTAGGCCATCTACAATTTTATGCATGTACTGTAGTGAGAACAGGTTGTAGTCACGCGGAGTAAGTACACCACCCCATGTGTCGAATACCATTACCGATTGTGCACCCGCTTTAATTTGCGCGTTCAGGTATTCAATAACGGTGTCAGCCAGCTTATCTAGAAGTAAATGCAGTGTTTGTGGCTCTGCGTACATCATCTTCTTGATCTTAGTAAACGCCTTCGAGCTGCTGCCTTCAACCATGTAAGTTGCCAGTGTCCAAGGGCTACCAGAGAAACCAATCAATGGCACTTCGCCTTTCAGATCTTTACGGATCTGACGAACGGCATTCATTACGTATTGAAGCTCTCCTTCTGGATCAGGTAGGCCAATCTTCTCTACGTCAGCTTTACATGTGATAGGACGTTCAAACTTAGGACCTTCACCAGTTTCAAAGTACAAGCCTAAGCCCATTGCATCAGGGATAGTTAGGATGTCAGAGAACAAGATTGCCGCATCAAGCGGGAAACGACGTAAAGGTTGAAGTGTTACTTCTGATGCCAGTTCAGCGTTTTTGCACAAAGACATGAAATCGCCCGCTTCAGCGCGCGTTGCTTTGTACTCTGGAAGATAGCGGCCAGCTTGGCGCATCATCCATACTGGTGTGTAATCAACAGGCTGTTTTAAAAGTGCGCGTAAATAGCGATCGTTTTTTAATTCGGTCATTCCGTTAAATTCCAATTCAATCTTGTCTAGTTTTGATGGCAAGTATTCTAACACTGATTGAAGGGTAAAAGCTGTGTGCTTTGCAACCTAGATCAAGTTATTAACTTTTAAATCAATGCTTAATTTGCACCCAATTGCAGGAGCATGTTAAAAATTTGTTCGCTAGCGAAAATTACAATTATAACATCTGAGTAGTCACTACTCAGCATCTCATAACGACATCTTACTTACCCCCTCCACTTGTGGAGGGTTTTTTTTAGCTTTTGACCACCTATAGGCCAAATACTATCATAGGTAAATTAGTACTCTATCGTCTGCTTCGTCACATCATCTTTCGCCACGTCACCCACAGTTTTCTCAATCAATTGTCTCGCAATCGTTCCTACTGGAGCTACATCAGGCAGGCTTGTTACATCAAACCATTGGGCATCCGACAGTTCACTGTAATCTGGTTTAAGCGTTCCACCAGCATAGTCAGCCAGAAAGGCCATCATCATACTCGACGGAAAAGCCCATGGCTGGCTGCCAAAGTAACGGATATTACTGACATCGATGCCTGTCTCTTCTTTGACTTCTCTTGCCACACACTGCTCTAAGGTCTCTCCAACCTCTAGGAAGCCCGCTATCACGGTATACATACCTGTTTTATGTCTTGGGTGCTGTGCAAGCAATATCTTGTTGTCGTTTCGTACAGCGACAATGATGCACGGGAAGATACGAGGGTAATGAAGCGTTCGGCAATCTCCGCATTGCATCGCCACCTGATTATGATTGAGGTGATTACGACCGCCACACTGAGGACAAAAACGCATACTTTGCGTCATGTGCCCATACTGGATAGCTTTGCTTGCTGTCAGAAAACTCGATTCAGGCCAGTGTAATAACTCACGTAGGTTTATCATGGTCAACTCACTCTCAACATCACAGTCGTTGAGCCAATACACCTTACGACCTTGATGCTGACCAATACAGATTGCATGCTCGACACTCAGCCCTAGCTCCTCTGCTGCGCCATAAGGAAACTGATCATTATTAACCCAAATATCACTACCTGAAACGACGCACCAATAAGCTTGCTCTGTCATTTTGTTATCACTTTTTTTTAACATCCCTATGCCTCATTGCTTGCAGTTCGTTCATTTTACTGGCAATCTAATTTCATACTAGAGTTGTAGCAGAGAATATTTCAAGCTATTACTTTTAGTAGTTACCAATAAACGGACCTTGCTTAGGCAATTACCATGATCACAAGGTTGTGATCAGATCATGAGGACATGGTCATGCTAAATAAATTCAAACAAATACAAGAACAATGGGGTGGCTCTAATGAGGTCATCGATCATTGGCTCGAAACTCGACAGTCTCTAATCGTTGAGTATTGTAAGCTTGCCGCTCTACAGCCTTCATCGTCGAAAGCAACGGCAATCACCGAACTGCCTTCTCCAGAAGAACTCCAAAAATTCAGCCAACACCTTGTTGATTACATCTCCGAAGGTCATTTCAAAATCTATGACATGGTGATGGACAAATGGCAGTCTACTGGCTTCAAAGCAACAGACGAAATCAACCAGTCTTATGGTCATATCGTCCTTACCACGGACCCTTTGCTCAACTTCACCGATAAGTACGCCGCCATTGAAGCTAGTGATACATTAGAAAGCTTTGATAGTGAGCTGTCACTTATAGGTGAGATTCTTGAGGCTAGGTTTGCGGTTGAAGACCAGCTGATACAACAAATTGCCGACAGCCTAGCGGTTCCACCAGGAGCTTAATGGCTTGACACCTTCTAAGCTTGCCTCTGTGCAAGCTTTTTGTTTTGTCTGTAGCGTTACCTAACACATCCAACTCTTTTTCCAGAGCCTATTGGTTCGTCCCTACTCTGATGTTTTGCGATAACCCGACGTAACACTTCCACCAGTTTCATCCTCAGCCCTCCCTGTAAACACGCAAGCTGCCTTAGAGAAAGTACTATCGACTAAGTCCACCAGCCAAGCAATCGACAAGCAAGCATACCTATCAACTTCGAATCGATAAGCCTCTCGTTAAACACTTATACGCCAGATACAAAAAAGGCACCCGAAGGTGCCTTTTCTTATCTCTTAGAGACTACTCGTAGAGCCTACTCTTCTGAAGAGAAACCAGCGTTTAGAAGTGCTGCTAGATTGTCAGTAGCTTGTTCAGCTGAAGGACCTTCTTGCTCTTCTTCACGTTGCTTTTGACGCTCTTGGTGGTATGCGAAACCAGTACCAGCTGGGATCAGACGACCAACAATTACGTTCTCTTTCAGACCGCGAAGGTCATCACGCTTACCAGAAACCGCAGCTTCTGTTAGTACGCGAGTCGTTTCTTGGAACGATGCAGCTGAGATGAATGACTCAGTTGCAAGAGATGCTTTAGTAATACCTAGTAGATCACGTTCGAAACGTACTAGTTCTTTACCTTCAGCTTCTAGCTTACGGTTAGCAATCTTAACATTGTGGTACTCAACTTGTTCGCCAGGTAGGAACGGAGAGTCACCAGAATGAGTGATTGTACACTTACGTAGCATTTGACGAACGATAGTCTCAATGTGCTTATCGTTAATCTTTACGCCTTGTAAGCGGTAAACTTCTTGAACTTCGTTCGCGATGTACTGAGTTACTGCGTGGATACCACGTAGACGCAGGATATCGTGTGGAGTTTCAGGACCGTCGGCGATTACATCACCACGTTCAATCTTCTCACCTTCGAACACGTTCAATTGACGATGCTTAGGAATCATCTCTTCGTAAGCGTCACCGCCTTCACGAGTGATTACTAGACGACGCTTACCTTTCGTTTCTTTACCGAAAGACACAGTACCTGTGTGCTCAGCAAGGATCGCAGGCTCTTTAGGCTTACGAGCTTCGAATAGGTCAGCTACGCGAGGTAGACCACCGGTGATATCTTTGTTTCCGCTCGATTTTTGAGGGATACGAGATAGTGTGTCACCAATGCCAACTTCAGCGCCATCTTCGATGTTTACAATCGCTTTGCCAGGTAGGAAGTAGTGAGCTGGCATATCAGTACCAGGGATCATTACGTCGTTACCTTGCTCATCAACAAGTTTGATAGCTGGACGCATATCTTTACCTGCTGCTGGGCGAGCTTCTGCGTCTGTAACTTCACTTGAAGAAAGACCCGTTAGATCGTCAGTGTTACGAGAAACTGTAATACCATCGATCATATCTACGAATTGGATACGACCTGCCACTTCAGTGATGATTGGCATGGTATGCGCTTCCCAGTTAGCTACAACTTCACCAGCAGTAACTGCTGCGTTGTCGCCTTTGGTTAGCATCGAACCGTAAGGAAGTTTGTGCTTCTCTTTCGTACGGCCGAATTCATCAATAATCGTCATCTCAGATGCACGAGAAGTGATAACCAGTTTCTTATCTTTGTTAATTACGAACTTAGCATTGTGAAGCTTCACAGTACCAGTTGTCTTAGCTTGGATGCTGTTCTCTGCTGCTGCAGTAGATGCCGCACCACCGATGTGGAACGTACGCATCGTTAGCTGTGTACCCGGTTCACCGATAGATTGTGCAGCGATAACACCAACTGCTTCACCTTGGTTTACTAGGTGACCACGTGCTAGGTCACGACCGTAACACTGTGCACAACAACCGAAGTCTGCATCACAGGTAACAACAGAGCGCACTTTCATGCTATCTACTGAGTTGTCTTCCATGATTTGACACCACTTCTCATCAATCAGAGTATTACGTGGAATCAGTACATCTTCAGTACCAGGCTTAAGAACATCTTCAGCAACAACACGACCAAGAGCAAGCTCAGAAAGTGCAACTTTAACGTCACCACCTTCGATGTGAGGCATCATGTCGATACCTTCATGCGTGCCACAGTCATGTTCGTGTACTACAACGTCTTGAGCAACGTCTACTAGACGACGAGTTAGGTAACCCGAGTTTGCTGTTTTCAGTGCTGTATCCGCAAGACCCTTACGAGCACCGTGCGTTGAGATAAAGTACTGAAGGACGTTTAGACCTTCTTTAAAGTTCGCAGTGATCGGCGTTTCGATGATTGAACCATCTGGACGCGCCATCAGACCACGCATACCTGCTAGCTGACGAATCTGAGCTGCAGAACCACGTGCGCCCGAGTCGGCCATCATGTAGATGCTGTTGAACGATTCTTGCTGTTCTTCTTCGCCGTCACGGTTAATAACTGTTTCAGAAGATAGGTTATCCATCATTGCTTTCGCAACGCGGTCATTCGTAGATGCCCAGATATCGATAACTTTGTTGTAACGCTCACCCGCAGTAACAAGACCAGATTGGAATTGTTCTTGGATTTCGCGAACTTCTTCTTCAGCAGATTCAATCTCGTCGTATTTCGCTTGAGGAACAACCATATCGTTGATACCTACAGAAACACCAGAAAGAGCCGCGTATGCGAAACCTGCGTACATGATTTGGTCAGCAAATACTACTGTATCTTTTAGACCAAGCTTACGGTAACACTCGTTAAGAAGAGTAGAGATCTGCTTCTTACCTAACTTTTGGTTAACGATGCTGTACGGAAGGCCTTTAGGAACGATCTGCCATAGCATTGCACGACCTACAGTCGTATCTACTAGGCCAGTATTCGTTGTGCTATTGCCGTCTTCGTCTACTACTGTTTCAGTGATACGTACTTTAACGCGAGCATGTAGCTCAGCAGTCTTAGTACGGTATGCCTTTTCAGCCTCAGCAGGGCCAGCAAGGTACATACCTTCACCTTTCACGTTGATCTTGTCACGTGTCATGTAGTAAAGACCCAATACAACGTCCTGAGAAGGTACGATGATCGGATCACCTGATGCTGGCGACAGAATGTTATTCGTCGACATCATTAGGGTACGAGCTTCAAGCTGTGCTTCTAAAGTTAGAGGCACGTGTACAGCCATTTGGTCACCATCGAAGTCGGCGTTGTATGCCGCACACACTAGTGGGTGAAGCTGAATCGCTTTACCTTCGATTAGTACTGGTTCAAACGCTTGGATACCTAGACGGTGAAGTGTAGGTGCACGGTTAAGCAGTACTGGGTGTTCACGGATAACTTCGTCTAGGATATCCCAAACGATCGCTTCTTCGCGCTCTACCATTTTCTTAGCAGCTTTGATTGTCGTAGCCATGCCACGAGTCTCTAGCTTGCTGTAGATGAACGGCTTAAATAGCTCAAGTGCCATCTTCTTAGGAAGACCACACTGATGTAGACGAAGGTATGGACCTACTGTGATTACAGAACGGCCAGAGTAGTCTACACGTTTACCTAGAAGGTTCTGACGGAAACGACCTTGTTTACCCTTGATCATATCAGCAAGAGATTTCAGAGGACGCTTGTTAGAACCCGTGATCGCACGACCGCGACGACCGTTATCTAGAAGGGCATCAACAGACTCTTGCAACATACGCTTTTCGTTACGTACGATGATGTCTGGAGCCGCTAGCTCTAGAAGACGCTTCAAACGGTTGTTACGGTTGATCACACGACGGTAAAGGTCGTTCAGATCTGAAGTCGCAAAACGACCGCCATCTAGAGGTACTAGAGGACGAAGATCTGGCGGTAGCACTGGAAGTACAGTTAGGATCATCCACTCAGGCTTGTTGCCTGACGAGATGAACGCTTCAACTAGCTTCAAACGCTTAGTAACTTTCTTACGCTTAGTTTCAGAGTTAGTTGTTTCCAACTCTTCGCGCATTTCTTCCACTTCTTGATGAAGGTCCATTGTTGAAAGCAGATCTTTGATCGCTTCAGCACCCATCTTAGCAGTGAATTCGTCACCCCACTCTTCTAGACGATCCAGGTACTCTTCTTCAGTAAGCATCTGAGATTTTTCTAGATCAGTCATACCCGGTTCAGTTACTACGTACATTTCGAAGTAAAGAACACGTTCGATATCACGCAGAGGGATATCCATTAGTAGACCGATACGAGACGGTAGTGATTTTAGGAACCAGATGTGAGCAACTGGTGAAGCAAGCTCGATGTGGCCCATACGGTCACGACGAACTTTAGTTTGTGTAACTTCAACGCCACACTTCTCACAGATAACACCACGGTGCTTCAGGCGCTTGTATTTGCCACAAAGACATTCGTAGTCTTTAACTGGACCAAAAATACGTGCACAGAACAGACCATCACGTTCAGGTTTGAACGTACGATAGTTAATTGTTTCTGGCTTTTTAACTTCACCAAAAGACCACGAACGGATCGTGTCTGGTGAAGATAGACCGATTTTGATTGCATCAAATTCTTCGGTCTTATGCTGTGCTTTTAGAAAGTTTAATAAGTCTTTCACGTTCAGCTCCTGTAAGGAGTTAAAGGAGCTCACCGACTAAAGTGAGCCCCCTTTACCAAGTAATCCAATCTTCTTTATAAAAAAGAGGGATTACTCTTCGTCTTCTAGCTCGATGTTGATACCTAGCGAGCGAATCTCTTTCAACAGTACGTTGAACGACTCTGGCATGCCAGGTTCCATGCTATGGTTGCCATCTACGATGTTCTTATACATCTTAGTACGGCCGTTAACGTCATCCGACTTAACTGTTAGCATTTCTTGTAGAGTATATGCAGCACCGTATGCTTCTAGTGCCCATACTTCCATCTCACCGAAACGCTGACCACCGAACTGAGCTTTACCACCAAGTGGTTGCTGAGTTACTAGGCTGTAAGAACCAGTTGAACGAGCATGCATCTTGTCATCAACCAAGTGGTTCAGTTTCAGCATGTACATGTAACCAACAGTTACAGGACGCTCAAACGAATCACCAGTACGACCATCAAACAGTTTAAGCTGACCAGATTCTGGCAGATCACCCAGTTTAAGTAGTTCTTTGATTAGAGACTCAGAAGCACCGTCGAACACAGGAGTAGCAATCGGTAGACCGCCACGTAGGTTCTTAATCAGTGTACGAACTTGATCATCAGACAGTTCAGCAATATCAACTTTCTGACGAGTATCACCAAGATCATAAACCTTCTGTAGGAACTCACGGAACTTATGCAGTTCTTGTTGTTCCTTAACCATTTGGTTGATCTTGTCACCGATACCTTTCGCAGCCAAACCTAAGTGAACTTCTAGGATCTGACCGATGTTCATACGCGATGGTACACCCAGCGGGTTAAGTACGATGTCTACAGGCTGACCTTTCTCATCGTATGGCATGTCTTCAACAGGGTTAATCTTAGAGATTACACCTTTGTTACCGTGACGACCGGCCATCTTATCACCAGGCTGGATACGACGTTTAACCGCTAGGTAAACTTTAACAATCTTAAGAACGCCAGGCGCTAGATCATCACCTTGAGTGATTTTACGACGCTTAGTTTCAAACTTCTTATCGAAGTCTGCTTTTAGCTCATCCCACTGCTCAGCAAGTTGCTCAAGCTGTGTTTGTAGCGCATCGTCTTCTAGAACTTGCTCTAGCCATTGCTTACGACCGATAGTATCAAGCTTAGCTTCAGAGTAACCACCAGACAGAAGTACAGCTTTAACACGGTTAAGAAGGCCACCCTCAAGAATTTGGAACTCTTCAGTTAGGTCTTTCTTAGCTTCTTTAAGCTGCATCTGTTCGATTTCAAGTGCACGTTTGTCTTTCTCTACGCCATCGCGAGTGAAGACTTGTACATCGATGATAGTACCCGAAACAGAGTTTGGTACACGTAGAGAAGTATCTTTAACATCAGACGCTTTCTCACCGAAGATAGCACGTAGTAGCTTCTCTTCAGGAGTCAGTTGAGTTTCACCTTTAGGGGTTACTTTACCAACTAGGATGTCGCCACCCTTAACTTCAGCACCAATGTAAACGATACCTGACTCGTCTAGTTTAGACAGAGCAGACTCACCTACGTTTGGAATATCAGCTGTGATCTCTTCAGAACCCAGCTTAGTATCACGAGCCACACAAGATAGTTCTTGAATGTGGATTGTCGTGAAACGGTCTTCTTGAACTACGCGCTCAGATACTAAGATCGAGTCTTCGAAGTTGTAACCGTTCCAAGGCATGAATGCGATACGCATGTTTTGGCCAAGAGCAAGTTCACCAAGGTCAGTTGAAGGACCATCAGCAAGAACATCACCGCGTGCAACTGGTTCACCAGGAAGTACAGTTGGACGTTGGTTAATACATGTGTTTTGGTTCGAACGCGTGTACTTAGTTAGGTTGTAGATATCGATACCAGCTTCGCCAGGTACCAATTCATCTTCGTTAACCTTAACTACGATACGAGAAGCGTCTACAGACTGAACCTGACCACCACGTTTAGCAACCGCTGTAACACCAGAGTCAACTGCGATGTTACGTTCAATACCAGTACCTACTAGAGGCTTATCAGCTCTAAGTGTTGGTACCGCTTGACGTTGCATGTTGGCACCCATCAATGCACGGTTCGCATCATCGTGTTCTAGGAACGGGATAAGCGAAGCAGCGATAGATACTACTTGGTTTGTCGCAACGTCCATGTAGTCAACGTGCTCGCGTGGGTGAAGACCAGATTCACCTTTCTGACGAGCTGTGATTAGCTCATCTGCAAACGTACCTTCTTCTGTAAGAATAGTGTTTGCTTGCGCGATTACGAATTGACCTTCCTGGATTGCAGACAGGTAATCAACTTCTTCTGTTACTACACCATCTACTACACGACGGTACGGAGTTTCTAGGAAACCGTAATCGTTACAACGTGCAAACGCAGATAGCGAGTTAATTAGACCGATGTTTGGACCTTCAGGCGTTTCGATCGGACATAGACGACCGTAGTGAGTTACGTGAACGTCACGTACTTCGAAGCCTGCGCGCTCACGAGTAAGACCACCAGGACCTAAAGCAGAGATACGACGTTTGTGCGTAACTTCTGACAATGGGTTGTTTTGGTCCATAAACTGTGAAAGCTGTGAAGAGCCAAAGAATTCTTTAACTGCAGCAGAGATCGGCTTAGCGTTGATAAGATCTTGAGGCATGATTGCATCAAGGTCACCAAGGCTTAGGCGCTCTTTAACGGCACGTTCTACACGAACTAGACCAACACGGAATTGGTTTTCTGCCATTTCACCTACAGAACGGATACGACGGTTGCCAAGGTGGTCGATATCGTCCACTTCACCAATACCGTTACGGATGCCGATCAGTTTCTTCATCACTTCGATGATGTCTGATTCATCCAGAGTACCGCGCTCTTCTTCTTCTTCACGCTCGATAGAGCTGTTGAATTTCATACGGCCTACAGTTGATAGGTCGTAACGATCTTCAGAGAAGAATAGGCTTTCGAACAATGATTCTGCAGCTTCTTTCGTTGGTGGCTCGCCAGGGCGCATCATGCGGTAGATTTCTACCAATGCAGAGATGCGATCTACTGTGCTATCCGCACGTAGAGTGTCTGACATGAATGGACCATGGTCTAGGTCATTCGTGAACAGCACTTCTAGAGTCTTGTGACCTGCTTGAGACAGGTTAGCAAGTGCTTCTAGGCTAATCTCTTGGTTTGCGCCAACGATGATCTCGCCAGTTGCTTCGTTGATGTAATCTTTCGCAGCAATCTTTTCAACGATGTACTCTACTGGTACTTCGATGTGCTCAACGCCATCTTTTTCAAGTTGACGGATATGGCGAGCAGTAACACGACGACCAGTCTCAACGTAAGTTTTACCGTTTGATTCGATGTCGAATGACGCAGTTTCACCACGTAGACGATCAGGAACCAACTCCATAAGTAGAGTTTGGTCTTTAACTTCGAAGTTCACCTTGTCGAAGAACAGATCTAGGATCTCTTCAGTCGATTTACCAAGTGCACGAAGAATAATCGATGCAGGTAGCTTACGACGACGGTCGATACGTACGAATAAGTTATCCTTAGGATCGAACTCAAAGTCTAACCATGAGCCACGGTAAGGAATTACACGTGCGTTATAAAGAACTTTACCTGATGAGTGGGTCTTACCCTTATCACTGTCGAAGAACACGCCTGGGCTTCGGTGCAGCTGGGATACGATAACCCTCTCGGTACCATTAATTACGAAAGTACCATTGTCTGTCATAAGCGGAATTTCGCCCATGTAGACTTCTTGCTCTTTAATGTCTTTTACAGTGCCTGCTGGTGCGTCTCGATCAAAGATAACTAGACGTAGTTTTACGCGTAGTGGCTTTGAGTAAGTTACACCGCGGATTTGACATTCTTTAACGTCAAAAACTGGCTCACCAAGACGGTAGCTAACGTATTGCAGCTCAGAATTGCCGTTGTAGCTCTGAATTGGAAATACAGAACGGAAAGCAGCTTCAAGACCGTATTGACCTTCTGGATCCTGTTCGATGAATTTATCGAAAGAATCAAGCTGGATCGATAACAGGTATGGAATGTCCAAAACTTGTGGACGAGTACCAAAATCCTTACGGATGCGCTTTTTCTCGGTATAAGAGTAAACCATGGGGTTCCTCAGCTCGCTGATAAGTGACCCAAACCACCCAAAACACTCTTCAGAGGGGGCGGTGACAAACAGCTGTTTACTGTAGTTGAACAATCATTTCGAAAAAATGACTGTTTTTTTGCTCGGATTATGACGGTTAAACAGCGGGAAATTCGTCATAGCCCTACAGCGCAAAAAGGCCGGTGGTTAATAAACCACCAGCCAATAGCCTTGCGGCTAGGAAATTAAGTAATAATTACTTGATTTCAACAGAAGCGCCAACTTCTTCTAGCTGTGCTTTAAGAGCTTCAGCTTCAGCTTTGTCAACGCCTTCTTTAAGCGCTGCAGGAGCTGAGTCTACAAGACCTTTAGCTTCTTTAAGACCTAGGCCAGTTGCGCCACGTACAGCTTTGATAACTTGTACTTTGTTAGCGCCAGCAGCAGTAAGGATAACGTCGAATTCAGTTTGCTCAGCAGCAGCTTCAGCAGAAGCACCACCAGCTACAACTGCAGCAGCAGCAGTAACACCGAATTTTTCTTCCATAGCTTCGATAAGCTCAACAACTTGCATTACAGACATTTCTGCAACTGCGTCTAGGATTTGCTCGTTAGTAATAGACATAACAATTCTCTTTTAAGTCAACAATAAGTTTAAATAGCAACCAGTGAAAAGCAAGGCTTATGCCGCAGCTTCTTCTTTTTGGTCGCGAACAGCAGCGATAGTACGAACCAGCTTGCCAGCAGAAGCTTCTTTCATGCACATCATTAGGCGTGCGATAGCTTCGTCGTAAGTTGGTAGTGTCGCTAGTACATCAGCATCAGTAACTGCGCCTTCAAATGCAGCAGCTTTGATCTCGAATGTTTTGTTCTCTTTAGCGAAGTCTTTGAAAAGACGCGCTGCAGCACCAGGGTGCTCGTTAGAGAACGCAAGTAGGCTAGGACCAGTAAATGTGTCTTGTAGACACTCATACTCAGTACCTTCTACTGCACGGCGTGCTAGTGTGTTACGAACAACTCTCATGTAAACACCCGCTTCGCGAGCTTGTTTACGTAGAGAAGTCATCGCGCCAACAGTAACGCCACGAGAGTCAGCTACAACTGCAGAAAGTGCACCACTGGCTGCTTCGTTGACTTCAGCAACAATTGCTTTTTTGTCTTGAAGATTTAAAGCCATTTGGATTAACCTCTGGTTGTGATTACAGCACTCAATATAAAATACATTGAGCGTTTACGATGTTATTCAAAAATGAATAAATTCATTTCAAACGACAACATCGCCTACGTAGGTTTTATTAAGCTTCACCTTAAAAGGTTCAGCGCCTACGGTCTTGGGATAGACAGTTATGAATTGCTTCAAAAACCACCCAACCACAAATATTAGGCGCAGAAGTATACACTAAATCTGCGCCAAAGCAAATTAGTTTGCTTGAGTGTCAAGACTAGCTTGATCAACAGTAACACCAGCACCCATCGTAGTAGAGATGCTTACTTTCTTCAGGAAAGTACCTTTCGCTGAAGAAGGCTTAGCTTTCTTAAGAGCAACTAGAAGTGCTTCTAGGTTCTCTTGAAGCTGGTTAGCTTCGAAAGACGCTTTGCCGATAGTAGTGTGGATGATACCGTTCTTGTCGTTACGGTAACGAACCTGACCAGCTTTAGCGTTCTTAACCGCTTCAGCAACGTTAGGAGTTACAGTACCAACTTTAGGGTTTGGCATTAGACCGCGTGGACCTAGGATTGTACCTAGTTGACCAACAACGCGCATTGCATCAGGAGAAGCAACAACAACGTCAAAGTCCATTACACCTTTTTTCACTTGCTCAGCAAGATCTTCCATACCAACGATATCTGCGCCAGCTGCTTTAGCTGCTTCTGCGTTTGCACCTTGAGTGAACACAGCAACGCGGATTTCACGGCCAGTACCGTGAGGTAGCACAGTTGCGCCACGTACGTTTTGGTCAGATTTACGAGCATCGATGCCTAGGTTAACAGCAACATCTACAGACTCAACGAATTTAGCAGTCGCTAGTTCTTTAAGAAGAGCAACAGCTTCGTTGATTTCGTATTCTTTAGTTACTTCAACTTTGTCGCGGATTACGCGCATACGCTTAGTAAGTTTTGCCATGATCTTATCCCTCTACCACTAGGCCCATTGAACGAGCAGTACCAGCAATAGAACGCTTCATTGCTTCGATGTCAGCACCAGTCATATCAGCAGCTTTAGTTTCTGCGATTTCCTGAACTTGAGCGTCAGTTACAGTACCAACTTTCTCAGTGTTTGGACGACCTGAACCAGACTTAACGCCAGCAGCTTTCTTAAGAAGAACAGCAGCAGGTGGAGTCTTAGTTACGAACGTGAAAGAACGGTCGTTGTAAACAGTAATAACTACTGGAGTAGGTAGACCTTTCTCAACAGATTCTGTTTTTGCGTTGAACGCTTTACAGAATTCCATGATGTTCACGCCGTGTTGACCTAGAGCAGGACCAACCGGTGGACTTGGGTTTGCCATACCAGCTGCAACTTGCAGTTTGATATAAGCTTCAACTTTCTTAGCCATGATATTTCCTAATTTTTGGGTACATGCGCTAGCCCTAAGGCAAGCTCCCCTTAATTTCAATTAACTCTTTCTTACTTCGATAGAAGCAAAAAGGCGCGAAATTATAATCATAATTCGCGCCTTTAACAACCCTAAAAAGGTGGTTTTTTATACTCTTTTATTTTGAACAACTTATGAAGCATTTATCCACAGCTTGTTCAAAAGTTAGAGTTTTAGTCTAGCTTTTCAACCTGACCAAATTCAAGCTCAACCGGTGTTGCACGACCAAAGATCGATACAGATACCTTAATGCGGCTTTTCTCGTAATCTACTTCTTCAACTGTACCGTTGAAATCAGCAAACGGACCATCGTTCACACGAACCACTTCACCCGCTTCGAACATTGTCTTAGGACGTGGAGACTCGCTCGCTTTCTCTAGACGGTTCAAGATAGCATCAGCTTCTTTGTCAGTGATTGGTGCAGGACGATCAGAGGTACCACCAATGAAGCCCATAACACGAGGAATACTGCGCACTAAGTGCCATGATTCATCATTCATGATCATTTGCACTAATACGTAGCCAGGGAAGAACTTACGTTCGCTTTTACGGCGTTGACCTGCACGCATTTCCACTACTTCTTCAGTAGGTACTAAAACGTCACCAAAGAACTCTTCCATGTCGTGCATTTTAATATGTTCGCGTAGCGATTGAGATACACGACCTTCATAGCCAGAAAAGGCTTGAACTACATACCAACGTTTTTTTGGAGCTTCACTCATGAATCAGAACCCTCTACACCCCAGTCGCTAGAGAAACTAAACGGACCATAATGCCGTCAATTCCCCAAAGCACTAGAGACATAACAATACATACAGCTAAAACGATCAATGTAGTTTGCATAGTTTCTTGGCGAGTAGGCCAAACAACTTTACGAATCTCCATACGAGATTCTTTTGCAAAATCGATCGCAGCTTTACCTTTAACTGTTGTTGCTGCAACGCCTAGTGCGGCAGCAATCAGCACAACTACACCTGCAGCGCGAATTACAACAGACAATTCACCATACAGGTAATTACCCACAACAGCAGCAGCCAACAGTACAAAAGCGACTACCCACTTCATTGTATCTGCTGCACCTGAGCTATCAGGAGTTTCAGCGTTTGCTTTCATAAAACCAACCTGTGATAAGTCTTAAATATAGACGACAATAACCCCGCTGTTGCAGGGCACATTCCTTTGCGTTGCAAAACAACACATCTAACAGTCATTTTAGTCAAAAAGACCGTTTAATTCTTTGCTAAGAGCTAAAATTGATGCCAAAACATCCAACTCTTTTTTCAGCGAAGAAAAAGGGCATCAAATGATGCCCTTTTTACTAGTGGTTCGTCAAATCTTATGCAAAGATTTTAGCTACAACACCAGCACCAACTGTACGGCCACCTTCGCGGATTGCGAAACGTAGACCTTCGTCCATTGCGATTGGAGCGATTAGCTCAACAGTCATTTGAACGTTGTCACCTGGCATTACCATTTCTACGCCTTCTGGTAGAGTGATATCGCCTGTTACGTCAGTTGTACGGAAGTAGAACTGTGGACGGTAACCCTTGAAGAAAGGAGTGTGACGGCCGCCTTCGTCTTTAGAAAGTACGTATACTTCAGACTCAAACTTAGTGTGTGGGTTGATTGAACCTTTAGCAGAAAGTACTTGGCCACGTTCAACGTCATCACGCTTAGTACCACGTAGAAGTGCACCAACGTTCTCACCTGCACGACCTTCGTCAAGCAGCTTACGGAACATTTCAACACCAGTACAAGTAGTAAGAGTAGTTTCTTTGATACCAACGATTTCTACTTCGTCACCTACACGTAGGATACCGCGCTCGATACGACCAGTAACTACAGTACCACGACCTTGGATTGAGAATACATCTTCAATAGGAAGTAGGAACGGTAGGTCAACAGCACGCTCTGGAAGTGGAATGTAAGAATCTAGTGCTTCTGCAAGCTCAACAATCTTGTCTTCCCACTGCTTTTCGCCGTTTAGAGCGCCAAGTGCAGAACCTTGAATTACTGGAAGGTCGTCTCCTGGGTACTCGTACTCAGAAAGAAGTTCACGTACTTCCATTTCTACTAGCTCAAGTAGCTCTTCGTCATCAACCATGTCACATTTGTTCATGAATACGATGATGTAAGGGATACCAACTTGACGACCAAGTAGGATGTGCTCACGTGTTTGTGGCATAGGGCCATCTGTAGCAGCAACAACTAGGATACCGCCGTCCATTTGAGCAGCACCAGTGATCATGTTTTTAACATAATCGGCGTGTCCAGGACAGTCTACGTGTGCGTAGTGACGTTCAGGAGTATCGTACTCAACGTGAGAAGTTGCGATTGTGATACCGCGCTCGCGCTCTTCTGGAGCGTTATCGATAGATGCGAAATCTTTAGCAACACCACCGTACACTTTTGCAAGTGTAGTACAGATAGCAGCAGTTAGAGTTGTTTTACCGTGGTCAACGTGGCCGATAGTACCAACGTTTACGTGCGGTTTCGTACGTTCAAATTTTTCTTTAGACATGGGGTGTCCCTCTAGGTACGGATTAGGTGGCTTAAAATAAGACCACGCAACCAAAAAAAATGGTTTTCTTTATTAAAGGAGAAGAAGCTTTAGACTGGTGCTAATACCCAGAGTCGAACTGGGGGCCTCACCCTTACCAAGGGTGCGCTCTACCGACTGAGCTATATCAGCACACAAAAATGAGTTGGAGCGTGCAGCGGGAATCGAACCCGCATCATCAGCTTGGAAGGCTGAGGTAATAGCCATTATACGATGCACGCAACACGTAACTCTTTTGAGCTATTTAACCTTTAGAATATGGTGGAGGGAGACGGATTCGAACCATCGAAGGCAGTGCCGGCAGATTTACAGTCTGCTCCCTTTGGCCACTCGGGAACCCCTCCAAATTTTGATCTTTCTCTCGCTCTCTATAAATAGAAGGGAGAAAGTGGTGCCGACTACCGGAGTCGAACTGGTGACCTACTGATTACAAGTCAGTTGCTCTACCTACTGAGCTAAGTCGGCACAAGTGGGGCGCATTTTATTGAATGATTTTCCACCTTGCAATAGTAAATTGCAAAAAAGTGTAAAATTCTCTTATCAAATTCCCATATACGGTTATTTAGCTCAAGGTTTCTGCCTTTAATCCGCATCTAGTAAAGGAAGATATTTAATTTATCTATCGCTTGATGTATTTTCCATGCACTTGTTTTGTTATCCACTATAGAGTTTTGTATGAGCCCATTTATGTCATTTGACCGCGCGCAGTGGTCTGAACTAAGGAATTTAGTTCCAATGACACTTTCTGAGAGCGATTTGAAAGAGCTTCAAGGTATCAATGAAAAGCTGACAATGGAAGAAGCTGTAGAAATTTACCTACCGTTATCTCGTCTGTTGAATCTCTATGTGGCCGCTCGACAAAATAGAAACTCAGTACTTCATCAATTTCTGGATAAGAAAGAGACTGCGCCGCCATTTATCATTGGTATCGCTGGCAGTGTGGCGGTAGGTAAAAGTACAACCGCTCGTCTACTCAAAGCTCTGTTATCTCGTTGGGACAACCACCCTAAAGTTGAACTGGTTACGACAGATGGCTTTTTGTATCCCAATGAAGTGCTTCAAGAAAAAGGCCTAATGAGTAAGAAAGGGTTCCCTGAGTCTTATGATATTAAAGCGCTAGTCAATTTTGTATCAGACGTGAAGGCATGCAAGCGTAATGTGACAGCACCTGTGTACTCTCACCTCACCTACAACATTACCAATGAAGTAAAAGAGGTCGACTTACCAGATGTGCTTATTATTGAAGGACTCAACGTTCTACAAAGCGGTATGAATTACCCACATGAGCCTCATAGAGTCTTTATTTCAGACTTCCTCGACTTCTCGTTATATGTCGATGCTGAAAGCGCTCAAATTCAACAATGGTATGTAAATCGTTTTATGAAGTTTCGTGAAGGTGCCTTCGCTAAACCGGGGTCATACTTCGGGCACTACACTAAATTATCAGATCTAGCCGCTAAGGAAAAAGCAGAAGGTATTTGGCAATCAATCAATGGTTTAAACCTAGAGCAAAATATCCTTCCGACCAGAGAAAGAGCTCACCTGATTTTACGCAAAGGCGCTGATCATATGGTTGAGGAAGTGTTACTAAGAAAGTAGTAACCTCTTAGTCCCCTTTTCTTAGGGATATCTCTCCACCGATATAACTCTCAACACCGTTCTCAGTTTTAAGCAGCACGGCACCTTGTTCATCGATACCCTGTACAACACCTTCTATTTCTCTAGGTCCAATGATCAGTCTAACGTTGCGACCTAAGAAGTTATCTAAACGATTCCAGCGTTCGACAAAATTCGACATCCCTTTCAACTCATAGTCGACGAGTGACTTGTCCCAAGCATTGATCAGAGCCTGTGCTAACTGGTTACGGTCGGGCACTTTTCCATCACAGACCTCTTTGAGAGACGTCCACGGCTGACCAATACCTGATGTTGTCGGGTCCATGGACAGGTTTAGTCCCAAACCAATAACAATATGAGCAGCGCCACCAGACTGTCCTGACAACTCGACTAAAATACCCGCGAGTTTCTTGTCATTATGGTAAAGATCATTCGGCCATTTCAGTTTAACGCCTTCAACACCCATCTCTTCCAAGGCTTCAACAACAGCAACGCCAACCACGAGGCTTAACCCCATAGCCGCAGCCATACCGGCATCAAGCCTCCAATACATTGAAAGGTAAAGATTTGCACCAAATGGCGATACCCACTCTCTTCCACGACGTCCACGACCTGCAGCTTGATATTCAGCAATACAGACCGACCCCGATTCGAGGGTATTAGTACGCTCTAACAGGTGTTGGTTTGTTGAACCTATGATTGGAATGAGTTCAAGAGAAGCATCACGACTGACAGCGGACAATCTCTCCTGATCGAGCATATCCAAACGACTGGCTAACTTATATCCCTTACCTTGCACTCGATAGATATCCAAACCCCACTCTTGAATACCTTTAATATGTTTGCTGATAGCGGCTCTCGACACACCCATCACTTCACCCAGATCTTCACCAGAGTGAAACTCACCATCAGCAAGACATTTTAGCAATGTGAGCTTGGTACTGTGTTCTCTCATGCCATGGCCTCCAAAGCCTTGTCTAAGTTTGTCTCACTGTCTTGACCCATGAAGCGAACTTCGTGTTCCAATAATATGTCGAACTTGTCTAAGACAGCTTGACGTACTCGCGCTGCAAGTCTGAGGATATCCGTAGCAGACGCTTCATCATAATTGATGATAACCAAAGCTTGATTTGGATGAATTTGAGCACCACCTTCAATCACACCTTTAAACTGGCATTGATCAATGAGCCACCCAGCGGCGACTTTGATCATGTCGTTACTCTCATAACCGACAATGTTTGGGTATAACGCAGACAGCCGATCAAAATGATCTTTGGTGATCACAGGGTTTTTGAAGAAACTTCCCGCATTACCCTGCACGGAAGGGTCTGGTAGCTTGCTTGAGCGTATAGCACACACTTCATCAAATATAGAACGAGGAGAAAGTGTCTCTAAAGGTAAGCTTTTAAGCGGGCCGTAGTGGTTACATGGCTTCCACTCTTTAGCTAGTGTTAAGCCAATTGCGACAACAATCGCTTTGCCGTAGAGAGCGTGCTTAAAAATAGAATCTCGATAACCAAAAAGACATTCATCTTTGCTCAATCGCTTAACTGTATAAGTATCCAGATACAGAATATCAACATATTCGCATACGTCTTGCAGTTCAACACCATACGCACCAATATTCTGAATCGGAGCTGAACCTGAACAACCAGGTATCATTGCGAGGTTTTCTAGACCACCCAGACCTTTATCAACACTCCACTCAACCAAGCTTGGCCAATCCTCACCACCACTCACATGCAAAAGGTGATGATGGTCCGTCTCGGTCAGCTCAATCCCAGCTAATTTATTCACAATGATCAAACCAGCGAAATGCTTGGTAAAAAGCATATTGCTGCCCTTACCCAGAATTAACTTAGGTGAAGTTGACCATTTAGGATTTCTATAAACCGAAATCAGTTCATCGATCGTGGTTACTTCAACCAACGCATCACAGGTCTGATCGATAGAAAAAGTATGAACATTTTTTAAACTAGCATTGAGATGGAATTGCATGGCGATATTCAATTAACTTACACTGCCATCATTCTACAGCAGATAAACCAATGGCGCAGTGACTGAATGAACAATGTCATCATTACTCAATTAGACCCAGTAAAGGTTCCCCTAGTTAAACGTTTCTATAAAGAACATTATCCAACAGGGAAAGCGAACAAGAGTGAACTGATCTATTCGTTATTACTAGATAACGAGCTTTGTGGTGTCGTGCGTTTTCGCACCATTGAAGATAATCGCTTACTTACTGGTATGGCGATATCAAAACAACATCGTGGTAAGCAATTAGGTTCTCTGCTTATGGACTATTGTGCGAAACATACGCTAACAGAAAGCGATTATTGCTTTGCTTATGCTCATCTCACCAACTTTTACTCTCGACACAAGTTCATGCAAGTAGACCCAAAAGATCTTCCTAATGGTCTAAGAGTTTTGTACGAGCGCTATTCGAATAGCGGAAAAGATCTCATTCCTATGCATTATCAGCAAAATTGTTAGAGAATGCCTCGATTATCTAGTATTTGATGCTATCCCTTTGGTAAAATTAAAGGTTCGCAATTTTGCATATTTTTAAGGTAAAACAGTCAATATGATTGCCAGTAGGAATCCATTCATACAGTTGCCAACCATAGCGCAGAATCCTGACAAGTTTGAAGTACTACTATCAGCGCAAGAGTTTAGAGCTCGCTTACTTGATGAGATATCTCGCGCAACAACTCGTATTAGTTTAGTCGCTTTGTATCTTGAAGATGATGAGGCTGGCCGTGAGATCCTAACTGCCTTATATGAAGCAAAGCAAAAGAATCCAGAATTAGATGTGAGTGTGTGTGTCGATTGGCACAGAGCTCAACGTGGGTTGATTGGCGCGGAATCTTCTGAAGGCAATGCAGCCATGTATAAAGAGTTTGCGGAAAAATATCAGCACTCTGTACCCGTCTATGGCATTCCAGTTCGCGGCAAAGAAGTCTTTGGCGTATTGCACTTAAAAGGCTTTATCGTCGATGACAGCGTTATATACAGCGGTGCAAGCCTTAACAATATCTATTTAAGTTATCATGATCGTTACCGTTTCGATCGCTACCATGTTTTAAACAACGCAACACTTGCTGACTCAATGTTCTCCTATGTCCAAGAACAAATGATCTCAGACATCGCTGTTTATGATTTGGCTGATAAGAACAAACCGCTAACTAAAGAGTTAAAGCCAGCAATCCGCCAATTCAGAGCATCGTTAGCACGCTCTCAATACAAGTTCGACTCTCAAGATGTCTCCGCAGAACAAGTGGCCGTAACTCCTTTAGTTGGTATAGGTAAGAGACGTAACCGCCTAAATCAGGGAATTAACCAACTGGTTGCTCAAGCTAAAGATGAAATTTTCATTTGTACGCCATATTTCAATTTTCCGCCTAGCCTAGCGAAGGAAGTGAAGAGAGCACTTAAACGTGGCGTAAAGGTCACGATTGTTGTCGGCGATAAGACAGCCAATGACTTCTTTATCTCCCCAGAGGAAGAGTTTAAAACGATTGGTGGCTTGCCTTACTTATACGAATTGAACCTGCGTCGATTTGCGAAGGCAAATGAAGCGAATATAGCAAGTCGTAACCTGTCTATCCGACTTTGGCAACACGATTCCAACAGCTTCCATTTGAAGGGCATTTGGGTTGATAAACGCTACATGCTACTCACAGGTAATAACCTAAACCCACGCGCATGGAAGTTGGACTTAGAAAATGGCATATTCATCCAAGATAACTATCATCATCTAACGGATAAATTCCAAGCTGAGGTTGATAATATTGTTCAACACACACAGCTAATCTGCACTTATAAGCAATTGGACAAGATTGAGAGCTATCCGATGGAGGTTCAGAAGTTGATTCGTAAGATCACTCGTGTCAAAGCCGATAGAGTCCTTAAACAAATATTGTAGTCGATGTTATTAGAAACATTATTTATCAACGCCTAGCAAACGCTAGGCGTTTTTGTATCTGTGAGATAAGTTTGTTTGTTGTAATTTCGCTATTTACTCAAGACTAGTGCCAACGCTTAAATCTCCAAGTATCTACCTTTCTTAGTCAGCCTAATAATTAAGATGCGGCTATCAGATACAAATAACAACCACGTAAGATACCAACTCAATCGACAATTACTTTCTATATCCTGATCGCCACTCCTTACAGCGAGAACTAGCGTGACAGCCCCCTGATATTCACTTGTATTTATACTGGTCTAATTTGATGCTCCGTTATCTTTAGAGGGTGTAGCAAAAAGAATTAGAAGTAACCATCTCAATTCGTCAGGTTTAAATGTAAAACAGCACGAGCCTCCCTCTATCTAGAGAGACACCTCAATATATAGCGATAAGGTCTGTAACCAAAATCCAAAAATTCATACCCGAGAAACGACGAAAGCCTAGTCGTCAGACTAGGCTTTCTAATAAGTAGCGGAATGGACGGGGTTGCGGACTTCAGGCAACCCCTTTGTGGGACCCATTCGACCGAAGGGCAAAACACTTTTCTTGAAATGTAAAAAAGCCCTGCTATTTCTAGCAGGGCTTTTTTAATAAGTGGCGGAGTGGACGGGACTCGAACCCGCGACCCCCGGCGTGACAGGCCGGTATTCTAACCAACTGAACTACCACTCCGCAGTGGTCAACTCACTAAGTGAGCGTCCATATCTCCAGGTCGGTCAACCTAAAGATTTAATTTAAAGCCTGGCGATGTCCTACTCTCACATGGGGAAACCCCACACTACCATCGGCGCTATTGTGTTTCACTTCTGAGTTCGGCATGGAATCAGGTGGGTCCACAATGCTATGGTCGCCAAGCAAA
>NZ_JAKKCO010000006.1:0-183397 GCF_021728355.1 Vibrio sp. A2-1 | reverse complement strand
AGAGTCGAATTTATATCGATACCTATTATAATCCAGTAAGAAGACATGGGACTCTAGGTGGAGTGAGTCCCATGGACTTTGAACTAATCAACTAAACCCCTGTGTCTACTTTTTAGGGGCCATATCACTCTCGCATCTCGCATCTGATTTTTATTCGCTTGAACAGGCATTCTGGTATATAAACATCTATCTAACCTCTAATGTTAAGCGACCGAGATAAATGACCGCACCTACCACTATGACGTTCTTCGAACGTTTTGAAACTGACATCCTTTCTGGCAAAAAGACCATTACTATTCGCGATGAATCTGAACGCGACTACCAGCCAGGTAGCGTTGTGGAAGTATCGACGCTAGAGCAAGGCCGTGTGTTCTGTAACCTTAAGATCATCAGTGTTGAACCAATCCTGTTTGATGACTTAGGTGAATTCCATGCTCAGCAAGAGAACATGACGCTGCAAGTACTCAAAGACGTGATTCAAGATATCTATCCGGGTATCTCTCAGCTGTATGTGGTTTCTTACGAGCTTGTGTAACCCGCTTTAAATGAAATTTTTTGATCACTACAGCGTTTAATTGCTGAGCAATAAGAAAGGGAAGTCACAATGAGTGAATTACGGAACGGAACAGTTCAGCAAATTTTTCTTCAACTTTATTGTCGTGAGCAAACTGAGCTGCCGTTAATTTCTCGAATTGATCTCGACATTGATCTTTATGATAGTGAAGGCTTTCTAGCGTGGCGTGATACAAAGCGTGACTTTACTGTCAGTGATATCGAGAGTCGAGTGTGGGTGAAGAGTTGCCCCGGCGGCTATATCACTGAAGTGCACTTTAATGCTGACGGTTCTCTAACTGAATACCGTTTGTTCGATCGATTTGAAACAACAGGGCAGTGGCAGTTAAAAGACGGTTTGTTACACGTCGAGATTCTGAAGGGTGAAAACCGCTACCAGTTTGCTGTTGTGGCTCGTGCTGATCTTAATATTCACTCTGCGGTAGAGTATAAGAACGGTGAGCTGCATTCGTACTTGAAGCTGGTTCAAGTTGAACGCTAAACGTTTAGCGGTGATTCGTTTTATGAACATATGAAAAAGCCAACAGTGATGTTGGCTTTGTTGTTTTCAATTCGACTGAGTAGTTTAAGCTATTAAGCTATTAAGCTATTAAGCTATTAAGCTATTAAGCTATTAAGCTTCGAAGTTCGCCAATCGAGTATAAAGCTCGCTGTCTTGGTCTTGCTTTGCACATACGGTTAGAAGGTCTTCAATAAAGTACTTCAATGCACGCGCTTCAATTCGGCTAATGCCTTGTTGCTGCTCTTCAGTCAGGTAACCGTAGATAGTTGCCGCTCCGAAGTCACCAAAGATCATCTGACCTTGTTCATTGACCAAGGTGTTGTGCGCGTACAAATCACCGTGACAAACTTTGTTTTGATGAAGGTGTTCAAACACATCAATCATCTGCTCGGTAATGCTATTGATCTGAGCAATTGAAAGCTCAAAGCCTTCGTTGAACGTATCGCGAGTACAGCTTTCAAGAGTAGGGGGCAAACCTAGGTTGTAATAGCTGCTTGGGATAAGCTCCATGACCAAAGCTAAATAGTCATCTTCATCAACTTGGGCAATAGATTTCACTAAATTGCCATGGTAGCCAGTCTGCAAACAAGCTTCTAGCTCATCGTGTGGGTAGCCATCACTGGTGACTTCGCCTTTGAATACTTTAACGGCCACTTCTTGTGGGAAATCAAAGTCACTGTTTAACCAGTTAGCATGAGAAATCACGCCAGATGCACCTTGGCCCAGCACTTGATTGAGTGAGTAGCATTGCGAACTCACGGCAGGCACGCTATCTAAGCTGCTTGGGTGTTTGCAAAACGGGTTACCCGCAAAGGCTAACCAAGCCAGTTTTGGTAGCTTGATAAGGAACTCTGGGAATTCAGTCAGTTGGTTTGCAGATAGGCGAACTAGCTCAAGGCTTGATAGGTTTTCCATGCTTTCTGGTAAAACGCGAATCTTGTTACCCGCTAATGCGAGTTTTTGTAGGCGTGGTCTTTCACCTAAAGAGTGAGGGAGAACCTCGATCGCATTGTCTGTCAGGATCAACCAACGTAATTGAGCGGGCAGAGACTGTTCGCTAACGGTATTGATTTGGTTAGTTTTGAAGCCAACCATTTCAAGCTTAGGAAGGGTACCAAGAACATCAGGAAGGTGCGTAAACAGGTTATTTGACGCGAAGATAATACACAGGTTGGTCAGCTGTGATAACTCTTCTGGTAAATCTGACAGTTGATTACCTGAAAGGTCTAGAACCTCAAGAGAATCAGCGAGTTCTAAGATCTCTAAAGGAAATTCAGTGAGACCTTCTGACAGTTGTAAGCGCGTAATACCGTTTAGTTGCCCTGATTTTAATTGTTCTAGAGTATGCAAACCTTAGCCTTATGAATAGATGTTCGAGGCGCGTAGTTTACTTGTCTCAATCAAGAAAGGCGAGCACCGGAATGATGCTCGCTTAACTAAACTAAGTGAACGAATTTACAAAAGTTAAAGTCGTATATGGTTTTGGCTGACGCCGACCTCCTCAACAAAGTCGCTGTCATGACTCACCAAGATAAATGCGCCTTGGTATTCACGTAAAGCGGACGCCAGTATTTGCTTTGAGTCGATGTCTAGGTGGTTGTCCGGTTCATCGAGCAATAGAAGCGGGGTGTCTTGCTTGTGGCTAACGATCAACATCGCCAGTTTCATTTTTTCACCACCACTTAAATGTGCCACTTTTCGGTAGACGGAGTCTCGTCTGAACCCTATTCCTGCTAGCAAAGTTCGTGCATCACTTTCTGTTAATCCAAAGCTGTGTGCTATTAGGCTATCGAACATGGTGTCGTTGGTGTCCAACAGTCCAAAATGTTGATCCAAGTATACAGTGGCTCCTAAGCGTTTAATGGAGCCGATATAGTTCGAGTGTTGGCCGTGAATGGCTTTTAACAGTGTCGATTTTCCGCAGCCATTCGCCCCGGTTAGATAACATCGTTCCCCTTGTGATAGAGAGAAGCTAATAGGAGCACCAGAACCAAAACTTAGGCGACAGTTTTCAACGGTTAATAATGAGTGTTTTTTAGAACCATTCGCTTGTTGTAGGTACAACGCTTGTGGCTTCAGTTGCTCTTGTTGTTCTTTAAGAGATTGAAGTTTATGTTGGTTTTGATCCTTTAAGTTCTTGTGGCTTATTGTCGATGCACCTTGGGTTCGCCCTGCTTTATCTTTCATTGCATCCAATAATATCTTGGGTTGGCTACCCGATTTTCGGAGTCGGTTACCTTGAGACTCACGTTGCTGAGCTTTTTCCTTGTTAATCTGAGCTTGGCGCTCGAGTCGTTTCTTCTCCGATTGATGATGCGTTATCTGCTTGTCCAGAGCTTCACTTTGACTCGACATTTGCGTGAAGTAATCATCGTAATTCCCTTTGTAGAAGCGCATGCCCAAACTATTGAGGTGATAGATCCCTTCCATGTGTCTCAGTAAGCTTCGATCGTGACTGACGACAAGCACTTTACCTTCAAATAACTGGCACTGCTCTAGTAACCAATTGCGTCCATCGCTATCCAAATGGTTTGAAGGTTCGTCGAGAATCAGTATGTCGTGGTTTGATACGAATAACCGATGAAGCTGTAAAAGGGCGAGTTGTCCACCGCTCAATGCATGGCACGGTGTGGTCAACCCACTGGTTATTTTCAATGTGGCTAAAAGTTGCTTGGTGTTCGCTTGTAAATCCCAATCCTCCCCAACGATATTGAAGTGCTGAAGTTCGCAGCTGCCTTGTTCTATGGCGTGTAATGCGTCTAACTTTTCGGTGATCCCCAAGAAGTCAGCAATGCTGATTGCGCTATCCAATAGCTCTGAAGGTAACTGGAAGTAGAAGCCGATCGAGCCTTGTTTGGAAACACTGCCTGATGTGGGTTGTGTTTTCCCGACCAGTAACGAAAGTAGTAATGACTTTCCAGCACCATTTCTTCCGACTAAGCCTGTCAGGCGACTGCTCAAACTAAAGGTGATGTCTTTGAATAACCACTCACCAGTATCGAGTTGGAATGAGAGATTGTTGGCTAATATAGTAGGCATAGAAATACCTCCCTTTACGTGTAAACGAGTAAAAGGGGTGAGGCGCTTTTTTGCATAGATTCCTACGTGGGATTCTATGTCTAGATCGCCAAAGACGTTACTTAAGTAGGATGACAGCAAAAGATAGAGATTATCTTGCTGAAGTGCTTTCTTTATTCAAGGTGCTGATCTTAAAGAGGTTGGTCTTAAATTGACTGCTCTTCAATAGCTTGATTTTTCAAGAAATAGATGACGAAGTAACGCCCACTAACCCCGAGAGTCCAAATGATTTTTATAAAAATAAATCGGATGTCAGGATGTTAGTACTTCATTATGGCGTTATTCTCTTTTGAAATGATGGTGGGATGTTACTGAAAGAAGGTGCTGAAAGTCAATATGATGAAGTGACTAAAATGTATCCAAATAATTAAAGCGCCAGTAAGGCGCTCTAGATCGTTCTTTGGAAAGCTAGATTTTTTGAGGAACGTGGGAATTACCGTTTTTGACCACCAACGGCTCGCCAACACATGTCAAAACTATCGCTGATGTACTTGGCTAATTGATCTGGTGGTAACTCATTCTGCTCAATCAACCAGTTTGCACAAATCAAAAAGTGGCTATGGATAAAGTGCCTTACAAGGTTAATGTCTAATGCCATCAATTCACCGTCCTCTTGTCCTTTCAAAATGATCTCGTCTAGCGACGCGAACATCTGCGAGACGATCACTTCTCGAGTTTGAGTTGTTGGGTCGAAATGAACATTGGTGAAGAACTTCATCGCAACCGGATTTTCTAGTGCCCATTCAATCCCAGTGATCCACATGAACTTAAAGGCTTGATAGAGATCCTGCTCAGCAATATCAGTATGTTGTTGAAGGGTAGAGAATAGCTCCAACTTCAGCTCGCGAAACAGTTCGTCAATCAATAGAGATTTATTCTCGAAGTGGTGAAACAGCGTCGCTTTCGCCACACCAGCTGTTTTCGCTATTTGTCCGGTAGATGTGCCCTCTAGCCCCTGTTGAGAGAAGAGCAGGAGTGCAGCATCTAGGATTTTTTGCCTTTTCGTAATCATCTATTTAGTACTTTGAACAGAATCTTTTTGATTGGATTGTTGTAAGGAGGGTGCATTAACTTGGTGAAGTTAATTTTTCCTCTACTTAGAACGGTTTTGGCATGGCTAAAGGTCTTAAAGCCTTCAATGCCGTGGTAGTGTCCCATGCCTGAAGGGCCAATGCCACCGAACGGCGCATCTTCTGCCGCCACATGCACTAGCGAGTCGTTAATACAAACACCGCCAGAATGCGTATTCGATAAGAACTGTTCTTGGGTCTGTTTATCATGACTCATCAGATACAAAGCAAGTGGACGTTCTCTTGCTGTGATGTAGCTGATCGCTTCTTCAATAGAATCATAAGGCACGATAGGCAGAATAGGGCCAAACAACTCTTCTTGCATTGCGACCATGTCGTCGTTCACTTCGGTTAGAAGATGCGGTGTCATTCTATGGTTCACATCGTCTTGTGCTTGTTCGGTTACCGTGTGAACAACTGCGCCTTTCGATTGCGCATCTGTAATCACACCCTTCAAGCGATTGTATTGACGCATATCGATCACTGAAGTTAAGTCTTTGCTCTCAATGCCTGCTTTATACAGCTTTTTGAAGTATTGCTTATAAGCTGTGATGAACGCATCGACTTTTTCTCGTGGCAATAAGATGTAATCAGGCGCTACACAAATCTGGCCAGCGTTTAAGCTTTTTGCAAACAGGATACGCTCAACGGCGTCAGCGATATCAAAGTCAGGGGCAATAATCGTTGGAGATTTGCCGCCCAATTCTAAAGTCACTGGCGTCAAGTTGTCGGCTGCTGCTCTCATTACGTGCTTACCCACAGAGGTCGAGCCTGTGAATAGGATATGGTCAAACGGCAGTTGGCTAAATTTCGCGGAAACGTCAGCTTCTCCTTCGATGATCGCAACCTGATCTTCACTAAAGCCTTCAGCCAACATTGCTTTCAAAACTCGATTGGTCGCAGGAGTAAACTCGGACATCTTGAGCATTGCAGTGTTGCCCGCCGCTAATGCAGTGATGAGAGGGCCTAAAGAGAGCATTATAGGAAAGTTCCAAGGAACGATAATGCCCACAACGCCTACCGGTTGATAGTGAACAGTGATCTTCGCTGGTGTCAGCATCAAGCCTGCTTTTCTACGAGATGGCTTCAACCACTTCTTAAGGTTCTTATCACTGTAATTAATTTGGTGAAGAGAAGGGGTGATATCAGCAATCAAGCTGTCGTGTTTTGCTCGATGGCCATAATCTTCAGACACCGCATCAATCAATTGCCCTTGGTAGCGCATTAGCAACGCTTTTAATTCCGAGAGGTCTTTTCTTCTCTGCCCAAGCGTAGGATTAACATTACAGCGGTAGTGATCTTTTTGTCGGTTGAACATTTGATCCATGTCGTTGATGTTCGACGTGTTTGGTTCAAGGTCTAGATTATGACTCATAGTATTCCTTAAATTCGAAGGCTGACCGATTGGTTGGTCAGTTAAAATTACAAGAATATCCAGCTGAATACAAGATATGCGCGAGAAAAGTTCAATAATTGAGCGTTTACAACATTGAAGTGAGCGAGTTTTAGTTGGAAGAACGAAGTGTTAATAGGCATCGAATCGCGGGATACAAGTTGTGTTGGTGATAGCGAGAGTTGTGGTAGATAAGTGGTTATATTTGGCACAACCCTGACTTAACTTGACCAGAATAGCCAAGAATTTTATGTGTCTTTGGCATTTTATTCACCTGATTTTTTGTTAGAAAGTGCTTTAAATCTCATGCGCTTCAGCCTGTTTTCTGGCCTAAAACCTTGTAATTCCTTACCTGTCACTTTAAGTCGGATCGTCGATAAGAAAATGTAATCGTAACCACAAATATCAATGGTTGGACTCACTCTCAATAATATCGGTTAATGCAGCCAACAAATCGTTTTTGAACGTTTTTTGTTGGGTTATACCTCGCTATTCCAATGAGGTATCTTCTGTCGATGGCCCTATAGTGTGAGGTCTCTAGAATTGGAAAATTCGGTTAATTTGGAACGCATCCGTGCTGAGTATAATGTAAAGCACTGGAGCCAAGGTTTTTATGGAATTGATGATAATGGCGAGGTGTATGTTTCACCGAGCGAAACCGATCATCAAGTTCCGCTTAGTCAGATCGTAAAACAGTTAGAGCAGCGAAATATTGGTTTGCCTGCTCTTGTGCGTTTTCCTCAAATAGTGCATCAACGTGTGCACAATATCTGTAACGCATTTAACCAAGCGATCGACGAATATCAGTACGACAACCGTTACCTGCTTGTTTACCCGATTAAGGTGAACCAGCAGAAAGAAGTGGTTGATGAGATCTTAGCGAGCCAAGCTCAATTAGAGCACAAGCAATTGGGCCTAGAAGCGGGTAGCAAGCCTGAACTATTAGCGGTATTGGCGCTGGCTCAAAAAGCGAGCTCGGTGATCGTGTGTAACGGTTACAAAGACAGAGAATACATCCGTCTTGCGTTGATTGGCGAAAAGCTGGGTCATAAAGTATTTATCGTTCTAGAGAAGCTGTCAGAGCTTGATCTTGTTCTTTCTGAAGCGAAAGCGCTTGGCGTGAAACCTCGTTTAGGTTTGCGTATTCGTCTTGCTTCTCAAGGCGCTGGTAAATGGCAAGCAAGTGGTGGTGAGAAGTCGAAGTTCGGTTTGTCTGCATCACAAGTTCTGACTGTCATTGAACGCTTGAAAGCAGAAGACCAACTCGATGTTCTAGAGTTAGTGCATTTCCATCTTGGCTCACAAATGGCCAATATTCGTGATGTGCGAAATGGCGTGAGTGAAGCGGCGCGTTTCTATTGTGAACTGCGCGATATCGGTGCTCAATTGAAGTTCTTAGATGTTGGTGGTGGCTTGGCAGTCGATTACGACGGCACACGCAGCCAATCTTCAAACTCCATGAACTACGGCTTGCTTGAGTACGCTCGTAACATCGTGATGACAGTAGGAGATATTTGTAAACTCTACAATCAGCCACAACCTGTGATCATTTCTGAATCTGGTCGTTCGTTGACTGCGCATCACGCTGTGCTTGTGACTAACGTGATCGGTACAGAAAGCTATTCTCCGGAAGACATGGCGGCTCCAGAAGCTGACGCACCAATGTTGCTAAACAACATGTGGAAGAACTTCTTAGAGCTAGATGCGGGTAATGATGACCGAGCGTTGATCGAGATCTACAACGACACGCAAAGTGATATCGCTGAAGCGCACAATCAATTTGCCACAGGAATGCTGAATCTTCAGCATCGTGCTTGGGCAGAGCAGATGTCTTTGCGTATTAACTATGAACTTAGTTCTCGTATGAGCACTAAGAACCGTTATCACCGTCCAATTTTGGACGAGTTGAGCGAGCGTTTAGCCGACAAGTTCTTTGTTAACTTCTCGTTGTTCCAATCGTTGCCAGATGCTTGGGGTATCGATCAGGTGTTCCCTGTATTGCCTCTAAGTGGTTTAGACAATGCGGATGAGCGTCGTGCTGTTGTATTGGACATCACCTGTGATTCTGACGGTACGATTGACCAGTACGTTGATGGTCAAGGTATTGAAACAACGCTGCCAGTTCCTGCGTGGAACCCTGATGAACCCTACCTGATGGGCTTTTTCTTAGTAGGCGCATACCAAGAGATCTTGGGTGATATGCATAACCTATTTGGTGATACCCACAGTGTAGTGGTGAATGTTGATGAAAGTGGTCAAGCGAATATCGACTACATCAACGAAGGCGATACGGTTGAAGACATGATGCGTTATGTTCACATCGATACGGATCTGATTCGTCAGAACTACAAAGATTTGGTCACGGCGAAAGTAACAGCACAAGAGCAACAAAGCGTACTTGAAGAGTTAGAGCAAGGCTTGATGGGTTACACCTATCTTGAGGATTTTTAATGAACGATCTATTTACCAAACCAGATTACTCGCTGTACTCCAACGCGATGACGTTTATGCGTCGTCCATTGGTACAGAACCCAATTGATAACGATGCTGATGTGGTTGTGTTGGGCGCGCCGTTAGATATGGCGACGTCGGGTCGACCGGGTGCTCGTATGGGTCCTGATGCGATTCGTCGTGCGTCTGTAAACTTGGCGTGGGAAAGCAAAAAGTTTCCTTGGGACTTCAATGTATTTGAACATACCTCGGTGATTGATGCTGGCGACCTTGTGTTTGATTGTGGTGATGCTGAAGATTTAACTCAACGTTTAGAAGCGGCTGCTGATGCGATTCTAAGCAGTGGTAAAACTCTGTTAGGTTTAGGTGGCGATCACTTCATTACATTGCCTTTACTTAGAGCATACGGCAAAAAGTACGGTGAAATGGCTCTGATTCACTTCGACGCACACACTGACACTTATAGTCAGGGCAGTCGTTACGATCACGGCACTATGTTCTACCATGCGCCAAATGAAGGCCTTATCTCGCCAGAACACTCAGTGCAAATTGGTATTCGTACAGAGTACAAGCAGGAAGGATACGGCTTTAACGTTATTAACGCGATGCAAGCGAACGACATGAGCGTGGACGAGATCATTGCTCAAGTGAAAGGTATTGTTGGTGATAAGCCTGTTTACCTAACGTTTGATATCGACTGTCTCGATCCTGCTTTTGCTCCGGGTACGGGCACACCAGTATGCGGCGGTTTGAATTCAGATAAAGTGCTGAAAATCATCCGTGGCCTACAAGGCATCAACATGGTTGGTATGGACGTTGTAGAAGTTTCTCCAGCGTATGACCAAAGCGAGATTACAGCATTGGCTGGTGCGACGATTGCGCTTGAGCTACTTTATGTTTGGACAGCGAATAACCTAACAAAATGACAACGGTGGTTAACAGTATTAGTTAGCTAACCGAACGTATCACCTATTTATTTAAAGCCCACCAGGTTTAACTTGGTGGGCTTTTGTGTTTTGTCGAGCAGCAAAAAATTCTACTCTTGCATCTCAGTAAGTAGTCTTTTCTTGACTGTGAACTAACATGCTAAAAGGTTCGTATTCTACGGCCTATCTCATGGTTTGTGAGTAAAAAACCATCACATTGATTATTATAGGTGTCTCAAAGATGGGACTTGCCTCTGCTTTACTAAGGATGCAGAGCTCACCTCAATTAATGCCCTGTATTCGCTAATGATTTATCAACTTTATTGCTGTATATATTTATAAAATGAAGAGGTGTATTTATATTGTGAGCTCATTTGCATATTAATCAGCATCCTACTAACTTTTAACTAGTGTTTTCAAGCCTTGAAAGAATACTTGGATTTGCGAAAAGATGTCTCTTCGCACAGACATGGCATTTTTTATGGGGAAGACTAGGCTTAAGGGTAAGTAAAATATAATAAAACAGGCGAAATACACTCTTTTTTCGGTGGTTTAGACATAAAAGTGGATTACCACGGATAAGAGTTAAGTATGAGTTGAATTAAAGCCTGAAATTGCTATTACAGATAATTTTCACAGCGCTTGAGAAGAGTGCTTTGTGACAACGGGGGATGTATGGATATTGAGGTTTCGCGCCAGGCTGCAGTAGTTGAAGCTGTGAGTGGAGATGTCGTCGTAGTTAAGCCTGACGGTAGCGCAAGAAAGATTTCAGTTGGTGATATCATCCGTGAGAATGAGATCGTTATTACCTCGAATGGATCTGAAGTTGTATTAGGCGTTCAAAATGATTCGATTCCGGTTGGAGAGAATTGTGTAGGCTGTGTTGACGAAAATTCTGCGTGGGCAGAAGCGCCAATTGCCGGTGAGGTTAATTTCGATTCAGAGCAAACGGACGCCGGAACCTTTAGCGACGATGATCTTGCTGCTATCCAAGACGCAATTTTAGGTGGTGCCGATCCAACTCAAATCTTAGAGGCAACGGCTGCTGGTGGCGGTCTGGGTTCTGCAAATGCGGGCTTCGTAACCATCGATTACAACTATACGCAAACTCAACCGACAACTTTCTTTGAAACCTCCGGGCTAGACGACGAAGTTATAGAAGAACCTCGAGAAGAGTTCCGATCGATAACCCGTTCTTCTGGTGGTCAATCAATCAGTGAAGTGCTCACTGAAGGTTCCATTTCTGATAATACCTATCCCCAATCTATTACATCTACAGAGACGATAATTGCTGGCAGCTTAGCGCTCGCATCTAATTCTTTTGTTCCAGAAGCTTCATCCCTTGCTTCACTGCTTAGTGAGCTAAATAGCGACATTACCTCAAGCGGTCAACCTGTCACGTTTACTTATGATTTGGCATCAAATTCTATCGTTGGTGTTCAAGGTACTGACGAAGTATTACGCATCGACATTGATGCCGTCAGTGTTGGCAATAACATTGAGCTTTCTCTAACCACAACGATTTCTCAGCCGATTGATCACGTACCGTCTGTTGGCGGTGGTCAGGTTTCCTACACTGGCGATCAAATAGATATTACCTTTGATATTCAAGGCGTAGATACTGCTGGAAATCCGCTAGCAACACCCGTCAACGCACAGGTTTCAGTGTTTGACGGGATAGATCCGTCTGTTGAAAGTGTCAATATCACTAACGTTGAAACTAGCAGCTCGACAATCGAAGGGACGTTCTCAAATATTGGTAGTGATATCCTTCAATCAGCCGTATTTGATGCAAGCGCACTCGACCAGTTTGATGGGTTGCTCAGTGACAATCAAAACACGCTTGCGAGACTGTCTGACGATGGAACAACGATTACTCTGTCCATCCAAGGCCGAGGTGAGGTTGTTCTCACTATCTCGCTTGATACTGATGGTACCTATAAATTCGAGCAATCTAATCCGATAGAACAAGTAGGTACCGATTCACTGACGTTCGCTTTGCCGATCACTATTACTGATTTTGACCAAGATGTTGTAACCAATACTATCAACATTGCCATTACTGATGGTGATAGCCCTGTTATCATTAATGTTGACAGTATTGATGTTGATGAAGCAGGCATTGTTGGCGGCTCACAAGAGGGCACAGCGCCAGTGTCTGGTAGCGGCAGTATTACCGCGGATATTTTTGAAAGTGACATCATTGACCATTATGAACTCGAACCGGCAGAATTTAATACTGGTGGCAGCTTGGTTTCAAATGGCGAGGCTGTGCTGCTTGAGTTGATTAGTGAGACCAATGGTGTAAGAACTTACGAAGGTTATGTTGAGGTCAATGGTTCTAGAATTACGGTCTTTGACGTTAAAGTGGATAGCCCTTCATTGGGGAGCTACGAATTTAATCTGTATGAAGACCTTTCACATCAAGGTGCTGAAGATGCGTTATTAACTTTTGCTCTGCCAATTTATGCGGTGGATGCGGATGGTGACCGCTCTGCACTGTCTGGAGGTTCGAACATACCAGAAGCTGCTGAGATCCTCGTCAATGTCACAGATGATGTTGTTGAGTTAATTGATAAGGTTGAATCAGTCACCGAGCCGACCTTAGCGGGCGATACCGTTGTTTCGTACAACCTATTCAACTTCGAAGGCGCCGATAGTTCGACAATTCAATCGTTCAACTACGACGGTGTTGATTACCTATTAGATCAAAGTTTATTGCCTGATGCTGATCAAACCTTCAGTTTTACGGAGGGTGTGGTCACTATCTCACTGAATGGTGATTTCAGTTTTGAAGTCGCTCGTGATATCGACCATTCAAGCAGCGAAACTATCGTCAAACAGTTTTCATTTTTAGCTGAAGATGGTGATGGCGATACTGATACTTCGACGCTTGAGCTAAGTATTACCGATGGTCAAGATCCGATCATTGACCTGATCCCGCCGGTTACTCTATCTGAAACAAATCTTGCTGACGGTTCTGCGCCAAGCGGAAGTACAGTGAGCGCGACTGAAACGATTACCTTTACCGCAGGCAGTGATGATGTGGCGAGTTTCCGTATTGAACCAACCGAGTTCAATGTGGGCGGTGCACTAAAATCGAATGGTTTTGAGGTCGAGATAAAAGAAGACTCTGCTAATCCGGGAACTTATATCGGTTTTATTACCGATGGTTCGAATACTGAAGTTCCGGTATTCACCATTGCCTTCTCAACCACCACACTTGGTGAATACACCTTTACTTTAATTGAAGCTATAGACCATGCGGATGGTTTAGATAACAACTATCTGAGCTTCGATCTGCCTGTTTACGCTGTTGATAGCGATGGTGATGATTCACTGGTGTCTCAGCTTAACGTCACGATTGGTGATGATGTCCAAATTATGCAAGACGGGACGTTAGATATTGTTGAGCCAAATCTGGCTGATGGAACAATCACAACCAATACCATTGATGTGATGCCAAATCAGAGTGCCGATGGCGCGACGATCACTCAGTTTACTTATGACGGCGTCGTAAACACACTCGATCAAAGTATTTCAGGCGAACAGCAGTTTAGCTTCACGGAAGGTGAATTGTTTATCACCCTTGAAGGTGAAGTGCGCTTTGAACCTAATCGCGATCTAGACCATTCCGTTAGCGAAGACATCGTGAAGTCGATTGTCGTTACCTCAAGCGATTTCGATAACGATTCTCTGACTTCAACCGTTACGTTAACCATTACTGATGGTGATATTCCAACCATCGATGCGGTGCCAAGCGTTACGCTCTCAGAAACAAACTTGGTTGATGGTTCTGCGCCAAGCGCCGGTGCAGTCAGTTCAACCCAGACCATTACTTTTACCAATCAAAGTGATGATGTGGTTCGTTTCCGTATTGAGCCAACAGAGTTCAATACTAACGATGATCTTAAATCGAACGATCTAGCCGTTGAGTTACGTGAAGAGCCGGTAGGGTCGGGTGACTATATTGGTTTTACGACCAGTGCCACAAACATAGAAACTAAAGTATTCACATTAAGCTTTAATTCTGGGGCATTAGGCGAATACACGTTTACGCTCATCGAAGCGTTAGACCACCAAGATGCCCGTGGCAACAACGAGCTTAGCTTTGATTTACCTGTTTATGCGGTAGACAGTGATGGTGATGATTCATTGATGTCTCCGTTAAACGTCACCATCGGCGATGATGTTCAAATCATGCAAGACGGTACGTTAGATATCGTTGAACCAAATCTTGCTGATGGCACGGTAACAACTAGCATTTTCGATGTGATGCCAGCTCAAAGTGCCGATGGCGCGACGATCAATCAGTTCACTTATGATGGCCAACTTCGAACGCTTGACCAAAATGACAATGGTGAGCAGCAGTTTAGCTTCACGGAAGGCGAACTGTTCATCACGCTTCAAGGTGAAGTGCGCTTCGAGCCGAATCGTAATCTAGACCATACGCTGAGCGAAGACATCGTGAAATCGATCGTGGTGACGTCAAGTGATTCTGATAACGATGTGCTGACTGCAACAGTAAAGCTGACCATTACCGATGGTGATATCCCAACCATTGATTCGGTGCCAAGCGTTACTCTTTCTGAAACTAATCTGAATGATGGCTCTGCGCCAAGTGGTAGCGCAGTGAGCTCCACTCAAACTATTACTTACACCACTCAAAGTGATGATGTGACCAGTTTTCGTATTGAACCGACTGAGTTCAATGTTGGTGGTGCTTTGACATCAAGTGGATTGGCCGTTGAACTGAAAGCTGACCCAACCACACCGGGCGGTTACATCGGTTTTGTGACTGATGGCTCGAACGTTGAAACCAACGTGTTTATGATTAGCTTCTCAGATACTAACTTGGGCCAATACACCTTCACTTTGCTTGAAGCGTTAGACCATGCTGATGGCTTGTTGAATAATAACTTGAGCTTTGATCTTCCTGTTTACGCTGTCGATAGCGATGGTGATGATTCACTCGTGTCTCAATTAAATGTAACCATTGGTGATGATGTTCAAATTGTGCAGGGCGGTGCCTTAGATATCACTGAGCCCAACCTTGCAGATGGCACGGTGAGCACCAATACCATTGATGTGATGCCAGAGCAAAGTGCCGATGGCGCGACGATCACTCAGTTTACTTATGACGGGCAAGTTAGCACTCTGGATCAAACTGACAATGGTGAGCAGCAATTTAGCTTCACAGAAGGTGAGTTGTTCATCACTCTTCAAGGTGAAGTGCGCTTTGAGCCAAACCGTAATCTAGACCACACGCTTAGCGAAGACATCGTCAAATCGATAGTGGTGACCTCAAGCGATTCAGACAATGACGTACTGACCTCCACAGTGACGCTGACCATTACCGATGGTGATATCCCAACCATTGATGCAGTGCCAAGCGTTACGCTTTCGGAAACTAACTTAAGTGACGGCTCTGCGCCTAGCGGCAGTGCAGTAAGCCAAACTGAGACGATTACTTTCACTAATCAAAGTGATGATGTGGCGAGTTTCCGTATTGAGCCAACCGAGTTCAATGTGGGTGGAGTACTGAAATCGAATGGCTTTTCGGTCGAGATAAAAGAAGACTCTGCTAATCCGGGCACTTACATCGGTTTTATTACCGATGGTTCGAACACTGAAATCCCAGTGTTCACCATTAGTTTCTCGGCAACAACATTAGGCGAATACACCTTTACCTTACTTGAAGCGTTAGACCATGTGGACGGTTTAGACAACAACGACCTGAGCTTTGATCTTCCTGTTTATGCGGTTGATACGGATGGCGATGATTCATTGGTGGCTCAACTGAATGTGACCATCGGTGATGATGTTCAAATCATGCAAGATGGTACGTTAGATATCATCGAGCCAAATCTTGCCGACGGCACAGTCACAACCAATACCATTGATGTGATGCCAAATCAGAGTGCCGATGGTGCGACGCTCACTCAGTTTACTTATGATGGTCAGCTACGAACGCTTGACCAAAATGACAATGGCGAACAGCAATTCAGCTTCACAGAAGGCGAATTGTTTATCACTCTTGAAGGTGAAGTGCGCTTTGAGCCGAACCGCGACCTAGACCACTCAGTTAATGAAGACATCGTGAAGTCGATTGTCGTTACCTCAAGCGATTTCGATAACGATTCTCTGACTTCAACCGTTACGTTAACCATTACTGATGGTGATATTCCAACCATCGATGCGGTGCCAAGCGTTACGCTCTCAGAAACAAACTTGGTTGATGGCTCTGCTCCAAGTGGCAGCGCGGTAAGCTCGACTCAAACCATCACGTTCACCAATCAAAGTGATGATGTGGTTCGTTTCCGTATTGAACCAACGGAGTTCAATACTAACGATGATCTTAAATCGAACGGTTTAGCCGTTGAGTTACGTGAAGACCCGGCAGGGTCGGGTGACTACATTGGTTTTACTACTAGTGCGACGAATGTAGAAACCACAGTATTTACGCTGACTTTCTCTAGCACAACATTAGGTGAATATACCTTCACTTTGCTTGAAGCGTTGGACCACCAAGATGCCCGTGGCAACAACGATCTTAGCTTTGATTTACCTGTTTATGCGGTAGACAGTGATGGCGATGATTCACTGATGTCTCCGTTAAATGTCACTATCGGCGATGATGTTCAAATCATGCAAGATAGTACGTTAGATATCATCGAGCCAAATCTTGCCGATGGCACTGTGACAACCACCACCATTGATGTGATGCCAAATCAAAGTGCCGATGGCGCGACGATCACTCAATTCACTTATGATGGTCAGCTTCGAACGCTTGACCAAAATGATAATGACGAGCAGCAGTTTAGCTTCACAGAAGGTGAACTGTTCATTACTCTTGAAGGTGAAGTCCGTTTTGAGCCCAATCGCGATTTAGACCACACGCTGAACGAAGATATCGTGAAATCGATCGTGGTGACGTCTAGTGATTCCGATAACGATGTGCTGACCTCAACGGTCACGTTGACCATTACCGATGGTGATATCCCGACCATTGATAATGTTCCAACTGTGAACTTGTCAGAAACGAATCTGAGTGACGGCTCTGCGCCAAGTGGCAGCGCGGTGAGTTCAACTCAAACCATTACCTTTACCAACCAAAGTGATGATGTAACAAGTTTCCGTATTGAACCGACTGAGTTCAACGTCGGTGGTGCTTTGACATCAAACGGCCTGGTAGTCGAACTGAAAGCCGACCCAACTACTCCGGGTGGTTACATCGGTTTTGTTACGGATGGTTCAAACGTTGAAACCAACGTGTTCACGATTAGCTTCTCGGATACCAATTTAGGTCAATACACCTTCACCTTACTGGAAGCGTTAGACCATGTGGATGGCTTGGCAAATAATGATCTGAGCTTTGATCTGCCGGTTTACGCCGTTGATAGCGATGGCGATGATTCACTGGTGTCTCAGTTAAATGTAACTATTGGTGATGATGTTCAAATCATGCAAGGTGGTACGTTAGATATCACTGAGCCAAACCTTGCTGACGGTACAATCACAACCAATACAATCGATGTGATGCCAAATCAGAGTGCCGATGGCGCGACGATCACTCAGTTTACTTATGACGGGCAAGTTCGCACTCTGGAGCAAACTGACAATGGTGAGCAGCAATTTAGCTTCACGGAAGGTGAGTTGTTCATCACTCTTGAAGGTGAAGTGCGCTTCGAACCAAACCGTAATCTAGACCACACGGTTAGCGAAGACATCGTCAAATCGATAGTGGTGACCTCAAGCGATTCAGATAATGACGTGCTGACTTCCACAGTGACGCTGACGATTACTGATGGCGATATCCCAACCATTGATGTGGTGCCAAGCGTTACTTTGTCTGAAACGAGTCTAACTGATGGTTCTTCACCAAGCGGCAGTGCAGTCAGTCAAACTGAGACCATTACCTTTACCAATCAAAGTGATGATGTGACCAGCTTCCGTATTGAACCTACTGAGTTCAATGTGGGTGGAGCACTGAAATCGAATGGATTTGCGGTCGAGATAAAAGAAGACTCTGCTAATCCGGGGACTTACATCGGCTTTATTACCAACGGTTCGAACACTGAAGTTCCTGTATTCACGATTGCCTTCTCTACGAGCACACTGGGTGAATACACCTTTACTTTAATTGAAGCGCTAGACCATGTGGATGGTCTAGATAACAACGATCTGAGTTTCGATCTTCCTGTTTATGCGGTAGATACGGACGGTGACGATTCATTGGTGTCTCAGCTTAATGTGACCATTGGTGATGATGTCCAAATCATGCAAGATGGCACATTAGATATCGTTGAACCAAATTTGGCCGATGGTACGGTGACAACCAACACTATTGATGTCATGCCAAACCAAAGTGCCGATGGCGCGACGATCACTCAGTTCACTTATGACGGTGTCGTAAATATACTGGATCAAAGCATTTCAGGAGAACAGCAGTTCAGCTTCACGGAAGGCGAGCTGTTTATCACCCTTGAAGGTGAAGTGCGCTTTGAGCCGAACCGCGACCTAGACCACTCGGTGAGCGAAGATATCGTGAAATCGATAGTGGTGACTTCAAGTGACTTCGATAACGACTCTCTGACTTCTACTGTAACGCTGACCATTACCGATGGTGATAACCCTACAATTGACGTTATTCCAAGCGTTATCCTCTCTGAAACGAATCTGAGTGATGGCTCTGATCCAGGTGCCAGCGCGGTAAGTTCGACTCAAACCATCACGTTCACCAACCAAAGTGATGACGTTGTTCGTTTCCGTATTGAGCCAACAGAGTTCAATACTAACGATGATCTTAAATCGAACGGTTTAGCCGTTGAGTTGCGAGAAGACCCACAAGGTTCGGGTAATTACATTGGTTTTACGACCAGTGCGACGAATGTCGAAACCACGGTATTTACACTGAGTTTTTCTAGCACCACATTAGGTGAATATACCTTCACTTTGCTTGAGGCTTTGGATCATCAAGATGCCCGTGGCAACAATGACCTCAGTTTTGATTTACCCGTTTATGCGGTAGACAGTGACGGCGATGATTCACTGATGTCTCCGTTAAATGTCACTATCGGCGATGATGTTCAAATCATGCAAGATAGTACGTTAGATATCGTCGAGCCAAATCTTGCCGATGGCACGGTAACAACCAACACCATTGATGTGATGCCAAATCAAAGTGCCGATGGCGCGATGATCACTCAATTCACTTATGATGGTCAGCTTCGAACGCTTGACCAAAATGACAATGGTGAGCAGCAGTTTAGCTTCACGGAAGGTGAACTGTTCATCACTCTTGAAGGTGAAGTGCGCTTTGAGCCGAGTCGTAATCTAGACCACACGCTGAACGAAGATATCGTGAAATCGATCGTGGTGACATCTAGCGATTCGGATAACGACGTGTTGACCTCAACCGTCACGTTGACCATTACCGATGGTGATATCCCAACCATTGATAATGTGCCAACAGTGAACTTGTCAGAAACGAATCTGAGTGATGGCTCTGCACCAAGCGGCAGCGCGGTTAGCTCAACTCAAACCATTACCTTTACCAACCAAAGTGATGATGTAACAAGTTTCCGTATTGAACCGACTGAGTTCAACGTTGGTGGTGCTTTGACATCAAATGGATTTGCGGTCGAGATAAAAGAAGATTCTGCTAACCCAGGCACTTACATCGGCTTTATTACCAATGGTTCGGGCGCTGAAGTGCCAGTATTCACGATTGCCTTCTCTACGAGTACGCTAGGCCAATACACCTTCACTTTACTTGAAGCATTAGACCATGCGGATGGCCTTACAAATAACGATCTGAGCTTTGATCTGCCGTTTTATGCAGTTGATAGCGATGGCGATGATTCACTGGTGTCTCAGCTTAACGTAACCATCGGTGATGATGTTCAAATCATGCAAGATGGTACGTTTGATATCACTGAGCCAAACCTTGCAGACGGCACAATCACAACCAACACCATTGATGTGATGCCAAATCAGAGTGCCGATGGTGCGACGATCACTCAGTTTACTTATGACGGGCAAGTTCGCACTCTGGATCAAACTGACAATGGTGAGCAGCAATTTAGCTTCACAGAAGGTGAGTTGTTCATCACTCTTCAAGGTGACGTGCGCTTTGAGCCAAACCGTAATCTAGACCACACGGTTAACGAAGACATCGTCAAATCGATAGTGGTGACCTCAAGCGATTCAGACAATGACGTACTGACCTCCACAGTGACGCTGACCATTACCGATGGTGATATCCCAACCATTGATGCAGTGCCTAGCGTTACTCTGTCTGAAACCAACCTTAATGACGGCTCTGCTCCCAGCGGAAGTACAGTTAGCGCAACCGAGACGATTACCTTTACCGCAGGCAGCGACGATGTAGCAAGTTTCCGTATTGAACCAACAGAGTTTAATGTGGGCGGTGCACTTAAATCGAATGGATTTGCGGTTGAGATAAAAGAAGATTCGGCTAATCCGGGTACTTACATTGGCTTTATTACCAACGGTTCGGGCGCTGAAATCCCAGTGTTTACGATTGCTTTCTCTACGAGCACATTGGGTGAATACACCTTTACTCTGCTTGAAGCGTTAGACCATGTAGATGGTTTAGATAAGAACGATCTGAGCTTCGATCTGCCTGTTTATGCGGTCGATACGGACGGCGATGATTCATTGGTGTCTCAGCTAAACGTGACCATCGGTGATGATGTCCAAATCATGCAAGACGGTACGTTAGATATCATCGAGCCAAATCTGGCTGATGGCACAATCACAACTAACACCATTGATGTGATGCCAAATCAGAGTGCTGATGGCGCGACGATCACTCAGTTCACCTATGACGGTCAACTAAGAACACTTGATCAGAATGACACTGGCGAACAGCAGTTCAGCTTCACGGAAGGTGAACTGTTTATCACCCTTGAAGGTGAAGTACGCTTTGAGCCAAACCGCGACCTAGACCACTCTGTTAGTGAAGACATCGTGAAGTCGATAGTCGTTACTTCAAGTGACTTCGATAACGACGCTCTGACTTCAACCGTAACGCTGACCATTACCGATGGTGATAACCCAACGATTGACGTTATTCCGAGCGTTACTCTTTCTGAAACGAATCTGAGTGATGGCTCGGCTCCAAGTGGCAGCGCGGTAAGCTCGACTCAAACTATCACGTTCACCAATCAAAGTGATAATGTTGAGAAATTCCGTATTGAGCCAACGGAGTTCAACACTAGCGATGATCTTAAATCGAACGGTTTAGCCGTTGAGTTACGTGAAGATCCGGCAGGGTCGGGTGACTACATTGGTTTTACGACCAGTGCGACGAATGTCGAAACCACGGTATTTACGCTTAGCTTCTCTAGCACCACATTAGGTGAATATACTTTTACTCTGCTTGAGGCTTTGGATCATCAAGATGCCCGTGGCAACAACGACCTCAGCTTTGATCTGCCTGTTTATGCGGTAGACAGTGATGGTGATGATTCAGTAATGTCACCGTTAAGTGTCACTATCGGTGATGATGTTCAAATCATGCAAGATGGCACATTAGATATCGTTGAACCAAATCTTGCAGATGGCACAGTGACAACTGGTACTGTTGATGTGATGCCAAATCAAAGTGCCGATGGCGCGACGATCACGCAATTCACTTATGATGGTCAGCTTCGAACGCTTGACCAAAATGATAATGGCGAGCAGCAGTTTAGCTTCACCGAAGGTGAGTTGTTTATCACGCTTGAAGGTGAAGTGCGCTTTGAGCCTAATCGCAATCTAGACCACACGCTGAACGAAGACATCGTCAAATCAATCGTGGTGACATCTAGCGATTCCGATAACGATGTATTGACCTCAACCGTCACGCTGACCATTACCGATGGTGATATCCCAACCATTGATAATGTTCCAACTGTGAGCTTGTCAGAAACCAATCTGATTGATGGCTCTGCACCAAGCGGCAGCGCAGTAAGTCAGACCGAGACGATTACTTACACGAATCAAAGTGATGATGTGACGGGTTTCCGCATTGAGCCGACTGAATTCAATACTGGCGGCACGTTGAAATCGAATGGGTTAGTGGTTGAGCTGAAAGCCGACCCAACCACACCGGGCGGGTACATTGGTTACGTTACTGATGGCTCGAGCGTTGAAACCAACGTGTTTACGATTAGCTTCTCAGATACTAACTTGGGCCAATACACATTCACCTTGCTTGAAGCGTTAGACCATGCTGATGGCTTGTTGAATAATAGCTTGAACTTTGATCTTCCTGTTTACGCTGTCGATAGCGATGGTGATGATTCACTGGTGTCTCAGCTTAACGTAACCATCGGTGATGATGTTCAAATCATGCAGGATGGTGCCTTAGATATCACTGAACCGAATTTGGCTGCTGGCACAATCACAACCAACACCATTGATGTGATGCCAGAACAAAGTGCCGATGGTGCGACGATCACTCAGTTTACGTATGACGGTCAAGTTAGAACACTGGATCAAACGGACAATGGTGAGCAGCAGTTTAGCTTCACAGAAGGTGAGCTATTCATCACTCTTGAAGGTGACGTGCGATTCGAACCCAACCGCAACCTAGACCACACGGCTAGCGAAGATATCGTTAGGTCGATTGTGGTGACCTCAAGCGATTCAGACAATGATGTACTGACTTCCACAGTCACGCTGACCATTACCGATGGTGATATCCCAACCATTGATGCGGTGCCAAGCGTTACTTTGTCTGAAACGAATCTAGCTGATGGGTCAGCTCCGAGTGGCAGTGCAGTAAGTCAAACTGAGACGATTACTTTCACCAATCAAAGCGATGATGTGGCGAGTTTCCGTATTGAACCAACCGAGTTCAATGTGGGTGGAGCTCTGACGTCTAATGGCTTTGCGGTCGAGATAAAAGAAGACTCGGCTAATCCGGGGACTTATATCGGTTTTATTACCGATGGCTCGAATACTGAAGTTCCCGTATTCACCATTAGTTTCTCTACGACCACACTGGGCGAATACACCTTTACCTTACTTGAAGCGTTAGACCATGTGGACGGCTTAGACAACAACGACCTGAGCTTTGAGCTGCCTGTTTATGCGGTTGATACGGACGGCGACGATTCATTGGTGTCTCAACTTAATGTGACCATTGGTGATGATGTCCAAATCATGCAAGACGGTACGTTAGATATTGTTGAACCGAACCTTGCAGACGGCACAATCACGACCAATACTATTGATGTGATGCCAAATCAGAGTGCCGATGGCGCGACGATCACCCAGTTTACTTATGATGGTCAGCTACGAACGCTTGACCAAAATGACAATGGCGAACAGCAGTTTAGCTTCACGGAAGGTGAACTGTTTATCACCCTTGAAGGTGAAGTACGCTTTGAGCCAAATCGTAATCTAGACCACTCGGTGAGTGAAGATATCGTGAAGTCGATTGTGGTGACTTCAAGTGATTTTGATAATGACGCTCTGACTTCAACCGTAACACTGACGATCACGGATGGTGATAACCCAACGATTGACGTTATTCCGAGCGTTACGCTTTCTGAAACGAATCTCAGTGATGGCTCTGCTCCAAGTGGCAGCGCGGTAAGCTCGACTCAAACTATTACTTTTACCAACCAAAGTGATGACGTTGTTCGTTTCCGTATTGAGCCAACGGAGTTCAATACTAACGATGATCTTAAATCGAACGGTTTAGCCGTTGAGTTACGTGAAGACCCGGCAGGGTCGGGTGACTACATTGGTTTTACGACCAGTGCGACGAATGTCGAAACCACGGTATTTACGCTTAGCTTCTCGAGCACTACATTAGGTGAATATACTTTTACTCTGCTTGAGGCTTTGGATCATCAAGATGCCCGAGGCAACAACGATCTCAGTTTTGAACTGCCTGTTTATGCTGTAGACAGTGATGGTGATGATTCAATAATGTCACCGTTAAGTGTGACCATCGGCGATGATGTTCAAATTATGCAAGACGGTATGTTAGATATCGACGAGCCAACCGTCGCAGATTTGGCCGCTGGCACAGTGACAACTAACACCATTGATGTGATGCCAAATCAAAGTGCCGATGGCGCGACGATCACTCAATTCACTTATGATGGCCAGCTTCGAACGCTTGACCAAAATGATAACGGCGAGCAGCAGTTTAGCTTCACAGAAGGTGAACTGTTCATCACGCTTCAAGGTGAAGTGCGCTTTGAGCCGAATCGTAATTTAGACCACACACTCAGCGAAGACATCGTGAAATCAATCGTGGTGACATCTAGCGATTCCGATAACGATGTTTTGACCTCAACAGTCACGTTGACCATTACCGATGGTGATATACCAACCATTGATAATGTCCCAACAGTGAACTTGTCAGAAACGAATCTGAGTGACGGCTCTGCGCCAAGTGGCAGCGCGGTTAGTTCAACTCAAACCATTACCTTTACTAATCAAAGTGATGATGTAACAAGCTTCCGTATTGAACCCACTGAGTTCAATATTGGTGGTGCTCTAACATCAAATGGATTGGCGGTTGAGCTGAAAGCCGACCCAACCACACCGGGTGGTTACATCGGTTTTGTTACGGATGGTTCGAACGTCGAAACCAACGTATTCACGATTAGCTTCTCAGATACTAACTTAGGTCAATACACCTTCACCTTACTTGAAGCATTAGACCATGCGGATGGCCTTGCAAATAACGATCTGAGCTTTGACCTGCCGGTTTATGCGGTCGACAGCGATGGTGATGATTCACTGGTGTCTCTGCTTAACGTAACCGTCGGTGATGATGTTCAAATCATGCAAGATGGTACGTTTGATATCACTGAGCCAAATCTTGCTGACGGCACAATCACAACGAATACCATTGATGTGATGCCAGAGCAAAGTGCCGATGGCGCGACGATCACTCAGTTTACTTATGACGGGCAAGTTCGAACTCTGGATCAAACTGACAATGGTGAGCAGCAATTTAGCTTCACGGAAGGTGAGTTGTTCATCACTCTTGAAGGTGAAGTGCGCTTCGAACCCAATCGTAATCTAGACCACACGGCTAGCGAAGACATCGTCAAGTCGATAGTGGTGACCTCAAGCGATTCAGACAATGACGTACTGACTTCAACAGTAACTCTCACCATTACCGATGGTGATATTCCAACTATTGATGCGGTGCCAAGCGTTACTTTGTCTGAAACTAATCTCACGGATGGCTCAGCGCCAAGCGGCAGCGCAGTCAGTCAAACTGAGACCATCACCTTTACCAATCAAAGTGATGATGTGGCGAGTTTCCGTATTGAGCCTACTGAATTCAATGTCGGCGGTGCACTGAAATCGAATGGTTTTGCGGTTGAGATAAAAGAAGACTCTGCTAATCCAGGTACTTACATCGGCTTTATTACCAATGGTTCGGGCACTGAAGTTCCAGTGTTCACGATTGCTTTCTCTACGAGTACGTTGGGTGAATACACCTTTACTCTGCTTGAAGCGTTAGACCATGCGGATGGTTTAGATAAGAACGATCTGAGTTTTGATCTGCCTGTTTATGCGGTTGATACGGACGGCGACGATTCACTGGTGTCTCAGCTGAATGTGACCATCGGTGATGATGTTCAAATCATGCAAGATGGTACGTTAGATATTATCGAGCCAAATCTTGCAGACGGCACAATCACAACCAACACCATTGATGTGATGCCCGAGCAAAGTGCTGATGGTGCGACGATCACTCAGTTTACTTATGACGGTCAGCTAAGAACGCTTGATCAAAATGACACTGGTGAACAGCAGTTCAGCTTCACAGAAGGCGAGTTGTTTATCACCCTTGAAGGTGAAGTGCGCTTTGAACCTAATCGCGATCTAGACCATTCCGTTAGCGAAGACATCGTGAAGTCGATAGTAGTGACTTCAAGCGACTTCGATAACGATCCGGTGACTTCAGCCATTACGCTGACCATTACTGATGGCGACAATCCGACTATCGATTCGGTACCGAGCGTTGTACTTGAAGAAGCTGATTTAACTGATGGCTCATCGCCAAGTGGCAGCGCGGTTAGTCAAACGGAAACCATCACTTTCACTAATCAAAGTGACGATGTTGAGAAATTCCGTCTAGAACCAAGTGAATTTAATACTAACAACGCGCTCAAGTCCGATGGCTTGATCATTGAGATTCGAGAGGAACCAACAGGATCAGGCAATTATATTGGTTTCACGACCGATATTTCGAATGTCGAAACCACTGTGTTTACACTCGATTTCAACAGTACCACTTTGGGTGAGTACACCTTCACGCTTCTGGAAGCGATTGACCACACACCAATTCAAGGAAATAACGACCTAACATTTGACTTGCCAGTTTACGCAGTGGATACCGACGGTGACGATTCGTTAATGTCATCACTATCGGTGACGATTACTGATGATGTTCAAGTGATGGTGAGTGGTTCGCTTAGTATCGAAGAGCCTACTGTTGCCGACTTGGCTGCAGGCACGCCAACAACATCAGTATTTGATGTATTAACATCCGCGAGTGCTGATGGGGCGACCATTACTCAGTTCACTTATGATGGTGGGGCGGTATTAACGCTTGATCAAAACGATACAGGTGAGCAGAAGTTCGTGGTTGCTGATGGGGCATTATATATCACTCTGCAAGGCGATATTCGTTTCGAACCAAGTCGTAACCTTGACCATACTGGTGGCGATATCGTGAAGTCGATAGTCGTAACTTCAAGTGATTCCGATAGCGATCTTGTGTCTTCAACGGTAACGCTAACCATTACTGATGGCTATATCCCAACGATTGACACGGTGCCAAGCGTTACTCTGTCAGAAACGAATCTGAGCGACGGATCTGCTCCGAATGCAAGTGCGGTAAGTTCAACTCAAACCATTACCTTTACTAACCAAAGTGATGACGTGACGAGTTTCCGTATTGAACCGACTGATTTTAATGTTGGTGGTGCTCTGAAATCGAACGGATTGGCGGTCGAACTGAAAGCTGACCCAACTACACCGGGTGGCTACATCGGTTTTGTGACTGATGGTTCGAACGTTGAAACTAACGTGTTTACGATTAGCTTCTCGGATACCAATTTAGGTCAATACACCTTCACCCTGCTTGAAGCGTTGGATCATGTAGATGGCTTAGTGAAGAATGATCTGACTTTTGATCTTCCTGTTTATGCGGTTGATAGCGATGGTGATGATTCACTGGTGTCTCAACTGAATGTGACCATTGGTGATGATGTACAGGTCATGCAAAACCAAGCGCTTAATATTATTGAGCCAACGGTTGCTGATTTGGCTGCAGGTACTCCGACGACAGCCACTGTTGATGTGATGCCTAGCCAAAGTGCCGATGGCGCGACAATCACTCAGTTTACTTACGATGGCGGGGCGGCAATAACACTCGACCAAAACGACACCGGTGAACAGAAGTTTGTATTTACTGAAGGTTCACTGTTCATCACCTTGCAAGGTGAAGTGCGTTTCGAGCCAAATCGCAATCTAAACCACACAGCGAGCGAAGACATCGTGAAGTCGATTGTGGTGACTTCAAGCGATTTAGATAACGATGTACTGACGTCAACGGTCACTCTGACTATTACTGATGGTGATATCCCAACCATTGATGCAGTGTCAAGCGTTACTCTGTCTGAAACTAATCTTAGTGACGGCTCAGCGCCAAGCGGCAGTGCTGTAAGTCAAACAGAGACGATTACCTTCACCAATCAAAGTGATGATGTGGCGAGTTTCCGTATTGAGCCAACAGAGTTCAATGTGGGCGGTGCACTGAAATCGAATGGATTTTCGGTTGAGATAAAAGAAGATTCGGCTAATCCGGGTACTTACATCGGTTTTATTACCAATAGCTCAGGCACTGAAGTTCCTGTCTTCACCATTAGCTTCTCGGCAACGACGCTAGGTGAATACACCTTTACTTTAATTGAAGCGCTAGACCATACAGATGGCCTAGCTAATAACGATCTGAGCTTTGAGCTTCCGGTTTATGCGGTTGACACAGACGGCGACGATTCATTGGTGTCTCAATTGAATGTGACCATTGGTGATGATGTCCAAATCATGCAAGACGGTACGTTAGATATCACTGAGCCAAATCTTGCAGACGGAACAATCACAACCAACACCATTGATGTGATGCCAAATCAGAGTGCCGATGGTGCGACAATCACTGAATTCTCATTTGGCGGTATTGTCAAAACACTCGATCAAAGCATCGTAGGCGAGCAGCAGTTTAGTTTTACCGAAGGTGAGTTATTCATCACTCTTCAAGGCCAAGTGCGCTTTGAACCTACTCGTGACCTTGACCACACGACCAACGAAGATATCGTGAAGTCGATAGTGGTAACTTCAAGTGATTTTGATAACGATCCGGTGACCTCAACCGTTACGCTAACCATTACCGATGGTGACATTCCAACCATTGGTGCTGTGCCAAGCGTTACTCTCTCAGAAACAAACTTAGCGGATGGTTCGGTTCCAAGCGCCGGCGCGGTCAGCTCAACACAGACGATTACTTTCACCAACCAAAGTGACGATGTGGTTCGTTTCCGCCTAGAACCAACCGAGTTCAATACCAACGATGCACTTAAATCGAATGGCTTAGCGGTCGAACTGCGTGAAGATCCTCAAGGCTCTGGTCAGTACATCGGTTTTACTACCAGTTCGTCTAATGTAGAGACGACAGTATTTACACTGGACTTCAACTCCGGAACCTTAGGCGAATACACATTTACTTTAATCGAAGCTCTCGATCATCAAGATGCGCGCGGCAACAACGATTTAAGCTTTAATCTACCTGTGTATGCGGTTGATAGTGATGGCGATGATTCGTTAGTTTCTCAGCTTGGCGTGACCATTGGCGACGATGTGCAGTTGATGCAAGGCGGCACAATCACCAGTCGTGAGCCTGCAACAAGTGTAGAAACATCGAATACCTTTGATGTGATGCCAAACCAAAGTGCTGATGGAGCCAAAGTCACTTCATTTGTTTTTGACGGTAACACTGCAGAAAGTCTTGATTTGAATGTGAATGGTGAACAAGAGTTCGTCTTCACGGAAGGTTCGGTATTCATTACGACGGAAGGTGAGATACGTTTCGAACCGGTGCGCAATCAAAACCATGCAGGTGGTGATATTACCAAGTCGATTGAGGTGACGTCTGTTGACCTCGATGGCGATATTGTTACATCGACCGTGACGCTGAAGATTGTTGATGGTGACCTTCCTACTATTGACCTTGTTCCCGGAATTACGTTATCTGAAGTGGATCTGGCTGATGGCTCTGCGCCAACCGGTAATCCAGTGACAATGACACAAACCATTATTTACACAGCGGGTAGTGACGACGTAAGCCATTTCAGAATTGACCCTACGCAGTTTAATACTTTAGGGGCTTTGAAATCGAACGGTCTAGATGTCGAGATAAAAGAGCAGCCAGCTAATTCTGGTAATTACATTGGCTTCGTTAAAGACGGTTCTAACGTAGAAACCAACGTCTTCACGATCAGCTTCTCGACGAGCAATTTAGGGCAATACACGTTCACACTGCTTGAAGCGTTAGATCATGTCGATGGATTACAAAACAATATACTAAGCTTCGATGTCCCTGTGTTAGCGGTTGATGCGGATGGTGATGACTCTGCAATGTCGCCAATGACGGTTGCGATCACCGATGACGTACAAGGTGTTCAAGATGGTACCTTGAGTATCACTGAGCCTTCATTAGCTGATTTGGCTGCGGGTACGCCACCTACGACGGCAATCATTGATGTTATGCCAACGCAGAGTGCTGATGGCGCGAAAGTGACACAGTTTACTTACGATGGTGGCACAGCTGTAACGTTAGACCCAAGCATCTCTACAGAACAAGTCTTTACCGTAACCGATGGCTTACTGTACATCACCATTGAAGGGGAGGTTCGTTTTGAGCCGAGCAGAGATCTAGACCATTCATCTGGCGACATTGTAAGAACGATTGTCGTTACCACCAGTGATTTTGATAACGATACAGATACTGCAGATGTCACTTTGACGATCAAAGACGGTATCGATCCAGTGATCAATGTGGTTCCAGATGTTAACTTATCGGAAGTCAACCTAGCGGATGGCTCGACGCCAACTGGTTCTCCGGTAAGTTCGACTCACACAATCACTTACACCGAAGGAAGTGATGATTTTAGTCACTTTAGAATTGCGACCAACGAATTCAATCCTGGCGATCTGTTGAAATCAAGTGGTCTTGTTGTTCAACTAAAAGAAGATCCTGCTTCTGCTGGTGACTACATTGGTTATACCGATGATGGTATGGGTAACGTTACCGATGTATTTACCATTAGCTTTGATAGTGCAAACAAAGCTCAGTTTACATTTACCTTGATTGAGGCACTTGATCACCTTGATGGCGTGCTTTACAACGACCTTACTTTCCGTTTGCCTATCTATGCTGTTGATACAGATGATTCTGAGTCAACAAAGCGCGATGTTGTGGTTACGATAGAAGATGACATCCAGCAAATGCAAGATGGCTTCTTAACCATTACCGAGCCAAATTCTGGTACTCCAACAACAACTACCGTTGATGTGATGCCAATACCAAGTGCAGACGGCGCGAACATTACGCAGTTCACGTATGACGGTGGCTCTGCAATTACTCTGAATCAGAACATCAGTGGCGAACAAGAGTTTGTTTTCACTGAAGGTTCACTGTTTGTGACATTAAATGGTGACGTAAGGTTTGAGCCTAATCGAAACCTTGATCACTCTGCAGGGAACATTGTTAAGTCAATCGTGTTCACGTCTTCAGACTTTGATAACGATATCTTTTCGTCGACGGTTACGCTCACCATTGTTGATGGTGATGGGCCAACAATCGACGTTGTGCCGGGTGTGGCATTGTCAGAAAGCTTACTTGCTGATGGTTCGACGCCTAGCGTAAACCCTGTGAGTATGACTCAAACCATTACTTCACTTGCAAGCAGTGATGATATTGCTGAAATAGTGGTGGAAGTAGGATTGTTCAATACCAACGGCGCGTTGAAGTCTGATGGCCTTGAATTGAGTTTACGTGAAGATCCAGCTGGTTCAGGCGACTACATTGCATTTACTACTAATGGTTCAGGTGTTGAGAAAGTAATCTTCACTCTGGATTTTGATGATACGAATCCGAGGGAATACACATTTACTCTGCTTGAGCGTTTAGACCATGTTGATGGTTTAGGAAACAACGATCTGAGCTTTGATCTTTCTGTTTACGCGGAAGATACCGATGGTGATATTTCAGCGTCTAAACCGCTGACTGTCACCATCACCGATGATGTTCAGCTGATGCAGTCAGGTGCGCTCAACATTATTGAGCCAACCACGGGAACACCAACCACAACGACATTTGATGTGATGCCTGCGCAAAGTGCAGATAGCGCGACAATCACTAAGTTTGTGTATGACAATCAAGCTGAAACAGCCTTGGTACAAACCGACACGGGTGAGCAAGAATTTGTGTTCACTGAAGGTTCCTTGTTTATCAATCTCGAAGGGGATGTACGTTTTGAACCTAACCGCAATCTAGACCACTCTAGTGGCGATATCGTCAAGACCATTACGGTGACATCTGAAGATAAAGACGGCGATATCGTGACGTCTACAGTGACGTTAACTATTGCCGATGGCGCGCCACCAACTATCGACACCGTACCGACTGTCGCGTTGGCTGAAGCAAATCTGATTGATGGTTCTTCACCGGGTTTACCTGTTAGCCAAACTGAAACCATTACTTTCACAGCAGGAAGTGATGATGTGAGCCACTTCCGTATTGATCCGGCTCAATTCAACACATCAGGCGATCTGAAAGCGGATGGTTTGGTGGTTCAGTTAAAAGAAGATCCTCTAAACAGCGATAATTATATTGGTTACGTTGAAAGCGGCGGTGTCCAAACGGATATCTTCACCATCACCTTTAGCAGCGTGGTTCTAGGAGAGTACACATTCACCTTGTTGGAAGAGTTAGATCACCTGCCTGTACAAGGTAACAATGATCAAATCTTCACCTTGCCAGTGATCGCAGTCGACAAAGACAACACTGACTCAGCGGTGAAACCTCTTACGGTGACCATTACCGATGATGTTCCAACCATCACTGATACCACTGGCGCGAGTACGTTTGTGGTTGATGAAGATGATTTGGGCACTCTGGCACAAGCGACGGGTTCGTTTGTAACCACAGAAGGTGCAGATCAAGTCGAGGTTTATGAACTACGTAATATAGCGACTCTAGAAACTACGCTTACCTCAAGTGGTGAAGCGATTTCGATCACAGAGATCACTGGGGTTGCGAACACAACCACCTATCAAGGAGCCACCACAAGTGGAACACCGATTTTTACTCTTGCTTTGGGTAACGATGGGTCATACACATTTACCTTGCTTGGTCCTCTAGACCATGAGCCTAGCTCAGAGGCGAGAAATAGTCTGTCTATCTTCTTTGATGTAGTGGCGGTAGACGGTGATGGCGATGATTCCAACCAGTATCAACTACCAATTAAAGTCATTGATGATGTCCCGGAAATGACGCCGCCGACGGGCGAAACGGTTGTCGATGAAGACGATCTTACAGGCATAGGTTCGGATCAATCTGAAGATACCGTTATTAATGGACTGTTCACGGTCGATGAAGGTGCTGATGGTGTTGTTAAGTACGAATTAGTCGATGAAAACTTGGTGATTACAGGCTTAACTTCTGATGGAGAAAGCCTAGAGTGGCTGCCTGTTTCACAAAGCGGTACAACCTTCACTTATGTTGCACAGACTGTAACCAGCAATCAGCCTGTGTTTGAAATCATTTTTGATACCTCAAACAACAGCTATCAATTTGAGCTGTTTAAACCACTTAAGCACCCTGATGGCGCGAATGAAAACACCATAGAGCTTGATTTCTCTATCGTGGCTGAAGATTTTGACCAAGACCAATCAGACGCGATCGATCTAAAAATCACGGTTACTGATGATGTTCCGTTGGTGACAACTCAATCGATTACTCGTCTTGAAGGGCAGGGTTACAACAACTCTAAAGTCGACATGTTTGCTAATGCGACGGATGTAGGGGCTGATGGTGCGGTACTGAGTCGAATTGAGGGTATCTCAAATAATGGTGCAGATATTGTTTTCCAAAGAGGTAATGCGACTGATTACAGTGACGCATTAAATCTTCAAAGCGGAAGTCGAATTATCCGCGTTTATGAGCAAACCGATGATGGCAATGGTGGTACTCAGGAAAGGCAGCTTGGTACTTTACGCATCAACTCAAATGGTGAGGTTGAATTCAAAGCTAACAGCTATCTCGATCATGACGGCCTAGACACTATCGACTTCTCGATTAACGTGATTGCGACGGATGGCGATTTAGACACCTCTGAAACACCGTTAGATATTACGATTACTGATAGGGATTCTACAAGAATTGCGCTGAAAGTGACGACCTTCGAGGATGCGGGTAGAGACTCAACCATACCTTACGCAACAGGCGATGAACCGACTCTTGAGAATGTTCAAGATAACCAAAATGGTTTGCCGAATGCGCCAGCGCAAGTTGCGCTGCAAGTTAGTCTGTATGACCAAGATAACGCTGAATCTATTGGGCAGTTGACGATTAAAAGCCCGAACGGAGGTGATAGTCACCAAGGTACTTTTTATTACTTTGATGGTGCTGATTACATTGAATTAGTGCCTGAGTCAAATGGGAGCATTATATTTGGCTCTCCTGAACTCGAACAAAGCTTCGCTCCAAACCCGAGTGAACCAAGACAAACTATCGCGACGATAGACAACCTGTTCTTTGTTCCTGACCAACACGCTAGTTCGGATGAAACTGGTGGGCGAGTTCGCTATGAGCTTGAAATTGAGAAAAATGGCAGTACGGATCACACCGTTAATTCAAACTTCAGAATTGAGATTGAAGCTGTAGCTGATATTGCGACTTGGGATGACACCAGTAGCACGTATCAGTATCAAGTGAACGAAGATGAAGACAATGTCACGTTGCAGTTAAACGCTGAATCACAAGATAGTAGCCAAACTGAAACGATCACTTATGAGTTAAAAGTTGTTGAAGGTGACGGGAAGTTTGAGCTGCTTGATAAAGACGGCAATGTGCTTACGCCGACGGCGGATGGTGTATATAAAATAGCGGCAGAAGACATTAACAGCACCGTGGTTAACCCGATCGATAATTTCTCAGGTCAGATAGAGTTTGAAGCAACAGCGGTTACAGAGGAAACACTGAATCCTTATGAAGATACTGCCAACGGCGGAGCAAATGATAAAACTGAGGCCCGTTCTGTAGAGCAAAACATCATTATTGATGTCACCGCTGACGCGGACCCTGGAAAATTCAGTGTAAATCGCATTCAAATCAACGAAGACAATATTGATAATCCCGATTACCTTGGGCCTTTGGATAACAAAGATGCATTCACGCTAGACGAAGTCATCACCATGACAGGGTCGGTCGATACGGATGGCTCTGAAGAACTGTTTGTTCGTATCAGCAATATTACAGAAGGGGCTGTGCTTTACTTTGTAGGTACAACCACAGTAGTTCCTATTGTCAGTGGTACCAATTATCACGAAATAGCGTATTCCGATTTGGCTAATGTTGAAGTGGTTCCAACTAAACACAGCAATGTGGATTTCACTTTTGATGTTACAGGCGTAGTGAAGGACACAGCAAACCTGTCAACCAACCCACAACAAGTCGATGTAGAAATACTCGGTACTAAAACGGTTAACGTTGAAGTGAAAGGGGTTGCTGACACACCTTATGGTGGGACGAATGGTACCGATTGGACCGCAATTACAGATGGTACTGCAAGCGGCGTTCAAACGACGATTCAAGAGAGTCAAAACGGCGACAGCTTTGCTCTGCTTGACTTCACGGTATTGTCGGGGGAGAGAAAGCCTGCTTCAGGCACTACACCATTATCGGACGATGGTTCCGAATCAATAACGGTCATCTTATCGGGTATTCCTGATGGCGTTATAATCGAGGATGGTGACGGTACGGTTATTGATCTTAACTTTGTGGGTTACGAAACCGGACCTGGCGGTAGCCCTGATTTATCAAAACCTATCTACGAAGCTAACATTACGGAGGCGGGTACAACGTCAGGTATTCGTATTCGACCTGTCGACTCTTCGACCGAGAATATCCACATTCAAGGCAAAGTGATCGTAACGGAAAACGACGGTCACACGCTTTCTTTTGATCAAGAAATTCGAGTGTTGGTTGAGCCTATCATCGATACCTCAGCAACCTACAACAACGTCACAAACGGGAACGAAGATACTGCTATCAACATCGATTGGCATCCTGAAGGCGTTGACTATATCGACTCTGATGAGCATTTCACTTCAATTAAGATTTCCGGTATTCCACCGGGTGTCACACCCACCGTAAATGGTGATGTGACTGTTGTGAATGATGGTGCGGGTACGTTAACGATTACCCCTAAAGACGCGAATCAGACGCCGGAACAATTTACCCAAATTGCATTGTCGAATAACTTTATTCAAATGACTCCGCCAACGGACTCTAGCGTTGATTTTACATTGACTACAGAAGTAGACGTTGAGGAGCGTGATCACGAATATGTGGACTCTTCTAACCCAGGTGAGGGTATTGCGACTGCGACGGTTAAAGGTACGATCAATGTTGTCGTAAGGCCCGTTGTTGAGCCTGATGATGGTATCGATAATCAGCTTATCGTCGACGACGTGGCTGGAACTGGTTCTTTGGGTACGGTGAGCGCCGATCCTTTGACTGGTGTACTTAAGTTTACAACCAACAGCGACAATCCATCCGCCACGGATGAATTTGTTATTCGATATCAAGAAACCGATGCATCATCTGCTATTGAGGAAGTCGACCAACTGGTTATTCAATTAACGAATAATGACACGAATAAGACTCCATTATCAGATGACGTATTGAATCAATTACTCGTTATTGGCGCGGCTTATGAAGGCGATGGTCGTTGGGTTGTGACGAATGAGGACTTGTTTAGTATCAGTGCTCCTAATGGTCTTGGTTTCCCTCCTATTTCTAATCTTCCAGACGTATTTAATGACATCAAGATGACTATCTTTAGTACGGTGGTTGATCGCGGTGATGGTGTTGAGGTTGAGTCATCTCCTGCCGTTATTCGGGAAGGCGAAGTGACATTATCATTTCCAGAAGTACTTGTTGGGGGAGGTGAGGTTGCAGCTAACATTACAATGGATGCTAATAGTGTTGTCGACGCTATCGAAGACACGCAACTTGATTTAGGTGCAGCACTAAATGGTGTAATCACTTTCTCTGGAGAAGATGCTTCGGTAGACCAAGTGACTATTATCATTGATGACTCCGTGACCATTAACCCAGGAGGCACTTTCCCAATTAGTTTAGCGGGAAGCAGTGAAGTCGATTTTGTTAATGGAAAATATGTATTTGAGACAACCGTTGAACAGGGCGTTCCAACTGATTTCTCAGGGCTGTTACTTAACTTGCCTGCCGATTACTCGGGTGACTTTAGATTACCTCTAACCATAGTGACCAAAGATTTACAATCTGGCGATGAGAAGACTTTAGTGACTGAAGTTATCATCAAAGTCGCACCAGATGCTGAGACGGATCCAACGATTGAGGTGAATGTCGTGGGTTCTCTTGATGATGCCTTTAATCCTGTTGATACCGACGGTCAAGCTGGGCAAGATCCGGTGGGTTACGAAGACACCTATATTCAGCTCGACTTCAATTCGACCATTTCGGATCAGGTTTCCGGCGTCGAAGGCGGCCAAGAAGCGTTTACGTCCATTACTTTAACGTTGGACGATCCTTCTATAGGTGCATTCTATGACAACACGGGTACTTCACTAGGCACATCTGTTACGTTTAATCAGGCTGAAATAGCAGCGGGTGCACTCGATAACGTGCTCTTTAGGGCAATCGAAAATTACCCAACGGGTAATGATATTAACCAAGTGCAGGTTAATGTCAGCGGTACAGTCACAGATACCGCAACTTATAATGATCCTGCTTCTCCTGCGGGTACGGCAACAGACTCCGATACTTTCTCTACAAGTGTCAGCTTTGAAGTCGTTCCTGTGGTCGATGACGTGTCTGTTACTGGACCGGGTAGCGATCCGGATGTTATCGAGATTACTGGCAACGAAGACCAGCTCATCTCTCTGTCGGGTACAGGGCCTGTATCGATTGCACTGACTGACCTTGATGGTTCAGAACAGTTTGTGTCGATTAAGTTTACCGATGTCCCTGATGGTTTCCAAATGCGTGCAGATGCGGGCTCGACATATACCGTGAAAAATAATGGTAATGGAGAGTGGAGTGTTCAACTGCCTCAAGCTTCGGGGTTGTCATTCGATTTAAGTGAGATCTCGATTTTACCGCCTAAAAACTTCAGTGGTACGGCCGAATTTGGTGTTGAAGTCTTTACCCAGGAATCGTTGTTGGGCGTGCCTACTGCAGCGGCAAATTTACCAAGCTTCAAATTACACGTGGTACCCGTTGGTGATGATGTTGATACCAACCCAACCGATTCTGTGACAGGCAATGAAGGCCAAAACATTGATATCGAAATCAATGCGACTATTTTGGACAAAGAATTGTCTGCAACGGGAAGCGGGACGTATACCGAGAATACGCCCGAAACGCTTCGAGTTGAAGTGGCGGGTGTTCCTCAAGATGCTTCTATTTTCTATCCAGATGGCGCGACATTGGCTAGCTACGATCCGGCGACGCAGCTTTGGACACTTGATGTTCCTGCACAGTCGCTCGATAAGATCGTATTCAATTCTGGAGAACATAATAGTGAGACAGGCAATGTACTGGGTATCAATGGTCCACTGCAGATTACGGTACGTTCAGTAGATACTGATGCTGATAATACAGAGTACCTAGGTACGCCAACCAGCTTCGATGTCGATCTGGTGATTGATCCTATTAACGATCAACCGATCTTTGTGAACGTAACGAATATTGAAACGCCGGAAGACATCAGTATCGCTATCGACAACTTTAGTATCTACGACGTCGACGCTAACTTTGATAATCCAGATGCTCCGTATGAACTGACGCTTAAAGTCGACCAAACACTGCCGGGTGCACAGGGTGTGTTTGAGTTTACCAGCTCTCCTGACGTGACGTTTGTATTGCAACCTGACGGCTCATTGGTGATTACCGGTAAAGAAGCCGACATCAATACCGCATTGACTAATGGAGCTGTGACTTTCAAACCCGATCCAGATCAGAATTACCTCAACCAGAGTGGTTTAGTCACAATCAATGCGACCCTCGATGACGGTGGTAATAACGGTCTGATTGACGCGGGTGATCCGAATACCGGTCAAATCAATCAAGCTACGTTTACCATTAAGGTGACGGAAGTGAATGACGCTCCTGTGGCGACTGATGTGGATTTAGGCTCGATTGCGGAAGACGGTCAAATCGTGATTGTTGAAAGTGACTTGATTGCAGCCAGTTCTGATCTAGAAAACCATAATCTCACAGTAACCGGTGTGACTCTTACTCAAGGGCAAGGTCAGCTTACACGCTATGAAAATGCTGGTGGTGCTGATGACGCTGGGGTTACGGGGCCATTCTGGATATTCATTGCAGATAATGATTTCAACGGCGACGTTAAATTCAATTACTCCATTATCGATGATGGTACAACCAATGGTGCGGATGATTTTAAAACCGATAGCGCTGAAATCAGCCTTGTGGTGACAGAAGTCAACGACCAGCCAGTGGCATCGGATATTGATTTGGGCACCATGCTTGAAGAAGGTCAGTTGATCATCAAAGAGGAAGACCTGATTTCAGCAACCACTGATCCGGAAAACGACACGATTACTGTGAACAGCTTGGTGCTCGATCAAGGTCAGGGCCAATTACAACGCTTTGAGAACGTGGGCGGTGCTGATGATGCTACGATCACTGGCCCATACTGGGTATTTACCGCAGCCAACGAGTACAGCGGTGATGTTAAGTTCACTTATACCGTTGAGGACGATGGCACAACCAATGGCGCTGATGACTTCTTAACAGACAGTGGCGAAATTAGCGTTGTGGTAACGGAAGTGAATGATCAACCAGTGGCAACGGATATCGACTTAGGAAACATCCTTGAAGAAGGTCAGTTGATCATCAAAGAGGAAGACTTAATTGCTGCGACGAGCGATCCGGAAAACGACACGATTACCGTGACTAATCTGGTGCTCGATGAAGGCCAAGGTCAGTTACAGCGCTTCGAAAACGTAGGTGGCGCTGATGACGCTATGATTACTGGCCCGTACTGGATATTTACGGCGGCTGATGAATACAACGGTAACGTTAAGTTCACCTATACCGTCGAAGATGATGGTACAACCAACGGCGCTAATGACTTCTTAACGGATACTGCGGAGATTACCGCGATTGTCGATGGAGTGAACGATACACCTGTTGTTGATGGTGACAGTGTAACTACTGTTATTGACGAGGATGTTGGTCAGCTATTGAGTGGTATCAATGTTAGCGACCCAGATTATGTGGATGCATTTTCTAACGACTTAATGACCGTCACGCTGACAGTGGATTACGGTACATTGAACGTATCACTTCCGGCAGTGACGACGGTGATGGTCAACGGCAACAACACTGGTTCGGTTATCTTAGTCGGTACTCTGAGTGACCTAAATGCACTGATTGATACGCCAACCAGTCCAAATGGTGTTTACCTCGATGCGAGCTTGTCTCCAACCAATAGCATTGGATTGGAAGTCATCGCCAAAGACAGCGGTAACCCTTCTGGTATCGCGATTGAAACTGCCCCTGTGGTTTATAATATCGCAGTGACACCAGTCGCTAATGCGCCAACCTTGTCTATTGATCCGGCATTTAACTATGTGAGAAACATTACGACCAGCTCATCTGTGGTCGCTAGTAGTGGAGTCGCTTTAGTTGGAATTGTCGCTGCATTGACGGACATTACTGAAGAGTTAACGTTGAAGATAAGTGATGTCCCGGATGGTGTTGATGTAACCAGTGATGTGGGTACGGTTTCGCTGGTGGGTGATACTTGGATAGCGACGGCTGATGCGATCGATAGTCTCAGACTCGTCGAGCAGTCATCATTAGGTAAGCCGTTAACCCCGGGTAACTACACGCTGAAAGTTGAGGCGGTATCTGAAGAGACGGACAACAACGATATTGCGATATCACAAAACATTGATCTAAACCTCAATATTGTTGCCAACCCAATAGATCTCGATCGGTCTTCTGAAACAGACGATGTGCAACTTTTAGCGAGTAACTTTGATACAAACCTCACTGGCGGTACTGGAAATGACCGACTTGTAGGTGGAGCGGGTGACGATACGCTGGTTGGCGGTGACGGTAACGACACACTCATTGGTGGCGGCGGTTCAGATATTCTAACCGGTGGCGATGGTATGGACTCGTTCGTATGGCTTAATATCGAAGATGGCGTTGAAGACACCATTACCGATTTTAGCCTGTCTGAAGGAGACCAAATCGACCTACGAGAAGTATTACCTGAGTTGAAGAATACATCTCCAGACATGTCTGCATTACTACAACAGATAGACGCGAAAGTGGAAGGGGATGATATTGAACTAACGATCAACCCTGATGGTTTGGGCACCACAGAGCAAGTGATTGTGGTTGAAGACCTTGCTCCTCAGCTAACCTTAAGTGGCACCATGCCTTCGGATATTTTGGATGCGTTAGTGCAACAAAATGTCATCACTCACGGTTAACGCGCCCTAGGTATTAGAATCTAACGATTAAACTAAAGGCGAACCACAAAACCAAACGAAATAGGCCAGCAATGCTGGCCTATTTTTTTGCTCTGTATAAACCACAACAAGATTATTTTAGCGAGTTGTGGATTAGGAACTCTTCTTCAACGCCTTTCAATTTCATTTCATCCATAATGAAGTTCACCGTGTTCAACAAACGTTGTTCACCTTTTGGTATCAGATAACCGAATTGGCTGTTGGTGAACGGTGTTTCACAGCGAGCAGCTTCAAGACGTTCATCAGTCACTTGATAGAACAGACCTTCAGGGGTTTCTGTCACCATCACATCAACTTTACCTTCCGCAACGGCTTGCGGAACGTCTAGGTTGTTCTCGTAACGTGTAAAGCTCGCGTCTTGCAAGTTAGCATCCGCAAAAATCTCGTTAGTCCCTCCAATATTAACGCCAACACGCACCGAAGAAAGGTTCACTTTCTCAATGCTGTTGTATTGTTCTGCTTTGCCTTTCGCAACTAAGAAACACTTACCAAAGGTCATGTAGCCTTGAGTTTGTTCTGCGTTTAACTGACGCTGCATTTTACGCGTGATACCGCCCATCGCGATGTCGTATTTATCGCTGTTTAGATCGGTCAGTAGATCTTTCCATGTGGTACGAACAATCTGTAATTCAACGCCCAGCTGCTCTGCAACATGTTTAGCTACGTCAATATCATAACCAGAGTAGGTTTTGCCGTCGAAGTAAGAAAAAGGTTTGTAGTCGCCGGTGGTGCCGACACGAAGTGTGCCTGACTTTTGAATATCTTCTAGCTGGTCAGCTTGTGCTACACCAGAAAGTGCCAGAGTAATGGAAGCAAGTAATAGTGATGTTTTTTTCATTGTAATTATCTGTTGTGTTTGTCTAGTTGTTAAAAGTAACAGAAAGAAAAGCAGAAAGAGATCAAACCATTGGAAATGATTGTCAAGAAGATGAACACCGAGGGAAGGTTAGGGGATTTGCATAGAGTCTTGAAAATAGAGGCATGTACGTATTAAGTTCTATTTTGATAAATCGTAGGCAACAAAAAGCCCATGTTCTCGAATGAGTAACATGGGCTTCATTATTGGTTTAACTTGTTAGCTGCTTATTTTAGCTGTTTATTTTAGCTGTTTAGCTGTTTAGCTGTTTAGCTACTTAGCAACTGACTCGTTGTTCATCTTAGCCGGACCTTTAGATGCATTAACCAGTAGGATACCAACGGTTAGTACCATCGAACCACATAGTAAGAACAACAAGCGTCCTGTTGGTTCGTTTGGAATTAGAGCCATTGCTAGAATACCGAAACCTGCTGTGCTGATAAGCTTACCAAGCATTGAACGCTGTTTAGTATCTAGGTTTTGTTGCTCTTCACCTTCAGCAACAAGTGGTGTATTCCAGTTAGTAAACAATGTATCAACTTCTTTCTCACGCTCAGTTGATAAAGGTTTATAGAAGAATTGAGTTGCTAAGAAGAAGCCACCAGTAAAGATTACGTGTGCAGCTAAGCTTAAGCCAACTTTAAGATCAGCCCACTCACGACCAGTCAATTGTTGCTCTAAACCAAATAGGTGTTCAATATCTTCTGCTTGTAGAGAAATACCAAAGATGTAAGAAACAAAACCACCGACAATCAATGTAGTCCAAGCCGACCAATCTGGTGTTTTACGAATAATCATACCTAGGAAGATTGGAATAAGCATTGGGAAGCCAATTAATGCACCCACGTTCATTACGATATCAAATAAGCTTAAGTGACGTAACGAGTTAATGTATAGGCCAATCGAGATAATGATTATACCCATCAGAATTGTCGTTAGCTTACTTACAATCACGAGTTCTTTTTGCTCTGCATTCTTGCGAAGAACAGGGCTATAGAAGTTCATTACAAAGATGCCAGCGTTACGGTTCAAACCTGAATCCATAGAAGACATTGTTGCAGCGAACATCGCAGACATTAATAGACCAACCATACCTGCTGGCATTACGTTTTGTACGAATGCTAGGTAAGCAGCATCACCCGCTTTATCACCCATTGAAGCGTACTCCAATGCGAAATCAGGCATGAATGCACTTACGTACCAAGGTGGTAGGAACCAGATAAGAGGGCCAACAACCATTAGGATACATGCTAAGCCTGCCGCTTTACGCGCATTTTCACTGTCTTTAGCACATAAATAACGATAAGCATTGATACTGTTATTCATTACACCGAACTGCTTCACAAAGATGAAAACAACCCATAGTACGAATACACTTACATAGTTGAGGTTATTCCCCAACATGAAGTCACCTTGGAAATTATCAACAATGTTCGTAATGCCACCACCGTGGAAGTAAGCAGCAACCGCACAAGTGATCGTAACCGCCATGATAACTAGCATTTGCATGAAGTCAGATGCGACAACGGCCCAAGACCCACCAGTTACCGACATGATGACTAACACAGCACCGGTGAAGATGATGGTGGTTTCCATAGGGATATTAAATACAGCAGCAACAAAGATTGCTAGACCATTTAGCCAAATACCTGCAGAAATTAGGCTGTCCGGCATACCGAACCAAGTAAAGAACTGCTCTGAAGTTTTACCAAAACGCTGTCTGATTGCTTCAATCGCGGTTACAACACGAAGTTGACGGAACTTTGGGGCAAAGTACATGTAGTTCATGAAATAACCAAATGCATTGGCTAAGAACAGAATTACAATAACAAAACCATCGGAGAATGCGCGTCCTGCGGCTCCAGTAAACGTCCATGCTGAAAACTGTGTCATGAAGGCGGTTGCACCAACCATCCACCACAACATTTTGCCGCCCCCTCTGAAGTAATCACTAGTCGACGTGGTGAACTTACGGAACATCCAACCAATAGCGATTAAAAAGAAGAAGTAGGCGAGAACAACAAAAGTATCAATAGTCATCTTTTCAGCCTTTTAAATATCATAATTAACTGGGCTTAGATTAACGCGTCCAAAGGTTTATTTGTACTACAATATGTCTTTAGTATGATCTAGGTCGCATTGATTTTTTAGTACACACGACAAGTTGGATTAAACTATTGTTTTTATTGCCTTTAATTGTTTTTATGAATTGCTCTAGATCCAAGGTAAATTGAAGGTTAAATGTTTATATGTATTACAATATAAGTAATAAGGCTTTAGTTTACCTTATTTATAAGATTTTAATTATAACCGTAACAAATGTGCTACAACTGAACGTGGTTGTGCGACGGGATTCACGTTAAATCTCTGTACTAAATCGCAAAATATTGTTTCTAGCATTTAAGTGTAGCTTATTGTTTTTATGTCGCTATTTTCTATTTCACGCCCTGAATTGCTCATTATTTATCCGTACTATTTATCTACGCGATTTATCCACTCAATTTTTCTGCTGTTCTGCTGTTCTGGTGTTTAGGGTCTTGGTTTGTCCAACCGCTCGAAATTGGAGTCGGCAACAGCGAGAATCATACTCAATACTCAATACTCAATAGCCCAATAACTAATATTCGATAAGCGATAACACAACCATAAGCCTTGTATTGCTTCATGGCGATTTCTAAGCATATGAAAGAGTTTTGTATGCTTATTGACTAAGAAGGGCGGATGTGTCGATACAGGGCTCAAGATACGATATGAGTCGAGTGAGTTAGATTACATAAGTGAGTGCTTAGAGTGTTTGTCAGGTCGTGTAAGTCGTTCTAGCGAAGTGAAATAGCATATGCACAAAATTACAAATTACCAGTCACAAAGCTGGTGGATGGCCTGATAAACGGGAATGTATTGTAGAGGTCTTAACTTGTTTGAGCATTGTGCTTTTCAGGTAACAGCTTCAAACTATCAACTATCAACTATCAACTATCAAACTTCAGTTACCCAAAAGATCTAGATAACAAAATCCAGTTATTGAAAAACCTCAGATAACAAAAAGCCCCACCGAAGTGAGGCTTTATCACCAAATCTAAAATAGATTAAGCGTTAACGTGATCAACTGCGTCACGAACAAGCTTGCCTAGTTCGTCCCACTTACCTTCGTCGATAAGGTTAGTTGGAACCATCCAAGTACCGCCACACGCAAGAACAGAAGGGATCGATAGGTATTCATCAACATTCTTCAAGCTTACGCCACCAGTAGGCATGAATTTAACAGGGTAAACTGCTGTTAGTGCTTTAAGCATACCAGTACCGCCTGAAGGCTCAGCAGGGAAGAACTTCAACGTGCGAAGGCCCATTTCCATTGCTTGCTCAACTAGGCTTGGGTTGTTAACACCCGGTACGATTGCAACACCTTTGTCGATACAGTATTGAACAGTTCGTGGGTTAAAACCTGGGCTTACGATGAAATCAACGCCAGCTTCGATAGATGCGTCAACTTGCTCGTTAGTCAGTACAGTGCCTGAACCGATTAGCATGTCTGGGAATTCTTTACGCATGATGCGAATCGCTTCGATTGCACATTCTGTACGCAGTGTGATTTCTGCACATGGCATACCGTTTTCAACCAACGCTTTACCTAGAGGGATAGCGTCTTCAGCACGGTTGATAGCGATTACAGGGATTACTTTTAGGTTTTCTAGTTGTTCATTTAATGTCGTCATGAATTATTTCTCACGTCAAATGTGGGCCTGCTTTCAACTAAGCAAACCCTTGATTAATAGTTAAAGTGCGTAATTATAGAGACAGATCAGGCGTCGCTTCTAGAGGAATGATAGCACCTGGATGCTGAATCACGGTTCCTGCCACAATATGACCTGCAAATGCAGCATCACGAGCACTACCGCCGCTCAAGCGCTTGGCCAAGAAGCCTGCACTGAACGAGTCGCCAGCTGCGGTAGTATCAACGATTTTGTCTACAGGGTTGGGTGCAACGTACTGAGCGCTTTGGCTTTCAACCACTAAGCAGTCTTTCGCGCCACGTTTAATGACGATCTCTTTCACACCAGACTCAGACGTACGTGTAATACATTGTTCAATGCTTTCGTCACCGTATAGCTCTTGCTCATCATCAAACGTCAGCAGAGCCGTATCTGTGTACTTAAGCATTTTCAAGTACCAAGAAATCGCTTCTTGTTGGCTTTCCCAAAGTTTAGGACGGTAGTTATTGTCGAAGAATACTTGGCCGCCTTGAGCTTTGAATTTGTCTAAGAAGTTGAATAGCTGCATGCGACCATTTTCTGTCAAGATTGCCAGCGTAATACCACTTAAGTAAACCGCGTCAAAAGAGAACAGCTTATCAAGAAGAGCAGGCGTGTCTTCCTGATCAAACATGAACTTCGCCGCAGCATCACTACGCCAGTAATGGAAGCTGCGTTCACCAGTTTCATCGGTCTCGATGTAATAAAGCCCTGGTTGTTTGTGATCGAGCTGAGCCACTAAGCTTGTATCGATACCTTCAGCTTGCCAATTTTTCAACATGTTGACGCTGAATGGGTCAGTGCCTAGTGCGGTTACATAGCTTGTTTGGATATCTTGCTCTTTTGTTAAGCGTGACAAGTAAAGTGCAGTATTCAGCGTATCGCCACCAAAACTTTGTTTAAGCCCGTCTTGTTTCTTTTGTAGCTCAACCATGCACTCGCCAATGACCGCGATGTTTAATGATTTCATATGCTTACCTTAGCAACTGAGGTTGCGCTAGTTATTATTTTAGGAAATCTTCACGCGCAGGGTTGAAGATATCAAGAAGGATGCTGTCTTGTTCTAGTGCAACCGCACCGTGCATCATGTGTTTACGAGCGAAGTAAGCATCGCCCTCTTTAAGCACTTTCTTCTCGCCGTCGATTTCAGCTTCGAAGCTACCACGAACAACATAACCGATTTGGTCGTGAATTTCGTGAGTATGAGGGTGACCAATCGCGCCCTTATCAAAACATAGGTGTACAGCCATAAGATCGTCAGTGTAAGCAACGATTTTACGCTTAATGCCGCCACCAAGTTCTTCCCATGGGTTTTCATCTAGGATAAAGAAAGAGTTCATTGTGTATCTCCTAATCTGTTTAAATCTTTTAAGTGTTACTTAACTTGCATCCATCATAAGGGAATGAGCTCAATTGTAATACAATATATCTAAATTTGTGTGATATTGATCAAGCGATACTTTATATAGCGTAAATAAATCAATAACTTAATAAATGACCGATATTTATCATTAGTCATTCACATCAATGACTTACGGTTGATTGTGTGACTCTAATCATCATTTGGTAACGAATAGGTATAATTAAAGCTCTTATTGTATTACTTTATATGGAGTTTGAGAATTTAATCAAAGTTTAAGCAGATAAACTCTTTATTGAGGGTGACAAAGAATATGACGACTAAACCAGTATTGTTGACTGAAGCTGAAATCGAGCAGCTTCACCTTGAAGTGGGCCGTTCTAGCTTAATGGGCAAAACCATTGCAGCGAACGCGAAAGACCTAGAAGCATTCATGCGTTTACCTATTGATGTTCCAGGTCACGGTGAAGCAGGGGGTTACGAACATAACCGCCATAAGCAAAATTACACGTACATGAATCTAGCTGGTCGCATGTTCTTGATCACTAAAGAGCAAAAGTACGCTGACTTTGTTACAGAATTACTAGAAGAGTACGCAGACAAATATCTAACGTTTGATTACCACGTACAGAAAAACACCAACCCTACCGGCCGTTTGTTCCACCAAATTCTGAACGAACACTGCTGGTTAATGTTCTCAAGCTTAGCTTACTCTTGTGTTGCTTCAACACTGACACAAGAACAACGTGACAACATTGAGTCTCGCATTTTCGAACCAATGCTAGAAATGTTCACCGTTAAATACGCACACGACTTCGACCGCATTCACAACCACGGTATTTGGGCAGTAGCCGCTGTCGGTATCTGTGGTCTTGCTTTAGGCAAGCGTGAGTACCTTGAAATGTCAGTGTACGGCATCGACCGTAACGACACTGGCGGTTTCTTAGCGCAAGTTTCTCAACTGTTTGCACCTTCTGGTTACTACATGGAAGGCCCTTACTACCACCGTTATGCGATTCGCCCAACGTGTGTGTTCGCTGAAGTGATTCACCGCCACATGCCTGAAGTTGATATCTACAACTACAAAGGCGGCGTGATTGGCAACACAGTACAAGCGATGCTTGCGACGGCTTACCCGAACGGTGAGTTCCCGGCTCTGAATGATGCTTCTCGTACTATGGGTATCACAGACATGGGTGTTCAAGTTGCCGTCAGTGTTTACAGCAAGCATTACTCTTCTGAAAACGGCGTAGACCAAAACATTCTCGGTATGGCGAAGATTCAAGACGCAGTATGGATGCATCCATGTGGTCTTGAGTTATCTAAAGCCTACGAAGCCGCTTCTGCTGAGAAAGAAATCGGCATGCCTTTCTGGCCAAGTGTTGAGTTGAACGAAGGCCCTCAAGGTCACAACGGCGCACAAGGTTTTATCCGCATGCAGGATAAGAAAGGCGACGTTTCTCAGCTAGTGATGAACTACGGTCAACACGGTATGGGTCACGGCAACTTCGATACGCTGGGCATTTCTTTCTTCAACCGTGGTCAAGAAGTCCTGCGTGAATACGGCTTCTGTCGTTGGGTGAACGTTGAGCCTAAATTCGGCGGCCGTTACCTAGACGAAAACAAATCTTACGCTCGTCAAACGATTGCTCACAACGCAGTAACGATTGATGAAAAATGTCAGAACAACTTTGATGTTGAACGTGCAGACTCAGTACACGGTTTACCTCACTTCTTTAAAGTAGAAGACGAGCAAATCAACGGTATGAGTGCATTTGCTAACGATCACTACCAAGGCTTTGACATGCAACGCAGCGTGTTCATGCTAAACCTTGAAGAATTAGAATCTCCGCTACTATTAGACTTTTATCGTTTAGATTCTGAGAAAGGCGGCGAAGGCGAACATCAATACGACTACTCACACCAATATCAAGGTCAGATTGTTCGTACTAACTTCGAATACCAAGCAAACAAAGAGCTGAACACTCTAGGTGACGATTTCGGTTACCAACACTTATGGAACGTGGCAAGCGGTGAAGTGAAGGGCACAGCACTTGTAAGCTGGCTACAAAACAACACTTACTACACGTGGCTAGGTGCAACGTCTAACGACAATGCTGAAGTGATTTTTACTCGAACAGGCGCTAACGATCCAAGCTTCAACCTACGTTCAGAGCCTGCGTTCATTCTACGTAGCAAAGGAGAAACAACACTGTTTGCTTCTGTTGTTGAAACGCACGGTTACTTCAATGAAGAATTCGAGCAATCAGTTAATGCACGTGGTGTAGTTAAAAACATCAATGTTGTGGCTCACACCAATGTCGGTTCGGTAGTTGAGATCACCACAGAGAAATCAAACGTGACAGTGATGATCAGCAACCAACTTGGCGCAACTGACAGCACTGAACACAAAGTAGAACTGAACGGCAAAGTATACAGCTGGACAGGCTTCTACTCAGTAGAAACAATTTTAAACCCAGAATTAGCAAGCACAGCAGAGCAGGGGAAATAATAATGAGCTATCAACCACTTTTACTTAACTTTGATGAAGCAGCAGAGCTTCGTAAAGAACTTGGCAAGGATAGCCTTTTAGGTAACGCATTGACTCGCGATATTAAACAAACTGACGCTTACATGGCGGAAGTTGGCATTGAAGTACCAGGTCACGGTGAAGGCGGCGGTTACGAACATAACCGTCATAAGCAAAACTACATCCACATGGATCTAGCGGGCCGTTTGTTCCTTATCACTGAGGAAACAAAGTACCGTGATTACATCGTTGATATGCTAACTGCGTACGCGACGGTATACCCAACACTTGAAAGCAACGTAAGTCGTGACTCTAACCCTCCGGGTAAGCTGTTCCACCAAACGTTGAACGAGAACATGTGGATGCTTTACGCTTCTTGTGCGTACAGCTGCATCTACCACACTATCTCTGAAGAGCAAAAGCGTCTGATCGAAGACGATCTTCTGAAGCAAATGATCGAAATGTTCGTTGTTACTTACGCACACGACTTCGATATCGTGCACAACCACGGCTTATGGGCAGTGGCAGCGGTAGGTATCTGTGGTTACGCAATCAACGACCAAGAATCTGTAGACAAAGCACTATACGGCCTGAAACTAGACAAAGTAAGCGGCGGTTTCTTAGCGCAACTTGACCAACTGTTTTCGCCAGACGGCTACTACATGGAAGGTCCTTACTACCACCGTTTCTCTCTACGTCCAATCTACCTGTTCGCAGAAGCGATTGAACGTCGTCAGCCTGAAGTTGGTATCTATGAATTCAACGATTCAGTGATCAAGACAACGTCTTACTCTGTATTCAAAACGGCATTCCCAGACGGTACATTGCCAGCTCTGAACGATTCATCGAAGACAATCTCTATCAACGATGAAGGCGTTATCATGGCAACGTCTGTGTGTTACCACCGTTACGAACAGACTGAAACTCTGCTTGGTATGGCTAACCACCAACAAAACGTTTGGGTTCATGCTTCAGGTAAAACATTGTCTGACGCTGTTGAAGCAGCTGATGAAATCACACCATTTAACTGGGGTAGCCTGTTCGTTACAGACGGCCCTGAAGGTGAGAAAGGCGGCGTTAGCATTCTTCGTCACCGTGATGAGAAAGACGACGACACCATGGCGTTGATCTGGTTCGGTCAACACGGCAGCGATCACCAGTACCACTCTGCACTAGACCACGGTCACTATGATGGCTTGCACCTAAGCGTATTCAACCGTGGCCACGAAGTACTGCACGATTACGGCTTCGGTCGCTGGGTAAACGTTGAGCCTAAATTTGGCGGTCGTTACATTCCAGAGAACAAGTCTTACTGTAAGCAGACGGTTGCTCACAACACAGTAACGGTTGATCAGAAAACGCAGAACAACTTCAACACAGCATTAGCTGAGTCTAAGTTTGGTCAGAAGCACTTCTTCGTAGCAGACGACCAGTCTCTACAAGGCATGAGCGGAACCATTTCTGATTACTACACAGGCGTAGACATGCAACGCAGCGTGATTCTTGCTGAACTTCCTGAGTTCGAGAAGCCGTTAGTGATTGATGTTTACCGCATCGAAGCTGACGCTGAGCACCAGTACGACTTGCCAGTTCACCACTCTGGTCAAATCATCCGTACTGACTTCGATTACAACATGGAAAAAACGCTTAAGCCATTAGGTGAAGACAACGGTTACCAACACTTATGGAACGTTGCTTCAGGCAAAGTGAACGAACAAGGTTCTCTAGTCAGCTGGCTACATGACAGCAGCTACTACAGCCTAGTAACCAGCGCTAATGCGGGCAGCGAAGTTATTTTTGCTCGCACTGGTGCTAACGATCCAGACTTCAACCTTAAGAGTGAGCCTGCGTTCATCTTACGTCAGTCTGGTCAAAACCACGTGTTTGCTTCTGTACTAGAAACGCATGGTTACTTTAACGAGTCTATCGAAGCCTCTGTAGGCGCTCGTGGTCTAGTTAAATCAGTGTCTGTTGTGGGCGATAACAGTGTCGGGACTGTTGTTCGCATTCAGACTACTTCTGGCAACACTTACCACTATGGTATTTCAAACCAAGCTGAAGACACGCAGCAAGCAACTCACACTGTTGAGTTCGCGGGTGAGACATACTCGTGGGAAGGATCATTTGCTCAACTGTAAATGATTAACATACATGTCGTTTAACGACGACATGTATTGATGTGGTGCTTTGCGGGAACGAAGTATCACATTGAAATTCAGTCGTGATTGAAAAATCATTCGTTGAAACCAACAACGACTGAAAACATCGGGAATAAGTCAAACCGAGTAACTCATAGCGAGTTGCTCGGTTTTTTTATGTCTGTAGAAAAGGGAATAATGTGAACAGAGAAGGAGAACGTATTAAATAATTGATAACAGTCAATGTGGTGTCGATGTGTAGGCTACAGTATGTGTTAGAAATGAAATAATTAAGGATAAATCATGAAGTTAATTGAAGGGTTGGCGATAATACTTACTGCTTCTTGTTCCGCCTATGCTGTTGCGGATAGCACGCAAAACAATGTAAATACAGAGCAATTCGTGCGTTACCATTATCAAGACAAAAACAGCTACGGAAAGTTGGTTAAAGGCGCTATTTTTCCAATCAATGGTGACATCTTTAGCAAATATTCAATTGAAAAAACCTCGATTCCACTTGAATCAGTTGAACTGTTGCTTCCTACTGAGCCAGAGAAAGTCTTTGCCGTTGGTATGAACTACGTGAGTCATGCTGCTTCTCATCCTGATTTACCGCCTCCTTTATTCTTGAAACTGCCGTCTTCTTTGATTTTATCGGGTGAAACAATTCACGCCCCTTTTGATGCTCAGAATGTGCATTTTGAAGGTGAGCTGGTGGTCGTGATTGGCAAAGAAATTAGTAAAGTCAGTCAAGAAGAAGCAGAAGATGCAATTTTCGGTGTTGCGGTGGGTAATGATATAACGGAAAGAAGTTGGCAGAACAGTGATTTGCAGTGGTTGCGAGCCAAGGCATCGGATGGGTTTGGACCGATTGGTCACACTATTGTGAAAGGCATTGATTATAACAATGTCGAACTTACAACGCGTGTTAACGGTGATATTGTTCAGCAAGAGAACACCTCGTTTATGATCCACAAACCGCGCAAAGTCGTCAGTTATTTGAGCCACTATTTTACCTTAAAACCGGGTGACCTAGTGTTCATGGGTACGCCGGGGAGAACGCATGCATTGTCTGATAAAGATCAAGTGTCGGTCACGATCAAAGGGGTAGGGACTGTCACTAATGAAATACGTTTCTAATTTTGAAACCTGCTTATCGTTTGTCCATGAACAAAAAAGCCTACTCTGCAAGTAGGCTTTGATAGACATCCATGATGCATTGATTAGATAAAGGCTTTTCTTGCTTTGGCTGCTAACCATTCAGAGAAGACGACTGTCACTAAAATCGCAAAGAAAATCACCGTTACTTGAGGCCATGCCAGCATCGCCATCGACTCTTGCAGTTTTAAGCCGATACCGCCAGCGCCCACCAAACCTAAGACGGTAGACTCTCGAATATTGATGTCCCAACGGAACAAGCTCGTGCCGATGAAACTTGGCAGTACTTGCGGAAGAATGCCGTAGTTCAAGACTTGTAGTGGAGATGCCCCCGTCGATTGAATCGCTGACATTTGCGTGACGTTCACTTCTTCAATCGCTTCGTACATCAACTTAGCTACGAAGCCAATCGAGCGTAGCGCAATCGCGATAATACCGGCCAATAACCCCGGGCCGATGATAGCCACCAACAGGAGCGCCCAAATTAGCGAGTTGATTGAACGACTTGCCGCAATGATGAACAGTGCGATAGGCCTGATAAACGTTGTGCTTGGCGTTGTGTTACGTGCGGCTAAGAACGCGACTGGAAATGCCAGTACGATCCCTAACAGTGTGCCAAGTGTTGCGATATTAATGGTGTCCCACAAAGGGCTCCAAAGTGACTCTAAATAGCTCCATCTTGGCGGCCACATACGTGAAGAAATATCAGCAAGTTGGTTGGGTGAATCAGTTACAAAATACCAAATCGTGTCCTTGTTCATGACTTGCCATGCAAAAACCGTCAGGGCAACAAAGCAAAGCCAACCAATCCAAAGCATCAGGCTCTGTTTACTGTCGTAACGCTGCCATTGGGTACGATTCATGGAGCTTGTAGAGGTGTCATTTAGCGTGCTCATTGGTCGTTCCTTACTGCACATGCTTGCGGATGATGGTCGATAGGTATTCACACAACATCACGATCACGATAATAATCAATAGAATAGCGGCCGCTGCGCTATATTCGTAACGGTCCATCGCGGTGTTCAATGTTGCGCCGATACCCCCTGCGCCAACAATGCCAATCACGGCAGACTCACGAAAGTTGATGTCGAGTCGGTACATCGAAAGCCCGATAAAGCGTGGCATAACCTGCGCTTGAATCGCATAGTTCACTTGTTGTAACCAACTCGCGCCAGTTGCGCGCATTGCGGTGAGTGGTGCTGGGTCGATGGCTTCAATTTCATCGGCAAACAATTTCGCGAGAAAGCCGATGGTTGCGAATGTCAGCGTGACAAAACCCGCAAACGTACCAAAGCCAAACAGAGCCACACACAGAATCGCAACGATGATCTCTTGTAAGCTACGAGCGATCGAAATAAACGCACGGCAGAATAGATAAACGGGAGTAGGGGCAAGATTTTTGGCTGCGCCTAATCCGAATGGGATTGAGAGAATGACACCTGCCACGGTTGACGTGAGCGTCATGGTTAAGCTCTCAATCAAACCTTGTGATATGTTGTTCCAACGTCCGCCAAAATCTGGATTCATGAAAGCCAAAATGAACTGCCAACCGCGTTCGCTGCCTTCGTAGATTCGAGCCCAGTTTACGTGTACTGATTGAGTCGCAAGGTATAAATACACCGCGACGATGATGATCAAACTCCAACGCAACCATGAGTTGGATATAAGTGGCGGCTTTGTCCACTGTGTCGGGTATTTCTGATCTAACTTGGGATTTTGTTGAGCTAGCTTTGAATGATGCTGAGCTTGGTTTGGATATGGCTGAGTCATATTGTTGCCTCAGACAAATGAGGGTGAGTGATGATCAGGTCATCTTCCTCTTCTTCTACCTGTTGGCTCCAATCCTCTTTACCGTAGATCTGTGTGAGTACGTCTTCGGTGAGCAAGGTTGGTTTGTCATCAAATACCACACAGCCTGCATTTAGGCCGACAACGCGATCCACAAACTGTTTGGCTAACTGAACATCGTGAATATTGATGATCGCAGGGAGTTGTTGTTCTGAACAAATCTCGCTAATCAATCGCATGATCTGGCGCGCTGTACGTGGGTCCAGCGCGGCCGTTGGTTCATCAATCAACAGTAATTTCGGTTTCTGAGCGAGTGCGCGAGCAATACCTACACGTTGGCGCTGTCCACCTGATAGGGCATCGGCTCTTTTATTGGCGTGCTCTAATAACCCAACGCGGTCGAGTAGCGCATAAGCGGCTTGGATATCCGATTCTGGGAAACGACGAGTAAAGCTTTGCCAGAAGTTTACGTAACCTAAACGCCCTGAAAGCACATTCTCCATGACCGTTAAGCGCTCAATCAATGCGTACTCTTGGAAAATCATCCCAATTTCACGTCGTGAATGTCTCAGTTGTCGCTTAGACAATGTCTCAAGGTTGGTGTTGGAGAAGATAACTTCGCCGCTGGTGGGCTCGGTTAGTCGGTTAATACAGCGAATCAGCGTTGATTTACCCGCACCAGATGGGCCAATCAATCCAACGACTTCGCCGGCATTCACCGACAAGCTAACGTTGGTCAGGGCTTTATCAGAACTGGAGTAGTGCTTGGTAAGCCCTTTAAGGGTAAGAGTAGACATAGAATTCCTATAAGGACGGTGTACTAACAGTTCGCCTGAGGCAGAAATCGGAAGCAAACCGCTGAGAGTGGTGAGTAACTGCAGGCGCGTAAGCCTGCAGTTAGTTTTATCAATGTGTAATTGGCTTTTTAGTTCGGTTGAACTTAGCTACACGTGTAAGACACTTTATTAGCGGTATCGATAGTGCGGATCACTTCCCAGTGCTCTTGGTAAGTGATCGGAACAAATTTCGCTTCACCGTTACGCTCAAATTCTTCTTGAAGCTTGGTGCCTTCCCAGTCGAAAGTGAAGAACGCTTTTTGAATCTTCTCTTGAAGGTCTGGTGTTAGGTTGTGCGCTGTGCCGTAAGCCGTTGTTGGGAAGGTTTGTGACTTATAGATGCTCTTGATTTGACCTTCTTTCACAACTTCACGTGAAAGCATACGGTTCAATACTGAGTTAGCTACGGCTGCTGCGTCGTAATCTTTGTGTGCCACACCCAAAATTGAGTTGTCGTGCGCGCCAGAGAAAGCCGGTTTGAAATCACGCTCAGGTTGAAGCTGGTATTCAGCGTCCAGAATCGCAGAAGGGGCTTTGAAACCAGAGTTTGACGTTTGCGATGTGAATGCTAGGTTTTTGCCTTTTAGGTCTTCAACCTTTTCGATGCCTGAATCTGGGTGCGTGATGATTTCCATTTCGTAACCGAAAGAACCATCTTCAGCCGCCATCATTGTAAATGGAGCAAAGCCAGCACAGTTAACTGCTAGTGGCGTTGAACCAGTGTTGAAACCTGCGATATGTAGACGACCTGAACGCATTGCTTCAATTTGAGCTGCGTTATTTTGAACAGGGAAGAAACGAATCGTTTTTTCCGTTGTTTTTTCAAGGTGGCTCAAAAACTCGCTCCACACATCAGCGTATACTGCTGGATCTTCAACTGGCGTGTAAGCAAAAATTAGCGTGTTTGGATCCACCCATTGTGATTCATCTTGGGGTACATCGGCGACCAAGTTACCAGAGCGGTCTTCGTATCGCGTATCCATCGCTAATGCAGAACCAGAAAAAATTAGCGCAGCAGTAATAGCGCTTTTAAGCGTGAGATTTGTTTTTGTCGGTTTCATTATGTCAGTCCAATTGAGTGATTTGTTGGAAGGAAGTATAGGAATCGAGGATGACAGAACCGATGCTTTTTGATGACGGATTTATGAATGGTGTAACATAATGTTTCTAGCGGAGTAGAATTAGATACTTTCTAAGTGTTTGATTAGGCAACTAAATTAATAGCCTGTGATTCGTTTGGATTTTACTCAATTGGCTGTAGGTTGAAATACTGTTATAGTGATCCTTAAATAATACATAAACATAACATATAAAATAAGTGAACTTATGGTTACCACTTTTAATTCAATTTCGGGCTCGAAGCGCAGCCTGCACGTGCAAGTAGCTCGTGAAATCGCTCGTGGAATCTTGTCTGGCGAACTGCCACAAGGTTCTATTATTCCTGGTGAAATGGCGTTGTGTGAACAGTTTGGTATCAGCCGAACAGCACTTCGTGAAGCAGTTAAACTATTGACCTCTAAAGGTCTGTTAGAGTCCCGCCCGAAAATCGGTACTCGTGTAGTCGACCGCGCATACTGGAACTTCCTTGATCCTCAACTGATTGAATGGATGGACGGTCTAACCGACGTAGACCAATTCTGTTCACAGTTCTTAGGTCTTCGCCGTGCGATTGAACCTGAAGCGTGTGCACTAGCGGCAAAATTTGCGACCGCTGAGCAACGTATCGAGCTTTCAGAGATCTTCCAAAAAATGGTAGAAGTGGATGAAGCTGAAGTGTTTGACCAAGAACGTTGGACAGACATTGATACTCGTTTCCATAGCTTGATCTTCAATGCGACCGGTAACGACTTCTATCTACCGTTCGGTAATATTCTGACTACTATGTTCGTTAACTTCATCGTGCATTCTTCTGAAGAGGGAAGCACATGCATCAATGAACACCGCAGAATCTATGAAGCTATCATGGCCGGTGATTGTGACAAGGCTAGAATTGCTTCTGCTGTTCACTTGCAAGATGCCAACCACCGTTTGGCAACAGCATAATAGAAATGATTTAAAGCGCACCTGAGCCATCTCACTTTGAGATGAACATCCTCACGTTCGGATAAACGACTTTAAAAGGTATGCCTAGTGCATGCCTTTTTTGGTTTTTAGGCCGCGTGTTGCACTATCTGTAGCACTATTTTTGGTCAGTCTTTTCGCTACGTCTGTTAAGCTATTCTTCCACGTTACAACCCGCCTTATTTTTAACGTCTACGTAATAATCCCCAAGCATCGTTCTAAACACATTTTTAGACTGTCCGTATCAGACAAGTAGTTATGCGACAGCCGGGATTTTTCACCTCTAAGTATTCTAAATCTGGGATTAAACAAACAGGGTTCGTGGATTTAATATTTAGATATTTAAATTGAATTCTAATGATATTACCCGCTCGATTTCGTAAAAAACACTGGTTTATTGTGTGATGAATGATGTGGGTTTGGTCACGGATTCTCTTTTATTATTTTTGAGGTCTTTATGTTTATATGTGTTTGGTTGTATTTGTTAATAAGTGTGCAAAGTCTTACTTTTATTTTAAGTTGTTGTTTTTAAGGTTTAATTTATTTTTAGTGTTTGATCTTTTGGGGTTTTACCTAAAACCCTAACAATTTCCTTAATGGATTAGCCATATTCCATCCTATGTCATATATATAATTAACTTAATCAATCAAAATAAGATCACCATCACTTATTTAGATTATTGTACTACAAATAAAGGGTCGAATTTCCTATAGTCCTCGTAACAAATTAAAACGGACAAAGGATACACGATGGAACTCAACACGATTATTGTCGGCATTTATTTCCTATTCTTGATTGCGATAGGTTGGATGTTTAGAACATTTACAAGTACTACTAGTGACTACTTCCGCGGGGGCGGTAACATGTTGTGGTGGATGGTTGGTGCAACCGCCTTTATGACCCAGTTTAGTGCATGGACATTCACCGGTGCAGCAGGTAAAGCGTATAACGATGGTTTCGCTGTAGCGGTCATCTTCGTAGCCAACGCATTTGGTTACTTCATGAACTACGCGTACTTCGCGCCGAAATTCCGTCAACTTCGCGTTGTTACGGTAATCGAAGCGATTCGTATGCGTTTTGGTGCAACCAACGAACAAGTATTCACTTGGTCTTCAATGCCGAACTCAGTGGTATCTGCGGGTGTTTGGTTAAACGCATTGGCAATCATCGCTTCGGGTATCTTCGGTTTCGACATGAACATGACTATCTGGGTGACTGGCCTAGTGGTATTGGCAATGTCGGTAACGGGTGGTTCATGGGCGGTAATCGCATCTGATTTCATGCAGATGGTTATCATCATGGCGGTAACGGTAACTTGTGCGGTTGTAGCGGTTGTTCAAGGTGGCGGTGTTGGTGAGATTGTTAACAACTTCCCAGTACAAGATGGTGGTTCGTTCCTTTGGGGCAACAACATCAACTACCTAAGCATCTTTACGATTTGGGCATTCTTCATCTTCGTTAAGCAGTTCTCAATCACGAACAACATGCTTAACTCATACCGTTACCTAGCAGCAAAAGATTCAAAGAATGCTAAGAAAGCTGCATTGCTTGCTTGTGTGTTGATGTTGTGTGGTGTGTTTATTTGGTTCATGCCTTCTTGGTTCATTGCTGGCCAAGGTGTCGATTTATCAGCGGCTTACCCGAATGCAGGTAAAAAAGCGGGTGACTTTGCTTACCTATACTTCGTACAAGAGTACATGCCAGCAGGTATGGTTGGTCTATTAGTTGCCGCGATGTTTGCAGCGACAATGTCTTCAATGGATTCTGGTCTAAACCGTAACTCAGGTATCTTTGTTAAGAACTTCTACGAAACAATCGTTCGTAAAGGTCAAGCATCAGAGAAAGAGTTAGTAACCGTATCTAAAATTACTTCAGCGGTATTTGGTTTCGCTATTATCCTAATCGCACAGTTCATCAACTCATTAAAAGGTTTGAGCCTGTTTGATACGATGATGTACGTAGGTGCGTTAATCGGCTTCCCAATGACGATTCCTGCATTCCTTGGTTTCTTCATCAAGAAAACTCCGGACTGGGCAGGTTGGGGTACGTTAGTTGTTGGTGGTATCGTATCTTATGTGGTTGGTTTTGTTATCGACGCAGAGATGGTAGCAGCGGCGTTTGGTCTTGATACTCTAACAGGACGTGAATGGTCTGATGTTAAAGTTGCGATTGGTCTGATTGCTCACATCACGCTAACTGGTGGCTTCTTCGTACTATCTACGATGTTCTACAAGCCTCTATCAAAAGAACGTCAAGCGGATGTTGATAAGTTCTTTGGCAACTTAGATACACCATTAGTAGCTGAATCAGCAGAGCAAAAAGTGTTGGATAACAAACAACGTCAAATGCTTGGTAAACTGATTGCGGTAGCGGGTGTTGGTATCATGTTGATGGCTCTTCTTACTAACCCAATGTGGGGACGCCTAGTCTTCATCTTATGTGGTGTGATAGTTGGTGGTGTCGGTGTTCTACTTGTGAAAGCGGTCGATGACGGCGGCAAGCAAGCGAAAGCAGTAACAGAAAGCTAATACATAGAAAACGTTTATAATAGAATGCGACGACTCGAAAGGGCGTCGCATTTTTTATTCTGCGGAACCGGAAAACCGTCAGGTGAAAGATATCTGACCTAAATCACGAAAACTGTACAAAGTGGTTCAATCGAATCGAAATATATTCAATTGTCCTACAATAAGACGTATATTGTTGCTAATTCCTTTCAATCAACTTGAAAAATAAGTGAGTTAGAATGAGCGACCAAAAATCTCTTGATGCAATCAGGAAGATGAAGCTGGAGAATGATACTTCAGCAGGTAATCTTGTAGACCTACTCCCTATCGAAGTACAGACACGTGACTTCGACCTATCATTCCTAGACACCTTGAGCGAAGCACGTCCGCGTCTTCTTGTTCAAGCTGATCAGTTAGAAGAATTCAAAGCGAAAGTGAAAGCTGATGAAGCTCACTGCATGTTTGATGATTTCTACAACAACTCGACAGTTAAGTTCCTTGAGACTGCTCCTTTTGAAGAGCCTCAAGCGTACCCAGCTGAGACGGTAGGTAAAGCTTCTCTATGGCGTCCTTATTGGCGTCAAATGTACGTTGATTGCCAAATGGCACTGAATGCGACACGTAACCTAGCGATTGCTGGTGTTGTGAAAGAAGATGAAGCGCTCATTGCGAAAGCAAAAGCTTGGACTCTAAAACTGTCTACGTACGATCCAGAAGGCGTGACTTCTCGTGGCTATAACGATGAAGCGGCTTTCCGTGTTATCGCTGCTATGGCTTGGGGTTACGACTGGCTACACGGCTACTTCACAGATGAAGAACGTCAGCAAGTTCAAGATGCTTTAATTGAGCGTCTAGACGAAATCATGCACCACCTGAAAGTGACGGTTGACCTATTAAACAACCCGCTAAACAGCCACGGTGTTCGTTCTATCTCTTCTGCTATCATCCCAACGTGTATCGCGCTTTACCACGATCACCCGAAAGCAGGCGAGTACATCGCTTACGCTCTAGAATACTACGCAGTACACTACCCACCATGGGGCGGTGTAGACGGCGGTTGGGCTGAAGGTCCAGACTACTGGAACACACAAACGGCATTCCTAGGCGAAGCATTCGACCTATTGAAAGCATACTGTTGCGTAGACATGTTTAACAAAACATTCTATGAAAACACCGGTGACTTCCCGCTTTATTGTATGCCTGTTCACTCTAAGCGCGCGAGCTTCTGTGACCAGTCTTCAATCGGCGATTTCCCAGGTCTAAAACTGGCTTACAACATCAAGCACTACGCAGGTGTTAACCAGAAGCCTGAGTACGTTTGGTACTACAACCAACTGAAAGGCCGTGATACTGAAGCACACACTAAATTCTACAACTTTGGTTGGTGGGACTTCGGTTACGACGATCTTCGTTTTAACTTCCTTTGGGATGCTCCTGAAGAGAAAGCACCATCGAATGATCCACTGTTGAAAGTATTCCCAATCACGGGTTGGGCTGCATTCCACAACAAGATGACTGAGCGTGATAACCATATTCACATGGTATTCAAATGTTCTCCGTTTGGCTCAATCAGCCACTCTCACGGTGACCAAAACGCATTTACGCTTCACGCATTTGGTGAAACGCTAGCGTCAGTAACAGGTTACTACGGTGGTTTCGGTGTAGACATGCACACTAAGTGGCGTCGTCAAACGTTCTCTAAAAACCTTCCACTGTTTGGCGGTAAAGGTCAGTACGGCGAGAACAAGAACACAGGCTACGAAAACCACCAAGATCGTTTCTGTATCGAAGCGGGCGGCACTATTTCTGACTTCGACACAGAATCTGATGTGAAGATGGTTGAAGGTGATGCAACGGCATCTTACAAGTATTTCGTTCCTGAAATCGAATCTTACAAGCGTAAAGTTTGGTTCGTTCAAGGTAAAGTATTCGTAATGCAAGACAAGGCTACGCTTTCTGAAGAGAAAGACATGACTTGGCTAATGCACACAACTTTCGCAAATGAAGTGGCAGACAAGTCTTTCACTATCCGCGGCGAAGTTGCACACCTAGACGTAAACTTCATCAACGAGTCTGCTGATAACATCACTTCAGTTAAGAACGTTGAAGGCTTCGGCGAAGTTGACCCATACGAGTTCAAAGATCTTGAAATCCACCGTCACGTTGAAGTGGAATTCAAGCCATCGAAAGAGCACAACATCCTGACGCTTCTCGTTCCTAATAAGAACGAAGGCGAGCAAGTTGAAGTGTCTCATAAGCTTGAAGGCAACACGCTACTACTCAATGTTGACGGTGAAATGGTTTCAATCGAACTGTAATCCGCTGAAGTAACAGAAGCTAGATACTAAAAACTCCGAGTGAAAGCTCGGAGTTTTTTTGTTTGTCTAGTTAGTTAGTTAGTTAGTTAGTTAGCTAGTTAAGTTGGATAAGTGGCAAACCGATCAGGTTGAAAGAAAACTTGATTGGCCTGGTGGAAACCACCGTCTTAAGTAACTCAAGCACTGAGCCCAGTCTTACAACGGTTTAGTTAGCGTCACGGCGGTTTAGTCAGTTTTACCGTGAACTACCTTCGTCACTGGCTGAGTAAGGGAGTAGTGAACTATACATAGGTAAAGGCGTAGCTTGTTCTTACTAATCGTATGACATTTAACGTATGTTATTTCATCAATAGACGGTTTTTTAGGTGGCATATAGTTCCTGTAAGTACAAAGCGTGCCCCATATTTTCTCGTAAAGTGAACCCCCGTCACAACTTGCGTCTAACCATCAAATCAATGCCCTAAAACTATTGCGAAACGAGAAAGACGTAGTTATTATAATGAGCATATAATCATACAATACTATATTTGGAGTTTGAACATGACTAAACCTGTAATCGGTTTCATTGGCCTAGGTCTTATGGGCGGCAACATGGTTGAAAACCTGCAAAAGCGCGGCTACCACGTAAACGTAATGGATCTAAGCGCTGAAGCTGTTGCTCGCGTTACAGACCGCGGTAATGCGACTGCATTCACTTCTGCTAAAGAACTCGCTGCGGCAAGTGACATTGTTCAGTTTTGTCTTACAACTTCAGCTGTTGTTGAAAAAATCGTATACGGCGAAGACGGTGTTCTTGCGGGCATCAAAGAAGGCGCAGTACTAGTAGACTTCGGTACTTCTATCCCTGCTTCTACTAAGAAAATCGGCGCAGCTCTTGCTGAAAAAGGCGCGGGCATGATCGACGCACCTCTAGGTCGTACTCCTGCACACGCTAAAGATGGTCTTCTGAACATCATGGCTGCTGGCGACATGGAAACTTTCAACAAAGTTAAACCTGTTCTTGAAGAGCAAGGCGAAAACGTATTCCACCTAGGCGCTCTAGGTTCTGGTCACGTAACTAAGCTTGTAAACAACTTCATGGGCATGACGACTGTTGCAACTATGTCTCAAGCTTTCGCTGTTGCTCAACGCGCTGGTGTTGATGGCCAACAACTGTTTGATATCATGTCTGCAGGTCCATCTAACTCTCCGTTCATGCAATTCTGTAAGTTCTACGCAGTAGACGGCGAAGAGAAGCTAGGTTTCTCTGTTGCTAACGCTAACAAAGACCTTGGTTACTTCCTTGCACTTTGTGAAGAGCTAGGTACTGAGTCTCTAATCGCTCAAGGTACTGCAACAAGCCTACAAGCTGCTGTTGATGCCGGCATGGGTAACAACGATGTACCAGTAATCTTCGACTACTTCGCTAAACTAGAGAAGTAATCGACGTACGACCTCGCTAGGGTATCGCTTGTCTTCTAGGCGGCGATACCTCAGCGAGGTTCGTTTTTATCTGCCATATCCAATCCTTTGTTCCCTGTTTAAAATCTTCTACTTCTACTTCTACTTCAATTCCCTCAGCTACACCTAATCAAAACTCTGTTTAACTCTGCTACTGCCTCAATTCCTGTTTTTTTCTATATCTATATCTATATCTATTCCTATTTCTAACGGCAAATTCAAAGCTTTCTAGCACCCACTCGTTCACTCACTTTTCCTCGCAAGCTTAAACCAGTGCACTTAACTGATTGTTGATGATGGTTTAACACTGCTCGAATGTCTGGTCCGAAAAGAAAGCAAAAAAAAGCCCACACAGCTGGTGACTGTGTGGGCGTATTCGGACTAGCCGTCTGGAAAAACCAATGAACAAGACAAGTAAAATAACGATTAACGAGATCCCCCGACAGTCTCTACATTAAACGTGTTCAATGACCTTAAAGCGCGTTGCTTCAATTACCACTTTGAATTGCACAAAAGCATCCAGAAATAACTTAAGTTATGATTCAAGTACACCATACATTAGGGGTTATTGTATTACAAATAAATCTAAAGGTTGAATGCCTTTAGTGAATGGTTGGTTAGTGAGAATGTGACTTAAGGCTCACTTTCTAGTCAGCGAATCGAAATTGATATCAATAATTTGATTAGAAGTATTATCGGCGAATTTGTTTGATGGTTATTTGAAATTCGATCATTTTTCGTGATTTACTTGCTCTTTCCCAATCGCGTTAAAAGCCAAGACTCATAAATGATACCTATGTCACAGGGTGGTTTTAGCCAGTTTTAATATGTCAATATCGCTCACAGAAAGTTCCATTAATTAAACATACAATATTAATTAAATTGGTAGTTGTGACGATGGATCGGCATGAACAAGTTTCGCTTCCCGTATCTTCGAAAATGTAAAAAATGACCATTTCATTCGGATGAAAATAATAGACATAGGTTGATATGGATGATGAGTTTTATGAATTCAAAATTGTCTCTAGGGTTTAAAGGAAAATTGATTTTAATGGTGGCGATCGTCAGTTCTAGTGCGTTGGCATTTACGAACTGGTTTACGCTTGACTTAGCAGCAGACCAGGTAAACCAAACGATTTATAACGAGATTGACCACTCGCTAACGATAGAAATTAATCAAATAGAAAGTACCGTTCAGCGCACTATCGATACCGTAAACTCTGTCGCACAAGAGTTCATGAAATCCCCATACCAAGTGCCTAATGAAGCGCTTATGCACTACGCAGCCAAGCTCGGTGGCATTGATAAAATCGTAGTTGGTTTTGACGACGGCCGTTCTTACACTTCTCGTCCGTCAGAGTCTTTCCCTAACGGTGTTGGAATCAAAGAAAAGTACAATCCAACCACTCGACCTTGGTATCAACAAGCGAAATTGAAATCAGGCTTATCTTTTAGTGATCTGTTTTTCACTAAGAGTACTCAAGTGCCTATGATTGGTGTGACGTACTCATACCAAGATCGCGTCATCATGGCCGACATACGTTTTGACGATTTGGAAACGCAGCTTGAACAGTTGGACAGCATCTACGAAGCCAAAGGCATTATCATCGACGAGAAGGGCATGGTGGTCGCTTCAACAATCGAAAACGTACTTCCGCAAAGCAATATATCTTCTGCGGATACGCAGATGAAACTCAACAGTGCCATTGAACAGCCTGATCAATTCATTGAGGGTGTGATTGATGGTAACCAGAGAATATTGATGGCCAAGAAAGTGGATATTGGCAACCAGAAAGAGTGGTTCATGATCTCTAGTATTGACCCTGAACTCGCGCTCAATCAGTTGAATGGCGTGATGTCGAGTGCGCGCATCCTTATCGTGGCTTGTGTGTTTGGCTCGGTGATATTGATGATTTTGCTTCTAAATCGTTTTTATCGCCCAATCGTGTCACTGCGCAAAATCGTCCACGACCTATCTCAAGGTAACGGAGACCTGACTCAAAGGCTTGCTGAGAAGGGGAATGATGACTTAGGACATATCGCCAAAGACATCAACTTGTTCATTATCGGCTTACAAGAGATGGTTAAGGATGTGAAATATAAGAACTCGGATCTCGATACCAAGGTACTGAGTATTCGCGAAGGCTGTAAAGAAACCAGCGACGTACTGCAAGTTCATACTGATGAAACGGTTCAAGTGGTCTCTGCGATTAACGGCTTGTCTGAAGCATCGAATGAAGTAGAAAAGAGTTCTCAGTCCGCGGCAGAAGCAGCAAGAGAAGCGGCTGTGTTCAGTGATGAGACTAAACAGATTAACACCGTGACGGAAACCTATATCAGTGATCTTGAGAAGCAAGTCTGCACCACTTCTGATGATATTCGCTCAATGGCCAATGAAACGCAGAGCATCCAGTCTATCGTGTCTGTGATTGGCGGGATTGCGGAACAAACTAATTTGCTGGCATTGAATGCGTCAATTGAAGCGGCGAGAGCGGGTGAACATGGTCGAGGTTTCGCGGTGGTTGCTGATGAAGTCCGTGCGTTAGCCAACCGAACGCAAATCAGTACCTCGGAAATTGATGAAGCGTTATCTGGCTTGCAGTCTAAATCAGATGGTTTGGTTAAATCGATTGAGTTGACCAAAAGTAACTGTGAACTGACTCGCGCTCAAGTGGTTCAAGCTGTAAACATGTTGGCGAAGCTAACCGAGCAGATGGAAACAGTAAGTCGTTTCAACAATGACATTTCGGGTTCATCTGTTGAGCAAAACGCCCTTATTCAGAGCATTGCTAAGAACATGCATAAGATTGAAAGCTTTGTTGAGGAACTTAATAAGCTAAGCCAAGATCAGTTGACTGAATCAGCAGAAATCAAAACACTTAACGGTAGCGTTAGTGAGTTGATGAGCAGCTTTAAGGTTTAATCTTTCTAATATTTATATCTAAAAATCAACATACTAAGTTTAGTTGTTGATCTGAGAGCCACTCATTAACTGTCGAGTTTAGAGTGGCTTTTCTGCGTTGTTCTTGAATCTAATTCTACGCAATATCCGTTCATTTCACTTCATTTGCCGCATCTCACATTCTGATAAATAGATAATTGACATAAAATAGTACAAATATACATTATCACTCTACTCTTATGGATAAGTGAGATAAATGTGAATAAGCCAATCATCATCGTTGCGCTCGCTTCGCTCACATACGGCTGCGGTGGAAGCAGCTCAAGCGATAGCAATGACTCTTCTGATAACACCAGTCCAGGTACTTCTTATGGTGTTGTTGCGCCTTATGATATTGCTAAGTATCAAAACATCCTCTCGAGTTCTGACCTTCAGGTATCGGATCCTAATGGCACAGAGGGTAATAAAACTTCTGAAGTTAAAGGTGGGGATTTCGATGGCTACATCAGTGATTATTTTTACGCGGATGAAGAGACGGAAAACCTAATCTTCAAAATGGCGAACTATAAGATGCGTTCAGAGGTTCGTGAGGGAGAAAACTTCGATATCAATGAAACTGGTGTAAGACGAAGCCTGTATGCGGAAATAAGCTTACCTGATATCGAACATGCAATGGCGAGTTCACCCGCTGATCATGATGAAGTGACGTTGCTACAGATACACAATAAGGGCACTGACGAGAATGGTACGGGTTATATCCCTCATCCGCTATTGCGTGTAGTTTGGGAGCAGGAACGAGATGGCCTCACAGGTCACTACTGGGCGGTCATGAAAAACAATGCCATTGATTGTAGCAGTGCTGCTGACTCTTCGGATTGTTACGCCACTTCATATAATCGCTACGATTTGGGAGAGGCGGATCTCGATAGTTTCACCAAGTTTGATCTTTCTGTTTATGAAAACACCCTTTCGCTCAAAGTGAACGATGAAGTTAAAGTCGACGAAGACATCACCTACTGGCAGCACCTACTGAGTTACTTTAAAGCAGGTATCTATAATCAATTTGAAAATGGTGAAGCTACGGCCCACTTTCAGGCTTTGCGATACACTACAACACAGGTCAACGGCTCAAACGATTGGGATATTAGCGATTGGAAGTTGACGATTCCTGCGAGTAAAGACACTTGGTATGGAAGTGGGGGTGACAGTGCTGCTGAACTAGAACCTGAGCGCTGCGAATCGAGCAAAGGCCTTCTCGCCAATAACAGTGATGTCTACGACAGCGATATTGGTCTTTCTTATTTCAATACCGATGACGGAAGAATGCACTTTCGAGCTGACATGGGATATGGCACTAGTACACAAAACTCTAGCTATATTCGTTCTGAGTTCAGGGAGTTGTATCAAAGCAGTGCTCAACCGGATTGTAGCACCAGCGATGAAGATACAAGTTGGTATTTGGAGGACACTAGAACGAACGCTACCAGTCACGAGCTAACCGCAAGCTTACGAATTGAAGACTACCCGAACATTAATAACCAAGACCCGAAAGTCGTGCTTGGGCAAATACACGGTTGGAAGATCAATCAAGTATTGGTGAAGTTGTTATGGGAAGGAGAGAGTAAGCCAGTAAGAGTGATACTGAACTCCGATTTTGAACGCAACAACCAAGACTGTAACCATTGTGAGCCATTCAGTGTCGAGTTAGGTACTTATTCGGTAAGCGAAGAGTGGCGATATACGATTCGCGCTAACCAAGACGGTGTCTACTTGGCAACCCATGATGCAGATGGAACCAATACTGTTTCTCACTCAATCCTTTGGGGGCAAGATTACACTGATAAGGATGGGGACACGGTGTCGTTAACGTCAGATTGGGTATCGACAGATGTTGCTTTCTATTTCAAAGCGGGCATCTACCCACAATTTAAGCCTGATAGCGACTATGCGGGTGAAGTGTTTGATGTGAGCTTTAGTTCTCTAAGAGTAGAGCATAACTGAGTTCTCAGATGTTTGATTAGCCATGTCGGTAAAGAAGATGACCATATTGACGCCTAACAATGTGGTCTTTTTTTGTTTTTGGACACTTACAGTGATTGTTTGGAAGGACAAATGTTCTGCTCGAATCATTCAAATACACACGATTACAGCTCGCTGATTCTGCCCTTGCTAGCTCATTTCGCATTCTAAACTCTTATATATTGTCTTTTATCAATAGGAAATGTGATCCAGTTAAAGTATGGAAAAATCGGAAAGTGTTCCTAGTCTCATTTATCCAATGAAGTGTTTTATTTGTATTATAAGATTACGTAATATTTTCATGTTATCGCAAATACTGATAGGTGAATCGCCTTATAGCTCGTGTTTGCTGATTTAGCTTTCACTTACGAACGCTGTCTTTGTATTATAATAATGGATTAAATATGAAACAAATTACTCTAAAAACTTTACTCGCTTCTTCTATTCTACTTGCGGTTGGTTGTGCGAGCACGAGCACGCCTACTGCTGATTTTCCAAATAACAAAGAAACTGGTGAAGCGCTTCTGACGCCAGTTGTTGTTACCGCTAGTAGCCATGATGGTAACGGACCTGATCGTCTCGTTGACCAAGACCTAACTACACGTTGGTCATCTGCGGGTGACGGCGAGTGGGCAACGCTAGACTATGGTTCAGTACAAGAGTTTGACGCGGTTCAGGCATCTTTCAGTAAAGGTAATCAGCGCCAATCTAAATTTGATATTCAAGTGAGTGTCGATGGCGAAAGCTGGACAACGGTACTAGAAAACCAACTAAGCTCAGGTAAAGCGATCGGCCTAGAGCGTTTCCAATTCGAGCCAGCAGTGCAAGCACGCTACGTAAGATACGTTGGTCACGGTAATACCAAAAACGGTTGGAACAGTGTAACGGGATTAGCTGCGGTTAACTGTAGCATTAACGCTTGTCCTGCTAGCCATATCATTACTTCAGACGTGGTAGCTGCAGAAGCTGCAATGATCGCTGAAATGAAAGCGGCGGAAAAAGCACGCAAAGATGCGCGCAAAGATCTTCGTTCTGGTAACTTCGGTGTAGCAGCGGTTTACCCTTGTGAGACAACAGTTAAATGTGAAACACGCACTGCGCTACCTCTACCAACGGGCTTACCTGAGACACCTCTAGCAGGTAATGCACCTAGCGAAAACTTTGATATGACTCATTGGTATCTATCTCAGCCTTTCGATCATGATAAAAATGGGAAGCCTGATGATGTTTCTGAGTGGAACCTTGCAAACGGTTACCAACACCCTGAAATCTTCTACACAGCTGACGACGGCGGCCTAGTATTTAAAGCTTACGTGAAAGGTGTACGTACATCTAAAAACACTAAGTACGCGCGTACAGAGCTTCGTGAAATGATGCGTCGTGGTGATCAGTCTATTAGCACTAAGGGTGTTAACAAGAACAACTGGGTATTTTCAAGCGCGCCTGAATCAGATTTAGAAGCGGCAGCGGGTATTGATGGTGTTCTAGAAGCTACCTTGAAAATCGATCACGCAACAACGACAGGTAATGCGAACGAAGTAGGCCGCTTTATCATTGGCCAGATTCATGATCAAAACGATGAGCCAATTCGTTTGTACTACCGTAAACTGCCAAACCAAGCAACGGGTGCGGTTTACTTCGCACACGAAAGCCAAGACGCGACAAAAGAGGACTTCTACCCTCTAGTTGGTGGCATGACTGCTGAAGTTGGTGAAGATGGTATCGCGCTTGGCGAAGTGTTCAGCTACCGCATCGCAGTTAAGGGTAACACGATGACTGTCACTCTAATGCGTGAAGGCAAAGACGACGTAGTGCAAGTGGTTGATATGAGCGAAAGCGGCTACGACGCAGGTGGTAAGTACATGTACTTCAAAGCGGGTGTTTACAACCAAAACATCAGCGGCGACCTAGACGATTACTCACAAGCGACTTTCTACCAACTAGATGTATCGCACGATCAATACAAAAAGTAATCTAACCCTATAAACCAAAGCCTCCAACTCCCAGAGTTCGGAGGCTTTTTTGTGTCTGTTGTTTGGGCTTAAGCGTATGATTTAATTGAGTAGGAGAGGGGTAGTTATCAGTTGCACAGAGTTTAAGACATTATCATTAAGCTCATTCAGTATTAACTTTAGTCATTATCAGTTTCAGTCACTATTAACCCCCCAAGCGCCGATCACCATTAACCTCGCTCATGATTAATCTCGGTTACCAGTAGGCCAACTTGTCGGGGATTTAAACCCAAATAATGTCGTTATGTTTATCGGAATCACCATAGCTCGAAAACTTTGACTTTGTTCTCAAAGTATTTACCAATGCGACGTCTATACACGAACGTCGCATTGTGTGTGGTCTACTAATAAGCGTTAGCTCGGCTGACTACTCCCGTACTGTTCTTGGAACCGTCACGCTTGGATTGTTGAGCGAGGCTCCTAACAACAGCCATAAGTAGTGCTTTAACTCTTTCATAAATAGGAGGGTAGGGTTAGCCATTACTCTATTAGCTCTTATGCTTTATGAAATACATAGGTAGGTTCAAGTCGATGATCTAACGACTCTAACAGCTCAAGGGTATGCGGTTTAGCGTTAGTTGCTTGCAGGCCTTAAATGGTCTGTGACACTAAATAATAATTTGTGGGTTGAGTATAGAGCTGAGGGTTTTGGTCTATCTATGATAGATACAGGGCTTTGATAGGGCTAAATAAGTAAGAATGCAGGGACCATTCCTTACTAGCAGCATCGGTCCATATTCAACGCTGAAGTAAAGTTCCGCTGAGTCAGAGAGCTTAACTGAATCGCCAATCTGATTTCTATTTTTGAGCTAGGAGTAAAAAATCCCTATCAACATATTTGATAGGGATTATTTTATCTAGCAATCGAGCCTGGCTTTTCTAGTGAGAGCTAGAACAAGTCTGAATCTAGGTTGTCAAAGTAGGTGTATGTCCCTTTTGAACCATTGTCACCAGTATATAGTGCAATAGCGGTCGGGAAACCACCTGCATTTTCAGCCTTTAAGCTAGAATAATCTGTGCCATCAATATTTACTGTAACATCGTCATTCACCCATTTGACGGTCACATCTACCCATGTGTCTTTTGAGTATGAAGCAAGGTCAACTTGGCTGCCTGTTTCGTCGCGGAATTTAATCATACTAGATGTAAATACAACTTCAGTGAAGCGACCACTAGATGATGCGTCGTTATTAGAACCTAAGAAAATGTATGATGCTTTTACATAGCCATCGCTAGGGATGTATACAGATGTAGAAACAGAGCCAGTTTCTGCTGCGCCATTAGCAAAGTCACGGCCAACGATAGGTTTGTTATTCTCAGTGGTTGAGTCCGCACCATCTTCAATGCGTAAAGAATTAGAGCCCGACTTGGCAAAGTCACTACTGATTACTGCTGTATTTAAAACCCCATCAACACCTTTTGTCTTGTATGCAGTGTTAGCCACATCGATCTGCGTATCTACAGTATAAGAATCGAAGTTGTCTGTCACTTCTCCCGGCTCAGGGTCTGGTTCAGTGCTGTCACCGTCAACAATAACAGTTGCTTCAGCTGTGGCGCTGTTATAAGGGTTACCTGATAAAGAGTGACCATTAGGGTACCCATTAAAATCATCTTCAAATACTAACTCGTCAGTAGTCGTGTCGTTTGAGTAAACTTTAAAGTTATCCGCGATCATTTCGTAATGCGTTGTATTTGAAGTATCACCAAGCTTTAATGATATGACAGTAACTGCAGCTTTATCAAAAGATTCAAAACCGTTTCCATCATTGTCATATACGTTGTCATTTACCTTGAAACTGTAATAACCGTCAGCCCAACTGATTTCAACAGCTAGGTCTTCGCCCAAAGTGTAAGTACCAACAGGCTCATCAGAAATTTGAGGTTTACCATCTTCAACCACCGTAGAACGGTAGAAAATTTCCCCAGCGTTGAAAATGACTTCACCGTGCAGGTTGATATTAGATGTACCTGAAGCAAAGAGGCTAATGTATGCGTTATTACCTGAGGTATTTTCTTCTTGTGTCGTATCTTCGTCCACTTGGTAGATTAGATCTACAGTCATTTTCCCTGATGCAATAGTATCTACAGTTGCATCTGTACTACTGTCAGATAATTTTAAACGTAACTCTCCTGAGTCAGTTTTACTACCATTATGGTTTGTATCTAAAATTTGAACGTAGCCGTCAATACCAACTAGGTCATTGGCGTCAGTGATAGCATCTTGCACGCCTTCGACCTCAGTTTGATCTGAACCTGAGTAATTGATTCCTGAAGAACTATCAGTAACTATCAGAGCGCCCGAATCATCTAGGGTGAAAACACCATCCAAAATTTCAAGAGTGGATGATCCTGTTTCATAGTAAGTAAAAGAAACGGTACCTGCTTCTTCGTCATAATTATTTGTAGATGCACTTGCATCTTTAATTGTGTATGTGCCTAAGTTGTCATCGTCGTCATAGTATTTATGGTTGCCGTCTTCTTGGAAAACATACACATTTGGAAGGTCTGCGTTTGATGACGCAGATATTGAACTAGAATTACTATCACTAATTTGCCAGTAACCCGCAGTTAAAGTAGGAGTACTAGGATCGGGAGTAGGTTCAGTTGGGATGGGTAAACCATCACTGTTACAACCGAATAATAAACCTGTCGAAAGAGCGACAGCTGTAGCGACTTTAGAAATCTGCATAAAATATTCTCTTTATGATATTAAATCCATATGTAAATCACATAAGAAATAGATAATGAATAGTCGTTAAATATTATTAGGATGAAGCTAATTCTGATTAGAACATCCTATTATTTAAAATAAAGTAATTAAAATATGCCCAAATAAATTACAAGAGGAGAGGGCCATTTTATAGTTTGACTATTTTATTATTAGAATGAGTAAGCAATACCAACACGGTATTTAGCTTCACGATCTTTAGACGATGAACTGATATCAGAAGACCAGATTTCAGCAAAAGGTTTCCAAGAACCGAACTTGTAGTTTACTTTTAAGCCAGCATCCCATTCCCAGTCATCACTATTATAAAGAAGTACGTTATCCAAAGATTTTACATAGTTTGCTTCGTAGGAAAGGCCAAGCTTAGGTAGAGATTCAATTTTGTAAGAACCCGTCAGTGTAACTTTAGACTTTTGAGCTGATTCTAAACGTTCGCCAGTTTCAGAATCTTTGTCACCAAATTGTGTGTGGTTGCGGAAATCAGCATATTCATGACGGTAACGAATAGCGGTCGTTAAACCCATGTCTGCTTTATAACCAACGCGGAACTGAGGTTTGAACGTAACCTTCTTCATCTTCCAATCGCCATCATTAGCATTAGGTTCATCCCAATCCCAAGCAATAGGCATACCCATTTGTAGATACCAGTTGTTGTCTATTTTGTATGTCGCTGTGTTATCAATCTCCATACCATAGATGTACCAATTGCCATCGTAGAAGCTTTTACTGTTCGCTGATTTAACAGAACCTGAATCTTCATCGTAGTATGAATCATCAGTGTGAAACTTAAGTTCTAGGCCAGTAGAGTGCTTCCACTTGTCTGAAAGTTTAAAGCTTTCACCTAGCTTAACTCGGTGCTGATGGCGAGCGTCTACGTGAGCCGTATCACCATTAGTCTTTGTATAATCCGTCGCAGCACGATACTCGTAACGATAATCAAGAGATGCACCAGCAGCTGTGCCCGCTAAAAGAGTACATGCAACAGCTGCAGCAATTTTTGTAACAGAATTCATACCTTTGTCTCACTATTATTTTTTTATTCTGGATACATCCAATGTACCCCTGGCTCACAAACTAATACCTTATATGGTATTAAATTAATGTATGACAAATATAGTATTTATTCCTAGGGTAGATTTCTGTGAGATCTATCAAAAGTTCCGACTAATGGCCTATTTATATAGCTAAATGTTATGAATATCCCAATTTACGGCTTACCAATCAAATCAATCATGACTCAGTTCTCATATTAACAAACCTTGTAAGCTCAGTTGTGCGCATGTGTTAAAATAATACAAATATAAGAGTATTCCCACGCTTTCATATCGATGTTCTAGTTATTGTGGTTTAAACATAGCGGAGCATGTTGAGGGGTATAGATATAAACCTCCGTCAAATGTTTGGTAAAAGTTAAAAGATGGCGAAATGTAAATTCTATTTATTGATTGGTTTATTTAAGTCGAAGAGAAAATATTTAGTACTAATTCGTGTTCAAAAGTAGTTTTTGTGCTGAGAGTGTACTCAGTATCTGTTAACAATAAAGGATGAGTCATGTTTAAGAAAAACATATTAGCAGTGGCGTTATTAGCGACTGTACCAATGGTTACTTTCGCAAATAACGGTGTTTCTTACCCCGTACCTGCTGATAAATTCGATATGCATAATTGGAAAATAACCATACCTTCAGATATTAATGAAGATGGTCGTGTTGATGAAATAGAGGGGGTAGCCATGATGAGCTACTCACATAGTGATTTCTTCCATCTTGATAAAGACGGTAACCTTGTATTTGAAGTTCAAAACCAAGCGATTACGACAAAAAATTCGAAGAATGCGCGTTCTGAATTACGACAAATGCCACGAGGCGCTGACTTCTCTATCGATACGGCTGATAAAGGAAACCAGTGGGCACTGTCGAGCCATCCATCAGCAAACGAGTACAGTGCGGTTGGCGGTACACTAGAAGCGACACTAAAAGTGAATCACGTTTCAGTTAACGCAAAGTACCCAGAAAAATACCCAGCGCATTCTGTTGTGGTTGGTCAGATTCATGCTAAAAAACACAACGAGTTAATCAAAGCAGGAACCGGTTACGGTCACGGCAATGAACCACTAAAGATCTTCTATAAGAAGTTTCCTGATCAAGAAATGGGTTCAGTATTCTGGAACTATGAACGTAACCTAGAGAAAAAAGATCCTAACCGTGCCGATATCGCTTATCCAGTGTGGGGTAACACTTGGGAAAACCCAGCAGAACCGGGTGAAGCGGGCATTGCTCTTGGTGAAGAGTTTAGCTACAAAGTGGAAGTGAAAGGCACCATGATGTACCTAACGTTTGAAACAGAGCGTCACGATACGGTTAAGTATGAAATCGACCTGAGCAAGGGTATTGATGAGCTTGACTCACCAACGGGTTATGCTGAAGATGATTTCTATTACAAAGCGGGCGCATACGGCCAATGTAGCGTGAGCGATTCTCACCCTGTATGGGGGCCTGGTTGTGGCGGTACTGGCGATTTCGCTGTCGATAAAAAGAATGGCGATTACAACAGTGTGACTTTCTCAGCACTTAAGTTGAATGGTAAATAGTACATAGCATAACCAATAAGCTAACTAGACGCAGTCCTTAAGGAATATTATCGAAGACCACTTAACCGATTGTTGAGTGGTCTTTTTGTTTTATATGAGCTTTAAGATGACTTTGGTATTAATGTGACCTTGGTGACAATTTGACCTTGGTATCAAAGAGGGTGTACCTGAAGCCTACCAATGAAAAGTACAGCTAAAACAAAACAACCTTGTCAAAAGACAAGGTTGTTTTAGAAAGTTCGAGTAAAGATCTGGTGGCAATTAGATACGGAGTTTAGTCATACATCAACTCTTTGGCTTTGTCGGCATCAAACTCTTTAAGAGACTTACGAGCCAAGTGACGGAATGGGAAAGCTTTAACTATCTCTTCGAATGGTTGGATAGCAAACGCCCAAAAGATAGAACCGTCTAATCCAAAGATGATCAATGCACACAATGGAATTGAAATTACCCATTGACCAGTAAAGTTGATTTTGAAGACTGCGGTCGTTTTTCCTAGGGCTCTTAATACATTCCCATGAACCGTGTTGTAGCCACGAACAATCGGTAAGAAGATGTAGAGTGGGGCGATAACGGCCAATGCTTGATAGGTAGACTCATCCAAGTTCGGGTAAATGTCACCAATAACCAGACTTAATCCTGCGAACAAGATTGCACACACAAAAGAAATGACAACCGCAATATCAATACTGGTATCGACATTTTTGACTAGGTCATCCATCTTTTTAGAGCCAATCGCTTGGCTGATAGTAATCGCGGAAGAGTGAGCCCAAGCAGTAATAAATTGAGAGACAGCCCTGATCCAAGGCATCACTAAAGTAATCGCAACATACGCGTTGATGTTAAGTTGCGAATACAGTAACTGATAAATCGTTGCGCCAATCAATAGCATGGTTACATTTGCTGCGACAGGGAATATCTCGATAAAGTGACGGCGGACGTTTGTCATGAACTCAGATCGCTGGGCGTCTAATTTGAGTGAAATTGCTGAGCTCAAATACACGCAAAGAACCAGATACACAAGGCGAAGGGTGATAGCAATAACACTGCCTAGCGCGGCGCCTTGAACACCAATACCTTCGAAATTCGAAAAGCCGTGAATGAGTCCATAAGAAAGTACAGCGTTGATCGGCAATTCAATCAAATACCCTTTAAACGGTATTTTGGTTCTACCTAATGCATTAAATAGGGCGATAATCACTTGCGTTAATGCTGTGAAAATGACGAGATACTTTGAGATATCAAGGTAGTGGCTAATTTCTAGGTAAAGGGCTTTATCGTCGGTTAAGGCTTGAATTAAAGGCTGTTCTAAAAAGGTGAGCAGAAACCAAAATATTGTCGCGATACCTAAGTTGATGAACAGACCTGCCCAAAACGCTTTGGATAATGAAGCGGTGATGCCAGAACCCACGGCGCGGCTCAATACTAGCTGAGTGCCGTTTGCCAGCGCCATTTGAATACCGAGTACAAAGGCAACCATAGTCGTCGCAATTCCCATGGCAGCCAAAGGTATTTCACCAAGAGGAGAAACCAGCAGTGTATCGATCATCAACATCGACTGCATCAATATACCGTTTAGGGCTAGGGGCCAGGCGAGAGAGAAATTTTTCCTTACATACGATTGTGTAGACACAAACAACACCTTATGTGTAACCGTAAGTTTTCTCTGAGAGGACCCGAGTTCAACATTTAAAGATGAAACACTACGGTAATGGATGGTTAAAAATGGGCGCTAAAACTGACTGACTCGTGTATTGGGATACACGAGTCAGTCTGGTCAGTCTTGGTTATGCGATGGCGAGTTCAACCCTAGACAGCTTTTGATTTTCATCATCAAGTAAAGCTTGAGAGGCTATTCGAGCCTGATTCGCATTGCCTGACATAATCGCGTCGTATATGGCTTTGTGCTCTTCTAAACAGAAACGACCGCCTTCCGCAGAGTGGTCGATAAATTGTTTGAAAATCGTCGACAGAATGTTCGCGAACGGAATGTAAAACTGGTTGCCCGTCGATAAGAAAATCGTTTGGTGAAACAGATGATCGTTGGTTGTCCACTCTTGATAATCAAAGCCGTTTGCCGCGATGGTCATCTTTTGGAAAAGAATCGAAAGCTCTTTGCGTTGCTCTACCGTAGCGTTGGATGCTGCAAGCGCACACGCTTCTGGGTCAATCGCTTTTCTTAAGCCCAAGAATTGAGATAAGAAGGGTTTGGTGTCTTCTAAATCTTGGATCCAATACAGTAATTGAGGATCTAAAAAGTGCCATTGCGTTCTTGGTTTGATACGAGTGCCCACTTTAGGCTTTGATTCAATCAACCCTTTTGCTGAAAGCAGCTTAGTGGATTCTCGAAGGGCAGTTCTGCTGACTCCAAAGATCTCGCACAGCTCCATCTCGCTAGGTAACTTCTGATTTTCTTTCAACTCGCCAGACAAGATTTTGCGAGCAATTTGTCTCGCGACTTGAACATGAATTCGGCGGCTTGAATCTTCCACCAATGTAAATATTGACATTTAAACCACCTGAAATTGAAACTTTGAAAACAAAAAAAGCCAGACGAATCTGGCGCTTAGTGTCAGTGTATACGTCTAATATAGTGTGAGGTTTTCCCTCATCTACTTGGGTCTGATGACCTTATTTAGTGTGACGATCTTAACGACTTTATATAACTTAATGAGTTTATATAAGTCAGCTAGCTAGGGCGTTATTTGTCCGCCGTTAACATCTAGGATTTGCCCTGTGATGTACCCGCTGCAAGCGTGCGATGCAAAGAAAGCAAATGAAGGGGCAACTTCATCAATATTGCCAAAGCGTCCCATTGGAATATTGTTAGCAATGGTCGCTTTCAGATCGTCGCTCTTGCCATCGTGAAATGCGGTGTCGATCGTGCCCGGTGAAACAATGTTGAAACGGATATTGTCTTGCGCGAACTCTTTCACCCAATTGCGGTGAATGTCGTGTAACCACGCTTTAGATGCGGCATAGATACCAGCACCCACACCACCGCCTTCGCGAGCGGCAATAGAGCCCGTGCTAATCACACACGATGTTTGCCCCGATAGAGCAGCAGATGCACGCAAGTGTGGTATAGAGAACTTAGTTGTCATCAGCGCGGATCGAACATTTAGATTCATCACTCGCTCATAAAACTCGTCATCGATATTTTCTAGATTTGCACGCCCACCAAGGCCACCTGCGTTGTTAATCAACACATCCATGCCGCCAAAATGGTCGGTGAACTCTTTGACTAACCTTTCGCACTCTAATGTGTCCATTAGGTTTGCAGGAAAAAACGCAACATCGCCACCCAATGCGGTGAGTTCGGTAAGAACGTCATCGACTTTTGGGCTGAAAGCACGACTATTGATGCCAATCTTTGCGCCGTACTTTGCAAAAATGCGTGCAGTAGCTAAGCCCATACCAGCAGTAGAGCCAGTAATTAAAATGCGTTTGCCTTTTAAATCGTTAAACATCAGAGTCGCCTATATTGTAGATTATTTGCGTTAATAAATCATACAATAACACTTGCCATATTCAAGAGTGTTCATCTAAAAACTGATCATTACCGACATAAATAGTGAGAGTAAGAGTGGTTTTGTGAGTTCACGCATACAAAAATGTGTAAATAAGAACTATTTGTATGAATAAATGGGTTTGTTTGGTTTGATAATCTTAATACTTACAAGATTATCAAAATAATGCTCAAGCCTATATTGGTCGTGACCTCACGTTATTCTGATGCTGAGTTGGTAGAGATATAAATCAGTGTTATAGTACGAATTAAATAATACATATCTAATAAGTAAGTAGACACATGGCTGGTCATTTCAATTCTATTTCAGGCTCTAAGCGAAGCCTTCATGTGCAAGTTGCACGTGAAATCGCCCGTGGTATTTTGTCGGGCAATTTGCCTCAAGGTTCTATTATCCCTGGTGAAATGGCTCTGTGTGAGCAATTTGGCATCAGTAGAACAGCATTAAGAGAAGCGGTTAAGCTTCTTACTTCAAAAGGCCTATTAGAATCTCGCCCTAAGATTGGTACTCGTGTTGTTGACCGCGCGTTCTGGAACTTCTTAGATCCACAATTGATCGAATGGATGGACGGTTTGGCTGATACTGACCAATTCTGCCATCAGTTTTTAGGCTTGCGCCGTGCCATCGAACCTGAAGCTTGTGCGTTGGCCGCAAAATTTGCAACTGCGGAACAACGAATTGAACTATCAGAAATTTTCCAAAAAATGGTGGAGATATCTAGCGAAGAGATTCTTGATAAAGAGCGTTGGCTAGATATTGATATGAAGTTCCATAGCCTAATCTTCAACGCGACAGGGAACGACTTTTACTTACCATTCGGCAATATCTTGACGACTATGTTTGTTAACTTTATTTCTCACTCTTCTGAAGAAGGAAGTACCTGCATTGAAGAACACCGCCAAATTTATGAAGCAATCATGGCGGGGAACAGTGATAAAGCGCGTCAAGCGTCAGCGAGTCACTTGCTAGAAACGAACCACAGGTTACCAATCGCTAGTTAATGGTTTTAAAAAGATTTTTACTTTGAATCTTTGTTGGAACTAATTCATTGGAACTAAAAGGCACACCAGGAAAGCACGTTTAATACGTGCTTTTTTTGTATCTAAATTTGATGGAAACCTGACTGATGTCCAATATTTGACCTATTCTTTGCTGTTTTGTTAAAACCACTAGCAACCAGTCTTGTTAGTTATATAATAATACTAATCAAATTATTGCGAGTGTGATTATGCCTCAGTCTTTATTACCAAATATTCTTCAGTTTATCGGTCAGATAGACCCTTTCGATAAGATCCCTAAAGAAGCGCTGCGTGAACTTGCCTCTAATGTTCAGATAACTTACCTCGGCAAAGGGGATGTGGTTGATCTGTGTGAATCGGGCAAGGAAAAGTCGCTCTATATCATTCGAACTGGCTCTATGGAGCAACGAAAATCGGACGGTGTGCTTCGTGCACGTCTAGGTAGCGAAGACTTGTTCGGTTTTACATTCTTAGATTCTGAAGTTAACGATGAGAAAGGCTACAGAGCCATCGCAATTGAGAACACCTTACTTTATGTGATTCCACACTCGGCACTTCAAACGCTTTTCAAAGCCTTTCCAAGTTGCGCAGAACACTTCGCTTCACAGGCGCAGGTTCGCTTAAAGTCAGCATTGGATGTGGTGTGGTCAAATAAAGAGAAAGGCCTATTCATTCGTAAAGTCGAGGAAGTAGCAAGCGGGCAGGTGGCCATTGTTAAGTCTGAGCAAACCATCCAGTCGGTTGCGGTTGAAATGCTTCACCAACGCTCACCGTGTGCGGTGATCTATGAAGGTGACACCATTGTTGGTTTGATCACCGACCGAGACATGACTAAGCGAGTGATCGCCCACGGTGTCAGCACTGATAGCCTGATCTCAGAGGTAATGACACACTCTCCACTCACAGTGAAGCCGGATGATTTAGTGCTGCATGCTGCATCTATAATGATGCAATTCAATATCCGTAACTTGCCCGTCGTGAAAGAGAATAAGGTCGTTGGTCTCCTCACCACGTCTCACTTAGTTCAAAACCACCGTGTCCAAGCGATCTTCTTAATCGAGAAAATCAAATACGCGGGCAGTGTGAAAACCATGTCTTCGTTTACCCCAGAGCGACAAGCTATTTTTGAAGCGCTGGTGGAAGGCAAGGTTGCACCGGAAACCGTCGGTAAGGTAATGACCATGATCATGGATGCCTACACCCGCCGATTGATTCAGATCGCGATTGATAAGTTAGGCCCACCACCGTGTGATTTCTCTTGGATCGTAGCCGGATCGCACGCGCGTAATGAAGTGCACATGTTGTCGGATCAAGACAGCGCGATTGTACTGGCTGATGATGCGACAGACAGTGACCGTATTTACTTCAAACACTTAGCGATGATGGTGACCAACGGGTTGGCAAGCTGCGATTATCCGTTATGCCCAGGTAAATTCATGGCAGCGACGCCAAAATGGTGTCAGCCACTCAATGTTTGGAAGCACTACTATAAAAAATGGGTCGCCAACCCGGAGTACGAACGCCTACTCAACATCAGTGTGTTCCTAGAGATCCGTACTATTTATGGCAACAGTGAGTTCGAAGGCATTCTTCGTGATGAGCTGCATACTAATATTCGCGGCAACCGTGAGTTCCTAAGTACGCTCGTGAAAGATGCGGTCAATACCAATCCACCTTTGGGTATCTTCAACAGCTTGGTGTTAGAAAAATCGGGCGAGAACAAGAAAACCTTGAACGTGAAGAAATACGCCATCAACTTGATTATTGATTTAGCGCGTATTTATGGCCTTGCTGTAGAGTGCGACTTGTCGGCCACTGATGAACGTTTCGCTGCTGCCAATGAAAAAGGCATGCTGAGCGATGACGCATTTAAGAACATTCTGGGTGCTTACCAGTTCATTCTCTCTTTCCGATTTGGTCATCAACTTGAAGCGCTGAAGAACGGGGATGTGCCTGACAACAACATCAACCCAGATAGCTTCGGTAGCTTTGAACGTAAGCACTTGAAAGATGCCTTTAGGATCATAGCTGATCTCCAAGAGGCGGCGAAAATTCGTTTCGGAGCGCGCTAATGAAATCGTTTTTAAATTACTTTCATCCGCTTGAGCGAATTAAACGTAAACGTAAGCAATATCTGGGAACGGTTAAGTTGCCAGAAGCGTTACATGATCTCGTAGATCAGCCTTGCCCTGAAATGACGGACTTGGCCAAAGACAGTGACTATATCGTGTTGGATCTTGAGACCACGGGTCTAGACAGCGAACAAGATCTGATTCTGTCCATGGGTTGGGTCGATGTGGTCAAGGGGCGAATAGACTTAGCGTCCGCCAAGCATATTTACCTGGATAACGATTCGCAGATCAACGCCGAAACCGCCGTGATTAACCATATTACGCCGCAAATGTTGGAAGAGGGCGCTTCTATTCATGATGCGATGCTGACGTTCTTCGAAGCCGCGAAAGGCAAGATTATTGTCGCGCACGCGTGCATGGTAGAAGAGAGGTTCATTAGCCAATATCTTCTTCGTTGCTATGGTTTAAGAGCGATTCCTCTGCTTTGGCTAGACACATTGTGTATCGAAAAGAGTATGGAGAAAGCGATCAGCAACCATCAAGAAGTGGATTTGACTCTAGCAGGCACTCGCCAAAGATACGGGCTTCCTGAATACAACAACCATAATGCGCTTGCTGATGCAGTATCAACTGCAGAATTGTTTTTAGCTCAACAAAAGAGAGTTGTGCCTAACGATGACGTGACCGTTGCATTTCTCTATCGGATCAGTCACTAGGGTGAGGAGCGTTAAGTACTCGGCTCTTATTTGAATTAATTGATTTGAAAGAAGAAAAGCCAGCGATTAAGCTGGCTTTTGTTTAGGTCTTAGAAAATTAGGACAGTAATTATCTTAGATTATTTATATAGCTATCGATTAGAAGCTGTAAGTTAGACCAACACGGCTACGTAGTTCACGAGTCGCTTTAGTCGATGAAGTGCTCACATCACCAAACTCTACATATGGTGCCCATTGGCCCATCATGTGGCGAATACTTGCGTTCAACTCGTAGTTGGTGTCGTCGTTGTCGTAGATGTCATATCCATCCGCTTTGTAGTAGTTACCTTCTAAACCAAAGCGCCAGTTTTCCATTGAGTAGTTAACGTTTGCCGTTAGACGGTGACGACGCTGGTTACTATCATTTTCATAAGTAAGGTTTCCGTCTTCCAGAATTGGTTTTCCGTCAGAGTCAGTTGCAATTGATTTCGTGTTTTGTCTCATATCGTAACGGTAACGAGCACTTAGGCTTAATCCGTCGATGCTATCAACGCTGTATGTAGCACGAACTTGAGGTTTGTACGTAACACCAGATTCGCGACCTTCAATTGGCATACCGTAAGTCATTGTCCAGTTATCGTTTAGTACATGACGGTAATTTAGACCAAGCTCCCAACCGTTATTCTTCAAATCTTCCATGAATTTACCGTCTTCTCCCTTGAATTTCGCTTCGATATCTACAAGGAAGTTGCCAATGCTATCGCCCAGTTTTACACGAGTAGCGTGTTGTTCTGTATGACTCTTGTATTCGTGTCTCATATCGAAAGACGCCGCAGATACAGAGCCAGCAGCGAGTACAGATGCCACAGCAATCACGATTTTAGTTTTATTCATGGTATTAATTCCATATTTATAGGTTGAGTATTGGCCATAATTACAAGCCAAATAGAGTAGTTCTTGTCTTCAATGCATTTTTTTGTTGAAACGATTTCTTAGCCATTTCAAGTTTGTTTTGCATTTAAATAATACAAATATGCTAACGATTTGAAGGTGCATGATCTGTGAATTGGATCGTGTTGTGGAGACAAAACCACTATTTACAAAGGGTTACAAAGTCAGTTTTCCTAGGTAAGTTTATGATTTTTAGTGTTTTATTTGTCTGTTGATAATGGTTTTTAAGGGTTTTGTTCATCAATTAATGTGCGCTACAGCAAAAAATTGAATCTTTAGATGTCATTTTTATTTGTAATACATTATTATTTACTAACTTTCTGTAGCAACACATAACTTTGCTGTGTTGATTGCATGAACTGACGCTGCGAAGCGGATAAGTAAAAATGATTTAAAGGCTCAATGGTTAGAAAGGAAAATGGCTAAAAGCCAAAATACTTTAAACCGCTAGGCATTTGTTTTAGGTGTTATAGAGCTCGACCAGAGATGATTTGAAATGTAGTAGGCAAGGCAGTGACATAGCCTGCTATATAGATATGAACTTGATAGGAATGAACAGGGTTCCAATGGTTACCCGTTGTTCTTATTAGCGACAAAGAAGAAATCGTTGAAGTGCTTGCGAAAGCATTTTGATTATTGCTCCCAACTATTCTAATTATAACTTCTGCTTTCGTTTAGAAAGGTAGGAGACGGTAGTCGAAGATCTACCCTTGCGCTCATGTTGATACAGGCAACATGAGCGTTTTTTTATCTGAAATTTGAGTAGAGAGTCGTTTGAAGCGCAATAAGCGTGTAAGCCGTGGCTTAAGAGCTAGGCTTTTAGGTTAATGACAGCGCGTTTAAGTGAGTTTGTCTGTTCTACTACTGAAGTTGCAGAAGCGGCGTTTTTTGAAGCGCTCGTTACATTTGTCAGTGTCAGCTGTTTAATGGCATCTACGTTTTCGATGATCTCTGACGTAACTTCACTTTGCTCCTTCATAGCATTGGAGACTTCTAAACTGTTATTTAGAATGGTTTCCATGTCTGCGATAACCGATGTGATTCTTGAATGTGCCTTCTCACAAGAGTCGACACTGCTGTTACCTTTTTCACAACAATTTTGAATCGTGTTAACCACCATTTGGGTTTGATCTTGAACCCCTTGAATAATGGTTGAGATCTCTTCGGTTGAAAGCTGTGTTCTGCCAGCCAAGGTTCTCACTTCATCGGCGACGACCGCAAAACCACGACCTTGCTCTCCAGCGCGCGCTGCTTCAATAGCGGCGTTCAAAGCGAGTAGGTTGGTTTGTTCAGCAATGTCTTTAATCACTTCTAGTACGGTATTGATCTTTTCTGAGTGCACAGAAAGACGATTCACTTCTTCACTCGCACTCACTAAGTCAGTTGAAAGCGTATTGATTGTGTCTCTGGTGAAGGCCACATCGTTCAGGCCATCATTTGCCGTGGAGAAGCTGGTTTGTGCATTTGCTGAAGCATTTTCACTATTGGTCGCAACACTTTGGATATTGCTGCCCATTTGATTTATCGCGGTCGCAATATTTTCTGTTTGTCGTTGCTGCTTGTTTAAAGCGCTTTCCACTTCTATGCCGTCGTGTTGCAACTGGTTCGAAATGTTGCCGAGCTCTTGGATCGACCCTTGTACTTGACCAACAAGTTGACGAATATCTTCTAATACGGTGTTAAATGACTTGGCAATATCCGCAATTTCATCTGAACTGCTGTCTTCCGCTTTAACGGTAAAGTCACGTTGTTGGGATACGTGCAACATGGTTGCGTTTAACGAGGCTATCTTCTTAGCGACACGCGATGAGATCCCAAAGGACAGCGCGATCAGTAATCCAGTGACGGCGATTACGGAACTCACAATAAACGTAGTGATGGTTTGTTGAATCGATTCGACCTGTTGTTCTAAACGACCTTCAACGCCGGTAAATATCGAGATGATATCTTCAAACAGCATTTTCATTTCTGATTTCAGTTCGCTGACCTTTGCTGGGTTGCGTTCTATCGCGTCTACCATCAAGGAAAAATCTTTGTCGTATTGTTTTACTTCTCGTGTCAGCTTGTCTAACTCTGGTACAGCAATATCTGACTCTTTGAGTAAAACAGAGAAGTTATTCATCAACTGTTGGAAGTGTGAATACTCTTTGGCGAATTTAGGCTTGAGGGCTTTGTCGTGGCTGATCAGAAACTCTAGTTCCGTTCGATTTAGTTGAAGCATCGAAACTTCAAGCGACTTCACCTTGATCAGGGTTTTCTCAAGTTTGATCAGCTTTAGGTTTGCCATTTCAGTAAATGAAACGACAACCAATAAAGAGACAATGGATAAACAAGCAAGGCTAAAAAGGGAGGTTTTAATTTTCATAGGCAGGCACCAAAGCAAAACAATATGACTCAACAACGTATTTGGGAATCTCGTTTCTCTTATTTGCGTGATCAGTAGCTTACAAGCGGATAACTGGGATCTGACTCGCAAAGGAAGCGTTTGCTTACAGTATTTTATGGAAAGGTTATGCGCAAGTTAAATATTTATTATTTTCAATGACTATTGGTGATTGTTTTATCACTAGATGGAGTGCTGTAAATAATAACGAGAGATTGAGGTATAGTCGGACCAAAGTGATGAGGGGAAGTGGTAGAGAAAAGAGCAAGTGAAAAAGCCACGAACATTCACGCTTAGTCACATGAATGCTCGTTTCTATTGTCATGTCTTCTCTTGTTGTGTCTCTTGCTCTTGTCGCTTAATTTTAGACGGATAATTGCAGACGGATAATTGCAGACGGATAATTGCAGACGGGTTAGCAGCAGTCGTTTATATGTATGAGACTAACCCTGTGAGATCCGTTTTTTAGTATTAGCTTTCCGTCGGCATCCAAACCTGCTTAGACGTGACTTTGTGGTCTTTAAAGGTCAGTTCTTCAACCTTGTCTCCGTTAGCATTCCAGCGAGTGAGTTTCCCGTTTGCTACTTCGCCTTCATCAAATTTCGCTTGGCTGGCCTTATTACCATTAGGGTAGTAGTCCGTCACTAATCCATCTTTTTGCCCGTCACTGAATTCGGCTGTTAGGCTTTGTTCGCCGTTCGGATACCAGCGCGAGGCAACACCCGACAGTTCATTGTCTTTATAGTTGAGCTCCGCTTTTTTCTGTCCGTTTGGATACCAGGTCTCGGCCTTACCTTGCAGTTCACCTTTAACGTAATTCACTTTAGAAGCAACTTGGCCATTTGGGTACCAGTTGGTTTCTAACCCAAGTTCCAGACCATCGGCAAATTGAGCTTGGGTCGCTACTTGGCCGTTATCGAACTTCTCTTCAAATTGACCAGTAAAGGGTTTTGAGTGGTTGACTTGATAAGCCACACCTTTGCGCATTTGTAAGTAGTCAACAGCATCATCGCTGGTGGCTGCATAGCTCATAGAAGATACCGTACTAAGAGCAATTAAGATTGGAACGTATTTCTTCATAATGACACCTTTTTAATGGACGTGGGGAAAGTGTAACTGGTGTGTTAAAAGCATTTCACTTCCGAGAACCACTGTCAGCATCTAATAATGGTTTTCAAGTTTTCATTAATGACGGACTGATATAGGGAACTTTTCAGAGCAAATTTTCACTTATATTTGTAATACAAATGTGTTGGTTTGATTCATTTTTATAAATTATATCTAACGATATTTTTGCTGTTCTTCTTTGAGCTTTGATCGTGACAAATAATAGTTCTTGTCGATAATTATTCGTTTTTTAGAGGGTTGGCTCATGTTTTTCGGGGTTTTTGTCGAAATCTAGTACGGATAGCTGCACTCACTTGAGAAATTATGCTCGCAGGTGGTGCAACTTTGAACTCGATCACTTGTATGATTAATTGAGTCTAGTACTGTAAGATCACTGTCACGTATTTGGATTATTGTAGTACAAATATGCTTGTCATATATCTATAGTGAACCTAACAAAAAAACATAAATAAAAGGTCTCAAGATGGAACTCAATACCCTGATAGTTGGCATCTACTTCCTATTCTTAATTGCAATAGGGTGGATGTTCAGAACGTTTACAAGTACGACAAGTGATTACTTCCGTGGAGGAGGTAACATGCTTTGGTGGATGGTAGGTGCAACCGCATTTATGACCCAGTTCAGCGCATGGACATTTACCGGTGCAGCAGGTAAAGCCTTTACTGATGGCTTTGCAGTAGCGATTATCTTCATCGCTAACGCATTTGGTTACTTGATGAACTACCTATACTTTGCTCCTAAGTTCCGCCAACTGCGTGTTGTGACGGTAATTGAAGCGATTCGTATGCGTTTTGGTAAGGTTAATGAGCAAGTGTTTACTTGGTCCGGCATGCCAAACAGTGTTATCTCTGCGGGTATCTGGCTGAACGGCCTTGCGATCATTGCATCGGGTATCTTCGGCTTTGACATGACGACAACGATTATCCTAACGGGTTTGGTTGTATTGGTAATGTCAGTAACAGGCGGCTCATGGGCAGTAATCGCATCTGACTTTATGCAGATGGTGATTATCATGGCTGTGACAGTAACGTGTGCAGTGGTTGCGGTTTACCACGGTGGCGGCGTTACACAAATCATCAACGACTTCCCAACTGATTCATTTATTACGGGCGATAACCTTAATTACCTAAGCATCTTCAGCATCTGGGCAGTGTTCATCTTCTTAAAGCAGTTCAGCATCACGAACAATATGCTGAACTCTTACCGTTACCTTGCGGCTAAAGACTCAAACAACGCACGTAAAGCAGCACTGCTTGCTTGTGTGCTGATGACACTGGGTCCAATCATTTGGTTTATGCCTTCATGGTTCATGGCAGGTCAAGGTGTTGATTTAGCAGCAGCTTACCCTGAAGCTGGCAGCAAAGCCGCTGACTTCGCTTACCTTTACTTTGTTCAAGAGTACATGCCGGTTGGTATGGTTGGTCTTCTGATTGCCGCGATGTTTGCAGCAACAATGTCTTCAATGGACTCTGGTCTAAACCGCAACTCAGGTATTTTTGTTAAGAACTTCTACGAGCCGATTCTTCGCCCTAAAGCGACAGAGAAAGAGCTAATGGTCGTTTCTAAAATAACGTCTACTTTCTTCGGCATCGCGATCATCTTGGTTGCTCTGTTCATTAACTCTCTTAAAGGTCTGAGCCTTTTCGACACCATGATGTACGTGGGCGCGTTGATCGGCTTCCCTATGACGATTCCAGCATTTTGTGGCTTCTTTATCCGTAAAACACCGGATTGGGCTGGCTGGGGCACGCTAGTAGTCGGTGGTGTGGTTTCTTACTTTGTTGGTTTCGTTATCACAGCGGACATGGTTCAAAACTGGTTCGGTCTGAACGAACTAACAGGCCGTGAATGGTCTGACCTGAAAGTGGCTATCGGCCTTATCGGTCACATCATATTTACTGCTGGCTTCTTTGTTCTTTCAACGCTGTTCTACAAGCCATTACCGGCGCACCGTGAGAAAGACGTAGACAAGTTCTTCAACAACCTGGCGACACCATTAGTTGCTGAAAGTAATGAACAGAAGAAACTGGATAACAAGCAACGTCGTATGTTGGGTTCACTTATCGCGGTAGCGGGTGTGGGCGTAATGACTATGTTTGTACTGCCAAACCCAATGTGGGGACGCATGGTATTCGTTCTGTGTGGCTTGATTGTGTTCTCTGTTGGTCTGTTACTTGTTAAAGCAGTCGATGACAAAGTCGAGCAACAAGACGAAGTGACTCCAGCCGAAGGCTAATTTAATACGCATCCTAAATAACATCACGGCCACCTAAATGGGTGGTCGTCATTTTTATAATCCAAACTTTAACGTGAGATGTACGATGAACAAAAAACTATTATCGGTAAGCATTATTAGCGCGTTCACGCTCGCTTTTGCAACAGGCTGTACAACACAAGAAAAAACAGCACCGGTAGTCAGTGTCGCTGAACAAGCTACGCCTGCTATTAGCGAAATCGACCGTAGTTACTTATTGAGTAGTGACCGCTTAACTGAGGTGGATGGCAATACAATAAACGTTGCATCAGAAGAGCAAGTAGCCGCGCTTAAAGCACAATTTGAAAACCTAAAAGATGGCGACGAAGTTGTTATTCCTAACGGTAAATACGCGAACTTAGGTCAAATAACTATTACCGCGAATGACATTACCGTTAAAGCAGAGCAAGCCGGTTCTGTATGGTTAACTGGCCTAGTTCAGTTTGAACTTAAAGGTGATGACATCACGCTAGATGGCTTAGTCTTTACCGAAGGTGGTCCAAACGAAAGATTTGGCGGCGTTCGAATGATGGGCGACAACAACACTTTACAGAATTCAACCTTTTACTACTTTAACCACGCTTATGAATATCAACCCGATGAGCGTCGTTCTGAATACCCGAGATACCTGTGGGTTTCTCTGTGGGGTAAAGACGGCAAAGTGATCAACAACCGCTTTGAAGGCAAACAAAAGCGCGGTACGTTGATTGGTGTACAGAAAGATGATTCTGCAGACAATCACTTGATTGCTAATAACATCTTCATGGATCAGAAACCGAATCAGTTTAATGAATTCGACATCAAAGAGGCGATTCGTTACAACGGTAATAGCTGGGAAGCACTTCGTATTGGTGATTCAAAATCCTCTCAGTGGGATTCCAATTCAAAATTCGTGAATAACTTGATGATCGACATGGATGGCGAGCGCGAGCTTGTCTCAGTTAAGTCGGGTGGGAACACAATTTCTGGTAATACAATTTTTGAAAGTTCTGCTTTGATTTCTTTGCGTCATGGTAAAGGAAGTAGTGTTGAAAATAACATTATTCTAGGTAATAAAAAGAACTTAACTGGTGGCATTCGAATCTATGATGAAGACCATGTTATCCGTAATAACTACATTGCGAATACACGTGGACGTGACGGTGTAATTGAAGGCAATGCTGACCTACGTGGTGGTATCGTGATTAATACAGGTATCATTGATGTGGCAAACGGCGAAGAGCTAGATCAGTCGGTTAAAGGTAAAGAGCTTAACAAACAGTGGACGCCTAAAAACATCACCATCGAGAACAACTCATTGGTTGATACACAGTGGGGCATTATCTATGGCAATCAAACTCACCGTGTGAGCCTGTTCAATAATGCCGAAGTTGAAAAGATTTATGCCGGTGTTGATATCGCGTTTAATAATAACGTTGTCGATAATTCAGAGTCTCCAGAGTTTGTCAGTGTTCGCGCAACGGAAGATTATCCGTTAGTGGACGCAACGTATGACAATGAAACATATGTTGGCCAAGTGACAGCATCTGAGCAGATTTCGAGCTACTCAGTTGAGCTGCCAAAAATGACGGTTGAGAACGGCATTAACGCTTACCAAGGCGAAGGTGCAGACGTGTCTAAACTTGCGGTTGTGACGGCTGAAACAGCGGGTCCAGATTACGTGCTTGTGAATACAACTAAGTAACTTATTGGCTAATGCTAAACGTTAAACGTTAAACGCTAAATGGTTTGAGCTATCAAACAAATTTACGATAGCTGTCTGGGTCATTAAAACTAAAAAAGCCTCAACGGGTAATGCCTGTTGAGGCTTTATCGATCTTACGTCGTGACTACTGTTATTTATACTTATGCAGCAGATCCCAAGGAATATTGCACAAGTGGTGGTCTTCAGGGAACTGGCTAAGGTGATGCTGGTGGATATCATCACTGGCGGCATAACTGGTCAATGGTAAGATCTCGAGAGCAATGCGGTCTGCATCATCACGAGAGGTAATATAGCGCTCAGCTTCAGTTAAGTGCAGGGCGTTAGTGCTGTAAACACCCGTGCGATATTTCTCACCCACATCGACGCCCTGTTTATTGACGCTGTATGGGTCGATGATCTCAAACAGATGTCCCATCAGAATGGTTACTGAAGTGATGCTTGGGTCAAACTCTATCTGGACACACTCCGCGTAGCCATCATAGTCACTATTATTTGATGTACCGTTTTCTGTTGTATTACTTTTTACGGCATCGATTTTTGTCTGTGCGGAGTTTCCATTCGCACGGCCTGCTTCTGTGCTGATGACACCCGGAACGTATTTGATAAATTCTTGTACACCCCATAAGCAACCGCCCGCCAAATAGATTTGTTCCATACTTACCTTTTACTTCTCTGTGTTTGTTGTTCGTTCGATGCGTGAATCAATATAGTGATACACGCACGTATAAAAAAGCGTGTATACAAAATAAGTGTGCACATAAAAACAAGTGTTTAGGTATTGTAAACCTGTGCGACTGAACAAACATAAGTCTAATAGGATTTGTGATTATATAAGCTAGTATTGCGTTGTCACCACCCCGAATTTCAAGATTAAGTGAGCGTTAGCCAACCATGTTTGATCAAATAAAAGATTTCATCAATCCGAGTAAGAATCCAGACCTCACACAGGCTCAGGAATACCAACGTCTGCATCTGCCGACGCTGTGGCTGTTGGGCAAAACGGGAGCGGGCAAGTCATCGTTTATCCAAGCGGTCACGGGTGATTCTTCTATTGAAGTGGGGAATGGCTTTGCTCCATGCACTATGACAGCAATGTCGTATGAGTTTCCTCAAATTAAGCCGGTAATGCGATTCCTGGATACCAGAGGGTTGGGTGAGGCGGATTATGATCCTAAAGAGGATCTAGAAGAGATCGGCCAAGCGGGTAATGCGTTAGTCGTGGTGATGAAAGCCGATGAGCCTGAACAGTCTGCCGTACTTACAGCTCTGAAACAGATTAAGAAACAAAAGAAGATTAAACACTTGTTGCTTGTTCATACGGCGGTTTTGTCTTCCAATGAAACAGACCGCGCAAGACAAATTCAATTCAACATCAACCAAGTAGAAACGGTTTGGGGTAAGGGATTGGAATCGGTCGCGGTGGATTTCGAAACGGATGACTTGAGCAATAACAGTGGCTCAGTTTACAACTATGACATCTTGTTAGAAAAGCTGACCAACATCCTTCCTGTTATTGGAATGATGGTGGTAGACAAAGAGCATTCCACTCAAGAAGAAGCCAACTTTGACCAAGTCGAAAACGAAGTGCTTTGGTATGCGGGAAGCGCTGCGGCGAGCGACCTGATTCCGGGTGTTGGCTTAGTGTCTGTACCTGCGATTCAAGCGAAAATGCTCCACAGTTTGGCGAACCAATATGGGGTCGAATGGAACAAAAGAGTCTTCAGTGAGTTGATAGGCACTTTGGGAAGCAGCTTTGCTTTGCAATACGGAATGAAGCTGGGCACTCGACAGCTGATAAAGCTTATTCCTGTTTATGGTCAAACGGTCGGAGCGGTAGCAGCAGCGGCCATGAGTTTTGGCACCAGCTATGGTTTAGGTCGCGCGGCTTGTTTTTACTTCTATCATAAGAACAAAGGCGAAGAAGTCTCTGAGAAAGAGATGCAAAAGATTTACAAAGAATCCCTGAAAAAAGGTAAGGCGGCGTCGGGCTATGAAGAAAATTAGAAACCTATTTCGATTATTGGCCGTTCTGTCTAGTGGGCGTTGGGGCATTGCTCTGATTTCGGCCATCTTCCCGAGCATTATCATGATGGCTTTTGGTCTTTTTTTGGCGATCAAATATGGCTACCTATTGGAAATGTCGATTGCCATTGCGGTGAGTACCTTGGTGTTCACCATTCCTTTATTCATTTCTAGCCGTTCTTCGCGTAAACCAACTTATAGCGACTCTTCTTCACATGATGAAAGTGATGATCAACCTGAAGGCGGAGCATCGCCCAAGAATTCAGACATCAATGATGCGCTGGTTAAAGCGTCTGATGAATGGTCTCAAGCAGAGCTATCAATCTGGAACGATTCGAAACACCATGTACGACAACAGTTAATGGTCGACATCGAGTGGGGTAATCTCGACCAAACCGGTTTAGAGGTACTTGAGTTCGTCGCCAAAAAGTTTGATAAGAAATCACTCGATTTTTCAATCCCTGAAGGGCTGAAGCTGTTTGAAGAAGTGAGCCGACGATACAAGTTGGTGGTACGGGAACACATACCGGGAATTGAGTATCTTAAGGTTTCCTATATCAAAGCGGGCTACGAAGCCTATGACAAGTACGGTGAGCTAGGGCAGAAGATCGTTAAAGCCGCTATCTGGGGCAATCACCTTAAGAATCTGTATTTGAACCCGCTAAAAGTTGTTTCTGATTTAGGTCGAGAGCAAGCGACATCATCTATGACCAAAGGCGTGGTGGATGACATGCAATACGCCGCGAAACAAGCCTTACTCGATGAGGTGGCCGCGGTAGCGATTGATCTCTATAGCGGTCGATTCAGCATTGAAGATGAAGCATTAAGAGCGTCTGATGTTTCTGAAATAGATGAACAACGCTTTGCACCAGAATTAGAGCCAGTAAGAATTGTGCTGGTGGGGCAAACAAGCTCAGGTAAATCGTCACTGATTAATGCGCTCAAGCAGGAGCTCGTTGCCGAGGTGGATGTATTGCCATCAACCGACACTTCAACCGTATATAACGCGTTTGTCGATGACAATGATGTTCGAGTGGTTGATCTTCAAGGGCTGGATGGTAATGCCAAAACCGAAGCTCTAATGCTTAAAGAGATGACCCAAGCCGATGTTGTACTTTGGGTTCTTAAAGCCAATCAATCGGCTCGTGAACTGGATAAGCAATTGAAGGGCAAGTTTGATGCTTTTTATGACGATCCTAAAAACATCTCACGCAAGAAGCCAATCGTTGTTTCGGTTGTGAATCAGGTCGATCGATTAAAGCCTGTTGATGAGTGGCAACCTCCGTATGACTTAGAGAACCCAACATCGGCCAAAGCAAAGATCATTGCTCAAGCTCTCGAATACAACCATATATTGCTGCAGTCTGATATCGTGTTGCCGCTCGCTATTGCGCCAGAAAAGACGATTTTTGGTTTAGAAGCACTCAAGCAGATGCTAATCGAAGGCATAGCTGATGCTAATAATGTGCAAAGAAACCGCCAACGTTTGGAGGCAATTAAACGGGGAACATCGGTTAAAGGTCAACTGAACAAAGTAGTGAAGGCCGGTAAGAAGGTCGCACCAAGTGCATTGAAGGCAGCGACACCAAAACTGGCTGAAATGGCCATCAAGCAAGTTGTGAAGAAAAAGTAAGTCATTCATTGCGAATACGGTTCTGGTGGGGCTTGAGGCTCATCAGAACTTAGCTATTCTAGATCGGCGATTTTTAGTGCTTGGCTTTATTAGATGATAGCTTTTTAGAAAACAGCCATCTTCGCCCCTTATTAGATAAGTATTGAGTTTAAAAGAGATTCGATATTATTAAGTAACTCAACGAACTAGTTTAATAGTATATAAACGGATGGAATTCACAGTTTATATAACATGCTATGGTATTTAATTGCCATTCTAAATATTGATCACATTTATACTTTCTTTCGCTGTATTTATAAAACAATTACACTATATTTAAATTTCGGATCACCTTGATTTCAACGTAGGGATATATTGTGAACATGTATCTGAAATGGCAATCAACCACATGGCTAACCTTGTTAGCTTGGTATACTTTAGATCACCAGCTCTCGTTTCACCTTTCTTCAGAGTAGTACCCTCTAGGCGTCACGCGCCAGCAGAGCCCTTGAGCTTTGCCAATCCTGTTAATTTTGTCTTTAAGAAGCTTCGTAACCCATGCGGCCGCTATTTGTGTTGTTGTGCATGAAGTTCTTATCTATTCGTTATTATTAATTGGATCCTAATCAATACGTTATTGATTAAATAAATTATTTCTAGCTATTAATTTTTCATCGTAATTATCACGAGAGTGATCGTGCGTGAAATTAAATTAATGGTGATGACTCGTGACATTTAAAAATAATGAATTTGGCTTTTACTGTTTAGGCTGAATTTGTTGAAAGGTACTATTATGGAAAACTTCAAGCATCTACCAGAACCGTTTCGTATTCGCGTTGTAGAACCAGTAAAAAGAACAACCTCTGCATATCGTGAGCAAGCCATTGTTGACGCGGGCATGAACCCATTCTTACTGGATAGTGATGATGTGTTTATCGATTTACTGACCGACAGTGGTACAGGTTCTATCACCCAACGTATGCAAGCCGCGATGTTAATGGGGGATGAAGCTTACAGTGGTAGCCGAAGTTACTATGCATTGGCGAATGCAGTGAAAGATATTTTTGGTTACCAACTGACGATTCCAACACACCAAGGACGTGGGGCAGAGCAGATCTACATTCCTGTTCTTATCAAGAAGCGTGAAATGGAGAAAGGACTCGATCGCAGTAAAATGGTCGCTTTGTCGAACTACTTCTTCGATACAACACAAGGTCACACTCAAGTGAACTGTTGTGTAGCGAAAAACGTCTACACCAAAGAAGCGTTCGATACTTCAGTGAATGCCGACTTTAAAGGCAACTTCGACGTTGTGAAACTGGAAGAAGCGATCTTAGAAGCGGGCGCTGCCAACGTTCCTTACATCGTGAGTACCATTACCTGTAACTCTGCTGGTGGACAGCCGGTATCAATCGCGAACTTGAAAGCTGTGTATGACGTGGCTCAGAAGTACGATATTCCAGTGATTATGGATTCTGCTCGCTACGCTGAAAATGCCTTCTTCATTCAACAGCGCGAAGCAGGTTATCAAGATTGGACAATCGAGCAAATCACGCGTGAGTCTTACAAATACGCTGATGGCTTAGCGATGTCTGCTAAGAAAGATGCGATGGTGCAAATGGGTGGCTTGTTGTGCTTCAAAGACGATTCTTTCATGGATGTGTACACAGAGTGTCGCACCTTGTGTGTCGTGCAAGAAGGCTTCCCAACCTATGGTGGCTTAGAAGGTGGCGCGATGGAGCGTCTTGCGGTTGGCCTGTATGACGGTATGCGTCAAGATTGGTTGGAGTACCGCATTGGCCAGGTTCAATATCTCGTTGATGGACTAGAAGCAATGGGTATCGTGTGTCAGCAAGCAGGTGGACATGCTGCGTTTGTAGATGCGAGTAAACTGCTTCCTCATATTCCGGCAGGCCAGTTCCCAGCGCATGCTTTAGCGTGTGAACTTTACAAAGTAGCGGGTATCAGAGCGGTTGAGATTGGTTCATTGCTGCAAGGCCGCGACCCAGCAACAGGTGAGCAACATCCATGTCCTGCAGAATTATTGCGCTTAACCATTCCACGCGCGACGTACACACAAACCCACATGGATTTCATTATCGAAGCATTCGAGAAAGTAAAAGAGAATGCTGGGAAAGTAAAAGGGCTCGACTTTACCTATGAACCGCCTGTGTTAAGACACTTTACAGCGCGCTTGAAAGAGGTAGAAACCGTTGAAAAACATACAGAAAAAAAGAATGAACAAACGCTCGAAGAAGCATTTTAAAATAAAAACATAAGCGAATAGTCACTAGAAACATAATCAAAGGCTCCCCCGGGAGCCTTTTCTTTTGCGGAAGTTTGGAAGTGAAATCGTGGGCGGTGAGCATGAGCGGATTGATTGAGGCTACGCTTGTTTGTTTTTCAGGGTCGATTTCAATATTTGGAATAACCACTGATTCAATGGAGCATCTTTCTGAGAACGACGGCAACTCATCACATAACTCACATCAATCGTAAGATTTTCTGGTAAATCAATGCTGCGACACCCTTCTGGCACACTGCCATCTAGGGTGATTCCAAAATAATCGGATTTCAGCACAATATCGTGGATCATTGCGGGGTGATCGGCTTCCACTTTTGGATCAACATGAAATCCGATATTTCGAAGGCGATCGAGAATAGGGTATTTATTGTCATTCCAGCCCGGGGTTTTAAATAAGATGATTGGATAGTTGACGAGCGATTTAAAGCTTTGTGCTTTATGATCTTCTCTCACAAAGAATACGACTTTTCCTTTTCCAATCTCTTTCTGTGAAATGGACTGCGGCAGGCTTTCATTAAAGTAGTGAACGGCTATTGCGTCTTCACCCTCGATGATTCTGTTTTTTACATTAGTGCTCCATCTCTCCAGTGAGAAGCGAACATGCGGGGCTCCTTTACTCAGAGTGAGGTAAAGCTTAGAACCAAAGCGCTCCCAAAAAAGTGTATTGGCGTAGATTTTCACATCTCCCTGATAAGATACAGGGCAGAACTCTTGATGCTTTATCGCCTCGACACTGCTTAGTATCTGCTCAAAATTATCAATATTGTTTTCAATAAATGTCGTTGGTTCGAACCCATGCTTGGTTTGAATGAACAGTGGGTCGTCCAGTTGTACTCTTAATTTCGAAAGGTTCTTACTGATCGCCCCTGGGGTTTTTCCTAGCGATTCTGCAACTAAGCCAACATTACGAAGCTCATACATACGTTTGATGACCAAGATATTCTGAATATCGAGATTGATGTCCACAAGTACTCCGAATTGCTTAGATGATAACGATGCTAATCTTTGGCGCAGTGAAAGCCTAAAGACCATCTGACTCTAATATCATAATCATCACTGCCAGCTTTTAAGACAGCACAACGTCAAGATGTGAACTATTTCTTTGATTTATCAACGAGTTTCCATTTAGTAAATATTGGTTTTCCTCGAAAAGCTGATATTCGGTTGTTAAAGTTATTTCAACAAAGAAACACAACAACCAAACAAATATAATATTAAAAAATCATAAGAGGTGATGTATGAAAAAGTTAATCGCACTAGGCTTGATGGCTATCTCAATGAATACTGCTTTTGCTGCTGATGGAACTTATACAGGAACCATCGATATGACAAGAAGCGAGGGTAATCAGGTAAACGCAGAGCGTGTAGAGTCTAACCCTACTCTTGAAGGAAGAAATGAAGCCGTTAATGGTGGAATCAAATTCCAAAAGAACGTTGATCAAGACCAAGCGATCCAGTTGAATGGCCGCCGAGATTAATGTATTAACCTTACTATCATTGTCATAAGAAATGCTGCGCCCTCGGGTGCAGCATTTTTTGTTTTGGGATTTGGAGTGTTTTATAAAACCTAGTGATCTAGCCTTGGCATGTTGTGTAACGTGTGGCATTTTGTTCTCTAACTCTAACTCTAACTCTAACTCTAACTCTAACTCTAACTCTAACTCTAACTCTAACTCTAGATCGCTATTAGGTGTTGGTTAAACATTACAAGCCAGTAGGTGAACGATTCGAAAAGGACAAGGAATGACTCAAAAAGAAACGGGAATGATTCGTCATATTCTACTGATTAAGTTTAAAGAAAACGCAGAGGCTTCAGAGGTTCAAAAACTAAAGATGCTGTTTGAAGCGATGCCAAACAAGGTTGACGGGGTAACTTCAGTAGAGTGGGGGTTAAATGATAGCCCAGAGAATAAGAACCAAGGTTATACCCATTCAGTTTTAATGACGTTTACGGATGAAAAGGGGCGTCAGAACTATCTTCCACATCCAGAGCATGATGCGCTGAAAGATGTATTTCGTCCGTTGTTAGACGACATCATCGTGTTTGATTACTCCCTATAATTGGTCCTCTCTACATGCTCTCTAAAGCCTAAAGCCTAAAGCCTAAAGCCAAAGCTAAAGCTAAAAGCAATAAAAGCGTATATACCTAAAGTTTATTTACACAAGGTATATACGCTGAGTCATCTCGAATAACGAAGCGTTAGGGCTTGTGTGGCAGAGCCCTAACCGAGAAAGCCCTAATCAAGAAAGTACCAACTACTCTGTAGGAGAGATAGTCACCGGGGCGAACGAAGCTACTGCATTTCCGCCGGCACCTGGGTGATCAACATAAGAGGTGTTTTGCATTAAGGTGTAGTACACGTCCACAAAGTCATCATCATTCACTAATACACCATCAGGAATCACATCGATAATCTTGCCTGTGATCTGAGGGATGATCGCGTAACCCTGAACTTCTGGATCAGGAATCATCTTCAGTATCTCTTCTGCGGCTTGAACTAAGAGTTTTGCTAGCGCTTTATAGTCTGTTCCATCATCGTGCTCCATTAAGATCATATCTGCAGCGCCCCAACGGTAGCGAGGCCAGAAAATGACGGTTTGATTTGGGTAGTACGTCTGTTTGTCATAATCCAGATAAGGCATTTCTACTAGATCTATTTGAGGCTCTAAGCGGCTTGAATCTACCCCTGTCACAATGGCATAGATTTCAGCTTTGCCAGAGATCCACGGTTCTTGGTCTACAGCCAAACGAATCTTTTTTAACTGAGTGGTATTCAACGGCTCAGGTTCTGACATAGCCATGGAGCGCGTAGCCTTACCAATAAATGTTTGTGTCTTAGTGCTACGGCTTTCATTGTTGCTGCTTGTGTTTTTGGAGCCTGAATTAATTTGCGTTGTTGTACCCAGTTTCTGCATTTCAGCCTGCATTGCCATTAAGCCTGCTTTGAGCTCTTCGGCACCGTTGCTATCGACGACAAATACTGGGACGTCTGGCATTTGGTACACATCGAGTTCATGAACCTGTCCGTACACGTCATACGCTTCAATGTATTGCCAATTCGAATCATCACCTGATGGTTCAAATGCGAATAATGGGCTTTCGCCGTTTTTCCAGGCTTCAATCATCGCTTCATCGGCCATGCGAACCTCTAACACAGAGTCGCTGAAGTCGTTGATCCCTTTCATCTTGCGATAACCAAGGTCCGCTTTCTGCATCCTGCTTGAAAATGCAGAGTAGGGCTGAGTAGAGCTCAATTTATCGACAGGCGTGGACAAGTTCTTTTCTGAAATTTGAGCCTTTAGGGAAAGCTCAAGATCGGAATAACGCTCGCTGATTTGTAAAGCCAAAGATTGCTTTTGTGCTGAGGCGTTCTCCGAAAGAGAGCGTGAGTTTACTGTGTCGATATTGTTTGCATAGGACTGGAAGCCAACCACTGTCGTTGCAAGCACCATACTGATAGAAAAAGATGGTCTCATAAATAATCCTTATTTTAATTTTTATCATTAATAGAGCATTTGCCCTATAAGGATTAACCTATCAGTAACGTGAATGTGTTCAAAAGTTAGTCAGTTATTTTTGTTTCGTTGTGCAGCACAGGATCTCAATTTAAACTGTTTTTATAAAACAATGCCTAGGTAACCTTGATATTTATAAATTAATAAACGTATCAGTAAATAATTTACAATATTATTAACTACACTGGTGTTTCATGAAAAAACCTACTCAAAGTGAGTAGGTTTTTATTTCGCGGTTAACCGCTAGTTCTTCGTTTTATAACCTGTTTAAGAGGCTCGTTCTAACTCAATCTAAACGCAATGTTAGCCCTGAGTAGTTCGAGTATCCGCGCAGTAACACATGATAAGTCACGCCCGGCTGAGCGCTCACACTGCACTGCTCATTGTTTCCAGCACGATAAGGTCGACAATCGTAACTCGATGTCGTTGGCTTGCTTCCCGATTTCACGTAAAGGTCGGCATCGCCTGAACCGCCAGACATTGAAACCGTCACGCTGGATGCAGAATCCACAGTGAACGTGTAGAAGCTCTCTGAAGATTGATTCCCGCTTAGGTTCGCAATCGGTGTGCCTTTCGTCAGTACATTGCCAGTTGGAGGCATTACACCACAACTCGCATTCACGCCTACCGTGTTAAAGGCATCTTCAACATCGGCAACCACATAGCCCATGTCTGCTGCGGCTTTCGCTACGCCACAAGCACCGGCATCAAAGGTACTGTTTGCCGTCCAATACAACTGGTTGGCAACCGTGAATATCTCAAAACCTTTACGCACATCCCAACCAGACTTGTTCGCTAAAAGGTAAAATGCGCGGTTATAAACACCGCTAGATAAGTGAACGTTCAAACCATCGTAATATTGAGAGGCATGGTCAATCGATCGACCATCTTTTGAAGGTTGATCAAAGTAACGCAAGCCACCTTCAGATTTGAAGATATCGCTACCGACCACCCAATCCACATTGCCACGTAAGTAGTATTCAGCCGCTTCGCCCGCAATATCGGAGAACGCTTCATTCATACCGCCTGACATGTTTTGGTACACAAGGCCGGAGTTTTGCTCAGTGAAGCCGTGGCTGACTTCGTGAGCACTCACGTTGATATCGACCAATGGGTAAAAGGTATTTTTGCCATCTCCAAAAGTCATTGATGTACCATTCCAGAAAGCATTTTCATAATCGGTACCGTAATGAACACGCATCGTCAGTTGGAACGTTAAAGGCGATGTGTTCATCCACTCTTTGTACATATCGAATACGACATTACCAAAATAGTGCGCATCGTTAAGAGGCGAATAAGCCCCGTTAATGTATTTATGATCGGTGTAGTTGGTGCCGTCGGCACAGTTGTAACTGTAGGCTGCGCTGCCGGAGGTTCCGTTGTTCAAATCGACTGTCTTAACTGAATCATTTTCTAACGTACAAGTCGTGCCTGTCTTGTCGATGGGAAAGCTAGGGAAGTCGCTGCCATATTCATATCGAGTGGTTTTGAGGTTGCCACCGGGGCCAGTACCTAATGCTTTAGCGTGGTTTAGCCCATTCCATTTTTGGAGCACATCACCAGTCGTGGCATCAATAAAGTAAAAAGGGCGCTCTGGCATAGATGACGCGATAAAGAAATCGACCAGATACACCACTTGGGCGACTTGGTTCTCATCCAATCTCACCATCAGTTTGGCATTTTTGTTTTCAATCGACTTTTTGCCGACAGTAAACGTGCGATGAGCAGACAGTGCGGCTTCAATCGCTTGCTCTTGATTCAGCTTTGGCGCGATGCTGGATAGGTCACCACTGATCCCTTGTGCCATGGAACCGAACACTTGAGTGGGTTGGTTCTTGGAAAGGGTGGCCACGACTGAAGTATCAAAGACGGGTAAACCTAGGTGAGTTTGTTGATAGCGGACTTTCGTTTTTCCATTGGGCAATACCACCCGTTTAACTTCAGAAAAACCTAATTCAAGTGGAGCAACACTCTTCGACTGAGCGACGAGGCTTTGTTGTAGTAATACATCATTATCGACTCTGACCATTTCTGCAGCGTGTGCAGTAAAGCCAAAAGATGTACCTAGAATAGCTGCTATTTTCCAGCTTAGTTGACGTTGTTGGTTCATTTTTCGTTCCTGATTTTAATATAAACTCCTTCTTCCCAACGGCTTTATAGGAAGTCTATATGCAACACATCTGTGCCATGTGTTGCGAATCAAGATTGGAAGAGCATTTGGAATTATGACAAGTTTATCAGGGAGATTTATTTTTAGAGTATGTAATTCAAAGTTTACAAAAACTCTTATTGATCAAATTGTTTTTATAAAATGAAAATTTATTATTTATCGTAACTCGATGATGAAGTGGGAGTTATTAAAATCTGCTTTGATAGAATAACTTTATCTACGTTAACTTCGATATTTATCAGTTTTTATCCTAATTATAAATCTGTAAATAACTGGGTGTTTTGGAAGTTGAATATTGTCTTCATTATCAATAGCAATCTTGTTTTAACAATACCACTAAGTACAGATCTCACCTTTTTTAACACTTAGTCTCGTTAGACAGAAAAAATCTACATTTTCTTGTTCAATCACAAACTAATAACGATAAGTCGTTGTTATAAATAAAGTAAGTCGATTAAGATGGGTTGCATAAGAACTAGGTAGAAAACTCTAAAATTAAATAAAGAATTTTTCTGTCTAATAGCTGTTAGCTTTCCCCATCTATTAATAAGGATGTTCCCACATGTCAAAAAAAGAAACTATTGGTACTGCTGCAGGAGTTGCAGGAAGTTCAGAAAACTACGCAGATAATGTTATTTTAGGAGCAAACAGAGGGCATGGATTTGCGGCAGAAAAAGCCAATCATTTACATGATGTTTTTTCTGGGAAAGATGCAAAAATAATTGGTGGGGATAATGCTAAAAATGGTGCTGATCGTCTAGTCGATGGCGTTAATATCCAAACTAAATATTGTAAGACAGGTTCAAAATGTATAAGTGAATGTTTCGAAGGTGGGGAGTTTAGATATATAAATTCAGATGGTTCGCCAATGCAAATTGAAGTACCTTCTGATAAATATGATTCAGCAATACAATCAATGGAAGAGCGGATTAAAAAAGGGCAAGTTCCTGGAGTTTCAGATCCTGAAATGGCAAAGGAATTAGTTAGAAAAGGTACATTCACCTATGAACAAGTAAGAAATATCGCAAAATTTGGCACAATTGAAAGTTTAACTTATGACGCTGTAAATGGCATTAAATTAGCCGGTACGGCAATGGGAATTTCTGCCGCAGTTTCTTTTGCTGTAAGTTTATGGAATGGAGATGATTGGGACAAGGCTTTACAGTCTTCTTGCTATGTAGGCTTAAAAGTTGGCGGCATTGCTTGGGTTAGTAGTATTATCACAGCCCAATTAGGTCGAACGGGTATAGAACAAGGATTACGAGGAGCTACTGACTGGGTCGTTCAGCAAATGGGCCCTAAAGCCGCCGCGTGGATCGCAAATGGTTTACGATCTGGGAATGCTATATATGGTGCTGCGGCTATGAATCATGTAAGTAAGCTTTTACGTGGCAATATAGTCACAGGTGTTGTTACTACTCTGGTTATATCTTCTGTTGATTTTGTTCGTATGTTCCAAGGGCGATGCTCTGGTGCTCAATTGTTTAAGAATGTTGCTTCGACAGCTTCTGGAGTAGCAGGTGGTACAGGTGGTTGGATGGCAGGTGCTGCGGGAGGCGCTGCTGTAGGCTCTGCAATTCCTGTTATAGGTACAGCGGCTGGAGGTATCATTGGTGGGCTTCTAGGGGCATTTGCAGGTGGAACGGCGGCAAATGCAGCCGCAAATGCAATACTTGATGAATTTATTGAAGATGACGCAAAAGAAATGCTGGATATCGTGGAAAATGTGTTCGGTGAACTTGCTTTCGATTATCTTTTGAACGAAGAGGAGGCTGAGGCAGTCATTGATGAATTTAAATCAGAAGACGTCCCCGATTTCCTACGTGACATGTTTTCAGCAAGTAGTCGTAGAGGTTTTGCCAAAGATAAGTTTGAACCCATGATTCAAAATATTGCTAAAAACCGGAATATCATTCATCTCCCTAGTGATGAGCAACTAATTAAAAAAGCGGGAGAAGTAATAGAAGAACTGGCAACTGCATCTTAGGCACGTAAAAAGCTAACAAGGCATTTAAAAGGAACTAAAACAGTGGGTTACGCTCCGCAGTATAACCCACAATTTTAGTCCGCTTAATGCGGCGTTAGGGCTCAGAGGCAAATATGAAACAATTACAGGATCTGATTAGTTCAGATTTTACTGAAGCTAAGATTGATTTTGATAAATCTGATTGGCATGTTGAAATACCAAATAAGCCTGGTTGGTATTTCTTAGCTACTGATACACCGTTAGAAATCCTTAAAGGTCTTCTGGCTCCTCCCAAGACATATGCAAATGAAGCTGGTGAGACTAAAAAGTGTAAGAACTATAATTTAGGTCAAAGAGCTCGATCTCTATTTGATTCACCACTCATTATTTCAAAATTAGGGATCACGCCAGTCTATTCAGGTATGGCCAAGAAGCTCAAAGATCGAGCTCGTGAGCATACGTTTGGGCATAAAGGTACCGCAGCATTAGCCCTATCGAACTATAGTTGTTTGTATAAATATAATTGGAGCTTTTACTACCTAGAAAATGAGTTAAAGACCTCTTCAAAAGCATCCGAAAAAATCATGCTTAAACTAGGTGAAGAAATGTGGCGTGCAAATAATGGTTGGCCTATTCTGAGCGCGGGTTAGAGCCCTAACAAACGACTATGGCGACAATGATTCGTAACGCTTGGCGTTATGTTCTAGGAGTTCCTATGAATAATTCTCGAAGTTACTGGGCTGAAGAACTGGAAAAATATAAAGTTCTAGGGGATACAGCCAAGATTAAAAACTTTAGCTATTTGTTATTAACTTACACTGAGGAGTATTTTGAAAATCTTGAAAAATTTCATGATAAATTGCCTTCAAATGGTGATTTAACATTACTCGTTTTAAAGGGACATTTGTTGATAGAGCAACAAATTCGTTCATACGTCTATAACCACTTTCCTAATCAAAAAGTGTTGAAAGATGTATTCAAAGATACTCATAGTTTGATTAGCGCAGGTAAAGCGTATGCTGACCCAAGCTGTTTAGATACAATAGCTTTATGGGATTGCTTTATAAAATTAAATAGCATTAGGAACTTTTTAGCTCATCGCCTCGATCAAACGGGTCTCTTGCATAAAATAGAAGATTTTTTAAAAGTATCGGAACCTTTTATCGAATTTGGTCCAGATAGTGATTCCGTACATGACCGAATGCATAATGCAATAAATGCTATTTATCAAAAAGCACTTTATTTATCGACATTACAAGAACAAAAATATCGTACTTTCGAAGAACAACGAACATAACAGATGCATCAACACGATTTGCTACATTCGGCATTGTAGGTTTCTTTGAGCTTAATCTGCATGGTAGTAAATGTGTTATGCAGGCGTTATACGAATGCAGAAGATCGAGGGAAACATGTTAGAAATTACAGAAAATGCAGTTTTAATTCGAATTAACCGTTTGTTTGAAGAATCAATGACATCAGAAGCGTTGTATGAAGCTACTCGTGGTATATGGGTTATTGGGCCGCGACGAGAAAAATTAGAAATTGCCGTCAGTGTGTATAAAGGCGAGATTAAAGAAGTATATAAGGTGCATAATTGGCTTCCTGCTGGAAGTACTCCTTACCAAACTCGTTCATTGGAAGAGAGTAAAAAAGATGGCCGTTGGGAATTTGTTGGCGAAGTTGCTAGTGACGAAGTGCGAGACAAGTACCTTGGTTAATCAGTGTCGGATTACTTCTCGAAAGGTAACTCGAATCCAATCAAGTACGTCAACTGTTAAATTCGTATAAAAGAAATTTTAGATTGATTCGCAACGCATGGCATTTTCACTATGCGTTGATTTTAGTGTTTCTAGAGTTCGGAGGTAATAATTGCGTGGAATTGAATTAGTGCATGATTTACGTGGGAAGCTACTGTACACGCCACTATGTTTTTGTCTGAAATCCGAAATTTTGTCGTTTAAAATTAACTTCTAGGGTGTAAACATGAATAAAAATATTAATTATCAACTCTGGTTGGTGTTGATGCTTACGAGTTTTATTCCCTTAATTTATGCGACAACTAGAATTCATTTGTTAGGAAGTATTGAAAGCCCTTGGACATATAGCATCGCGGCGCAAGTAGCTTGGTTAAATGTTGGTTATGAGGTACTCCATGAAGCGTTATTCATTCCGTTAGCATTTATCTTTGGTAAGGTCGTAAGTGATGGTAGGGAATTTCAAGAGAGGGTTAGTCTAGGACTAAAAATTACAGTATTCAGTTACCTTTTAGTCACTGCTGTTGTCCTATGGTTTACGCCAATTTTTGTTACTGCAATGCAACAACAAAAAGAACTGTTCACTACGACGATACAATATATCCGATTGGAATCACTAGCTATATTACTTTCTAGTGTTTACGCCTTTTTATCGTTAGTTTTAGTGTTGAAAAATCAGAAGAAGACTCTGTACAAGTTGTTAGTTGTACAAATGATACTAACGATTTTGTGTGACGCTCTACTTGTTAGCCAGTTACCAATTTCCTTTGAATTGGGCGTTCATGGTATCGCTTTTAGCAATATTATTGTCAATTTAATACTCGCCGTAGTCGCTATTACTTATCTTATAAGATTAGGTGTATCTCTTAAGTTTGGGCAAAGTAATCGAAATCAAAATATATGGCTAAAGGAGTGGGTAGTCATTGGGTGGAAGTCAGGCCTAGAGTCATTTGTTCGTAATGCCGCTTTTATTGTAATGATTTTGCAATTAGTGAACCAAGTACAACAAGCCGGAACGTTCTGGGTTGCGAATCAATTTATTTGGGGATGGTTGTTACTTCCTATATTAGCTTTAGGTCAGTTAGTGAAACAAGACGCTGCAACCAACAAAGGGTTATCGATTGAACGAATCAATGGTTACTTTTGGTTAACTGTGGGGGTCATTGTCGCTTGGGCTATCACAATACCGATGTGGGATGGCTTTATATCAAGTGTAATGGGGGTTAAGAACTCAGGTCCAATTATCGATTTAGTATGGTTGTTGGTCGGATTTTATGTTGTGTTTAGCTTCAACAATGTCATAGACAGTTACTTCTATGGTATTGGTCGAACAGACCTCATGCTCTATCAATCTTTGGCGGTTAATAGTGTGTTTTATGGTGGTGCTTTTGTGTGTTATCAAACAGGCATATTTGTTCCTACACTTCAAACTATCGGATTGATGTTCGGCTTGGGTATAACTCTAGACGCAATGATTACATGGGCTTTATACCTAATGCTGAGGAGGCAGCAATCGCTAAGCCAGTGCGAGTCTCTTTTAAGTTAAGTAATAGTTGGTGCAAATACCACGGCATACCTAAGGCGGATTCCTTATTCTTGGTTCATTTTGTTTAAAGTGCTTTTTAAAATACAAGGAAAGCTCACATGAAAAACATAGCTATGGCAGTGGTTGTAAGAGACGGGAAAATCCTCGTCCAAAAGCGCTTTAGACATGGTCAAGGTATGGTCTTTGAGTTCCCAGGAGGTTCCGTTGATCCCGGTGAGTCGCGTAGCCAAGCCGCAATTAGAGAGTTATGGGAAGAAACAGGTCTTAAAGATTTACAACTGCTCGGCACTCATCAAGGTCAGAACGACTTAGGTGGTGAAATTCATTATGTAGTTTTGCGTGCGGATCAGAATGAAGAGCCTAAAATGGTCGATGCAGAAAGGCAGCAAACTTTCTATTGGTTAGAGCCCTCAGCGATTCCTCTTGATGATTTTTATCGTGCAGATATTGAGTTTATAGAGAACTATTTGAGCCGATATGCCTCTCAAAGACGCTAGTCATATAACAACCAAACCTATTCGGTCTTAGTTTCAAGGAGGAAACATGACAAGCGACCAACTATTGGAAAAGGCACTTTATAGCAGTGCCAGCATCCACCAACCTCATTCTTTAAAAGCCTATTTGGCTTCAAATCACCTTAACAACTATTTCGCTAAAACAGACAATGTGTGGCTTAAAACGAGTAAGCTGATAGACCAAACTGAGATTGAAGTTTTAGGCGAGTATTCTGCAACGCTACAAGCCCCAACGTTTACGGATTTTCGTATTCAAAGGATATTGGATAACGGGGTATACCCAGCGGCGTATGCTGCTTTAATACAGTGGCATGAGAATAAGGGCTTTCAAGATATCTTCTCGTATTACGTTGCTCAGGCTTCTCAAACAAGTGAATACCTTTCCCACAATGTGACTATCTTATTGGCGCTGAACTGTGTTTACCGTGAATTAGAGCCGTCTCAAGTTCCAGTATTCCTTAACCGCTTCACTGAATTTGTCACATCGACCCGTTCTGGCGGCGACCGAAGCCCTGACACAAGCGAAGCCGTAGATCTCAATCGTGTATTACAAGCGTGCTTCAAACAGTTTGGTTTCTTTGGGCACAACCTCATTACGCTTACGTGGATATTGCGCTGCAAGGAAAATCTGTTGAAAGAGCAATATGACTCGATGCTTTCTAATCTCTATCGACAGGCCAATAGCCCTTTGGAAGATCCTGACGATGAGATTGATCAAGCTATTTTGGCGCAGTGTCAAAGCTCAGATAATTCAGATGAGCTCTATGACTATATCCACCGATTGGTTTTTGGTTATACGTCGAATCTACACCAGATAACCCTCGCGGATGCATTGTGTTTTCTTCATGAACAATTCCCTGAACATACATCGGAGCTAAAGCACATTGCCGAATATCAGTGTCGTCTGTTAGAAAAGTGAGTTGATTTAGGACGTTGCATTTAACTTATGCAACGTTATCAGTCTAGTTAGCGCAGAAGTACAACTTACACGCGAATCAGATCCCAAATTGAAAAAAGAGCTACTCGATAATGCAGCTATGCTCTTTACTTCTGAAAACCAGTCAGGTGTCAAATATAGCTCACATATTACGGGTCTCCCACGCAAAGGTGAACGTTTGCCTTTTGTTTCTCGGAATTTAATTCCAACAGTAAATGACATACAAACGTAGAGGTAGCGCACAGAATCGAAAAAGGGGATATCGCGATTACGTAATCATTGATCTAGCCGATAGTGAGATAGTGATAAGAGGTCGATAATTCGTTGTCGGATCTAAATTAGAACTTTAAATCTAATTTCTAAGTAGTTGTTATCTCAGGAAGAGTTTTTGTGCTATGCGCCCCTATATTAAATACATTATCCCTATTTTAATTCCTTTCATTATCCTCGTAATGCCGCTATCAGCGTTTCCATTTGAAGGCCTTACGATTATTCAACAACGCGTTATCGCGATCTTTTTATTAGCGGCATTGTGCTGGGTGTTCGAGCCCATCCCGATCTACGCGACGTCTGTTGTTGTTATCGTTCTGCAATTGTTGATGTTGTCGGATAAAGGGCTGATCTTTTTAAGGTTTGAGCATGGGCAGGAACATTTTGGTGAGTTGTTAAAATACAGCGACATCATGGCGACATTCGCCAGCCCAATCATCATGCTGTTTTTGGGCGGTTTTTTCTTAGCGATGGCCGCCACTAAGTATCGATTAGACGTAAACTTAGCCCGTGTATTATTGAAGCCATTTGGACAAGACCCAAAGTTTGTGATGCTAGGCTTAATGTTGATCACTGGTATCTTTTCGATGTTTATGTCTAACACAGCAACAACGGCAATGATGCTATCTATTTTAACGCCGGTACTGGCTGTGTTTGGCCCGAAAGACCCCGGTCGTATAGCGTTTGCGCTTTGTATCCCTGTTGCCGCTAACATCGGTGGCATTGGTACCCCAATCGGTACCCCGCCGAACGCTATCGCACTTAAATATTTAGTTGGTGATAACCTCATTACGTTCGGTGAATGGATGGCATTTGGTGTGCCGTTTGTCGTTATTATGATGGCGTTAGCGTGGTTTTTGATAGGCTTTATGTACAAAGCTGACCAAAAGAAAATCGAGCTAAGCATCAAAGGTAAATTCCTCAAAACACCCAAAGCCATTGCGGTATACGTCACTTTTGCGCTGACCATCATTCTTTGGTTAATGGGCTCAAGCCATGGCATGAACTCTTATACCGTCGCTCTGATTCCTGTCGCTGTGTTCTCACTTACAGGGATCATCAATAAAGAAGACCTGAAGAAAATTTCTTGGGACGTATTGTGGCTTGTATCAGGTGGTATTGCGCTTGGTTTAGCTCTCGATAAAACTGGCTTAGCAAGGCTCGTGGTACACAGCATACCGTTTGATGCTTACTCACCATATGTGGTGTTGTTCGGAGCAGCGTTCTTGTGTTTGGTAATGGCAAACTTTATGTCTCATACCGCAACGGCTAACTTGTTAATGCCAATTATGGCTGCATTAGGTTCGTCTATGGCTTCACTCACGCCACTCGGCGGTGAGTTAACGTTAATTCTGGTTGTGACTTTTGCCGCTTCATTAGGTATGTCGTTGCCAATCAGTACGCCACCGAATGCGTTGGCTCATGCCACAGGTCATGTGCAAAGTAATCAAATGGCCAGAATCGGTATTATTTTAGGTGTGGTTGGTGTGCTACTGAGTTTTGTTATGGTGTGGGTGCTACATTCAATTGGTCACATAGGATAACGATACGTGTATCAACAAAAGCTAGAAGCACTTATCGATCGTTATTTTAATCAGACAGAACGTCGGGTGACGTGCCGTGCCGGTAACACCATTATTGAACAATCAGCGTTAAACACTCGTTTATATTATGTGTTTAGTGGAGAACTGGAAGGGTTTTATTCCGAAGCGAATACACCGCAAGTGCGAGTGTTTAGCGCGGGTAGTGGGGCTTTTATAGGTGTTCATAGCTTCTTTTCAGGTAATTGGACAGCGTCTTCAACGGTTGTTGCTAAAACCGATGTTGAGTTAGCGTGGATCGATAAAGACACGCCGGCAGAAGATGAACGTAAATTTGGCCCTCTTACCGCACAGTTTACACCTGTGATTGTCAATGAGTTGTCGCGTCGTCAACGCCGTGCAACACAAGAAGCGATAGCGAAACAAAAAGCGCTAGAGAAGTTACATACTGCTGAGCAAATGACGACCTTGGGTCAATTGGCTGCAGGGATTGCCCATGAGCTTAACAACGCTATTGGTGTAGTAAATAGTAAATCTGGTCGACTTGAAACGGTCATCATGGAGCTACTTGAAGAAGTGCATCCAGAAGCCAGTCAATTTTTCGATTTTGGGTTAATGCATGGTCAGAAAACGTCGTCGTCAGAAGCACGAACACGTGGGCGACAATTTGAAAGAAAATATGGTTTAGACAAAAACATTGCTCGCTCTCTTGCGAAGGCGATTCCAATTGACGCTTCATCTGCAACAGACGTTATTTCAAAACATTGGCTGAAAAACCCAGAAGAAGCGATTCGCTTTTGGCAAATGGGCTGTGATTTACATGATTTACGTTTGGCATCTAGACACACCGTCGGCATCGTAAAATCGGTTAAACAACTTGGCAGAGTTGATATTGACACCGAAGAAGCGGTTGATATTAATGACTCCATTAACCATGCCTTATCGTTGTTACAAAGTGAGTTACGTAGAGTGTCTGTGCGATTGAGCCCTGCAGATTTGCCGACTTTTAAAGGCTCGAAAACAGAGCTCGTTCAGATTTGGGTCAACATTGTAAAGAATGCTTGTGATGCAATGTCGAATTCAGACGATGCTGCAATAGAAATTCAAACCAGATTAAGTAAGAAAAGAATATTAGTTACGATTGCGAATAACGGCCCTGAGATAGACGAGGTGACTCGTAGAAAGGTATTTCAGCCCAACTTCACCACTAAAAAAGGTGGTTTATCGTTTGGATTGGGCTTGGGTTTATCAATAGTTAAGCGGATTGTGGCGGGTTATGGAGGAAGTATCGTTGTGAAAAGTGATGCTTCTAAAACTGTATTTAGAATCAAGTTACCAGTAGAGGGTGAACATGGAGAAGCTTAATTTAATCTGTGTCGATGACCAGAGAGAAGTACTGAGCGCAGTGGTACAAGATTTAGAGCCGCTGGCGAGTTGGTTGAATATTGAAGATTGTGAATCAGCGCAAGAAGTGCTTGATCTCATTGATGAACTTGACGCAGAAGGCGAACACATTACCGTCATCGTGTCTGATCATGTGATGCCAGGGAAAACGGGCGTGGAGTTACTTACTGACGTGTTCCATGACAGCCGCTTTCCGAATACAAAGAAAATTCTTCTTACGGGGCAGGCTACTCATACTGATACCATCAATGCGATTAATGCAGCAGGCATCGACCGTTACTTTGAAAAGCCTTGGCAAGCAAGCACGTTAGTTGAATGCATTCGTACTCTTGTCACTGAGTACATATTTGATCAAGGGCTTGATTACACTGACTATCAAAATGAGCTCGACCAACAGGTTGTGTTGAGACGCTTACGCTAGTTTCTTACGCTAGTTTCTTACGTTAGTCTCTTGCGTTAGCCATTTACGTTAGTTTCTTGCGCTAGTCATTTATGTCAGTCGCTTGAAATTATATGCACCGAAGGAAGCTTTCTGAAGGAGTTTGTCTTTGAAAGACGTAATCTTTCGGTGCATATATTGCTCCTCTCATTTTAGTCTTAAATGAGACCTCAACCTGCTTGGTTCTACGACTGATGCTGGTGTAATGTGGACAACTTAATGGAACATTGGCAAGTCTAAATATCGAGTCGATAAATCCTTGCAGCGCTCTCAGTGGCATAGAAAAAACTCGCTTCACCATGAGCGCAGTCGTGATAGCTAAATCACTGAACCGACGTGGCCTCCCGTGCTTATTATGTTTGCTTTGCACCCACTCGCTTCTTCACTAATCCAAACGGTCAGAGATCCGCGGTTAATGAGTGATTGGTTGTATTGCTTCCAGTAGGTCGTTTTGTTACGAGGTTTAGGCATGGTCAAGGTATGGTTTTTGAATTCCCTAGAGGTTCAGTTGATTCCGGTGAGTCGGGTAGCCAAGCTGCAATTAGAGAATTGTGGGAAGAAACGGATCTTGAAGATTTACAACTGCTCGGTACTCATCAAGCTCTGAATAACGTCGGTGGTGAGATTCATTATGTGGTTTTGAATACGGATCAGAATGATGAGCCTAAAATGGTCGAAGCAGAAAGACAGCAAACTTTCTATTGGCTAGAGCCCTCAGCTATTTCTCTTGATGATTTTTATCGCGCAGATATCGAGTTTATAGAGCACCATTTGAGCCAGTTTGCTTCTCAAATACGTCAGTCATATCACCACCATCTTTATTCATCGTTGGTTTCACGGAGGAAACATGACAAGCGACCTTCGGCTAACGTGAGCGATTCGCAGTTTGTACTTGTTCTATTGAGTAAAAATAAGTCTGGTGGACGGATGTGAATATCTAACTGGGACTTACCACATTAACGCCGATATATATGTTTTGAAGTGAGGCTGGATTCATAATAGGCTAACTCGTCGTGCTTGCGTAATACGGGCTCACGTCTCAGTCGATTTTTGTGTGTACGATGAAACAGTTGATGTGGATGTGTCTCTCACTAACTAACGTGACGTTAGCACTAAGAGCCATACTACAAGGAGGTTTTATGTTTCCATTAGATATATTTGTTACTTACACGCTGGCTTGTTTACTGCTAGTTATCTCGCCGGGGCCTGATAATTTGCTTGCTATAGGTCGAGGTTTAAGCCAAGGCCGATTGGCAGCAATAATGTCAGGTATGTCTTCTGGGGTGGGTATTCTATTTCATGTCGTTGCCGCGACCTTTGGGCTTACCCTTCTCATTCAAACATCTGAAGTAGCGTTTTACGTTGTCAAACTCGTTGGCGCAGCTTACCTAATTTGGTTGGGTGTGAAAGTGCTTCGTACGAGAAATTTGTTCACATTAGAACCAGCGAAAAAACAGCCTCTAAAAGTCATCTTTTCTACGGGTTTTCTATCTGCCGCGCTTAATCCAAAGCCAGGTATGTTTGTTCTTGCTTTTGTACCTCAATTTGTAAACCCAAACTTAGGGTCAGTGACAACTCAAATGATCGGTTATGGCGTTTGGTTTGCTTTATTAACGGCAGTTGGTTTTAGCTTAATGGGTGTTTTCTCGTCTCAATTATCAGAGTGGTTCAGGAATAAGCCTAAGTTAGTATCAGGGTTGAATATTGGTGCAGGTATTACATTCGTCTCTTCTGGGTTAGCTGTGGCGTTTATGAAGCAGCGATAATCTGTGCGCTAGGCATTGATTTGGTAAGATTCACAACGTTTGGCATTTTTACTTTGGGTGCCAATCGTTTTAGTTGGTAGTCGTAATCACAATTCAACAGAGCGCTCGGCTGCAATGTGATTTAAACAAAATAGATAGGATATTTTATGGACAATGAGCAATTAGAGTATGCAGGCTTTTGGGTGCGATTAGGAGCTGCGTTGATTGATACCTTCCTGTTCTTGCTTGTGACTATGCCTTTATTGTATTGGGTATATGGTGACTACTATTTTGATTCAGATGAGTTCATCTTAGGCGGTTGGGATATGTTGTTAAATTGGGTGTTCCCTTTTATCGCAACGGTTATATTCTGGGTTTATCGATCGGGCACTCCAGGCAAAATTGCTTTGAAGCTTCAAGTTGTGAATGCGGAGACCGGAGAGGCACTTTCTACGGGCAAATCAATTTTAAGGTACCTTGCGTATTACGTAAGTATTCTTCCACTGTGTTTTGGCTTTGTTTGGATTGCGTTTAGCGGAAAGAAACAAGGTTGGCATGATTTAATTGCCAATACAGTCGTTGTTAGGCCTACAAATAAGGGCATTGAACCCGTAAAGTTTGGAAAGTGAGCTTAAGAATAATTCCAACTGATAGTTAATGCATGATGTTTTGTTGTTCCAACTTGGTTTGATGTAATTGGTATAACTATTGTTCTGCGTTCTGCATACGTACCGACGATTTGCATACGTAGTGGTCCTGATGACTTCGCCAGACCGCGGTGCCTTAGATTTAGGTTAGTTCTCAACTTCTAGCGAATTATGTATTGCTCTATAATGATCGCGCATTACATGAGAAGAAGATATTGATGAACAATAATAGAGAAATAATTACATACCTCCGCGAGAGTATTCCAGTTTTTGAATGCGTTAAGGGCTGTCATGATTGTTGTGGGCCAGTAACGACTTCTTCTGAAGAAATGTCGCGGCTACCAGTGAAGTCTGACGCGGAACATGAAGCTGCCTTAGATGAATATAACTGTGTGCATTTAGGCCCCAATGGCTGTGAGGTATATGAAGAGCGACCATTAATTTGTCGATTGTTTGGTACAACACCTCGTATGGCATGCCCAAATGGGTGTCGTCCAACAGAGATGGTCGACTTAAAAATTGAACGTCAGGTGCATTACTTCATCAGGAACACTCGCCAAATTTTAGTGTAGTTGGCTCAATAGCCAGCAGAGCACACACAATCACGTAAGCATTAAAGATAGCTCACTTAATAGCATTTGTAGTTTCGTGCTTACGGTGGCTTTGTGTGGAAATAGTGCTGTTAACGGCGATTTAATAAAGCGCTAATCGATAGATATTAAATACGAAGGTCGATCATGAAAGGTAAAATCATCGAATGGAATGATGACAAAGGTTACGGTTTTATTTCCTCCCTAGGAGGAGAGCTTAAAGTATTTATTCATGCATCGTCTGTTAAGAATTCAAGACGCCGCCCCGCGTTACATGACAACGTGACTTTTGAAGTAAAGGAAGATAGTAAAGGCCGATTCAATGCCCGAAATGTTGTGATTGAAGGGGCAAATGGCTTTCCATTTACAGTATTGTTTGGTTTTAGCTTTTTGGTAGCGGCAAGCGCGTCGATAGTTGTTTTTGATGGGTTATTGATACTAATCCCCGCATATTTAGTTTTGAGTCTATTTACTTACCTGATGTTTTCTTGGGATAAGCAAGCAGCCCAAAAGGGAAATTGGAGGACACCAGAGAAAACCCTTCACTTGCTTTCATTATTCGGAGGGTGGCCTGGTGCGTTGTTGGCGCAATTCCAGTTACGGCATAAGTCGAGTAAGCAGCCCTTCAAATTTGTTCTATGGGTTACCATCATACTAAATATTTGTGGTTTTATATGGTTACTTACAGGCGCTGAAGTCAGTTTTATAAACAGCATTCTGAGTAGACTTTAACTCGCGTTTAACTGTTTCCAAGCGAGCTAGTAGGGTTGGATATACCTAGGTAAGTGAGCAATAAGGTCATTTACGAGTGTTTAGTGAGAACCCCGCGATTAAGCTTTATCAAGCAAAAGATTTTGCAAAGGTTTCTGAAGTTAAAGGGCTCGTTGAAATGGAGCTGCCTTTAGGAACATTATTGAGAGGGTGTCATGGATAACCGTATCCAATTAAATTTTGTTAAATACTTATTTTCAGAGTTGCTGTTTATTGTTATTGCATTAGGTCTTGTCTATTGGATATCAGACGGTGATCGTTCATTGCTACTAACCATAGGGCTGATAATTTGTGTTCCTCCACTAATAAAAATTCTAATGTTGTGGTGGAAGCTTCGCGATAGCTCATTTGAAATCACGAACGGTCACGTACGTTTAAATGGAGTTGCTTGTGATGTGACTTTACAGCGCAGCTTTCTTCCGTTGGAAATTGGCTCATTCATCAAACTTTCATACACGAAAGGTGCAATGCAGAAACACAATATTTACCTTTCTAAAGGCGCAATGAGCCAAGATGAGTGGAAGCGTGTGTTAGCGTGTCGAACATAGTTCCACGGCTTTAGTTTGTGTTGTGCGTCAGTTTATATTTCGTATTCGGTTCGTGTGCTAGTATCGCCTTTTTTGCACTGAGCTATCTTATGACCAACGACCATTTCAAAGGCAAATATGAGGTTGAGCTGAAGTATCGACTTAGCTCTAAGTCTGAGTTCTTAAAAACTTTGAACCTAATTCCTCATGAAGTAATGCTGCAAGACAACCTAGAATGCGATTGGTATTTCGATAGCCCTGATAGAAACTTACAGGCTCACAACAAAAGCTTGTGTATTCGTACTATGGAGCCGTCGGGCATCAAGTTATGGATTGTAAAAGGCCCTGAGCCTGATCGATGCGAAGCGACAAATATCACCGATGCGACGAATGCCAAGAGCATGCTAGAGAACTTGGGATACGATGTGATTCTTAAAGCGCAGAAAACTCGCAGTATTTACTTTGTTGGAGAGTTCCATATCACGGTCGATTCTCTTGCGGGTATCGGTGATTTTGCTGAGTTTGCAATCATGACGAATGATGAGTCTAAGCTATCCGCTTATAAAGATGAACTTGAGTTATTGGCGAGTCAATTTGGGCTAAGGCGATCTGCGTTACAGACTAAATCATATAAGCAAATGTTTGAAGAAATACTCGCATAGCAAAGCGTTTCAGAGGGAAGTATGGATACGATTATCAAACAAGCAATCGAATTGCGAAAAGAAGAAAAGTATCAAGAGTCTCGTGACTTATTGGCGACGCTGCTAAGCGATAAAAGTTATGCAGCGAAAGCACATTTACAGATTGCGTGGTCTTACGACAACCAAGGTAAAGAGCAACAGGCCATAGAGCACTATGTGTTGTCTCTGTCTGGTGTGCTTTCTTCAGTAGAGCGTTTTGATGCGCTGTTTGGTTTGGCGAGTACTTATCGAAGCCTTGGCCTTTATGCAGAGGCTTTAAGCTATTTCGAACAGGCTATGGCTGAGTATCCTGACTCGATAGAAGTGAAACCTTTTTACGCAATGTGCTTGTACAATTTAGGTCGCCATAAAGAGGCGACATCGCTGTTACTTGAGCTTTTGGTTTCCACGACTAATAGTGAAGCGATCAAAGAGTACCAACGAGCGATCTCTTTATATGCTCAAGACCTAGATAAAACCTGGTAAACAGCCGCGTATAAAGCTCATCTGTTTGCTTAAACATGATGGTCTTAGCCTTGTTTTACCTTCTTAGGGCGAAACTTTCTACCGTCCATAATATTCAAAGACATCAGTGTTAGGTTGGTCGCGCCTGCTATCAGTTCTAAAACCTGAACGCCATAAAACACTGAGTCGAACTCTCCTAAACTTGCCCATTGATTCAAAAAGTACGCGGCCGGAATCAAAATAACGATCCCGTTGAATGCGATAATTGGCATGCGTTTACTTTTACGCTCAACTATTTTCCCTTTACGTTGTTTTGCCATGGCTGCGCCGGTCGCACCTGTGATAGCAATGGCTGGGACAAGAATAAACAAGCCGGGAAAAACGATCATCGACTTGACTAGCTTCACTGATTCCAAAGTGCCAAACAGTTCTACAAGCAATGTGCTGGTAAAGAATGTCGCGACGCACAGTGTTGCTATTAATGCTGCTGTTCTGTGGATTATTGGTTTCATATCATTTGCGCCTTTAATTTGGTAACATGTTGTCAACTTGGTTTAAGTTTAATTTAATGACAGTATGTTGTCAAAGTGAGTGTTATGGATACGAATGGAGAAGTTTTCACAAAGATCGCACTTGAGATCTTTAAGGTCAGTGGTCTATTGAATGCTGAGGGTGACAAATTAACCGAAGAGTTAGGGTTAAGCAGTGCCAGATGGAAGGTGATGGGTGCGATCGAAAAGTCGGATGATTTGGTCACGGTTTCTCAAATTGCTCGTATTATGGGGCAAAGCAGACAAGCGACTCAGCGTGTTACCGACATCATGGTGAAAGATGGCCTGCTAACTTGGCTTGATAACCCGAATCACAAAAAAGCAAAGTTGGTTAACATGACTGAAAAGGGCAAGGAAGCGTATTCGCTATTAGATAAAAAACAGGAAGTATGGGCTGAAAGTGGCGCTGAAGGCATTGAAAGAGACGAGCTTGATAAGGCGCTAATCACTCTGAAGAAGATGGCTACCTTCTTAGATAAATAGATAAATAGATAAATAGAGAATGGCAGTTGAGAAGAGTACGAAAGCCTAAGCATCAATGTGATACTTAGGCTTCAGAGCATAGTTTTGTTCGTTGGGGAAGCGTTAAGCTGAAAGCTCTTTACGAACGATCTCTGCTCCTGCACTTAGCGCATTAAGCTTCGCTGAGGCAATTTCGCGAGGCAGGGGTGCCATGCCGCAGTTAGTGCAAGGGTAGAGTTTGTCTGCATCAACATACTTAAGTGTTTCTCGCAGAGTGTTGGCCACTTCTTCCGGAGTTTCAATGGAATCGGTAGCTACATCGATCGCACCGACCATCACTTTTTTTCCTCGAACCAGTTCTAGTAGCTCAAGTGGTACATGAGAGTTGTGGCACTCTAAAGAGATAATATCGATATTCGATTGCTGCAGCTTAGGAAATACCTCTTCGTATTGGCGCCACTCTGTGCCTAACGTCTTTTTCCAATCGGTATTCGCTTTGATGCCGTAGCCATAACAAATATGTACTGCAGTTTCGCACTTAAGCCCTTCAATGGCTCTTTCTAAGCACGCGATGCCCCAATCATTCACTTCATCAAAAAACACGTTAAACGCAGGTTCATCGAACTGAATAATATCAACGCCTGCAGCTTCTAACTCTTTCGCTTCTTCGTTGAGGATCTTCGCAAATTCCCACGCCAGTTTTTCACGGCTTTGGTAATGCGCATCGTAAAGCGTATCAATCATGGTCATAGGCCCCGGCAGAGCCCATTTGATCGGTTGGTCGGTTTGCTGACGTAAGAATTTCGCATCTTCAACAAACACGGATTTCTGACGAGAAACAGGGCCAACTACTGTAGGTACACTTGCATCGTAACGGTCGCGGATTTTAACGGTTTCACGCTTTTCAAAATCAACGCCATTCAAGTGTTCAATGAAGGTCGTTACAAAGTGCTGACGTGTTTGCTCACCGTCACTCACAATATCAATGCCTGCTTGCTGCTGCTCGTGCAGAGACACACGCAGCGCATCTTGTTTGCCGTCTGTGAGTTCGTCGCCTTGAAGTTTCCATGGCGACCAAAGCGTCTCTGGTTGTGCAAGCCAAGACGGTTTCGGCAAACTGCCCGCTGTTGAAGTCGGTAATAGTGTTTTCATAATAATACTGCCTATCCTTGGGTGATTTGAGCGCGCAATAGGCGATTAAAGTGCGTAATTTTCCGACCAGTTATCGAGAACTGATTGGTATGGCTTAATGAAATTCTCTTCTGCGAACTTACCTTGCTCAACCGCTAGCTGGCCTCGCTCTTCACGGTCGTACACGATTTGAGTTAGCGAGTGATCCAAGTTTTTCAAGTTTGGTTGGTAACAGTTGCCCGCAACCGCGTTCGCGTTGTAAATCTCAGGTCGGTAGATTTTCTGGAACGTACCCATGGTGCTGATGGTGCTGATAAGCTCGAGGTTAGAGTAATCGTTCAGCAGATCACCAAAGAAATAGAAAGCCAAAGGCGCAACACTGTTTGGCGGCATGAAATAACGAACCTGTAAGCCCATCTTTTTGAAATATTGCTCAGTTAAAGAAGACTCATTCGGTTGGTATTCAAAACCTAATACTGGGTGTTGGTTTTCAGTGCGGTAATAGGTTTTATTATCTGACACACTTAAGCAAATAACAGGTGGTTTATTAAAGTTCTTTTTGTAAGCGTCAGAGTTAACGAAATATTTAAAAAGCTTGCCGTGTAAATCACCAAAATCTTCTGGAATGCTGAATTTATCTTGGCCTTTATTATGATCCAACAGAAGTACGCTAAAGTCATAATCTCGTACATAGGAAGAAAAGTTATTTCCGATAATACCTTCAATACGTTCGTTGGTTTTACGGTCCAGAATATTGGTTTTCAGCACTTCAATTGAAGGGAATGCTTCGCCGTTGCTTTCAATGTCCATATCAACAGAAATGATTTCAAGCTCAACAGAGTAACGGTCGCCCTTAGGGTTGTCCCAGTGTGCTAACGCGTTGAAACTGTTATCGATCATTTGTAGTGCATTACGTAAGTTCGCTTGACGGCTGTCACCGCGAGCCAGGTTAGCAAAGTTGGTTGTGATACGCGTGCTGTCTGCAGGCTGGTAGTTTTCGTCGAGGCTAATGCTCTTAATCGTAAAATTAAATTCTTTATTCATGCTGATTTGGTATCCCAATTTGTTTTCTGATTCTCTCGGTCTTTAGTATTAAAACGGCTTTTATTTTTTGCTTGTGACCGGATTAAGAATCGAAGGCTATGCTGTCTGACATTAATGCTTAGCAGAATTAATGTCGTATAAAGTTAATCGCTTAAGGTTTTTATACGTTGATAGGTTCACCATTAACAATGGTATTGCTTCACATTGAACATGAGGAATATTCATGATCTATTCTGTTTGAATATTTAAGCCGGTGTCAGTTATATTAATTAGCTTGATGGAAATATAACCACATTAATAGTGTGTTATTTAAGACGATTAATTTAATTAAGAGATGGATGAAATGAGTGAATTGCTGTTGTTGATTTTATACTGTGCATTATTAGGCAGTGGTGTTGGTTTTCTTGCCGGGCTTTTGGGGATTGGCGGAGGGCTGATCATTGTTCCGGTGCTAAGCAGCATTTTACTTCACTTAGAGATTCTACCTGCGGATCAAGTGGTTGTTGCGGCCATCGCTACCTCGTTGGCATCGATACTGTTCACCTCAACTTCTTCTGCACTTGCTCACCACAAGAATGGAAACGTGCCTTGGGATCTGGCGCCTTGGATCATGCTCGGTGTTGCTCTTGGCGCATTAGTTAGTGGCTTTATGGCGGCTTTGTTGCCAGAAAAAGTTGTTCGTATTGTGTTTGCAGTGAGTGTGGTTCTTATCGCAATAAAGATGTTCTTAAGCAGCAAAAACGACGCGCCTAAAGAAAGAAAACTGCCAAATAAGGGCATCTTAACCGTCTTGACAACGATCACGGGCGGTTTGTCTGCGATGATTGGCATTGGTGGTGGTGCATTACTGGTTCCGCTGTTGACGTTTTTCTCTGTCAATATGAAAAAGGCCATCGGTTGTGCGTCTGCTTGTGGCATTGTCATCGCGTTATTTGGTTCAATCGGCTATATCAGTTCGGGCAGCAGCCACTTTGCTCTAACTGACGGTTTTGCTGGTTTTGTTTATCTACCTGCGTTGCTGGGTATCGTGTGCACTTCTTGGTTTACGGCTCCGTTAGGTGCAAAAGCAACCAACCATTTACCGGTTCCAACGATTAAGAAAATCTTCTCAGTACTGTTGGTGGTTATTGCAGCAAGCATGGTGGCGCGTTAATTAAAGATCGTTAAGTATGAATATATAGCGCAAAAACGAATAAATTGATCAACCACCAATAATTAGAAAAGGGCAGTTTCATAACTGCTCTTTTTTTGTTAATCGGTCTATGCTTTTACAGCTATGTAGATGAGTATATTGATAAAACTTTTTAGTTATGAACGATTCACTGCTATAGCTAAATGTATCTTGTTTGATTCAACGGAATGCTATCAATGAGTGGTTTATGGATCCTTTAACGCAGGGCGTGTTAGGCGCTTCTTTGTCACAGTCGGCAAGCAAAAAACAGAACTTGGTTGTCGCTGGGGTATTAGGTCTACTCTCTGGATTGGCTCCAGATTTAGATGCACTGATTAAGTCACAGACTGATCCTTTGTTGGCTTTGGAGTTTCATCGACAATTTACCCATTCACTCTTCTTTATCCCCATTGGCAGTTTGATCTGTGCCTTGGTTTTGCATCATCTCATTGCAAAAAGGCGCGGGCTTTCTTTCAAACAAAGCTGGCTGTTTTGTACTCTAGGTTACGGCACTCATGCACTGTTAGACGCTTGTACCACTTATGGCACGCAGTTACTTTGGCCTTTGACCAACGCGCGTTTTGCTTGGAATACCATATCAATAATCGATCCTGTTTATACGCTTCCCATCTTAATTTTACTTGTGTTTGCAACGTTGAAACGAGCACCTTGGCTAGCACGTGTCGCATTTGCTTGGGCTTTGGTTTACCCAACATTAGGGATGATTCAGCGAGATAGGGCAGAGGCGATTGGGTGGCAATTAGCGGAAGAAAGACAACACACGCCGATTCGATTAGAGGCAAAACCGAGCTTTGCTAACATATTGGTTTGGAAAGTAGTGTACGAAACAGAGGCTCATTATCATGTAGACGCAGTGCGGGTTGGTACATCGGTAAGCACGTATCCCGGAGAGTCGATCGCTAAGCTGAGCGTTGGCAGGGATTTACCTTGGCTTGACCTTGATTCTCAACAAGCCAAAGACATTGAACGTTTCCGCTGGTTCTCGAATGGTTATATTGCTCAGGACCCAACAGACGATCTGCGTATTATCGATGTCCGATATTCAATTGTACCGAACCAAATGAAAGCGCTTTGGAGCATCAAGCTATCAAAAGCAGTTGATGCAAACACGCATGTAAAATACGAAACTCATAGAGACAACACACCTGAGTCGAGACAGATCTTCTTCGGTATTCTTATGGGCGATTAATGCTCTAGATCTGAAGAGTAAAAAGGCTGAGTCAGATAACCTGCTCAGCCTTTTTTATTCGGCTATTACCTAGCTTTCTTTGCTAGAACACTCTTTGCTAGAGAGTTCATTGTTAGAACGCTCTTTTTGAGAATACTCTTTGTTAGAAAACTATAAATAACGGCTTCTTAGATGGTCTTTGAAGTATTGCGCGTTCAAGGTTTCGCCCGTTGCGTCTTTCACCAAGTCATCGGTGTTAAGCAGGCTACCTTTACTCCAAATATTCGATTCTAACCAAGTGAAGATAGGTGATAGGTCGCCACTTTCAATTACAGCGTTCACGTCTACCGTTTTCTTCATTGAAGCCATGAACTGAGCCGCGTACATCGCACCTAGTGTGTAAGATGGGAAGTAACCGAATGCGCCGTCTGTCCAGTGAATATCCTGCATGCAGCCATTAGTGAAATTGCCTTGAGTGTTTAAGCCAAGGTATGACTGCATCTTAGTATTCCATAACTCTGGAACGTCGGTGTGTTTGATCTTTCCATTGATCAAATCACGTTCAATTTCGTAACGTAAGATAACGTGTGCAGGGTAGGTCAGCTCATCAGCATCGACACGGATGAAGTCTTTCTTCACACGAGTGTAGATCTTCTGGAAGTTCTTTTGTCCAAACTCTGAACCAGAGAACTGTTGGCCCGCTAGGTTTGCTAAGTGCCCGATGAATGGGTCGCTGCGACCAACTTGCATTTCAAAAAATAAAGATTGAGATTCATGAATACCCATAGAACGAGCTTCACCCGCTGGCTGCCCAGCTAAGTGCTTTGGTAAGCCTTGTTCGTAACGCGCGTGCCCAGTTTCGTGCACGATACCCATTAAGCTCTGAACGAACTCCGCTTCGTCGTATCGGGTTGTGATGCGCACGTCTGAAGGCACGCCGCCACAGAATGGGTGAACACTTTCATCTAGTCGGCCGTGTTCAAAATCGAACTGAAGCAGCTTCATGACTTCTAAACCCAGTGCTTTCTGTTTCTCGGTCGAATAGATACCCGATGGTGCGTTAAATTGCTCGCTCGATTGCTTTTCGATCACTTCGTCAATCAGGCTTGGTAGCCAAGTTTTAACGTCTGCAAACAGGGTGTCAAGCGAAGCAGAGCTCGTTCCCGGTTCATAGATATCCAGCATGGCATCATAAGGCGTTAGGTTCGCTGCATCGGCGCGGATCTGCGCTTCTTCACGAGATAGCTCAACCACTTCACGCCAGTTCTTTTCGAACCCAACCCAGTCGTTGTTACCACGTTGGCTTCGCCATGCATGTTCACATTTTGAACCTGCTAGAGATTTCGCTTCAACCAGTTTTTCTGGAAGTAGATTAGCTTGTTGCCATTGGCGTTTAATTTCACGCAAAGACGATTGTTGCTCGCCATTTAGCGCTTCGTTTTCAGCGTCTGAAATCCAATCGCCAAGCTGTGGTTGCGTCATCAACCCGTGAATATGAACCGAAAGTTCGGCCATCGCTTCACTACGAGCTTGGTTACCACCGGCAGGCATCATTGAAGCTTGGTCCCAACCACAAATAGAGGCGAGGTGTTGAAAGCGTGAACATTTTTGAGAGTGCTCGACTAGTTTTTTGAATGCGCTCATTTGACTACTCTTAATTTGGTTTCTTTAAATGATCCTTAGGACAGCGTCAGCTTTAAGGTTCATCTCTCGTGTACTTTGATTATGGCTCTGCTTTTTAATGACGCAGTACTTCGTAGTTGAAGATACAGCGATAGAAGATATAGCGATAAAAGCATGAGGCAGTACGATGCCTAGAATTTACTATTTCTTAACAAATCAAACTGTTCCATTGTGCACAAAATCAGTGACTTGTATAGCAAATGGCAATTGTTGCTTGCGAATTGTTCAGATAAGCGGTATTGATGATAGATCGCTGAACAACAATGACAATAATATGGATATTTTGAACTTTGAGGCATTTCTAATTGCCATCACTATTTTAACACTAACGCCGGGCTTAGATACGGCTTTGGTGATTCGCAACACGAGCCGCTCGGGCTTATCTGACGGTATAATGACCAGCTTTGGTATTTGTAGCGGCCTCTATGTACACGCCTTTTTCTCTGCTGTAGGGATTTCTGCAATTCTTGCCCAGTCTGCTGAACTCTTTCAAGCCGTTAAGATGGTGGGTGCGGTTTACCTCATCTGGCTTGGCTTAAGCAGTTTGCGAGCGTTGATGAAAAACGGTGGCGGTTTGAAGGTTGGTGAACAAGTTCAGCAAGCATACAGTGCAAAGCGTTCTTTGCGTGAAGGCTTCTTGTCTAACGTTCTTAACCCCAAAACAGCGGTTTTCTATTTGGCCTTTTTACCTCAATTTGTAAACCCTGAAGGTTCGCCTTTATTGCAATCTATGTTGATGGCTTCGGTCCACTTTATGATTGCGATGGTGTGGCAATGCGGTTTGGCTGGGGCACTTAACTCAGCTAAAAACTTGCTCAAGAACGCGAGTTTTATGAAGTGGATGGAAGGTGTGACGGGTATGGTGCTGGTGGGGCTAGGTGTTAAGCTTCTGATGGAAGAGCCAGTATAACCTGAACCGTTTTGGGTATAGGTTATTGAGAGTCGTCCTAAAGGCTCTACACAATTGAATTAAAAAGAAGAAAGCCCACGTTAGGTTTGTATATAAACACTGCCGTGGGCTTTTTTGTTAATGGTAAACCGAGTGTTAGATGTGAGCTACTGCGTTATTCGACAACGCTAATGTTCATCTCAGCGCCTTCGAAACCTAAGTCACTTAACTCATCTGCATTAAAGTTGGTGGTAACTTCGATATCACCAATGCGCTCAGTGGTTTCGCTGACTGAATCAACGCTTCTTTTGCTACGAACACTGTTGGTAATTGGTGTTGCTTGGCCAATTTCAATGGTGCCTGCAAATTGAGATTCAGCGTTAAAGTCGCCAGATACGTAAGAGTGGAATGGGCGTAAGCTTCCTCCAGTCGCGTACTGCATGCTTGATAAACCGGCTTCTTTGATAGCCCAGCCCCAGTCCCACCATTTCGTTTCGCCTGGGATGTATCGGTGATCCCATTGGTAGCGAATATCGGCTGATTCATTGCTGCTACGGCCCATAGTGAAGGTGTGAGCTTTGTAAGGGCGGTTGTCTGGTTGAGTGTGCCATGCGTTACCACCCCAACGAAGGAAGCCGTTAAATTCAACATCGTAACTGATGTCAGCGTTGAATCGGTACGGATAAGAGATGGTTGAACGATACAACTCAACTCGAATCGGCAGCTCCGAATTCGCTGGAACCATAGGACGAGCTTGCAGTGTTACTTGCTCGCTAGTGGAGTTGCCATTGGTTTCAGCAAAGCTCTGGTTCGCTTCTAACTTGATTGTAAGCTTAGTCTCGCCAACCAAAGGCCACTTGAATGTATTCTCTGTTTGAACACTTTCGGAGAACCCATAGCTATTCGTTTTCGACCAATTTGTAGACTCATCGACTTTTAGGTCGACAACGACTTGCTGCGCGATGTCGCTTCTGTTTCTTGCCGTTGCATAAACGGTCTTAACCAGTTCACGATCGGACTCGACGACATCGCCGTGCCAAAAATTATTGTCGTTAACGGTGTAGGTGAAGTTATCGACGGTGATCTTAGTCTTTTCGTTACAGCGATAACCATCACAAGAGCCACTGTTGTTACCTTGTATCACCCAAGAGTCACCCGAGCGGTTAATGGTCATGTCCTCACCAACATACTGACTGTTGTTACCGCCAACCCAAGCATAACCTAGGTTGTGAGCTAGATAGCTAAGAGGGCGTACAAAATCATTGCGGTTGTTTACTAAGTCATATTCAACGTCTATCTCGCTGCCTTCTGTGACGGCTTTAGCAGAGTAATTTGGTATTTCAGATTGGTCATTGTTCGGATAACAGAACGTCGACCCGCTGTTTGATTGTTTAATTTCGCCATGATAACCAGGTCCCATGATTACCCAGTTTCCTTGTAACCCGGTAATCTGCCAAGTGCCCATACGAGCGACCAAAGCACTCTTCTGCTCTTCGGCTTCATAACGGTCTAAAGGGCGATAACCAGAGCGACATACATCTTCACCAAGTTGGTCAAACACTATTTGGTCTGGGTAAACCTTTGCGTTTACACCGGTTGATAGAACAGACAACACTGCGGTTGCTAAGAGACTTCTGTTTATACTAATCATTAACAATTCCCTCGTTTGTAATTTTTCTATTTTGATAATGTTTTGTGTGCCGTGTAGTTAACAAGACAAGTTCACTTTTTCATGTTGATAAATAGATAGATACTGAAAAGGCTTGAATTAATTTACCCTTTGAATTCATCGGGTTGTATTGTTGAATGTGTTTATATGGTGAAAGTGTATGCAACTTAAAGGAAATTATTTGATGGGGCTCAAACCGTTTTTAGAAAAATAGAGTGTTATTATTTGGGCTTAAACGTCAAAACGCTTTGATGTTATTTCGTTACGCTTGATGTGAATGGTTAAGTAGAAAGCTAGATATAACCATTCACAATGTTCGTAACTTTAAGGCGGGTATTTAGCCATAAGGAGTCTAAATCTAGATTGGATATCTTGATATGCGACCTTTTTTAACATTGAAACACTTTAAGTTAGGATAAAGTCGCCATTGTATTACTGACAGAAGAATAAAAATAACCATCCGTTTTCTATGTGTAATATCGGCAAGGATCGTCATTTGATAATAAAGTAGCGGTTGCTGGTGGAAAAACTGTTCCTAATTATCGCTTAGCCAGAAGTTGTGTTCGGCCTGTATTACACGTTTTTATTATGGCAAATAAATCATTTGAACTTAAGATATCAATCTTTATCGTTAATGGGTCATTGTTGATTAAAAGATAAGGTGACAATAGGCTGTCATTCATTGTTTTATTTATTTTTTGTACAGAGACTAAGTCGATGGTACCAGATATAGAAAAGAAAAATGATTGAGAAGGGTTAGCTTTTCCTTTGAATCTCAGGACAATCGGGTTTGGCATGTTGTCGTCCTGGACTGACATAAGATGCAGGACTTCGTTGTTACTTATTTTTGTTAATCCATCGGTACGTAATACATTGTCATCCACTATGAAGTCCACCACACTATGTTGATAGCGATGCTCTTCTTTTGGTTGGGGCGAAGGGATATTCCATATGCCAACTAATAAAGCGAATGCGGAAATGAGTGCAACGAATGGCATCATAGTTGGCCTCTCTCTAGGAATAGCGCCAGCTCGGTGCTAGCTCGATCCAATTGTGTTGACGTGTAAAAGATATTGACAGACTGGCGTGTTGCTTTGTTGAGTACGGAGAGTTCTGAATAGCCGGGCTCTTCGCTAACGTACGCCACACAATCACATTGATACTGATAGAGGATGCTTTCTAGCTCAGGAGTCATCGCCATTTCAGGATCTTGGAAAACTTGTACTTGACCAATCCACTGCTCGTTTAGTCGGTTAACCGGGTTGATATCACTGAGGTTTCTCTCATTAACTTTAGCGAAAGCCAATAACGCGGATGCCAGCAGCAAACATCCAGTAGTGAAGTAACACAGTCTATTTCGGTATGAGCCGACTTGATGGTAAGCAGGTGTCGTCTGTTTAGATTCAGATTCATGGCTACTTGCAAGAGAGAGCGCAATACTGCTTTGACCTTGTGAACAGCGATTACCTAATGAACTGCTATGACTTAGTGAACTGGTATGACTTAGTGATATGTGGTCGCTCACTGGAGTGAGAAGTATAGTGGCTCCACTTTGTGGCTGCGATTCGATCAAGACACAACCATCGATAAGGCGGTAACCAACCTTTGGCACAGTCACGATTGGCGTCTCTTTGATACCGAGCTTAACGAATCCTTGGCGAAGCAAGCTGATACATTTCGCTAGTGACGTATCACCAATGAATTCGCTTCCCCATGCGAAACTAATAATATCTTGTTTGCGCACAATTTCGGGAGATTTTTTAAGTAATAACTCTAAAACACGAGTCTCACGATATCCTATTTTAATAGAACGTTCGTCGTTATAAATACGGTTTTTAATTGGGTCAAATTTGATCATATAGCCAACATTTTATTTTTATTATAATTCTCTCAAGAGTGTAGATGACTATAAACTGACTCATATGTGAATTAAAGTCACATATTTTATTATGGTGTTTTTTTGTGTGGTTGGAACAAAATGTTTCTTATTCGTTTATGATAAAAATAACGCTATTTAGACACAACCTGTTAAATATAAGTAACATCTAATTAAGCGTTGGTTTTATTAGTGACCTTTTTATTAGTCTTTTCATTATTTTAATTAGAACAACCGCCGAATAAATATCTTATTATATTTTTGGGTATATAGGACAAGTAATAATGTAGTCATTTGAAGCGTTGAATCAATAAAAAAGCCCGCATTTATTGCGGGCTTGGTGTTCAATCAATTCAAGTTATGCTTTAACGGCTTCACAATCATTTGAAGAAGTTAAAGGTTTGAAGAATAGCTTTGTTTCTTCGATGACAACGTGGCGTAACAAGATAAGACCGATAAGGTTAGGAATAGCCATTAGGCCGTTCACGATATCAGCCATCAGCCAGATCATGTCGAGTTTTAGGAATGCACCAGAAGCAACCAACGCAATGAAGATGATTTTGTAAGGCAGTACTGCTTTGGTACCTAGTAAGAAAACAACACAGCGCTCACCATAGTAGTTCCAGCCTAAAATCGTTGTAAACGCAAAGAAGATTAAGCCAATCGAAACTAACATTGGACCTAGAGTATCGGCGTTTAAACCCACAGCGAATGCATGAGTGGTCATCGCTGCACCAGAGAGGTCGGTTTGCCAAGCACCCGTTAAGATTAGCGCCAAGCCTGTCATCGTACAGATGATGATGGTGTCAAAGAAGGTACCTGTCATCGAGATAAGGCCTTGCTTCACGCACGAGTCCGTTTTAGCCGCTGCTGCTGCCATAGGCGCACTACCTAGACCAGATTCGTTCGAGAATACACCACGAGCGATACCTGATTGGATAGCAAGCATGATGCTTGCACCAAAGAAACCACCGGTTGCAGCGGTGTTGGTAAACGCAGAGGTAACCACAAGGGTAATGGCATTCAGTAATTGGTCTGCATTTGAAACCAGCACGCTCAAACACGCGACGATGTACATAATTGCCATGGTTGGAACCACTTTTCCTGCCACCTTCGCGATAGATTGAATACCACCAAGGGTTACAACTGCCACCAATATCGTAAGAACGACAGCAGACATCTCACGAGAAGCACCAAATGAAATTTGAGTTGCGTCTAAGATAGCGTTGACCTGTGGGAAGGTACCAATACCGAAGCAGGCAACACCTAACGCGAAGACAGCGAACATTACCGCTAAGATTCGTGAGCCGACACCGTATTGCAGGTAGTACATTGGGCCGCCAACCATTTCGCCATTGCTATCGGTTCTGCGGTATTTAACGGCAAGTAGACATTCTGCATATTTGGTCGCCATACCAAATACAGCGGCAAGCCACATCCAGAATAGGGCTCCAGGGCCACCAATCTTAATTGCGGTCGCTACACCAACGATGTTACCTGTACCAATAGTTGCTGAAAGTGCTGTACACAAAGCGGCGAAACTCGATACGTCACCCGTACCGGATTTGTCTTTGGTGAACACCATTTTTAGTGCGGTTGGGAGGTGTCTAAACTGGAGTAAGCCTAAGCGAAAAGTAAAGTAGATCCCCGTTCCCACTAGAAGAATAAGCAGTGGTGGTCCCCAAACGAATTGGTTGATGGTTTGTAGTGTAGCTTGTAGATGGTTCATAGTTTCCCCTTAATAAATATAAAATTTAAGGAGAAGAGGGAAGGCAGTGCGGATCTCAGGGATCGATAGCACTACTTAATACAGACGGATTTCTAGATAGAATTCTTTTGTTAATTAAGGCTGTTGCTTTCCACTCCTCTGTCCTTTTGCCTGAGAGTTTCACTTAGCGAATCACTTATAGATAAGTAACGGGCACTAAGCTTGCTCCTTCGGCGACCGCTTGCTACAAAAAAAGTAGTACGGTTCTCTCCAGAGGTTCCTCCAACGACAGTCCTCACTTTTCTGGATTTCTCCAGCATAAAGCACCTGAAAGATTTACTTCTTCGGCGGGTCAATCTAACTAAATGTTAATATTTAGTTAAAAACCACTCTCCTGCAGTCTTCATCGGAACAATTACCTAAATAATTAGGTAATCTGTAGACGTATCCTAGATCATATAAAATGTGATGTCAGCTACAAAATATCTGTTTGCTTAAATGTTGTTCAACTAAATGATCAAACAACGAGTCTCTGACGTAACTTGCTTATTTAAATGGTATAAAATAGAGAAACAAGGAGGAGTTATGACTCGACTAATAGCGATTGTTTTTTTATTGGCTTTGGCATTTGTGCTGTTTCGTTACCGGACAAACGAAAAACTGCAAAAAGGGGTAGTGATCGTTATCGTTAGCAGCTTCCTTTTGTATACGGCCAGCTTGATGATTTCGGAGTTAACTCGTTAAACCTGTCTGTGAGTAGATAAGACGAACGTGTAAGCAAAGCTCAAGTGCTTCTGGCTTGGGTAATAGGTTTAACTGAGCTTAAAGTATCAGTATCAGTATCAGTATCAGTATCAGTATCAGTATCAGTATCAGTGACCGTGTAACGTTAAACAAATTTTTGGGAGTACCCGCTAGTGAACCAGCAATCTGGACAAAGCGAACAAGATGAAGTGGTTGTTATTGAAGAACGCGATAAGCGCAGTCAGCTTTATATCGGCATTGCTGCGGTTATAGGTTTGGCGTTAGGTGGCTTGATCGGTTCTACAATCACGGCTTCGAAGTGGGAGTCCACTTATCAGGTACTCGAAACTCGTTATCAAGAACTGCATGACAGCAAAACACAGTTGATGACATCCGTTGAAACTAAAGTGGCAAAAGTCGATACCGAAATCGATGAAAAAGTAGAAGCCGCTCTAGTAAAACAAACAGAAGAACATCAAAAAGAGCTCCAAGACCTAGCGAAGCAGTCTTCGGTTTTAGAGAAAGCGAACTACTCATTAGAGCAGCAGCTAAACGAACAGAAGCAAACGTTAGAGCAAACTCAGCAAGACAACCAGAAACTTAATCGTCAGGCTGATATGCAATCGACCTTGTTTGAGCGTTCGCGTGAAGTTTTCCGAAAAGAATTACAGATCTCTCAAGAACTTGAAAAGCTTGAGAAAGAAAAAAATGAACTTGAGCAGAACCTTGGTTCTCTGAAGAAAGCGTGCGACGTTTTCTTAGATGGCACATCATGGGATGCTAAATCTGACGCGTGTGAGAAGCAGGATAACGCTAACTCTCGTCTGAGTGATATCAGACAAATGATTGAAGTCCACACCATGGATCTTAAGCAGATCAAAACGCTCACTGAAGAGATGGGCCTATAAACCACAGGCTTTAATCAACCCAGAGATAGTTTACAGTAAATATTGAAACGCCCACATCACACACGTTATGTGGGCGTTTTGCGTTTTCTGGGGAGCATAGATCCGGTGCTTTCTCATTATTGATTATTTGAGTGTTTTCATTGTTTGCTTAGATATTTGTGAATAGTTACGTATATTCGCAATGATATGTTACTTGTTGTCTATTGAATGACTTTGCATACATATTTTCAGATCAGAGTCGCTGCATAATAGTGTTGTTCAGGATGAACACGCAGTCGATTGCTAGCTCGCATTTGGCTGCTTTGACGACAAGGGATGAAGTGATGCCAGAGTACCTTTGTGAGAACTGCACCATAGCTTATTGTTTCGATGATTGTTGTTCGCCATTAGCGCAAAAAGAGATGATCGAAGTAGAAGAATTAGTTCGTCGTTTCGACGTTGAACATGATGGTGAAAAGAGTGAAAAGAGTGAAAAGAGCATTGAGGATAGCAACTAGCCCAACTATTCAGGCATAAAAAATCCCCACAAGCAAAGCTAGTAGGGATTTGGATAAGCTGCAGTCCTGTTCTCGCTTTCTCAAGCAAAGGGTCTTACAAAAATTTTTAGAACAGCCTCGTTTATTAGAACTGTATCGTTATGAGACCTAAATTAGTTATCAGATCAACATCATTCCACTAAACGTTATTTATCGTAAGTTTTGATTTCACCTGATTTCACACGAGCAACAAATGATTGCAGTTCTTTCTTCACAACAGGCATTAGGAAGTACAGGCCAAGAATGTTGAAGATAGACATCGCAAAGATAGCCGCATCAGAGAAGTCGATTACCGCGCCAAACTGAATCGTCGCACCAATAACAACAAACACACAGAACATCACTTTGAAAATCAGTTCCGTTGTTTTGCCTTCACCAAATAGGTAAGTCCAAGCCTTAAGACCGTAGTACGACCAAGAAATCATCGTCGAGAACGCAAACATGATTACCGCGAGAGCAAGTGTGTATTTGAACACTTCTGCAGTTTCAGTAAACGATGCAGCAGTAAGCGTTACGCCCGTTAAACCTGTTCCATCATATGGACCTACGTTTAAGCCAGCGATAGTGATTACCAATGCCGTCATTGTACAAATGATTACCGTATCAACGAATGGTTCTAGTAGTGATACAAGACCTTCAGTGATTGGTTCTTTTGTTTTTACTGCTGAGTGAGCAATTGCTGCTGAACCTACACCTGCTTCATTTGAGAATGTTGCACGTTTTAGACCTTGGATTAGGGCACCAATGAATCCACCAACCACACCTTCACCGGTAAATGCACCTGTAAAGATTGCGCTGAACGCAGGGCCAACTTGATCAAGATTAGAACCGATAACAATCAGAGCCATACCGATATACAGAGCAGCCATCCAAGGAACAACTTTTTCCGTTACCGATGCGATAGAAGGCATACCACCAACAATCACAGAGAAAACTAAAGCAGCGAGTACAAGGCCAGTGATCACACCGTATTCACTCGGTACATCGAATGCGTAAGTTAACATGGCATGTGCTTGGTTAGCTTGGAACATGTTACCGCCGCCCAACGCACCTAAAATACACATTAACGCAAAACCAATTGCAAGGGCTTTACCTAGTCCACCGAGTCCTCTTTCGCTTAGGCCTTGGCTTAGGTAGTACATTGGACCACCTGAAACAACACCGGAAGGTAGAATAGTTCGGTATTTCACACCTAAGGTACATTCACAGAACTTAGACGCCATACCCAGAAGACCACACAAGATCATCCAGAATGTCGCACCAGGACCACCAATTGCGAGTGCAGCACCCACACCGGCAATATTACCAAGCCCAACAGTTCCAGAAAGCGCGGTTGTTAACGCTTGAAAGTGAGAAACTTCCCCTTCGTGTTTGGAGTTAGGGTCTGTGTACTTACCTTTAATAATGTCTATTGCCATCCCGACACGTTTAAATTGAACAAAGCCAAAGTAAACAGTAAAGATGATCGCAGCGAGCAATAGCCAGCCAACAATGATTGGGAAGTTTGCTTCACCAAGTGGAACACTTTTAAATATTAATCCAACGAACCAACCTGTGTAGTCATTGAAAAAACCATCAACACTTTGGCTCAAGTTACTGATACTTTGACTAAATGATCCTTCTTCTGCAAATGCACTGGAACTAAACAATAATATAAACCCAAAAAATAATTCACGTAAGTTTTTCATGGTTTTCCCTGTCTTTTTATTAAATTATGTTTGCTGCTGTTGTGTTTGTTTTTTATTTGATTTTTTACATCTCAGTGATTTATCTACTTCATTCGACGGCAACATAAACGGCTGTAGCTAGGTCGAAAAACGAAATAAATATAAGTACTGATCTTGCTTTGTATGGATATCCTTTTGGTATGTGAACCAATAAGACTATGGTATTCGGCCTACCAAGCCCTACTGATAATCCTATACATAAAAATAATACCCTCAAAGAAATTTTTACAATAAATTTACAATTGTTCGGGTTTTGTCATTGTTTTGGAATAAGTCGATGCTTTTTAGGTTGTAAAAGGCATATGCAGTTGCTGTTATAGCGACGGGCTAAGGTGAATTATAGTGGGGGATCACAGGGAAGTCGGCGAGTTTGAATATTCGATATGTGCTTGGGAAGCGTTTATACAATTGATGGCTTAAGATGGAATCAGGCCAGAGAGTATTAAAAAGGCCCTTTATCAGAGCCTTTTTAATGGTTTACGATGAGCATGAGCATGAGCATGAGCATTAGGCTTAACGTTTAGAGACTAGTGCTACACGGCCCCAGTGATACGTTTACTCGATTTGTGGTAGAGCTTGAGCGCCAACAGCGAGCCCCATAAAGCGACTTGTCCCCATAGCAATGTCCATTGAGATGCCACTTCTTGCCAAGATGCACCCATCTGATTAAGCGCTAAGAAGCCTTGAATAGCTGGTGTGCTTGGGAACAATTGCGATAACAGTACTAGCCATTCAGGCATCATTTCAACAGGCCAGATAAAACCTGAAGAGAAGATCAGCGGCATTGAACTGATTAACACCACAACCGTGACTAACTCTCTTCTTGGCACTAGCTCACCAATAAAAATCCCGATCAAACAACTGGCCAATAAGAAGGGCAGCAGTAAAGTCAAAATCTGTGTCGTTGAGGCGAGCAAATTTATTCCATACATCGAAAAGCTCGCGCCGAAGTAGTACATCGACAACAAGTAATAAATGCCGACTAAGGTACAACAACGAGCAAGCATCAGTTTTGCCGGAGAGGTCTTACTCCAATAGCCAAACGTAGATTGAGCGTTTTGGGTTGCCCCAACTAAACCAGAAGCCATGGCTAAGGTTTGTTGCAGGATCAACACAAAGACGGCTGGAACCACGTAATCGATATATCCCATGCGGCTATTGAACGTTGGTTTTAGGTTCAAGCTAAACGCGCTGTAGCCTTTGGCTGCGGACTCTAAAGGTACTCCTTCTACTAACAAGTGACTGACCTTAACTTGTGCAGCTAACGTGCCACCTGCCTTGGCAAGCCCTTCAACAATGGTTCCATACACTAAGAAGTAAGAAGCATCGCCGGCGTAAGAAAGCGTCGGGCTCTTACCGAGCAGCAGGTCTTTATAGAAGTCTTCTGGAATGACGAGGAACCCACCGATCTCTTGGTTAAGTACGGCTTGTTTTGCATCTGCGATGCTGGAGTCTCGACGTACCAATTCGATTTGAGAGGTGGCATCCACCATTCGTTCTAATTGGTAGCTGCTTTGACTCTTGTCCAAGTTTACTACCGAGGCTTTAAGCTGTTGAGGAACTTGGTGCGCGTAAGGCAATGGATACAAGAATGAATAGAAGACCACACCACCAAATACCGTAAGAAGTACAACAGGGTTACGCAGTACCGCTAACAGTTCTTGCTTGAGCAGTTGAGTAAAGCTCATCGTTTTACTCCTTGTGGTGCTGATTGTTCAGATTTCTCTTGTTGTGTTGAAGGTGTTGAAGGTGTTGAAGGTGTTGAAGGTGTTGCTTTTGCAGATAGAGCTGCTTGGGCTGTTAGATCCGTTTGTGCAGACTGATTCGATTGCGCCAAGTGTTTCTTAATCAACAAAATCACCACGAAAGCAGGTATCGCATACCACAACATAGAGGAGAGGCTGATAAGCGACTGTGCCACGCTCGCGCCATAACTTGATTGTGCTGTTTGTACTTCGATGTAATGACTCACGGGCAGTAAGCTTCTCCAGATTTGAGCTGCTGTGTTCATGTCGGTGACTGGAAAGGTAATCCCCATGAACGCAAAGCTTGGTGCTGTAAAGGCGCCAGCGAAACTCATCGCCCTTGCAGGATCGAGTGTTAAGAAGAAAAACAAACAACCCATGATGATACAACTGATGACGGTAAGCAGTTGGGCGACGGTCAGTGCCACAAAACTGCCGTTAAACGGCCAGTCTAAGAGGACATAGAACCAAAAGCTAAACGCGATACCAAACATCAAAAACAAGACAAGGTAGGGCGCTAGTGTTGATGTTAGTGATTTCATCGGGGCGTTGGATAACCAAGCATGAAGACCACGAGCTCTAACGTTCGCCGTCAAAACCAATATCGTGCCCACCACAATCATGATCTGCCATAGTGCAGGAATAACCGCAGACACCAAGAACTGAGCATAACTGGTGTTCTTGTTGAACAGTGGCGTGATCTGGCTTTGCACTGTTACTGCTTGGCCTAATGCTGATTGCACCGTGGTATCACCGTGTGATAACTGCTTAGCGACCTCAAGTTGCGCGTTAAAAGTCCCCTGAGCCTGCAGCAACGCCGAATTCACTAGCTTACCTATCAAGATAAATTGGCTGTTGTAGAACACAGACACTTGCGGATTCAATCCGAGCAGAAGGTCTCGGTCAAAATGCCTTGGTATCACAACATAACCGTAGATATCGCGTTCAATCATCGCTTTCGCCGCTTCACTCGCAGAGCTGTATTTCTGAGTGACTTGCAGCGTTGGTGATGTATCAACAAGACGTGTGAACTGTTGCGAAATTTGGCTGTGTTCCAAGTCAACAACCGCAACCGGTAAGTCACGAGCGATCCCTTGCGAAAAAATCAGCCAAATACTGGCAGCAAGAAGCAAAGGTATCCAAGTTAGGCAAGACAACAACCATTTGTCTTTGCGGACAATCGCCCACTGCCTAAGCAAGGTATTCTTCGCTCTATGATGCTCAGTTGATTGCGATCTTCTAGATTGCGAGGCTGTAGATCGCGAGCCTATCGATCGAAAGTTAGCAGACATACGTCACCTAAAGCTCAACCACTAGGCTCATGCCCATACGCAGTGTTTCGCTCGTATCGACAGGGTGCGCTTCTACTTCAAAAGTACGTAAGTCGAAGCCTTGTGCTGCGTCTGTTGAACGCCAAGTCGCGAAATCACCCATTACGGCAATGTGTGTCACTTGGAAAGTTAATGATTTATCCAGAGCCGGTAGGTACGCCTCAAACTGGCTGCCTTTTTCGAAGTGCTTAAGCATATCTTCACGTACGTTGAGCACGGCCCATGCATCCTTGGTGTCGATAACAGTCACAACAGGGAAACCTTGTGGTGCGAGCTCACCGCTGCTTAATAGCACCTGAGACACTTCGCCATTAAACCAACTGTGGATCTGTGTGTCTTTTGCGTAAGCTTCAACTTCCGCCACCGCACCTGCCGCCATTAATGCTTTTTGAGCGGCTGCCACTTTGGTTTCGTCACGAGCGCCTTCTCGTGCTAATTGATACATTTGGAACGCAGCACTTTCGGTGTACTTCGCCGCTTGCCACTGTGTTTTTGCTTCATCGCGTTTTTGCTCGGCAACGACACCATCGTTGTAAAGGTTGTTTACACGTTGGTAGGTTTTGTCCATAAGATCGGCTGCCGCTTTTGCTTTCAACCATTGGTCTTTAGCGGCTTGGATTTGCTGAGTACGGGCACCATTCTCTGCTTGTTTTGCTAATGCGCCAGCAGCTTTTTGACCTGCTTTTGCTTGTTCTAGCTTCGCGTCAATCTCAGGGCTAAGAAGAGAAAAGATCAATTCGCCTTTTTCAACTGAATCGCCTTTACGCACGAATATTTCATCAATTCTGCCAGGTACTTTCGATGAGATGCTGTATTGCTGCGCATCGATTTGACCTTGAAGCTTAACCGGCTGAGGTTGGTAAGCTTGGTAGAAACTGTATCCGACCCAGCCAATAACGCCGATACCAACTAAAGATAGAAGAAGGGGCTTAATAGGTTTCATGAATTATCCTTTTGACTGGCTATCGGTGTCTGTTTTTGAGTCGAAGTCAGACGGAACAGAAGAGGTTAAGTAACTCGAGTAAGCATTCATTTCGCTGGTTAGCGCTAATAGCTTGTTCAGAGAGATTAGGTATTTGAATCGCGCAGCAGATTGCTGGGTTTTGATGCTCGCAAGGTAGAGCTCTGCATCAACCACTTCTAGCGAGTTCGAGAGTCCTTGAGTGAAGGCTTTTTTACGGAGTAATAGGTTTTCTTGAGCCAAAGCCAAGCTTGAGTTCAGGCCTTGAACCTCCTCAATTGCTTGGTTCGCTTCAAGGTAAGTCTTCTGTACCAACACGGTTAAGTCTTGCTTAGCTTGCGACTTCAGGAATTGAACCTGTGAGACAGCACTGTGAGCGGCGGCTACTTTGTCTGAACGGCCAGAAGTATCAAGCAGCGGCACATTCACACCAATGCCAACTAACCAATCGGGTTTCATTTCGCTGGCTAGAGAGTCATCTTCATACAGGCTGTAATCACCGTAAAGGTATACTTCTGGATAGTATTTACCTTTCTCAGCTTTAATTAAGCTGCTTGCTTGTTTCTCTTTTGCATCAAGAATCTTAAGGCCGGGATAGGTCATGAGTGTTTGGTCAATGAACACATCCATATGAGGCAGGTTCTTATTGATAAACAGTTGCTCTGAGGGTTCTACACTTTGGCTCTGACCAAGGATTTGAGTCAGCGCTAATTGAGCAATCTTAAGATCGTTTTGAGCTTTAGTTCGCTCGACAACCGCTTTGTCTAGTGACGCATCCGCTTGCAAGCGTTCTACTCGTGCGATTTGCCCTTGTTGTTCAAGCTTGATGGCGAAATCACGATGCTGAGTTAAGCCAGCTTCAACGGCTTGACGCGTTTTCACGACGTCTTCCGCTAAGATCACCGAGAAGTAATATTTACTTAAGTCTTCGTAGCGAGCTTGTCTTTCCATCAACAACTGGCTTTGCGCTTCTTCGCTTTTACCTTCAGCAGCATTTTGCGCAGCGGTAATTCGCCCGCCTGTGAAGATAGGCCAAACCGCGCGAATGGAAGAGCTAAAGATGTCTTGCTCGGTGATGGTGGAGGTTACACCGCCAAGTAGGCCAGCAAATCCGGGTGGTATTGGAAATGGCAGTCCACTCAAGCTATCTGAAAACTGTTCACCATTGATGGTTACGTCACTATCAAGGTGCGTGTAGTTAGCCCCTAAGGTAATAGAAGGCAAGTTGAGGCTACTCGTTGAGTTCTGAAGGTGTTGATAACGTTCAACATTGGCTTGTTGAGCCGCAAGTGAGTTGTTGTTTTCTTGTAATATTTGCCACGCTTCAGAAAAAGTGAGCGGGGTAGCATAGCCTGGCGAAGTCATGGTGCCGAGAAGCATACTAGCGACCGCAAGGTAACGGAATTTTGGTTTGGTCATCTGCATTAAATACCAAATTAGAGCATTAACTCTAATGTTAACAGGGTGATAGTCATTTGTCTTGAGTTGATTGTCTCATATGATTAGAAACACGCATACTCGTTAAGTTAATGTAATAAAATACGTGATGTGAATAACAAAGATCACTGAAACGAAAAGAGCACGACAAAGCGTGCTCTTTTCGTTCAGTATAGAGGTGTTTTACAAAATGAAGTGGCTTATTTAAAGCCAGGACAATGGTGATCGGCGCGCCACACCAATTGTCTTGAGCCTTGCATTGTTTGTAATAAATCTCTGCCCGACATTTGCGGGAACGCTAACAATACCTTGAGATCGAGAGGGGAGGTACCGTCTTTCTCATAGGCTCTTACGTGAGTAAAAGTCGATTGCAAGTGTTTGAACAGCATGGTCTTAGTAAGACAAATTCCAAAATTATCGCGCTTCATTGCCTGGTTTCCTTTTCAACAATGTTTATACGTTATGTTTTTAATCCTGTTTCTATTGGACGTTGCCACTGATCGATACTTCCTGCTCATCAATGTTTTATTATTGGGCGCTGCTTTATCAGGCACCTCTGAGTTGTCATGCTGGCCTATAGTGTAAATAGAGATGTATGAATGAGGTTAGGTTGATAACCTGTTTGTTCAACAATCCTAACGGCGAGCGTGCAACGTTTCGTTATAGATACGTCCAGTGAGCGAAGAGTTGTTGTCTTTTTGTTAACCGAAATTTCGATTTAAAGCAGAGTCTGAAAATCATGACTTTTGGCTTGGCAACAATAAACTTCTTTATATGCAACTATTATAATTGTATTTATTTTAAACAACCTAAAAAACACCTAAAAGCTTAGTGATCTAGCTCAATATTTATTCGTTTATTTTGATTTTTAAGCTAATCCGTTCTAAAAGCGAACGATTAATCGAGGTGAACAACGTAAAGGATTATCAATTAATAATCTGCTCAATTATTTAGTTGAGTAACAGTCACAAATTCGCGTACGTAGAAAGGTCATCTAATTAACTTGGTGTTAACATTGCTCGTCTAACACTAGGGACGGTGGAATATGAAATGGAGTAGTATCAGCTTCCGTAAAAGGCTGCTGATTATCATGACGGTCACTGGTCTTGTTGAACTTTTGATACTTTCAGCGGCTGGTTTTTATTATATCAAACAATCTCAAGAACAAGAGATGGGTTTGAAAGCGTTAGGTGTTGCTGAATTTCTGTCTGAATCGCCACTTGTCACCAGCATTATTCAAGAAAATGAAACAATGGGTCCTAATGGCGTTCCCTACGTTATGTCTGAAGAAACTCAAGTTAAATTTCGAAACCTTACCCAGCTCATTGGCGCGGCGTTTATCGTTGTGGGAGATGACAAAGGTATCCGCTTGATTCACCCTTATGATGATCGGCTTGGTAAACCAATGCGCGGTGGTGATAACCAAAAAGCATTGGTGTTGGGTGAATCTTATGTGTCGACGGCCAAAGGATCACTTGGCTTCTCTGTCCGTGGGAAATCCGCGGTTAAAGACCCACAAGGCACTGTCATTGGCGTGGTGTCGGTTGGCTATTTGTTGGACTCGTTACAAGACCGAATCGAACCTTATTTAACCTTTTTGATTGTGATGGCGTTGCTGGTGGTTGCGGTCAACGCTTTGATTTCAAGCTATGTGTCTCGTCGCTTTCAACGCGCTATTTTAGGCTTTGAACCCGAAGAGATCGGCCGACTGTATGTCGAGTTAGATGTGACTATGAGTACCGTGAAAGAAGGTATTCTGAGTATCGATAAGCACGGAATTTTACGTTCTATTAATAAGAGTGCCTGCGATATTTTGTCTATCGATAGAGAGTCTGCACTAAACCAGCTGCGCCTTTCAGATGTATTGGCCGGCAGTGATTTAGAGCAACTGTTATCCACTGGTGAAACCGATCACGACGTCGAGCTGTACCTGAACAATAAGCGAATCGTTGCCAACCGCAGCCCAATTATCGTGGCGGGTGAAGTCGTTGGGGCGGTATCCAGCTTTCGATTGCGAGATGAAATCAATGACTTAACAGACCAGCTCTCACAAACCAAAGAGTATGCTGATTTACTCCGTTCACAAACCCATGAGCATCAAAACAAGCTCAACACCATTAGTGGCTTGATCCAGATGGGCGAGTTGGATTCAGTACAGCAGCTGATTGGCCAAGAAACAGCACACTATCAAAGCTTGATCGAGTTCTTGCGTGAAACCGTTAAAGACCCGCTCATTGCAGGCATGCTCTTGGGGAAAACGGAGCGTGCGAGAGAAATAGGCTTAGAGCTCAAAGTCGAAGAAGGCTCAAGGCTTGAAGCATTGCCTAGCTGGCTGAACGCGGATGACGTTGTCACAATTCTTGGCAACCTGATAGATAACGCCTTTGATGCCACTATGACGGCTATTAAGCAAGAGGGTCAAATTACTCCAGCGCGTCGAGTTATTGAAGTTTCAATCAGTGATTTTGGTAATGAAATTATCGTAGAAGTAGAAGACAAAGGGTGTGGTTTGCCGAAAGACTTGGCGACGAAAGCACTCACCGAAAAAGGCGTATCAAGCAAAGCGAAACAGAATCGCGGCGTCGGTTTGTATTTAATAAAGCAACTGGCAGACCGATATCAAGGACAGCTTGAAATGGTCGACAACCACGATTTTGGTACGCGAATGACGGTTTATCTGCCAAAAGAAGCACAATAATAATTAAGCGCGAAGTGATCGAGTGAAGATCATCGTGACGGAAAAAGCATGGTTAAAGGAAGAACATAAATGAGCGCAATCACGAGAGTCATGGTCATTGAAGATGATATTGCGATTGCAGAGCTTCACCATCGTTATTTAGAACAGATGGGAGGCTTTGATGTGGTCGGAATTGCGACCACACAGTCTGAAGCGTTAATGCAGTTAGATATCTTAAAACCTGATTTGGTTTTATTGGATGTGTATCTGCCGGACGGATGCGGACTTGATATTTTGAACCACGTTCGTGGCAGTAATCAGGGCTGTGATGTGATTCTGATTACCGCCGCTCGAGACGTCGACACCCTTCAGCAAGCGATGCGTGGTGGAGTCGTCGACTATCTACTCAAACCTGTGATGTTTCCTCGTTTGGAAGCGGCGCTGAAAAAGTACCAATCGCAACAACAAGAATTTGAAAGTGTGTCTGACTTAAACCAAGGTTTGGTCGACAAGATGTTGCAAGCCAATGCCAAGGCCGATTCTCGAAAGGTTTCTACGTTACCGAAAGGGATTGATGGCGTAACGCTTGATAAAATTAGAGCCATTTTTCAACAAGCCGACATTGCTGATATTACAGCAGATGAAGCAGGTGAACGTATTGGAGCAAGTCGAACCACCGCTCGACGCTATTTGGAATTTCTAATCACGACTGGTGAGTTAGTGGCCGACTTAAATTACGGGTCAGTAGGCCGCCCAGAACGTTGCTACAACAAAGCTAGAAGATAAATTTAGCGACAACAAGTCACAAAGACAAACGCGATGCTGTCAAATTAATATAAAGCCAGTTGAATAGGCTGGTTTTGCCTTTCTCTCCATTTCCTATTATTCACTCCACCGACCAGATACCGTTCTTTCTTGACTACAATGTTTGAGAATACCGATTTGCTTCTCTCTCGGGCTCGGCGAACTGATCTATCGATTAGAATTTGTTCAAAATGAGTCAATATTTAATCGATTGCTTTCACAGTGGTTGATGTAAATCAAATACTCATAGACAATACTGTCCCGAATAGAGGTGATAGCTTTCACCCTCGTTTACCAAACGCATTCTCAAGTGTAATAGGCACTCGCTATTGATGTAATAGCCAAGACCTATTATCTATTTTCGTATGTCGCTGATACCTTTGGCGAATACTAAAAACCTTGTTTTTATAGGAAAGATGATGGTAATACCTGAAAACAGCAGCATCGTTATTTTTGGTGCATCGGGAGATCTAACTTACCGCAAGTTAATTCCTGCTTTGTACCACCTGTATGCTAGCAATCAACTACCAAAATCCTTTGCGATTCTTGGCGTGAGCCGTACTGAGTACAGCGATGAGTCTTACCGTGAGAAGCTGAAGAAGTCTCTTCAGGAAATGGAAAAAACTGAGCCAGAGACGCTGAATGCATTTATTGAACATCTGCATTACCAAGCGATCAACACTTCAGATGTAGACGACTACGCTCGTTTAGCACAACGTCTAGACAAGCTTGAGCAAGACTACCAATTCGAAAACCATAACACATTGTTCTACTTGGCAACCCCGCCAAGCCTATACGGTGTGATTCCGGCAAACCTTGCTGCGCATGGCCTGAACGATGAAAAGAACGGCTGGCGTCGTCTGATCATCGAGAAACCATTTGGTTACGACTTAGCATCAGCTCAAGCGTTAGATGAAGAGATCCATCATCACTTCCAAGAACACCAGATCTACCGTATCGACCATTATCTTGGTAAAGAGACGGTACAAAACCTTCTAGTGCTTCGTTTCTCAAACGCGATGTTTGAACCACTGTGGAACCGTAACTTTATTGAATACGTTGAAATCACAGGTGCTGAGTTCCTTGGCGTTGAAGAGCGTGGCGGATACTACGACGGTTCTGGTGCAGTTCGTGACATGTTCCAAAATCACTTGCTACAAGTATTAGCAATGGTTGGCATGGAACCGCCTGCACAAATCAATGCGGATTCTATTCGTGACGAAGTGGTTAAAGTACTTCAGTGTCTGAAACCACTGGAAGAAGACGACCTGCGTAAAGATTTGGTTCTAGGTCAATACACAGCATCAGACGTTCGTGGTCAGCACTTGCCTGGTTACCGCGAAGAGCATGGTGTCGCAGACGACTCTCGTACTGAAACGTACATTGGTCTTAAAGCACATATCAACAACTGGCGTTGGAATGGTGTTCCTTTCTACGTACGTACGGGTAAACGCTTACCAACACGTGTGACTGAAATCGTGATTCACTTTAAGAACACGCCACACCCAGTGTTTGGTCAAGATGCACCAGAGAACAAGCTGATTATCCGTATCCAACCGGATGAAGGTATTCAGATGAGCTTTGGTTTGAAAGAGCCGGGTGCAGGCTTCAAAGCAAAAGAAGTGAAAATGAACTTCTCTTACTCTGACTTGCCTGAAACTCAAATGCTGACGGCTTATGAGCGTCTTCTTCTTGATGCGCTGAACGGTGATGCGACTCTGTTTGCACGTACTGATGCAGTAGAAGCATGTTGGAAGTACGTTCAACCGATCTTAGATCTCAAACAAGACCCTCAAGCACTGTTTGGCTATGCTTGTGGTACTTGGGGCCCGCAAGAAGCGGATGAGCTTCTGCAACGTGATGGCCGCGCATGGCGTTTCCCATGTAAAAACCTAACAGACACGGATTACTGCGAACTATGATCAACCACAAGATCTTTGCAACGCCTGAATTGGTCGTTGAAAACCTAGCAAACGAAATGAAAGCATACAGCGAACAGGGCAAACCTGTTCACATTTCATTGTCGGGTGGCAGCACGCCAAAAATGCTTTTCAAGCTTTTAGCTCAAGCGCCATACGCGGAAGGTATTCAATGGAATAACCTTCATTTCTGGTGGGGCGACGAACGTTGCGTGGCACCAGACGATGCGGAAAGCAACTTCGGTGAAGCGAATACACTGCTGTTTACAAACGTAAACCTGCCTGCAGAGAACATCCACCGCATCCGTGGTGAAGATGAGCCTAAAGCAGAAGCAGAACGTTTCGCGAAAGAAATGGCAGATGTGATTCCAACAGAAAACGGCACGCCAGTTTTTGATTGGATTCTGCTCGGTGTTGGCGCAGACGGCCACACAGCTTCACTATTCCCGGGTGCAACTGACTACCAAGATGAGAACCTATCTGTATTAGCTTCTCACCCAGAGTCGGGCCAGATCCGTGTTTCTAAAACTGCGAGAGTTTTAGAAGCAGCAAAACGAATCAGCTACCTAGTACTGGGTGCAGGTAAAGTTGAGATCGTTAAAGAAATTCATACAACTCCTGCTTCAGAACTGCCTTACCCGGCAGCGAAAATCCAGTCTAAAACTGGCGAAACAGAGTGGTTCCTAGATTCAAATGCAGCAAGTGCTATCGCATAAGTGCGAATAGCCGCAAGGAGATATAAATAATGAAAGGTGATATCGGTGTAATTGGCCTAGCGGTAATGGGTCAGAACCTTATCCTAAACATGAACGACCACGGCTTCAAAGTTGTGGCTCACAACCGTACTGCTGCTAAGGTAGACGAGTTCCTAGAAGGCCCAGCTAAGGGTACTAACATTGTTGGTGCTTACTCTCTAGAAGAGCTAGTTGAGAAACTAGAAGCGCCACGTAAAGTGATGCTTATGGTTCGTGCTGGTGACGTTGTAGATACGTTCATCGACAAGCTTGTACCACTTCTAGACAAAGGCGACATCATCATTGATGGTGGTAACACTAACTTCCCAGACACAAACCGTCGTGTTGCTGCTCTTCGCGAGAAAGGCATCCACTTCATCGGTACGGGTGTTTCTGGTGGTGAAGAAGGTGCTCGTTTCGGTCCTTCTATCATGCCAGGCGGTTCTCCTGAAGCTTGGGAAGCGGTTAAGCCTATCTTCCAAGGTATCTCTGCGAAAACTGACGCGGGTGAGCCTTGTTGTGATTGGGTTGGTAACGACGGTGCTGGTCACTTCGTTAAGATGGTTCACAATGGCATCGAATACGGTGACATGCAGCTTATCACTGAAGCATACCAGTTCATGAAAGATGGCCTAGGTATGAACCACGACGAAATGCAGGCTGTATTTGCTGACTGGAACAAAACTGAGCTAGACAGCTACCTAGTAGAAATCACTGCTGACATCCTTGGCTACAAAGATGAAGACGGTGAAGCGCTAGTTGAGAAGATCCTAGACACTGCTGGCCAAAAAGGTACAGGCAAATGGACTGGTATCAACGCACTAGACATGGGTATCCCACTGACTCTAATCACTGAGTCTGTATTCTCTCGTTGCCTATCTGCACTTAAAGATCAACGTGTTGAAGCTGAGAAACTGTTCGGTAAGACTGTTGCTCCAGTTGAAGGCGATAAGCAAGAGTGGGTTGATGCAATCCGTCAGGCTCTACTTGCTTCTAAGATCATCTCTTACGCTCAAGGTTTCATGCTAATGCGTGAAGCGTCGAACGAAAACGGTTGGGATTTAAACTACGGTAACGTTGCACTTATGTGGCGTGGCGGTTGTATCATCCGTTCTGCATTCCTAGGTAACATTCGTGATGCTTACGAAGCGAACCCGGAGATCGCATTCCTAGGTTCAGATGCATACTTCAAAGGCATCCTAGACAACTGCATGGGCGCTTGGCGTAAAGTTGCAGCTAAGTCTATGGAATCAGGCATCCCAATGCCATGTATGACTTCTGCACTAACGTTCCTAGACGGTTACACTACAGCTCGTCTTCCAGCGAACCTTCTACAAGCTCAACGTGACTACTTCGGTGCTCACACTTATGAGCGTACTGACCGTCCACGTGGTGAATTCTTCCACACAAACTGGACTGGTACAGGCGGCGACACTGCTTCTACAACTTACGACGTATAATCGTTAGTTAGGAGCAGTTAAGAACACGTTTGTTCTTTAAGCTGTAAACTAGAAAACAAAAGGATGCCAATTGGCATCCTTTTTGTTGGTTCACGTTCTCTTACTTAGGCCTGAATAACAAAGAAGCCATAGTTTAAGCTGTCATTAAGTGCGGCTGAGCATCGTCATTGTATTGCTCCCGAATTGCCATAAAGCCGTCTAGGTTCTGTTTAAGAGCCACAACACACTCTGGGTCGAACATTGAACCGTTCTGCATTTCAATGTATTCCATCACTTCATCGAGTGTCCACGCGTGCTTATAAGCTCTTTTGCTCATCAGCGCATCGAATACATCGGCTAATGTCACTATTCGAGCTTCGAGTGGTATCGCTGTGTTACTCAAAGCATCAGGTAATCCAGAGCCATCAAACCGTTCATGATGGTGGCGCACAATATTCTTAATGAATTGAATCTCTTCACTGCACATCGAGCTGTGGTGGGAAAGGGCAACCACGTCATCAATCATCTCTTCGCCATACAAGGTGTGATTGTTCATGATGTTTCTTTCTTCTTCGTTGAAACGCGCGCTACTGAATAGCACCTTATCTGGAATTCGATATTTTCCTATGTCGTGAAAGGGCGCATACAACCGGATTCGATGAATGAATTGGTGGGTGATTTCTCTTTTGGTCTGCGACAGAGTGCGAGCAATTTTTTCACTGTATTTACCCATGCGAATTAGGTGTTCTTTGGTTTCTGGATCTCGAGCATGACCCATGTTTAAAGCTATCGCTAAAGAGGATTGAAAGTGACGTTGGCGCTCAAACCACTGAACGAAAAGGCTAGAGATGACTTGAGTGAGATAGGCGATATCACACTGAATAGTTTGGTTAGCAAAAAATCCTGTTGATGAAGCATTGATAAATACAAACCCAAGATTACTTTCTTGATGATGAATCGGTGTTGTATAACTGCTTTGATGACCGAGATCGAGCAGGTGAGATATTTGTTTGGTTGAGCTAATGGTGGTGAGGTCGTTGATGATCCGGGTATCTAAAGACTCAGCCATGCGCGACAAAGCCGATTCTGGCGTAAGTTCTTGCTCAACGTAGCGATGTTCGGCTTCTTGGCACAGAGTGTCCGAAACAAAGTAATTCGACGCTCTATTTTCGTTGCATAGCACAACCGAGAGCCTAGACAGAATGGGGTAATGTTCGCGAGCTAGCCGAAAGAGATCATCAACGATAGCGATAATGTCTTTATCTTGGGCGGCTACTCTGCTGATTTTTGAGTAGTCAAACATGGTCAAAGCCAACCTTTATTTATAATTATATCATTGTTTAATATCGTTATTTGTAGGTTTCTATACCACTTCTAACATAGCATCGTGCTGTTAATTAGCAATACTGCGTTCTAATAAATTTATAATTCATTACTTAAATTATGGATATTTCATGCTTCTATCATGGTTTTTGTTAACTTGAACGAATTTGGTCGAAATCTAAGAGAAGCACTCGTCGGGAGTGCATGGCGGTATTGCACGCAATATTAGGATAGTAAGTGACCATTTTAAAATTAAATTGAAAGATAAATAGGATAACGAGCATGCTTTATGCCATCATAAAGGCATAGATAAGGGCAATGGATGTAATGCCCAAATGATTGAGCTAGATATGGTCAGTGATGACGGTGTTCTAGAGTATATTCAAGGCCTTTAGTTGCCTTGGAAAAGGTAAAGATATGACTGAAGAAGAAAGAATCGAACTGCAACAAAACAACCCACTGCACGGCTTAAAGCTAGATACTATGATCACTGAATTAGTGGATCATTACGGTTGGGAAATTTTGGATGCTGCAATGCGCATGAACTGCTTTAACACTAAGCCGACAGTAGCAAGTGCCGTTAAATATTTGAAGAAAACAGAGTGGGCTCGCGAGAAGGTTGAGAATTTCTACCTTTACCGTTTCAAGCGCATGCCTAAAGCTTCTGATATCGAATACCAGATGCCTCCGCGTTCACGTACATTCCGTCATGGGTTAGAACCTCGTGAGCCAATGGAATTGACGGTTGAATCGATTCTAGCATCACAAGCTAAAGCAGCGTCTGCATTTAAAGAGCGCCGCGGCGGTAACGGTCGTAACTTTCGTCGCTAGTAATAGGGCGTCGTTAATAGAAAGGCGTCTGCATTTAAAGAGCGCGTCGTTAGTTTTAACGTCTTTATGTAAAGGCGTAAGTTGAGCATCGTCAGATAGACAAAGCCTTGACTGCAAAATACAAAAGGAGCCTAAGCGCTCCTTTTTTAGTGCGTGTCGCTTTAGTCATTCGTCTTAAGCTTCGCGGTTCTTTCTTTGATTCTTCCAAAGGTCAACGACATAGACAATGGCGCTGATCAGTAGGAATAGCGCTGACACAGAAAACAGAGCGGGCATTTTTAGAATCCACGCGAATGTGGCAGCAAGAAAAGCGACAAAGCAAATGAGTCGACTTGATGACATGACATGACCGAGTTTAATGTTCATAACGCCTCCTAATGAAGTCTCACTTTCGACAGGAGAATTATCCCACCTTTGGCAAAATAAAGGCTAAAAAACAGTCTAAATTGTTATCAAATTTGCTAATTGAAGGACTCGCCTCACATATTTCACCTTGGCTATTTTATGAGCAATAAAATAGCGAAATAGGTATTGAGAGAGTGGAGTCTTTTCGGTCTGTCTTTCATGTTGAAAGCCTTATTGAACTGAACGTCTAGTTAGCATAGAAAAAGTAAGCGGTGATCAAAAAGCTAGCGATGATCACTGTGGTACGAACATATTGTTGTGGGATACGGCGAGAGATTTTTGCTGAATAATAACCACCAACCAATGTACCAAATAATACTGCCATGCCAGACGGCCAATCAATCGAACCATTCACAACAAAGAACACGATTGCCGCGAGTGATGCACACGCAGACACCAACAATTTGATGCCATTCATTACATTAATGTTGGTGTAACCAGCCAGAGCTAAGTAACTTAACGTTACTATCCCCAAACCTGCGTTAAAGTAACCACCATAGATACACACGACCAAAAGCAATAAAGCGGAAAAGAATATCCCTGCGCTGGTGGCGTGCTTATGTTTTGCTGTTGCTTGCTTAAGCCATTTATTGAGTGTGCCACCAAAGGTAAAAAGCAGAGCGGCGAACAGCAACAACCAAGGGACGGATTGAGTAAATAGCGCTTCTGGCGTGTGTAGTAGTAAAAATGCACCAATGCCGCCGCCAATGACACACAAACCAATGGTCAGTTTTAGTTGCTTAGTACCAGATTGAATTTCGTGGCGTAGAGCGTAGGCTCCGCTCATGTAGCCAGCGCATGAAGCAAAGGTATTGGTCGCGTTGGCTGCTATTGGTGGAACACCAGCAAACAATAGAGCGGGGAAGGTGATGAAGCTGCCGCCGCCCGCAATTGAGTTAAGCACTCCGCCAATCACGCCTGACAAGAATAGAATCAACCAATCCATAGTTTTAGAATCCAATGCGTTAAATGATGAATCACCTTACTTGATTTTGTTATTAATATCAGGGATATGTGTTTTTCAGGAGTCGGATTGTGAGTTTACTACCATCTTAGAGCTGTGTTTTTTTGAAATAACGGATACGAAAAAAGGAGCCTGAGGCTCCTTCTGTTTAGTTTAAATAAGTGATGTTCTGAGCCTAAACTTCAACAGGCTTTGCTCTAAAGCTCTTGAACAGCTTAACGAGAATCGGACTAGAGAGAACCAATACCGCCAAGATAGTGAATGTCATGGTGATTGGTCGTTCCCATAGGAAGCTCAGCTCGCCATCGCTGATCATCAATGCACGTCGTAGGTTCTCTTCCATTAATCCACCAAGGATAAAACCTAGGAGTAATGGGGCAAGTGGGAAGTTAGCCAACCTCAGCGCAATCGCAACCATCGCAACAATGAGCATTACAAAAACATCCATCGTGTTGAAAGACACCAAGTACACGCCTGTGATTGAGAAGAAGATAATCATTGGCAGTAGTACCGTTCTTGGTACCGCGAGCAGTTTAGAGATGTAAGGGATTAAAGGCAGATTCAAGATAACCAGTACGATGTTACCAAAGTACATCGAGATAATTACTGACCAAAATACATCTGGGTGTTCAACAAACAAGCGAGGGCCTGGCTGAATACCGTAAGCGATTAGGGCGCCAAGCATGATTGCGGTAGTACCAGAGCCAGGAATACCAAGCGTTAACAGCGGAACGAATGAACCACTTGAAGCTGCGTTGTTTGCTGATTCAGGAGCAACAAGACCACGAATACTGCCTTTACCAAACTCTTTCTGTTTGTCTTTTGGCGCAAGGCTACGTTCCATACCGTAGCTTAGGAATGCCGCAATAGTTGCACCTGCGCCCGGTAACACACCCGTAAAGAAACCTAGAATAGAGGAGCGAATCGAAACTGGCGCCACTTCTTTGAACTCTTCTTTGGTAATTTTCATGCTACCAATATCAGCCATCTTTTGGCTTTCTTCGCCGCTAGTGTCTTTCTCTGGTTTCAAAATACCCATTAAAGTCTCACCTAAAGCGAAGGTTGCCATAGCAAGAAGTAGGAAACTAAAGCCATCCATCAGATCCGTTAGGCCGAAAGTGAAACGTTCAACACCAACCCCTTTATCGATACCAACAGTAGATAGCATCAAACCAAGAATGGTCATCATCCATGCCTTGATCACCTGACCTGGGCCCGCAAACGCCGCTACAGCCGATAAACCTAATAGCATCAATGCGAAGTAGTCTGAAGACTGGAAGCTCAATGAGACGCTTGCTAAAGCCGGAGCCGCAATCAAAAGCATTATTGCCGAAAGCGTGCCGCCAGTGAAAGAAGAGTAAGCCGCGAGTGCCAACGCTTTACCAGCTTGGCCTTTTTGTGCCATCGGGTAGCCATCGAATGCGGTTACTACCGTTGAAGAACAACCCGGAGCGTTGATTAAGATTGATGACGTCGAGCCACCAAATACAGCGCCGTAGTACACACCAGCCATCAAGATTAGGCCAGAAGAAGGATCTAGGCCGTATGTAATCGGGATCATCAACGCGATTGCTGAAATTGGACCGAGTCCCGGTAGCATTCCAATAAAGGTACCAACAAAACAGCCAACAATTACCATCATGATGTTCATTGGCATCACGGCGGTCGAAAGTCCTTGTAAAATTCCGTCTAACATAATGTTATCCCTACCAAAGAGTGAAGATTAAACCAGGCTCTAGGTAGATATCTAAGCCTTGAGTTAATAAAAGAAAGAACGCGATAACGAAAGGAAACGACGCGCCAAATAAGACAGCTTTGCGGCGCTCACCCAGTAGGTAAAAGCCTGCAAGTAAGAAGAAGCTGGTTGCTAAAACAAAGCCAAGATAAGTCAGCCCAACACCGTACAGAGCCATTAACACCAAGAAGCCAATCAGTAGTTTCCAGTTCAGCGGCGTAGTGTCGCATGTGACTTTTTTATCCGGCTGTCCGGTTATAAGCAGGATCAACGAAAGGCCAATGCCGATAAACGTTAGCAGGATAGGTAAGGTTCTTGCTGTGAAGGGTTCGTACTCGTCACCGGGGAACAAAGGAATCAGCGTGGTTTGGTAGCCATAGCATAAACATGCAAGCATAAAGAGCATGGCTCCGATGCGATCCTTCGAAAGCAAAGATTCCTTACTCAGAAATTTGGTTGGTAAGTCCGACATATCCAACTCCATTTGGGGTGGTATAAAAAATAAAAAAGCCGTACATGAGCGAGTCAATGAAATGTCTGGGATCACTAACCAAAGGTAAGCGAATTACGGTACTGGTTTATCAGCCACTTGCGTTTATAACGAATCGGCAAGCGTTAGTAATACGTCTACGAATAAACAAAGGAGTTTGAAGTTAACTCATGTACGGCGAAACAAGGAAAGAGTAAGAGGGCACATAGGCCCTCTATGGTTGTTGGTTATTTCAAGAAACCAAGCTCACGCATTAGGTCGCCCATCTGTTTTTCTTGATCTTCTAGGAAGGCGTAAAAATCTTTGTCAGCTTTGTAGTTGTCGATCCAACCGTTACGGTCACGAACCACTTGCCACTCATCGGTTTTGTACATTTTGCCAAGCGCTACATTCCATTCATCGATCTTCGCTTGGCTTGTGCCCGGTGCTGCAAAGAAACCACGCCAGTTAGCGAATACGGTTTCGTTGCCGTACTCAGTCAGTGTTGGGATGTTAGGTGCAGCGTCAAGACGCTTTGGTGCCGTTACAGCAAGCACTTTCACTTGGCCAGATTTAGACATCTCTAGCACTTCACCAAGGCCAGTAGAAAGAAGCTGTGTTTCGCCAGACAGTAGCGCTGCCATTGCTTTGCCGCCTGCATCGTAGGCGATGTAACGTACTTTCTTAGCGTCGAAACCTTCGCCTTTGAACGCCGCTGCTACCACAAGGTGATCCATACTGCCACGAGCTGAACCACCTGCGATTTTCACTTTACGTGGGTTGGTTTCGAACTCTTTTACTACATCTTCCCAAGTGTCGTACTTCGAATCAGCAGACGCCACGATTGCACCGTAGTCGGCAATAGTTGCTGCAACTGGTGTTAGGTCTCGGAAAGATTGTGGGAAGATACCTGTTAGTGAGCGAACAACGATAGGTGTTGAGTTCACCATCAACGTGTCTTCTTGGCGTTGAGCTGTTTCGATTAGGTGTGCAATGGCTTTACCGCCGCCGCCACCAGACAAGTTTTGGAAAGAGACATTTTCAACGATGTCTGATTTCACTAATACATCACCCGTACCACGAGCCGTCATATCCCAACCGCCGCCAGCACCGCCAGGGATTAGGAAGTGGATTTTCTCTAGGTCCGCAGCAAAAGTGTTGAAAGAAAAGGTAGCTGCGATGATAGAAGCCGCAAGAGTAGGTTTCAGTGCCTTGAACATGGTTCACGTTCCTTATGTAGGGGATCTCTTCAATGGAGAGAAACTTATGTTTTATATCCAGCTGCTAAACACACGAATAGAGCATTGCTTAGCAGATGAGGTTAAAGTTAACGATGTGTTAACGAATTGTCTTTAATGCGGCGATATTGAGGATAAAGAACATTGGGTGAATAAAGTTCATAAAGTTCACGGAGGCGTGGCTATAGGACTCTTCCAGCAATAATAACTAGGTTTTTCTTGAGGTTATGTGAACAATTTTTTTGACTGCTGGTCGCTTTATACTGCTGTGTATCATTAAAGAGGGTACTTATTGCGACACAAAGAGTGATATGGAGAGGCGCTCTTTAATATATAGAATAATATGTTGCTAGGTGTGCAGTGCTACTGTAATAATATGATTATAGCTGGCACGTTACATTTCTGAGCTAGTGGTTATTCAAGGATCGAATAATGACAGACAAAAAAATTTCGTTACGATTTACTGTTGGAGGAATGTTTTTACTCGCGACATTTCTTACCGCTGTTGTTGCGGTTTCACTGCAATATTACTTCAGTAAAAAAATGGCGACTGAGAATACCCTATCAAAGTTGACGATGGTGTCCCAAGAGCTGAGTAACTATATCGGCGCGGTTGATTCTGACGCAGCCAATACCGCGCGTTTACTTTCTTCAGTGAAACGTTCTATAAGTAACAAAATATCTAAAGAAGAGTCGCGTACTATTCTTTCAGAAGCAATTAAAGATAACCCTCTCTTTTATAGTATTTACATTGGCTCGTCTAATGAAAACTTCTTCCAAATTATTAATCTAGAATCTGCCCCTGTCGTTAGAGAAAAAATCGGTGCACAACAAACGGACCGTTGGGTTGTGGTTGAGATTCATAATATAGGGGAGGAGCGCGTCCGTACGACGAAATATTTTGACCAAGAGTTTACGCTAAGAAACTCAACTACGGAGCAGAGCAACTACCTTCCAACGACCAGGCCTTGGTATGTTTCTGCTAATGTTCAGTCGGTCGAAAAAACTCAGCCATATCTTTTCCAGCATTTACAAATTACCGGGCAAACTTATTCTTTAGCGTTTGATTCAAAAATAGAATCTGAAGTTCAACATGTGATTGGTATTGATATTGTGTTGTCTTCTTTGGCTAGCAAACTATCAAGTGCGGCGCTTGGCTTAGCAGAAGACAGTAAGGTGGAGTCTTTCTTATATTCGAAATCGGGCAATATTATTGCGTCTAACCTCAAGGTTAACAATCAGGAATCGGAGTTTGATGTACCAACATTGATGCTATCGTCTGAGCAGCAAGCCTTGGTTAACGATACCCCTCCGCTGTTAGTGTCTAATCAAAATGATTGGGGGCCGATGGACTTTTCAGTGGCGGGAAAACCGAACGGCTATGCGATAGACCTTCTTAAAATGATTGGTGAGATGACAGGGATCAAGTTTGAATTTGTTAACGGTTTCTCTTGGGGCGAGCTTGTCAGTAAGTTTCAAGAAGGAAGTATTGATGGCTTGCAATCGGTTCAAAATTATAAAAATAATGGCATAGATGGCCTATACACGACTCCAATTTATGAATTGCCATTTTCTATCGTGACAAGGGTCGGCGCGAAGGTTGTCACTAATTATGCCGAGCTTGAGGGTAAAAAAGTTGCCATTTTATCTGGGTGGTCAATTATTCCTAAGTTGAGAGAGGATTTTCCGAACATTGATTTAGTTGAATTTGAAAACCTAGAGTCTGCATTTAATTCAATTGAAAGCGAAGAGAACTTTGCTTTCTTAGAAGCAGAACCCGTACTCTCGTTTGCATTAGATAGGTTTTTCCAGCCAGGCCTTGTTGTCAATGGGACTCTAGAAGATCTAAAACAGAACTATTCAAACCAATTCCATTTGGTGCTGCAGAGCAAGCATAAACAATTGCTTCCAATCATTGATCAAGCTATCAGCAAGTTAAGTGGTGAACAACTTGATGCCTTAGCGAAAAAGTGGCTGCATGATACCGGCTTTAATACGAATACGACGGTTCCTTATACTGAACTTTATGATTTGACTAAGGAAGCAACGGTTGAAGGCAGTATGGTAAGGGTAGAGTTGAATGGCGAGATCAAACATCTCTATTTAAAGAAAATAGACACGGGCGAACACTACTCTGAGTATTTTGCGGTATTGATTCCCGAATCCGAAGTCTTCAGTACAGTCAATAAACGTCTAGCAACCTCTGTTGGTGTAACGGTGTTACTGATGAGTTTGACGTTGCCTATTGCTTGGGCTTTTGGTGCGCCGATAGTGCATCCAATTCGCCAATTAGAGGAAGAGACTCATAAGGTTAAGCTGCGTGATTATGACAACGTGACAATTCTTGATACTCGAATCAAAGAAGTGTGGGAATTATCTGTTGCCGTAAAAGATATGGCTATGGAGATTAAACGACATGAACAGATGCAAGAGGCGTTTGTTGAGTCGTTTATCAAGCTCATTGCTCAAGCGATCGATGATAAGTCCGCTTATACGGCAGGGCATTGTAATCGTGTACCAGAACTCGGCTTGATGTTGGCTGACGCGGCTGAACAATCACAATCTGAGCACTTCAAAGACTTTGAGTTTAAAAATGATGACGAACGCCGTGAGTTTAGAATTGCGGCTTGGCTTCATGATTGTGGCAAGATCACGACACCGGAACACATCGTCGATAAAGGTACGAAGCTAGAAGCGAACTACAACCGAATCCACGAGGTGAGAACGCGATTTGAAGTACTTTGGCGTGATGCGGAAATCACTGCTTTGAGGAAACAACTTGAAGGTACTCTATCAACGCAACTGATAGCCGATGAGCTTGCGGCAACGAAACATCAGCTACAAGATGACTTTGCCTTTATCGCGATATCAAACGTTGGTGGTGAGTTCATGAGTGACGACAAAGCTGCTCGTATTCGCTTGATAGCTGAAACGACTTGGATGCGTAACTTTGATGATCAACTTGGTCTATCACCGATAGAGGCGTTGAATCGAGAATCAAGTTCAAGCTTACCAGCGGTAGAACCGCTGTTATGTGATAAGCCTGAACATATAGTGAAAAGAGATAGACCGTTAGAGTTCGACCCGAAATATCAAATAAAAATGGATGTGCCTGAGCACTTATACAATCTGGGCGAAGTCTATAACCTGAGTATTGCACGTGGCACCTTAACTGCTGAAGATAGATTTAAGATAAATGAGCACATGCTTGGCACGATTAAGATGCTTGAGAATCTGCCGTTCCCGAAAGAGCTAAGCCGTGTTCCTCGCTACGCTTCAACTCACCATGAAACACTTAAAGGTACAGGATATCCAAGGAAGCTGACTGGTGATGACCTCTCAATCCCAGAACGTATTCTGGTTATCTCTGATATTTTTGAGGCATTAACCGCTGCGGATAGGCCGTACAAGAAAGCGAAGCCGATTAGTGTTGCTGTCGATATCATGTACAAAATGGCGTTGGACGAGCATCTCGATATAGAACTGTTTAGGTTGTTTCTAACTAGCGGGACACATATCCGTTATGCCGAAACGTATTTAAAACCGGAACAAATCGATCATATAGACCTATCAAAATATGTAGTTGAAGGCGTCGCTGCTTAACTTTGCCAGAAAGCATGAATGGCTGTTGACCTCACTTCATGTAGTGAGTTGGGGTTTCTCCGGTGTGTTGCTTAAAGAAATGAATAAACGCACTGTCACTGGAGAACTCTAACTCGTGGGCAACCACAGAGACACTCTTTTTTTCTGACAATTGCTCAATGGCACTTAACAGCCTCCATTGTTGACGCCAAGCTTGGTAAGGCATCCCCGTTTCTTTGATGAATAATCGGCTAACGGTCTTGCTGCTTGCTCCAATATGCTTGGCCATTTCATTGAGTGGTTGAGGTAACTGTGTTCCTAGTTTTACTTTTTCTAACCACAACGCTAATCGTTTATCTTTGGGTAAAGGTAGCGTTAGCTCGTTCCTTTCTGCGTAAGAAAGTTCCTCGCAACACAACGCCAATGTGTTGTGTTGCTCTTCACTAGGTTTATCCCAATCCCAAAAAGCCATTCGTTCGATCAACTCCTTTAGTAGTGGTGTGACGTTAAGAATACTTAACTCTTCAGGCAAGTTTTTAATGCGAACAGGATCAAAATAAAGCGAGCGATAGGCCACTACATTGGTCATGGTTGCACAATGCTCAATTCCCGCGGGTATCCAGGCAACTTTGGTGGGCGGCAACACACAATGCATTCCGTCGAGGGTAATACTGATGCAACCGTGTGGTGCAAATAACAATTGTGCACGGTTGTGTGTATGCATACCAGAATCGTGCCTGCCGACTTGGGCGGCAATGCCGACAAAGGGATAGGGCATTCCATCAACATAAAAAGGTGTGTTGTCATCGATTAACATGATTTGTCCTTATTTTGATGTTTGTTGTTCTACTGTTGATATTTGAACATAAATGAAATCCATATACTTCTCTTATTCCAGTTTTAGAAGAGAATAATATGAATAAAAAAAACCATATGGGACTGATCATCGTTCTGCTGATGTTCCCCCAAATTGTTGAAACTATCTACAGCCCAGTATTGCCGCACTTAGTTGATTATTTTGGTGTATCAATGGCAAGCGCTAGTCAAACCTTGTCGATTTACTTTATTTCTTTTGCTATGGGTGTTGTTTTTTGGGGACGAGTTTCTGATCTTATTGGCCGAAGAAAAGCGATGTTGTGTGGTTTGTTTACTTATGGCGTTGGTTGCCTTTTAGCCATCACGGCAACTCAATTTGATATGGTCATGATTGCGCGGGTTGTTTCAGCTTTTGGGGCGGCGGTAGGCTCAGTTATTGGTCAAACAATATTGCGAGATAGCTATGAAGGCAAAGAGCTAGGGAAAGTGTTTTCGCTAGCAATTGTTGCAGTATCAATTAGTCCTGTTGTTGGTTTAATGTCAGGAGGATTGATTGCTGAATATTTTGGACACTTAGTGGTGTTCAGTTTACTGCTTGTCATGGCTTTTATATTGCTGATCGTATCGGCCTTTTCCTTACCCGAAACGAAACCTGCTGATACTAAAACAGTCAGCTTTATTGGTATTTTCACGGTAATGGTAAAAGATAGAGATATTTGGAAAAGTGCGATTCTTGTGGCTTGCTTTAATGTCATGATGTTTAGCTATTATTCTTTAGCGCCATTTATGTTCAGCCAGTTTGGCTTAAGTTCCATTGAATTTGGTTACAGTGGCGTGATATTAGCGGCAGCATCTGTTTTAGGAAGCTCGATGAATAAACGATTGCTAGTAAAAGAATGGGGTTCCCAAAGACTCATTCAGATCGCGGTGTTAATCAGCTTTGTTGGGGCTGTTCAGGTGTACTTTTACCAAGACAGCCTTTGGTTTCTTTTAGGAATGGCTGCTGTGGTTGTAGGATTTGGTATGGCAAGTCCTAATATATTTAGTACGGCGTTGGTCAATTATAAACAGCAAGTTGGCACAGCAGGGGCGGTTCTAGGATTGTTGTATTACTGTTTAATTGGTGGGGGATTAGGGCTTGCTGGTGAGATTGGTAACTTAGGGGTAGTGCTAATAGGCATGTCTTTATTGGCAAGCACTATGTTGATGTCTCGTGATTAACCAATTTTTAGAGTGTTAATCTTGTGAATAATAAAGAGAGGCGATCATTGCTTCTCTTTTTTTGGTCTAAATAGCTGATGAGTAGAAATGAATACTATCTCTGAAAGTTGACTGTCAGTTGTCGACACATTGTTTTCGAGCAAATTTGGGGTGGGTAAGGGTTTGAAGCTTGCTCACGATTTAACTTAATGAATAACATCTATTTATTTTCTTTTATGGCTTCGCTTTACTACTTCTCTACCGATTAATAAAAGTACTACCTTAGTCTAAATTGTCGACAATCTACTTGATTGTCGACAATTTGATCGTGTATTTTATGTTCATGTTATGAAATTGTTGACAGTTAGGGTCGGCAATCAGAAGTGAGCAGCGTGAATATGAATACTGCGATAAAAGATCTCACCTTAAGTGCAAACACGAAAACACGTGTGAGCGACAAAGAAAACACCAAGTCGGAAAATCTGACAGAGTATCTCGTTGAGGCGATTGTTAACGGTGAATTACCACCGGGCAGTAAGATCTCGGAGCCTGAACTGGCTAAACGCTTCGAGGTAAGTCGAGGGCCATTACGTGAAGCGATAATGCGTATCGAAGGGCTTGGGCTGATTGAGCGAATTCCTCATGTCGGCGCTCGAGTTATTACTTTTTCGGCAGACAAACTGCTAGAGCTTTACGCGGTGCGAGAGGCATTGGAAGGCATGGCGGCGCGCTTAGCAGCGCGACATATCACACAAGAAGAGCTTATCGGGCTTGAAGGATTATTGTCGACACACTCAAAGCACATCGATGAAGTTGAGGGTTCATCTTACTTCCATCAACATGGCGACTTCGATTTTCATTACCGCATTATCAAAGCGAGTCGTAACAGCAAACTCATTTCGTTGTTGTGTGACGAGCTTTATCACCTATTACGCATGTATCGCTACCAATCGCCTAGAGCACAGTCTCGACCAAAAGAGGCGCTTGATGAACACAAATACATCCTACAAGCGATTCGTAATCGCGATGAAGAGCTAGCAGAAATGCTAATGCGACGACACATCTCGGGCAGTCGATTGCTTATAGAACAACAAATTCAATCCAAAGATCTTGATTAAGCGACCATTGGAATCTGTCAGCGGATCAGTGCTGGCGATAACCAAAAGCCGTAAGTCTTAAAGGTTAGCTAGAAATAAACAATTAACAGGGAGCGTCATTATGAAGTTATCAGCAGGAGCTAAGTTCCGACAAGCTGTGCAAGACAACGACCCATTGCAGATCGTCGGCACGGTGAATCCGTATTGCGCGATGATGGCAAAGAACTTGGGGCATCAAGCTATTTACCTATCTGGTGGAGGCATCGCCAATGCGTCTTATGGTTTGCCTGATTTAGGTATTACGACATTGAACGATGTGTTGGTGGATGTTGAACGTATTACCAATGCGTGTGATCTGCCTTTGCTGGTGGATATCGATACGGGATTTGGTGGCGCATTCAATATCGCACGTACCATTCGATCGATGGAGAAGGCAGGCGCAGCCGCAATTCACATGGAAGATCAAGTCGCTCAGAAACGCTGTGGTCATCGACCAAATAAAGCGATTGTGAGCCAGCAAGAGATGGTAGATAGAGTCAAAGCGGCAACAGATGCTAGAACCGATGAGAGCTTTGTGATTATGGCGCGTACGGATGCATTGGCGGTTGAAGGTATTGATAGTGCGATTGAACGAGCGATTGCGTGTGTTGAAGCGGGCGCTGACATGATTTTCCCTGAGGCGATGAATCAGCTAGACCAATACGTGAAGTTCTCGGCGGCGCTGAAATCTGCAACGGGTAAGCACGTGCCTATTCTCGCGAACATCACTGAGTTCGGCCAAACACCACTCTACAACTGTAACGAGTTAGCCCAATCAAGTGTCGACATGGTGCTCTACCCGTTGAGTGCGTTCCGTGCAATGAACAAAGCAGCGGAGAATGTTTACAGACACTTGTTAGTTGAAGGTAATCAAGAAGCTTTGTTGGATTCAATGCAAACCCGTAAAGAGCTTTACGAACACCTGAATTACCACGACTACGAGAATAAGCTTGATCAGTTGTTTTCAAGTGAAGGGTAAACCAGTTTCAATTAATCAAAAATCAACTTAATCCAATAACGTGAAATGGTTAGTCGCCATATCCAGTACCGATGATAAAGATCATCGGACATATAAACAGGCAGCACCAAAGAGTGCAGGCGGCTAACACAGAAAAGGAGTTCACCATGTCTGTATCTTTGAGTGATAAAGCAGCTTTCGATAAGGCTTCAACAGAAAATCAACAACAAAACGCAAATACAGAAAGTGCACCAGCCAGCGCACCTGCAATCGGTGGTGCTGGTCTACGTGGTCAGAGTGCGGGAACCACGGCGCTATGTACGGTAGGTCAGTCAGGAACGGGTTTAACTTACCGTGGCTATGACATTACCGACCTTGCTAATCATGCTCAGTTCGAAGAAGTGGCGCATCTGCTACTAAGAGGTCACTTACCCAGTGAAAAAGAGCTAGACGATTACAAAACATTGTTGGTTGGTTTGCGCGGCTTACCTCAACCTTTGAAAGCAGCACTAGAGCTTATTCCAGCAGACGCTCATCCAATGGATGTGATGAGAACGGGCTGTTCAATTCTAGGTAATCTAGAGCAAGAGTCCGGTTTCTCCGAGCAACTGCCTGCGACCGAACGAATGCTCGCGCTTTTCCCTGCCATTATTTGTTATTGGTACCGCTTTAGCCATGATGGCGTGCGCATTGATACTGAAGATCAAAGCGAAGCCTGTCTAGGTGGCTACTTCTTGAAGATGCTAACGGATAAAGCGCCTAGTGAACTTCATAAGAAGGTGATGCACTGCTCGCTAACGCTTTACGCGGAACATGAGTTTAATGCATCTACATTTGCGGCTCGAGTTTGCGCATCAACTTTATCTGACATTCATTCTTGTGTTACCGCAGCGATTGGCACGTTAAGAGGCCCATTACACGGTGGCGCAAATGAAGCGGCGATGGAAATGATCCAAGATTGGCAAACCGTTGATGAAGCGGAAGCGAACATCATGAATATGCTTGCTAACAAAGACAAAATTATGGGCTTCGGTCATGCCATTTATCGTGAAAGCGACCCACGAAATGCTCTAATCAAGCGTTGGTCAAAAGAGCTAGCTCAAGAGGTAGGTGATAAACAGCTTTACGCCGTTTCAGAACGTGTTGAAGCGGTTATGAAGCGCGAGAAAGGCTTGTTCTGTAATGCTGACTTCTTCCACGCATCGGCATATCACTTCATGGACATCCCAACCAAATTGTTTACTCCGATCTTTGTGATGAGCCGCCTTACAGGTTGGACGGCGCATGTGTTCGAACAAAGAGAAAACAATCGCATCATTCGTCCAAGTGCAGACTACACCGGGCCAGAGCATCAAGAATGGTTACCTATTCATCTACGTTAGCCCTCTATAACGAGCCGACTTATGTCTTGAGGTGACTTCCGTCTTCATACGACAAGGCCTCAAGAACCAACGAATAGAATTTAACAGATAATGGTGGATGTATGTCTGATGTGAAACTTGAACAAGCTCAGTACCTTGATAAAAATCAGTACCGAAAACTTTTACCCGGAACTCATTTAGAGTATTTCGATGCTTGCGAAGCGGTAGAAGCGATATCTCCGGGCAGTTATAGAACCTTGCCTTATACGTCGAGAGTATTGGCAGAGCAATTAGTAAGACGCTGTGATCCTGAAACCCTTGAAGACAGCTTAAAACAGATCATTGAACGCAAGAGTGACCTTGATTTCCCTTGGTATCCTGCGCGTGTGGTGTGTCATGACATTCTTGGTCAAACAGCCCTAGTAGATTTGGCTGGATTAAGAGACGCGATTGCCGACCAAGGCGGAGACCCTGCCAAGGTGAACCCCGTTGTCGAAACCCAACTGATTGTTGATCACTCTTTAGCCGTGGAACATGCAGGCTTTGATAGTGAAGCCTTTGATAAAAACCGTGCGATTGAAGAACGCAGAAACGAAGACCGTTTTCATTTTATTGAATGGTGTAAAACCGCGTTTAAAAACGTGAGTGTGATTCCTGCGGGTAATGGAATTATGCACCAGATTAACTTGGAGAAAATGTCTCCAGTGATTCAATCTAAAGAAGGCATCGCGTTTCCTGATACCTGTGTCGGCACCGACAGTCATACTCCTCATGTTGATGCTCTGGGTGTTATTGCAATAGGTGTAGGTGGTTTGGAAGCTGAGACTGTGATGCTCGGTCGTCCGTCGATGATGCGCTTGCCTGATATCGTGGGCGTCAAGCTAACGGGTCAAAGACAAGAAGGGATAACCGCAACGGATATTGTGCTTGCGATTACAGAGTCCCTTCGAAATGAAAAAGTGGTTTCCAGTTATCTAGAGTTCTTTGGTGAAGGTGCTCGTGCACTGACTATTGGTGACCGCGCCACTATATCTAACATGACGCCAGAATACGGCGCGACAGCAGGTATGTTCTATATCGATGAACAGACCATTCAATACCTGAAACTCACTGGTCGAGAGCCTGAGCAGGTTGAATTAGTTGAGATTTACGCTAAGCAAACTGGCTTATGGGCCGATGATTTAGATGCCGCTCAATACGAACGTGTGCTTGAATTTGATTTGTCGAAAGTTGAGCGCAACCTTGCAGGGCCATCCAATCCCCATCGCCGCCTACCAACCAGTGAACTTGCCAAACAAGGTATTAGCCAATCATCTTGGAAAGAACAACATTCGGCGAAATATAGCGATGACCAAATGCCAGATGGTGCCGTGATCATTGCGGCGATTACTTCTTGTACCAATACCAGTAACCCAAGAAATGTCGTCGCCGCAGCATTGGTGGCTAAGAAAGCCAATCAACTTGGATTAGTTCGCAAGCCGTGGGTGAAAACGTCATTTGCGCCGGGTTCTAAAGTTGCCAAGCTCTATCTCGAGTCAGCAGGTTTGCTTCCTGAACTTGAACAATTAGGCTTCGGTATCGTGGGTTATGCGTGTACGACTTGTAATGGAATGAGTGGGGCGTTGGACCCTAAAATCCAACAAGAGATCATAGACCGCGACCTGTATTCAACCGCTGTGTTATCGGGGAATCGAAACTTTGATGGTCGAATCCATCCCTATGCTAAACAAGCGTTTTTAGCCTCACCGCCATTGGTGGTTGCTTACGCTTTAGCGGGCACGATTCGCTTTGATATCGAGAAAGACAGCTTAGGCACCGACAACAATGGTAAGCCAATCTTTCTAAGTGATTTGTGGCCAAGTGACGCAGAAATTGATGCGGTTGTCGGTGAGCATGTTAAGCCTCAGCAATTCCAACAAATCTACGTGAAAATGTTCCAGCCAGACGAGGAGCAGGTGACTACTGAACCGCTTTATGACTGGCGACCTCAAAGTACCTATATCCGAAGACCACCTTATTGGGAAGGGGCTCTTGCGGGGGAACGAAGCCTTTCAGGGATGAGACCTTTAGCTATTCTGGGGGACAACATCACCACAGATCACTTATCCCCTTCAAATGCGATTCTCGCTTCGAGCGCTGCGGGGGAATACCTCACCAAAATGGAAGTGCCGGAAGAGGACTTTAACTCTTACGCGACCCATCGAGGTGATCACTTAACCGCGCAACGAGCAACATTCGCCAACCCTAAGCTGTTTAACGAAATGGTGAAGGACGCTGGAGAAGTCGTGCAAGGTTCATTAGCAAGAGTTGAACCTGAAGGTCAAGTTACGCGAATGTGGGAAGCGATTGAAACCTATATGAATCGTAAACAACCCTTGATTGTCGTTGCTGGTGCCGATTATGGACAAGGTTCATCACGTGACTGGGCTGCCAAAGGTGTGCGCTTAGCGGGTGTTGAAGTGATTGTGGCTGAAGGGTTTGAACGAATTCACAGAACCAACTTGGTTGGCATGGGCGTGCTGCCTTTGCAATTCAAAGCGGGGACCAATCGCAACACCTTAGAATTGGACGGTACCGAGCTTTACGACGTTTATGGTGACATCCAAGCAGGTTCTGATTTGGCTCTAGTCATTACTCGTAAAAACGGTGAAAAGCTTGATGTTCCCGTGACCTGTCGACTAGACACTGCAGACGAAGTGAACGTGTACAGCGCTGGTGGTGTATTGCAGCGTTTTGCCAAAGACTTTCTTGCACAGTAGGAGCTTGATATGACAAACAAACAGATCAAAGTGCCTGCAACTTATATGCGAGGAGGCACGAGCAAAGGGGTTTTCTTCAATCTAAGTGATTTACCTCAATCAGCGCAAGTTGCTGGAGAAGCGAGAGATACATTGTTGTTGAGAGTGATTGGCAGTCCAGACCCTTATGGTAAACAAACCGATGGTATGGGTGGTGCAACATCGAGTACCAGTAAAACCGTGATTGTTTCGAAAAGCAGTAAAGCCGATCACGATGTTGATTACCTATTCGGCCAAGTGGCGATAGATAAGCCGTTTGTGGATTGGAGTGGTAACTGTGGGAACTTGTCTGCAGCGGTCGGTCCGTTCGCTATTCATAGTGGCTTGGTTGACTTGACTCGTATCCCTGAAAACGGTGTTGTTGAGGTGCGAGTATGGCAAGTGAATATCCAGAAAACCATTATTGTTCATGTGCCTATCACCAATGGTGAAGTCCAAGAGTTAGGTGACTTTGAGCTTGATGGTGTGACTTTTCCTGCCGCTGAGATCCAAGTCGATTTTCTTGACCCTGCCGATGCGAGTGGTTCGATGTTCCCTACAGGGAATGTTGTCGATTTTTTAGATGTTCCCGAATTGGGCTGCATCAAAGCAACATACATCAATGCAGGAATACCGACTATTTTTGTTGATGCTGAATCGGTGGGTTATCAAGGCACAGAGCTTCAATCGGATATCAATAGCGATGCCAAAGCTTTGGCGCTGTTTGAATCTATCCGAGCGCATGGTGCGGTTGCGATGGGTCTTATTGATTCCCTAGAACAAGCCGAATCACGCCAACACACACCGAAAGTCGCGTTTGTTGCTAAGCCTCAAGCGTACCAAGCATCTAGTGGTAAATCGGTTGCTGCCGAAGATACTGACCTTCTGGTGCGTGCTTTGTCTATGGGACAACTTCATCACGCTATGATGGGAACGGCTGCGGTTGCGATTGCTTCTGCTGCAAGTGTTCCTGGAACTCTTGTTAATTTGGCTGCTGGTGAAGGCCAACGTGAATCGGTGACCTTTGGCCACCCGTCAGGAACCTTAAAGGTAGGTGCGAAAGCGTTGCAGACCGAAAGTGGGTGGAAAATTGAGAGGGCGATTATGAGTCGTAGTGCCCGAGTGATCATGGAAGGTGCCATCCGTGTGCCTTTTCCTAAGTAAAGCGATTGTCGTGAACGGTTAAATATTCACGAACACAACGCTGAGAAAAGAGTGCACCCAAGTGACACTGCTAAAAGCTAGTCGCTTGGACAAATGGATAAAGTATGGAGGAGGCACTATGTCTGCTATGAATCAAATGAACAGAAAAACAGACTATATCACCGAGTACCAATGGGCTAGGGAAGACCCTAATTCGTTTTGGGAAACACAATCACAAGCGATAGATTGGTTTGAACCACCAAAAACGATATTACAAACTGACGATAACGGTATTGAGCGCTGGTTTCCTGATGGGGTGATGAACACGTGCTGGCTGGCGCTGGATTATCATTGTGAAAATGGGCGAGGTGATAAAGTGGCGTTGATTTACGACTCGCCTGTAACGGGAACTCAGTCGTCCTACACTTACAAAAAATTACGTGACCAAGTGGCTAAAGTCGCTGGTATGTTAGCCACGCAAGGCGTTACCAAAGGCGATCGTGTGGTGATCTACATGCCAATGATTCCTGAAGCGGCGATGGCAATGTTGGCCTGTGCACGACTAGGCGCGGTGCATTCGGTGGTGTTTGGTGGGTTTGCTCCTCATGAGCTTGCCGTTCGAATTGAAGATGCCGAGCCGAAGGTGTTGATTACAGCGTCTTGTGGAGTCGAGATAAACAAGGTTCTACCATATAAGCCAATGGTTGACAGAGCGATCATGGACAGCCGTTGGAAACCAGAAAAAGTCGTGGTATTCCAAAGAGAGCAGTCTCTAGCCGAATTGAACAATGAACGTGATGTACTTTGGCAACAAGCGGTTAGCGATGCATTACCTCATGTGTGTGTGCCTGTTCTAGCGACTGACCCACTATACATATTGTATACATCAGGGACGACGGGTAAGCCAAAAGGCGTGGTGCGTGATAATGGTGGTCACGCGGTCGCGATGAAATACTCGATGAGCACTATCTACGATATGCCGCAAGATGGTGTGTTTTGGGCAGCTTCTGATGTCGGTTGGGTCGTGGGGCATTCCTATATTGTGTATGCGCCACTGATTCACGGTTGCACCTCTATTCTGTTTGAAGGCAAGCCGGTAAGAACACCCGATCCAGGCGCATTCTGGCGTGTTTGTGAAGAATACAATGTTGATGTGCTGTTTTCTGCCCCAACAGCGTTTAGAGCAATCAAGAAAGAAGATCCTGAAGGTGAGTTGCTCACCAAGTATGACTTATCATCGCTCAAGTCGATTTTTATGGCGGGAGAGCGTTTGGACCCGCCAACATTGGATTGGGTCGAGTCTCATACCAATAAACCGGTTATCGATCATTGGTGGCAAACAGAAACGGGTTGGGCTATTTCTGCAAATCCGACAGGGCTTGAATCTTTGCCTGTAAAAGCGGGTTCTTCAACCAAGCCAGTACCCGGTTACCAAGTGGAGATCCTCAATGAATTGGGTGAAATCGCACAAACGAATCAACAAGGGTTTGTGGCACTTAAACGACCATTACCGCCTGGTTGCTTACCCACGGTATGGCGCAATCATGATCGGTTTGAATCCGGCTATTTGAGTCAGTTCCCGGGCTATTATGTTTCTGGGGATGGTGGTTATCTTGATGAAGATGGGTATTTATTTATCATGGGTCGTATCGACGATGTGATAAACGTAGCGGGACACCGTCTGTCGACCGGAGAAATGGAAGAGATAGTGGGTGGTCACCCAGCCATTGCAGAATGTGCGGTAGTCGGTATTCACGATGACTTAAAAGGGCAGCTGCCTCTTGGTTTAGTTGTGCTGAAAGATGGCGTAAAAGTCGATGGCATTGAGTTGCAAGCGGAGTTGGTTGGCAAGGTTCGCAATGAGATTGGCGCGGTCGCCTGTTTTAAGCAAGCCTTGGTTGTTGAGAGGTTACCTAAGACTCGTTCAGGTAAGATCTTACGCAGAACTATCCGACAGATCGCAGAAGGCGAACAATATGTGGTGCCTTCGACGATTGACGACCCTACCAGCTTAACTGAAATTGCTGAAAAGCTCGGTAAATAGATGTTGCAGTTTAGGTAGTATGCTCTTTGGCTTGTTGATTTATACATAAGCCAGCGTGATGGTTTACCTAAACTCTACTTTATTCATTCGCTTATCCATTACGTTTACTATGACCTCATTATGAATCCCACATATTGAGGTCTTTTTATGCGAGCTTACTTTTTGTTGATTGCTTTACTGGTCAGTGGTGCTGCTAGTGCCAGTATTTCAAAGGATGAAGCGAGTAGAGCGTTGTTAGAGCCTTTGAGCCATCCCAAGGTATTTAAATGTGAATCCAAGACTGGCGTCGATCTCTATCAAGCCGTGTTTGATATTGGTGTCGGGTATGATGCTGATCCAATTAACTCGAAGATGATCGTCAATTCAAGAAAAGGTCGCTACGAATATCAAATCTTAGGTGCGATAAGGTCTGAAAGAGCTGGTGAAATTGTCGTGTTAACTCGTCATGTGGGAGACGGTGTTAAAGTTGCCGCTATGATTGACGACGAAAATGGCAAAATACTGGGGATCGGCGATAAAAATCATTATAGAGATTGCGGTGTTAGGCCACCACCTAGCGCAGAAAATATGCAAAACTTTTGGTCCAAAGGCTAAGAGCGGCATCTGAAAGAGAAGAATTATAGAGAAAGAGCGATTGAGGCGACCTTATTGGTCGCCCTTTTTGTTTGTCTGGATAAAGTGAAGCTCAAAGATATGTATCAATAAGCACTTATGCGATGGTTGAATGATACATAACTGAACATGATGTATCGTCTAAACGTGGCTTTATTTATCTCATTCACGGTTCTGCTTAAGATGGCTCTACTCCAAACGAAGAACTAAGCGAGACTCCTATGAAATTCACTAAACCTTTTCTTTTAGCGACACTGATTGTGACTCTTTCTGGTTGCGCATCACCAGCAATGGATAACGAAAATGAAAACGCAGCGCGTAATCGTGGTGCTATTGGTGGTGCTTTATTAGGAGCGACGGCTGGAGCGCTGACCGGAGACGCGAGCTTAGCGGTTAAGGGCGCTGCATTAGGTGGCGTGACAGGTGGTGTGGCTGGTTCAATGAAAGATACGGATGATGCGAGAAACGCACAACGAACCCAAGTCACTGCGGATGGTCTAGCGCAAGACAATCGCACCGATGCAGAAAAGCGAGTTGCTGAAGTTGAGGCTGAAATTAAACTTATCGAACTAGAACAACAGCTTGCTGAACTCAAAGAAGATAAAGAAGATAACGGCGCATAAAGCTACAACTAAAGCTAAAGCCTAGATATTCGTTTAATTCAAAATCATTCAAACAGAATGGCCACGTAATGTGGCCGTTTTTGTATCTAAAATACGCACTTCAAACAATGAATTAATTCAATAACTTGTATAGATACTCACGCCAAGTAAACTAGACTCAGTTTAGATATCAATTTGGTTTGAGAAGCGCAATAGTCATGAATGTCACCTTAAGGGCTGCAAAGCACACGGATTTGGAACAACTTAACGAGTTAATGTTCGATCTCCACCATCATCACCACCTTGCTAGCCCAGAGCACTTTAAAACGGCAGAAGAAATTGAGCAGGAAAAAAGCATTGCACGTTACTTGGATGATCCTGAATGCTTGGTTTATGTGGCATTAAAAGGTGAGCTCATTGTTGGCTTTATCTCCGGACATTTTTGTGAGCTTATCTCAACGGTGAGTAAACCGGTGCCGATGGGGAGTGTCGATGAACTGTTTGTCTTGCCTCATTATCGAAAAGAATCGATTGCTGAAAAGTTGTTTAGCAAAGTTGAAGCGACTTTTGATGATTATGGGGTTGAACAAGTCTTTGTAGAGGTTTGGGACTTTAATTCACCTGCCAAGGACTTCTATCAAAAAATGGGGTTCACACCTCACATTCAATGGATGAGGAAGGCTTTGCACAAAACGTAGACAGCGATTTTGTGCGTGTTTGATTACACTAGAGCAGTCTTTAACTTTTTCTCTTATTTTTAGGTAAAGTCGTTGGCTATTCGATATTTATTAGTTTTCATATTATCTCTTTTGAGTACTACTTCCGCTTGGGCAAGTAACACTTTGCCCGATCATATCGCGGGCGCTTTGTGTGTAGTACGTGCTGATAACCAAATCGTATTGGTTGATGAATTGATCACGGGGCAATTGTCTCTACCGGGAGGCACTGTGGTTTCAGGTGAGCCGCCAGCCGTCGCAGCGCAGCGTGAAACATGGGAAGAGGCTGGGTTGTCTGTTACCGTCGGTGATGTGTTGGGTTATACCGACAGTGCCGTTGTGTATGATTGTGTCTCTGACTCTGAAGTTATCAGTTACAAAGCTCGAAATGAGTTAGGTGGCTTTGAACTACCAATCTGGTTTGCTCCACATTACGGTGTGGAAGTCAGTCGCGCGATGTTATTGCCACCTACGGAGTTACAAGCCAACCAATACCGTTACCCAGAGCAATGGTCTGAGATTAACGAATTCTTTCTATCCGCGACAGATCAACCTGTGACGTATGTGACTGAGCTGGTGGGCGCGGCACCGAAAGTCCATCAAGTTGAATTAAATTGGATTGTGTCGCTTCAAAACGCGTTCGATAATATGCCAAGCGTGTTTGCGAATACTGTGCTTTTAACTGACTCGTTAGCGAAGCCATGGATTTTCATCGTGATATTGCCGCTAATTGCTTGGCATTTTGGCCGTAACTTCGCGTTGAAGTTTGGCTTCACTTTGATCTCGGTGACATTGCTCACTTTAATCGCCCACCAAGGGTTTGGTTTTCCACGTCCGCATGCTTACTTGCCAACATTGAAGCTAGTGATGAGCAGTGGGTATAGCTTTCCAAGTTTATTGGCTGGCTTGTGGGTGAGTTTAACCTTGTTAGTCTTTTGGAAACTAAAGCGCCTCTTGGAGAAAAAATCGATTTTGATAGTGCTCATTGGCCTACTGTGGATCATGCTATTTAAGTCTTATTCAGGCAACGCGTTCTTTAGTGATGTCTTTATGGGAGGCGTATTGGGCGCGTTAACAACGTGGCATATCGTAAGGTTAGATGCGAAACCTGATGTTGATATTAGTGCCTTATTAAGCTCTAAAGGTGTCTGGTGGGCATTATGCTTACTTTCCATCGTTCTCACGGTGATATGGCCACTGCCAACATTCTCATTCTGGGTCGCTATTTTGATGACGATTGCATGCCTAGTGACGTTAACAGGCTCGAAGCCTTTGGTCGGCCAGTTCTCATTCAAGATTGTATTTGGAGTGATGGCGATGTTGTTAGCGGGGAATTTGCTGATTAGCTGGGCAGGAAGTTTTGTCTCTTTCAGTGGCATCGCTTCATTTATTGTTGAGACTTTACGTTTCCCAATCTTGATACTGTTTGGCGTCGTGGCGTTTCGTCAGCCATGGAAAAGAGAGTAGGCGAACCGACTAACTTAGAATCCAAAAAAGGCTGTGCAGTGCACAGCCTTTGTGATTTGTGCAACAAGCAAAAAGTAAACCTCACTAAAGCCTGTTGAGCTTTTACGAGTTGAAGATAAACTTTTCAATTGCGACTGCAACACCGTGCTCGTCGTTACTCGCTGTAATGTGGTCAGCTAGCTTCTTGGTTTCTTCCATTGCATTGTCCATCGCAATGCCAAGGCCAGCGTATTCAAGCATATGGTGATCGTTTTCAGCATCGCCCATGCAGATAACTTCTTCCGCTTTAATGCCTAAGTGTTTAGCTATTGCTTCAATGCCGACACCCTTGTTTGAATTTGGGTTTAGGAACTCTAAGAAGAATGGTGCACTTTGCACTATAGTAAACTGAGTCTTAAGCTCTTGTGGCAACTTGCCGATGATTTCAGTCAGCTTGTTTGGTTCTGCGACAATCATAGTTTTGATGATTTCGTGGTCATCTTCTAGTTGAGAAAAGTCGAACTCGGTAATCTCTAAGCCATTAATACGCGCTTCAATAGCTGTGTACTCATTGTTTTCAGGCGTGATTAAGCCATGAATCTTGCTGAATGCATGAACATAACCACCAAGCTGTACAGCCAGTGCTGCGATCTCTTTCGCGGCTTTACCATTGCTGATCTCACTATGAATGAGTTCTTTTGTAGAGACGTTTTGAACCATAGAGCCGTTGTAGAAGAGCACAAAGTCATCTTCGCCGTTGATTGAAAGCTCGTCTAACTTACTCTGCATGCCTTCTAAAGGACGACCAGAAGCCAGAACCACTTTCACACCTGCAGCGCGTGCTTTGGCAATCGCGTCTTTGTTCTCTTGAGAAATTACTTTATCACTGTTGAGCAGTGTGCCATCCATATCAAGAGCAATCAGTTTGTACATGTTGTTCCTTACTAAAAAATTAAAAGCTAACGAAATCTAATGGGCGAAAGGATAAGGGAACTTGAAAGTTCAGGCTAGGGCTTTGATCAACTCATTTATCAGTACTCATTTGTTTGACCAAAAGGGGCAAGTGCTTTAAGGTCTGCGGTTGATTAATTTCATCAAATGATTGAGCTGAGGATAAGTTGTACAAGATTAATGAAATGTTTGAAACCATCCAGGGCGAGGGCGTATTTACCGGCGTTCCTGCTGTTTTTGTTCGACTGCAAATTTGCCCTGTAGGCTGTTCTTGGTGTGATACCAAGCAGACTTGGGAAGCGTTGCCGGAAGATGAAACGAGCCTTGGTGATATTATGGTTAAGACAAAGGATTCACCGACTTGGTCTGCAATTGATGCGCAAGGAATCGTGAATGAATATATCAAGCAAGGTTACACCGCGAAGCACATTGTGATTACTGGTGGTGAGCCGTGCATCTATGATCTTGTCCCTCTTACTGAAGCATTTGAGCAGCACGGTTGTCGCTGTCAGATTGAGACCAGCGGAACATCAGAAGTAAAAGCCACACCGGACACTTGGGTTACGGTGTCACCAAAAGTCGCAATGAAAGCCAAATTGGATATCCTTGATAGCGCACTCGTTCGTGCGAATGAAATCAAGCACCCTGTTGGTACAGGTAAAGATATCGAGCAACTAGATGCTCTTATTGCTAGAGCCGATGTTCCTGAAAATACAGTCATTGCACTTCAGCCGATTAGCCAAAAAGAACGTGCAACGCAACTGTGTATTGATACTTGTATTGAACGTAACTGGCGTTTATCTATTCAAACTCACAAATATTTGAGCATCGCATAGGTTGCATTTGTTTACTGGCCTAGATAAGTCGCTAGTAGAAGATTCTCGTAAGGATTTAAGATGAAAAAAGCAGTCGTAGTATTCAGTGGTGGTCAAGACTCAACAACGTGTCTTGTTCAAGCTTTAAAAGAGTATGATGAAGTTCATGCGATTACGTTTGACTATGGTCAGCGCCATAGACTCGAGATTGAAGTTGCGGAGTCGTTGTCGAAAGAGCTTGGTGTGAAAGCGCACAAAGTGATGGATGTGACTCTGTTGAATGAACTGGCTATCAGCTCTCTGACTCGCGACGATATCCCTGTATCACACGAGCTACAAGAGAATGGATTGCCAAACTCGTTCGTTCCTGGTCGTAATATTCTTTTCTTAACACTTGCCGGTATTTACGCGTACCAAATCGGTGCTGAAACTGTGATTACTGGTGTGTGTGAAACAGATTTCTCTGGTTATCCTGATTGTCGCAATGATTTTGTAAAAGCGATGAATTCTGCGCTTGTACAGGGCATGGACAAGAAGCTTGATATTAAAACACCACTGATGTGGCTGAACAAAGCTGAAACATGGGCGATGGCCGACCAATATTCAGCACTTGAGCTTGTTCGCAATAAAACCCTGACTTGCTACAACGGCATCATCGGCGACGGTTGTGGTGATTGCCCTGCATGTGAACTAAGAAAAGTTGGCCTTAACGATTACCTAGGTGATCGCGAAGGTATTATGGCTGAGTTGGTTCGCAAACAGGCTGAGAATAAATAACATCAGGTAAGTCGATCGGGTCGTTATAAGCATCGATGATGCAGTTTCGGCCATTACTCTTCGCTTGATAAAGTGCTTGGTCAAGAACCGAGTACAAGTCATCAAAGTCACTTAATGCGTTTGAGGTTGCTAGATAAGCAAAACTCGCGGTTACATTAAGTGGCTTTTTGCTTTCTGATAAGAAGACAGCGCTTGATATGGCATAGTGCAACTCTTCAACACGCTCTCGTACTTCAGAAAGTTTGGTGTCGGTCAGCATGATAAGAAACTCTTCACCGCCTAAGCGGCCAAACAATTCATCAGTCATCAAGTGCTTTCCTATTTGTTGACTAATATGGACGAGTGCTCGATCACCAGTAGGGTGGCCATGTTGGTCATTTATCTTTTTGAACTTATCGAGGTCTAGCAAAACCAGAACGTGTTGCCTGTTCGCGTCTTTACTGCGTTTCACTCGTTTGATTCTTCGTATTATTTCGGTTCTGCCGTACGCCTTTGTCATTGCGTCAACAGCCGCTTTCGCACGAACCGTTTTGTTCACCAATATCGTAAAGCTCGCAGTACACAGCAATAAAATAATAAGGATGTTGTACATCAATCGCTGGTGTTCCATTTTTTCGATTTGAAAGCGGTCAATTCGTGTTTGATTGGCCAAGAACGAGCTTTCTAGTTGTTGCTCATACTTAGCGTGAGTCAGGTCTAGTGCTTCAAAAGCTAATCGATTATCGATGTCTCGCGCTTCCATCTGTATCGACGAGTATCGTTGGTAAAAGTAAAACGCCTGTTGGTAATCGATCAATGCTTGATGAATGTCAGAAAGCTGAAGAAGGGCTTTGGCAATGTACTTATGCCTTGTGACTTGCTCAGCCAACTCTAAAGCTTGCTGTGCATAATTCAATGCTTCCTGAGTTAGCTTCCTTTCTTCGAACATGTCGCTGATCGCTAAGTACGCGTTGATGCGAATGACATCGTTGTTTAGTGCGTTGGAGTCGGACAGAGACTCGACTAAATAGTCTCTCGCCAAATCATAGTTGTTAGTTTGTGTGTAGGCTTTTCCTAAACCAAGGTTTGTCAGAGCGATGCCGTAGTTATGAGATGAGGTACTCAACAGTACTTTGGCTTGCTTAAAGTGGGAAATCGCAAGGTTGCTTTGACCTTGACTAAGATACAAGTCAGCCAAGCTATGATGTACTTGAGCTTTCATCAAATCTGAAGCATCGGCTCTGAGTTCGAGCGCTTGTTCTAGGTACTGCGCTGATTTGTCGTATTGCTTGAGCTCTTTGAGCAAATTACCCACATCGTTATAGATACCGGAAATATCATGTCCTTGTGGGAACACATTGATCAGTGCGAGGTAGGTGCTTAATGCTGCTTGATAGTCGCTACGAAAATGGTGATTGTTGGCGATGACTCGATAAGTTCCAAATTTAGGCAATACTGGATCTGCGATGTCGTGTAAGTCCGATTGAAGTGCAGAACAGTAATAATTCGCTTGATGGTATTTTGCTTGCTCGTTCAGAGATCGACATAGTTGGTACTTTAGTAGGGTTCTTCCAGTCAAATCACTGCGCGACTGCATTTTGGCTAATAGGCTTAAAAAGCCTTGTTGCGCTTCTTCATATTGGCCTTGGCCGTCTTTCATCAATGCAGAAATAAACGTTTCTTCGATTGCTTGGTATTCACGATCGTTTGAAGCGATTCCATAGAACGGTTGATCTCGGTGGCTCATGTATTGGTATAACAGAGATGAAAGGTAAAGCTTATCCCCATAGACGGTTGAGCCAGTGTAACGGGTTTGCAGCATGTTTAATGCACGCGATGGGGAATGAGTTAGAGTCGAGAGATAGAGTGCATTCCAATCAGCATTTGGAGTCGTGTTTGAATCCAAATTAGATGAGTTGAAAGGAGAGTCCTGGTGACGATCTTGTGTTGATACTTGGCCATGAGAATAAAAGCTAATGAACAGTAGAAGGGTAATAAAAACAGAGTGAGTCACAAGAAACTATCTATCAGATAAAGAACGATATTCTATTATTAGTTTGATGTTGCTTCAATTTTTGAATGGAATAGGTAGGGCGTTATGCGAGGTAAGTCTCTAATTTGTTGATATTTATCAGAGGTGTATCGGTCGTACTGTTCGCACGACCGATATCGGAAATTAGATGTATAATTTCGCTAGGTCAGAAGGCTCAAGTTCTTTGCCTTCTAATGTTGCATTCCAGTTAATACCAACAAGAACGCCGTCTTCAGCTAGAGTCAGTAACCAATCTTCTACAAAGATATCTAGTGGAATTTCTAATACTTCGAAGTCAGCCCACTCTTCAACGTTGTGAGTCTGAGCATCTTCTTTTGAAGACCAAAAAGGCATCACTTCGCTGCTTTCGAATTCACTTGAGTCACATGCTAGCCAACCTTCTTCATTGCGAAGGCCCCATACCAGTTTAGTTTCTTGTGTTTCAGAAACGAAAAGTTCTAGATTTGCTTGAGTATCAGCTGTTAGTTTGCTCATGGATTAATTCTCTATGTTGATAACGACGCAAGATTAACATTATAGACGGCTTAGGTACATGCTATTCAAGGAATTATCACCATACTGAAACGTTAACTAAAGATCACGTTTCAGTATGATAAAAGCAGGAGAGAGCCTACTTTTTTATTTTGGTGAAGATGTGCCACTCTTCTTTGATGTTGCCTTTAAATCCAACAACGGAAGCGACAACTTTTCGATGTAGTGCGTGATTAATTTGGCTGTCATCACTACTGAATTCAGAATCACCATGACCCACGATATTGACTCGAGATGGTTGAATACCATTACTGATAAGGGCTCGCCTTACGTGGGATGCTCGCTCTTTTGACAGTTTTAAATTGTGTTTGGCATTGCCCACTTTACTGGCATAACCTTGCAACTCAATCGATGTACCCTCGTAACGCTTCAAAAACGCAGCCATCTGGCGTATCTGCCCTAGGAAAACAGGGTTAATTTCCGTAGAGTTATTAGCAAAGAGTATGTGGAGCTCTTTCTTTTCTGACGATTCAAAATATGAACCACAACCGTCGTTATCGATCTCTGCACCAATTTGCGTATCGGGACATAGATCTCGCGCGTTAATTACGCCGTCATTATCATCATCTTCGAGATCATAAATTTGCGTGATGTCTGGAAGAGCTCGATATTCAAATTCTTCATTGCTTGTTTCAGCTAAAACGTTGGCAGAGACAATCATGAGACAAAGCGAAAATACAGTCTTTATCAGCTTCATTAGTATTCTACCTTTTCGTTCCATTCTTGAGGGGTTTCGACGCGTAACCCAGCTAACAGGTTTCCTGTTGCATTCATTACTCGGTATTTCGCATATTGTTCGTCGTACTTGGCATCCAGATAGCCCTTACGGGCTTCGAATAGTTCGTTCTCGGTGTTAAGCAAATCGAGAAGGGTACGTTTACCGATACGGTATTGTTTCTCATAAGAGATAACGGTGTCTGATGCCGAGTCTACGTGGTCAGATAGAAACTCTTTCTGTTGAACGGTTAAATCAAGTGCGCTCCATGAAAGGCGTAAGCTCTCTTCTACATTACGGTAAGTACTCTCGCGGAGGTCTTTCGCTTTGTTTAGTTGATAAGCGGCACTTTCTGCACGGTCTTGGTCTGAACCGCCGTTGTAAAGGTTGTATCTTAAACGAACCATCGCAGAAAACTCGTCACTGCTGCCTGGAGTGCCACCGGCATCATCGCGCCAGGTTTGAGCGGCTTCAAAAGAAACCGTTGGGTAATTAGTGCTCTTAGATTGTTTGTATTGAAATTTCGCTGAGTCTACATCGGCTTGTGCAATCTTAATTACTGGGTGCTGATTAAACGCTTTTGCTAATGCACCATCAACCGTGTAAGGGATAGCGCCTGCATCTGCGCGAGGGAAGGTTAACCCTAACGGAGATTGACCCACAAGCCTTTTGAATTGTGTATGAGTGTCAAAAAGGTTGTTTTGCGCCGCAAGTAAATTACCGTGCGCTTTAGCAATACGTGCTTCTACCTGTGACATATCTGCCGTTGAGCCAATACCTGACTCAACACGCTTGCGAATATCGCTGTATATTTTTTTGTGGGTTGCGAGGTTGTTTTCAGAGAGTGAAAGCACTTCATAGGCTTTTACCGCATCGAGATAAACCTTGGTTACTTCTAATGCGATATCTTGGGCATTAGATATCAATTGATAACGCACTGATTCCGCATCAGCAGCGGTACGGTCAATATCATTCGATGTATTAGCCCCATCCCAGATAAGCTGGGTTAGCGTAATTGTTGCTTCTTTCCGAGTCAGATCGGTCGTGCTTGAGTTAGTTGCTAGATCGGTATGTTCGTAACCAATACCTCCATCCAAGTCTATACTTGGACGATAAGCACCGCCAGAAGCATCATTAAGATATCGCTTGCTGACATATTCGTTATAAGCACTTTTGATTTCAGGATTACTTTCTAAAGTGAACGCAACGGCTTGCTCTAGGGTTTGTGCTGTCGTCGGTAAGCTCATACTTATAGCTAACCCTAATGTTGTCTTTTGAAGCCTATTCAATGTGCATCTCCCTAAAGTTAGCTCGCATCTAAGTCTTGAATTTGTGCTGTTATATACGAAATTTAGATGAACCGCCAAAAAAATTACGATCGCTAAGCTGGCGTTCGCAAATGGTTGTCAAAATGTTAACCGATCAGCGTGCGTTTTATGGTGTTTTTATACACGTCAATCTTACGTTTTTAAATCTATTATTTTACGCAAACACAATAACTTATATTACTGGTGTGAGCACTAAGATTGTTATGCGATGTGATCACCGTCATTAGCTTGTCACTCAAGTTGTTAAATACTAGATTCATAACTAGGAATTATATGACTTTAAGTGTTATATTTTAACTAATATTATAAATATAATGTCACTATTTTGACGTTAATGACAAGAAATGCTTTTTTAGGGGTTTATATGGACATGACAACATTGAATTTGGGTGGTGCATTAGCACTTGGCCAGCGCATTGTTATCTCGGTAGATGGTACGATTAAAGTCTTAGAAGAAGGCCAACCACTACAAACAGGGGATGTCGTTCTTGAATCCCAGAACGGATCCAATGAACCTCAGGTATCGGCAAAACGCTTCTCATCAGAAGAAGGCGAAATTGAGCTCGACCAAGATATTGCGAATATCTTTGCCGCATTAGAAGAAGGTCAAGACCCGACCGAGCTAGGTGAGGAGTTCGCAACGGCAGCAGGTCAAAACGGTTCAAGTTTGGCTTCTAGCGGAACTATTGAACGTGATGGTGAAGAAACCATTCCTGGTACAGAGTTCGTGACTACGGGTTTTGAAGCACTGGGTATGTCTCGTACTCAAAGCTTGAGTCTTCTAGATGCCTTCCGTTCGTTTGAGCAATCTGGTAGCCAAGGCACAGACAGCGAGACCATCGGTGACACAACAGCACCCGCTGCACCAGATCTGACTCTTGATACTGACTCAGGCTCAGCGGCGGACGACTTCTTAACTAATGACGGCAGCTTCACAGTCGGCGGCACAGAAGACGGCGCGACAGTTGAATACTTTGTTGATGGCAACTGGACAACAACCGCGCCAGTACCCGTTGAAGGTGGTAACACGATTACTGTTCGTCAAACCGACGCAGCAGGTAATACATCAGGCAGCTCAACGCTGACGTTCACTCTTGATATCACAGCACCCGCTGCACCAGCACTGACACTTGATACAGATTCAGGCTCAGCGGCGGATGACCTCTTAACCAACGACGGCAGTTTCACAGTCGGCGGCACAGAAGACGGCGCGACAGTTGAATACTTTGTCGATGGAAACTGGACAACAACCGCGCCGGTACCCGTTGAAGGTGGTAACACCATTACTGTTCGTCAAACGGACGCAGCAGGTAATACTTCAGGCAGTTCAACGCTGACATTTACTCTTGATACGCAAGCAAAATCAGGAAATGTGAGCGTAGATAACATTACAGAAGATGACGTGATCAACGCGGCAGAAAGCGGACAAACCATCGCGGTGACGGGTACGGCGACAGGTGGCGACATCAGCGAAGGCGATGTTGTGACCATGACCATCAATGATAAGCCTTACAGCA
>NZ_JAKKCO010000005.1:0-271524 GCF_021728355.1 Vibrio sp. A2-1 | reverse complement strand
AGGGATGGCTGAGTGGTCGAAAGCACCGGTCTTGAAAACCGGCAACCGTTAATAGCGGTTCTAGGGTTCAAATCCCTATCCCTCCACCACCATTGAAAAGCCCGCTGAGAAATCAGCGGGCTTTTTTCATATTTGTCGTTTAGAAAAACAAAAAAGAGCACTAACGTGCTCTTTATCTGTGACTCCACACCGGCTTGTTATCACTTATAGATAACTAGTCTTGGAGGTATTTACCTTCAGCGACCTGCCAAAATGCTCTAATTAACGGATTTTCTAGCTGCGATCGCTTACAGCACACTCCCAATTCAAACGGATTGATGGGCTCTATTTTTAAGCGGTCGACTTTATCTCTCACAGGGCTGTTGTTGATTACAACGTCTGGCGCGATACCAACCCCACAACCAAGAGCAACCATACTTACGATCGCTTCATGACCTGATACCTGAGCGTAAATGTTGGGCTTTATCTTCATCTTTTTGAACCACGCGTTCGCACGTTCTCGTGCAGTACCTGCTTCTGGGATGATAAAAGGTACTTCATTCCAGTTTGGTTTATCTGATTGCAGCTGCTGGCTAAAACTACTCACACCGGATGGGATGATGACTGACAGTGGTATATCGCTGATGGTTTCGAACTCTAATCTTGAGGGAAGAATGTCTGGCTTCGCTGAGATAGCGATATCTGCTTCATCATTTAAAATTTTGTCGATAGATTGAGCCGGATCGCCTGTAGAGAGCTTAAATTCAATGTACGGATGAATAGCTCTGAATTCTGTTATGAGCTCAGGTAGGTGGCTGTAACTAGCCGTTACCGAGCAAAATATGCGAATTTCACCTTTAAGTTCTTGCTCACCACCTTTCAGGTGAAGATTGTATTGCTGCCACTCTCCAACGATGCTTAATGCTACTGGCAATAGGTGCTTTCCTGCTGGAGTGAGATCAACACTGCGGTTATCTCTGATAAGCAATTCTTGCCCCGTTTCTTCTTCAAGCTTTTGTACCTGACGACTAAGTGCTGAAGGACTGACGTGCATAGCAGCAGCGGTTTTGCTGAAACTTTTGCTATCACATAAATGTATAAATAATTGTAGAGATTTTATGTTCATGTTTTGCGATCGTTTCCATGTTGCATTTATTGCAATAACTAATTGTGAATATATCACTTTCAGCAACGGAGTGTCTGTTTTAGTATGAAGTCATTCGATAGAGAGATATCGACCTTACGGACTTATTTTTAAAGGAGTGCCCTAGAATGGCTAACTATTTCAATACATTAAACCTTCGTGAACAACTTGACCAATTGGGTCGTTGCCGCTTCATGGATCGTGAAGAATTCACGACAGAAGCTGAATATCTTGAAGGTAAGAAAATCGTAATTGTTGGTTGTGGTGCTCAAGGCCTAAACCAAGGTCTGAACATGCGTGATTCTGGCTTAGACGTATCTTACGCTCTACGCCAAGCGGCAATTGATGAAAAGCGTCAATCATTCAAAAACGCTGATGAAAACGGCTTTGTTGTGGGTAGTTACGAAACGCTAATCCCTCAAGCAGATCTAGTTATCAACCTTACTCCAGACAAGCAACATACAAACGTTGTTGAAACAGTAATGCCTCTAATGAAGCAAGGCGCTGCTCTTGGTTATTCTCATGGCTTTAACGTTGTTGAAGAAGGCATGCAATTACGTTCTGACCTTACGGTTGTTATGGTTGCGCCTAAGTGTCCTGGTTCTGAAGTACGTGAAGAGTACAAGCGTGGCTTCGGTGTACCAACACTGATCGCTGTTCACCCAGAAAATGACCCTAAAGGCGAAGGTTGGGATATCGCTAAAGCTTGGGCTGCTGGTACTGGCGGTCACCGTGCAGGTTGCCTAGAGTCTTCTTTCGTAGCTGAAGTTAAATCTGACCTTATGGGTGAGCAAACTATTCTTTGTGGCATGCTTCAAGCGGGTTCTATCGTATCTTACGAGAAGATGATTGCTGACGGTATTGAACCAGGTTATGCAGGTAAACTTCTACAATATGGTTGGGAAACGATCACTGAAGCACTTAAGTTCGGTGGCGTAACTCATATGATGGACCGTCTATCTAACCCAGCTAAAGTTAAAGCGTTTGAGCTTTCTGAAGAGCTAAAAGATCTAATGCGTCCGCTTTACAACAAGCACATGGATGACATCATCTCTGGCCACTTCTCTAGCACTATGATGGCTGACTGGGCGAACGATGACGTGAACCTACTAGGCTGGCGTGAAGAGACAGGTGAAACTGCATTCGAAAACTACCCAACTTCTGACGTAGAAATCTCAGAGCAAGAGTACTTCGATAACGGTATCCTAATGGTTGCTATGGTTCGTGCTGGTGTTGAGCTAGCATTCGAAGCTATGACAGCATCTGGCATCATCGATGAGTCTGCTTACTACGAGTCTCTACATGAACTTCCACTAATCGCAAACACAGTTGCTCGTAAGCGTCTTTACGAAATGAACGTTGTAATCTCTGATACAGCTGAGTACGGTAACTACCTATTCGCAAACGTAGCAACACCACTACTACGCGAGCAGTTCATGCCTTCAGTTGCAACTGACGTAATCGGTCGCGGTCTAGGTGAAACATCTAACCAAGTAGATAACGCGAAGCTAATTGAAGTAAACGAAGCTATCCGTAACCACCCTGTAGAGTACATTGGTGAAGAGCTACGTAGCTACATGAGCGACATGAAGCGTATCGCTGTAGGCGGTTAATTAGTCGCTTAGATACTGATAAATTTGCAGAAAAAGCGAAGCAGTATCACTAACTCCTTACAGGTTGGAGTTATAAATAAGCAACACAACATCTAATAAAAAGGCTTGGTCGCCGTTGACCAAGCCTTTTTGCTTTTAGTAACAAAGTCTTAAAAATCAATCAAATGAACATTGTTTGATCAGTCTTCGTCGACTTTTAGTTCTTGATTGATCTTCAGAAATACAAAAGGGTTGGTGCTTTCACACCAACCCTTTCAGTTTTCTTGCTTTACGCTTACTTGTCGGCAATCTTTGCTTCTAAGTCCGTTAGCTTTTGTTCCATTTCAGTCAGCTTTTGGCGAGTGCGCAGTAGTACTTGTGTTTGAACATCAAATTCTTCACGGCTTACAACGTCTAGCTTGTTCAGTTGGCCTTGGATAACCTGACGAACTTTTTGATCTACGTCTGAACCAAGCTCTTTTACTGGTTGAGGCATAGAATCGTGGATCTGCTTAGCAATCTGCTCTAGTTTTTTTGGATCAAACATATCAATTAAAACTCCTGAATATTTATCACTATTCTATTTAATCACACTTGAGATGTCGCCTATGGCGTACAAAAAAAGGCCACCGAAGTAGCCTTTTTATTGTTATTACGACTTAGTGATTACTTATTATCAGCTAATTCTCTGTGCGCTGCTTTTGCTTCATCGACGCGAGCTAGCTTTTCTAGGTCTTTGTCTTCAACAAATACAGGCAGAGGTTTGTGTTTTTCAGCCAAGTAGCTGTAAATCACAGGCAGTACAAATAGCGTGAAGATAGTACCAATCGCTAGACCTGCAACGATTACGATACCAATACTGAAACGCTGAGCTGCACCCGCACCACTTGCGTACATCAGTGGGATTAGACCCGCGATCATCGCAGCCGTTGTCATCAGGATTGGACGAAGACGAACCTTCGCCGCTTCCATTACCGCTTCAATACGAGTCTTGTGATTGTGTAGCTGTTCTTCTTTTGCTACCTCACAGATCAAGATACCGTGCTTGGTAATCAGGCCGACCAAGGTGATCAAACCAACTTGCGAGTAGATGTTCATCGTTGCCGCACCCCAAGCTAGAGCTATTAGGGCACCACAAATCGCCAGTGGTACAGATACCATGATAACCAGTGGATCTTTTAGAGATTCAAACTGAATCGCCAATACCAAGAAGATGATAGCCAACGCTAAACCAAAGGTCGCGTAAAGTGCGCTACCTTCTGTTACGTATTGGCGTGCTTCACCCATGTAGTCATGGTTATAGCCACTTGGAAGCTTATTGGCAGCTGTGTCTTCAAACCACGCAATTGCATCACCCATTGCAGCGCCTGGAGCCGGTACCGCACCAATCGTAGCCGAGTTCAATTGGTTGAAGTGAGGAAGAGAGCGAGGCTCTGCCACAACATCAATCGTAATCAAACTGCCTAGAGGAACGGCGTTACCATCAGCGGCACGTACGTAGTAGTTGTTCATTGACTCTGGGTTCAAACGGAATTTACGTTCAACTTGAGGAATGACCTCGTAAGAACGGCCATTCAAGTCGATACGGTTTACGTAGCCATCTGACATCATGGTACCGAGTGTGATACCGATATCTTGCATGGTCACGCCGTATGCGCCCGCTTTATCCTTATCAATGTTGATCTTCATGGTTGCTGAGTCGTAGTTCAGGTCGAGATCTGAATACACGAACAGTGGATTTGAAGAGACATCAGCCAGAATGTCTGTGGTGATTTGGAACAAGCTTTCAAAACTGTTTGGCGTTGTAATAACAAACTGAATTGGAAGACCTGAACCGGCACCTGGTAGTTCTGGCATTTGGAATGCAGTTACCGCCATTCCTGGAACGTCTTTCACCAAATTACCAACGCGGTTTGCTACTTCAGACTGGCTTGCTTCACGCTCACTCCATGGAACCATAGATGCGATACCAAAAGCTTGGTTTGCATTAGGCACACCTGTAAATACTTGCGCGTAAGCTACTTCTGGCTGATCAGACAGAATCTTGTTTACGTCGTTCATGGTGTTTTGCATGAAGTCTAAGTTCGCATTCGACGGTGCTGTACCCATCAACATGATTACACCTTTATCTTCTGAAGGTGCTAACTCACTAGGGATGAACTTGAACAACAACGGCAAACTTGCAAATACGATGATAGCAAAACCAATAAATACTGGACGATGTTGCATTACCGCACCAAGCATACGCTCGTAACGGTTAGTCATGCCATCCAGCACGCTGTGAACTTTCTGCTCAAACTTGCTCGGCTCAGCGTGAGCTTTTAGCATTTTTGAACACATCATTGGCGATAGCGTTAGTGCCACGATACCCGAAACAAAAACTGAACCAGCTAGGGTTAACGCAAACTCTTTAAATAGCGAGCCTGTGATACCACCCATCATCGCGATTGGAGCGTATACCGCACCTAGCGTTAATGTCATTGCAATAACAGGGATCGCAATTTCACGAGTACCGATAATTGCTGCTCGGAAAGGGGATTCCCCGAGCTTGATATGCCGGTCGACGTTCTCTAGTACTACGATTGCATCATCTACTACCAGGCCGATGGCGAGTACCATTGCCAGTAGTGTCATCAGGTTCCAAGAGAAGCCCATTGCCTGCATCACCATTGCCACACCAATCAAAGACAGTGGAATAGTCACGATAGGGATCAGTACCGCTCGGAATGAACCTAAGAACAAGGTAATTACGATCAATACGATTAATGCTGCTTCAAGGATGGTCTTAATAACCTCTTGAATTGATTCGTTAATCGCAATGGTTGAATCGTACATTACATTCATAGAGATGTTGCTTGGTAGGTTCTTCTCTAGTTGAGGAAGAAGCTCAAGTACATCTGCAGCGATGTTGATTGGGTTAGCACTTGGTGCCGCGTTAATAGCTGCAACAACCGCTTCTTGACCATTAGCACTTGCGCGGTAAATGTCGTGGCTTTTCTCTAGCGAAACCTTAGCGATGTCGGATAGGCGAATGATCTCACCTTCACCGCTCTTCACTACTAGGTTTTCTAATTCTTCAGTGTTTGATACCTGAGTATCTGCACTGCCGTTGTAAAGCACGAACTCACCGGTCGCTTGACCTGTCGCTGATTGGTAGTTGTTAGCGTTCAGTACCGTCATCACATCAGATGCAGTTAGGCTAACCGCCGCCATTTTTGATGGGTCTAGCCATACGCGCAGTGCGTATTTCATACCACCATATAGGTCAACTTTGGATACACCATTTACCGTAAATAGCTGCGGGTTGATTACACGCTCTAGATAATCAGTAATTTGGCTCGACACCAACTCGTCACTGGTAAAGCCAATGTAGAGTACCGCTGTCGTTGAACCCGTAGACATAGTTACGGTTGGATCTTCGGCTTCTTTAGGAAGCTGAGACCGTACCGAGTTTGTCTTGGCCAGTATGTCTGACAACGCCGCATTCGGGTCGGTGTTCAGCTTCATGTTTACGGTAATCGTAGAACTACCAAGTACAGAAGAAGAAGTCATATAGTCGATATTATCCGCTTGAGCCACAGCCTGTTCGAGGGGCTGGGTGATAAAGCCTTGGATAAGATCGGCACTTGCACCGTAGTAACTCGTGGTTACGGTTACGACGGTATTCGTCATTTCAGGGTATTCACGCACCTGCATTTTGAAGATTGCTTGTAAGCCAAGCAGAGCAATCAAAAAGCTGATGGATACCGCTAGAACTGGACGTTTAATAAAAACATCAGTAAAGCGCATTGTGCCTCCAGTTACAGCTTAGGTGTTTCAGATGGTGGAGTGATTGCATCACTTTCAACAACCTTAACTTTGGCACCGTTACTTAGACGTACTTGGCCAGAAGTTACAACTGTATCACCGGCTTTAACGCCTTCAAGGATGTGTGCGATCTCAGCTGTACGCTCACCTACTTTTACAACATGTTGAGCAACACGTTGAACGCCGTCTTCTTCCGTAAGGATGTAAACATTGTCACCATATAAAGTGAAAGTAATCGCTGTTTGAGGCAAGGTTACTTGGTTCTCTAGCTTAGGCAGAATGATGTTAGCGCGAGCGAACATGCCGCTACGAAGTTGGCCATCATTGTTTGGAATATCCGCTTGAACTTGAATAAGACCACTTTGGATACTTACCGCTGGTTCAATGGCACTGATAGAGCCTTCAAACGGTTTCTCCGGGTAAGCATCAACAAAGATGTCGATAGCCTGACCAACATTGATACGAGAGATATCTGTTTGAGATACAGTAAAGCGTAGGCGCATCACGCTGGTATCTTCTAAACGAACGATATCTGTACCTGATTGCAGGTATTGACCTAGGTACACGTTACGAATACCCACTTTGCCATCGAAAGGAGCACGAATTTCACGGCGTTCGATAGATGCTTTTAGGCTTTCAATATCAGCAGATAGAGAGTAGTAGTTTGCTTCTGCTTCATCGTATGCTTCTTTTGAAATAGAACCTTTCTTATACAGGCCTTGGTAGCGTTTGTATTTTGCTTTTGCCGCAGGCAGGCGAGCTTCAGAACTCTTTAGATTTGCCTTTTCTACGCCAGAATCAAGGCGAACAAGAAGTTGGTCATTTTTAACATCAGTACCAGAACCAAAGGAGATTTGGTCAATAACACCGCTGGTTTCATTCGCTAGCGTGACACCTTGGTTAGGTTCGATGAAGCCGATAGCTTCAATTACTGGAACCCAGTCGATCGGCTGAACTTCAGTAACCGTTACTGGAAACTCTGGTTCAGGGCGGTTGGCCATATACTCAGCAATTTTTTGTTGTTTGAACATGTTGAACCCAATAACGCTGCCGAAAAGAAGTACAGCGATGAGTAACATGAAGAAAGTCCACTTTTTCATTATGGTCAAAACTCCGATCTAGTGTTTAATTATTGCATCCCAACTGGCTTCTATTGCAGATTCTAGTTCTGCCTCGTCGAGTTGGTAAAATCCTAAAGAATGCTTTCGCGCTAGAGATACGCTAGCCGCTAAGCTCAAGCCACCTAATACTTCGTTATTAAGTGGTTTAAACAGTCCTTGCTCTTTACCTTCATTAAATAACAGCTCAACTTGGGCAAACATTTCACGTTCTAGTTCCCTGAAGTTGAGGCTATTTTTGATGGGTAGAGAGTCATACTGAACCCGATTTTTTATCGCGGCTAAGTTCGTTCCTGCTAAGTTCCATATGTTTAACCACATAGTACGATAGCGTTGCTTAATTGGATCCGAATCATTAACCCCTTCTTGAACAGCATCTGCTACCCGTTGAGTCACGAGCACTCGAACATCATCGATCAAGTGGTCTTTATCGTCGAAGTAGCGGTAGATAGTGCCTGCAGCCACTCCTGCTTCTTTTGCTAATTTTTGCATTGAAAGGCCTTGAAAACCGACCTCTGCAATTAGCTTTTCAGCGGCAGAAAGTATTTGTTGGCGTTTATCCTGAGGTGCATGAGTTGTCATCTTTCAATCACCAATGAATGAACGTTCATTCATTATAGCCCAAGAACCATACACATGTGCAACAAAGTTTTACACAAACGCCGTAAAAATCTTGTATAAGAGAACGTAGCATTCGTGCTATTGCAGCATTATTATAGGCGCGCAATTGAATTCGCCCCTCTAGACCAAATTGAGAATCAAATGAGACTGAACCCAAGACAAGATGAAGCCGTGAAGTATGTTTCTGGCCCCTGCTTAGTATTAGCGGGCGCTGGGTCGGGTAAAACACGTGTTATCACCAACAAGATTGCTTACTTGGTTCAAGAGTGTGGCTACAAGGCTCGTAATATTGCAGCGGTAACCTTTACCAATAAAGCGGCACGTGAGATGAAAGAGCGTGTAGGGCAGAGCTTAGGGAAAAATGAATCGAAAGGGTTGATCGTTTCTACCTTTCATACCATGGGGCTAACTATCATTCGCCGCGAGTACAAAGCTCTGGGCCTTAAAGCGGGCTTCTCGCTGTTTGATGACCAAGATCAGTTAGCTCTACTTAAAGAACTAACCGAAACACAGATCGATGGTGATAAGGATCTGCTGCGTTCTTTGATGAGTACAATCTCAAATTGGAAGAATGACATGCTGACGCCAGATCAAGCGAAAGCAAGAGCTCAAGGCGAACAAGAACAGCTTTTTGCATTCTGTTTTGAGATGTATCAGAAACAGATGAAGGCCTATAACGCGCTCGATTTTGATGATCTGATTGCGATGCCGGTATTGTTACTGAAAACCAATCAAGAAGTCCGTGAGCGCTGGCAGTCTCGCATTCGCTATTTACTGGTCGATGAGTATCAAGATACCAACACCAGCCAATATGAGTTGGTTCGTTTATTGGTGGGAGAACGTGGTCGTTTGACGGTCGTAGGTGATGATGACCAATCTATTTACTCATGGCGTGGCGCAAAACCACAAAACTTGGTTCTGCTAGGTGAGGATTACCCGAACCTACGTTTGATCAAACTAGAGCAAAACTACCGCTCGACCAGTCGCATCTTGCGAGCAGCGAATATCTTGATTGCCAACAACCCGCACGTCTATGAGAAGTCACTGTTCTCTGAGATCCCGGATGGTGAAAAGCTCAAGGTATTAAATGCTAAGAATGAAGAGCATGAAGCAGAGCGTATTACCGGTGAGATCATCGCTCACAAGTTTTTGAATCGCACAGAATACAAAGATTACGCAGTGCTTTACCGAGGTAATCACCAGTCGCGCTTGATTGAAAAAGCCCTGATGCAGAACCGTGTACCTTACAAGATCTCTGGCGGTACCTCTTTCTTTGCTAGAGCTGAGATTAAAGACATCATGGCTTACCTACGTGTGTTGGTGAACCCTGATGATGACAACGCCTTCCTGCGTATTGTGAATACGCCACGTCGTGAGATTGGCCCGGTGACTTTAGAGAAGCTAGGCAGTTACGCCAACATGCGTGGTAAGAGCCTGTATGAAGCAAGCTTTGAGATGGGATTGGAACAAACATTGACTGGGCGAGGTTTAGAAAACCTGCGTCGCTTCGGCGATTGGATTGTTCGAATTTCAGATAATGCTGAACGTGGTAATACAGTTGAGGCGGTTCGCTCTTTGGTTCGTGACATTAATTACGAAGATTGGCTCTACGAAACCTCTCCAAGCCCGAAGGCCGCAGAGATGCGAATGAAGAACGTGTCTGATCTTTATAGCTGGATTGTGGCCGACCTCGAAGGTGACAACTATGATAAAGAAGAGAAGACGCTACGAGAGGTTGTTCAACGTTTAACTTTACGCGACATGATGGAGCGCGGGGAAGATAATGACGATGCAGACCAAGTTCAACTAATGACATTGCACGCTTCGAAAGGCCTAGAGTTTCCGTATGTATTCTTGATGGGGGCCGAAGAGGGCATCTTGCCACACCAAACCAGTGTTGATGAAGGTAATGTAGAAGAAGAGCGTCGTCTTATGTACGTAGGGATTACGCGAGCGCAGAAAGAGCTGACTTTTACTAAGTGTCGTGAACGTCGTCAGTACGGTGAATTGATTAAGCCAACACAAAGCCGCTTCCTTGACGAGTTGCCGCATGATGATGTGGAGTGGGAAAGCGTTAAGAAACCACAATCCGCTGAAGAAAGAATGGAAAAAGGACAGGCACACATTGCTAATATTCGTGCGATGTTCAACAAAAAGTAGCGTCTGGTTCTGAAAGCATTAAATAGAGACAAATAAAAAGGTGACCATAGGGTCACCTTTTTTGAATTGGGTATTTTTAATTACAGATCGGTAAATTACAGACCAGCAATCATGTGCTCGATAGCATCTTTGATTTCGTCGTCTGAGCAGTCCATACATGAACCTTTCGCTGGCATTGCATTAAAGCCGTTGATTGCGTGGTTAGCTAGGATATCGCGACCTTGAGCAATACGAGGTCCCCAATCACCAGCATCACCTGTTTTAGGTGCGCCACTTACGCCAGATGCGTGACAAGCGATACAAAAGGTACCGTAAACTGTTGCGCCATCACGAGGGCCTGTTGGTTCTGCGGCTACTGGTTCGCTGCCGACTAGGTAAACTTGACCAACTGGTTTGATGCGTTCAGCAATTGCATCTTGCTCTGCTTCGCTAAGGCCTGAAGCCATTGCGCCAGTTGAAAAGGTTAAAACTGCGATGACAACGCTTAAAATTCGACGAGACATATCCATTAAACTCACTTTACATTCCCAAGGTAAGTACGTGCTTACCAATTTATAGTGTTGGAGGGTGTTTTGGCTTAACCAGCAAAGAGCAACTGTTAAACCAATGTAAATAATGGGTGATTATATCCCGATAAGTTGTTGCAATAAACAACAACTTATAAGCTGTGGCGGGTTGTAGTACTCAAATAAGGGGTTTATCACATATTAACTGTCGAAAAAGAGACCAAACAGAAAAAAAAGTTAAAAAAGTACTAGACGGCATTGGGTGATATACGTATTATTCCACTCCGCCGACAGGGCATGCGCCTGTAGCTCAGCTGGATAGAGCGTTGGCCTCCGGAGCCAAAGGCCGAAGGTTCGAATCCTTTCAGGCGCGCCATCCGGTCTCTTACTTCGGTAAGTGAGAAATTGGCAAAAAAGAAATAATGGTGGCTATAGCTCAGTTGGTAGAGCCCTGGATTGTGATTCCGGTGGTCGCGAGTTCGAATCTCGTTAGCCACCCCATTCTTTCTTTACAAAATATCGGTAGCTTCGGCTTCCAGTGTTGATTCATTATTCCCAAGAATCGATACAAAATTAGTCGGTGAATAGCGCAGCTTGGTAGCGCATCTGGTTTGGGACCAGAGGGTCGGGGGTTCGAATCCCTCTTCACCGACCACTATTTCAATAATCGCTTTTAAGCGGTTATATAAAAAATTAGTGGTGGCTATAGCTCAGTTGGTAGAGCCCTGGATTGTGATTCCGGTGGTCGCGAGTTCGAATCTCGTTAGCCACCCCATTAATTTTGGTAGCTTCTTTGAAGTTCCCAGTTTGAGAAATCAAACAAAACGTCTCGGTGAATAGCGCAGCTTGGTAGCGCATCTGGTTTGGGACCAGAGGGTCGGGGGTTCGAATCCCTCTTCACCGACCACCTTAAGAAGCCTCGTCAGAAATGACGGGGCTTTTTTACGCCTGGAATTTAGATAATTTGAGACCAGAGGGTCGTGGGCTGGATCGCCAGTCCGATCAAATCCCTCTTCACCGACCACCTTAAGAAAGCTCATCAGAAATGATGAGCTTTTTTTCTATCTGGAGAAAAGATAATGGTGTATTCGGGGGCTGGAAGCCCAGTCGCATCAAATCCTTCTTTACCGACCACCTTTAAGAAAGCTCATCAGAAATGATGAGCTTTTTTTCATCTGTAGATCACTAGGCTGGAACCCTAGTGGGGTTCGTCTGATGTTCAAAGAATCTCTCTTCACCGACTACATTAAGAAGCCTCAGTCGAAATACTGGGGCTTTTTTGCATCTGGGATTTATTTAATTTGGGACCAGAAGGCCGTGGACTTGCCGCCAAGCTGATAGATCGCCAGCTCGGTGGTTCGTCAGGCCGCAGGAAGCGCTTCCGCGCCGAATCTCTCTTTATTTACCACAATAGAGATTTCAGTCGAAAGGTTGGGATTTTTGACATCTGTCGTTTCAGTTATTCTTGATTTTGAATACTGAGAGCCTAAATATTTCAACGCCTTGCTTGATGTAGCCTTGGTAAAATCCATATTCTATATAAGGCGATCTCTTGCCTTTTTTCTAGATTATCGCGCCTTTCTAGAGGTGTCTGCTTTATTAAATGAGCTGATCGATATCTAATTTTATATAAAATTCACCGCCAATCATTCGACAAATTAATAGGTTTGGTCTAAAGATTTCTATGAAAAGTGAAATTTGACGCTAAATATGTTCCCTAAGGTCTGTATTTGACAGTTTTCTTTACATCAAGTCGCTCAAAATCGTCTCCATTTTAGTAAGTCTTTCGTTTCACTGGTTGGTATTCGCTGAAATGATGTGAGGGGTAATATATATGGCCAATATGCCTTCATCTGGTTGTTTTGTTTGCTTAAATGATAAAAATTAGCGTTTGTTTCTATAGTGTTAATTGTTTTTTGGAATAATTATTTGTTTTTATTGACTGGTAGTGAGATCTGCTTTTAACCATAGGTTTAACTCTACAAGTAAGTGGTAGTAAGGGGTTTGTGAGTATTTATTATCGACAATAGAATGTTGATTTTTATTACTATATGCTCTCTGGGTGAATAGTTATGTGGTGCTTTTGCTTGTTAAGCGTTTAATGTCGACTTTTTATCCTATTTTTGTTGCTTTTCTGTGAATTATTTGCCAAATTGTCAACCGTATAAAATATCAGAACAATATTCTGGTAAGAATGGATTCAATTTTGCAGACAGGGCAGAGAGCTGCCAAAGCAGTAGAGGTCTGGTAATGTCACTTTTAGAAGTAAAAAATCTTCGTATCGAATACCCATCTCGTCATGGAGTTCACGCAGCAGTAAAATCGCTTTCGTTCAACATTGAACGTGGTGAGATTGTTGGCGTTGTAGGGGAGTCTGGTGCCGGTAAATCAACAGTAGGCAATGCTGTGATCGATCTACTGAGCCCTCCTGGTCGCATTGCTAGCGGCGAGGTATTTTTGGATGGCGAAAAAGTCTCTGGCCTATCTCCTGAACAGATGCGTTCTGTTCGCGGCTCAAAGATTGGTTTTATCTTCCAAGACCCAATGACTTCTCTTAACCCTCTATTCACAGTAGAGCAGCAGTTAAAAGAAACGATTCATGCCAACATGAAGGTTTCGGATCAAGAAGCTTACCAACGCTCATTAGACTTGATGAACCAAGTTGGTATTCCGCAACCAGAAAACCGTTTAAAGCAGTACCCACACCAATTCTCTGGCGGTATGCGTCAGCGTGTTGTTATCGCGATCGCATTGGCAGGTGAACCTGACTTAATCATCGCAGATGAACCAACAACCGCACTGGATGTGTCTATCCAAGACCAGATTTTGGGTTTAATTCGCGACCTATGTATTAAGAAGAACGTAGGTTGTATGTTGGTCACGCACGACATGGGTGTCGTATCTAACGTTACCGATCGCGTAGCGGTTATGTATCGTGGTGATTTAGTTGAGTTTGGCCCGACGGCGAAAGTCCTTGGTACTCCTGAACACCCTTACACGCACAGTCTTATCTCAGCGGTTCCGCGTTCAGATCGTAAACTCGATCGTTTCCCTCTTGTGAGCTACATCGAAGAAGCGCACGAGATGGAACCACTTGATGTGAAAAACCACTGGTTAGGTCAAAGCCAAGATCACCGTGATTACACTGGCCCGTTGTTGAATGTTGAAAACGTCAACTTACGCTTTACCACCAAGGATTCTTTCTTTGAGAGTCGTCGTGAGTACGTTCAGGCGTCAAACAATGTGAGCTTTGAAGTACACGAAGGTGAAACTTTTGGTCTTGTGGGTGAATCTGGTTCGGGTAAATCAACGATTGCTCGTGTGATTGCTGGCTTGTACGCACCCAACTCAGGCAAAGTGACCTTTGAAGGTATTGACCTTACTGGGCTTAAGTCTGAGAAAGAGCGTCGCCCAATGCGTCGCCAAATGCAGATGGTGTTCCAAAACCCATACACATCAATGAACCCTCGAATGAAGATCTTCGACATCATTGCTGAACCTATCCGATTCCATAAGCTTACGCGCAACGAGAATGAAACTCGTCAGATCGTTCACGACCTGCTAGAGCACGTTGGTTTAGGCAAGATGGCTGGAGTTAAATACCCACACGAATTCTCAGGTGGCCAACGTCAGCGTATTTCTATCGCTCGCGCCTTGGCAACTCGCCCACGTCTTCTGATTTGTGATGAACCTACGTCGGCGCTGGATGTGTCGGTACAGGCTCAGATTCTTAATCTATTAAAAGACTTACAAGACGAGCTCAACCTAACCATGCTGTTCATCAGTCACGATTTACCGGTTATTCGTCAAATGTGTGATCGTGTTGGTGTGATGCAAATGGGAGAGCTATTGGAAGTAGCGCCAACAGAGCAGTTGTTCCAATCGCCTCAGCATGAATACAGCAAACACCTAATTTCTTTAATGCCTGAATTTACGGGTTTAAGAGAAGAAAAAGCAGTGGCAAAAGCCGCGATATAAAAATCAGCAGGCTGGAGTTTGGCTTGCTAAAAACAATAAACAGACGCAAATACAACAACTAGGGATCTGGATTCCCGCATGAAGGAGTTATGCAATGAAAACCATGAAAAGCAAATTAGCAGTAGCTTTAATGGCAGCTGGCCTAAGCTTTAGTGCAGCAGCAGCAGATATTACCGTTGGCTACGCAGCTGACCCGGTATCACTTGACCCGCACGAGCAGCTGTCTGGTGGCACACTGCAAATGTCTCACATGGTGTTTGACCCTCTAGTACGTTTCACTCAAGAGATGGATTTTGAAGGCCGCCTAGCATCTAGCTGGGAGCGTGTTGATGATACGACTTTCCGTTTTAACCTACGTAAAGGTGTGAAATTCCACTCTGGTAACGAACTGACTGCTGATGATGTTGTGTGGACTTTTGAACGTCTACAAGCTTCTCCAGACTTTAAGTCTATCTTCACGCCATACGAAAAAATGGTAAAAGTGGATGACTACACAGTTGAGCTAGTATCAAAAGCGGCTTACCCACTAGTACTACAAACAGCAACTTACATCTTCCCAATGGACAGCAAGTTTTACTCTGGTCAAACAGCGGAAGGTAATGATAAATCTGAGCTAGTTAAGCACGGTAACTCGTTCGCTTCGACTAACGTTTCAGGTACTGGCCCATTCATCGTAACTCAACGTGAGCAAGGCGTTAAAGTAACGTTCGAGCGTTTCAACGATTACTGGGACACAGAAACTGAAGGTAACGTAGACAAGCTAACACTTGTGCCAATCAAAGAAGATGCAACGCGTGTAGCAGCACTTCTTTCTGGTGACGTGGATATGATTCACCCAGTAGCACCAAATGATCACAAGCGTGTTAAAAACGCTAAGAACATCGATCTAGTAACGCTACCTGGTACTCGTATCATTACGTTCCAAATGAACCAAAACAGCAACGAAGCACTGAAAGATGTGCGCGTTCGTCAAGCAATCGTTCATGCGATTAACAATGAAGGTATTGTTAAGAAAATCATGAAAGGTTTCGCGACAGCTGCTGGTCAGCAAAGCCCAACAGGCTACGCGGGTCACAACGAAGATCTAGTTCCTCGTTACGATCTGAAAAAAGCGAAAGAGCTGATGAAAGAAGCGGGCTACGAAGATGGCTTTACACTAACTATGGCAGCGCCTAACAACCGTTACGTGAACGATGCGAAAGTAGCGCAAGCGTCTGCGGCAATGCTGTCTAAGATTGGTATCAAAGTTGATCTTAAGACGATGCCTAAAGCACAGTACTGGCCTGAGTTTGACCTATGTTCAGCAGACATGATGATGATCGGCTGGCACTCAGATACAGAAGATTCAGCTAACTTCAACGAGTTCCTAACGATGACTCGTAACGAAGAGACTGGCCGTGGTCAATACAACTGTTCTGGTTACTCAAACCCAGAAATGGATGCGATTGTAGAAGCTTCTAACACTGAAACTGACCCTGTTAAGCGTTCTAAGATGCTGAAAGGCGTTGAAGCAACACTTTACAATGACGCAGTATTCGTACCTCTACACTGGCAAAGTGAAGCGTGGGGCGCGAAATCTAACGTAGGTGCAGCAGACGTAGTAAACCCAATGGTTATGCCTTACTTCGGCGACCTAGTTGTAAAATAATCTAGCTTGCTAGAATCGAGAGCCTGAAGCTTTCAGGCTCTCAATATTATTAAGATATAGATTTAAGTTTCGGTATTTGGTCTTCCTTCAGTCTGGCTAAATACCTTTTTTAAGACTGAATTTTTTGTTGTCTAGTCGCGGATTTCGATTAGACAGTCATGGATAGATAAGGGGCAAGGAATGGTTACGTTTCTGGTCAAGCGCCTGTTTCAGGCACTGATAGTGATGTTTGTGATCAGTTTGGTGGCGTTTGCCATTCAGGATAACCTGGGCGACCCGTTACGTGAGTTAGTCGGTCAATCTGTTTCAGAGGCGGAGCGTCAAGCGCTACGCGATGAACTCGGCTTAAATGATCCCTTCGTTACAAAATATACTCGCTTTATAGGCGCAGCCCTACAAGGTGATCTTGGTACTTCATATTTCTTTAAACGCCCTGCTGTGGACGTAATTTTAGACAAATTGGTCGCGACGCTTGAACTTGTGTTCGGTGCTTCTCTGATTATTGTTTGTCTGTCGATTCCATTAGGCGTTTATTCTGCAATACACCCAAAAAGTTTCTTCACTAAATTGGTCATGGCGGGTAGTAGTATCGGCATCTCGGTACCTGTTTTCTTAACTGCAATCATGCTGATGTATGTGTTCTCTATTGAGCTAGGTTGGCTACCGTCATTTGGACGTGGTGATACTGCAAACTGGTTTGGTTGGGAGTCTGGCTTCTTAACGCTCGATGGCCTTGCACACTTGGTACTGCCGAGTATTGCTCTAGCATCTATCATGCTGCCTCTTTTTATTCGTCTAGTTCGTTCTGAAATGCTAGAAGTTCTAAGTTCTGAATACATTAAGTTTGGTAAAGCGAAAGGCCTAGCGCTAAACAAAATCTATTATCAACACGCATTGAAAAACACCATGCTACCGGTTCTTACTGTTGGTGGTGTTCAGATTGGTACTATGGTGGCATACACCATTCTTACTGAAACGGTTTTCCAGTGGCCTGGCACAGGTTTCTTATTTTTAGAAGCGATCAACCGTGTAGATACACCGCTGATTACCGCATACGTTATTTTTGTTGGTCTTATTTTCGTAGTGACTAACACGATTGTTGATTTGCTTTACGGTGTTATCAACCCAACCGTTAACATCACAGGGAAAGGAGCATAATCATGGAACAGACATCGACAGTGCCGTCTCGCTGGGAACGTTTTAAGCAATCAGATATTGTGTATTACTTCTTACGCGACAAAGTGGCAATGGTGAGTTTCGCCATTTTCTCAATCTTTTTAGTGATGGCATTAGCAGCACCTATTCTAGCGCCAACAGACCCGTACGACGTGACATCGATTGATATCATGGATTCAGAGCTGCCACCATCATGGATGGAAGACGGTGAAGAACGTTTCTTGCTCGGAACGGATGAGCAAGGCCGCGATATTTTATCTACCATGCTTTACGGTTCGCGCTTATCACTGACCATTGGTTTCTTAGCGGTAGGCCTACAACTGACGCTTGGTATCATCATTGGCTTGTCTGCGGGTTATTTCGGTGGCCGTATTGATAGCTTCTTGATGCGTTTCGCTGATGTTCAGCTTTCGTTCTCAACCATGATGGTTGCGATCATTGTCTCGGCTATCTTTAAGGCTAGCTTCGGCAGTGACTTCTATGCGCAATATGCCGTTGTTATGCTGGTGGTGATCATCGGTATTGCTGAATGGCCGCAGTATGCTCGTACGATTCGTGCATCGGTATTGGCTGAGAAGAAGAAAGAATACGTAGAAGCGGCACGTGTGATGGGCTTTAGAGCGCCTCGCATCATGTTCCGTCATATTCTGCCTAACTGTTTATCTCCAATTTTGGTTATCTCTACGGTACAGGTGGCAAATGCCATCATGTCAGAAGCGGCACTTTCTTTCCTAGGTTTAGGCCTTCCGGTAGACCAACCATCACTGGGTGCTCTGATCAGTACAGGTTTTAACTACATTTTCTCAGGAGCATGGTGGATCACAGCATTCCCAGGTGTGCTTTTGATAACATTGGTTCTAGTTATTAACCTATTAGGCGACTGGTTACGTGACGTGTTTAACCCTAAAATTTATAAAGGGTGATAGCTCTGATTGATTTTTAGATAAAAAAGTCACTAAATTAAGAGCCGTAAGCAATTACGGCTCTTTTTTTGCTTAATGGATCTGGAACTTAGTATCATTGATAGTGTCAATAATACTTAAAATGGAATTCATGTTTTATCGACATAGATTCGGTAATAATTAGCCCGTGAGGGTTTAAGTGGTGGTTATGAAATTGACAATGAATGCTGTATGTCGTGCTGTGACGAGAAATTATCGTATGGGGCTTATCGCTGCATCCCTTTTGGTCTCGAGCCAAGTGAGTGCAGAGTCGGTTCTATGTGATGCCACTCAAGCAAGCACTAACCAATTACCACAGCTAGAGCAATCATGTCCGATCGGCAAGGGTGTTTGGGGAAGTAAGGCGCCTAAACGTCATTCAGATAACGAGCTGTTTTGGGTTCAATGTGGCCTGCTGAATAAGCCTTTGTCACTGAACCGAGCAAAGCCCCTATATGAGAAGATCTCGACCAACGTCTGGATGAAGCCTGAAGGCGGAGACTATCGTTGCTTAATCGGACCTTATTCTACCTTCTCTGATGCGAGAAAAGACTTAGCTCAGGTGCGCAAGGTTCCCGGTTATGGTGAAGCCTTTATTCGCATGGTCGATAAGTCGAAAACCTCATCACAGCCTATCGTTGCAAAACCGGCAGAGCCAAAAATGGTTAAGCCTAAGGCCCCTGTAAAACCAAAACCTGCTCCGAAACCTGTGGCTGCGAAGCAAGCGGCAGCGGTAACGAGTGCTGCAGCTATTCAGACGCTACCAAGCGGTAACGCGAATTCAGACAACGATTTGGAAATCGAAATCCGTGTGACAGCCAATGTTGCGGGTAGCCAATATGCGATTCCTTACCTTCTAGACCATCAGCAGCAGTTCTATATGGAACAAGGCAAGCCTTGGAGCCGTCTAGATTACGATAGCGCTGAGTTGGTGTGTAATCAGGTCAACATGAAACTGATGACTGAAAAGCAATGGCAGAGCATCTTGAGCTCAAAGGTTATGGAAAAACAGAACTGGCCAATGCATCTCCCTTATTGGGGCACAGATAAGAAAGGTCTGTTTACTAACGGTAACGTAAATCAATTGAAAGGTTCTTCATTGCTTAATGTGATGTGCGTGAAGTAGCGTTAAGAGTCTTGGAGTTACCGTAGGCCGAAAGGCACAGACAAAAGAAACCCCAGCGATGTGCTGGGGTTTTTTTATGTTAGTCAATTGACATCATTGGTAGGCTATTTACAATGCTGAACATTTTGTCTTTATCAATAGAGTACAGACCGTATTCAGGCGCTGATTGGTAGACTTGGCCTGGTACTTGACCTGGTTCACGGCTCCATTTCATACCGATGTAAAAATCTCCAAAATCACGACCGATATAACGGAAGCGAGTTTTGTAATCCGACATTTCACCCGTTTCTTGTGCTTGTAGTAGTGGGTTGTTTAAATCATCAGCCACTAGAGTCCACTCTCCCGGAGTATGGAAACCTTCTGGCATAACAGAGTCATAGTCATAAGTTGTTTGGTCATAGCTGTACTGGCCAAAACTGTATGTTAGCTGCGTGCTATCATCTTCACCTTCGCTTTCTACCATCAAATCAAATTCAACGATACCTTCGTTTACTTTATTCTCAACAGGCTGAATATGAGCGAATGGCATGTTTGTTGAGTCTAACCAGAACAGTTCATCAGTACCGATCTTTACAAGAATTTGATATTGGGTTTCGCCATTTACTTCCGTTTTCTTTTGGTAAAGCATTTCGTAGCGACTTTCGCCGTCATCTAGCTTTCCATCGCTCAGACTTACAGGCCAGCAATCTTTCTCTTGAGAATCTAAGTATCCAGTTGCATCATCAAGTTCGGACAGCATCTCTATGATTTCACTACCGTCGTCAAGACCTAATCCACTATTTCTGAAGCTATAGCCTATGTTCGCTTCATAAGGCGAATTGTCACCATTCGTTGCGCCCCAGCAGAATTTCAAACCACCAGTTGAGTCGTTCTTCATTAAACTAGCGTAAGCTATTTCACCGTCATTTGGAGCAAAACTACCCATCTTCCACTCTTGGTTGTTGAAGTGTGCTTCCGTAAATCCCAGTTCTGGTGCTGGTGGCTCTATAGGAGCTCCTTCTAATACGTGAGGCATAAGTAATAGAGATTCTTCAGACTCTGCACCATCATTGTCAGTAACAGAGATAGTAATCTTGCCAGCTTGGTTCCATGGGCGATCAGGTGTGCCAGAAATCGTAATGATTAGATTTTCTAGATCTGTATCGCTTGATAGGCCAGGAACGACACCGCCAAGCCCAACGCTTGTACGGCGAATATGACCATCAGCGTCAGTAAATAGGTTGCTAATGTCGATATCTTGAGAGAAAGCCTCCCCCTCTTGCAGGTACCAAGTATCTACTTCTTCCAACTGAAGGCGCGCTTGTTCTGCTTTGTTTAGGACAGGTGCTGTATTGTCCGCTTCAACCGTTACTTTTAGATTTAAAGGGTAAGACAGTGATTGATGAGAATCTTTTGCGAATATTTGGTAATTGAACTCACCTGCTGCTTCGGGCTTTCCACCAATAATACCAGTTGTACTATCAATGTTCAGACCATTTAACTTCCCTGTAAGCTCTTTTAGCTCATAAGTTAAGGTATCGCTTTCAGCATCACTAAAGTTAAGAGACGTATCGATAGGAGCCCAAGCATCACCTTTAATAATAACAACAGGGTTTAGGCTACCATTCTCTTGATCGTGTGCTGGGCGAGAGTTTGGTGTGACAATAGGTGCGCCACCATCTTCAGGTACTTCAACAACAGGAGAAAAATCTTCTAGGTTCTCGGTTGGATCATCGATAATCTTTTTCGTTTCTTCTGCGATAGAATTGGTTAGCTGTAGCTGTTGCTCAACAGAAATGGTTGAGTTGTCGACTAATGTCTCACCTATGACGTTAAGTGCTTCTGCTTCTTGTGATTCATCAGCAATGTAGTCACCAAAAATCAGAGTGTCAGACGCTTCAAGCCCTGAGTCAGTGATTGACTTCACCACATTCTCTCGAGATTGTTCTAGAGTAAGGCTGCTGTTTGCTTCCATTTGCTCAACAACCATATTGGTCATCGGGCTAACAACAGTAGCGCCAGCAGTTGTTGCTAATTCAAAGTCGGAGCTTACTAAGCCGCGAGTTTTATCGATAGTTTGACCAGCAATGGCTTTAATAAAAACAGCTTTGTCTTTGTACTCATTTGGAAGAGTAATTTCACCGTTTTCATTGGTGTTGCTATCAAGCTGTTTATCTTCTGAATCTAGTTTTAGGTTGCCGTTTGTATCAATCCAAACTTGTGCATTTTCTAAGTAACCATCGATGGCAGTAATCACGATACCGCCTGGGGTTGCTTCGTCAGATGAACCACCATCTGAACCGCCACAACCTGATAATGCAATAGCCACTGACGCTGCTAGTAAACTAACCTTCTTCATTCTTTCCATCCTTACCGAGTGAAATCTATTATTTTTTTGAAGTTATATAAAAACGGGCTAGTTTTTACAGCTTGTATTCGGTAGGTGCAAGATACGAAAATTAATAGAAAATCCGTAAAAATTGTCATTAAAAACAATTTGTGGAATTGGTTATTTGCAATGTGTATGTTCGGGGTTGATCGTATTGGTTGTGGGAATGAAAACCCCGCCGGAGCGGGGTATTGACATCAATGTGTTCCGTTAGTCTTTGTTAGAGATGCCTGTCCATTCAATGTTGAATTTAACTGCTTCTAGGTATTCGCTATCGCTGTCTTTTACCTTACCAATTACGCTGTATACGTTATTAACAGTTAGTGCTGGTAAGTCAAAGTCAACAGATGCATAGTTGACGCCGTTTTCTTCATTTGTGTAGCACTCAATCGGTGTGCTATTGAACTCTTTAGATTGCAGTGAATCAATATCTTCACCTGTGAAGTAAAAGCCTGAGAAGAATTCTTTAACGGTTTTACATGTAAAATCATTGTTTGGAACATCAAAGTATAAATTTGCGTCCATAGTACCTTCATCACCGTTACTTATATCTTCAGTTAGCGATAAAGTAATAACGCCAAGGTTGTAAGTTATGTCTGCTTCTGCTGGTAAGTAAGCGTTAAAGCCGCGCTCATCACCTGACATTTCAGATGTCACATTGATGCGCTTTTCGATGTCTGCTTTATTGCTGAAATATGTGTATCGTTCTGCTGAATCTTCAGTAGAGTCTTTCATTCGGTGAATGATTGTTTTAGCACCAGTAGAAATATCATCTGCGTCTTCAAACACTTCGACTTGGAAGGTTTCAACTAGGTTTTGTCCATCTTCTACGAACTCAAATGTCGCAAAAAGCTTACCGTCGATAACTTCGTAAGTTGCATTTTCAGTTTGAGTATCAGCAGCAGAACAGCTTGTTTTATTTGCGATGCTTCTTACGTTGCCTAGTACAATGCCGTCTTCAAACTTGATTGAATCACACCAGATGCTTGCGTAGTTCTGCTCATTTTCACCGTTTGAACTACCGTGCTCTAGCATGTACCAAGTCTTACCTTCTAGAGGGTGAAGGTCTGGTTCTGGAACCACACCTTCAGCGACTTTAGGTATCAACATTTCTTGGTAAGCTGCAGCGCCTTCGTTATCAACACCACCAACCATGAATGCTTCAGAAGCGTCAGCAGCCGTTGCTTTGGTTGGCGTACCCGAAATGGTAATGATTGGGTTCGTACCTTCTTGTGGAGATACAGTTAGCCCTGGGATTGTCATAGCACCAGTACGGTAAGAAACAATGTCACCATCTTTGTCTGTGAATAGGTTTACAATATTGATGGTTTGTTCGAATGGAACGCCAACCTCTAGCTGCCAGTTGCTAATTTCAGCTTGTAAAACATTATATTCCGCATGGTCAACAGTAGGAACTTGGTTCGCAGCTTCAATTTTAACGTTGAAAGTCGCGATCGCAGAGCCAACGACTTCCGGTGTTAAGTCTTTATCTTCTGCCGTTAAAGTAACTTCAAAGTCACCAGAAGCATTGATGTAATCTGATGCGAATAGAGTCAGAGTATTATCTGTTAGAGTGACAACAATACCGCTTGCTGCTGGGATGTTGTGAGTAACAACTGGTGTGATTAGGTTTTGGTCTTTATCAACAAATAAGCCCGTTATATCAAGAACGATATTTGATGAGCTACCATTCTCTTCTAGTATTGAGATTTTACCTTGCTCTGTTTCTAAAACGCTTGCTGTTACAACCAGCTTATTGTTGGCTACAACAACAGGGTCAAGATCGTCACCAGGAGCTGCATTATCTCCAATAACTGGTTTTAAATTGTTGTCTGCTAGTTGTGCTGGAGTTAGCGTATCAACGATCGCATCTGCTTTTTTTGCAAACTGCTCGGATTTTTCTACATAAGTAGTAGGGTTAGCCGCTTTCGATTCCGTTAGGATCTGTGCTGTTTTGTGTAGTTCAGCATTTGCATCAGCACCTGAAACGAAATCAGAGTAAGGGTCGATAGGCGCTTCTTCTGTGCCACCTAAAGCTGTGCTAACAATCGCTACTGCTTCTTCTTCAGTTACTGGCGCAGCGTCTGTGCCTTTTGCCATTTCAATCGCAACTAAATCGGTAATTGGAGAGATTACATCCGATGAAGTTGGAGCTCGGAACACAAGCTCATGAGCCATTGCTTGAGCTGGGTGATCCATATCGATTGTGTATTTGCCCGCGTATTTGCTGCTATCGTGGTTCGCAAGTGCAGTTTGCACTGCGCCGCTAGGTGTTAGTGTTTGAAGTGCTAGTGCACCTGAAACGTCGCCAGATATCTCAATTTGGCCTTGGTCGTTAGTAAGACCGAAAATAACGTCAGATCCAATGTCCAAAACGCCATTGTTGTTTTTATCATCAAACACAACCGCTTGGTTAAAGTAACCATCAAAACCTGTAATTGTTACACCGCTCGGAGAAGGCGAAGTTGAATCACCATCTGAACCACCACAGCCTGTTAGGGCGAAAGCCACTGACGCTGCTAGTAAACTAACTTTTTTCATGTCATATCCTTTGTAAAGAGCTCTAGCCAAGCTCTGTTTGCTTATTGTTTTGAGTTTTATATTTCCCTGGTGAATGTTTTACTGGGTATAGATCGTTTTATCAACACACGTAAATTCTGAAAAAATCCATAAAATATATTTGATTTTATTTATAGGTTTCGAGTTTACGACTGTCGTTATCAAGCGGATGTCGAAGGAACGGTGAGTTATGAAATGATGTAGGGGTTACATTGGGTTAGTATGCGGTGTTTGGTTATGAGAAACGCTTCCAATCGGATACTGAAACTGTGATGACCATGTATTGTAAAACCATGGTTGATGGAGTGTGTACAGATTACGTAACAGAACAAAAAAATGCGACCTTACCTGAAGCCGATACTTATATATTCAGTACCGGCTTACAGGCTCTTTGGAACTTCTAGGCGTTAGGGTCTAGATATTGAACATTGAGTTTGATCTCTTCGACTTTATGACGCCACTCAGTTTTAGGGCGAAGGATTATGCTAAAGACTTCCCCATGCTTGAATTCATCGAATTCGAGAAAGTCGACATCAAAGTAAGAGTATTGAAGGTTGCCCAATGGCTGCTCATCACACTCGATAGGTTCATAGGCCTCACCGATGGTTTGTCCGATGATCTCACCGTACACCCCTTGCCCGCCGATAGAATAGTGATCAAACTTGTTGAGTAAATCTTCGCAAATAACCGTTGTATTGTAAGACTGTATATTGAGGTCGCCATCCATCTTGTCCGGCCAGGTGGGGTCTTTTAGTTGGTAATTACCAATGTGCATGCCATACCAACCAAGGTAGTATTGGCCATCGTTGGCGAGATACATGTAGTTCTGCATAGTCATCTGCAGCGCTTCTAAGCCTGTTGTGGTATTTATACGCTGTTCTATTTGAGTTTTTGAGGCGAGCGTATAAGTTTCATAGTCATTGTTCATTTTCACTTGTGCCACATGAGCGGTGGTGAAAGTAGGGTGACTTGGGTACGTCTCTAAGATTTTCCAGCTCATGTCATTGTCAAATATTGACTGGGTGCTAGAGGCGATAATAGTGTCGTCATCAACATAATAACTCCCCACTTTCCTCAGTTCATATTCATTTGGGCAGGTGGTTAAGGTGTTCGAAGATGCGAAGAACACTTCATCATTGATGAACTTAAAAGCTTCGCAGTATACCTTTTCATAATTGTAAGTTTTGCCTGCAAATCGATGGCTGGTTTCCAGTCGATACCAAGTTTCACCAATCAAAGGGTGCAAGCCATCTTCCTCTAGCCCTGAAGAGATTGAAGGGAGAGAAAAGCTGGTCGTAACCCATGCATTCTCTTCTGAACCATGGTAATTATCTTTGGCGCGAGCAATAAGCTGAGTTGGCGCCTCACCTGCTTTCGGGGTGCCTTGGATGCTTGTCTTTCCACCGAGATTCGAAACAGAGAACTTCGGATGATTAACGGCGATTTGTGTCGTCAGTAGGTCATCATCAGGATCTTCAAATAGTCCTGTAATATCAACCGAGTGGTTAATCGGAGAGTTTTCCGTTAAGGGCCATTGATTGATTTCGTGTTGAATACTCTGTTGGATCGCTGAGTTTACTTGTGGTTTTTGATTGCGGTCTGTTCGTTCGCCTTCATTTGACACAATCAACGTTTGAGTAACAGTGTCAATTGGTATGGATTCTTCTCGTAAAAACTCAGGCTCTACGGTGGCAGTCAATGCAGAGGTAGCCACGACCTTGAGCGCCTGTTTTGGTTTACTTTCAATGAAAGTCTTTAGGGATGCTTCTGAATCATTCGATGGAGTGGAAGCTGCCTCGTTTGAGCCAGTCCTAGAGAACGCCGGGTAGGATAACGATGACTTGGTTTCTTTTAACAATGACTGAATGGACGGTTCTTGCGAAGCTAACCATGATGGAAGCCCAAACAAACTACTACACCCAACTAACACAGCAAGAGATACACGTTTTTTCATGCGTTATACCAATTTGCTCTGTAGCCAACAGCGAGAGAACTTAAGATCTTTCTCAATCAGGCTTGCACTACATTCTAGGAGCTCGCTGATCTCTCTATTTTTCAGACCCATTAAGTACTTGAGCTTGAGGGCTTGAGACTGCCGAGGATAATGAATACTGAAGTTATCTATCGCTTTATTCATGATCATTAATTGCTCGAACTTATCGTCTGGGCTGTCGCTTTGTATGGTTATCTGTTGGCGTTTTTTTGCCTGAAGGTGGCGAGCATTATCGATTAAAATCTGACGCATCACTTTTGCAACCATAAGGAAAAAGTCTTTTTTATTTTTGATCGATTGAAGGTCAGACGAGGAGATCTTCAAGTAAGCGTCATGAATCAAAGCAGTCGTGCTGTTCATGCTGTCGCTCAGTACTTGATTATTAGCACCATATTTTTGGGCGCTGCGAGACCGTTCTTGTTGAGCAATGTGTCTTAGTTGTAAATAAGCAAATTGATATAAATCGGTTTCGGCACTTTTATCGCCGGATTGCCATTGTTGGATGACTTGTGTGATATCTGGAGTTGCAGTAGCCATTAGCTGTTAGACCTCACCTTGGTAAATTCGGAAACGGATAAGGTGCTGATATTATGTGATTTGTCAGGGTTTAGTGAGATTTTTTGTTTGAATCTGTAGAGTATGCCTTGATCCCAATCTTGACCTGCAGGTAAATATTCCCATGCGGTGAAATGCTGCTGTGGTACTGAGTCATACCAACGCACGGTGACATTCATCTGGGCAAGAGAAGTTGTAGGCTCTGGGTTAGTTAGCCACCACATATCTCCAAATTTTTCTGTAACCTCTTGCGTGTATTGCTGGTGGTTTGTTGAGCATGTCTCAGTGTCGCTTGGGCCAAGAAAAATGCGTTTATCTTTAATGAGTAGGCACTCATTTATGATGTCGGCTTGTTGATATTGAGTATGTTGCCAAACACCTTCATATGGGATGTGATTGCCGCGATCATTGGTGTAGGTAAACCAAATCATCTCAGCTTTGTTTGAATGACGGATGTGGTCTTTCTGTCCTAAACCTTGGGTTTTTTCCATCAATAGCTCAGTTTCTGTATCAAAATCCAATGCAACGGTACGGTACTTCCAGTCCCCTTCATCGTTGTAGTCTTCAATTGAGAATCCACTCAAATCATGGCGTGTGCAGCCTTTTTGAGCGCAACTGGTAAAGCCTGTCCAACCATCGCTGTTGGATAATGGCTCGCGAATGATCTTCTGGGGTGTCTGGTAAGGGCGTAGGTTACATCCGTTAAAATAGTCGCCGGTTCCTGGGAACTGAATTAGTTCTGTGTCTGTGATTTGGTAACTAAGTTCTCCAATTGGACCTTTGTATTTTGGATTAGTGTGGTGAGCTAAGTCGTAAAAGCAGGCGCGTCCGGCATAGTCTTTCTTGGCAATAATAATGTTATGAAGCACTTTATCTTTCGGAGAAAAAATGATTTCCTCCGAGGCAAAGTTATTCTTGATGTATTCTTGGCTCTGGTTGAGGTGTCTTGCAGCTTCTTTGACTGAAACAAGGTCAATGCCTAATTCTTGAGCATCTAAGTAGCTTAAGTCGAGATTTTTGAGCTTCTTTTGAAACTCTACGTCAGATAAAACTTTACTCGCTAAGATGATTTCATCACGGTGTTCTGGCGTGTCATCGAGTGACAGCAGTAAGCGGGTCATATTGATGCTGCGGCTTGGACGTGTCGATGACAAGGTAGGGGTGATGATTTCTTGCCCTGATAGTGTCGTCAATAGGTAGCCGGAGTTATCAGTGCCAATAAAAAAGCTGACGATATCACCTGAATTGTATTGGAATGCCCCTTTATCAGTGGTGCCCGAAAGATTGGAGCTGGTTTCGTAGTAAAGTCCTGATACTGGGGAATCAATAAAATACCCGGTGAGAGGTTCGCTACCATTAGCACGAATGTAAAGGCTTGTTGAATAGAGAGTTATCAGTAGGAGAAGTATTTTTTTCATAATTAATTATTTGATGACTTTTCTTTATTTTTGTTAATCACGGACTTTTCAGGTGATGGCGTCAGCATGGCTAATAGCATTTTTTGTTTAACGTCTTTGGGTAAATCAGGGTTTGATAATATCCGACGTCTAGTGAGTTCAAGCATCGTGCCTACTGACATTTTTGCTGCATCACTGCCTTTGGCATGAAACAGCAGGCTCGTCACTTCATACATCATCTCTTCCGCGACTAGCTTTTCTTTTTGTAGCTGGACATTCTTATGGAATATCGCTGTTGAAAATGTGGCGCCTGACAGCAGTAATAGGATTGTTAGAGCACTCTGCACCGGACGCCGCTTTAAGAGCTTTGCTAATGAATAGAGCGGCTGCTTCTCTCTCAAAGAAATGGGGCGGAACTCTAAGATACGTACTATATCTTGGCGCAATTCACTTACGCTGGCATAGCGACGATAAGGTTCGTGGTTTGTCGCTTTTTCTACAATTAGATTAATATCTAAGTTTGAAGAAGAGTCAAAAATCAATGCTAGAACCTTACCCAGTGAGTAAATATCACTTTGTTGAGTTAAGAAGTGACCTTCAATCTGCTCTGGGCTGGCATAGGCCTTGCTGTAGGCTGTTAGTATGGAGGCATCTGAGCTTTGGTGAGGTGCAGGTTGTTTGACCTTTTGGGTTAGATTGAAGTCGAGAATCTTAGGTGAACCCAAAGGGTCAATTAAGATATTTTCAGGCTTGAGATCAGCATGCAGTACTTGTTTCTGATGGGCATGTTCAATTGCTGAACAAATTTCTTTAAATAAACTGAGCTTTTGTTTTTCACTGAAAGAACGATTCTGTAAGTACAGAGAAAGTGTTTCCCCTTCAACCCGTTCCATCACAATGTAGACCGACTCTTCGTAGACTCCGCCGTCAAACACTTTGGCTATACATGGATGGTTTAAATGTGCGAGTAATTGCGCTTCTTGGAATAGAGCATGCTCACCTAAAATATGTGAAAGAGCTGGCTGTATGAATTTGATCGCTAAGTCTTGTTCAAAGGTCCTATCTGCTCGACTGGCTGAGTAGACAACTCCCATACCACCGCGACCGAGCTCATGAGATATATAGTATTTATCTACTAAGGTGTCGGTGAGGCTAAGTTCGGATCCTGTTGCTTGTTGTGCGTGAAAGCCGAGCAGTGATGTGATCTGCTCTGAGGATACTTCGTTAATGAGAGGAAGTATTTGCTGATATAAGCTGGGTTGTTCTTGCTCTAGTCGCTCTAAATAGAGACTTTTTTCCGCGTCGGAGAGATCCATGAGGTGATAAAAAACCTCAGTAGAACTACTGCTTTTATTTTGCACAACTGATCTTTTTTATGTTTTTTATTATGCGCGCATTCTATAAGAATTTTAGATGCTTTTTCGATATTTTTATCAATTGCATATGAAAAAATGAGCTAACGAGTCGCATTTTTGAGAAATGTTCAGGGAAAAATGATGTGTGATCTTCTCCCCAAAGTTTGGTTCTTGATTATTTCTCAGAGACTCATAGGAAATAGTTGGTTAAAGGTTCGCTTTATGAAGGTGGACTATGCAAATTGCTCTCTAACCTTATTTGTTTCGTATTGCCATTGACTCACATAAATGAGGTTATAAAGATATGAAATTGAATAAGTGGTTAGAGGGCGTATCCCCTCAATTCGAAGCGGGTGGTAAGTATGAAAAATGGTATCCAGTGTATGAAGCGTTCGCCACCATATTTTATACGCCCGGCAACGTAAACCGAGGCCTGACCCATGTTAGAGACAGTATCGATCTCAAACGAATCATGATTCTGGTTTGGCTAGCGACCTTCCCAGCCATGTTCTGGGGAATGTACAACGTCGGGCATCAGAGTGTTTCGGCGCTAACATCCAGTTATCAATTGAATGAACTCGCCTCTCTGATTGAGAGTAGTTGGCGCTTGTCGTGGGCATTTGGGGATGCACAATCATTGATGGCAAGCGGTTGGGGTAGTCAGATGCTGCTCGGTGCTCTTTATTTTTTACCCGTTTACGCCACGGTTTTTGTCGTCGGTGGTTTCTGGGAGGTGTTGTTCGCTGTCGTTCGCAAGCACGAAGTTAATGAAGGCTTCTTTGTTAGCTCGGTGTTGTTTGCACTAATCCTCCCGCCAACCATTCCGTTATGGCAAGCCGCATTAGGTATCACTTTTGGTATTGTTGTCGCCAAAGAGTTGTTCGGCGGAACCGGTCGCAATTTCCTCAACCCCGCACTTGCAGGTCGTGCGTTTCTCTACTTTGCCTATCCGGCCAACATGTCGGGAGGCTTAGTATGGGTGGCAGCTGACGGCTATTCAGGCGCGACGCCGCTCAGTCAATGGTATGAAGGTGGTAGTACTTCGCTAATCAACAATATGACTGGCGAGGCGATCACCTGGATGGATGCATTTGTCGGTAATATTCCGGGGTCGATGGGTGAGGTTTCTTCACTGTTGATTATGCTGACTGGTTTGATTCTCATTTTTATGAATATAGCTTCTTGGCGTATTGTTGCTGGAGTCATTATTGGCCTTGTGGTGACTTCTAGTTTGATGAACTGGATCGGATCCGAAACCAATTCTATGTTTTCGATGCCCTTCTATTGGCATTTTGTTTTGGGAGGTGTCGCCTTTGGTACGTTCTTTATGGCGACCGACCCTGTATCAGCAGCCTTCACCAATAACAGTAAATGGGCTTACGGGATTCTTATCGGTGTTATGACGGTAGGTATTCGAGTGCTTAATCCTGCTTATCCAGAGGGCATCATGCTAGCCATCTTGTTCGCCAACCTGTTCGCTCCACTGTTCGACTTTATTGTCAAAGAGCAAAACATTAAACGTAGGCAACAACGAACATCGCGTTGATTTGAGTGTAGAGAGAAGTTACTCCCAATAAGAAAGGCTTGCATCGATGCAAGCCTTTCAATTTTTATCACGATTGATTTGAAGTTGATTTAACTCCACTTCAAATCAATCTCGAACGGTTGTGTGTTGCCACAATGCTCGCCGCACATTTCATCATAAGCGCTGTTATGGATAAGCGTCGCCGATGCTACACCTTGGTCACTAAAGTGGTCACGCGCCTGATTGACGCTCAAAAACTTCATTGGGTGCTGGTGGTTGTCTTTGATCAATTGCTTGTGCTCGCCAATGATTTGGTAAGCCAAGTAGATCCCGCCTTCAAATGATTCAATTAGTAGATTCATTACAAACTCCATTACTGTTCTAGATAGGTCTTCGTTTTTGTATCTACGTTGATGGTTGTTTGAAGGTTCATTTGGGGTAAAAATGAAAAAAACCAGAAGCACAGCTTCTGGTTTATCTAGTGGCAATCGAATCAACCACGAGGTCAATTGATTTTTGTTGTAACGCCGAAGCCTTGAATAATTTCGTCAACACATATTATCTTCATCTCACAAGATGCGAAATTAAAGAGAAAGATCGTAAATTTAATTTCAATAAATTGGGTTGTGATGCGTGTTTATTTTTTTCGTTAACCAGAAGCGAGAAAATTTTAAGTCTTTTTCAATTAAGCTATCACTGCAGGTTAGAAGTTGGCTAATTTCTTGAGTTTGAAGACCCATAAGGTATTTCAACTTGAACGCTTTTGATTGTCTTGGGTAGTTTAGAGTGAAGTGATCAACCGCTTTATCCATAATGATTAGTTGTTCGAAATGCACTTGTTCTGGATGGTTCATGGATGCAGGTTGTTGGCGTTTTTGTGCCTGTTGACGTCGAGCATTATCGATGAGTATTTGTCGCATTATTTTTGTTGCCAGCAATAAAAAATCGCGAGTGTCTTTTATTGATTGGGTATCGGCAGAAGAGAGCTTTAGGTAAGCGTCGTGAACCAACGCCGTTGTATTGTTGATACTGCTCCAGGATACCCAACAGCTTTGTTCATGTTTGCTTATACTTCTTTTTCGTTCATCTTGGGCGAGTGTGTAAAGGTGTGAGTAAGCGAAATGATAGAGTTTTTGTTCAGCCCCTTTATAGCCTGCTTTCCAATCGCTCACGATCGATTCGATGTCGGTTAGTTGGTTACTCATATTTAGCAGTTTCCTTTTTTTGATTCTGAGCGAGCAGCCTGCGGGGTGATTATTTGTAATAGCTTCACCTTTGTTTTTGTGGGTATGTCTGGGTCTCCTAAAACAGCGTTGTGCGTATGCTTGAGTACCGCATTGATTGATGCTTTCGTTTTATGGCTTTCTTTTATTTGAGAAAGTGTCCGGACAAATTGTTTTGTGACTCTCTCTGATGCTCGTTTTTCTATTTGAAGCTGTTGGCTTTTTTTAATTAAAGGCGCGTAGAGCCCTACACCGCATGAGATAAGTACTGCAGACAAAGCACATTGAATTGGATGGCGCTGGCATAGTTTCAGGGCGGAGTAGAATGGTTGATCTTGATGTGCTGTGATCGGACGACAAGCGAGCAGCTGCTTAATGTCGCTGTATAATTCATTGGTACTCGAATAGCGCAGTAAGGCGTGGCGTCGTGTTGCCTTTTTAATTATGCAGCGGAGGTCACCCTGACTTATCGGTAGTTTAGGAAACATGAAAGTTAAGATCTTTCCTAGAGCGTAAATATCACATTGGACAGTGGGTGGGCTTCCGCTGATTTGCTCTGGGCTAGCGTAGTCATGGCTGTAGGCATTGATTGTGATTGGGAAAGCAGACAATTGGTCACTGATTCCTCTCATTAAATTAAAGTCGAGTATCTTCGGGTGACCTTCACAATCGATTAATATATTTTCTGGCTTTAAATCGGTATGCAGAACTTGGTGTTTGTGTGCGTGTGAAATGGCAGAGCATATTTTTAAAAATAGACTGAGTTTCTTTGTTTTATTCAGTGAATACGTAGCAAGGTATTCATTGAGGGTACACCCTTTTATGTGCTCCATTACGATATAAACAGAGCCCTCATAGGTTCCTCCATCCATCACTTTGGTTATATTTGGGTGATTCAACGTCGCAAGTGCTTGTGCTTCTTGAAATAAGTACTCTTTATCTATGAGGTGAGACAGTGTTGGTTGAATGAGTTTTATGGCAAGATTTTGATGGAATGTCTTGTCGACTCGAGTGGCAGCATAGACAACACCAATACCCCCACGACCTATTTCGTAAGAAAGGTGGTACTTATCAATATATGTATCAGACAAGTTCGCTTTTTTGTTTGTAGATTGGAGGGCGCCTACACCGAATATGCGTGTAATAGGCTCTAGCTTTGAGGTGCAGATAAAGGGATAAATCTTGTCATATAATTCGACTTGATGTGTTTTTAATTCTTTTAGATATTTTGTTTTTTCTACCTCAGAAAGATCCAATAATTGATAGAAAAGATCGGTTATATGGGTGTTGGCTACTGACATTGTCGCTTGTTCAAGAATTATTATGAACGGGATTCTATAAGTACAAGCTATAGATTTTGCTGAGATTTGACAATCTTTTATAATTTTTTACATATCAGTGTGTTGTGCGTTCTTTTTTTGTTCAAACTGGTTAATAAAAAGCAGGCCTAAGCCTGCTTCTGTCTTCAATCTTATAATTTGCGATTAACGCATCGTTACGAACTCTTCGCTGCCTGTTGGGTGGATAGCCACAACAGAGTCGAAGTCTGCTTTGGTTGCGCCCATCTTCATTGCAACGCCGAAGCCTTGAAGCATTTCATCAACAGTGAAGCCGATGCCGTGCAGGCCGACTACTGTCTCTTCTTCACCAACACATACAAGCTTCATCTTACAAGGTTGACGGTGCTTGGTTACTGCTGTGTACATTGCAGTGAAGCCAGACGTGTAAACCTTGATGTTGTCTTTGCCGTACTTCTCTTCAGCTTCTTGAGTCGTTAGACCGATCGTGCCGATAGGTGGGTGGCTGAATACAACAGTAGGCACTAGCTCGTAGTCCATCTTAGCGTTCGTTTTGCCGTTGAATAGGCGCTCAGAAAGCTGACGACCGGCTTTAACCGCGACAGGTGTTAGCTCGATGCCGCCTTCCATGATGTCGCCAACACAGTAGATGCCAGGAACATTTGTCGTTTGGAACTCATCTACCTTGATGTAGCCGCGGTCGTTGGTTGCAACACCCGTTGATGCTAGGTTGATAGCGTCAGTCGCTGGGTGGCGACCGATAGCCCAAATTAGGTGGTCAACGTTTTGAGTGTTGCCGTTCTCTAGGTGCAGAGTCAGAGTACCGTCCGCTTCTTTCACAACTTCTTTAGGTACAGAATGCGTGTGAAGTGTTGGGCCTTCCGCTTCCATTACTTCAACCAATGTTTCGATGATCATTGGGTCAAAGCTACGAAGTGGTGACTCTTTACGACAGAACAGGTGTGTTTCTGTGCCAAGTGCACTTAATACGCCTGCGATTTCTACCGCGATGTAGCCTGCGCCGATAACCGCAACACGCTTTGGTTGCTCCATCAGGTCGAAGAAGCCGTTTGAGTCGATACCGTGCTCTGCGCCAGGGATGTTTGGAATAGTTGGACGACCACCCACTGCGATCAGAATGTGATCAGCTGTGTAGTGCTCACCGTTAACTTCAACAGTCTTCTCATCGACAAACTTAGCAAAGCCTTTGATTACGTTTATTTTGTTGTTACCCAAAACGCGATCGTAAGATTCGTGGATACGTCCAATGTACGCTTGGCGGTTTTCAACCAGCTTGCCCCAGTTGAAGCCTTTTACTTCAACGTCGAAGCCGTAGTCTTCTGAATATAGGTTGATCGCTTCAGCAACTTGAGCACCGTGCCACATAACCTTTTTAGGAACACAACCAACGTTTACACAAGTACCACCAAGGTCTTGAGCTTCGATAAGTGCAACTTTTGCACCGTGCATTGCTGCGCGGTTAGCTGATGCGATGCCGCCTGAACCGCCGCCGATACAGATGTAATCAAAATGAGTCGCCATTACTTTCTCCATTTATTGAAGGCTGTGGGTACAGTGAGCGCACTGAACACCTACGTCCTATAGATTCTTAAATTGTCTAATTATTATATTGAGGGCAGATCGGTTGAACTCAATCTCCCTGTTTAAAATTTATTCGTGTACGTCACAGTCTGTTGAAGATTCTGCAAACTATGACGTTAAGTTCGAGATTACTCGGGTACGATCCACTCTACTTTGAAGTGACCGGTCGCCGGCGCAATTGCTTCCTTCAAGAATGGAAGAATTTCGTTCATTTGGCTTTCTAGCTTCCAAGGCGGGTTGATAACAATCATGCCTGATGCTGTCATGCCACGCTCGTTGGTGTCTGGTGATACGCCAAGTTCGATTTGTAGAATCTTGCTAATGCCTAAGCCTTCAAGTCCTTCGATCATGTCTTCGATATCACAGCGGTTTACCACTGGGTACCAAATTGCGTAGATACCGGTTGCCCAGCGCTTATGGCTCTGAGCAATCGCAGTCACAACATCACGATACTCTTTTGCAAGCTCGTAAGGCGGGTCGATCAGTACTAAACCACGACGTTCTTTTGGTGGCAGGCTACCTTTCAAGCGCTTAAAACCATCTTCTTTATAGATAGATACCTGACGATCGCGGTGGAACTCTTGCTCAAGCAGCGGGTGATCGGCCGGGTGAAGCTCAGTCAGTACCATGCGGTCTTGGTCACGCAGGTGTGCACGTGCAACACGTGGTGAACCTGGGTAGAAACGCAGTTTTTCGCCATTGTTGAGTGCCGAGATAGAGTCAAGGTAGCTTTGAATGTCTTCAGGAAGTTCTGTTTGTTCCCAAACGCGTGCAATACCTTGTTTGTATTCGCCCGTTTTTTCAGACCATTCATGCGTTAAGTCGTAACGACCTACACCAGAGTGAGTGTCATGATAAACAAAAGGCTTATCCTTCTGTTTCAAAGAATTAAGAATAAGGCTCTGTACGATATGCTTTACTACGTCGGCATGGTTGCCCGCGTGGAAGCTGTGGCGATAACTTAACAAATTAAACTCTCGTAACACTCTCGAATTAGAGTGTGGTTAGTGTAGGTGGGGTTAGTTTGACTATTATAACCCCCAATGGACCATAAATTCTCGAACAATTCAGAAGCAGTCGCTAGCAATATGCAGTTAGTTATTGGTTCTACTATTGAAATTTGCCTTGTTGGGCACTATTTAATAACTATTCGCAGGTGATTTTTTTAGGGCGAACTTTAGCCTGATGACTGTAAGACGACCTCATTATAAAAAAGACGAAAGTCTTCAAAGCCAAAGGAATGTTTATATGTCCAATCCGCTATTAACCTTCACGGACTTACCTCCGTTTTCACAAATCAAGCCTGAGCACGTTAAGCCAGCGGTTGAGCAAGTGATTGAAGAGTGTCGCAACAAGATAGAACAAGTACTTGAAGGTAATACTTCACCAAGCTGGGACAACCTCGTTGCTCCGATTGATGAAGTGGATGATCGTCTAGGCCGCATTTGGTCACCAGTAAGCCATATGAATTCTGTGATGAACAGCGATGAGCTGCGTGACGCTTATGAGAGCTGCCTGCCGGTACTTTCTGAATACGGTACTTGGGTTGGCCAACACAAAGGTTTGTTCGAAGCGTACAAAGCGATCAAGGCGAGTGAGGCATTCTCGGCACTCGACCAAGCTCAACAAAAAACCATTACCGACGCGCTGCGTGATTTTGAATTATCAGGCATTGGCTTACCAGCTGACGAGCAGCACCGCTACGGCGAAATCAGTAAGCGCCAGTCTGAGTTAGGCTCTCAATTCTCAAACAACGTGCTTGATGCCACCATGGGTTGGAGCAAGCAAGTAACAGACGTGGCTGAACTGGCCGGTATGCCTGAATCGGCACTGGCGGCAGCACAAGCCGCGGCACAAGCTAAAGAGCTGGAAGGTTACCTACTGACTCTGGATATCCCTTCATACCTACCAGTGATGACGTACTGTGATAACCAAGCGCTACGTAAAGAGCTGTACGAAGCTTACGTAACTCGCGCTTCAGATCGCGGTCCAAATGCAGGTAAGTGGGACAACACTGAGATCATCACTGAACAACTTAAGCTGCGTCACGAGATCGCTCGAATGCTGGGTTTCAGCACCTACAGCGAAAAATCACTGTCGACTAAAATGGCAGAAACGCCAGACCAAGTACTTGGTTTCCTTAACGACCTAGCAGTAAAAGCCAAACCACAAGGTGAGCGCGAAGTAGAAGAGCTACGTCAGTTTGCTGAGAAAGAGTTTGGTGTCTCTGAGCTAAATCTGTGGGACATCGCTTACTACAGCGAGAAACAAAAACAGAACCTGTTCGAGATCTCTGATGAAGAGCTTCGTCCATACTTCCCTGAATCAAATGTGGTTTCAGGTTTGTTTGAGGTGTTGAACCGCGTATTTGGTATGTCGGTGACAGAGCGTGAAGGCGTGGATACTTGGCATGAGTCGGTTCGCTTCTTTGACATCTTTGATGCGACTGGAACATTGCGCGGGAGCTTCTACCTAGACCTATACGCACGTGAACACAAACGTGGCGGCGCATGGATGGATGACTGCCGTGGTCGTCGCATGACTGAATCTGGCGAACTACAAACGCCGGTGGCTTACCTAACGTGTAACTTCAACAAGCCAGTCGGTGATAAGCCTGCGCTATTTACTCACGATGAAGTAGTGACGTTATTCCACGAATTCGGTCACGGTATCCACCACATGCTGACGCAAGTTGAAGCGGGTGCGGTTTCTGGTATCAATGGTGTGCCTTGGGACGCGGTTGAATTGCCAAGTCAGTTCTTAGAGAACTGGTGTTGGGAAGAAGAAGCGCTGTCGTTTATCTCTGGTCACTTCGAAACAGGTGAAGCTTTACCAAAAGAGATGCTAGAGAAAATGCTAGCAGCGAAGAACTTCCAGTCTGCAATGTTTATCCTGCGCCAGCTTGAGCTTGGCTTGTTCGATTTCACTCTACACACTGAATATGACCCAGAAGTCGGTGCTCGTGTTCTTGAGACACTAGCGGATGTGAAGTCTAAGGTGTCAGTACTGCCAAGCCTAGATTGGAACCGTTTCTCACACAGCTTTGGTCATATCTTTGCTGGTGGCTACAGTGCAGGTTACTACAGCTACCTATGGGCAGAAGTGCTATCGGCAGATGCGTTCTCAGCATTTGAAGAAGAAGGTATCTTCAACACTGAAACGGGTAATCGCTTCCTGAACAACATCCTTGAGATGGGTGGCAGTGAAGAACCTATGGAGCTGTTTAAACGCTTCCGTGGTCGTGAGCCACAAATCGACGCGATGCTGCGTCATGCGGGAATCAACGCGTAATTGCTATCATTTCCGTAACTGCGGTAGTTGCTTAGCTTTATTGCGAGTTAATTAGCTTTGTTACGAGTTAATAGCGAAAAGAGCCTCTAGTTAGAGGCTCTTTTTTTGTCTGTATATCATCTTAAATAAGACCAATAGGCGTTATGGATTGACGTTACGATTGATCGGGTTCTGCAATGAAATCAATGTCTCTGTTGATTGCACTTCATCGATCGCTTGCAGCTTATCAATCAATACAAATTGCAGCTCTTCTATCGATTTACACATCAACTTGACGAAAATATTGTAGGCGCCGGTGGTGTAGTAGGCCTCAACCACCTCATCTAAAGCATTGAGTTTGGCAATGGCTGAATGGTAATCGCGGGCCGCATTGAGGTTGATGCCAATAAAGCAACAAACGTCGTAACCTAACTTCTTAGTGTTTACCACCACTTCTGTACGCTCAATAATATCAGCCGCTCTCATTTTTTCTATTCGAACGTGAATTGTCGCAGGGCTAACATCGAACTGCTTGGCCATTTCAGCATAAGGCGTGCGCGCGTCTTCCATTAAAGTTTTTAGAATGGCACGGTCTAGGTCATCCAGGCGAGCGGTGGTAGTGGACATGCGGAATCCTTAGATTGAATGAAATCAGACTAGCTAGAGTACACATCATAGCCAAGGGTGATAATATTAGCAGCAACTATAGTGTTAGGGTGAATTCAGTGCGATTTTCGTTGTTATTAATTTTGATGTGTTGGAGTTTTTTTACTTCAGCACAAACAAAAGATGTGTTGGTTATTCACTCTTACCATCAAGGTTTTTTTTGGACGGATGATTTCCATAAAGGGCTGGCTGAAGAACTCGATCGAGATGGGTTGTCTTACCGGGTTGTTTATCTCGATACCAAGCGAACTCAAAACGCTGAATACTTAGAGCGAATCTATCAGCTATACCGCATCAAGCTGTCACATGAAGAGTTTGCCGCTGTAGTCGTCAGTGATAATAACGCCCTCAATCTGATGAAACGCTTAGCGCCCGAACTCAATGGCACGCCTGTTATTTTTGGCGGCATCAACAATTTCTCTCCACAGATGATAGAAGGCTTGCACGCGACTGGTATCACTGAAGATATTGATATGGCGAGCAATATCGAGTTGATTAAGCGACTGCAATCGACGGTTAAAAAAGTATATGTGGTCACCGACCATTCGGTAACGGGTGAAGCTATTCGCGCCCAAGTGGGTTTGTTCCTACAAAATCGTCCTGATTTTTCTGGGCTGGTGGAGCAATATACGCCTGATTCTTATCAAGAACTGATGACGTTCGCGCAACGCGCTGATCTAACCAAAAGCTTGTTGTTCTGGGCCTACTACCGCGACATCAATGGTCGTGTCAGCAGCAAAGAAGACTGGCGTCAGCTCAACAAAAAAACTCAGATGCCATTGTATATTGTGCATGATTTAGGACTTGGGTTTGGTGCGATTGGTGGCGTGATCCACAGTGGAGAAACGCAAGGACGAGACACTGGGCGAGTGCTACTGAATGTGCTCGCTAATCCGGATAAACCGCTGCCCCAAGTGGTTGCTGGCGCGCCAGAAATCAAACTCGATTACCAACAAATATCTCGTTGGGATTTGGGCGCAGAGAATGAAGCGGCGGTGACTTTTCTCAACAAACCTAAGTCATTTTTAGTGCGCTATCGAGATGAAATTCGCACCATAGGTTTGCTGTTTTTGATTATGTCGTGTGTCATCGCGACCTTGGTGTATTACCTCAATCGCCTTAAGAAAAGTGAGCGTACCAGCCGACAAAGCCAACTGTTATTGGAGTCGATATTCGACCAAAGCCTGCAGTTCATGGGGATCATTGATAAGGGCGGTGTATTGCTGTCGAGTAACAGTAAACTGCATGAGCTGCTTTATAACCAAGGCTATAAATTGGGAACATCTCTTCAACATCACCAACACTGGGAAGACTCGGCTAGGCAGGTGTTGAAGGAGTATTTCATCTCTCGAGAGGAACATCAGGTTTTACGATTTGAAGCGGAAGTGTGGTGTCGTGATCGTGGTGCGATGGTGTTAGATATCTCTTTAAAGCCTATGCCGGGCAGTGAAGAGGATGATGTTCAGTTCTTATTTGAAGCTCGTGATGTTACTTCGGGTAAGCTCGCGGAGAATAAGTTGTTCCAGCGTGAAGCGAATCTCAAGCTGTATTACGACAAACAACCCGTGATGATGATTACGCTCGATGGCAATAATCGCATTCAACAAGTGAACCAGTTTGCTGAGCAGTTACTAGGTTACCCGCTAGACCAGCTACTAGGTCATCGTCCTAGAGAGTTCTATGTCGATGAAAACTCAATGATCCCGCGTCATATCTTATTGCAACCACAACATAAGATTCGTGGCGTATGGCGTCGTGATATTGAATATCGCCATGCTAATGGCAGCACCATCTGGGTTCGTGAAAATATTCGCCCACTGGTTGAGTCTGATCAGTTGTTGATTGTTGGAGAAGACATTACCGAAACTCGTGAGTTGTCTGAAAAGCTAGAATATCAAGCTCGTTATGACTTGCTGACGGACACGTTTAACCGTAACCACTTTGAGCAAGAGCTGCAAAAGGCGCTCAAAGAGGTTGAGAGCCACATGCGAACTCACGCGATGTTGTTCTTGGATTTAGACCAACTTAAGGTCTTGAACGATACGGCGGGGCATGAAGCGGGAGATGCCGCAATCATGTTTAGTGCTAAGCTGCTGGAAGAGGTTCTGCCATATAATGCCGTGTTAGCGCGAATGGGTGGTGACGAATTTGCAGTATTAATGAAAGACTGTACTGAGCGAGATGCGGTGAATGTGTGTCGCAGTATTATCTCGACGATGAGCGAGAACCCATTCTTGTGGGGTGATATTCGCCTTAATCTTACTAGCTCTATTGGTATCCGATTAATTGACCATACTGCGGCCTCACCACAGATGGTACATGCTCAGGCCGATGCTGCTTGTCATGCTGCTAAAGAGGAAGGGCGTAACCGTTACAACCTTTACCATCAAGATGATGAAGACCTGCGTCGTCGTCACCTAGAGATGGAATGCGTGAATCTAGTGCATGAGGCTTTGGCTAACGATCGCTTAGAGTTGTTTGCTCAGCGCATTCTTGGTTTAGACAAAGACAGCGAGAAAATGCACTTTGAAATCTTGGTTCGCATCAAGAATATCCACGGTGAATACATCTCTCCGGGGATTTTCATGCCAGCCTCAGAGCGCTATAACATAGCGCATTTGATTGACCGCCAAGTTGTCAGTCAAACCTTGAGTTGGTTGGAGCAACGCCCTGAGGTTATTGAGGAACTAGGGATGTGTTCAATCAACCTTTCTGGTCATTCGATGGGTAATCGAGAATTTGTCGAATTCTTGATTGAGAGCTTGAGAGACTCGTCGATACCGTGCCATAAAATCTGTTTAGAGATCACCGAAACGGCTGCGATGAGTAACATGAAGCAGGCGATCAAGTTCTTCACTCGCATCAAAGAGCTTGGCTGTATGATTGCACTGGATGATTTTGGCTCTGGATTATCGTCGTTTGGCTACCTGAAGAAACTGCCGGTCGACATTGTGAAGATCGATGGCTTGTTTGTGCGTGATATTGATGTCAACGAGATGGACCATGTGATGGTTCGCTCGATCAATGATCTCGCCAAGCAGATGGGCAAGCACACCGTGGCTGAGTTCGTTGAAAATACCCAGATAATCGACAAGCTGATCGATCTTGGCGTGAACTATGCGCAAGGCTACATCATTGGCCGACCTAAGCCACTTGAGGAATTAGTCGAAGAGTTACAACAAGAGCGAATTCTATAAGCTCTTTGGTTGCTTATAACCTCTTTGGCTGAGCTCTGGCTTTATCGTGAATACTTTTCTCGGTTAATATGTATTGTTGAGGCGATCAGGTAAACTGATTGCCTCTTTTGTTTTGAATACTACTGTCTGTTGGAGACGACCTTGCAACTACAACTGATTTGCGAAGATGCTACCCAAATCGATCATTTAAATGACTTAGCGACCCGTTGGAATTTATCTCATGATGAAAACAGCGATTTTGCTTTGGTATTGACTAGCGAGCGACTTGAGTTACGTAAAGTCGATGAACCTAAGCTTGGCGCTATCTTTGTTGATTTGGTCGGAGGCGCAGTCGGTCACAGACGTAAGTTTGGTGGTGGTAAAGGTCAGGCAATTGCTAAGGCAGCAGGTCTAAACAAAGGCGCGACACCGACTATCTTAGATGGCACCGCTGGTTTAGGACGTGATGCGTTTGTGCTGGCTTCGTTGGGCTGTAAAGTACAGATGGTAGAGCGACATCCAGTTGTGGCTGCATTATTGGATGACGGCCTGCAGAGAGCACAAAAAGACCCTGACATCGGTGGTTGGGTAACTGAACGTATCAAGTTGATTCACGCTTCAAGTCACGATGCGTTAGATAAACTCAGCAACGATCCAAACTTCGAACAGCCTGATGTGGTGTACCTAGACCCAATGTACCCGCATCCTGAGAACAAGAAGAAATCGGCGTTGGTTAAGAAAGAGATGCGTGTATTCCAATCATTGGTGGGTGCCGATATGGATGCAGATGCTTTATTGCAACCGGCCCTTAAACTCGCATCTAAGCGAGTTGTGGTCAAAAGACCGGATTACGCGGCGTGGTTAGACGAGCAAAAACCGAGCATGGCGATCGAAACTAAAAAGAACCGTTTTGATGTGTATGTGAAAGCATCAATGACCTAGGTAAAGTATTAATTACTCAGTTAAAGCATCAATAACTTAGAGACATGCTAAGAAAATTTTCCGTCATAAATACGATAAATCACTATTTAACACTTGCGATAGTCGCGTTACGGATGTATATCTAACTAAGAATCATTATTATTCTTAGCTGGAGTTGTAGCATGGCTAAACGCTTTTGTAAGTTAAACCGTCGAGATATCACCGAGCATTTGGGAGAAATCCACAGGTTGGTGACTGAACCAAAGTTCGTGTGCCGCTCTTGTGCGCGCTCATCGTCGGATCAAGCGAATCTATGCAAACCAACAGCCATCCCACCGATTGATTGTCAGAATAAACCCGCTGAAGAAAAAGTTGCGTGTGGTCTACTTGCTGAAACATTGCCAACTCCAGAAGTTTCTCTTATCGAGGTAATGGACAGCGTTGAGCCAACGGTACAAATCTTTGATCCTGCTATCGTAGAAAAAGCGGATAAAGTCGCGTTGAAAAAAGCCAAGCTGAAAAAATTGATGGCGAAGGCGAGCGGCGATGAGAAAGCTGAACTCAAACAAGCGAAGAAAGCGGCGAAGAAACAAGAGAAGTACAACAAAAAGCTCGCGAAGATGATTAAGAAGCAGCAAAAGCTGTTTAAGAAAAGCCAAAAACTGGAAAGTGACCTGGAACGCATCAACCTACAACTTGATGACGTTGCCTTTACTGAAAGTAAGACTCAGGTGGTGAGCCACAATCACATTCACTGAAGTTGATTCGAAGAGTTTATTGCTACACAAATGATTTAAAAAGAGCGACCTACGGTCGCTCTTTTGCTTTCTGGGTATTATTTTAAATAAGAATCTTGCTAGTCAAACAAAGCTTATTAGTTAAATACAGCTTGTTAGCTAAATACAGCTTGTCAGCTCAACGCGCTAGGCATTGCTAGCATCTCTCGCAACACGCTTCTTCACCCACGTCTCATTGACGAACAAAGAGAACAAGATAACGGCACCACCAATAGACAATCGAACCAAATCGACATCTCTGTTCCAAATCAGGATGTTCACCACAAGGCCAGCTGGAACTAAAACATTGTTCATCACAGCCAGTGCGCCAGCGTTCACCATGCACGCGCCTTTATTCCACATAAAGTAACCCAGCCCCGAAGCAATCAAGCCAAGGTAGATCAGGATTCCCCATTGAAGAGTGGTGGTTGGCAGCTTCTCTGGATTGCCCAGTAGCATGAAAGCAACGGAAGCGACGCATAACGCCCCTAAGTAGAAGTAACCAAATACGGTTCGCTGAGGTAATTCAGTCGATTCCTTCTCCATCACTACCTTGTAACTCACCTGACCGATAGCAAAGCACAGGTTCGCGCCTTGCACGACGAGGAAGCCAACTAAAAAGTTCTCATTGACGCCTGCAAATTTAATGAATACCGCGCCCAATACCGCAATTGCCGCAGTCACTAAGTACCACGGAGAGAATTGCCCTTTGAGGAAATCATAAATAAGCGTGACGTAAATTGGGGTAAAAACGGTAAACAAAAGGACTTCAGGAACGGATAGCAGTAAGAAAGACTGATAGTAGAAGCAGTACATTAAGCCAAGCTGGATGCCACCAATGGCCATCAATTTAGCGATCAGCTTACGCGAGACGCCACGGAACTTAAGGAAAGGAAGAAACACGATACCGGCAAGGGCAACACGCATCAGTACAGAGAACCAAGCATCAACCTGACCAGCAAGGTAAACGCCGATCAGGCTAAAGGAGAAGGCCCATAGGAGGGTAACACCAGCTAAATAGCTCATAGTAAAACTTCGTTAATAAGATATGAGCTGTATGTTACCTAACCTTAATTCATTAGTCTTCTGAATCTCTTAGAGGCACGACCAGCATATCAACCGGAGAGGCGTTGATCAGTTGTCGTGTTGAAGAAAGCAGCTTGCTCCAGAAGTCTTGATGGTGACCACAAACCACTAAATCAACATTAAACTCGTTGATGGTGTCACACAGCTCATGACTCAAATCGCCACTGCCCACTAAGGTATGGGTGATTGGGTATTGAGCATGCTCAGCAAAATTTTGCAGCTGAACTCGAGATGCTTCCATCGCGTTATGTTGGGTTTCTGCCATGTTGATATCAATCAGGCCGGTATACAGCTCTGCGTAGTTAATATCGATATGGATAAAAGAGACTTTGGCTTCCAATGGCTTAGCCAATGCTACCGCTTTATCCACAATTAATTTGCTGTCTTCTGATAAATCGACCGCGACCAAAATATGTTTGTAACTCATATCGCTACCTCCTTTATTCATTGTCTGATTTAAGATTAGCACTATGCGATGGCTTTTTTTGCTGAAGTGATCTCATATCCACTGTCTTGCGTAATGACAGCTCGAAATATTGGTTAACTAATGGCCTGCGAGATATTCATTAAATAGTGATATAGTAGAGAAAATTGAGGATGTAATTAGGAGTCTTAAATGCTGTCAAAAACTATGGTTGAGCAACTGAATGATCAAATTAACCTAGAATTTTTCTCATCCAATCTATACTTACAAATGAGTGCTTGGTGTGAAGACAAAGGATTTGAAGGTGCAGCAGAGTTTCTGCGTGTTCATGCGGTAGAAGAAATGGAACATATGCAGCGTCTTTTCACTTACGTAAGTGAAACAGGTGCAATGCCAATTCTTGGTGCGATTGAAGCGCCAAAACATGAATTTGATAGCCTTGGTGCAGTGTTCCGTGAAACTTACGAACATGAGCAAATGATTACTCAAAAGATCAACAAACTGGCTCACGTTGCTTTCAGCACACAAGATTACTCAACCTTTAACTTCCTGCAATGGTACGTTGCAGAGCAACACGAAGAAGAGAAGTTGTTTAAAGGTGTATTGGATAAGCTAGAGCTTGTTGGTGAAGACGGTAAAGCACTGTTCTTTATTGATAAAGACCTAGCGCAATTGGCAAAAGATGGTTCATCTTCAATTATGGAAGCTCCTGCCGTTTAGGTAGTACGGGAAAGACACTGATTATCTTTTTCTTTTGAGTTTTCTTATGAAGATGTAGGGAGGAAAGGATGATCAGCGGCGACACTATTCTATTTGCACTAATGGTTGTGACTTGCGTGAACTGGGCGCGATATTTTACTGCGCTAAGAACACTCATTTATATAATGCGAGAAGCACATCCTCTACTTTATCAACAAGTAGACGGAGGTGGATTCTTCACAACTCATGGCAATATGACCAAACAGGTTCGCTTGTTTAGTTACATCAAAAGCAAAGAGTATCACCATCATCACGACGAAGTGTTTATGTCGAAGTGTGATCGCGTAAGACAGTTGTTTATACTTTCTTCCGCTCTGTTGGGTGTAACATTGCTGTCTTCTTTCATCGTCTAAGTTATTTAGTACGCGTGAAGTAGAGTTTAGGTTTTGGTGCAAAGCTTCGGTTGTTGGTTCGCTAAGCCAAGTAGTGGTTTTGCTGCTGTCTGCAAATTGTACAATTGAACATCAATTGCAAAGTTTAAAATTGTCGCTAGAATAGCGAGCAATTAGTAAGGATGTGCTGTTTATGCACATCCTTTTTTATTGATGGCATTTCGAGAACAGGGCGTACTCGAGGTGCAAAAGTGAAGAAAGCAGAACCCCAATGAGTGAAAAGTTTGATGTAATCGTAATTGGCGCGGGCGCCGCGGGCTTAATGTGTGCTGCGGAAGCGGGTAAACGTGGCCGACGAGTGCTGGTGGTTGATCATGCAAAGAAACCAGGCAGAAAAATTTTAATCTCAGGTGGCGGCCGTTGTAACTTCACTAACTATGATGTTTCAGCCAACAACTTCCTATGTAACAACCCTCACTTCGTGAAGTCAGCTTTATCTCAATACACCAACTGGGATTTTATCTCGATGGTGAGCAAGTACGGTATTGAGTTCGAAGAGCGAGACCACGGCCAATTGTTCTGTGTGAATGACCACACTGCAAAAGACATCGTGAGCATGTTGCTTGAAGAGTGTAAGCAGGCGAAAGTTGAACAGCGCTACCGTTGTGATGTTCACTCCATCGAAAAAACAGACGCTGGCTTTAAAATGCATCTTAATACCGACGAAGTTGAGTGTGACTCACTTGTCGTAGCGACGGGCGGTTTATCGATGCCGAAACTAGGCGCGACGCCATTTGGCTATAAGATTGCCGAGCAGTTTGGTTTGTCTGTGATGCCGACTACAGCGGGTTTGGTGCCATTTACTCTGCATAAAGAAGACAAAGAAGCCTTTGCTGAGCTTTCAGGAATCGCGATTCCTGCCGAGATCACCGCGCAAGACGGCACCTTATTCAAAGAAGCGTTGCTGTTTACTCACCGCGGCCTATCTGGCCCTTCGGTATTGCAAATTTCTTCGTTCTGGAAAGCGGGTCAATCGGTTTCGATTAATCTAGTACCAGAAGTGGACGTTGCTGAACTACTTGAAAACTCTCGTGAGAAACACCCAAATCAGAGCCTGAAAAACACCTTAGCGAAAGCATTACCAAAGCGTTTCGTTGAGGTGTTGATTGATCGTAAAGAGCTGGAAGACAAGCCGCTCAAACAGTTCAACGAAAAGCAGCTGAATGACATTGTAGAGCATCTAGAGAACTGGAAAATTGCGCCAAACGGCACGGAAGGTTACCGAACGGCCGAAGTGACTCTAGGCGGTGTGGACACCAATCACCTATCTTCAAAAACCATGGAATGTAAGACGGTCTCTAGCCTCTACTTCATTGGTGAAGTCATGGACGTAACAGGTTGGTTAGGTGGCTACAACTTCCAATGGTGTTGGAGCTCTGGCTTTGCAGCAGGCCAGTGGGTTTAAGCTTTGAGCTTATCCATTAGATTTTAAATGACATAAAAATGGCGAGTCATATGACTCGCCATTTTTGTATCTATAAGCTGTAATCTAGCTCTAGATTCGAATTTATCGATAGCTTTTCGTGCTCAATCGAGTCTTTTAGCTCATTTACTCATTTACTCATTTACTCATTTACTCAGTCACGCAGGTTTGTTTTTTGAAAATTTGACCTGTTGAATCACCAAGCCGGCAATGATCAGTACCAAGCCAAACAGTGTCGCTGGGTGAATCTCTTCACCAATGATGGTTGAAAGTAGCATTAGCGAAATAAACGGTGAGGCAAAAATCAGATTGCTGATACGCGCTGTGTTGTTGGTCAGCTTCAGTGCTGATAGCCATAAGACAAAGGTAATGCCCATCTCAAACAGGCCTACGTAAGTCACAGCCATCCAACCTTTTGCTGTGATTTGGCTAAAGCTCTCGCCTTCGTAAATGGTTAAACCGATCGCGAAGGGCAATGCCACTAAGAAACCAAGCAATACGCCAATCACAGGGTCAGCCTTGTTTTTGGTGTTTAGAATCCAGTATCCCGCCCAAAGCAAGGTTGAAAGTAATGCCAGAGCCACACCGAGTGGACTATCGAACTGCATTCCTAGCACATCGCCTTTGGTGGCAATGACCACCACACCCGCATAACTGAAGGTACAAGCAATCCAATCTTGCTTACGAATCTTTTGCCCCAGAAAAACCGCCGCCATCAAGGTTAGCGTAATTGCCCAACTGTAGTTGATGGCCTGAGCTTGAGATGCTGGCAATAGGTCGTATGCTTTGAATAGAATCAGGTAGTAGGCCAGTGGATTGACCAGGCCGAGCAGTAGGTAATACCAAGGGTTTGAAAGAAACGTAGTGCTCAGCTGAGAAAGCTTGCCTTGAAAGGCGCAGATGGCGATCAGTGCCATTGATGACACTATGCTGGCAATGGTCAGCATTTGAATCGGCGAAAACTCAGCAAGGGTCAGCTTAAAAGCAGTAGCAACTGTTGACCACAGTAATACCGCGGAAAGGCCAAAGCCCAAGGCACGACGTTCGTTCATAGCAACTCATTCTAATTTGATGGGACAGAATACGGAGCGCCTAGTCTATCTGTCGAAATTTAATACGGCAAACTGGACATTTATCCAGTATCAAAATACCATTTAATGAGTTACTTCCAATTAGGCTAAATCATTATCATGCAATGGATTATCGAACATCAAGCACCGCTTATTGCTGCAATTTCTGGCGCGCTCGTCAGTGGCGGTGTGGTGGGTTGGTGGATCAAACAGAAGTTCTCTTTTCAACAGCGACTTCTTGAACAGCAGCTAGAGTCCGACCGTTTGCTGCATGAGTCTCAACAATCCCAGCTCAAATCCTCGCTTGCAGAGGCACAACAAGAGCTCAATGAGTTGGATGATGACCGAGACAAAGCGGCATTCGAGCTCAAGCAGGCGCACGGCAAGGTGATGGCCGCAATGGAAAAGCTGCGCTATTTTGAAGCCGTGAAACAAGAGCGCCAGCAGTACGCCGATGATATCAATGTTCTTAAGGAGCATAAGTCTGAGTTAGAGGCTGAACTTCGAGAACAAGAAGCAAGACACGATCAAGAAAACCTCGCCAACAATGAAAAGCTGCAACTGCTAGAACAAGCAGAATATCGACTTAAGCAGCAGTTTGAACTGTTAGCGAATCAACTTTTTGAGAGCAAAACCGCTAAGGTCGATCAACAAAACAAGCAAAGCTTAGAGGGTTTGTTGTCGCCGCTGAAAGAGCAATTAGAGGGCTTCAAGAAGCAAGTAAATGACAGCTTTAGCCAAGAAGCCAAAGAGCGTCATACCTTGGTGCATGAGCTTAAAAACCTGCAGCGTCTTAATGAGAGCATGACTCGTGAAGCTGTGAATCTGACTCAAGCTCTAAAGGGTGATAACAAGCAGCAAGGTAATTGGGGAGAGGTGGTACTTGCGCGAGTGCTCGCTGAATCAGGGCTGCGAGAAGGCCATGAATACCAAACTCAAGTGAACCTGCAAAACGATGCAGGCAAGCGTTACCAACCGGATGTGATTGTGCATTTGCCACAAGACAAGCAAGTGGTGGTGGATTCAAAAATGGCCTTGGTGGCGTTTGAGCGTTACTTCAATGCTGAGACCGATCAACAACGCGACGCAGCACTGCGTGATCATTTGGCTTCATTGCGAGCGCATATTAAAGGCTTGAGCCAAAAGGATTATCATCAGCTTAAAGGCATTCAGAGCTTGGATTATGTGTTGATGTTTATTCCGGTAGAGCCTGCGTTTCAGGTGGCGATTCAAGCCGACCCTAGCTTGGTCAAAGATGCGATGGAGCAAAACATTATCTTGGTCAGTCCTACGACCCTGCTGGTGGCACTGCGCACCATTGATAACCTGTGGCGTAATGACAGACAGAACCAGAACGCGCAAGTTATCGCTGAACGCGCGAGCAAGCTTTACGACAAATTACGCCTGTTCGTTGATGATATGGAAGGTCTCGGCAGTTCATTAGATAGAGCCAACCAAAGCTACCAAGGAGCAATGAATAAGCTAGTGACTGGGCGTGGCAATGTGATTCGTCAGGCTGAAAGCTTCAAACACCTTGGTGTTGAAGTGAAAAAGTCGATCTCGATTGGGATAGCTGAAATGGCGCAAAATGAGGCTTTTTCAGAAAATGTCTCTTTAGTAGAAAGACAACCTACTGAGGATAAAGTAAACTAATCGGCCGCAGTGCCTCTAAATAGAGAGTGTGCTGTCGATGAGAACTTACCATGGTAGATAACAGCATTATGGACACAAGCGTGCAGACAAATTCAGCAGTAGAGTCAGAAACCACACACTTTGGTTTCGAAACAGTCGCAAAAGACGAAAAAGTCGCGAAAGTAGCAGAGGTATTTCACTCTGTAGCCGCTAAATACGACATCATGAATGATCTAATGTCGGGTGGTGTTCACCGCTTGTGGAAGCGATTCACGATTGATTGCAGTGGCGTTCGCCCGGGTCAACGTATCCTAGATCTTGGTGGTGGTACTGGCGACCTGACTGCGAAATTCTCGCGTATCGTGGGTGAAAAAGGCCACGTGGTTCTTGCTGATATCAACAACTCAATGCTGAATGTTGGCCGCGATAAACTGCGTGATAGCGGTATTGTTGGCAACGTACATTACGTTCAAGCCAATGCTGAAGAGCTGCCTTTCCCAGATAACTACTTCGATTGCATTACCATCAGCTTCTGTCTGCGTAATGTTACCGACAAAGACCAAGCGCTGCGTTCAATGTACCGTGTGCTGAAGCCGGGCGGTCGTCTGTTGGTTCTTGAGTTTTCTAAGCCAGTACTTGAGCCTCTTTCAAAGGTTTACGATGCCTACTCTTTCCACCTGTTGCCAAAAATGGGTGAGCTGATTGCCAACGACGCAGACAGCTATCGTTACCTAGCAGAATCTATCCGCATGCACCCGAACCAAGAAACCTTGGAAGGCATGATGCAAGAAGCGGGTTTTGAAAATACGAAATACTTCAACCTAACGGGCGGCATTGTTGCGCTGCACCGTGGTTACAAGTTCTAGTCGAACTTGGTAGCAGGCTCGTAGGGCGTGCTAAAAATAAGAATAAAGACAGAACGGATAGGTTAAGGCTTATCCGTTTTCAAAGGTAAGGACAGTCATGCCATTTGATCCATTGGTAACCGCGGTTATTGAAACCTCTTTAAATACTTTCGTGAACGATGATCCAGCCTTGGTTCGTCGTTTGTCTCGTTTAAAGGGACAGATCATTCAAGTTAATTTGAAAGAGTTGAATAAAACACTCACTTTCGTTTTCAGCCAACAGATCGATGTGTTGTCGGAATACGAAGGGCAGCCTGATTGCTACCTATCTTTGAACCTATCGGTACTGCCTGAACTGCGTGAGCAATCGAACATCACCAAGCTGATCAAGCAAGATAAGCTGATCTTAGAGGGTGATATTCAACTGGCTCAGAAATTTGCTCAGCTGATGACAGACTGCAAGCCGGACTTAGAAGAGTGGCTATCGCGCGTAACGGGCGATGTGGTTGCGCATACCGTGGTACAAGGCGTTAAAAACGTCGGTGGTTTTGTGGCGAAGCAAGCAACTAAGCATCAAAACCATGTTGCTCAGATTCTGACAGAAGAGTGGAAGATTGCACCGGCTCCGTTAGAAGTAGTGCATTTTTGCGATCAGGTTGATGACGTAAAAAGCTCGGTAGCTCGCCTTGAAGCTAAGTTGAACGCTCTGTTGGAGAAAGCATGACCCCAACAGAACTGAAACGTCTTTATCATATTATCAAGGTACAGTTAGAGTACGGCCTTGATGAATTGATGCCTGAGCACCATTTGACTAAAGCCCCATTGTTAGCGAGAAAGTCTCTGTTTTGGCTCAAGAACAAGCATCAAGATAAAGAATTGGGTCAGCGCTTGCGTCTCGCTTTGCAAGAGTTAGGGCCTGTGTGGATCAAGTTTGGTCAAATGATGTCAACGCGTCGTGACCTATTTCCTCCTCATATCGCTGATCAATTGGCTTTATTGCAAGACCAAGTGGCGCCATTTGATGGTCAACTGGCCAAGCAAGACATGGAAAAGGCACTGGGTGGCAGTCTAGATAACTGGTTTACCGACTTTGATATCGAGCCATTGGCTTCTGCTTCTATTGCTCAGGTGCATACTGCAAAGCTAAAAGAGAGCGGCCGCGAGATTGTTCTGAAGGTAATTCGACCTGATATTCGCCCGGTGATTGATGCAGATCTAAAACTGATGCACCGAATGGCGCGTATAGTCGCTAAGTCTCTTCTTGAAGCACGTCGTTTGAAACCTGTTGAAGTCGTTCATGAGTACGAAAAAACGCTAATCGATGAACTGGACCTGCGCCGTGAGGCGGCAAATGCCATTCAGCTACGACGTAATTTTGAAGGCAGCGAAGAGCTGTATGTTCCAGAGGTTATCTCTGATTTAAGCAGTGAAAGCTTGATGGTGTCAGAGCGAATCTACGGTATTCAAGTATCGGATATCGCGACATTGGAAGCTAACGGCACCAGCATGAAATTACTGGCTGAACGTGGCGTGACGGTATTCTTTACCCAAGTATTCCGAGACAGCTTTTTCCATGCGGATATGCACCCAGGCAACGTATTCGTTAACCCTGAAAATCCAGAAAACCCTCAGTGGATTGGCTTAGATTGTGGCATTGTCGGCACGCTAAACAGTGAAGATAAGCGCTACTTAGCAGAGAATTTACTGGCTTTCTTTAATCGAGATTATCGTAAAGTTGCAGAGCTACATGTCGATTCAGGTTGGGTGCCACACGACACCAACGTTAACGATTTCGAGTTCGCGATTCGCATGGTGTGTGAGCCAATTTTTGCAAAACCACTTGGCGAGATCTCATTTGGCCATGTGTTGCTAAACTTATTTAATACAGCAAGACGTTTCAACATGGAGGTTCAACCTCAGTTGGTGCTTCTTCAAAAGACCTTGTTGTATGTCGAAGGCCTAGGCCGTCAGTTGTATCCGCAACTTGATTTGTGGGCAACGGCGAAGCCTTTCCTTGAAACCTGGATGATGAATCAGGTGGGGCCGCAAGCTGTGATTAACGCAGTAAAAGAGCGTGCGCCATTCTGGGCAGAAAAACTGCCAGAGCTGCCAGAGCTACTTTATGACAGCTTGCGCCAAGGTAAAGCCATGAACCACAGAATGGATCAGCTTTATCAAGGTTACCGAGATAGTAAGCGTCAGCAAGCAACAGGAAAGTTTTTGTTTGGCGTTGGAGCTACTTTAGTCGTATGCTCCGCAATATTAGTTTCAAGCCCTTATGAGCAGCTATCTATGGGCTGTGGCATCGCAGGTGTCACATTTTGGCTGCTAAGTTGGCGAGCTTACCGTCGTTAGACAGTAGACTCCCTTAATATTTTTTATGTGTAGACAGACCCGAGGACAATGACAATGGGTGGTATCAGTATTTGGCAACTTCTAATCATTGCTGTGATTGTAATTTTACTTTTCGGAACGAAGAAACTGCGCGGCATGGGCGGTGACTTAGGTTCAGCGGTGAAAGGCTTCAAAAAAGCAATGAGCGATGAAGACAAGCCTGCAGATAAGAAAGACGCAGACTTTGAACCAAAGAACATTGAACAGCAGAAGAAAGAAGCTAGCGCTGAAACGACTGCTGAAACAAAGAAAGACAAAGAGCAGGCGTAAATCGTGTTTGATATCGGTTTTTGGGAACTGGTATTAATATCTGTCGTTGGGTTAGTCGTTTTAGGACCTGAGCGTTTGCCTGTGGCGATTCGCAGTATTTCCAAGTTTGTTGGACAAGCGAAAAGCATGGCAAATAGTGTGAAAGATGAACTTTCTCATGAGCTTAAGGTGCAAGAGCTGCAAGAAAACCTACGCAAGGCGGAAAAAATGGGTATGGAAGATTTATCTCCAGACCTAAAAGCATCAGTTGATGAACTTAAGCAGGCCGCTGCTCAAGTTCAACGCCCGTATGCTAAGCCTGAGTCTGATAAGCCGAGTGAGACTGAACCTAGTGTCACGGAAACTGTGGAATCTGAAACCATTCAGGTTAACAGTGAAGCTTCAGCACCGTCAGATAAGAAAGCCGAATAGTCTCGCAAGGAGGAGTCGCCAGATACTTGAGTCGCTAGATGTTTAAGTCGATAGCTATTTAAGTAGATATCTATTCAAGTGGATACCAATTCAACTGGATAGATAGGTGCGCGGCTCCTTTTCGATCTTCCTGTTTAAGAGGTTTGACATGTCTTCGACTGAGCAGACACAGCCTTTAATTAGCCATCTTCTAGAACTGCGTAATCGCCTATTGCGCGCGATTGTTGCGGTTCTGGTGGTGTTTGTTGGGCTAATTTATTTCGCTAATGATATTTATGAGTTCGTCTCTGCACCTTTGGTAGATCGCTTACCTGAAGGCGCGACGATGATCGCAACAGATGTAGCGTCACCATTTTTCACACCCTTAAAACTGACCTTGATCGCGTCTATATTCCTCGCGGTTCCGTTTATTTTGTATCAGGTGTGGGCTTTTGTCGCTCCGGGCTTATACAAGCATGAGAAGCGCTTGATCATGCCGTTATTGGCTTCAAGCTCATTGCTGTTTTACTGTGGTGTGGCGTTCGCTTACTTCATTGTATTCCCGTTGGTATTTGGCTTTTTTACCGCTATATCATTGGGGGGAGTAGAGTTCGCAACCGACATATCGAGTTATCTTGATTTTGTACTCGCGCTGTTCTTTGCCTTTGGTATCGCTTTTGAAGTGCCAGTCGCCATTATCTTGCTATGTTGGACGGGTGCAACGACACCTAAAGAACTGGCAGAGAAGCGTCCTTACATTGTTGTCGGTGCGTTTATTGTCGGCATGATGCTAACGCCGCCTGATATGATTTCGCAGACACTGTTGGCGATTCCAATGTGTATTCTGTTTGAGATTGGCCTGTTCTTCGCGCGTTTCTATGTGCGTAAATCAGATGCGGATGAAGAGGAAGAAGCGGAGTCTTAATTCGCAGATGCTATGTTCGCAGATGCTAAAGCAGTAGTCATTACGGATGAGCATGATCGTTAGAGTTCTTCAGTAAAAATCACATAATAAAAAAGCGGCCCTAGGCCGCTTTTTTATTATGTCTGTTTATCGAATCTTTAACTGATAACCACAGTTTTGGCATATATAGAGCTCTTTGATGCCCCAAATTTTATGCCATAGAGTTCGATGTTGACGTTGTAAGTGTTGTGAATGGTCACACATAATCAACTACCTCCATATGCAGGCGGTTGATAGTATACATATCACATTGTTTTCTCAAATAAATTGAGGGTAAATCCGTAATATTCACTTATTAATAGATTCATCATAGATTAAATAATGATTTAGCATTGATGGTGGTTATGTTTTCGACTTCTTCAAGGGTAATTCCGCGTAATTCAGCGACGCGTTTTGCCACCAGTTCGGTGTACGCGGGCTCGTTGCGTTTACCGCGATTCGGTGTTGGTGCCAAATACGGGCAATCTGTCTCTAGGATGACGTAATTCATATCAAGATGTGGGATTACCTTATCCATCCCCGAGTTCTTAAAGGTCGATACGCCGCCTAAACCTAAATGAAAGCCTAGCTCGTTGATCGCTTGAGCTTCCTCTAAGCTGCTGCCAAAGCAGTGGAATACGCCGCGTAAGCTTCCATCTTGTTCTTTGCGAAGTAGGGTGAGTGTTTCTTCAATGGAATCTCGCGTGTGGATCACCACAGGTAGATTGAGCTCTTTTGCCCACTGCAGCTGAGTCACAAACGCCATCTCTTGTTCTGCTTTAAAGGTTTTATCCCAGTACAGGTCGATACCTATCTCACCCACGGCGATAAAGTCATGCTTATCGAACCAAGCTCGAATGGTTTTCAGGGTCTGCTCGATATTTGCATCCACATAACAAGGGTGTAAGCCCATCATTGAACGACACACCTCAGGGAATTGTGCTTCCGTCGCTAACATGGGTTCGATAGATTCTAAATCGATGTTAGGTAATAGAATGGTATCAATACCTTGAGCCAGTGCACGCTGCACCACTTGTTCACGGTCTTCGTCGAATTCACTCGCGTAAATATGGGCATGGGTGTCGATCATTATTTTGTCCTGAAAGCGGTTTGTACTGAGTTGTCATGAGTATACGGCAGTGTGAGGAGAAGGTCATTTTTTGCCATTTATCCCTTTTTTTGAATGGGTTTTTCGCTTTACTGCTAGCGTCCTGAGCCATCAGTGATATGCTTTTGCCAGTATTTAGCACTTTTCATATCTAAGCATTTTGGTGTTTAGACTAGGCAAGGAGAATCTAGTGTCTGTTTCAATTCAAGGTCAATTCCCAGGTCGTCGTATGCGTCGTATGCGTAAACATGACTTTAGCCGTCGCTTAATGGCAGAAAATCAGTTGTCTGTAGATGACCTAATCTACCCAATGTTTATCTTGATGGGTAAAGAGCGCCGTGAGCCTGTAGAGTCAATGCCAGGTGTTGAGCGTCTGTCTATCGACCTTATGCTTGAGGAAGCGGATTACCTATCAAAATTGGGTGTTCCTGCAATTGCTCTGTTTCCGGTAGTGAACCAAGATGCTAAAAGTTTATGCGCGGCTGAAGCTCATAACTCTGAAGGTTTGGTACAACGAGCAGTACGCTTACTCAAAGAGCACGTGCCAAATATGGGTGTGATTACTGACGTAGCACTGGATCCGTTCACTACTCACGGTCAAGACGGCATCATCGATGAAGATGGTTACGTGATGAATGACGAGACGACTGAAGTCTTAATCAAGCAGGCTCTGTCTCATGCTGAAGCGGGTGCTGATGTGGTTGCACCGTCGGATATGATGGATGGCCGTATTGGTAAAATCCGTGAAGCGTTAGAAGAAGCTGGCTACATTCATACTCAAATCATGGCGTACTCTGCAAAATATGCATCGTGCTACTACGGCCCATTCCGTGATGCAGTTGGCAGTGCTTCGAACCTGAAAGGCGGTAACAAGAAGAACTACCAGATGGATCCAGCCAACAGCGATGAAGCGATTCATGAAGTCGCGATGGATCTTAATGAAGGTGCGGACATGGTGATGGTGAAACCAGGCATGCCTTACCTTGATATTGTTCGTCGTGTTAAGCACGAACTGCAAGCGCCTACGTTTGCTTACCAAGTATCTGGTGAGTACGCGATGCATAAAGCGGCGATTCAAAACGGCTGGCTGAAAGAGCGCGAAACCGTAATGGAATCACTGTTGTGCTTTAAGCGTGCTGGCGCAGATGGCATCCTGACGTATTTCGCTAAAGATGTCGCAGAGTGGCTTGCTGAAGATAACGCACAAGCTGCTGAGCACTTGCAAGGCAAGTAAGTACGATCAAGCAAACCATATGATCACCAAAGGGTTGGCCGTTGTGCCAGCCCTTTTGTTTTATGAGGATGAAACAAGATGTCTGTCATTGTGCGTGAAGGCTCATTAGAAGAGGTTGTTTCTGTTGTTGAACAGATTGCCGAGTTCGCCAGAAAAGAGAGTGTAGCGTCTTTATCGGAGCGACTAGCGGGTAAAACAAGCCTGATCCTCGTTGCTGAAGAGGCGGGTGTGTTACTGGGTTTTAAGATCGGTTATGAATTGGATGAAAACACGTTTTACAGCTGGTTTGGGGGCGTGTTACCGATCGCAAGGAATAAAGGCGTTGCACAGGCGCAATTAGATATTCAAGAACAGTGGGTGAAGCAACAGGGCTACCAACAGCTGAAAGTGAAATCTCGTAACCTGTTTCCCGCGATGCTGCGTCTGTTATTGAAAAACGGTTACCTAATCGAAAAATTAGAAGAAAAAGAAGACATTAATGCCCATAGAATTCATTTTCTGAAGCAAATTTGAGCACTGTGGCTAACGGTTTATAAATTAAATGAGATTTATTATCATTTAAGTGTTGACTATTAAATGAGAATCATTATTATTAACTTCGTCTTAGGGAATGAGGAAATGTTCACAAGGATGTTAAGTACTCAAGTATTTACTTGGTTACCCAACAGAATTCTCGCGAACTTGTACTAAGTTCTTTTTGACACGACATTGCTCACATTGCTTCCAGTGTAATTTATAGCTTTTAGGTAAAGCTGTGGTATTCAATTTGAATGGCTTTACCGGTTTTTGCTAGGCGACATCTTCGGGTGTCGCTTTTTTTATACCTCCATTTCAACAAGATGCATATTTAGTGGCACGTTTTTTTATGAATAAAACGCCATCAGCATTCTTTTCCACAATGCAAGATCGAGAAAAGATCGTTGATCATATGTTCGATCTGTAATTTTATCCTTTATTTTCAATAGTTTATTTGCGTTTTTTTGGTGGTTTACCTTAGTTCTCAACAGGGTGGGTAAATAATATAAACAGAGTTATCCACAGAACGCTTGTGTCTAAGAACAAAAAATAACAACAAATCGATTATTACGAACACAACCGAGTGAACGGATACAGATCGACAACGTAGAATCCAACCAACAGACGTGGCATTCTTAACAGATAATTTCTGTACTTACTGGATTCACAAACATTATGGCTCGTATTCCTGATAATCCATTGATTCTGATCGATGGCTCTTCTTACCTATATCGCGCGTTCCATGCTTACCCTGGCACCATGAGCAATGGTGATATCCCAACGAATGCTGTTTATGGTGTGGTTAACATGCTACGCAGCATGATGCGTCAATTTGCTTCTGATCGTATTGCGGTTATTTTTGATGCGAAAGGGAAAACGTTCCGTGATGATATGTACCCAGAGTACAAAGCAAACCGCCCACCGATGCCTGACGATCTTCGTTGCCAGATAGAACCATTGCACAACGTGATTCGTGCGATGGGTTTGCCACTTATCTCTATTCCTGGCGTTGAAGCAGATGACGTGATTGGTACGTTGGCTTCTCAAGCTTCTGCGATGGGTATGCCTGTGCTTATCAGTACCGGTGATAAAGATATGGCGCAGCTGGTCGATGACAACGTTACTCTGATCAACACCATGACCAACGTGGTGATGGATCGTGAAGGTGTTATTGAGAAGTTTGGTATTCCGCCTGAGCTTATTATCGATTATCTCGCGCTGATGGGCGATAAAGTGGATAACATTCCGGGCATTCCAGGTGTTGGCGATAAGACTGCGACGGCATTGCTGCAAGGTATCGGTAGTATCGAAAAGTTGTATCAAAATCTTGATGATATTGCGGCGCTTGGTTTCCGTGGTTCGAAAACCATGGCTAAGAAGCTAGCTGATAATAAAGACAATGCTGATATGTCTTACCAGCTTGCGACGATTAAGTTAGATGTTGAACTTGAAGAGACACCAGAGTCACTCGTTAAAGCTCAGCCAAATATCGACGAGCTGATCAAACTATACGGCCAACTGGTTTTCAAATCTTGGTTGAACGAGCTGCTTGAAGGTGGCAGTGGTGTGGTTGAAGCGGATGAAAGATCTGCAGCAACGGGAGCTGGTGCTTCTGCAGCAACGTCTACCGTGGAGATGAATACGTCTGCCGTGACGATTGATCGCAGCAACTACGAAACGATTCTAGATGAAGCGTCATTCAATGTTTGGCTAGAAAAGCTTAAAGCCGCTGAATTGTTTGCTTTCGATACTGAAACAGACAGCTTAGATTACATGGTCGCAAACCTCGTTGGCTTGTCATTCGCAACCGAAGAAGGCGTTGCTGCTTATGTACCGGTTGCTCATGATTACCTAGATGCACCGCAGCAGCTGGACCGTGATTGGGTACTTGAACAGCTTAAGCCGATTCTTGAAGATGATGCTCAAGCAAAAGTGGGTCAAAACCTGAAGTACGATATGAGTGTGCTAGCTCGCTACGGTATCGAGATGAAAGGCATCAAACACGACACTATGCTGGCGTCTTACGTTTTCAATAGCGTAGGTGGCAAGCACGATATGGACAGCCTAGCGCTACGCTTCCTACAGCATAGCTGCATCTCATTTGAGCAAATCGCAGGTAAAGGTAAGAAACAACTTACTTTCAACCAGATTGAGCTGGGTGAAGCGTCTCCATACGCTGCAGAAGATGCTGACGTGACACTACGTCTGCATAACCGCCTGATGGAAAACATCGAGCAAGATGAAAAGCTTAAAACCATCTATGAAGAAATCGAAGTACCACTGATTCCTGTGATGTCTCGCATTGAGCGTACTGGCGTATTCATCGATGACATGCTGTTAGGGGCTCAATCACAAGAGATTGCGGTTCGTCTGGATGAGTTAGAGCAGAAAGCTTACGAGATTGCAGAGCAAGAGTTCAACATGAACTCGCCAAAACAGCTGCAAGCGATCCTGTTTGAAAAAATGGGTCTACCGGTTATCAAGAAAACGCCATCAGGTGCGCCTTCAACTAACGAAGAAGTGTTGCAAGAGCTGGCCCTTGATTACCCGTTGCCTAAGCTGATCATTGAGTATCGTGGCCTTGCGAAACTGAAGTCTACTTACACAGATAAACTGCCGAAGATGATCAACGCTGAAACGGGTCGCGTTCATACTTCTTACCACCAAGCGGTAACGGCAACCGGTCGTTTGTCTTCGACTGATCCAAACCTACAAAATATCCCAATTCGTAATGAAGAAGGTCGTCGTATTCGCCAAGCATTCGTTGCACAACATGGTTGGAAGATCCTAGCGGTCGATTACTCTCAAATTGAATTGCGTATCATGGCGCACCTATCGGCTGATAAAGCGCTGCTGGAAGCGTTCCAACAAGGCAAAGATATTCACGCGGCAACGGCTGCTGAGATTATCGGCGTGGCTATTGATCAAGTTACCACTGAACAGCGTCGTCGTGCTAAAGCCGTTAACTTCGGCCTTATTTACGGCATGAGTGCCTTTGGCTTGGCTAAGCAACTGGGGATTCCTCGTGGTGAAGCACAGCACTACATGGACACTTACTTTGAACGCTACCCTGGTGTAATGCAGTACATGGAAGACACACGCAGCGCTGCTTCAGAGCAAGGCTTCGTTGAAACCATTTACGGTCGTCGGTTGCACCTGCCTGAAATCCAATCTCGTAATGGCATGCGTCGTAAAGCCGCTGAACGTGCGGCGATCAATGCACCGATGCAAGGTACTGCAGCAGACATCATTAAGAAAGCGATGTTGTTAGTGGATGAGTGGATTCAAGCGGAAGGCGATGGTCGTGTGAAGCTATTGATGCAAGTACACGATGAATTGGTATTTGAAGTTCAAGAGTCAGCTTTAGCCGAAATTGAAAGTAAAGTACAAGAATTGATGGAGTCAGCCGCTGATCTAGAAGTACCGTTAGTCGCGGAAGCAGGCCACGGTGACAACTGGGATCAAGCCCACTAATCAGTTTTTGACCTTATTGAGTGAATTAGTATGAGCCAGTGCACAAACACTGGCTTTTTTTTGTCTCGAATAAAGTTAAACCGTAAGAAGAATTTAGGTGTTTTAATAAAACATTCATGAAAAAAAACTACAAAAATTGTTTTCATTTCTGAGCAATTGTTGTACATTAAATCTTGTAGGGTACAGAGGTAAGATGTTCTATCTTTCAGACCTTTTGTTTCACGTTATTGGATTAGGCTGATTCAGCCGCCCCAGTCAGTATTTGACTGGGGCGTTTTTTCTTGTGCGAAAGAAAAATATTTCTAACCTACTATTACTCCCGTAAACTCACCCTTTTTAGTGTCTTTTCTTACGCTTTCTCAAGCACAGTGATAAACACCTGATTTGCCTTAGATCTGGAACTCGATCAGCATTTGGTAATTTAAATCCGTCTCTCATTTGATTGTTTTATCATTTAAAATAACTTTTATTTTACAAGTTGCCGATAAAGGATTGATCGCTTACACCTTACTTATCAGTGTATTGAGTGGGTGAATGCTCAATGTAATCCATGATTTCTTGTTGTTTCTCAGTACTGTATTTCAGCGCTTCGGCGGTGATTTGGATGGATTGCGCCATAGAAGAGATATTGTTGGTCGCTTTCACCAAGGTTTGCTGCATGGGTTTTAGGATAAGTAGGTAGATAGCAGTCAAAGCGATGACAATGACAGCGATAACGGCTGCTAACGCAATGATGATCTTGGTCTGAATATCATCCAACAGCATTTGACTGGTCTTTTTAAAGGCGAGTCGAGATTGGTCTAAGGCTTGTGGGAGCTGATTGAGTGATGTCTTGGTTGAGCTCGCAAGCTTGTTGATGCTTTCAACGGTTTGGTTCAGAGCTTGTTGTTGGTCTTCACTAAGGTTGGGGTTGTTGACGATCGCCTGCAAAGATTGCGATATCACCTCAAGAGACTCACTCGCATCTTGAGCGTATTTTTCCATACCATCCAAGTCCAAGGTCATATCAACATTGATCAGTGGGGCTTGTTCTTGTTCTGCTTCAGAGGCGAACCCTGTCAATGAGACCAGCATTAGTGCAATGATGGCCAACGGTGTTTTCCACATGAGTATTCCTTTCTCATTGTTCTGTTTATTTAGATGTGTCTTTTAGTATGGTTCACTTCTCTCGTTTCTAACTGGTTAATCTTGTCTTTAATTCTCAAGACTTAGGTTTAACTCACTAATTTTTGGGAAAAAAAATACCCCACCTATATGAGGAAGGGTATTAATAAGGCTAAATCACTTGCTGTAAGTGCTTTAACTTCTAATTATAGATAAAGCTATAGATAGAAGAACTACTCTGCGTCGTTGTGCTCTTCGTCAGCCAGTTCATCAAGAATCTGGTCAGCAAAAGCTGGGGCAAACCACTCATCCATCTTGGCTCGCAGTTGATCAACGCCGATGCCCTTCATTGAAGAGAAGACATCAACCGCTACATCACCACCGAAAGATTTCGCATCATTACGGATTTTCAGTAGTTGCGCTTTACGAGCGCCACTTTTCAGTTTGTCTGCTTTTGTTAACAAAACTTGTACTGGGATGCGGCTATCGATAGCCCAGTAGATCATTTGTTGGTCAAGGTCTTTCATTGGGTGACGGATATCCATCAATACCACTAAACCTTTCAAGCTTTCGCGTCGCTGTAGGTATTCACCTAGCGATTTCTGCCATTTTTTCTTCAGCTCAAGAGGGACTTGAGCAAAGCCATATCCAGGTAAATCGACGATATGACAACCGTCCGTTACCTTAAATAGGTTAATTAGCTGAGTTCGACCGGGTGTTTTACTGGTTTTCGCCAAGCCTTTTTGGTTTGTAACGCGATTTAGCGCGCTAGATTTACCAGCATTGGAGCGTCCTGCAAACGCAATTTCGATCCCTTCGTCTTCTGGTAAATGACGAATATCAGGTGCACTGGTAATGAAATGCGTGTTTTGATAATGAATTTTTACGCTCACTGTTAACTCCATCTCGACTTTGTGTAGTCGATTGATTACTTTTTTGTGAATTTGTGTAAAATAACCGTGCTCGGCATAAGGTCGCCTATTGTACCATGAGTGGCAACATAGAGTGGTACTGGAAGCTTGATAATTATAATGGAATGTCATGAAGAAATTAGCGCTAATTTTGAGTCTTTTAGCCAGCTGCTCAGTATGGGCTCAAGGTAGTATTGAAGCTGGTAAAGCCAAATCACAAACATGTGTTGCCTGCCACGGTGCTGACGGCAACAGTCTGATCACGCAGTACCCTAAACTGGCTGGTCAACATGAGAAGTACCTAGAGAAGCAGTTAAAAGAGCTTAAGCTCGGTATGACCAGTGGTGGTAAGCAAGGTCGTAATGAACCTGTAATGGGTGCAATGGCGATGTCTTTATCTGAAGAAGATATGGCTGACCTAGCGGCGTACTACGCATCGCTACCTATCTCTAGTAACTCTACTCCTGAGAATGTAGTAGATGAAGGTAAGGTTCTTTACACCGCGGGTAACGCAGAACGCGGCGTAACGGCGTGTATTGCTTGTCACGGTCCACGTGGTAACGGTACCGAACTTTCTGGTTTCCCTAAGATTTCAGGCCAGCACGCAGATTACATCAAGGCTCAACTTGAGAAATTCCGCGATGGTAGCCGTAATAACGACATGAATGCGATGATGCGTGATGTAGCTAAAAAGTTAACAGACGCAGATATTGATACCTTATCGAAGTACGTTGGTGGTTTACACTAATATGTCGGTTTCTTGCTCTTAGCCAGAGTAAAGAAATGTACGCTCGAGCGAGATTGAAGAGACGCCCCGATCAGTAATGGTCGGGGCGTTTTCTTTTGTATTGGTTTTATTAATATGTTTTGCGCTGATGTCTGATTTACCAATGTGTGATCGATTTGTGTACAAAAGTGTGAACTTGAACTCTTGTAGTCTTTTTGTAACACGGTAAAGTAACGGCCATCAGCTAGGAGCTGACTTAGATACGGATGGTCATCTAGTCTAACGGTATAGACAGAAACGGATCAGGCTAGGACTGCCCAGCAACAAGGTGTTAGAAAAGGATAGCCAAAACTCATCAGGACGATGAACAACAAACAAATTTGGCATGGAAAGCACCAATAACAAATGGAGATTTGTGTACCAAGTTGAGTATGCAAATTTTGGCCGATATAGGCAGATTTAGAGAGCGATAGGTTTTCCTATCGCTTTTTTTATTGATTTGATGAAAAAACACCCAATACCTCTCCACTATAAACTCAGTTTCTGGTATGTTTCGCATCCCTGTTTAAGGATGTGCTATGTATACTTGTCCCTTATGCCATCACCAAGGCGTGAATCACTATTTTGAAGACAAACGCAGAGCCTATCTGCAATGTCAGCAATGTGAACTGGTATTTGTTAAACCTGAACAAAGGTTAGAAGCAAAAGAAGAGAAAGCACACTATGATCTCCATGAGAACGATCCTAGTGATGCAGGCTATCGCCGTTTTCTATCTCGCATCGCGGATCCATTAACAGACAAAATTTCATCTAACTCACACGGGTTGGATTTTGGTTGTGGCCCAGGCCCTACGCTATCTATTATGTTAGAAGAAGCCGGACACACCATGGAGTTGTACGATATCTATTACCACCCAGAAGCTTCTGTGTTGGAAAAAACGTATGACTTTATGACTGCCACTGAGGTGATAGAGCATCTTTATCACCCAGACAAAGTGTGGCAGCAATGGTTGAATTTAGTTAAACCCAAGGGCTGGATTGGTCTTATGACTAAACTAGTAATAGACGTAGACGCGTTTGCTGGTTGGCACTACAAGAATGACCCGACACATGTCGTCTTCTTTAGTCGTCAAACATTCCAGTTTTTGGCAGAGCGGGATAAGCTCGAACTAGAATTTTTTGGAAATGATGTAATTTTACTGAGGAAAGTGCAGTAATGGGTCGTAGTAAGAAATCAAGAAAACCGGGAGCACTTGGCGCTCCGGAACCTATGGTTACTCGTAACCGTAGTGAATCTGATGTTGAAGGTCGTGAACGTAAGCGTGTTAAAAAGCGTAAAGGCCTTAAGTCTGGCAGCCGTCACTCAGATGGTAGCGAAGCAAAACAGCGTAAAGCTGCACTAGCTCGCGACCCTCGTTTAGGCAGCAAGAAAAAAATCCCGCTGATTGTTGAACCAGCGAAGAAGTCGACCAAACAAGAGCGCAAGCTATCTAACGAACAAGAGTTAGAGATGCTTGAGAATGATGCTCAACTGAACACATTGCTAGATCGTATCGAAAATGGTGAAAACCTAGGTGCTGGCCTGCAGAAGTTTGTTGATGAGAAACTTGATCGTATCGAACACCTAATGGGCCGCTTAGGTCTGCTAGAGCCAGAAGACGATGAAGAAGAGATCTTCGAAGAAGCACCAGTTGCATCTAAGAAGAAAGCAAGCTCTGACGAAGACTTGCTATCTCAATTCGAAGATTTCGACTTAGACAGCTTTAAAGGTTAATAGCCAATGAACGTAACCTTATTAGCAATTGCTGGTGGAATTATCATTCTCGGCTTGGGCTCTTACGCAGGTTACCTTCTACTTCAAGTGAAGAAGCAGACGGAGTTGCAAAAGCAGCATCAAGCACTTGCCATTGAAAAACGTAACGCGACGATTTACGAAAACGTAAATACTCTGTGCTTAGCGGGTATTCAAGGCCAGTGTGACTTACCTGAGATCAGTATCCGAGTGTGTATCATTATGGATAACGTTCAGGGTGATGAGCGTGTCGATTTTGATTCTGAGTATCCTGCTCTTTCTGAGCTGTACCATATCGTAAAAGATATGGCTCGCGGAGACGGAAGGCAGGAACTGACGAAGAAAGAGCGCATGCAGCAGAATCTCACACGCCATAAGGCGGAGACTCGCTTGAATGATGCGGTCATTGAAGATTTGAAAAGGTTGCAGGAGAAGGTTAAGCCTCTCAACAACCAAATCAACATTCAGATGATCTAGTCACTAAGACTTTTAAATATAGAGGCTTGTTTAACATTTAGTTTTTAGACGCGCTGCTTTTAATACCTATGCATTTAAGACTTTTTTTCCTAAATGCATCTTGTTTTTAAGTCGCCTTGTCTTTAATAGACGATGTTAAATGAGCCTTCTTACCTTTTGCGTCTCGTTAATCCCGACGCTTTGTTAGTGATCAAGCTAGCAGTTCTGAGTTTTTGTCTGAAAAATTGATTTTGTCTTGGAACGACCTTACTGGTCGTGTGGCAAAATAACCCGTCTATATTTTAATGTATGTAAAATGATTTGAGAGACCTTAGGTTCTCGCGGATCTAAATTGGAATTACCGCTATGTCGAGCAAGCCAGTAACAACGAATCAGCAAATCGTTTGGGATCAAGAGATCTTAAACAAGTACAACTATTCGGGACCTCGTTACACTTCATATCCAACAGCGTTGGAGTTTCATGAAGCGTTTACCGTCGCTGATTACGACATGGCGTGTACTCAGTACCCTGAGCGTCCACTCTCTCTTTACGTACATATCCCGTTCTGTCATAAGCTTTGTTACTACTGTGGTTGTAATAAAGTCATTACTCGTCACTCGCATAAAGCGGATGAGTACTTAGATGTGATTGAACATGAAATCCGCCAGCGCGCCTCTTTGTTGAATGGCCGTCAAGTGACGCAATTGCACTTCGGTGGTGGTACGCCAACGTTCTTGACCAAAACACAAATTACTCGCTTGATGATGATTCTGCGTGAGGAATTTAACTTCACAGCTGACGCTGAAATCAGTATTGAAGTTGACCCACGTGAGATTGAGCTAGACGTACTTGACCACCTGCGTAACGAAGGCTTCAACCGCCTGAGCATTGGTGTGCAAGACTTCAATAAAGAAGTGCAGAAACTGGTTAACCGTGAGCAAGACGAAGAGTTCATCATTGCGATGGTTAAACGTGCGAAAGAGCTAGGCTTCCGTTCAACCAACCTTGATTTGATCTACGGCCTACCAAAGCAGACTCAAGCTTTGTTCGCGGAAACATTGAAGCAAGTGTTAGAAATGAAACCGGGTCGTTTATCGGTATTTAACTACGCACACATGCCGCAACTGTTTGCTGCGCAGCGTAAGATTAAAGATGAAGACTTACCTGAACCAAAAGAGAAAATGGCAATCCTCCAAGATACCATTGAGACTTTAACGGGCGCGGGCTACCAGTTCATTGGTATGGATCACTTTGCTCTGCCTGAAGACGAGCTAGCAGTAGCACAGCGTGAAGGTATTCTGCATCGTAACTTCCAAGGCTACACGACCCAAGGTGAAGCTGACCTAATTGGCTTCGGTGTTTCTGCAATCTCTATGGTCGGTGATGCTTACGCTCAAAACCAGAAAGAGCTGAAGAAGTATTACGCTCAGGTGAATGACCTTCGCCACGCGCTTTGGAAAGGTGTTGCTCTAGACAGTGACGACCTTCTACGTCGTGAAGTGATCAAACAGCTTATCTGTAATTTTAAGCTTGATAAAACCATGATCGAATCTGAGTTCTCGGTTAACTTTAATCGTTACTTCAAAGAAGATTTAGGGCTACTGCAAACCTTCATCAACGATGAGTTGGTTGAAGTCGACGACAAAGAAATCCGCGTGACTTTGCGTGGCCGTTTGTTGATTCGTAATATCTGTATGTGTTTCGATAAATACCTACGTGCTAAGGCTCGTCAACAGCAGTTCTCTCGTGTGATTTAATCGTTCGATTGAGAACAGAAATATAAAAAATGCCAGCATTATGCTGGCATTTTTGTGTCTATCTGTAAGTCAATTCTCTATCTACTTTACATCATGCTTTCTTTACTGCTTTGTTTTACGTTGCAGAGGTCGGTTGGCCATTGCTCAAAAGGAACCGGGCGGCTGTATAAGAACCCCTGTGCCTGCGGGCATTTCAGCTGTTTGAGTAGATCCGCTTGTTGCTGAGTTTCTACACCTTCTGCGACTATGCTTACCTTGAAGCCCTTGGTGATATTGACGATGGCTGCAACGATAGAGCTATCTAGGTTCTCTTTTTCGAGCTTGCTGACGAAGCTGCGATCGATCTTTAAGCAATCAAATGGCAGTTTGTGTAAATAAGCCAGTGACGAATAGCCGGTACCAAAGTCATCAATTGCAATCGAGATGCCTAATGCTTTTAGCGTCAGCATGTTATCGATGATGGCTGGGTCATTGTCGACGATGCGTGACTCAGTGATCTCTAGTGTTAGGTTGCTTGCTGGTAGCTTGGTGTCACGTAGCGTGCCTTTTACTTGTTCAACAAAGCCACTTTCACTCAGTTGATCGACCGAAAGGTTAACGTGAATAGAGAAGTCCTTGCTCCATTTTCCTGACTCAATCGCAATGGCAGTATCTCGACACGACTTATGTAGAATTTGCTTGCCGATATCGTAAATAAGCCCGCTCTCTTCAGCGAGAGGAATGAATTCAAGTGGTGAGACTATTCCTTCATCGGCTATCCAGCGTGCTAAAGCTTCAGCCCCAATGGTCGATCCGGATTCTAGATCAATAATAGGTTGATAGAAGGGTTCGAACTGTTGAAGTTCAATCGCTCGGTTCATCCGCGCTAGCATCTTCGTACGATGTCTTGATGCTTTACCCATCTCAGGGCTGTAAATGCTGACACTGGCTTTGTCTTGTTTTGCGTTGCTCAAAGCAATGCTACTACTACGCAGCAATAGCGCAATGTCGTGGACGTTAGATACACCGACGACGCCCATCGATACCTTAATGACGACACTTTCTGATTCCATTGAAAATGGGGAAGCAAAGGTTTGAAGCAAGCGATTAGTCAGTAGCTGAGCTTCCTTGCTTTGGATGACGTTCGGGGCGTAAATGGCGAATTCATCACCGCCAGTGCGAGCTAATAGGTAATCGGATGGTAATGTGCCTCTTAAACGAGCGGCCGCAATGATAAGCAATTGGTCACCATTGTAATGACCAAGGCTGTCATTGATGTCTCGGAAGCGATCAATACCCACTAAATAAAGTGTGCCTTTTTCGTTTGCAGGGTTTTTCTTGGCAGCGTCGATAAAGCCTTCTCGACTATATAATTTGGTTAGTGAGTCATAGGTAAGCTGAGACTGTAATGCTTGAAAGGAAGCCTTTAAGTTGTTGGCCATTTCATTGAATGACTCCACCAACATGCTGGTTTCATAGATATGCCCTGTCTTTGGCATGCTCGTGCCCCAATCACCTTTAGCAAGACGCTTTGCCGCATCCGCTGTTGAGGTGATGGGTTGGGTAACGCGATTAAACGCAATTAACCCAGCAATGACACCAATGCAACTCAGCGCTAGCCCGAGCAACCAACTGTTTCTTTGGTTTTCAGGTAATTCACCGAGTAGGTTGCTTTCAGGGATCGACATACCAATAAACCAAGTGATGCCGTGCTCATCTTCATAAGGGGTGATCTGGTTGAAGTATCGTTCGTTGTCTAGGCGAAAGCTAAAGCGCTGCACGCCCAAATTATCGATTAGGTGAAATTGGTCTACGTAGCTAGCACTTTCACGTATTACCGGGTTAGCACTCTCTGATGCCAGTAAGCGTTGGCCCTTATTGGTTTTCCCTGTTCCCCAAGAGACCACACTGCCTCCGCCCGAGTGAGCGACCAAGCGTTGCTGCTTATCAATGATATAAACAGAGGCATCCGTTTTATCTTTGAGTTCTTTGAGAAACGCATTAAAGGTATTGATCTTAATGTCGCTAACGACGACGGCTTTGAATTCGTTGTCATCATAGATAGGGGCGAGGGCAGATAAGGTGATCTCTTGTCGTTCATCTGCATTGGCATAAATTGGCGACCATACAGCCTTTTTTTGCGTAGCAACGGGTGTGTACCAAGGGCGGACTCTCGGGTCGTAACCTGAAATCACCGATCGAATGTCTTCGCTGATCTTGCTGCCACGGTAAATGACCAGCTGATCGTTAGTACGGTCGTCTTGTACCATCAAGGTATAGCCGTTGTTAGCCTCTTTACGAAAACCGACATAGTTACCATCTTCAGAACCAAAGCCGATCACATCGAGTTGAGGTATAGCTGTGAAATGGTCTGAAAACGTATAAAGAATGTAGTCTTGGACCTTGCTAAGGTTGCCCGCTTGATAAAGATGGTGGTAGCCAATGTTATGGCTGAGCGAGAGGTTGGCGTGAAATGGTTTTTCTAAAAAATTGGACAGGCTTTGATGAACATGGTCAGTAAGTGATGTTAGTTGGCGTGCACTAACATCACTCACCATCTCTTTGTAGCTTTGCTTTTGAGTGAAAACCATTACGCTCATAGTGAACAGAAAAATCATCACGAATGGCAGAACCACCGCGGTTCTCAATGTAATTTGTGTTTTCCAAGACATCTTTAGCTACAACTTTAGTGAATGGCATACCTTAATTGTACCGACACTATTCAAACCAAGCGACCCTTTTTTGGTTAAAAAGTCGCTGTATCGAAAGTCATATCTGGTCAGTACAGTTCTTTGAGTTTACGGGTTAGGGTGTTTCTTCCCCAACCTAAAACCTTGGCTGCATCCTGTTTATGACCATTGGTATGGTTGAGTGCAGCCTCTAGCAGTATACGTTCAAACTCTGGCAGAGCATAAGTTAGTAGCTCTTTTTCTCCGGAATCAAGCGCACACTTTGCCCAATTAGCGAGCAGTTGTTGCCAGTTATCTCCAGTCCCTGAGGTCGTCACCACTTTTTCTTCCAACAGTTCTGGAGGCAAGTCTGAAGGGAGTATTTCACTGCCGCTTGCCATGACTGTGAGCCAACGACAGATGTTCTCAAGCTGACGTACGTTACCCGGCCAATTTAGCTGATTGAGCTTCATGATGGTCTCTGAGTGCAGTGTCTTCACTTCTACACCAAGCTCTTCAGCGGCTGATGCTAGGAAGTGGTGAGTCAGTTTTTCAATGTCCTGTTTACGTTCGCGCAGTGCCGGAATATGGATTCGGATAACGTTCAGTCGATGGAAAAGGTCTTCACGGAAACCACCGTCATGCACCAAGCGCTCAAGATCTTGGTGGGTTGCTGCAACGATACGAACATCAACCTTAACCGCAGAATGCCCACCGACACGATAAAATTGACCATCAGAAAGCACGCGCAGTAGCCGAGTCTGAATATCGAGTGGCATATCGCCTATTTCATCAAGAAACAGAGTGCCGCCGTTGGCTTGTTCGAATCGTCCTTGGCGAACACTGTTAGCGCCAGTAAAGGCGCCTTTCTCGTGGCCAAACAGCTCTGATTCGATCAAGTCTTTAGGGATTGCCGCCATGTTTAATGCAATGAATGGCTTTTTAGCTCTTGGGCTGTGACGATGCAGAGCGTGCGCGACTAATTCTTTACCAGTACCAGATTCACCATTAATAAGAACCGAAATGGATGAACGAGACAAACGGCCAATAGCTCGGAAAACTTCCTGCATTGCCGGTGCTTCACCGATGATTTCTGGTGCGTTGGTCTCTTCGGCTACTTCGCTGGCTTGTTCTCGCTTTTGCTCTTGGCTGTGTGCGATGGCTCGCTCTACTAGAGTCAGTGTCTCATCAATATCAAACGGCTTAGGTAGATACTCAAAAGCCCCTTTTTGATAAGCATTCACCGCTGCATCGAGGTCTGAGTGCGCGGTCATAATGATCACTGGCAGGTCGGGAGAGCGCTGGTGAACTTGGTGTAACAGCTCAATCCCGTCAATGCCAGGCATGCGAATGTCGGACACCAAAACGTCTGGTGTTTCGCGTTCAAGAGCAAGCAATACGCTCTCAGCATCAGCAAATGTTTCACACTTTATATCCGCAGATGACAGCGTCTTTTCTACGACCCAGCGTATAGAACTGTCGTCATCGACGACCCAAACGTATCCCTTACTCATAATTCAATTCCTTTGCAGCCAATTCTATTGTGATAATCATTGTTGTTTTTATGATGTCTTTAATCTTTGTGTTACCGAGTTAAGCCTTTCATCTCGCTGTCCAATCGCGAGGTTCTGTTGACCTAAATGGGTAGGTAAATCGTGAATGTGGTGTTACCCGGCCAGCTCTCAACATCAATTTTTCCATTGTGCTGATCGATCAGGTTTTGAGAAATCGACAGTCCCAGCCCTGTGCCACCCTCTCGTCCGCTGACCATTGGGTAAAACAGCGTGTCTTTTAAATCATCGGGGATGCCGGGGCCGTTATCGCTTATCTCAATGCGCGCTGCGAGTTTGTGTCGCTGCCCATGAATATTGGCTTGGTGCACCGTTCTGGTGCGAATGGTGATTTTCCCTGATTCTTGGGCCTTTAAAATCTGCGCCGCGTTACTCACGATATTGAGCATCGCTTGTTCAACTTGTGCTGAATCCATCAGAATGTCCGGTAAGCTCGGGTCGTAATCTCGTTCGATGGCGAGCGTTGAACCCGACTCGAGTTCTACGAGCTGCCTGACTTTCTCAAGTATCTGGTGTAGGTTCTCTTCTGACTTGGTCCCCGGTTTTTGAGGGCCAAGCAGGCGATCGACTAACGCTCTTAGGCGGTCGGCTTGCTCAATAATGATCTGCGTATATTCATTAAGAGACTGATCAGGAAGCATTTTACCAAGTAACTGCGCCGCACCTCTTAAGCCACCGAGTGGGTTCTTAATCTCATGTGCTAACCCGCGCACCAACAGCTTAGCTGCTTGTTGTTGTGCGTGTTGGTTGAGCTCTTGGCTGAGGCGTCTTTGCTGGTCTATCTTGCGCATCTCAACCAATAACAGCGTCTCTCGTTGCCAAGAGATTGGGCTAACCGTGACTTCAAGCATCAGTGGGCGGTTATCAACAACGAAGGTAACGTCACTGTCGGTAATGCTCTGGCCACTTTGTAGCGGTTGCGTCAGAAGCGCCAAATCCAGTGAGGCGTGTTGGATGAGTTGGCTCAATGGGTGATCGACGATGCGTCGCGCGCTTTGTGAAAAGAGTTGTTCAGCCGCAGGGTTGGCGTATCGGACATACAGTTGCTCATCGAGCATCAATGTTGAGGTCACCATATTGTCGAGAATGGCGCTGGAAAGATGATGTGTATCTATGCTGTCGCTTTTGGCTGATCGATTCACTATTTCGTCCTTGAACTGGTGTTTTTCTCACTGCACCAAATTGGTGCGTAGCTAAGTTCAAGTATGGCGCATATCAACCAGAAGCTAAAGATAATTCATTAGAGTCGCTGAAAGCTGCTTCGATTAGGTGAAAAGTAGAGGTAATTCAGTCTCTTTTAACACATTGGCCTACTTGAGCGTCGCTCGATGTAAATACACGGTGACTGGACTAGTAGATGCAATAAGCTTGCCGCTTCTATGTGCTTGAATTGCAATGGTGTGAGTACCTCGATCGATACCTTTCAGTTCCCAATTCGGTTGGGTTTGTGGGGCGCCATAGCGACGACCATCGAGCATCAATTGCAACTGTTCTCCAATACCAAGCTTGCGGCTAAGTTCTATTTGAATAGGGATTAAGCCGCGGTTGCTACGGATGGTTTGGTCATGAACGGGAGTCAGCATGATGAGGGCTAGTTGAGCTGGCGCCTCACGTTTCGTGCTTTCTGTTTTTTCCTGATCCTGAGCTGGCATTGCCGTTTTAGTTGTAGATGAAGCAGCAGCGTCAACGGGAGTCGAGGCTTCAAATTTAGGTGCGGGTGCTGACGCTTGCACATCCGGTAGGCGAAGAGATTTGGCATCTTGAGCGCTAGGGTTATCACTAAAGTGGAGAACACCATCCTCATCCACCCAGGTATACACCGTTTGAGCAGAGCACGAGATCGCGACTGTTAACCCGATCAGGAACAGTATATTTTTCATATCTTTAGCCTCTTTTCACCGCTAGGTGATTTCACGTTTGGCGTTGGTTTTGTTATTGATTTTATTGTATTTATAGCAGCAGCCTCTGAGGGCTTTTGTCTAAGGTATGGTACGAGGAAGCAGGGGGAGGGAGTATATAAAAAAGGCCCGCCTGCGAGGCGAGCCTAATATTTAGTCAGCGATTCTTACAAGGTTGCAGTAAGAAATGGCTTATCTCTACAGGAGATTAAACTGAGTAGTACAGTTCAAACTCAAGTGGGTGTGTTGCCATGTTCACGCGTTGTACGTCGTCAGATTTCAGTGTGATGTAAGAATCAATGAAATCGTCAGAGAATACGCCGCCAGCTGTTAGGAACTCACGATCGTCGTCTAGCGCTTTAAGTGCTACTTCTAGAGATTCAGCAACGGTTGGGATTTCAGCCGCTTCTTCTGCTGGAAGGTCGTATAGATCTTTATCCATAGCTTCGCCTGGGTGGATCTTGTTCTTGATACCGTCAAGGCCAGCCATCAGCATTGCTGAGTAACATAGGTATGGGTTCGCTGCTGGGTCACCAAAACGTAGCTCGATACGACGTGCTTTCGGGCTTGGTACTACTGGGATACGGATAGACGCAGAACGGTTACGTGCTGAATAAGCAAGCATTACCGGAGCTTCAAAACCAGGTACAAGACGCTTGTACGAGTTCGTTGATGGGTTAGCAAATGCGTTTATTGCACGAGCGTGCTTGATTACACCACCGATGTAGTAAAGTGCCATTTCAGATAGGCCGCCGTACTTATCACCAGCAAACAGGTTAACGCCGTCTTTTGCTAGAGATTGGTGAACGTGCATACCAGAACCGTTGTCACCAACTAGTGGCTTAGGCATGAATGTCGCTGTTTTACCAAATGCGTGAGCAACGTTGTGCACAACGTACTTGTAGATTTGAGTCTCATCCGCTTTTGTTGTTAGCGTGTTGAAGCGAGTTGCGATTTCGTTTTGACCCGCAGTTGCTACTTCGTGGTGGTGAGCTTCAACTACTAGGCCCATCTCTTCCATTACTAGACACATTGCTGAACGGATGTCTTGAGATGAATCTACAGGAGCTACTGGGAAGTAACCGCCTTTAACGCCAGGACGGTGACCTTTGTTACCGCCTTCGATATCAGAACCTGTGTTCCAAGCTGCTTCTACATCATCAATCTTGAAGAAAGAACCAGACATGTCGTTTGAGAACTTAACGTCATCGAATAGGAAGAATTCTGGCTCTGGACCAACTAGAACTGTGTCTGCGATACCCGTAGAACGTAGGTATTCTTCAGAACGCTTAGCGATAGAGCGTGGGTCACGGTCGTAGCCTTGCATTGTTGCAGGCTCAAGGATGTCACAACGGATGTTTAACGTTGCATCTTCTGTGAATGGGTCCAGTACAGCTGAAGCTGCGTCTGGCATCATTACCATGTCAGATTCGTTAATGCCTTTCCAACCAGCTACTGAAGAGCCGTCAAACATTTTACCTTCTTCGAAGAAGTCTGCATCAACTTGGTGAGAAGGAATAGAGATGTGCTGCTCTTTACCTTTTGTATCAGTAAAACGTAAGTCGATAAATTTAACTTCGTTCTCTTGGATCAGGGATAGTACATTTTCTACTGACATCTTGGATAACCTCCAGTGTTATTAATTCGGTATTAGCTCGATTCGGTTGAAACTAGCATTGATTAATGTCTATAAGTGCATTAATCGATGCTGATTTATCTATAGCCAAAAACGTGCCAAAAAAATTATTCCATTAATTTCAATGATTTACTTGTTTTCTTGTTTCATTAATTCTGGTTTTTGCACCAAAATGATCTTCTAATGCACCTTGTTGGTGCAATTGCTTATCTGTGCACCAATATGAAACATAAGCGAGCACCATTCAGCAATGAATTGCCTAAGTTGTCAATCCACTTTTGTTATTTTGCCGGAGATTTGGCTGTCCATCTTGCGGCGGATGCTTTTTTAGAATCCTACGAATTAGACTGTTAGATACTGTATTGAATCAAAGTTAAGCGGATATGAATCGCTAATAAAGAAAAAAGCCTTGGTTGAGATCACATATTTCTGGGTTTTTGTCTAAAATCTGGTATATTATTGACCGTTTTTTAAATCAAGCTAGCGGTTATTATCCAAACTTTTGAGATAATTGACGGCTACCTTTTATGAGTGAATCGAGAATCCATGTCTACTCCACAGATTGATAAGTTAAGAAATATCGCGATCATCGCGCACGTTGACCACGGTAAAACGACTTTGGTTGATAAACTACTACAACAGTCAGGCACTCTTGAGTCTCGTGGTGAAGCTGAAGAGCGTGTCATGGATTCGAATGACATCGAAAAAGAGCGTGGCATTACAATCCTTGCTAAGAACACAGCAATTGACTGGAATGATTACCGTATCAACATCGTAGATACCCCTGGACACGCGGACTTCGGTGGTGAAGTTGAACGTATCATGTCTATGGTTGATTCAGTTCTTCTGATCGTTGATGCAGTTGATGGCCCAATGCCTCAAACTCGTTTCGTAACGCAAAAAGCTTTCGCACACGGCCTTAAGCCAATCGTTGTTATCAACAAGATTGACCGTCCTGGAGCTCGTCCTGATTGGGTTATGGACCAAGTATTTGACTTGTTCGACAACCTAGGCGCGACTGATGAGCAACTAGACTTTACTGTTGTTTACGCTTCAGCTCTAAACGGTTGGGCAACAATGGAAGAAGGCGAAGTTGGCACAGACATGGAACCATTGTTCCAAGCTGTTGTTGATACAGTAGAAGCACCTGCAGTTGACCTTGAAGGTCCACTACAAATGCAAATTTCGCAACTTGATTACAGCTCTTACGTAGGTGTTATCGGTGTTGCTCGTGTTACTCGTGGTTCTGTTAAGCCAAACCAACAAGTAACTATCGTGAATGCTGAAGGCAAAAAACGTAACGGTAAAGTAGGTACTGTACTTGGTTACCTAGGTCTTGAGCGTCACGAAGTAGAACAAGCTAATGCTGGCGACATCATTGCAATCACAGGTCTTGGTGAACTGAAAATTTCAGACACTATCTGTGACGTAAACAATGTTGAAGCAATGGAACCACTGTCTGTTGATGAACCAACAGTAACAATGACTTTCCAAGTAAACACTTCTCCGTTCGCGGGTAAAGAAGGTAAGTTTGTAACTTCACGTAACATCCTTGAGCGTCTTGAAAAAGAATTGGTTCATAACGTTGCACTACGTGTTGAAGAAACTGAAAGTCCAGACCGTTTCCGCGTATCAGGCCGTGGTGAGCTTCACCTTTCTATCCTGATCGAAAACATGCGTCGTGAAGGTTTCGAGCTAGCAGTATCTCGTCCAGAAGTAATCATCAAAGAAGAAGATGGTCAGAAAATGGAACCGTTCGAAACGGTTACTATCGATGTAGTTGAAGAGCACCAAGGTGCGATCATGGAAAGCATCGGTCTACGTAAGGGTGAGCTAACAGATATGGCACCAGATGGTAAAGGCCGTGTTCGCATGGACTTCATGATGCCTTCTCGTGGTCTTATCGGTTTCCAAACTGAATTTCTTACAATGACGTCTGGTTCTGGTCTTATCTACCACTCGTTCGATCACTACGGTCCTTACAAAGGCGGTATCATTGGTCAGCGTAACAACGGTGTTCTAATTTCGAACGCAACGGGTAAAGCACTGACTTACGCATTGTTCTTCCTTCAAGCTCGTGGTCGTCTATTCACAGAGCACGCTGATGAAGTTTATGAAGGTCAAGTAATCGGTATTCACAACCGTTCAAACGACCTGACAGTAAACTGTCTGAAAGGTAAGCAACTAACGAACGTTCGTGCATCTGGTACTGATGAAGCACAAGTTCTTTCTCCACCGATCAAGCACACTCTAGAGCAAGCTCTTGAGTTTATCGATGAAGATGAACTAGTAGAAGTAACGCCACTAAACGTACGTATCCGTAAGAAACTTCTTACTGAAAACGACCGTAAGCGTGCAGCACGTCCAGCTAAGGCTTAATTGCCAGCTGACTAGCTTCTAGCTATCAAGCAATACGTTTTAGAATAAGTAAGAAAGCCCCGAGTAGCCTAGCTACACGGGGTTTTTGTTTTATGTGGTGTTGGAGTAGATACGGGTAAACGAGATGAGAGATACAAAGAGCGTTCAAGTCTTCGTCATCCTCAAGAGGGAGGAACGACTGAGTTGGGGATCTAGCTTTTGATACCTAGTTGACTTTGAACAAATAGAGCCCGCTCTTCGACTGACATAAATGGCACCTCGACCACCTCATACCCAAGCTCTTGATAGACTCTGACCAACGCGTGGTGAATCTCTAATGCCTCTTCAAGCGGATAAGGCCTAACATCATCTTGTACGTAAATAGATGCCTCAGGGCGACAGAACAAGGCTTGTGAGTGGTAGCCTTGGCTAGCTTCTCGGTAGATTTTGTCAATCTCAAGGTTCGCCTGAGTTAAGTAACCGCAGATATCTGGAATGGCGCGATCGAGAAACGCAACTGGATGCTGGTTGGCCTGTTCCTTTTGCTCATTCATGACAGTGAGACACAGGCGAGCAAAGCCCGGTAGGTCTAACCAAGGTAAGATACCGTTCTCAAGTTGGCTCTGCTGTTCAATTAACTGTCGAGAAGATTCCGCGAAGGTTGGGTAACCCATGTCACCCAAGGCATTGATCAGTGTTGTCTTCCCGGCTCCGGGGCCGCCAGTAATAATGATAGGTTGCATCGTGTTCTTTATCTGTAGCGCTACTTCTGGTTCAGTTGAGCTAGGAACTTATCCGATTCTGCTATTGCAGCATTCATCTGTTCTATCGCGTAGGCGATGTCTTTTTCTAAGCTCATAAATTCGCCCTGCAACGAACCGACAGCACTCGCATTGAGGTTGTGTTTGAGATAAAGCGTATTGTCGCGAAGGGTGTTGAGTACCGGGTCCATTTTCTTCTCAGCGCGTTTCATTGCTGAAAGCATGGTCTTGTAAGACGATTGGGTTTCTCGCAGTTTTTGTTCACTCGAACGGCGCAGTGAAGCACTGGTGTAGAGGTCTAACTCGCTCTGCCACTCTGCAAACAGCGCATCTGACACGTCTTCAATCGCAGCAATGCGATCACTGACATTTTGTGCGGCTTTCTCGCTGTCTTGGTATTTATCGTTGATTTGGTTGTACATGTCTTCAAGGTCGCCGCCACTGAAGTTCGTCAGGCTACTCAAGGCTTCAAGTGCGCTAGTAAACTCTTCCTGAGCATCCTGCTGCGACTCTTTAGCGTCTTCCACTCTATCGACCATAATGTCACGCTTGTGGTAACCCACTTGCTCCATGGCGGAGTAATAAGCGGACTGGCATCCAGTAAGAGTAAAAATAGAGAGGACTATAACTATTAAATAAGGCATCCTAGTTTCCTATAGTTAAATAAAGGAATATTAATTAGGACTATGAACGAGTTACCAGGGAGTTACAAGTTGAAGATAAAAAACGCAGTCACAGGAAGCATCCAGTTTTCCCGCTATCTTTTGGCGCGAATGACGCACGATAGGGTCAATGTGAATGCGGGTTACTTGGCGTACATTACTTTGCTCTCGATCGTACCGATGTTGACGGTTTTGCTCTCTATCTTATCGTCATTTTCAGTTTTTGCTGATGTTGGCCTAGTGATTCAAAACTTCGTTATTACCAACTTTGTTCCAGCATCTGGAGATGCGGTGCATGGTGCTCTACTAGAGTTCGTGGCCAATACCGGCAAGATGACGGCGGTGGGCAGTGTGTTCTTATTCATTGCGGCATTGATGCTGATCTCCAACATCGATAAGAATCTTAACTACATCTGGCGAGTAACAGAAAAGCGTCGGGCCGTGTTGTCCTTTTCAATGTATTGGATGGTGCTAACGCTTGGACCTATTTTGATTGGGGCGAGTATTGCTGCAACGTCGTATGTGACATCATTGAACTTGTTACAAAACGAAGTCGTGTCGAGTGCCTTTAATACCGTGATTCGCAAGCTCCCTTTGATTACCTCATTCTTTGCGTTTTTCGGTCTGTACCTGTTGGTTCCCAACAAAAAGATACACTTTTCTCATGCGGCAGCGGGCTCTCTGGTTGCGGCTCTGTTGTTCGAACTCAGTAAGAAAGGCTTTGCGGCTTACATTACTCAATTCCCCTCTTACCAGTTGATTTATGGCGCATTAGCGGCGATTCCCATTCTTTTTGTCTGGGTGTATTTGTGCTGGTTGATTGTGTTGGTGGGTGCCGAGGTGACGGCCGCGTTGGGCGAGCAGGAACAGTGGAGTGACTCGCAAGAAATGGTACACTCGTCGGATAAAGACAAAATCACAGAGCAAGGAAACAACAGTGATAGCACTGATCCAGAGAGTAAGTGAAGCTGCCGTCCGTGTTGATGGCGAAGTAGTGGGTGAGATTGAGCAAGGCTTATTGGTTCTGTTAGGCGTAGAAAAAGGTGATGACGAAGCCAAAGCCAAACGTTTGATGGAACGAGTGACCACTTATCGTGTCTTTGGAGATGAAGACGATAAAATGAATCTCAATGTAAAGCAGGTAGAAGGTAAGGTATTAGTGGTTTCTCAATTCACTCTGCCAGCTGATACTAAGAAAGGCACACGAGCAGGATTTTCTCGCGGTGCTCACCCAGAAGATGCAGAGCGTCTTTACAACTATTTCTCTGACCAGTGTGAATCAGTGTTACCAACGGAACGTGGCCGATTTGCAGCCGACATGAAAGTGTCTTTGGTTAATGATGGCCCAGTAACATTCTGGCTGCAGGTTTAGGCTTAAAGGAATAAGCATGTTTAAACTCATAACACCGACCACCGAAAATCAACTGAACAAGTATTACCATTTTCGCTGGCAGATGCTCCGTGAACCTTGGCGAATGCCGGTAGGTTCAGAGCGCGATGAATACGATGCCATGAGTCACCATCGCATGATTGTCGATGGTCGAGGTCGCCCGATGGCGATTGGTCGTCTCTATATCACCCCAGATCTAGAGGGGCAGATTCGCTATATGGCGGTGAAGAAATCTCGCCAGAGTAAAGGCATGGGCTCACTTATCTTGGTTGCGCTAGAGTCACTGGCACGTCAAGAAGGGGCGAAGCGTTTGGTGTGTAATGCACGCGAAGATGCGATCTCATTCTATGAGAAGAATGAGTTTGAACGTCGTGGTGAAATTAATGATCAACGCGGCCCTGTGCGTCACCAACAGATGGTGAAACCTCTTGACCCAATGGCTGATGTACTGCGCAAACCAGAATGGTGTAATGAGCTTCAGCAGCGTTGGGAAAATCAGATCCCGATCAGTGACAAAATGGGCATCAAGATTAACCAATACACGGGTTATCAGTTTGAGTGTAGCGCTCAGTTGAATCCCAACCTTAACCCTCATAACACCATGTTTGCTGGCTCAGCTTTTACCTTGGCGACTCTAACGGGTTGGGGAATGACTTGGCTACTGATGAAAGAACGTGGGCTGACCGGTGATATCGTACTGGCAGACAGTAATATTCGTTATCGTCACCCAGTCGAGCAAAACCCAGTCGCATCTACGTCATTGGATGGGATCAGTGGCGATTTAGATCGCCTCGCGTCGGGCAGAAAAGCTCGCATCATCATTCATGTGACCATTAACAGTGGCGATGTGGAAGCAGTCGAGTTTACGGGAACCTATATGCTGATCCCTGACTACAAAAAGCGATTATCAACAGACTCCAACGTAAGCGTATAGCTGACACTGGCTAACAGATACAGATACAGATACAGATACAGATAAAGATAGAAGGCGCTACTCCTGTGGAGTGGCGCTTTTTTGTTGGCAGTCGTTAATCTCGGAATACTCTGCTTGGGTGAGCTTTCCTGATATTTGGTGGCATTGATCCGATAAGGAAATAGAGAGAGTGTGTTGCTCGATCTTAAGCAAATCGAGCTCTCCAGAGACATCACCGTTGAGTGTTTGAACTCTTTGTGTACCTTGCTCTGCTGCGGACGCACCAATAATGTGCATTGGTTCAAGAGTGAAGCGACCACGGTCAAAATTCGCATTAAGCTCTGGGATTTCAAACACGTTATCAGTCGAGGCTTCAGAAAGCTTATCGTTAAAGGTCATCACACCTTGGCGAACACTGCCAGTGAGTTGCCCTGTGGTTGAATAACCGAACATCAAGGAATCGCCATACAAGCCTGCGGCTTGAAGTTCAAATTCACCATAGCCGGTTGCATCAAGCGGTAATTCGAGTTGCTGCAGCATGGGTGCTATGGGTAACCCATCGGCAGAGATATCTAAGCTCCATGGCTTACTGATTTGGTTGAAGTCGAGTGTCGCGTTGGCTTCAATATAGCCGTGCTTTAGTGGCATAAACAGGCGTGTCAGCGTCCATTTTCCTTGTTCGCTATTCATTTCAACTACGGGTTGAACACTGACAATATTTTGATAGCTTGCATCGTTGGCGCTAACCATCAACTTGCCTTGCCACAGCCCTAACTTTCTCTGTTGCAGCAGCTGAACCTGATGTCCTTCTACATGCAGCCCTGAGACCTGCCAGTAGGGTTTGGTTGCGAGTTGGATAAGTTGGCTACGTTCTATATTAAGTCTGTCAATAGAGGCTTGCTGAAGCTGTGTCAGCCAAGGCAATAGGCGAGCGGATGGTAGAACTTTATTTTTGCTTTCCGTAATCCACTTTATGCCTTGCAGGTCGAGCTGCGCTAATTGAATGCTGTTAGGGGTTACTTCGCCATTAAGTTGAATACTGCCTTGTAAGAATTGAGTATAGAAATCTTCAATCAGAATCTGGTTCGGATCTAAATTGAGCTTGATACTTGGCTCTATGAACATGTCATCATCAATGGTCACTCCCTCTGCTTGCAGAGAGAAAATGGCCTTCTGTTGCTTCCACAGCTCAAAAGGCAGTTGGATATTTTCTAGTGACGCATCAAAAGCGGTTAAGTGGCCATCTTGCCATTCCACGTCGCTGCGCAGAATATCTAAGCTATTGATGTGATTGATCTGAATACCTGCTATATCCCACTCTTTGCTTAGTAGGCTTTGGGTCTGTTTCTGATTGAGTCGTAAGCGATCGACGGTCACATTCACCAACGACCAATCTTGCTGATACTGCTCTGCTTGTCCTGAAATCTTGGCACCGCGCCAGTCAAATGAAGCGCCATAAAGCGTGCTATTGCTAGGTTTTAAGTCTAGGTCAAACAACAGGTTATCGAAGGCTTCTCCTTGCCAATACAGCTGCGTGGCTGAGAGTTGGATTTTGCCATAAGGCAGTAATGCGTTGTTGTCATCCCACGTTGGCTCGGAGATCTGGAGGTCGATGCCTCGCGCATTAAAGTCTGGGGTCGAAAAGTCGAGATTATTGATGGCTAGCTGATGGAGCTTGATGTTTGGTTGGGTGAATAACGGCGTGAATGTCTCTAGATCGCTTACCTCCAACTGTAGGCCACTGATCAAGACGGAGTCCAAGACCAGTTTAGCTTCTGTAATCGAGCTGGGACTGAACCAAAGATCGATCTTGTCGATATAGAGAGGTTTTTGTTTATCAGGTTGGCTTTGGGTAATGCCCATCAAGGTGATGTGATAAGGCGCCTGATACTCAACGTCTTCAATGAGTACAGGTTGTTCAAGCGTATGCTTGATAAAAAAGTTAGCAACATCCGATCGGTATTGAGTTTGTAGGCTTAATAACAACGCTGCGATAGTCGCAACGATGATGGCCACCACAATGCCAATCACCATGAATACCTTTTTCATTCCCTGAAAGCCTTAAATTTCAATAGTCTCAAAACAGAGTGGAACAAAAAGGGGCAAGCAGCAACAAAAAAGCCCCTCAAAAGAGGGGCTTGCTACAAAAATATCACTTTAAATTGGGCGTTCGCTTTTGGCTTGGCCCGAGCAGATGTTGGGTTAGTCTAGTTGAGGACCTGCCGCAACCAGTGACTTACCTTCAGCATTGTCTGTGTACTTATCAAAGTTGTTGATGAAGCGCTCTGCTAGATCTTTCGCTTTGCTTTCCCATTGTAGTGGGTCAGTGTAAGTATCACGTGGGTCAAGAATCGCTGGGTCAACATCGTGCAACGCTAGCGGTACTTCTAGGTTAAACATAGGGATAACCTTAGTTTCAGCTTGGTCGATTGAGCCATCTAGGATAGCGTCGATGATGCCACGAGTATCTTGGATTGAGATACGTTTACCTGTGCCATTCCAACCTGTGTTCACTAGGTAAGCTTCAGCGCCAGCTGCTTCCATACGCTTCACAAGCACTTCAGCGTACTGAGTTGGGTGAAGAGTTAAGAATGCTGCACCAAATGCCGCAGAGAACGTTGGTGTTGGTTCAGTAATACCGCGCTCTGTACCTGCTAGCTTAGCTGTGAAGCCAGATAGGAAGTGGTACTTAGTTTGCTCCGGAGTCAGCTTAGATACTGGTGGTAGCACACCAAACGCATCCGCTGTTAGGAAGATAACTTTTTGAGCGTGACCTGCTTTTGATACTGGCTTAACAATGTTGTCGATGTGGTGAATCGGGTAAGAAACACGAGTGTTCTCTGTTTTTGAACCGTCATCGAAATCGATAGAACCATCACCACGAACCGTTACGTTTTCTAGCAGAGCATCGCGACGGATTGCATTGTAGATTTCTGGTTCTGCTTCTTTAGATAGACGAATCGTCTTCGCGTAACAACCGCCTTCGAAGTTGAAGATACCATCGTCATCCCAACCGTGCTCATCATCACCGATTAGCTCACGCTTAGGATCGGTTGATAGGGTTGTTTTACCTGTACCAGACAGGCCGAAGAAGATGGCTACATCGCCTTTCTCGCCAACGTTTGCACTACAGTGCATTGAAGCAATGCCTTGCAGAGGAAGCAGGTAGTTCATCATTGCGAACATGCCTTTCTTCATCTCACCGCCGTACCAAGTACCACCGATGATTTGAACGCGCTCTGTTAGGTTGAAAGCAACGAAGTTCTCAGAGTTTAGACCCTGTTTTTCCCAGTTAGGGTTAGTTGTTTTAGCACCGTTCATTACCACGAAATCAGGTTCGAACGTTGCTAGCTCTTCGTCAGTTGGACGAATGAACATGTTCTTAACGAAGTGCGCTTGCCACGCTACTTCAGTGATAATACGCACACTTAAACGCGTATCTGGGTTAGCACCACAATAACCGTCGATGACAAACAGGCGCTTGCCAGATAGCTGAGTTGTCACAAGCTCTTTCAGCTCACTCCAAACTTCAGTTGTAATCGGTTTGTTGTCATTTTTGCCTTGATCTGACCACCACATGGTATCGCGCGTAGTGTCATCTTTAACAATGTACTTATCTTTTGGTGAGCGGCCAGTAAAGATACCAGTGTCAACCGCAACAGAGCCTAGTTCCGTTACTACGCCTTTTTCGTAGCCTTCCAAACCTGGCAGTGTCTCTTCAACGAATAACTGCTCGTAGCTAGGATTACGAAGAACTTCAGTAACGCCAGTCAGTCCGTGCTTAGTTAGATCAATTTGTGCAGCCTTAGTATGTTCCATAACGGTCATAGGTGCTCCTTGTAGGATATTTTGTAGGGATTTTGTATTAATTTTTTATTGTTATCTGCTCACCATGCTAGCAACGAGACTCTGGGGAAACAGGGATACAGCTCAAAAAGTATCCATATTAATCTTGGGGTTTTAAGCGTCTCGTCACATATTGGCCTAACTAGTCTATCCTGTACGCAAACCTTTGCGCTAGGGGCGAGAACATTATTAATTGATTAAAATTAAGCGGTGATTTTATTACGAGATGTTACGGAGTTTGCGCTATTTTGATCACAAAAAAGGCCAGCTTAGTGCTGACCTTTTTGGGGTAAATTACGTGTTTTTGGCACGCTGTAAATTAATGAACCGTATTGTCGCCTTTATCTGCTGCTTCTGCGTACAGTGCATCAACGTCGCCCTTATCGAACGAGTAGTTTGTGCCACAGTAATCACAGTGAAGAGCAACACTACCTTCCGTACTCAGGATGTCGTAGATCTCCTCTTGAGCAACGGTAATGATAGCGGCACCACTGCGTTCACGAGAACAACCACAGAAGAACTCGACAGGTTGAGGGGTAAATACCTGAACCTTCTCTTGGTTATATAGGCGGTATAACAAATCATTTGCTTCTAGAGAGAATAGCTCTTCGTTTTTAACCGTGTCAGTTAACTGCTCTAGGTGCTCGAAGTCATCTGGCGTGCCGGTGCCGTCTGGCATAACCTGCAGTAACATACCTGCAGCGTGTGCTTTGCCTTCATGTTCACCCGTACGTAGCCACAGACGAGTCTTAAGCTGCTCTGAGTTAGCAAAGTAACCTTCAAGAACGTCAGCAAGTGTTTCGCCTTCAAGACCAACGATACCTTGGTAACGCTCACCTTTTTTAGGATCGATAGTGATCACTAGGTGGCCTTTACCTATAAGGTCGTGCAGGCCAGCGTCGTCAGCAATATCACCGTCAAAGCGCGCAACACCACGAATCTTCTGATCGTTATCGCCATTAATAACAGCTAGAGTTACTGGGCCATCACCTTGCAGTTGCATCGTGATAGAGCCTTCAAACTTTAGGGTCGCCGTTAGCAGCGTCGTTGAAACCAGTAGCTCACCCAACAGCTTTTGTACTGGCGCTGGGTATTCCTTGCTAGAAATAATCTGTTGGTACGCTTCGTCCATCTGTACCAATTCACCACGTACTGATAGGTCTTCAAATAGGTAGCGATTTAAAACATTACTTGTAGACATTGGGTCTGCCATTTGGCTATTCCTTCTAGCTTATTGAGTCTTGAACTTGATGATGTCACGACGTTGCTTTTTATCTGGACGACGTTCTGGTGCTGGGCTATGAGCATTTAGCTTGCGTTGTTGTGCAAACTCTTCTCTTTTTACCAAGCTTTCGGTGGTTTCTTCATAGAGGGTTTGAGCGACTGGCGCTCCGCCGCGGTGTGCGGATATTTTCTCTATGGTGACCGTCTTTTCTTCATTCCCTTGGCGCAGGGTAATCACTGCCCCAAGTTCTACGATTTTGCTGGGTTTGCTGCGCTGACCATTATAGTGGACTTTACCACCATCGACCATGTTGCGAGCAATTGAACGAGTTTTATAAAAGCGTGCTGCCCACAACCATTTATCGAGTCTGACAGCTTCATTAGTCGTTTTCATATAGGACAGTGCCTTTTCAGTTAGAATGAATGCGGTTTAACTGTTATTCACAGCATGCAACTTATGTTGTTTGATGACGCTTATCACACTTAGTAGAAGCTTATGTGGAGGCGATTGGCTTTTTTTTCAAGGAAGATTACAAAATAGCTCAGGTAATGCCGATTTATAGATTTGCTATGATATAGTTCAGGATCTTATGCTTTCAATAAGCAGGAACAGAATGTATGAACAAAAAAGCTGATAGTTTAGTAGGTTACAGCTTTATTCGTTATAGAAAGGGTTAGGGAACGTGAACTTTTTAGAGCTCAAACTTCGCATGGATAACTCTCCGGTGCTGAGCCGATTTTTAGAGAATGGATTTTTACTCCAGCAGAAACTGAGCCTTGTTCTTTGTTGTGTGTTGATCGCAGCTTCCGCATGGATTTTAGGACAGCTTGCATGGTTTATTGAACCTGCTGAGCAAACTGTCGTGCCATGGGCAGCAACGGTTTCATCGTCTTCAACGCCTCAATCGACTCTTGATATCTCTTCTTTGCAGCAGAGCAACATGTTTGGTGCTTATAACCCAACCACGCCTGCTGTGGTTGAGCAGCAAGTTATCCAAGATGCGCCAAAGACGCGACTGAACCTCGTTTTAGTGGGTGCAGTAGCCAGTTCTAATCCAAAACTGAGCTTGGCGGTGATTGCCAATCGCGGCACACAAGCGACCTACGGAATTAACGAAGAGATTGAAGGCACTAGAGCTAAGCTCAAGGCCGTATTGGTCGATCGTGTGATCATCGATAACTCTGGGCGAGACGAAACCCTGATGCTTGAAGGTATTGAGTACAAGCGTTTGTCTGTATCAGCGCCTGCGCCACCTCGTACCTCTTCTTCTGTGCGTGGCAACAACCCAGCTTCTGCAGAAGAGAAGCTAGATGAAATTAAAGCGAAGATAATGAAAGATCCGCAACAAATCTTCCAATATGTTCGACTGTCTCAGGTGAAACGCGACGATAAAGTAATTGGTTATCGCGTGAGCCCTGGCAAAGATTCAGAACTTTTTAACTCTGTTGGGCTCCAAAACGGAGATATTGCCACTCAGTTAAATGGACAAGACCTGACAGACCCAGCCGCTATGGGCAACATATTCCGTTCTATCTCAGAGCTGACAGAGCTAAACCTCGTCGTCGAGAGAGATGGTCAACAACATGAAGTGTTTATTGAATTTTAAAACTTTGCGTCTAACGAAGGACGAAAGTGTAGGAGAAGTACGTGAAGCATTGGTTTAAGAAAAGTGCATGGTTATTGGCAGGAAGCTTAATCTGCACACCCGCAGCCATCGCGAGTGATTTTAGTGCCAGCTTTAAAGGCACTGATATTCAAGAGTTTATTAATATTGTTGGTCGTAACCTAGAGAAGACGATCATCGTTGACCCTTCGGTGCGCGGAAAAATCGATGTACGCAGCTACGACGTACTCAATGAAGAGCAATATTACAGCTTCTTCCTAAACGTATTGGAAGTGTATGGCTACGCGGTTGTCGAAATGGACTCAGGTGTTCTTAAGATCATCAAAGCCAAGGATTCGAAAACATCAGCAATTCCAGTCGTTGGAGACAGTGACACGATCAAAGGCGACAACGTGGTGACACGTGTTGTGACGGTTCGTAATGTTTCAGTACGTGAACTTTCTCCTCTGCTTCGTCAACTAAACGACAATGCAGGCGCGGGTAACGTTGTGCATTACGACCCAGCCAACATCATCCTTATTACGGGCCGAGCGGCGGTAGTAAACCGTTTAGCTGAAATCATCAAGCGCGTTGACCAAGCGGGTGATAAAGAGATTGAAGTCGTTGAGCTAAAGAATGCCTCTGCGGCAGAAATGGTACGTATTGTTGATGCGTTAAGCAAAACCACAGATGCTAAAAACACACCTGCCTTCCTACAACCTAAATTAGTTGCTGATGAGCGTACCAATGCGATTCTTATTTCAGGCGACCCTAAAGTACGTAGCCGTTTAAGAAGGCTGATTGAACAGCTTGATGTTGAAATGGCGACCAAAGGCAACAACCAAGTTATTTACCTTAAATACGCAAAAGCAGAAGACTTAGTCGATGTACTTAAAGGCGTGTCGGACAACCTGCAATCAGAAAAGCAATCTTCAACCAAAGGCAGCTCATCGCAACGCAACCAAGTCATGATCTCCGCTCACAGCGATACCAACTCTCTGGTTATTACCGCTCAGCCGGACATTATGAACGCGCTGCAGGATGTGATCGCACAGTTGGATATTCGTCGTGCTCAAGTCTTGATTGAAGCTCTGATTGTTGAAATGGCTGAAGGCGACGGCGTTAATCTTGGTGTGCAATGGGGTAACCTAGAAACGGGTGCCATGATTCAGTACAGCAACACTGGTGCATCGATTGGCGGCGTAATGGTTGGTTTGGAAGAAGCAAAAGATAGTGAGGAAACCACAACCATAACAGATGATAATGGTAATGTGACTGGTTTTAATACCGTTACGAAAGAAGGTGACTACTCAACTTTAGCTTCTGCTCTTTCTGGCGTGAACGGCGCAGCCATGAGTGTGGTCATGGGTGATTGGACAGCGCTAATCAGTGCGGTAGCTACCGACTCAAACTCAAACATCCTATCTTCTCCAAGTATCACCGTGATGGATAACGGCGAGGCTTCATTCATTGTGGGTGAAGAGGTGCCTGTTTTAACTGGCTCGACCGCAGGTTCAAGCAACGACAACCCATTCCAAACGGTTGAACGTAAAGAAGTGGGTATCAAGCTGAAAGTGGTGCCACAAATCAATGAAGGTGACTCGGTTCAGCTACAAATAGAACAAGAAGTATCGAACGTATTAGGTGCAAACGGTGCTGTGGATGTTCGTTTTGCTAAGCGTCAACTGAATACATCGGTCATTGTTCAAGATGGTCAAATGCTGGTGCTGGGTGGTCTGATTGACGAGCGAGCATTGGAAAGTGAATCTAAGGTGCCGTTCTTGGGTGATATCCCTTTCCTAGGCCACCTGTTCAAATCCACCAGTACTCAGGTTGAGAAAAAGAATTTAATGGTCTTCATCAAGCCAACCATCATTCGTGATGGTATGACAGCCGATGGTATCACGCAGCGTAAATACAATTTCATCCGTGCGGAGCAACTGTATAAGGCTGAGCAAGGGCTGAAATTATTGGCCGACGATAATATCCCAGTATTGCCTAAATTTGGTGCGGAGATGAATCACCCGGCTGAAATTCAAGCCTTCATCAATCAAATGGAACAAGAATAATGGCTGAATTGGTAGGGGCGGCACGTACTTATCAGCGCTTGCCGTTTAGCTTTGCGAATCGCTATAAGATGGTGTTGGAGTATCAACATCCAGAGCGCGCACCGATACTTTATTATGTTGAGCCACTGAAATCGGCGGCGATCATTGAAGTGAGTCGTGTTGTGAAAAATGGTTTCACGCCACAAGCGATTACTCTCGATGAGTTTGATAAAAAACTGACCGATGCTTATCAGCGTGACTCGTCAGAAGCTCGTCAGCTAATGGAAGACATTGGTGCTGATAGTGATGATTTCTTCTCACTAGCGGAAGAGCTGCCTCAAGACGAAGACTTACTTGAATCAGAAGATGATGCACCAATCATCAAGTTAATCAATGCGATGCTGGGTGAGGCGATCAAAGAGGGTGCTTCGGATATTCATATCGAAACCTTTGAGAAGTCGTTGTCGATTCGTTTCCGTGTTGATGGTGTGCTGCGTGATGTTTTAGCGCCAAGCCGTAAACTGGCTCCGTTATTGGTTTCGCGTGTCAAGGTTATGGCTAAATTGGATATTGCGGAAAAACGTGTGCCACAAGATGGTCGTATTTCTCTGCGTATTGGTGGCCGAGCGGTTGATGTTCGTGTTTCAACCATGCCTTCTTCGCACGGTGAGCGTGTGGTAATGCGTCTGTTGGACAAAAACGCCACTCGTCTAGACTTGCACAGTTTAGGTATGACAGCAGAAAACCATGAAAACTTCCGTAAGCTGATTCAGCGCCCACACGGCATTATCTTGGTGACCGGCCCGACAGGTTCAGGTAAATCGACGACCTTGTACGCTGGTCTACAAGAACTCAACAGTAATGAACGAAACATTTTAACCGTTGAAGACCCAATCGAATTCGATATCGATGGCATTGGCCAAACGCAGGTGAACCCTAAGGTTGATATGACCTTTGCGCGTGGTTTACGTGCCATTCTTCGTCAAGATCCTGATGTGGTTATGATTGGTGAGATACGTGATTTGGAGACCGCTGAGATCGCTGTTCAAGCTTCTTTAACGGGTCACTTAGTTATGTCGACCCTTCACACCAATACAGCAATCGGTGCGATCACGCGTCTACGTGATATGGGCATTGAACCTTTCTTAATCTCTTCTTCGCTGCTGGGTGTTTTGGCTCAGCGCTTGGTTCGTACTTTATGTAACGAATGTAAAGAACCTTATGAAGCCGATAAAGAGCAGAAGAAACTGTTTGGGTTGAAGAAGAAAGAAAGCCTGACGCTTTACCATGCCAAAGGTTGTGAAGAGTGTGGCCATAAGGGATACAGAGGCCGTACTGGTATTCATGAGCTGCTGATGATTGATGACTCAGTACAAGAGTTGATTCACAGTGAAGCGGGTGAACAGGCGATTGAAAAAGCAATTCGTGGCACAACACCAAGTATTCGAGATGATGGCTTGAGCAAAGTTCTGAAAGGGGTAACGTCCCTAGAAGAAGTGATGCGTGTGACCAAGGAAGTCTAGTATGGCGGCATTTGAATACAAAGCACTGGATGCCAAAGGCAAAAGTAAAAAAGGCTCAATTGAAGCAGATAATGCTCGTCAGGCTCGCCAAAGAATCAAAGAACTTGGCTTGATGCCGGTTGAGATGACCGAGGCTAAGGCAAAGACAGCAAAAGGTGCTCAGCCATCGACCAGCTTTAAACGCGGCATCAGCACGCCTGATCTTGCGCTTATTACTCGTCAAATATCAACGCTCGTTCAATCTGGTATGCCGTTGGAAGAGTGCTTGAAAGCCGTTGCCGAACAGTCTGAGAAACCTCGTATTCGCACCATGCTACTCGCGGTGAGATCTAAGGTGACTGAAGGTTATTCGTTAGCAGATAGCTTGTCTGATTATCCCCATATCTTCGATGAGCTATTCAGAGCCATGGTTGCTGCTGGTGAGAAGTCAGGGCACTTAGATGCGGTACTCGAACGACTGGCTGATTACGCTGAGAATCGTCAAAAAATGCGCTCTAAGCTGCTGCAAGCGATGATCTACCCAATCGTGCTGGTGGTGTTTGCGGTGACGATTGTGTCGTTCTTACTGGCAACGGTAGTGCCTAAAATCGTTGAGCCTATTATCCAAATGGGACAAGAACTTCCTCAGTCGACACAATTTTTATTAGCATCGAGTGAATTTATCCAGAATTGGGGCATCCAATTACTGGTGTTGACCATTGGTGTGATTGTATTGATTAAGACTGCGCTGAAAAAGCCGGGCGTTCGCATGAGCTGGGATCGCAAATTATTGAGCATCCCGTTGATCGGCAAGATAGCGAAAGGGATCAATACCTCTCGTTTTGCACGAACACTCTCTATCTGTACCTCGAGTGCGATTCCTATCCTTGAAGGGATGAAGGTCGCGGTAGATGTGATGTCGAATCATCACGTGAAACAACAAGTATTACAGGCATCAGATAGCGTTAGAGAAGGGGCAAGCCTGCGTAAAGCGCTTGATCAAACCAAACTCTTTCCCCCGATGATGCTGCATATGATCGCCAGTGGTGAGCAGAGCGGCCAGTTGGAGCAGATGCTGACAAGAGCGGCTGATAACCAAGACCAAAGTTTTGAGTCGACCGTAAACATCGCCTTAGGCATTTTTACCCCAGCCCTTATCGCCTTGATGGCAGGCTTAGTGCTGTTCATTGTGATGGCGACGCTGATGCCGATGCTTGAAATGAATAATTTGATGAGCGGTTAATCAGTCGCTCATAGGACGTTAGTTTTTGGATTATCGAGACGAAGGACATCATTACCTTCAACTCGCTGTCTGTAATTTGGAGAAAATAATGAAAAATAAAATGAAAAAACAGTCAGGCTTTACCCTATTAGAAGTCATGGTTGTTGTCGTTATCCTTGGTGTTTTAGCAAGTTTTGTTGTGCCTAACCTGTTGGGCAATAAAGAGAAGGCGGATCAACAAAAAGCCATCACTGATATCGTGGCGCTAGAGAACGCGCTCGACATGTACAAACTGGATAACAGCGTTTACCCAACAACGGATCAAGGCCTTGACGGGTTGGTGACAAAGCCAAGCAGCCCAGAGCCTCGTAATTACCGAGACGGCGGTTACATCAAGCGTCTACCTAACGACCCATGGGGCAATGAGTACCAATACCTAAGTCCTGGCGATAACGGCACAATTGATATCTTCACTCTTGGCGCAGATGGTCAAGAAGGTGGTGAAGGTATTGCTGCGGATATCGGCAACTGGAACATGCAGGACTTCCAATAAGCTTCGGCTTGTTGTCGGTTGATACGTTCCTGTTGTTTGATTCGTTATTGTCGCTTGATACGTTATTGATGGTAGTACGCAAAAAAATGGAGTCTACAAGGTGAAAACTAAGCAAACACAGCCAGGTTTCACCTTGATTGAGATTCTTTTGGTGTTGGTATTATTGTCAGTATCGGCGGTCGCGGTGATCTCGACCATCCCTACCAATAGTAAAGATGTTGCTAAAAAATACGCTCAAAGCTTTTATCAGCGAATTCAGCTACTCAATGAAGAGGCTATTTTGAGTGGCTTAGATTTTGGTGTTCGTGTTGATGAAAAAAAATCGACTTACGTTCTGATGACTTTGAAGTCTGATGGCTGGCAAGAAACTGAGTTCGAAAAGATCCCTTCTTCAACTGAATTACCGGAAGAACTGGCACTGTCGCTGACATTAGGTGGTGGCGCGTGGGAAGACGATGATCGTCTTTTTAATCCGGGAAGCTTATTTGATGAAGACATGTTTGCGGATCTGGAAGAGGAAAAGAAGCCCAAGCCACCACAGGTCTACATCTTGTCGAGTGCTGAAATGACGCCATTTGTACTGTCGTTTTACCCAAACACGGGTGACACAATACAAGATGGTTGGCGCATTCGAGTATTGGATAATGGTGAGATTCGACTGCTAGAGCCGGGAGAAGAAGATGAAGAAGAATAACCGTTCTCCTTATCGTTCTCGCGGAATGACTCTGCTTGAGGTATTGGTTGCTCTTGCTATTTTTGCGACGGCGGCGATCAGTGTGATTCGTGCTGTCACCCAGCACATCAATACGCTCAGTTATCTCGAAGAAAAGACCTTTGCGGCGATGGTCGTTGATAATCAAATGGCCCTAGTCATGCTACATCCTGAGAAGCTTAAAAAAGCGCAGGGCACGCAAGAGTTAGCGGGAAGAGAGTGGTTCTGGAAGATTACCCCTATCGATACCAGCGATGATTTATTAAAGGCGTTTGATGTGAGCGCGGCAACCAGTAAAAAATCTTCTCCAGTAGTGACGGTGCGCAGCTATGTGGTCAATTAAAAGCGTGTCGCTAAGTAAGAGCATGTCGGAAAATAAGCGTACGCCGCGTAAACAAGGTCTATCTTCCAAAGGGAGAGGCTTTACCCTAATTGAAGTCTTGGTCTCGATTGCTATCTTTGCCACGTTGAGCATGGCGGCTTATCAGGTGGTTAATCAGGTACAGCGAAGCAACGAGATCTCTATTGAGCGCAGTGCTCGTTTGAACCAACTGCAACGAAGTTTAGTCATTTTAGATAATGATTTTCGCCAGATGGCGGTGCGAAAATTTCGTACCAACGGTGAAGAAGCATCATCTAAGCTGATCTTAATGAAAGAGTATTTATTGGATTCTGACAGTGTAGGCATCATGTTTACTCGCTTAGGTTGGCACAACCCGCAGCAGCAGTTTCCTCGCGGAGAAGTCACGAAGGTTGGCTACCGCATCAAAGAAGAAACACTTGAGCGTGTATGGTGGCGTTATCCCGATACACCTTCAGGCCAAGAAGGTGTGATTACCCCTCTGCTTGATGATGTTGAAAGCTTGGAATTCGAGTTTAATGACGGAAGCCGCTGGGGGAAAGAGTGGCAAACCGATAAGTCCCTGCCGAAAGCGGTGAGGCTCAAGCTGACACTAAAAGACTATGGTGAGATAGAGCGTGTTTATCTCACTCCCGGTGGCACCCTAGATCAGGCCGATGATTCTTCAAACAGTGACTCTTCAGGCAGTAGTGAGGGGAATAATGACTCATCGAACTAATAAGCGTTTAGCGACAAGGTCAGCCTTGGGACGTAAACAACGTGGTGTCGCGCTGATCATTATTTTAATGCTACTGGCGATCATGGCCACCATTGCTGGCAGCATGTCTGAACGTCTGTTTACTCAATTCAAGCGCGTTGGTAATCAGTTGAATTATCAACAGGCTTACTGGTATAGCATTGGTGTGGAAGCGCTTGTGCAAGACGGCATTAGGCAAAGCTACAAAGACAGTGATACCGTGAACCTAAGCCAACCATGGGCGTTAGAAGAGCAGGTATACCCATTGGATTATGGCCAAGTTAAGGGCCGCATTGTTGATGCTCAGGCATGTTTTAATCTTAATGCCTTAGCCGGAGTGGCGACCACTTCAAGTAACCAGACTCCTTATTTAGTCACGGTTTGGCAAACCTTATTGGAAAACCAAGACGTTGAGCCTTATCAGGCTGAGGTTATCGCAAATTCAACGTGGGAATTTGTTGATGCGGATACACGAACCACCTCTTCGTCTGGCGTAGAAGACAGCACGTATGAAGCGATGAAGCCCTCTTATTTGGCGGCGAATGGCTTAATGGCCGATGAATCGGAGCTGCGAGCGGTTTATCAAGTCACTGGTGAAGTGATGAATAAGGTTCGCCCATTTGTTTGCGCTCTGCCAACCGATGATTTCCGCTTGAATGTGAATACTCTCACGGAAAAGCAAGCGCCGTTATTGGAAGCGATGTTTGCGCCAGGCTTAAGTGAATCGGATGCCAAACAGCTGATAGACAAACGCCCATTTGATGGCTGGGATACGGTGGATGCTTTCATGGCTGAACCTGCCATTGTTGGTGTGAGTGCCGAAGTCAGCAAGAAAGCGAAAGCATATTTAACTGTAGATAGCGCCTATTTTGAGCTAGATGCAGAGGTATTAGTTGAGCAGTCACGTGTACGTATACGGACGCTTTTCTATAGTAGTAATCGAGAAACAGTGACGGTAGTACGCCGTCGTTTTGGAGGAATCAGTGAGCGAGTTTCTGACCGTTCGACTGAGTAGCGAACCACAAAGCCCTGTGCAGTGGTTAGTTTGGTCGACAAGCCAACAAGAAGTGATAGCAAGCGGTGAGCTGTCTAGCTGGGATCAGCTTGACGAGTTAACGCCTTACGCTGAAAAGCGCAGCTGTATCGCTTTATTGCCGGGAAGTGAATGCTTAATTAAGCGTGTTGAGATCCCTAAAGGTGCTGCTCGCCAGTTTGATTCTATGCTGCCGTTCTTATTAGAAGACGAAGTCGCACAAGATATCGAAGACTTACACCTGACCATTTTAGATAAAGATGCCACTCACGCTACCGTGTGTGGTGTGGATCGTGAATGGCTAAAACAAGCTTTAGACCTGTTTCGTGAAGCCAATATAATCTTCCGTAAGGTGCTACCAGATACACTCGCCGTGCCTTTTGAAGAACAAGGCATCAGTGCGCTGCAGATAGACCAACATTGGTTATTACGCCAAGGTCACTCTCAACGTCAAGGTAACTATCAAGCCGTATCAATCAGCGAAGCATGGTTACCGATGTTTTTGCAAAGTGATTGGGTTGCTGCTGGTGAGGAAGAGCAAGCGACGACTATCTTCAGCTATACCGCGATGCCGAGCGACGACGTTCAACAGCAAAGTGGTCTCGAGTGGCAAGCAAAGCCTGCGGAATTGGTGATGTCTTTATTGAGTCAGCAAGCGATCACAAGCGGCGTAAATTTACTGACTGGCACCTTTAAAACCAAATCTTCATTCAGTAAATATTGGCGTGTTTGGCAGAAAGTGGCGATTGCTGCTTGTTTGCTGGTGGCCGTGATTGTGACTCAACAAGTGTTGAAGGTTCAGCAGTATGAAGCGCAAGCCGAAGCTTACAGAGCCGAAAGTGAACGTATTTTTAGAGCTGTGCTGCCTGGCAAACAACGTATTCCGACCGTGAGTTACCTCAAGCGTCAGATGAACGACGAAGCTAAGAAATACGGTGGTTCAGGCGAAGGTGATTCCTTACTTGGTTGGTTAGCTTTGCTGCCTGAAACCTTAGGGCAAGTGAAGACGATCGAAGTTGAAAGCATTCGCTATGATGGCAACCGCTCTGAGGTTCGACTGCAGGCGAAAAGTTCTGACTTCCAACACTTTGAGACCGCAAGGGTGAAGCTCGAAGAGAAGTTTGTCGTTGAGCAAGGGCCATTGAACCGTAATGGCGATGCCGTATTTGGCAGTTTTACTCTTAAACCCCATCAATAACCTGCGTAAGGAGATCAGTGATGAGAAATATGATTGAACCACTCCAAGCGTGGTGGACTTCAATAAGTCAGCGGGAACAACGATTAGTCATTGGTTGTTCTATTTTATTGATACTGGGTGTTGTCTATTGGGGATTAATACAACCACTTAGCCAACGAGCCGAGCTTGCACAAAGCCGCATTCAAAGTGAGAAGCAACTTCTGGCTTGGGTAACCGACAAAGCCAATCAAGTGGTTGAACTACGAGGCAGTGGTGGCATCAGTGCCAGTCAGCCTTTGAACCAATCTGTGCCTGCTTCTATGCGCCGTTTTAACATCGAGCTGATACGCGTGCAACCACGCGGTGAGATGCTGCAAGTTTGGATTAAGCCTGTGCCATTTAATAAGTTCGTTGACTGGCTGACATACCTGAAAGAAAAGCAGGGTGTTGAGGTTGAGTTTATGGATATTGATCGCTCTGATAGCCCTGGGGTTATTGAGATCAACCGACTACAGTTTAAACGAGGTTAATGTGAAACGCGGTTTATCTTTCAAATATGGCCTGTTATTCAGCGTCATTTTTATCGTTTTTTTCTCGGTAAGCTTGTTGCTGCATTTGCCTGCCGCTTTTGCTCTCAAGCATGCACCCGTCGTGCGTGGTTTAAGCATTGAAGGCGTTGAGGGCACCGTTTGGCAAGGTCGCGCTAACAATATCGCGTGGCAGCGTGTCAATTACGGCTCAGTGCAGTGGGACTTCCAGTTCTCGAAACTATTCCAAGCCAAAGCAGAACTGGCGGTTCGCTTTGGTCGTAACAGCGATATGAACTTATCAGGTAAAGGACGTGTCGGGTATAGCATGAGCGGTGCTTACGCGGAAAACTTAGTGGCATCAATGCCTGCCAGCAACGTGATGAAATATGCGCCTGCTATCCCAGTGCCAGTGTCTATTGCAGGGCAAGTTGAACTGACAATCAAACATGCTGTTCATGCTCAACCTTGGTGCCAATCGGGCGAAGGTACGTTTGCTTGGTCTGGTGCAGCTGTCGACTCGCCAGTGGGTTCGTTAGACCTTGGCCCTGTGATTGCGGATATTACTTGTGAAGACAGTACTATTGCAGCCAAAGGCGCTCAGAAGAGCGAGCAAGTGGACAGTGAGTTCTCAGCGAGCGTAACGCCAAATCAAAGCTACACCTCGGCGGCATGGTTTAAGCCGGGTGCTGAATTCCCACCAGCGATGCAGAGCCAACTTAAGTGGTTGGGCAATCCTGACAGCCAGGGTAAGTACCAGTTTACCTACCAAGGTCGTTTTTAACCCGGTATCGACTTCTGAACTCGCATCCGCTGGTTATTAAATCACGAGATATAAAAAATGGGCACCTCAATGAGGTGCCCATTTTGTTTGAGTGCTTAACTGCTTAACTGCTTAACCGCGACCAGAGCCCTCGAGTTTAGTCTTTACCTTGTAAGATTTCTGCCCAAGGTAAGTCAGCATCGCCAAGCACAATGAAGTTTGGATTCTCTAGAGTATCCCTTTCATTGTAAGAGAGCGGCTCTAATTGAGTGCTTAGGATTCGGCCTCCGGCTTCTTCAACAATGCACTGGGTTGCAGCTGTATCCCACTCTCCGGTTGGTCCAATACGTAGATAACAATCCACAGCGCCTTCTGCGACTAAACATGCCTTAAGCGCTGCTGAGCCAAGAGGAACCAAGTCGTAGTTCCAAGCAGAGCTCATACGACTAGTGATACGGTTGATGTCTTGACGGCGACTGATCGCCATCGCGATGGATTGGTTTGGCAGTTCATGGCGGTGTGTCTTAATCTTCACACTGTCATTAAGGTCTGGGATCTTCCAAGCGCCTTTGCCACTGTAAGCATAATAGCTCACGCCTGAAACGGGTGCGTACACGACGCCCATGACCGGCTTGTTATGCTCAATTAAGGCAATAATTGTCGCGAAATCACCACTTCTTGCAATGAACTCCTGCGTACCATCCAGCGGATCAACCAACCAGTAACGATCCCATTGAGAGCGTTGCTCTAGGCTGATGTCGGCGTCTTCTTCGGATAATACGGGAATATCAGGCGTCAATTCACTGAGTTTTTTTAATATCAGCTTATGTGCTGCAAGGTCGGCACTGGTGACCGGAGTGTCATCACTCTTGGTGAACTCTTCGTAATCCTTTTTCTCATAGATCTCTAAGATGAGCTGTCCAGCCGAACGAGCGATCTCAATGACTGGAGGGAGGAGGTGAGACAAATCTTTTGTTATTGGCATAAATATTCTCTTACTCTTCGAGCGAGCCTGAATGTTCTAGTTATTGTTTAATACACGAAGGGCTAATAGTAGAGCTGTAATACTGCGAGCCTCACAGAAGTCGAGATGCGTTAACAGTTCTTCGGCTTGAGCAAGTGGCCAGCGGACAATGTCTAGTGGCTCAGGCTCATCACCTTCTAGCTTCTCTGGATAGAGTTCTTCTGCGATAAACAGTGTCATTTTGCTAGAGAAATAAGAGGGGGCGAGAATCACTTCTTTTAAAGGTGTGAGTTTATTAGCGCCAAAACCAATCTCTTCTTTTAGTTCACGAACCGCGGCTTCATTTGGCTGTTCACCGGGATCAATCAGTCCTTTTGGGAAGCCGAGTTCATAGCGTTCAGTACCCGCTGCGTATTCACGCACCAGTAGAATATCGCCTTGCTCAGTAATCGGAACCATCATTACTGCGTTGCGACCGCTGGGCTTCATGCGTTCGTAGGTACGCTCTACACCGTTGGAAAAGCGTAAATCGAGAGACTCGATAGAGAATAGTTTTGATTGAGCGACAGTTTGTTGAGCCAAAATTTCTGGCTTGGTCCTTTTTGTCATTGCGCTCGCTCCTTAGCTCATTGGAATTCTTTCTTATAAAGTCATTCTAATATAGGGGAAATAGAGTTGAGTTCCTAGATCCTAGTTTTCATATCCTGAAATTATTGAATCAGGAACCGATTGCGATCACTTGAATACCTTACTCCAAATGGTAACGGCTCGTTATTATTGGCATTGAATGAGAAATAGACGGTTCGGAAGTACTCTTGTTGTTTTAAACACAAAAAAAGGTTGATGCTTGCGCATCAACCTTTTCATTAAATCTTTAACTTTCTACTGGCTAAGACTTCATGAGTACCTAATCGTGAAGTACCTAATCATGAAGTACCTAGTCGTAAAAGAGCTTAGTAGTAAGAATGCTCACCGCGATCGTGCTCAGTTGCATCACGAACGGCAGTCAATTCACCTTCGAATTGTTGAAGAAGTTCTTTCTCGATGCCTTCTTTAAGCGTTACATCAACCATAGAACAACCGTTACAACCGCCGCCGAATGCAACGATAGCAGCACCTTCTTCAGTGATCTCTACTAGGCTAACGTGACCGCCGTGGCCAGCAAGCTGTGGGTTCACTTGTGTTTGGATTGCATACTCAACACGTTCTATCAACGTTGCATCGTCTGATACTTTACGCATCTTCGCGTTTGGTGCTTTAAGTGTAAGTTGAGAGCCCATTTTGTCTGTAACGAAGTCAATTTCAGCTTCATCTAGGAATGGTAGGCTTAGCTCATCTACGTACGCAGAGAAAGCTTCAAAAGAAAGCTTTGTGTCAGACGCTTCGATAGCATCTGTTGGGCAGTAAGAAACACCACACTCAGCGTTTTGCGTACCTGGGTTTACCACGAACACACGAATGTTTGTACCTTCAGGCTGCTGTGACAGCAGATTGGCAAAATGAGTTTGAGCGGTTTCTGTAATAGTAATATTTGACACGACGAATACCTGAGTAGATTTGTAGGTTATTAGCGCCATTCTACTCCTGTCAGATTTGTAATTCAGCCCTTTTTTGTTGGATTGCTGTACAAGTAGCGATTCACAGCAATTATTCAGAGGGCTCAGGAGTGCGGCAGATGCAGTAAATATCAATCCTTTTCACGCCCACTTCAAGTAGTAATTGGCATAATTGATACACTGTACTGCCTGTGGTTACAACATCATCAATTATCGCGATGTGAGAAGGGACAGTTCCTTGAAAGTCTTGTTTTCGAAGCGTAAAAGCGCTCTTTAGATTATGTAAGCGTGCGGATTTAGTCAGCCCTTGCTGAGAAGCGGTTGAGCGAATTCGACGGAACAGCACCTCATCTTTAACGCCAAGTTCTTGAGCTGTGTAATTAGCGAGCAGCTGACTTTGATTAAAGCCTCGATGAATATATCGACGCCAATGCAGAGGTACGCTGGTGATCAGCGGAGCTGGATGCTCGATACGTGAAGCCAATAGCTTTGATAGATCGCGTGCAAACCAAAACTTATCGGCGTACTTCATTTGTTGAATGTAACGTGCTGTTGGAAAGGTGTAGTCCCCAACGCAATAGAGACGATGCCAAGGTGGAGGTTGAGATAAGCACTGTCCGCACTGCTCTACTGTGAGCAGTGTTTTTAAGCCACATTGTTGGCAACGAGGAACTGACTCAAAGAGATTAAGACAAGAATCACACCATCGAGGGTGAGCATCGCTGTGCGACTTATCTAGCTTGCATAAGTGGCATTGAGGTGTGACCAGACGTGGTGTGTGTTTTTGAAGCCAATCAGATAACATAGCTCGCAGTGCTTTTGGGTTATGGTGTTCTTTGTACTCACCATACTGAAACGTACCCTTGATGGTGGATGAAATAAGTAGGGAATAATGAGAATGAGTGACGCGTTGTATTGGCATGTTTCAGGGCAAGGGCCTGATTTAGTTCTGGTTCACGGCTGGGGTATGAATGGTGCGGTATGGCAGCAAACTGTTACCGCTTTAGAAGCTGACTTCCGAGTGCATGTTGTCGATCTTCCAGGGTATGGACACAGTGCTCACAGCCACGCTCAAGATCTTGAAGAGATTGCTCAACAACTGTTGGTCGACGCGCCCAAGCAAGCGATTTGGGTGGGTTGGTCGCTGGGTGGCTTGGTCGCGACACACATGGCTTTGCATCACTCAGATTACGTAAGCAAATTGGTGACTGTCGCTAGCTCCCCTAAATTCGCAGCCGCAAAAGAACCCGTATTATGGCGAGGTATTCAGCCAAACGTATTAAGCGCATTCACAGAACAGTTGGTTGAAGATTTTCAAACCACCATCGAACGTTTTATGGCATTGCAAGCCATGGGCAGCCCTTCTGCAAGACAAGATGTCAAACAGCTCAAGCAAGCGGTGCTGTCTCGTCCGCTACCGAATCCTGATTCTTTGTTAGCGGGTTTGAAAATGCTGTCAGACGTTGACCTCCGTGAACAATTACCGCAGATCTCTGTGCCTATGCTGCGCTTATACGGTCGATTAGATGGGCTTGTGCCAATCAAGGTTGCAAAAGACTTGGGCAAAGCCTTACCTCATACCGAACAATACATCTTCACTCAGTCTTCACATGCGCCTTTTATGACTGAAGCAGATGCCTTTTGCAGTGAATTGGTCAGCTTCGCGCGAAAATAATCGCTAAATTTATCGCTGGCTTGGTCGATATATAACCTAATACCAATCACAGTAAGTAAGTGTTCAAAAATAGCGTAGGAAAAAGGCTTGAGAACAAGGCTGAGCTTTTTGATAAGTAGTTATTCTACAATCAAAAGTTCTAACGCCGTTATCGAGCATTTTAACAAGCTAGGATGAGCAGTTATTTACTACGATTGGTATAACACCAAGGCGTTGCATGATACTCAGACCTAACTCTCTCCTGAGCTGATTGCGGTAAGTTGGGCTATGCCTGTTGTGCTGACTCACAGTGCAACAGCGTTATAGCAATAACGATGGGCGATTCTTGAGGAGTTCGCGATGATTGTGTCACCTGCAACTGCAGTGAGTGTGCCACTGATCGCCCCATCCGTTAATGTGCAAACAGAGCAAGTTGCGCGTGATAATAGAGTTCGAGAACCTGTCGCTCCCGCCGTAGCATTGGCAAAAACCAATGCAGAGCGAAAGGTAAAACCGGACGATAAGCGAAGGCAGCAGTCGGCTTGGGATCCTTCAGACCATCCAGGTTATGAAATGGAGAACGAGTCAGAGGCCAATTCGATTAGCCAAGAAGAGCCACAAGATCCTTTTGATAGGTTGTTCAGCTTATTGGCACTGAGAACATACAGTGCTGATCAAGGAAAGGGCTATACCATGCGTTTCCGCCTGCCAAAGCATGTTTTAGATGCGGCGATTCAAGAGGGACAGATGGAGAAACGACGTAAGGTCATAAAATACCATTATGGTCATGCTGTTGCGCCTCATGCTCCATCAGAGATGCTAGTCGTGTTATGAATTGAAAATTCATGATTCGACCATACTTCGATGTCTCTTTTGAACACATAATAAAAAACCTGCATACCCTAAGGGATGCAGGTTTTCTGTTTTAGGCGAATCAGTTTGCCAGATGCGCTAACGGATTATTTTTTCGCTTTAGCAAATGCAGCAGCGAACGCACCACCCATCGCAGCGTTTTGTTGCGGTTCCTCACGGCGGCGTTGTCCACCTTGTGAGCTTTGGTTCGGGCGGTTTTGTGTGCGAGGTGCACTTGAACGTTGTGCACGGTTGTCTTGGCCGGGTTCATCTTTCATACGCATGCTCAGTGCAATACGTTTACGTTGAACATCCACTTCCATCACCTTCACTTTGACGATTTCCCCCGTTTTCACGACTTCATGAGGATCAGAGACAAAACGATCGGTTAGCGCTGAAATGTGCACCAAGCCGTCTTGGTGTACGCCAATATCCACGAACGCGCCAAAGTTAGCTACGTTTGAAACCACACCTTCTAAGATCATGCCGGGTTCTAAGTCAGACATGCTATTTACGCCATCGGCGAAGGTTGCAGTCTTGAATTCAGGACGAGGATCTCGACCCGGCTTATCCAGCTCTTTGATGATGTCGGTTACCGTTGGTACACCGAAGTTCTCATTGGTGTAATCAACCGCATGTAAACCACGTAAGAAGTCTGTATTACCCACCAGAGACTTGATGTCTTTGTGGTTTTTCTCGGCGATGGTTTTTACCAATGGATAAGCTTCTGGGTGAACCGATGATGCGTCTAGCGGGTTCTTACCATCCATGATACGCAGGAAGCCGGCACACTGTTCAAAGGCTTTTGGCCCCAAACGTGCGACCTTTTTCAAGGTAGTGCGTGCTTCAAAGCGACCGTTTTCATCACGGAAGTCCACGATGTTCTGGGCGATGGTGTTAGAAAGGCCAGCAACACGAGTTAACAGTGCAGCAGAAGCAGTATTCACATCAACACCAACCGCGTTTACACAGTCTTCGACAATCGCATCTAGGCGCTTAGCGAGCATAGTTTGGCTCACGTCGTGTTGGTATTGGCCCACACCGATCGATTTAGGGTCAATCTTCACCAGCTCTGCCAGTGGATCTTGCAGACGACGAGCAATAGACACCGCGCCACGAATCGATACATCCATGTTCGGGAATTCTTTTGCCGCTAACTCAGACGCGGAATAAACCGATGCGCCCGCTTCGCTGACAATGATTTTTTGTGCTGTTAGGTTGCCACGCTTAATCACATCAGCAACAAAGCTGTCGGTTTCGCGTGAAGCCGTACCATTACCAATCGCAATTAGGTCAACGTTGAACTGACGAACCATCTGTTCAACAACATGAGCTGACTTCTCGTATTGCTTTTGCGGTGGGTGAGGGTAAATAGTCTCTGTTGCCAGAACCTTACCGGTTGAATCCACCACGGCGATTTTCGAACCAGTACGTAAACCCGGATCCAAGCCTAAGGTTGCACGAGGTCCAGCCGGCGCTGCCATCAGCAGGTCTTTAAGGTTAGTTGCGAACACTTCAATCGCTTCGATTTCACCGCGTTCTTTCATCGCGCCCATCAACTCGGTTTCCATGTGCATAGAAACCTTGATACGCCACGCCCAACTAATCACTTGCTTACGCCATGCATCTGCAGGAGCGCTGCTCAGGGTAATACCGTAGTGATCAGAGATGATGTTTTCGCAGTAAGAACCACGTACACCTTCTTCTTGCTCTGGGTCAGCATTCATTGCCAGCGTTAGGAAGCCTTCATTTCGGCCTCGCAACATCGCAAGCGCACGGTGTGAAGGTACTTTGTTGAGTGTTTCGTTGTGTTCGAAGTAGTCTTTGAATTTCTCGCCAGCTTGCTCTTTGCCTGCCACGACACGTGAAACGAGCTCAGAGTTGCGTGTTAGATGTTGGCGAATCTTTTCAAGTAGGTTTGCGTCTTCAGCAATGCGCTCCATGATGATTGCTCGTGCACCATCCAGTGCCGCTTTGGTATCAGCAATGCTTTTATCGCTGCTGATGAAGTTAGCGGCTTCGGTTTCAGGATCGTGCTGAGGTTCATTCCAAAGTGTATCGGCAAGTGGCTCTAAGCCTGCTTCGATTGCGATCTGACCTTTGGTACGACGCTTTGGTTTGTATGGCAGGTATAGATCTTCTAGGCGCGTCTTGCTGTCGGTTTGAGTGATATCACGCTCTAATTCTGGCGTGAGTTTGCCTTGGTCTTGAATCGACTTAAGAATCGTTTGGCGGCGATCGTCGAGCTCGCGAAGGTATGAAAGGCGACTATCAAGGTTACGTAGTTGGGTATCGTCTAAGCCACCCGTGACTTCTTTACGGTAGCGGGCAATAAAGGGAACGGTGTTACCGTCGTCAATTAGGTTGACTGCGGCGATGACTTGCTCTGAACGAACATTCAGTTCTTCAGCAATCAGTCGACAGATAGCTTGGCTCATCCGATGAATCTCTTATTTAATATCATGACAAATACATGGGGGTGAGCGTACGCTTTTTCTAGCTTTGGCTGTGTAATTATCGTGTCAGAAGTCGAATTTCCGTTTGTGATATCCGCTTTGTGCGAGATCTCTCACACGTGATGTAAGCCTAAGTCGCCTTAAACCTGTCAATATGTCTTAATTTAATTTTAAGTTGTTGATTTTTAATAATATGGTGTTTTAGGGCGTATTTCTCACTCGAAATGTTTTTTGGGACTATCTAGGAAACTCGCTCAAATACCGTAATATTTAACTTGTCGACAGGGAGTTGGCAGGAACAGGAAAAAGCCTAATGGACTAGGTATCTTCAGGATGAAGATTTGATTACTTAGGATGAGTGGTCAGCAAGGAAGTAATAATCTCTGGATGAGATTCGCCAGTCAGGATGACAGGCTAGAATGGACACCGCTAGGATGGCGATGAACAAAAAGGAAATTGGTTAAAGGATTTAGCCACTATCAAGGACAGATGCAGGGAGCACCTTATCTCGAAGAGATAAACAGTAGCCGGATTGCTGCGATAGAGACTTAACCCCGCCAGGCGCAAGCCTAGCGGGGTTTTCTTTTATCTGGAGTTTGGGTTTGTCTGCTCGATATTTTATGGCCGGTTAATCATGCTAAGCCATAAGCCATAAGCCATAAGCCATAAGCCATAAGCCAAGGCATGAGCAATAAACTTTACGCGTCGTCTGCGTAGCGAATCGAGTTAATGAACCACTCTTTATCGCCTTCCGGTGTGGTTACCGTAAACTCATCATCCACTTCCTTCTTCAGCAGAGCTCTAGCCATTGGCGAGTCGATAGAGATATAACCTTTCGCACCACCGTAGATCTCTTCAGGGCCGACAATGCGAAACTTCTTAATTTCCCCATCATCATTTTCAATTTCGACCCAAGCACCGAAAAAGACCTTACCTTCTTGTTGCGGTGAGTAATCAACGATAGTCACATCAGGTAGGAATTTTCTTAAGAAACGGACTCGGCGATCAATCTGACGAAGCAAACGCTTATTAAAGGTGTAATCTGCGTTTTCTGAACGATCTCCAAGGCTTGCAGCCCAAGTGACTATCTTAGTAATTTCAGGACGTTTCTCGTGCCATAAGTGGTCATGTTCTGCTTTGAGCTTGTTATAACCTTCTCGGGTGATAAGTTTGGTTTTCATGAATCTGACTTAATGAAATGATGATCTAAGATAGAATATATAGAAAGGCAACATACGTTAACAATTATTTAGGCGACTTTTTCTCCAATAATGTTACATTTTTAATGTCTTATACCAATATACAATTTACCAAGAATGCTTAACCTTAGGTTTAAGCTTTAATAGGTGGAACCATTACATGCAAGAAAACTACAAAATTTTAGTGGTCGATGACGATGCTCGTCTACGTGCATTGCTAGAACGCTATCTGTCAGAGCAAGGCTTTCAAGTGCGTAGCGTGGCAAACAGTGAGCAGATGGACCGCCTGTTAACCCGTGAAAATTTTCACTTGATGGTATTGGATTTAATGTTGCCTGGCGAAGATGGTCTATCGATCTGTCGTCGTCTAAGAAACGCAAACAACTCGCTACCTATCCTTATGCTGACGGCAAAGGGTGATGAAGTGGATCGCATTGTGGGCTTGGAAGTGGGTGCGGATGATTACCTGCCAAAACCATTTAACCCGCGTGAGCTATTAGCTCGTATCAAAGCGGTAATGCGTCGCCAAGTGATTGAAGCGCCGGGCGCACCAAGCACAGAAGAATCTGTGGTTGAGTTTGGTGAATTCCGCCTAAACCTAGGTACGCGTGAAATGTTCCGCGGTGAAGAGCCAATGCCTCTGACTTCGGGTGAATTTGCCGTGCTCAAGTCACTGGTCACTAACGCTCGTGAGCCAATGTCTCGCGATAAGCTAATGAACATGGCGCGTGGCCGTGAATATTCAGCAATGGAACGTTCTATCGATGTTCAGATTTCACGTCTGCGTCGTCTAGTGGAAGAAGATCCAAGTAAGCCTCGTTACATCCAAACGGTGTGGGGCTTGGGTTATGTATTCGTTCCAGATGGCAAAGCAGTCTAAACCGGTTTTGTAAGCTCTATATCAGCTTCATCGGTTCTGTGAATCAGAATTCTATATTTACGGGTCATCTCATTAATATGCGATGGCCCGTTTTGTATTCAGCACAATGGTTTACAGCTATAGTTCCCATTATATCCCTTTATCATCCCCTCAATTTAGGTCTTCTATGCGCATACGTAGCTCCTTTACTCAGTCGATAGTGCTCTTCTTAACCCTGTTGGTCGCTAGCCAAATCTTTTCTTATTACGCGGTGTTTAACTATGCATTGATGCCGAGTTTGCAGCAGTTTAATAAGATCTTGGCTCATGAGTTAAATCTCGTCTTGGACCAAGGCACTGACATGGATATCGAGATTGATGCGCCATTGCGTCAGCGTGTGCTTGAGCAGCTAGGAGTGACGGTTCACGCCAAGGACAGCGAAGCCGCGGGTGAGTATTACCATGCAGTAGCAATCGACCTGATGAGTGAGGAGATGACCAAAGAGTTGGGTTCTGAAACCGAAGTGCGGCTGATCTTGGGCAAAGAGAGCTACGTGTTGTGGATGGACATCGCGCAGCTGCCTAACTCCTTGATTCGTATCCCTCTGTCTGAGCTGCAAGAAGAAGACTTTGCGCCTCTGTTCCGTAACAGCCTGATCATGGCGCTGTTGATTGTCGCGGGTGGCTGGCTGTTCATTCGCTTGCAAAACCGGCCTTTGATAGCGCTAGAGAAAGCCGCCCAAGGTGTGGGGCGTGGCGATATTCCACCACCATTGCCAGTGCAAGGTGCGCAAGAAATCCGCTCGGTAACCCGAGCCTTTAATCAGATGTCGAAAGGTATCCAAGAACTCGAAGAAGACCGCGCTTTGTTGATGGCAGGTATCAGTCATGATTTACGTACTCCGTTAACGCGTATTCGCTTAGCGACCGAGATGATGTCGCCAGAAGATAGCTATTTAGCGGAAGGGATCATCAGTGATACCGAAGAGTGTAATGAGATCATCAGCCAGTTTATGGATTACCTAAAGCCCGTTGATCGAGATTCATTCCAAGAGGTATTTGTCGATGATATTGCCCGAGAAGTTTCTAGCTCTGAAGGTGGCTACGAGGTACAAATTGAAACCGATATACCAGATTCGATGAAGCCTGCACTAGGGAACCCGATCGCGATGAAGCGTGCCGTGAGTAACTTGGTGGTGAATGCGCTGCGCTATGGCAATGGTTGGGTCAAGGTATCGACTGGCATGACGGCCGATAATAAACTGGCTTGGGTAACCGTTGAAGATAATGGCCCGGGGATCCCGCAAGACCAAGTCGGTAAGTTGTTTGAACCGTTCACGCGTGGTGACACCGCTCGTGGCAGTGAAGGTACCGGCTTAGGCTTGGCGATTGTGAAACGTATTGTCAGCCAGCACCAAGGTGCTGTTGTGGTTAATAACCGCAGTGAGGGCGGCTTAAAAGCGCAGATCAGCTTCCCTGTTAAGCCTTAAATACTATTGGGAGTTGGGGACCTGTATAGAGATCCTCGCTCTTGCTTGATGAGAGTAACGCACAGTAAAAAGGCTTCCTTGAGGAAGCCTTTTTGTCTTTTTATGCAGTGTTAGCTAAGCCTTGGAGTAAACATCGCGTTCGCCTAGCCAACGGTTGATGATCGCCTTAGCATTGTCTGGGTAGCTATCGTGAATATGTCTTGCGATACGCTGAACCTCTGGGATTAAACGTTGGTCACGAATTAGATCAGCGATCTTAAAGTCGGCCAAGCCAGTTTGTTTGGTACCGAGCAATTCACCGGGGCCACGGATTTCTAAGTCGCGCTGTGCAATCACAAAGCCATCGTTACTTTCACGCAGCACACCTAAGCGCTTCTGAGCGGTTTTAGACAGCGGAGAGTGATACAACAGTACACAATGGCTTGCGACTGAACCACGGCCAACACGGCCTCGTAGTTGGTGCAGTTGTGCTAGGCCAAGGCGTTCTGGGTTCTCGATGATCATTAAGCTCGAATTCGGTACATCCACACCTACTTCGATGACGGTTGTCGCAACCAATAGATGCAGCTTGTTCTCTTTGAACTCTCGCATCACCGCTTGTTTCTCGGCGGGTTTCATACGGCCATGGACTAAACCAATTTTTACGTCAGGCAGTTTGCGTTGCAGCTCTTCTGCCGTATCCGCTGCAGCTTGAGCTTCCAGCACTTCCGATTCATCAATCAGCGTACACACCCAGTAGGCTTGTTTGCCTTCATTGAGACACGCATTTTTCACACGTTCAACAATGTCATCGCGCTTGGTATCGGGAATCGCGACGGTTTGAATTGGGGTTCGCCCCGGTGGCAGTTCATCAATAATAGAAGTTTCGAGGTCGGCATAGGCCGTCATGGCTAGCGTTCGTGGAATTGGTGTTGCCGTCATCACCAGTTGGTGAGGGTAATAACCTTGCTTTGCGCCTTTTTCACGCAGCTCTAGTCGCTGGTGGACGCCAAATCGGTGCTGCTCATCAATGATCACTAAACCAAGGTTGTTGAACTCGACATGCTCTTGGAATAGCGCATGAGTACCGACCACCATTTGCGCTTCGCCGCTGGCAATACGTGTTAGTTCAGTTTCACGAGCCTTACCTTTGAGTTTACCTGCTAGCCAACCGACTTGAATGCCCATCGCCTCAAACCAGTTGGCAAAGTTAATTGCGTGCTGCTCTGCCAGTAGTTCAGTGGGTGCCATCAATGCCACTTGTTGACCGTGTTCGAGTGCGCGAACCGCCGCCAGTGCGGCGACTAAGGTTTTACCTGAACCTACATCACCCTGTACTAAGCGCATCATAGGGTGCGGCTTTTCCAAGTCAGCTTCGATCTCTTTGGTTACTCGTGCTTGAGCGTTGGTTGGAGAAAACGGTAGTTGAGCTAACAACTTATCTTTGAGGGTGTTTACCTGAGGGAAAGGCATCGCTTTGTCTTGTTGCCCTTTACTACGAACAGACAGCATCGACAGATTTTGAGCCAGTAGCTCTTCCATAATCAGGCGCAGCTGCGCAGGGTGTTTACCTTCATCAAACAACTCTAGGTCAATGCCTGGAGGTGGCCTGTGAATGGTATGCAGTGCTTGCGCGAGGGTAATTTGGTGGTCGTATAAACCTGATGGGAGAAGCTCGTTAACCGCCGCTTTATCTATCAGCTCTAAGGCTTGGTCAGTGAGGTTACGCAGCGTGACTTGTCTTAGCCCTTCGGTGGTTGGGTACACCGGAGTTAGGTTGGCTTCAACGTCTGGCTGTTGCCTCGGCGCAAAGAATTTGTAGTCGGGATGGACAATCTCAAGCCCCATATTACCGCGCTTGATCTCACCATAAGCATGCACTTGTTTGCCTTCGGCAAAGTTATTCTTCATGCCGGCGGTGAAGTTGAAAAAGCGTAGGGTAATAGTGCCATTACCATCACTGATCTTTACTGCGAGCATCTTACGTTTGCCGAAAATGGTATCGACGTGCATTACCTTGCCTTGCACTGCTGCCCATAAACCAGCATGCAGTTTTACGATGGGATAGATACGCGTTCGATCTTCATAGCGCAAAGGCAGGTGAAATAGCAGGTCTTGTACATTGTTAAGCCCAACCTTCTCTAGTTTCTCTGCGACTTTAGCGCCGACTCCAGATAAAGAGTTGAGAGGGATAGCAGATAAAAGCTGTGACATAACAAGGCTCATAAACGTAAGAGAGATAATCTATTCAAGCATTTTACTGGATTTTTGTACAGGGTAAAGCTTAGAAGCAGATGAGGGATGAGAGTGAACGAGATTCGAAGGGAATAAGAGTAGATGCGGGATACGGGTAAACGAGATGCGAAAAGATTAGAGCAGATGCGGGATACGGGTAAACGAGATGCGAAGGGAATAAGAGTAGATGCGGGATACGGGTAAACGAGATTCGAAGAGATAAGAGCAGATACGGGATGTGGGTAAACGAGATTCGAAGAGATAAGAGTAGATACGGGATGCGAGTAAACGAGATACGAAGAGATAAGAGCAGATTCGAGACTTGGGTAAGCGAGCTAAGAAAAGAACAGGGCGGTACAAAAAATTAAAGCAGACTCGAAATACGAAGAGTTGAGGTGGTGAAAAGCTTTTGCTCTTCGCATCTCGAGACTCGTATCTCTCATCTGCTTTATTTATCTGCTGTTAGATCTAGTTCTTACGACGTTTTACTTTCAGCGCGTGTGGCATCACACGTAGCTTTTTCATAATACTTGCAAGATGAACACGATCTTTGGTTGTCAGCAAGATAGTCACTGTGTACAGGCGTCCATCACGTTCTTCGGTTGAAATACCGTGAATGTTCGAGCCCGTTTTTGAGATAACGTTCGTTAACTCTGCCAGTGCACCTTGGTGGTTTTGGATGTCGATCTGAAGTTCAGCTGTGAACTCTTGATCGTAATCGTCAGACCATTCCACTGCCATGTATTTGTCTGGTTCTTTTTGGTAGCCACGAACGTTTGGACACGTTTCACGGTGAACCACAAGGCCACGACCTGGAGATACATGAGCAATGATGTGATCGCCTGGGATCGGGTGACAACAATTTGCAAAAGTCAGTAGTAGACCTTCAGCTCCGCGGATAGCTAGTTTCTTCCTAGGCGCATCGCTGTTGTTTTTCACTTCAGTCAGTTCGTCAGCATCACCCAGTAGGCGACGAGCAATGACGATACTCATCAGCTCGCCAAGACCAATCGATGCTAGCAAGTCTTCAACGCTTTCTAGACGTAAGTCAGACAATACATGCTCAAGGTTCTCTTGGCCAATATCGGCAATAGAGTGTTCACCAAGTGCGTGATTCAGTAGACGACGGCCTAGGGTAATCGACTCTTCACGGCGCATTGTCTTCAGAACCTGACGGATCTTAGTACGAGCACGAGAGGTCACCACGTAGTTGAGCCATGCAGCATTCGGACGTGCGCCCGGAGCACTGATGATCTCAATGGTTTGACCGTTCTTCAGCGATTTGCTGAGTGGGTAAGGGTTCATGTCGACGCGAGCCCCTACACACATATTGCCCACATCGGTATGTACCGCATAAGCAAAATCGACCGCTGTTGCACCTGCAGGAAGTTCGACGATACGACCTTTCGGCGTGAACACGAAGATCTCATCTGGGAACAGATCAGACTTAACGTTTTCAATAAATTCGAATGAGTTACCTGCGCTTTGTTGAAGCTCAAGCAAGCTCTGCATCCAACGCTGTGCTTTAACCTGTGCGGTTGTCCCATTACTACTGCGTGAGCCACTGCCTTTGTAAGACCAGTGCGCCGCGACACCTTTGTCGGCCATTTGCTCCATATCTTCGGTACGGATCTGAACCTCTACAGGTACCCCGTGAGGGCCGATCATTGACGTATGAAGAGATTGGTAGCCGTTGGCTTTTGGTACCGCAATGTAATCTTTCATGCGGCCCGGACGTGGCTTGTACAAGCTGTGAGCCTGGCCAAGTGCGCGATAACAAGTGTCTGGGGTATCAACCACTACGCGGAAAGCGTAGATGTCCATAATGGTGTGAAAGCGCTGCTCTTTGGTTTTCATCTTGTTATAGATGGAGAACAAGTTCTTTTCACGACCTACGACGCGAGCAGACAAACCGACTTCTTCAAGACGGCCTTCAATTTCGCTATGGATACGTTGGATCATTTCCTTACGGTTACCACGCGCAGCTTTCACTACATTTCTGAGTACGCGATAACGGTTAGGGTAGAGGGCTTCGAAGCCCAACTCTTCTAGTTCGGTCTTGATGTTATGAATACCAAGACGGTGAGCTAGCGGAGAATAGATCTCTAAAGTTTCACGAGCAATACGACGCTTTTTGTCAGGACGAAGTGCCCCAAGCGTACGCATGTTGTGAGTACGGTCAGCTAATTTGATCAAGATAACGCGGATGTCTTGCACCATGGCGAGAACCATCTTACGGAAGTTCTCTGCTTGCGCTTCTTTGCGATCACGAAATTTAAGCTTATCCAGCTTAGATACACCATCAACCAGTTCAGCAACGGTATTGCCGAATTGAGCTTCTAGCTCCTCTTTTGTAACTTCAGTATCTTCAATTACATCGTGGAGTAGGGCGGCTTGCAGGGTTTCGATATCCAGACGCATTTCTGCCAGGATTCTTGAAACAGCAACAGGATGGATTATGTATGGTTCACCCGTTGAACGGGTTTGCCCTTCATGGGCATTTCTCGCTACCACATAAGATTGACGCAGAGCCTCAATTTGAGGCTCTGTTAGGTATTCTTGGGCAACGTCTTTGAGGCTATCGAATAGATACAAATTAAAGGCCCGGAAGGTTAATTAGTTCGAATGACGTTGATTCTATCAGCGAGTGTGAGCGATGCTGCTTACTGCTGCAAGTTCAGCCGCTTCTTGCTCTTGTTGCTCTTGACGCTCACGAGCATCTAGTACGTCTTTAGTGATAAGACCTTCTTCGATTTCGCGAAGAGCGATAACCGTCGGCTTATCGTTTTCTTCAGGCACTAGTGAATCTTTGCCGCCAGTTTGCATTTGACGTGCGCGGCGAGCCGAAATAAGAACTAGGTCGAAACGGTTGCCAACTTTTTCAACAGCGTCTTGAACAGTTACGCGTGCCATGAGGACTCCAAATAGTAATTAACTAATAAATTTTATATGACGAGAAAGTATACAAGTTTAACTAGAGACTTTCTAGTTCACCGTATACTTATCTCAATGGAAAATCCAGTTCTAGATTATTCCGCTAGTAGTGCTGTAAGCATGCCGCTGTATTTAGCTGCTTGCTTATCTTCTTTTAAGCGTTCCGCACGAATGATTGCTCTGAAGTCCATTAAGGCTGCATCAAAGTCATCATTCACGATCACATAATCGTATTCTGCATAGTGAGAAATCTCAGATTTTGCTTCGCTCATGCGTTTCGCAATAACTTCGTCGCTATCTTGACCGCGAACATTCAAACGACGCTCTAGCTCACCATTTGATGGTGGAAGAATGAAGACACTCTTCGCTTGAGGCATTTGTTCACGGATCTGACGAGCACCTTGCCAGTCGATATCTAGGAATACATCGATACCGCGGTTTAGGTTTTCTTCAATCCAAACACGTGACGTGCCGTAGTAGTTGCCGAATACTTCAGCATACTCTAGGAACTCACTCTTCTTGATGAGATCTTCAAAGTGATGTTTCTCTACAAAGTGGTAGTGAACACCATTTTCTTCACCAGGGCGCATACCGCGAGTGGTGTGTGAAACAGATACCTTCATTGCGTAGGTTGGATTGGTTTCCAGCATTGCTGAGATCAAGCTCGATTTACCTGCGCCACTAGGTGCAGATACGATGTAAAGAGTACCTATGCCCATCTGTATATTTCCACTGTTGGTTGGATTGAGTGAAGGCGATAAACCGACACTATAAAAGATAGCACTGACCCTAATTTTTGTTCCGGTGGTGCATCTACTAATTGTTTCGGTGGTTACATCGATAAAGAGGTAACGAGTGAAACTAATCGAGACAACTGGTGAAAATTAGGTCAGAAAAATGGAGGCGAAGAGTAGCATATTTAGATGATTGAGAACAACTGGCTTGATCGTTATTTATTCTCAAAAGACCCTCAGTCTGATCTTCGTTTAGATGTAATGACTCGTCATCTTCACTTTTTTATGTGATCTGGACAAAATTTGTTGAAGTTTTAATCTCAATCCTTACAATCCGCGCAAACGATTAAATGCTGTATATATCTAGTGATATGGACTAGATGTTTCTACTACCGAGCCTACCTTGGTGACTACAGTTTTTAGTGTAGAGATCCCTCTATTCTCACAGCATTTGAATCTCAAATTTCTTAATTTATTACATAGGTTTTGTTGTGAATACCGACTCCACCCTGAAAGCCCAGAAAACGTCTGGCTCGCTTGACACCATGTTCAAACTCTCAGAGAGAAAGACCACGATCAGCACTGAGCTATACGCAGGTTTTATTACCTTCCTAGCGATGAGTTATATCTTGGCGGTTAACCCAGCAATTTTGGGTGGTATCCCGGGGATGGACAAAGGGGCTGTATTTACGGCTACCGCTCTTTCTGCTGCTATCGCAACGCTTATCATGGGCATTTGGGGTAACTACCCAGTGATGCTGGCGCCAGGTATGAGCATGAACGGCTTCTTCAAAGGCTTACTGTTAAGTGGTTCAGTCGCTGTACTTTGGAATGAAGCGTTATTCGGCATCTTCCTATCGGGTATCCTTTATCTCGCTTTCTCGTTGACCAATATCCGTAAGTCGATGATTGAATCGATTCCTGAAGATTTGAAGCTAGCGATTACCGTATCTCTCGGCTTGTTCATTGCTTTCTTAGGCCTTAAGAATGCTGGCATCATCGTGTCTAACCCGTTTGTACTGGTTGGCTTAGGTGACATCTCAGACCCACAAGTGGTTATCGCTTATGTGAGTATCTTCATCGCTCTGGGCTGTATGGTTCGTGACATTAAGCTGGCAACGTTTATCTCGTTTGTTTCAGCGATTGCATTGACGATTTTGGCTGATGTGTTCTTAGGTACATCAAACGCACCAATCCCAGATCAATTCGTTTCTATGCCGCCAAGTATGGCGGGTAGCTTCGGTGCGATCTTTGATTTCTCAGCTTTCACCCCTGAGAAAATGTTCGACCTATTGTTCATCGTCCTTATCTTCCTGATTGTCGATTTCTTCGATGGCTTAAGCACGATTGTTGGTGTTGGTCGTGATGCGGGTATCATCGACAAAGATGGCAAGGTACCAAATGCGAAATCGGCTTTAGTTGCTGATGCAGGCGGAACAGTGATTGGTTCTATTTTAGGTACCACATCGATCACCGCGTTCTCTGAATCGGGTATTGCTTCTTCTCAAGGGGCGAAAACGGGCTTGGCAGCAGTCATGGTGGCTGGCTTATTCCTAGTGTCTCTATTTCTATACCCAATCTTCTCTATCTTCTCAGCGGCTATGGTTGCACCGGCGATGGTCGTGGTGGGTATCTACATGGTTGGCCGTCTTGGTCAGATTAACTGGGAAAAGAAAGAGTCACGCATTGCGGCTTTCTTCACCATCATGTTTACAGTGCTAAGCTTCTCACCAGCAAACGGCATGGCGATGGGCTTCATCAGCTACGCATTTACTATGGTTGTGGCAGGTAAGCGCAAAGAAGTACACCCACTTATCTACGGCCTGTGTGTGGTGTTCTTAACTTACCTGATTCTTCTATAAGGTTAATTCGCCACTACCAATTAGCCACTAAAAAGTCGCTAAGTAAAAGACAAACAGATGGCTCTGCAGTGAATGTGGGGCCATTTTTGTATCTGTTGTATCTTAAATTTATGCTCGTTCTTGCTGAACGTTGAGTTCAACTTACCGCCATTCTGCTGATGTTCATCTAAAAAGGGCGACGGTGGTCGCCTCTTTACGTTTACTAGCCAACGAAGTGTTCGTTATTAGAATTTGTACGTTGCGCCAGCGTAGAAGCTACCAAGTTGGACGGTCACATCATTGTATAACCAGTGGCCAGTATCAACGCTGAAGGTATCAACTTCGTAAGCCACACGGAAGTTTAGGTTCTCAAGGCTTGCTGGTGTGTATTCTACACCTGCGCCCAGACGCAATGCTGTTTCATCTTTGCTACCATAGTCATCAACATCAAATGAAAGCTGCGTTAGACCTATGGTACCAAATGGACGCCAACCGCTATCAAAGGTGTAGCCAAGGTTTGCAGCAATAGATATGCCTGCTGTCTCGATAGCATAACCTGACAAGCCTGATGCTGTTATATTACTGTATTTGGTGAATTGTGTTTCAACGCCAACAATGCGGTTAAATTGATAGCCACCAATCAACTTAAGCGTTGAGTATTTTGTTTCTAGTGTAGAAAACGCGGCATCGTCATCGTAAGTTGTGGTACCAAAACCACCACCTAGGTAAAAGCCAGATACGTCTTTCTCAACTGCTTGCTCTTGGGCACTGGCAAAGGCAGAAAATGCTGCCAGAAGGATCACTGCTTTTTTCATTAGATTCATCTCATCGGGGATAAAAAGTGGTGTGCATTATGTGTTCAATGGCAATATAAAACTAAAGATGGAATTCATATAAACTTCATGAGTTGTCGGTTTATTGATGATTTTCCTTTTATATGTTTTTATCTTTATTGCATAATTCATTGATATAGTTGATGTTGTATTTTTTCTGTAGGAACTTTTGCTTTAGGTAGATGGATTGTACTCAATGCTTACGCAGTTGACTTGGTAATGGTAGGATCCAGTTCTTCACGCGTGTGTTTTTTTGGTTACGTGAGCCCTAATTTCGGTAATAGTGAGTGTATGCATAGAGTCTGTTTTTCCAATTTGATTCTCGATCCAACGACTCTAACTTTATCGAATGTCGATGGGGAATGTATTCAATTACGCCCGCTTCCATATGCAGTGTTGAGCTTGTTACTTGAAAACCAGGGTGTTCACGTTACTCGTGAACAACTATTTGAAACGTGTTGGGGGGGCGCATTAGTCACTGACCAAGCGATCACTAATGTCATTTCAGGTTTAAGGAAAAACTTCGAGCAGTTGGGCGCGCGTGATGTCACCTTGAAAACAGTCAGCAAAATTGGCTACGTTCTGAACATTCACCGTGGCAAAGAGCCGATTAAGAAAATAGGAAACCGAGCAATTCGGGTTGGCCAAGAGCAAGAAATCGTCTTAGAAGAGGTGAGTCTTAAGCTTGCCCCTACCTTGAAAATGAACATGTATTCTTGGCATGGGTTTGTGACGGTATTGCTGCTAGCCTGTTTGGTGTTCGTTTTTTTTACTAAGCCTTTTATCCGAAAGCCACAGTTTCTCCAGCCTAGTGAGTATCAACATTTTCAGATTGGCGTGACCGATTTTTATCTTTATGACAGTGCTTATTTAATAAGTGACGGTCGACTGCTCGCATATGAGTTAGCGACTCAATCGTTTCCAACCTGTCATGCGGATATGTATCTGCGAATCGCAGAGTCTGCTTATGACGACGACGTTTATATGATTAAAACTTTTGCTTTTGCGAAACACGGCAGTAAGAACGCAAGCTACGTGAATCATTCGGTGAGTATTGATGATTTATCAGAGACGGTGGTGAAAGCAATTAGGAGGGCTCGATCAATATGCGGATAAAATCGGTCGTCGTTTTCAATATTGCGCTTGCTACCTGTGTCATCGGTGTGGCGTTGTATCAGTGGAAGTTTGAGCAACAACAGTTAGCGGGTAGTCGTTGGGCATGTGTTCAGCTTGATGAGGGGTTTGTTTCGCAAGGGTATCGTCACTATCAAGAGATCGCTGATCGCTCTATTTTAGAGTTTACCTCAAATGACAGTTTGCTGATTTTTCAGAAAGGTTATGTTCAGACACTTGTCGGAGAAACCAAGCCCTACGAAGTCTATTATGAAGCAAACTACATTGCTGAGAATGGTCTCCTATCGGTTGCCTATCAACATATCGACTGGAATCTAAAGCCAACTGGCAATGAGATCTTTGTTCGTGATATGGACGCTCTGGTAAGAGCTAAAATTGAACTGATGTATAAAGTGAAAGGTGACCAGTTGTTTTTGTTCAGTAAAGGGCATGCAGAAGAGAGGAATCATATCTGCTATTCCAAATGACGATTTTGAATCATAGTCACTCCGATATCAGCGTGTACTATTATGACACTTTCAAACCTAGGTACTTAATTTAATTGAGTTTATTTTTATTGGTTTTGGTTTGTATAAAGAAGTGCATCCACTTATCTACGGCCTGTGTGTGGTGTTCTTAACTTACCTGATTCTGCTTTAAGGCTAATTAGCCACTAAAAAGCCGCTAAGTAAAAGACAAATAGATGGCTCTGCAGTGAATGTGGGGCCATTTTTGTATCTGTTGTTTCTTACCTTTGCTTCTTCCTGGTGGTTACCGATGAATTGATGGCGTTATCCCCAAGTCGATGCTTTGACAGTACGCGACTTATATTGATGCATGCTATTGTAGAGACTGGATTAATTATTTTTTGAAGAGTGACTATGCCTTCTAACTTGCCTAAATCTTTTAGTAAGCCGTTTTTAAAAGTATTCCACATTATGGAAGCGGTATTGCTGGTGGCGATCACACTGGCGACCTTGTTTGCGATGGTCGAAGAGTTCATGCATGTCTTCGCTGAACGCCGAGTGCAATTGACCGACATTCTGCTGATGTTTATCTATTTAGAAGTGTTGGCGATGGTTCAGCAGTTTGTGATGAACGGTAAGATCCCAGTGCGATACCCCATCTACATCGCGATGATGGCAATTGCTCGTTATATCACTTTAGGCATGAAAGAACTCGATGCGGTATTGATCGTTTGGTTATCTTTAGCGGCATTTATCTTGGCCGCAGCAACACTCTTGATTCGTGTTGGGCATCATTATTGGCCATATGTCGATCTAAGAACCAAGCAGCCGGATGAGTAAATCAATCAGGTTATAAGCTAATAAGAGCCCAGCCATGTTGCTGGGTTTTTTATTGCTCTTGGTGTGTCTAAAAGACATAAAGATGTCTCTTTTGTTGCTGAAATTGTGCTGTCAATAAGACTCTAATTGTTGTTTTTACCTTGATGTACAAGGCTTTGTGTCTTGGCATGAATGTTGATTAGTAAGTATTAGACTCATATAAGGAACACGCTATGCATTTTGAAAGCACTCATTATAAACCTGAAATCTTCTCCGAAAAGGTTGCACTTCTTGTTACTCGACTTCTCAAAAAGACACTTAACTTGTTTTATGGAAAACACTTAGCCAAACGAGCCATGTTGTTGGAAACCATAGCGGCGGTGCCGGGCATGGTGGCGGGAGTGTTCAATCACCTCAAAGCTCTGCGCCGCATGAAAGACGATGGTGGTTGGATCAAAGAGCTACTGGACGAAGCGGATAATGAACGGATGCATTTGATGATTTTCCTTACCGTTACCAACCCGTCCATTATAGAGCGCATTTTAGTGATGCTATTACAGTTCATCTTTCTACTCATCTATGGATTGATTTACTTAGTCTCATCTAAAACGGCACATAGGATTGTTGGGTATTTTGAAGAGGAAGCTTGTAATAGTTACTCCGAATATATCTCGAAAATTCAAGATGGCACGTTGCCCAATCATCCCGCGCCTGAAATTGCGATTAAATATTATCGCTTACCCGAGAATGCTACGTTTTTGGATGTGCTCTTCTGCATAAGGGAAGATGAAGCTAAACATAGAGATAAGAATCACGACATTGCCGATCTCTATAAAACCCAAGACTTACCCGATCATCAGTGCTAATCATCAAAAAGACATAATGATGACAAATAAAGCTCAACAACCAGAAAATAAGGTCGTCTTAATTACTGGTTCAAACCTGGGATGGGGTTGAGCTTTTCTATGCATCCTAGAAATACGGACTTACCTGAGGGGGAGTGCTTAGAGAGTCGTACTATGAGTAAATTTCTTAAGATCAAAGCGTTATAAATGAGCTTAATGGCGTAGTAGGGCTGTAATTTAAGCCAACCGAACAAAAAAACATCAATTATTTTCAAATAAAGCTTTACAACCCGACCCAGATCACCAAGAATGGCCTCGCTCTGTTTTCAGAGTTATTAAATGAAACATCAGTTGTAAAGTAAAACCCTTAGTATTGCTTCATTGTTATTCTCAGTGTTTCCCTTGGCTTCATAGATACATTAAATAATTCAAGCTTTCAGCGCATCGCACTTTTGGCGATTAATTTTTTATTTTTATATAAGGGACACATCATGTCTAACAAAACAAACGGCGTAGTAAAATGGTTTAACGAAGAGAAAGGTTTCGGTTTCCTAACTCAAGACAACGGCGGCGCTGACGTATTCGTTCACTTCCGTGCTATCGCATCTGAAGGTTTCAAGACTCTTAAAGAAGGCCAACAAGTGTCTTTCGAAGTAGAGCAAGGCCAAAAAGGTCTTCAAGCTGCAAACGTTGTAGCTCTATAAGATTTTAAGTCGGCGCAGGTTGCATTAGCAACTTGCGTCACTTTCTCCCTTAAATCTTTCCCCTCTAGTTCCACCTGTAATACCCCCCTCAAAATATTCTAAAATCCTTTGCTACATCCGCTTCTCTGTTCTATCTATAGCTGTATCTATCTCTTGCTCCAAACAAATCTCCTGCGTAACAACCTGCTCACTTACTCATCCTGATTGGCATTATTGTATCCATAAAAAAAGCCCCTAAAACTAGGAGCTTATCTTGATCTAATCAACACTGATTCAGCTAATGGCTTATTCACAGCGTGTTACTGACAAACTGTTATTCAATATTCTGGATCTGCTCACGCATCTGTTCGATAAGAACCTTAAGCTCTACGCCTGATGCTGTGATGTCTGTGCTGATAGACTTAGACGCTAGCGTGTTTGACTCACGGTTGAACTCTTGCATCATGAAGTCAAGCTTACGGCCACAAGCACCACCCTTCTTCAATACGACATTTGCTTCTTTCACGTGAGAGTCTAAACGGTCTAGCTCTTCTGCTACGTCTGACTTCTGCGCAAGTAGGATAAGTTCTTGCTCAACACGAGAACCTTCAAGTTCAATTTTAGCATCTTCAAATTTGGTAAGAAGGCGCTCACGTTGCCATTCTAGGATCTCAGGCATGCGTGTGCGAACTTTAACCACTTCTTCAGTGATCGCATCTAAGCGCTGTACGATTAGCGCCTTCATGTTCTCGCCTTCACGAGCACGAGCATCAATGAACTCTGCGATGGCATCGTTGAATGCTTCCAGTAGATCTTTGTTGATGGCATCCATGTCTTGCTCTGGCGTTTCCATCACGCCAGGCCAGTTCATAACTTGGAATGGGTTCAGACGGCTGTCTTCACCTGTCATGGTCATTACTTGGTTAGCGGCGTTGATTACTTGCTGAGCCAAACCTTCGTTAATGCTTAGCTCGCCTTTCGCTGCTGGGTTTGCTTCAAAACGTAGGTTACATTCAACCTTGCCGCGAGCTAGACGCTTACGGAAACGCTCACGCAAGATCGGCTCTAAACCACGGAACTGTTCAGGCATACGGAAGTAAGTTTCAAGGTAGCGTTGGTTTACACTACGGATTTCCCATACTGCTGTACCCCAATCGCCTTTTACTTCTTTGCGTGCATACGCGGTCATACTATAAATCATCGAATTTTCCTGTCTTTTATCATTCTGAAAATAACGCGCACGCATAGTATCACGATACGGGGTGCACCCGAAGCTTGTCTCTTTTCCGCGATAAATAGCCTTTCACGGTAAGTACCTTTGAGTCGTAAGTCTCCTTAAGTCGCAAGTCGCTTTGAATGGTAAATAGATTTGAAAGATAAACTGCTATATAATCTTGCCCCAATCAAAACTGTCTCACCCCTTTCTTAGGTGATGCACTCTTTCGATAGTAAATCACTTCAGACTGTTAATAAGGTAGATACCAATGCGTCCAAATGACCGCGCTGTAGATCAAATTCGTCCAATTAAAATTACTCGTAACTACACAGCTTATGCTGAAGGTTCTGTATTAGTTGAGTTCGGCAACACTAAAGTTCTATGTAATGCGACGGTAGAAGAAAACGTGCCGCGTTGGTTAAAAGGCCAAGGAAAGGGTTGGGTAACCGCTGAATACGGTATGCTTCCACGAGCAACACACACTCGTAACCGTCGTGAAGCGGCGAGCGGTAAGCAAGGTGGTCGTACGATGGAAATCCAACGTCTGATCGCGCGTAGCCTACGTGCTGTTGTTGACCTGAAAGTAATGGGTGAAATCATGATCACTGTCGATTGTGATGTTATCCAAGCAGACGGCGGTACTCGTACTGCTTCTATCTCAGGTGCAAGCGTTGCAATGGCTGATGCTATCAACAGCCTACTAGCAAGCGGCAAACTGAAAAAGAACCCAATGAAAGGCCACGTAGCGGCAGTTTCAGTGGGCATCGTTGGTGCACAAGCACTGTGTGACCTTGAGTACGTTGAAGACTCAGCAGCTGATACCGACATGAACGTTGTAATGACGGAAGACGGTAAGATGATTGAGATTCAAGGCACCGCAGAAGGCGAACCGTTCAGCCACGAAGAGCTGATGCAGCTTTTAGCCCTGGCGAATAAGGGTATTACCGATATCGTCGAAGCGCAGAAAGCTGCGTTGGCCGACTAGTTTTTAGATAGCTCCCACATCGGGGGCTATTTTTTTATCTTCGTCGTATTCGCGCCCTCCGCGTTGTTAACTGCGCTTGCTCACCCGAATCACTTACTACTCGTAAGCTCACGAGGTTCGCAAGCTTGTTGCCTAGCGGAAAGCACGACTACTTAGAAGATACTAAGAAGAGTTTAAGTTAATTAAGTTTTATTGAATAAACGTAGAGGAAAAACATGAAAGCATATCAACGTGAATTTATTGAATTTGCACTAGAGAAAGAAGTACTTAAGTTTGGTGAGTTTACTTTAAAGTCTGGCCGTAAGAGCCCTTACTTCTTCAATGCTGGATTGTTTAATACAGGTCGTGACCTAGCACGCTTAGGTCGCTTCTACGCAGCAGCATTGGCAGATTCAGGTATTGAGTTCGACGTACTATTTGGCCCTGCGTACAAAGGTATCCCAATTGCAACGACAACAGCGGTTGCACTTGCTGATCACCACGATGTGGACACGCTTTACTGTTTCAACCGTAAAGAAGCGAAGAACCACGGTGAAGGTGGCAACCTAGTGGGTAGCGAACTTGAAGGTCGTATCATGCTAGTGGATGACGTGATCACTGCAGGTACAGCGATTCGTGAGTCGATGGAAATCATCCAAGCAAACGGCGCTGACTTAGCGGGCGTGCTTGTTGCGATTGACCGTCAAGAGAAAGGCAAAGGCGAATTGTCTGCGATTCAAGAAGTAGAGCGTGACTTCGGTTGTGCGATTATCTCAATCGTTAGCCTGACTGATTTGGTGACCTTCCTTGAAGAGAAAGGCACCGACGCAGCACATCTTGAATCTGTAAAAGCGTACCGCGCTCAATACGGTATCTAATTCGTAAGCTGAAGAAGTTGAACCTGATGGTTTAGCGCTCTAGGTTAAGAATCGAAAAAGCAAAAAGGCCCGAGAGATAACTCTTTCGGGCCTTTTACTTTTCTATTGAGATGAGCTGCTTTCTTATCTATTTATAACGAATGCCGCGTTCCATTTCTGGGTCTTCCATGGTTTTGAAGCGCTTGTGTAGCCACATCCATTGTTCTGGTGCTCGTAAGATAATTTTCTCAAGATAGCGGTTTAGATAAGCGGCTGCGGCTTTTTCATCTTTGCGTGGATAGTCATCTTCTATTGACTCATCCGCCATGATTTCATACTTACCATCGGCATTTCTAAACCCTGAACCCGGAACAAGAGCGCATCGGCTAGTGTAAGCCAGAATACTGGTGCCTGTTGTGGTACATGCATCTTCTACTGCGAAGAAAGGCACAAACACAGACTTGTTACGGCCGTAGTCATGATCCGGCAGATAGAAAAGGATCTCACCCTGACGCAGGATTCGAATCATACGCTTAACGTCTTTACGATGGATAAGGCGGTTGCCGTTCTGAGTACGACCACGGTATTGAATGAATTCGTAAGCTGGGTTGTTGTGCGGGCGATAAACACCTAAACCAGAAATACCAAGAACGGCCATTGCTCGCGCAGTGATCTCTAGGTTCAATGCATGCACACAGCACAACAAAACACCTTTACCGTTGGCTTTGTGAGTTCGTAGTGTTTGGGTGTCTTTATCTACTAGGATTCTTTTGAAGCGCCACGTCGGCCAAAACCAAGTAATGCCGGTTTCGATCAGCGCCATACCAGTATTCTTAAAATTCTCACTGACCATGGCAGCGACTTCGTCTGCTGGCTTATCTGGGAAGGCGAGTTCCAAGTTACGTGTTGCGACCGCTACGCGCTTTTTACCATAGCGAGCCCCAAGAGAACCCAATGAACGACCTAGCAGTAATAATATACGGTAAGGGAGAACATTAACGATAAGCGCCAATAGCCCAAAACCGAACCACACTCCCCAATATTTAGGGTGGAGCAGTGCCAGAGTAAAAGGTGGCTTAGTAATAACGTGTTGTGCAGTGCTGTTTGTCGGAGAAGTTTTCGTCGTCATAACCATCACTTAAGATTTGATTGCTACTTAATTTGATTGCTACTTAATCTGAGCGCTTAACAGAGCCCAGTAAGCATCAAAATTTTCGGTTGGTTGATATTTGAAGTCAGAACGTACAAATCGATTCAGACTGCCTTCAACCTGACCGAGCAGTTGAGCCGCTAAGATCTTCTCATCAACAGGGAACGATTTCCCTTCACGAAGCTTCCTTTCACGTAAGATCTGGCGAAGTTGAGTCTCAATACGCTCAAAAAGCTGATTGATGCGTTCACGCAGGCGCTCATTCTCAAACATTAGGGCATGGCCCGACAAAATACGAGTCAAACCAGGGTTGCGCTCAGAAAAGACTAAGATAAGTTGCATCACGAGGCGGATACGCTCAAGAGTGTCTTTTTCTTCATCGAGAATACGGTTGATTCGAGACATCAACGCTTCTTCAATGAACTCTATTAGGCCTTCAAACATGCGAGCTTTGCTTGGGAAGTGGCGGTAGAGCGCAGCTTCAGATACGCCGACTTGCTTGGCCAACTTTACCGTTGTGATACGAGAAGCACCTTCGGTCGATTCCAACATTTGTGCGAGAGCTTGTAGGATTTCTTCACGACGGTTTGATTTTCGAGTACCAGCCATCTATTTACTTCCTTTCCTAAAGATGAGGATTGAGTGAAGCAGGATTATAAACACCATTCAATTCTGTTTCCTAGTTTTGTGAGCCCTAGGTCAACAGAATCGAGAGGTGTCAGCAGATTGTCAGAGCAAATTTGTGCGTTTATGCACCAATAAGCTGTTGGATCTGATCGAGGATCTGGAAACCAAGTGTGTCTTTACTATCCAGTGGCAGAGATTTATCACCGTCTTTCCAATAAAGGTGCAATTCATTACTGCTGCTATTGAAGCCTTGGCCTTCGACAGAGACATCGTTAGCACAAATCATATCGAGGTTCTTTCTTTCCAGTTTGCCGCGCGCGTACTTCTCAACGTCTTGAGTTTCTGCAGCGAAGCCGACAGTAAATGGACGGCCTTCTGTCATTGAGGCAACAGAAGCGACAATGTCTGGGTTCTTAACCATTTGAATGGTCATGTCGTCTTTACCATCGACCTTTTTAAGCTTTTGGTCTGCAATGGACTGTGGACGATAGTCGGCTACTGCAGCGCAGCTAATGAATATATCGTGTTGAGCTGCATTGGTACTCACAGCATCAAACATCTGCTGAGCGCTGTCGACATCAATGCGATTAACCTTGTTTGGCGTCGCAAGTGAAACAGGGCCACTGATTAGAGTCACTGTTGCACCTTGTTTAGCGGCCGCTTCAGCCAGTGCATAGCCCATCTTGCCCGAACTGTGGTTAGTAATGTAACGCACAGGATCGATAGCTTCACGAGTTGGACCTGCAGTAATTAACACCGAACGGCCAGCAAGCGGCTTAGGTTGGAAGAAGTCTTCGCAACGGTGCACGAGCTGCATTGGCTCTAACATACGTCCCATACCCACATCGCCACAAGCTTGTTCGCCTGCAGCAGGGCCCCAGATTTCACAGCCACGACGTTTTAGCGTCGCGATGTTCTCTTGAGTTGCCGGGTGGCTGTACATCTGTTGGTTCATTGCTGGAGATACCGCAACTGGCGCATCGGTTGCTAAAAGCAGAGTGGTTAACAGGTCGTTACCCATGCCCGCTGTCATGCGAGCAATAAGATCTGCGGTAGCTGGCGCTAATAAGACTAGGTCAGCCCATTTTGCTAGCTCGATGTGCCCCATCGAAGCCTCAGCCGCAGGATCAAGCAAACTATCAGACACTGGCCTTCCAGAGACCGCTTGCATGGTGAGAGGAGTGATGAACTCCTTGGCCGCGTTTGTCATCACGACTTGTACCTGCGCTCCACGTTCAATTAAGCGGCGAGTCAGTTCGGCACATTTATAAGCTGCGATACCGCCACTAATACCGAGTAGGATTTTTTTCCCTGCTAGGCCTTGTTGGTCAGCGCTGCTCAGTTGATTAACCAATGTTTGCATGATTCTGTTCCTTAATTTCTCTGGGACTTACGATATCAGAACAAAGGATTAGTGCCTAGAAGCAGAATTGGAACAGATTTGACTCTCATCAAGTTGGCGCTATCAAACTTATCAATTACATGGTTTTTCTAGCGACTCGTTCCCTTTTCTCTTTATTAAAGGATCACTCGCGATAAGCTTATTAATCTGATGGGTCGTGTTTATGACCAACTGATTAGCTTTTATATGCCTATAAGTAAAATGCCTGCTGAATCGATGCCGAGAGAAAAACTACTGAGTCGAGGGCCTGATTCCCTGAGTGATGCAGAGCTGCTCGCGATATTTCTTCGAACCGGAACACAAGGAATGAACGTTTTAGAGCTATCTGACAAGTTGATCAAAGATTTTGGTTCGCTGCGTAGTCTTTTTTCAGCAACCGAGGCCGAGTTCTGTGCTCATAAAGGGATGGGGCAGGCGAAATATGTCCAGTTGCAGGCCGTTTTAGAGATGACGCAACGTTATTTGGCCGAAACTTTATCTCGAGGTGATGCACTCACTAGCCCAAGCCATACCAAGTTGTATCTTTCGAGTATATTGCGTGATCGCCAGCGAGAAGCCTTCTATATATTGTTCCTAGATAATCAAAACAGGGTAATAAAGGATGAAGTGATGTTTGAAGGAACCATCGATGCTGCATCGGTTTATCCTAGAGAAGTCGTCAAAAGGGCGCTTTACCATAATGCTGCCGCGTTAATCTTGGCGCACAATCATCCTTCGGGTGTTGCAGAGCCTAGCCAAGCAGATAGGCGAATTACCCGCAGATTAACCGATGCATTGGCGCTGGTTGACATCCGAATCCTCGACCATTTTGTTGTCGGAGATGGTGAAGTAATCTCTTTTGCAGAGCGTGGATGGATTTGAATCACATTTTAGGTTGTTAGTTGCGTTAAATCTGCTATTATTCCGCCCACATTTTAGAACCTTAAATCAGCTCTGATTACTCAAATAGCTGTACTGTTCAAAAAAAGATCACGAAATCCTTAAAAAGGATCTGTTCGGGTCTTGAGCAATGCATGTCAAGTTAGTATAATACGCGACCTTTGATAGCCTTGAATGGATTTTCCATTATGGTTTTTACCTCTATTTTCAGAATTGATAGAGAGGTTCGGCCACCAAGGTTGATATCGAGCTGAAACGATTTGGAGAGACATTCATGTCCCGAGTATGTCAAGTAACTGGTAAGCGTCCAGTAACGGGTAATAACCGTTCACACGCACGCAATGCTACCAAGCGTCGTTTTCTGCCGAACCTACAAACTCACCGTTTCTGGGTAGAGAGCGAAAAACGTTTTGTTAAACTACGTCTAACTGCTAAAGGCATGCGTATTATTGATAAGAAAGGCATTGATGCTGTTCTTGTTGATATCCGTGCACGTGGCGAAAACGTTTAAGAGGAATTAAGCAATGGCTAAAGGCATTCGTGAGAAAATCCGTCTAGTATCTTCTGCTGGAACTGGTCACTTCTACACAACTGACAAGAACAAGCGTAACATGCCAGGCAAATTTGAGATCAAAAAGTTTGATCCAGTAGTTCGCCAGCACGTTATGTACAAAGAAGCTAAAATCAAGTAATTGATAGCCCCTTTGTCTCTTCTTTTATAGAAGAATAAATTAAAAACCCAGCTTATAGCTGGGTTTTTTTATGCCCAAAATTTGGAGAGCCTCAGTGTTTTGAGAAGCCTGAGGATTTTTGAGAAGCTTAAGTGTTTTCGAAAAGATTAAGTGTTTTTGACAAGGGTAAGCATTATTGGCTCGATTTTGTGCCTTCTGTGCCTTCTGCGCCTACTGCGCCTACTGCGCCTACTGTGCAGACGTTGCACTTGTAGGCGGGCGTATTTGATAGAAAATAGCTCAGCATAGAAAGTATCGCCTTTTTCACGATATACTGAACACTCAATAGGTTAGATGAGCAGAATCAGATGAGATATCGTGGACGTCGATGGAATAACATACTCATGTTAAGCGTGATTGCTTTTATTGGGGTGTTAAATCTTCCAACCTTGATCAAAACGTACCTTATCGAACCTGAATCTGAACTTCAGGTAAGCAGTCCTTATCCTTACCTTTTAAACCCAACAGCCGAGCTTCAAGCTTTGCACTTTGCTGATTGGTCAGTTGTGCTAGAAGACAGTCATTGGATTTATCAATTTAAAGACACAACACTTCCTCAAACTACCAGTGCACAAGAGTTGTCACAGCGATGGCAGGAACTTGTAGGCACCGAAATCGACTCACAGACCTATACCGACCTATCACCACAACTGAATACCCCGCACACCATCGAGGTGTGGTATCAAGATCAAGAAGAGCCACAGCGTATTACCTATTATCAACTGCCTGAGTTTTGGTTGCTAAAAAACTGGAATGATCAGTGGCTGGCGGTGTCTATTGAAGAGAGCTACTTGTTTCCAAGCGTTGGCTCAGAAGATTCATTTAAATCAGACCATCTCTTTAAAGTAGACAAGCTATCTATATCAGACAAACCACCTAAATTGGACGACTAACTATGCCTGAATTACCCGAAGTTGAAGTAAGCCGCATGGGGATCTCACCTCATTTAGTTGGTGAGATGATTAAAACTCTTACTTTTCGCACGCCTAAGCTACGTTGGGATATCCCACAAGAACTTAAGCGATTAGAAGGGCAGGTGATTCGCTCAATCTCGCGTCGCGCAAAGTACTTATTGATTGAGACAGATACAGGCACAGCAATTGTTCACCTTGGTATGTCTGGCTCACTGCGCGTGTTAGACGCAGATTTCCCGCCAGCAAAACACGATCACGTGGATCTTAAGTTAACCAATGGCAAGATATTGCGTTACAACGATCCGCGTCGCTTTGGTGCGTGGTTATGGTCGGCGCCTGATGAGATACATACTGTATTATTGGGTTCTGGTCCTGAGCCACTAACTGATGACTTCAATGCAGACTACATTGCTGAAAAGGCAGAAAAGCGTAAGGTTGCCGTCAAACAGTTCATTATGGACAACAAAGTAGTGGTAGGCGTGGGAAACATCTACGCCAACGAAGCATTATTTTCTTCAAGAATTCATCCACTTCGCCCTGCTAACAAGATAACTCAAGCCGAGTGGATCTTGTTAACTCAAGAGATTAAAGAGGTACTTGCCACTGCTATAAAACAAGGTGGCACCACTTTAAAAGATTTCGCGCAAGCAGATGGCAAGCCGGGGTATTTCGCCCAAGAGCTACAAGTCTATGGGAAAGCCGGTGAAAAGTGCCCTAACTGTGAAGCTCTAATCCAAGAGTTAAAAATAGGGCAGCGGAATACGTTCTTTTGTGAACACTGTCAAATCTAGCTGTTTGGAAAGGTCACTTTTTGATTAATGAGCCGAGTGTAGAACTCGGCTGTGGTAGCATGCTCCGTTATATTTCAAACCACTTTATCCACAAGCATATCATATGGATTTTGACCAAAACTATCGTAAGTTAACTCGCACCCTCATAGTGCTTTTTTTTACTGGCATTGCACTCTTATCGCTTTCTCGTGCAATGTTCTACTTTCAGATTGTCGACTCTTCAGAACTGATAGGTATTGAGGCGGATGTCTGGCGTGCCTTTTGGGTTGGTTTTCGTTTTGATGCCAAAGTGGTCGCAATTGGATTTGCCCCTTTGTTACTAGTAGGGCTGATTCTTTCTAGCTTCTCTTCTATTTATAAAAAGTTCACTCGAGTTATTCCTAGCTATAGCGCCTTGATATTTTTCTTGTTGTCGGGAATGTCGATTGCCAATTATTACTATTACGTCACTTACGGGACTTATATTGATGTCTTTGTGTTTGGCTTAGTTGATGATGATACTGAGGCCGTGCTTGAAAATGCTTGGGCAGACTATCCGATAGTACGTGCATTTCTTACTGCGGTTTTCGCCGGTTGGTTAGGCTATGTCGGTTCAAATAAACTTATCCCTTATGTTGATAAAAAAAGTTGGGCAGGTCGTCGCTGGTGGCAGGTTACCGTGTCTGTCATTATGGTTATCACCATCACAGTGGTCATCGCTCGTGGCTCTATTGGCACATTACCTCTAAAACGCTACCACGCTAATGTTTCTCAATATCAGGCCCTTAATGTCATTACCCCCAATGCATTTATGGCTTTAGATTGGGCAAGAAGTGATTACAAAAAGCAGTCCAAATTTGACTTCATCTCTGATAAGGCCGTTAAAGACCAGATGCTAAAAGTGCTTGGTCAACCCACCCCGGTTTATCAAACACCTAAAAATGATTATCTAGCAGACAATCCCCCTCATGTTGTGATGGCGCTTATGGAGGGAATGGGAAATAACGTACTGGTTGAAGACGATCCAGAAACCAATGACTTATTAGGTGAGTTAAGGGAAGGCTTCGAGAACGATTTTGTGTTTAAACGTTTCATGGCCGGTACCTCTGCAACAATAGACAGTATTGTTATGATGCTATTCCATAGTGATGTACCAACGTTAAGTCACTCTAGTGCTCAGCGAGTCGCCTTATCGAGCTCGGCGGTGTTACCTTACAAAGAAGCGGGCTATGAGGTCGTGTTCATTTATGGTGGAAATAGTATGTGGCGCAACTTGGCAAACTATTTACCTCGCCAAGGGTTTGATAAAGTCTACGATGAAAACAGCATTAAAAAGGCCTTTCCAGAAGCGGAAGAATACGCAGATACCTGGGGAGTGTCTGATGAATATACGTTCAAGTTTGCACGTAAACTGTTGGATGAAGCAAGCCAACCAACGATGATGTATATCATGACGGTGACCAATCACTCACCGTTTAGAGTGCCGGGCAACTATCAACCTCGACCTGTTCAAGTAAGTGAAAGAGTCAATACTTTGCTCGGTGCGATGAAAGATCAAGGTGAAGCTATGTTAAGCGTTTATCAATATGCGAGTCATGCTCTAGGCTCGTTTGTGAAAGGAATAAAGGCATCGACACTGAGTAACAACACGATAATTGCTGCTTCTGGTGATCACCGTATGCGTTATTTAACCACGGATCACACTGAAGAGTTTGGTTTAACTTATGGTGTGCCTTTGTATATGTATATCCCCAAGGATATTTTAGAGCATACCAATTATGTATTTGAAGAAGAAAGAATCGGCTCACATCGTGATGTTTTTCCTACATTGTATAATTTTAGTCTTTCAGACCAGAGCTATATATCGTTAGGAGGGGAGAACTTACTCTCGACTAAAATGGTAAGTAACATTGGATATAATAGTGCCCGAACAATAAAAGCCACCGGTGCGTACAGTAACCCAGAGCCAGAGCTTTTGTACTTATGGGATGAAAACAATGATTTACTGTCCAACCCTCAAGCGGTGTTGAATGAGAGTGCTGATTGGGGACGTGAGTATCACAAGCTACAAAACTACTATTTACGCTCACAAATAACGGAACATTAGTGTAAGTAGTTGTATTTACTTATCTAGCGAAAGAGCCCATGCTTGGGCTCTTTTTAATAAGCGAAGGGTAGAAGAGCGTCTAAGGTGACCGTTATTGACCACGATGGGTGTTATGATGCAGTGCGTCCGCAATAATCTCAGGAACGAATGGCGTAACGTCCCCACCATGTATGGCAACTTCTCGTACTATTGTCGAAGAAATAAATGCGTATTCTTCAGAAGGCGTTAAGAACACACTCTCCAATCCCGGCATAAGTCTGCGATACATATTAGTCAGCCCAAATTCATATTCAAAGTCGACAGTGGTGCGCAGCCCACGTATCAGTATGTTTGCATCAACTTGCTTCGCAAAATCGACCATTAATCCGCTAAACCCTTGAGCGGATACATTACCTAAATGTTGAGTCACCTGTTTACAAAAATCGACGCGTTCCTCTAAGCTAAACATAGTGTTTTTACTAGGGCTTGCTGCGACGGCAATGATCACCTCATCGAACATCTTAGAGGCTCGCTCAATCAGATCGAGGTGTCCATTTGTGAGTGGGTCAAAGGTTCCTGGGTAAAGAACTTTCTTGTTCATGATTATTTCTCAAACTGTTGGTAGAGTGATTGATAAGCTTGAGCCGTGGTTGCGATCTCAAATATATTTAGACGCTGAGTCGCACCATCGATGAGCCTATCTCGCAGCTCTTTCGAGTGGTAGATAGATTGAATGTGTGCGCTTAATTCTTTGGCATCTGCTATTTCAAACAACAATCCTGATTCATCATGTGTAATAACATCAGGGATTCCTCCTGCTTTTGAACCCACGACGGGTAGGCCTGCTGCCATAGCTTCTAAAATAACAGAGCCCATCCCCTCGGTGTGAGATGTATGAATCAGTAAATTGGCAGCTTCAAACCAGTTACCAATCTCTTTCTGGTTCCCCATGAAATAAACATTCGATGTCCCAGTAGCTTGTGCTTTAAGTGCTTCGAATTCAGGGCCGTCACCAAGCAGAGCGAACTCTATATTTTTGTTGATGTTATTCAGTAGTATTGCAGCTTCAATAGCGATGTCAAAGCCTTTGTGTTTGTACATTTTGGCCGCTTTTATAACGAGAAACTTGCCTTCAAATTGCTCACGTATTTTTTTTACCTCAATTGGATCTGATGTATATCTTGCTGGAGAGTCCGGTATGAAGACAGCGTGAGCCTTGGGGTGCCTTCGCTTGACCACTTCGACTACTTTGTTACTAACACCTGTAATAGTAGAAGCCGCTTCATAAGCTCGTAGAGATAGCGCTTTATTCTTCAAAGGATTATCGATACGACGGGTGATGATATACGGTTTTTTGAAGAGCAGTTTTTGTATGTAAGCCCAGTAAATAGCACGCCCCTCATGTACATGCATGACGATGCAATCTTCAGTAATGATAGATCGGTGGCCCAACAAAAAGTGTTTCACAGCGAATACTCGACAGTTGAGTTTTTTAACTTTTTCAAAAAAAGGGCTGTTAGGGTGAGCGACCACAGTTAATATGTAGCCGAGCTTAATTTGTTCTTTAATTAAGACTAATGTTTGTCGTTCTCCACCGCTAAATCCAGTAGCAAGATTGACATGGCAAATGTTCATTTTTATTTCTCGCTTACTTCGTATCTTGATTTTGGTAATTATGCAGATTGTGTTTTTTTGTTGATGTTCTGATCCACAGGTCGGAATACTTCACAATAGTGTAGTGTGTCGAGAGCATCGATAGTAATAACCCTTGCTTACCATCTAAGAATCCCGCTTTCAGAATGTACATCTTAATGAAGCAAGATAAAGCATGAGTAATGATGCTAGAAAAACGACCTTTTTTACCTTGTTTAGCTTTATCAGCACTCCAAGCTAAAGCATAAGAATTGGACTTTCTGAGGTAATGTTCAAGGTCGTTATAGGTATAGTGAATCGCGTCACCAGAAAGATTTTTGACCACCATTGATGTATCAACAGATACTTTTTCATGGACTTGAGCAGTATCATATTGAGTTAGGTTTGTCGGATATAAACGTACAACGCGATCAGGATACCAACCACAATGGCGAATATAACGACCGAATACCCAGCTCAATCGGCAAATACTGTAAAGTGTCCGAGCTTCATTTTTCGTAACGGCTTCTTGGATGCTGACCTTTAACTCATCGGTCACTCGCTCATCAGCATCAAGCCAAAGCACAAAATCTGACTCTACGAATTCTTGTGCGATGCGACGCTGTGGTCCAAAACCAGGCCAATCGGTATTGATATGAAACTTCTCAGTATATTGACGTGCAACCGCTTCTGTATCATCAGTACTTCCTGAGTCGAGTACAACAATCTCATCTACCCAATCCGCGACAGTTCGTAAGCAGGCATCAAGGTTTTGAGACTCATTTTTTACAATGAGTGCGACAGCGAGGGTCGGCTTTGAATTAGTTTGCATTAAGCGGTTTACCTTGTGTAATGATAGTGAATGATTGCACTACAGCATCAAGTGAGATATCGGCCATAACATGCTCACCTTTGACTCGAGTACTCCATGGTAATTCAGATGCTAGTTTTTTATGCTGTAGTTGTACGTGTTTTTCATACACACTCACGACAGATGATAAGTTGTTATATGGGCCAGTTCTTAGAGGGTTACTATGCCCATACAGTCCAATCACAGGTGTACCTTGAGTAGTGGCCAAATGTGCAGGGCCTGAATCAGGAGCAATAACAACAGCGGCTTCTTTTAGAATAGCCGTTAGTTGTTTTAACGAGGTTTTTCCAACAAGGTTTAGAGCTGGTTGAGTCATCTTTTCTGTGATCCCCTTCGCTAGAGTGACTTCTCGTTCAGCTGGAGAGCCACAAATTGCCACTTGATAACCTTGGGATACCGCGTAATCGGCAAATTCTGCGTAGCGCTCAGGCAACCAGTTACGCTCATCTTTACTTGCTGCTGGGCTAATGACAACTGTAGGGGTTGGACCTAGAGATTCTTTTGCAAACTGAGTATCCCCTTCATTAATGGGTAAGCTCCACTCGGGCGCAGAACGCGGCACACCTAGATATTCAATAAATGCATAAAAGCTATCAAGAACGTGTTGGGATTGTGTATCCAATATTTTTTTATTAGTGAATAGCCATTGGGCTTCTTTTGCCCGTTTAAAATTAAAGCCGACCTTATACGTTGCCTTGATTCCTAGCGTGAGAATACTGGATCTTAAAGCGAGTTGCATATGAACTAAAGCATCAAACTTACGCCCTGACAGTTGTTTCCACACATCTTTCATGCCGGATAGTCCCGCTTTCTTATCAAATACGATCAGCTCAACGCCTTTCAAGCCGTCTAATAATTGAGCTTCAACCTTACCTATGATCCAAGTGATCTTGGTTGTAGGCCATTGTTTTTGAAGGGCTTGTACTGCTGCAACGGCATGACAAACATCGCCAATGGCAGACAAACGCAAAAAACAAACAGATTCAGGTGCTTGAGTAAAAAGTGGCATACAAAACGCTCATAAATTTAATTGTCTAAGATTATGCAGAGAGTGCCGATAAATGTAAAATAGAGCTCGTTTTGCATGAAACAAATTTTAAATACCAAGCTCTTAATATTAACCCCCAAACACCTAATAGCAGATGACTTACATATGACGACAGAAAACCAAGGCAAACCGGGGAATACCGGGCTCAAGCGAATCATTAAAGCAACGGGCTACTCTATTCAGGGCTTAAAAGCAGCGTTCAAACATGAAGCGGCGATTAGGCAAGAACTGGTTTTGTTGTGTGCCGCGATCCTGTTATTAGTTTGGTTGGATGTCAGTGTGATAGAAACCATTCTGATGTTAGGCGTTGTGGTGTTGGTTTTGGTAGTTGAGCTAATGAATTCTGCGATAGAAGCGGTTGTCGACCGAATCAGTGTTGACCACCATGAGTTAAGCGGCAGGGCAAAAGACATCGGTTCAGCTGCTGTGTTCGTTGCGCTATTATTTGCCGGTTTTACATGGGCTTTCATTCTAATCAATCATTACTGGTAAGCGTAAGCCATGATCAAGACGCTGCATTTAAATAACACGGTAGTATGGTTTGACGACCAACTATTGAAACACCCTCCAGAGCGAGTGTTTGATATCGAGTACTGGCAAAGCCAAGACCGTGTGATAGGTAGTGCAACAGGCCGAGGCACAACATGGTTTGTTGAGACGGGGAAGTTACCGGCGGCGCTTAGACACTATCGCCGTGGTGGCCTATTTGGCAAATTGGTTCAAGACAGTTATTGGTTTAATGGTTGGGATAAAACACGCAGCTATATGGAAATGCAGCTTCTGAATGATTTGATCGAATCCGGTGTCAATGTTCCGAAACCTATTGCGGCAAGAGCGGTCAAAACTGGGCTCACATACCGAGCAGACTTATTAAGTGAGAAGATTGCTGATGCGACAGATTTGGTTGGAATCCTATCAAGTCACTCTATTTCTTCAAATGGGCATCGTGATATTGGGCATCAAATCGCGAAAATGCATCACGCAGGAGTTAATCACACCGACTTGAATATCCATAACATTCTTGTTGATAAGCAACATAAAGTGTGGCTTATCGACTTTGATAAGTGTGGCTACGGAGAAGGGGCGACATGGAAACAATCAAACCTTGATCGTCTCAAGCGTTCTTTTGTTAAAGAACGCCATAAACGTCAGATAAATTGGCAAAAACAGGATTTTGATGCTCTTCTTGCTGGATACAATGATTATTTTGCGAAATAATCGTTTATAAAATTATTTAGGATAGTAAATATGTCTTTGAAACAGAGGCTACACGCACATGGCTGGTTTATTCTCATCAATGCGCTTGTCGCCATGTTGGTTGCGTGTCGTTATTTTTCATTTTTGCCTGAGTTTCCGTCAGAACCTTTGGCCATTATTTTCATTGTTGTGTCTGTTTTTGGGCAGATGACATTAATTGCTGCGCTCGTTGGCCTTGTTGCTCTGCCAAGTATTTTTCTTCCTAAGACTCCGCGTAACCTAGTACAAGCGGTGATCGCCTCAGTGGGCGTGGCAACGTTATTTATTGATACGTTGGTTTTTGCTCAATATCGCTTTCATATTAACGCGGTTGTACTCGACCTAGTATTGTCAGGTCAAGTTGTCAGTTTTCCTCTAGTTACTTGGTTTATGGTCATTGGTGGCGTGTTTGCATTAGTGATTAGTCAATGGTTATTGGTTCGCTGGTTAGAGAATGAAGCGCCAATTCGTAAGTTAAAATTGGGCCGAAAATTCGCCTTTTTGACGTTTCTTGCCTTACTTGCAACGCATGGTATCCATATTTGGGCTGCAGCTAATGCCTACCAACCTGTGACAATAGTCAAACGCTACTTACCTCTGTTTTACCCTGCCACTTCGAACAGCATGATGAAAAAATATGGTTGGATTAATGAGGAGGTGATTGCTCGCCAAAAAGCATTGACGATGAATCGTAAGAGTGATTTGAATTACCCTCTTGCTCCATTACAAACAGAAGTGGTACAGAAACCAGTTAACATTATGTTTTTAGTTGTGGATTCATGGCGTGCTGATACTTTTAATGCAGAGAATACTCCCGTGATGTGGGATTATGCTCAATCTGGTCTTATCTTTAATGATCATATTTCGACTGGTAATTCAACTCGTACGGGGATATTTGGGTTGTTTTATGGTATCCCTGGTACATATTGGCATGGTTGTTTAGCCAACCAACAAAGTCCTGTACTTATCGACCGACTTCAAGAGCTGGATTATGACTTAGGTATTTTTACCGCCGCTCAATTGAGAAAGCCCGAGTTTAATCAAACTGTTTTTACTAACGTTGAGAATCTTCGTATTGGTTCAAAAGGTAATCGACCTTCAGCACTGGATGCCGATTTAACAAAAGATTGGCTTAAGTGGTATGACAGCCGCGATCAATCGAAGCCTGCATTTTCATTCCTGTTTTATGACGCACCACATGGTTATGACTTTCCTAGAGGCTTTGAGCCTCGTTATGAGCCAATACTGCAAGTTGTTAACTACTTGAAGCTGAATAATGAAACTGACCCTCAGCCATTCTTTAATCGCTATAAGACGAGCGTGCGCTTTGTTGATACAGTCGCGGCGCAAGTTCTTAATAAGCTAAAAGAAACGGGAGACTTGGATAATACTGTTGTTGTCATCACTGGTGATCATGGCCAAGAAATGAATGATAATAAGCTAAACTTCTGGGGGCACAACAGTAACTTTACCGATGCTCAAGTTAAGGTGCCGTTTGCGATATTTGGCCCAGGGGTCAATCAGTCTGGTAATGAGTGGGATTTAAATAGTTTAACAAGCCACCAAGATGTCGTGCCTACTATAATGAAGCAGTACTTAGGTGTGACTAATGATGTTAAAGATTATTCTGTTGGTGAAAATTTGTTAGGAGAACCCAAGACACGAGATTGGGTTATGTCTTCGAGCTATAGTGCCTATGCCATTATCTCTAATGAGCAAATTTTAGAAGTGAATGCTGCTGGACAATATCAGTTAATGGATAAAACTAACCGTCAACTTAAGGACGAAACCCCTAACTTTTTATATATGCAGGAAGCGCTAGAAGCGATTAGCCGATTTAGTAAATAAAACTGACGGAAAATCAAAGAAAAATATCAACTTACTGGTCAAAATCAAGCTTATTACCCATGGTTAGATAGAGTTATCGATACGATGAAGCATTGGGTAAAGGTGGGGTTAATAAGTGTGAGTTAAGGAAGAAATCGTAGGTATGGTAAATGATCAAACTGTTGTTTAATTTATTGAGAACATCCGATCCATCACGAAAATTCAGAATAGAATTGGATCTAATGTTCTGGGGAAGTAAGCACTCTCGCCTTGTTAGAAAGTACTTTCAACGGCGCATTTTTTATGTTTATAACTGCGAGATAAGCCATACTGCAAAAATAGCATCATCTGTTGAATTTGGACACCCAATTGGTGTTGTTATTGGTTCTAATGCGGTTGTGGAGGATGGTTGTAAGATTTACCAACAGGTAACCTTAGGTTCAAATCTTGTTGGACATAATGAAATGCCTATTATTAGATCTAACAGTATTATTGCTTCAGGAGCAAAGGTTGTAGGTGGTATCTCAATAGGTAATAATTGTATTATTGGTGCGAACTCTATTGTGACAAAAGATGTACCATCTGCGACCATTGTCGTAGGGGCTAACATTCATAAGAAGCGAACTAGTGTACTGAGTAGTGCACAAATTATAGACGAATAAAGTGAGACATTATGTTAAACAATAAAGCTGTTTTGATTACTGGTGGCACTGGTTCATTTGGTAAGCAGTTCATAAAAACAATCCTTGAACGATACCAAGATGTTAAAAAGATTATCATCTATTCTAGAGATGAACTGAAGCAGTTTGAAATAAAGCAACAATACCCACACAAGGACTTTCCTCAGCTACGATTCTTTATTGGTGATGTTCGTGACCGTAACCGCATGATTCAAGCCTGTGAAGGCGTTGATGTAATCATTCATGCAGCAGCAATTAAGCAAGTTGATACAGCAGAATACAATCCGACGGAGTGTATTCGTACTAATATTGATGGGGCTGAAAACGTAATTAGTGCGGCACTACAGTGTGGTGTAAAAGATGTGGTAGCACTATCTACGGATAAAGCGTGTGCTCCGATTAACCTATATGGCGCAACTAAGTTAGCTTCTGATAAATTATTCGCAGCCGCTAATAATATTCGTGGATCTAAAGATATTCGTTTTAGTGTTGTTCGTTACGGCAATGTTATGGGCTCTCGAGGCTCAGTTATTCCGTTCTTTATGCAGAAAAAAGAAGAAGGTGTATTACCGATTACTCATGAGGAGATGACTCGCTTCAACATATCTCTTCAGGATGGTGTAAACATGGTGATGTACGCTATCGAAAATCATATTGGCGGTGAAATTTTTGTACCTAAGATCCCATCTTACAAAATATTAGACATTGCAGAAGCTATTGCGCCTGGTATGCCAACTAAAGTTGTTGGTATTCGCCCTGGTGAAAAGCTTCATGAAGAAATGATTACGGATACTGATTCTCTTAATACGATAGATCTAGGGCGTTATTACGCGATTCTTCCTTCTGTCTCTTTTACGTACACAGAAGATGAGTACATGAATCATCATAAGGCTGAAAAAGTACCATTTGGCTTTAAATACAACTCAGGCACGAATACTGAGTGGGAAACGATTGAAGGTCTACGTGACCTAATCAAAGAGCATGTTGACCCTAAATTTACAGTGTGAGCAAAACAGTGATTCCATACGGCAAGCAAGATATCACTCAGCAAGACATTGATAGTGTAGTTGATGTCCTTAAGTCTGATTTTTTAACGCAAGGTCCGCAAGTACCTGCGTTTGAAAAAGCGCTAACAGAACATACTGGATCTCAGTATGCGTTAGCAGTAAATAGTGCAACATCCGCTCTGCATATTGCTTGCTTAGCTTTAGGCTTAGGCGAAGGTGACTGGTTGTGGACAACACCTGTGACTTTTGTAGCATCTGCTAATTGCGGTCTTTACTGTGGTGCTAAAGTTGATTTCGTTGATATTGATTCGGCGACTTACAATATGTGCCCTGAAAAATTAGAGCAAAAGTTAATCGCAGCTAAAGCAAATGGAACACTGCCAAAAGTTGTTGTGCCTGTTCATTTGTGTGGACAGCCTTGTGATATGGCTGCAATCGGTAAGTTAGCCAAAGAGTACGGTTTTAAACTTATTGAAGATGCTTCGCATGCGATTGGCGGCCGATATCAAGAGCAGCCGATTGGGAATTGCGAATACTCAGATATCACGGTATTTAGTTTCCACCCAGTAAAAATCGTGACAACTGCCGAAGGTGGCGCTGCTCTTACTAACAGTAAAGAACTGGCTGATAAAATGGCGTTGCTGCGTAGTCATGGTATTACACGTGATCCAGAGTTGATGCGTGGTGAATCTCACGGTGGTTGGTATTACCAACAGGTTGATTTAGGTTTCAACTACCGTATGACAGAACTTCAAGCTGCATTAGGTGTCACTCAAATGCAACGACTTGATGAATTTGTTGCGGCACGCCATGTGTTGTCTAAGCGTTATAATCAAATGTTATCTGAATTACCTTTAGTGCTACCTTATCAACTGGAAAACACGTACTCAGGTCTGCATTTATTCGTGATTCGCTTGAAATTGGATGATATTTCACTCAGTCATCAACAGGTTTTTGATGCGTTACGCGAGCGTGGTATTGGAGTGAATTTGCATTATATTCCAGTTCATACCCAGCCGTATTATCAAGACTTAGGTTTCACTGAGGGGAATTTCCCAGAATCCGAACAGTACTACCGTGAAGCGATTTCTCTGCCGATGTTCCATGGTATGACCGAAGTTCAACAGAATACGGTTGTTGACGTGTTAACTGATATTCTAAAAGGTGCGTAATGAAAATAGCGATTATTCCAGCTCGTGGGGGGAGTAAACGCATCCCACGAAAAAATATTAAAGATTTTCATGGAAAGCCGATTATTGCTTACTCTATAGAAGCCGCATTGGCATCTGGATGCTTTGATAAGGTTATCGTATCAACAGATGATGATGAAATTGCCGATGTTGCTAATCAGTATGGGGCAGAAGTGCCATTTATTCGTTCGATGAAGTCTTCTGATGACCATGCAACACTTCATGATGTTGTTGTTGAGGTGCTTGAGAGACTTACAGAACACTCTACTGTCAGTAACGTAGCGCTTATTCTTCCAACATCTCCTTTGCTGAGTATTGCTACAATCAGTAAGGCCATGAATCATCTAAACAATGAAGATTATGACTCTGCATTGACAGTTGTAGAGTATGAAACGAGCCCAGATAAGGCGCTGGGTTTATCCAATATAGGCTCAATCGTACGTCAAAATATTGGTCAACTAGTTAAGCGAAGCCAAGAACATCAGGCGTTTTATCATGATGCCGGGCAAATTTATGCGTTTCGCGCTAACGAGGTTTTAGCAAGAAAAACGTTAACAGGTAATCAATGTAAAGCAGTCATACTTGAACGTATGGGTTGTCAAGATATTGACACTCCAAGTGATTGGGTATTAGCAGAAATGAAGTATAAGTTAGGTCGAATTCAAGAATGAAAAAAGTGATGATTGTAGGTACCGGTTATGGTCAGCTTCCTTTAATTGATGCATGTAAAAAACTTGGTTATTACTCAATTGGCGTCGATTTTAACGAAAGATCTACGGGGGCTAGCTTAGTAGATAAATTTTATCATGCAGACATAAAAGATATTTCAGCAGTATTAAGCGTTGCACGTTCGGAAAATATCGACGGCATTGTAACAATGCAATCTGACTTACCTGTCCCTACTATTGGTATGGTTAATCAAGAGCTTTGTTTGGTTGGAGTGACTTACGAGACCGCGATGGTTTGTAGTAACAAAGATCAAACACGAACGGCTCTAGAGCAATACAGCGTCACACAGCCAGAATATCATATAGTACGTAGTATAAAGGAAGCGACGGATGCTGCTGAAAAAATTGGCTATCCTTGCATCATTAAAGCTCCTGACTCTTCCGGTAGTCGCGGTGTTAGCAAAGTAAAGAGCTCAGCTGATGTAGTGGCTGCTTTCAAAGATGCATGCTATTACTCACGCAGCTGTGAGATTTTAGTTGAGCAATTTATTGAAGGAATAGAAATTGGCGCGCAAACTTTCTCGCAAGATGGCGAGTGCATTTATTGCCTAATTCATAATGATACGCTGTGTGATAACGGCTTTATGGTACCGAACGGTCACTCCTACCCATTTAATCAAGTTTCTATTGATGAAAAAGCTGTCCAACAAGGCATAGGTCAAGCATTGAATGCCGTAGGTCTTTTGAATGGGCCAGCAAACATAGATTTGATAGTTACTCCTGAAGGGGAGGTACATATTATCGAGATTGGTGCGCGTATAGGTGCAACATGTTTACCTGAGTTGACTTCAATTTTCACCGGTCTCTCATGGGAAGAACTTGTAATTCAAAATGCATTAGGCGAAAAGCATAAACCCCTAGAAATAAGAGGAAAAGCTTGCGCTGCGTACGTTCTAGAAGCACCGAAGGATGGTATTTTAGAGGCAGTAAATCATAATTACTCAATTGAAGATTATGCAGCTTATCACCCTATTATCGAAGTTACAGTTCAAGTTGGAGATGAGGTCAGTATTTTTCGTAAAGGTACGGATCGTATCGGCCGAGTGGTCGCACAAGCTGATACATTAGAAGATGCCGAGAGAGTAGCTCTAGAGCTGAGAAGACAGATTGAGTTTGTTGTAAAAAATAATGAGTAGGATTGTCTTTGTAACAAGAGCTACGAAAGACTCGGGGAAAGGTCACTTTTTCCGAGTCTTTCGTATGATGGAAAGTTTGTCACTGAATGTTGATTGTACATTAGTTGTGGACAAAGAAGCTATCACAGAAAGTGAGAGTTTCAACGTATATCCATTTAATCAACATAAGCCAGAAAGTTTCATTCGTGAATTAGGGCTTGATTCAAATGACCTAATTTGGTTTGATATTCCCGATTCTCAGTATGAAATGTTAAAGAATTTCGAGGGACAAGGAATTCCATTAGTCAGCACTAACATGTTTGAAAAAATAGGAGAGCGAAGGTACGAAGATATTGCGATATACCCTGTTTTTGAAAAATATAAAAAATCTGTTGTGACAGAGAAAACGGTTCAACTTTCCGGTGTTGATTTCATTAGCCTTCCAGAAGAGTTTTTCTCTGAAGGTGATAGTAAATCTCCCTATGTACTGGTATCTATGGGAGGAACCGACCCTATGGGATTTACCCATTTAGTTTTAAAAGCGATTTCTCAACTCGAAGATTGCCAATATATTTTTAAAGTTATTCTGCCTAAAGGTGCGTTAGTCGAGCAAGTTTTAAGTGAGTATGGACATTATTCTCATCTTGAGTTTCTTGAGTTTGGTAGTTTTGATTTTGCAAATACTCTCAAACGCTCGCAGTATGCAATAATAAATGGCGGAATGACTCGCTATGAATGTATTGCTGCCAAAACTTTCTTTATTGCTCTATCTATTCATGATACCCAAGCGGCGCTGTCCGAAAAAGTGACCCGATATGGTTTAGGAGAAAACTTTGGTGTATTTAGTGAAAACGATATAGAACGATTAACTGAATTATTGCGTCAGCTGATCCACCCGCTTACGCATTCTATTCATTGCGATAAAATGCCGTCATTAAGAGCAAATAGAGCGAAATGGATTTATGATCTAGTGGTTAGGGAGCTAAAGAATAAAAATGAATAATTTTTATCGGTTGATAACAAAGTGGGTCGGATTCTTTATCCCAGATGGGCCTTATGGAGATAAATACAGAGGTATGCTTTATAAGCCATTTTTGAAAAGTTGTGGTAAAAATTTCAAAGTTGCAAGCCAAGCATTTATTTTCAATCCCAATGGTCTCAGCGTTGGCGACCATGTATATATAGGTTTTAATACTTACCTTGGGCAAGGGGAGATCACGTTAGAGGATGAAGTCCTAATTGGTAATGGTGCATCTCTTACAGGGAGTAATCATACCAAGAAGGGGGATTCATACCGTTTTGGTGGCTTTGAAAAAGCAGAGATTGTAGTTAAACGTGGCGCTTGGATCGCAGGAAATAGTTCAATCATGGCAGGAGTCACTATTGGCGAAGGAGCATTAGTTGCTGCTGGCGCAGTAGTTACAAAAGACGTACCTGCAAACTCTACAGTAGGCGGGGTGCCTGCAAAGGTAATAAAATTATGAGCAAAACATTTATTATTGCTGAATTATCCGGCAATCACAATAACGACCTTGAGTATACAAAACAAACTATTTCAGCAATGAAAGAAGCTGGAGCTGATGCTGTTAAACTACAAACTTATAAAGCCGACTCATTAACTTTGAACGTTGATAATGAGGAATTTGGCCCAAGAAAAGAAGGTTTGTGGAAGGGTAAAAAGCCATATGATGTGTTTTCAGAGGGAGCATTACCTTATGCATGGCATAAAGAGTTATTTGAATATGCAAACAGTCTAGGCTTAGTTTGTTTTTCAAGTCCATTTGATGAAGATGCAGTTGATTTCTTAGAAACATTGAATAATCCTATCTATAAAATAGCATCATTTGAAATACAACATATACCTTTAATTAAAAAAATAGCTGAAACAGGAAAGCCTGTAATTATATCAACAGGAATTGCAAAATTAGCTGATATTGAAAAAGCATTAGAGTATTTTCCAGATAAGTCTAGAGTAACACTATTAAAATGTACATCTGCTTATCCGACACCTTATTCAGAGGTTAATTTGAAAGCAATAAATACTCTTAAAGATACTTTTGGGGTAAATATAGGATTATCAGATCACACCTTAGGTCATGTGGTACCTGTTGCAGCTGTTGCTTTAGGCGCTAAGGTGATTGAAAAACACTTTATTTTAGATCGAAATATAAAGAGTGTTGATTCGGATTTCTCAATGACACCAGAAGAGTTTAAACTTATGGTTAATTCAATAAAAATCGTTGAGCAAGCTTTAGGATCTCATGAGTTTCAATTATCAGCGGGCTCTAAAAAAAGCAGATTAAGGGGACGTTCTATCTATGTTTCAAATAACCTTAAGAAAGGGGACCTAATAACCAGAGATAACGTTAAGGTAGTACGTCCAGCATCTGGTTTAGCTCCTAAATACTTTAGCCATATTTTAGGGAAACATGCTTCTCGTGATTTACTGGCCGGAGAGCCGTTATTACTTTCAGATATTACAGATTACATCTCTTGATGTTCATTTATACTCAAAGTAATCAGGGGGAAATCATGAAAAACCCTTATGGAATAAAGGGTGACGTGAAGTAATACTTTCACTAATTGATACACTGAAGTTTCAATAATTTAAATACATTCAAGATCGATTTGATGAACAGATTTAGGTGTGATCATATACTGTTGTTTTTACAGTAGATATTTAGCCTAATGAACAGATTAAACTCTGACTCTTATACACAAATTGGCTGCTAGGGATTGATCTAGCAGACGATTTGGGAGCTCATAGATTATTACCAACCTCAACAGCTTTAATATCATGCTTCCACTCATTCACAATATAACCGATTGGGCTCAAGCCATGTTCAGTGCTGCCTAGATCGGTGATAATTGCAGAACTGAGCGCTTAGTCGATATTACCCGTCACTTCGTCGTCAACATAGGCCGTTCAGCGGCTTACGCTCGTGAGGGTTAGGGCAGTTTGGTTGAAGACACCTACCGTTTTATTCGCAACGAGAAGATCGACGCCAGCACTTTTTCGTCGTAAAGTTTTTAATCCGACATTCCGCACCTAATTTAGGAATAAATTGCTTCATACAGCTTACCTAGCAATCGACTCTGATGGGCTTGAATGTTGGTGATAAACCATTGATCGCCGAACTCAAGTTTATCGATCCCTTCAAACTTTAAAAACACACAGCGAGCGGTTGGCTTAGATGTGGTTTATTGGCTACTCAAAACCACCGCCTAGGCCGCTGGTGATTGTTCCTTGAGGCTATAGCCTGAAGAAGTGCCCATATTAGAAGTAACCTCTTAGTCACCACAACGAAACAACCACATGGTCGATTACAGAAGTTCATCATATGTCTATTGTCGTTGGAAATACCATATAGTTTGGACTCCAAAGTACAGATATAAGATTTTGAAAGATAAGGTTGGAGAGGAGCTTTATCGTTCAATCTATATCTTGTGCAATATGAAAGACTGCGAGGTTTTAGAATTAAATGTTCAACCAAATCATGTTCATCTTGTTGTCATCGAGTTCGGTACTTTCAGTATCATTGGTCGCAAGGATAAACATGTTGTAACTTTAAGCTTCGTGAGTTTACTTTGTCTAAATCAGTGAACGGATTTGCTTCAATTTTGTAGTGGTACCTTGGATCCTCATCATTTTTAGGGTGGCCTCGGCTAGCAAACTCGTGCACTTGCCGCATTTCACTTTGCTCGAAACTCAACGGAATGACGGCATTATATCGCCAAGTGACGAATATGGGCTGTCTCGCTCGTGCTCGGCGTAAATTCATGGACGCTAAGAAGTTACAAGGAAAAGGAAAGTCGGGCAAGGTCAATAAAGTGTTGGCAAAAATCCAGAAGTTCTATGGGATAGAGTCGAGCCTAAAAGGCATTTCTGCGAAACAACGGAAATCGAATCGCAAGTGCATAAAGGAGTTGGCGAAAGCCGAGCCTGACCCCTAACTTGGAACTTCAAACACTAGTAATGTCGCCTCATGGGGCTATGAGGCGTGTACAGTTTATTAATTGCTTACAATAGCTAGGCTGAATGTTATCAGTTGTACAAGAGGTATTGTGTAGAATAGTCGCCTAGATACATAATATTTTAAGGCTCTAGGAATCTTATGCCTATCAATGGTTAAATTTTAATACTCTTAATCCCCTGAGCTATAAATAACCGACGTAGCCTATCAGTTCGAACGATACTTTGTTTTCTTATGTTAGCTACCTCAACGCCCGATTCAAGGTTAAAAATTGGCATATCTTTATAAAGCAAAGTAGAGGTGTATTGAACGGTAGATAGGATACCAACTAGTGATGAGAGCTTTATCTGCTTATCAACTAGTTCGATCTCTAGCGGGAATTCACTAGCGTGATAGCGAAGATTCGGTATTTTTTCTACTTCTTTTCTTAACTCGCCTGATTCAGTCCTGTGAGGGAAGTAGAGAATTGGCTTTTGACTCTCATGTGAGAAATGCTTAATCTCAGAAATGTACTGTTCAATGGTTTTTCGTCTTTTATGTCCAATTGCACCTTGTCCAATGAAACCGATAGGCGCTTTTTCATCAAATAGATTTTGTGTTTTATATTTTTTTTTAAAAACAGTAAGTTCATTTTTTGTTATATGATGTTTGGGATTTTTAATATCAAATACAGTAAATAGTTCAAGGTTCTTCGATTGAGATAGGCGACCAATAGGCTCACATCCTTTCAATCTAATGAGCAAATCTTGAATTAAACGCGGGCGGTAATAAACGGCCTCTGTTCGGATAGACTCTTCATACTCATTAACCGTTAACGTACCATCATCAAAATAGACTTCTTTGCTTATAGGTAAGTTCCGGATTATCAGTTTCGTTCTCCAGGCCATGTATTCAGCATGAAAGAAGTGTTGTATCGGTGAGGCGTTAATTAAACTTTTTATTTCTTTGATCGCGTTTGGTACATGCTTGCTTCGAGAAACTCTTGGGATCTTAATGACGTGATCCCATTCACTTTCATTGACGATTTTTTTCTGTTGGCTTAAGCCAGGTTCGGAAGGTTGTTCAACAAGAAGTAGAATATTATTTTTCGTTTTATAATGTGCTTTTGCTTCATTCGCACAAATATATTGAAAAGGTGAAGTAACCAAAAATAAGTTCAATGTGTTCACCTATATATCTTGTTTAATCTTTTAATGCAAATTAACAAATATCCCAAATATCCTAGTTTTGATGTGCAAAAATAAAATGATTTTTTCTTTAAGCTTGCCTCTTTAGGTATCACAACTTCAAGGTTTTTGAGTATTTTTGACTTTAATGATTTAAATTCTTGGTAGTTGCCCCATTTTCTAAAGCATAATGATAATGCTGGTAAGTATGCTAAGTTAAATGCAGTTTCCGTAAAATGTTTTTTATTATCTTCATATAAGCCTAATCTTTTAGCATTATTAACTAAAAATATAATAGATTCGACTCTATCCGATGCATTTTTTAAACTTGAGGAATTACTTTGACTCCCACAAGTATATGAATATTTGTATAGTGCCTGATTGAAATGTTCTCTGCTAGAGCTAATGTTATACATGAGAAAGCAAACTGCATTATCTTCATAATTTATTCCTTCAGGAAATAGTATGCTATTATTTTTTATTTTTTCTCTATCGAAGAATGCACAACAAACGGGCCCGCTAGGTTTTGAATGAGGACTTATTATTGTCTCTTTATTTTTCTTATCATACTTAATTAAATTAAATGTTATTATTTTTGTTGTGTGTTTTTTTAATGGCAATAAGTAGTCTTCATCAACTAGATCATCCGAATCAACAAACGAGATGTATTTATATTTTGCACTTTTAATTCCAACATTTCTAGCGCTACCAGCGCCTTGATTTTCTTGGTCTATAACTTTTAGATATGAATATTTTACCTTTAAAGAGTTTAATTTTTTTAGAGAACGGTCTTTTGAACCATCATTTATAGCTATCACTTCACCTAGAATGCCAGGGTTCCTTTTATTCGCTAGTTCTATTGATGCAATACATTTGTCAATGTATTCTTCAGAATTGTATACAGGAATTATAATGCTTAACATAATCTACCTATTGTTGATTAAGTTTAGAGTTTTCTTTATAGCGCCATTGTTAATAGAAGTCACGCCTAAATTTTCATTTTTTTTATCAAAGAATGAGGTAATAGTTTGTGATGATTCTTTTAATTTTAGTATGACAGTGACTTTATTTTCAAAAATTAAACCTTCTACTATTTCTTTAAAATTAAAATAACTTGGCCCAGTAATCACAGGGACACCTAAAGCTGCTGGTTCCAATACATTATGGCCGCCAACTTTATCTCCGATTAGGCTTCCACCCATGAAGCAGACATCAGCAGATCCAATTAAAATCAACATCTCTCCCATAGTGTCACCGATGTAAACTTGTATTTGTTCAAACGAATCAATACGAGAGTATGTTCTTCGAGTTGTGGTAAACCCTAAACTTTCGCAAAGCTCAAAGACGCTGTCAAATCGTTCTGGGTGGCGAGGAACTATAATAAGAAGTGCATCTGGGTGTGATTCTAGAATTTTTTGATGAGCTTCTAATACTTGTTCATCCTCACCTTTATGGGTACTGGCGGCTATCCACACGGGACGGTTTATACCAAGATCAGCTCTTAGTGTTTTACCTTTTTCTCGAACTTCATCTGAAATTTGGATATCGAACTTGATGGAGCCAGTTACGGCAAGCTTGCTTTTATCTACGCCTAAGCTCTCGAAACGTAAGGCGTCAGATTCCGTTTGGCAGAGAACCTTGGTTAGGCAAGGATGAAGTGAATCAAATAAGGGTTGAACCTTAGCGTAGTTGTTACGCGATTTCTCAGACAGGCGAGCGTTCACGACCGTAATTGGTACACTAAACTGAGAAACGTAATGAAGTGTGTTTGGCCACAATTCCGTTTCAATGATTAGCATCTTCTTCGGTTGTACCGCTTTAAAAAAGCCTTTTACAGCGAAGCCGAAATCAATTGGCATGTAACGGTGTTCGACTAATTCACCAAGTTTCGAGATTTGCTCAGCGCCGGTACTGGTTGTCGTTGTGACGACAATCGTTTGGCCTGGGTTTTGTTTTTTGAGTTCTTTGATCAGAGGTACAGCTGCGATACTCTCACCAACAGAGACAGCATGAATCCAAATAGGACGCTGATTTGATATTAGCTTAGGTGTTATGCCAAAGTGCTCTTTCCAGCGTTTACCAAACTTCGGCTTATTTGGCTTACTTTTATACAAGCCAAAGAGTAATAGCGGGGCCACAAGCGCAAGAAGCAGAGTATAAAAAAACCGGACTAACATGCGCTCACCGAAATGGCTTCCAGTTTATGGATACTATTGATTACTTGTTGCGGTGACAGCTCCGTTAAACACTTTAAGTGCTTGAACTCACATTCACGCTTAAAACATGGGCGGCAATCAATATCAGTATGCACAATCTCGACTTTCTCAGCGAGTGGCGGCGTATATTTGGGCGATGTTGAGCCGTATACCGCAACAACATTACAACCAACAGCAGCAGCAACGTGCATTAAGCCCGAATCATTAGCAACGACAGTTTGGCAGGCACCAAGCAGATCAACGGCTTCAATCAAGCTGGTTTGACCGGCTAATACATGAATTTTTGATTGTAACTGTTCAGGAACAAGTGCCTTTATGCTGTCACAAGTCTCTAGATCTTTTTGAGAGCCAAACAACCATACTTGCTTGCCCGCTTTACTCATAGCCGTTGCGACTTCTGCATAATGCGTTTCTGGCCATTTCTTTGCAGGGCCAAATTCTGCGCCTGGACAAAGCCCTGTAATGGCAGCATCTACAGTAAGTTCGAATTTGTTAGCCGTAGACAGCTGTTCATCTTTCAAAATGGTTAGAGCAGGTCTAGGCAAATGCTCTAGACCGCCTAGGGAGCTGGAGTCGATCATCTCTGATCTTGGATGAGCAAGAGCCACATAGCGCTCAACCATGTATTGGAAGGATTTCTTATTTGGGCGAAGATCGTTTAATAACCCGTAGCGCATTTCACCTTTCCAGCCAGTGCGCTTTGGAATGTTTGCAAACCAAGGAATCAATGCTGATTTGGCTGAGTTTGGACAGATAAAAGCTTGGTCATATCTCGTATCACGAAGCGTTTTACCAATGGCTCGGCGCCCAAGTAAATTGAACTCACCATGGCCAAGAGGCATCTCAATCGCTTGATTGACTTCAGGCATACGCTCAAGAATCGGTTTACACCAACCGGGTGCAATTACGTCAATCAGTGCATTTGGGTGTTGTTGCTTGAGTGTAATGTACAACGATTGTGACATTACCATGTCGCCCACCCAAGAAGGACCTATGATCAGAATTTTCTTCATCGTGTATAGCCCTTAATCCACAATTTAGGATCATGGTATGGTGAATAGGTGCTGTCAGGGTCTTTTGGTGTATTGAGGAACTTAAGGATCCACATATATTGCTCTGGCGTTTTAATTACGGCCTGCTCGATAAAGGCATTCATACGACGAGTGTCATGGTGTTCATCTTTTGAAGGATAATCATCCCAAGGTGGATAAATATCGATAACAAACTTACCTGTTTCAGCATCAAATATGGAGAAAACAGGGATAATTTTCGCTCTACTGACTTTAGATAGTTTACCAAGACCTGGTAGCGTCGCTTTTGGGGTGTTGAAAAAATCAACAAAGATGCTGTGTTCTCGACCATGATCTTGATCTGGTAAGTAGTAACCTAGGTACCCATCCCTCACTGATTTGATAAAAGGTTTGATGCCATTGTCTCGTTCGTACACTCGGCCACCGTATTGGACACGCTGGCGATGCATTAGCCAGTCCATTACGGGGTTTTTCTGACGTTTAGCCATTGCCGAAACAGGTAAACCTTGAGAGGCGAAATAAACTGCTGGAATATCGATTCCCCAAGAATGAGGCACCAGTAGGATAGCATTGTCACCTGAATCTAGAGTTGATTGTATGTGCTCCAGCCCATTTACCGTTGTATTGTTGACTAGCCACTTCTGACTACGCAATGACAGGGAAGCGAAACTTAATAGAAACGTACCTGCAGTAACTAGAGTTTTTTCTAATAACTGTTCTCGCTCTTTTTTTGATAGGTCAGGAAAACAGAGTGCAAAGTTTACCCAAGCGTTGTTAATTGTTCTACTCGGCCTTTTAGTCAATGCCCTGGCAATCTTTGTAGCAAGCTTAAGTTTTACTTTATGGGGAGTTAAGGCCAAGGGTAGGCCTAGAAACACAACTAGCCACGTTCCCCAGTGCTTCGGAGCAAGGAAACCCCACTCGAAAGCGGGGTTGTAGGCATTTTCATCGAAGTCGTTACGTTTCTCAGTCATTGAAAACTCTCAGTTCTTAAATGCTCTTAGTTCTTGGACAGTAAGAGAGTGATTATTGGTTTTGCAGAGTCATGTATTCCGCAACACCTTCTGCAACCGTTTTGAACTCAATATCACAGCCAGCAGCACGAAGCTTGGTTAAGTCTGCTTGTGTGAATTCTTGGTAAGCGCCTTTTAAATGCTCAGGGAAAGGAATCGTTTCGATTTCACCTTTACCGTGGTGTTTAATGACCGCTTTGGCTACTTCGTCAAAAGACTCAGCATTGCCGGTGCCTAGGTTAAAGATGCCAGAAACACCATTTTCGAAGAACCACAGGTTTACGGCGGCAACATCACCTACGTAAACAAAATCACGCTTAAAGGTTTCGCTACCTGCGAACAGTTTAGGGTTCTCACCGGCGTTCATTTGGTTGTTTAGGTGGAAAGCAACAGAGGCCATGCTGCCTTTGTGATCTTCACGAGGGCCATAAACATTGAAGTAACGGAAACCCGTAATTTGAGGCAACGTCTCATTATGCGCTACAGCATCTGCTGTTAAGCGACGAACATAGTTATCAAATTGTTGTTTAGAGTAACCGTAGACATTTAATGCGCCTTCGTACTCTTTCTCTTCGATAAAAGTATTGGTCTCACCGTAAGTAGCGGCAGAAGAGGCGTATAGAAATGGAATTTCACGCTCAATACAGTAGTGAAGCAGCTCTTTTGAATACTCGTAGTTGTTGAGCATCATGTATTTGCCATCCCATTCAGTCGTCGCAGAGCACGCACCTTCGTGGAAAACGGCTTCAATAGGGCCGAAATCATCGCCAGCCATAACTTGAGTTAGGAAGTCGTCGCGATCCATGTAGTCAGTGATGTCTAGGTCGACAAGGTTTTTAAACTTCTTACCATTTTTGAGGTTGTCGATGACCAGGATATCGTTGTGGCCAGCTTTGTTTAGCGCCTTAACAATATTGCTGCCAATCATACCAGCACCACCAGTTACGATAATCATACTTTTCCTACTCTTTTGAATACAAAACTATCGCGAGTATAGCAAGGAATGAACAATACGGGCTAGTGCAAACCCAGGTGACTCATTCATTAGTATATGAATTAACTTCATGAATTTAGCTATCCAATGCGACGTCTAAGATAAACATGGTGAGCGACTTATGAACGGATGAATATTGAGCTTCGCAGACCAGATGTTATCAGCTCGATCTATCCGCTTAGTGGCGATATACTGAACCACTAAACGGATAGGGATACTAGTAACTAATGAAAACACGTGACAAGATTGTTTACGCTGCTCTAGAGCTTTTTAATGAGCACGGCGAGCGTAGTATTACGACCAATCATATTGCTGAGCATATCGAGATTAGCCCTGGTAACCTCTACTACCACTTCCGTAACAAACAAGAAATTGTACGTGATATCTTCACCCTCTATTCAACAGAGTTGCTTGAAAGGTTCACGCCGATTCAAGGCCAGCAAGAAAGCCTGACGCTATTAAAGACCTACTTAGATTCTATCTTCACGCTAATGTGGAAATACCGATTTTTCTATGCGAATCTGCCTGAAATATTGTCACGTGATGAAAAACTCCATCTTGATTACATGGCTGTGCAAGAAAGATTGCAAACCAACCTTGTCGATATTATGAGAGCCTTTGTTGAGTTGAATTTGCTAAAAGCAACGGATACGGAAATGAAGTCGATGGTCACTTCTCTTCACTTGATCGCATCGGGTTGGTTAGCTTATCAATCTGCGATGTCGCCAAAAGCTCAAATTACTGAGCAAGTAGTTCATCAAGGAATGCTGCAGATGATCGCAACCGTTAAACCAATTGCGACTGCTCAAGGTTTTGAGCAGCTGACACTGTTGGAAGATGGTGTGAAAGCTTTGAACAGCTAACGCCAGATGCGGGTAATCGAGATTCGAGTAACGAAAAGCAGGGTACAGCGACGACTAGGCTAGCATTTTTCATGTAACGTTTTACTCTAACCTTGTATCTGCTTTCATGCTTTTTGTATCTCGGTTACTCGAATCTCGCATCTGATTTCAAGCTCTTCGCATTTCGGCTACTCGAATCTCGCATCTGCTTTTAAGCTCTTCGCATCTTGGCTACTCGAATCTCGTATCTGCTTTTAAGCTCTTCGCATCTCGGTTACTCGCATCCCGTGTCTGCTTTCAAGCTTTTCGCATCTCGGTTACTCGCATCCCGTATCGGCTTTTAAGCTTTTCGCATCTCGGTTACTCGAATCCCGCATCTGCTCTTACCTAACTAACCAACTCTTTGGATTCTGAGCTTGGCTGTTTCTGCGAATTTCAAAGTACAGTGATGGGCGCGTTTGGCCGCCAGTGTCACCAGCAAGTGCAATCGCTTCACCCGCTTTCACTTTGTCACCTTCTTTCTTTAAAAGTGCTTGGTTAAAGCCGTAGAGCGTCATATCGCCTTTACCGTGGTCAAGTAGTACTACTAAGCCATAACCACGCAGATACTCTGCAAAAACCACCGTGCCTGAATAAACAGACTTAACTTGCTGACCATATTTAGCGTTGATCACCATGCCTTTCCAGTTAATTTGCCCCGTTTGGCGTGAACCGTAGTTATGCAGAACTTTGTCTTTGATTGGCCAAGGTAGTTTGCCTTTACGTTTGGCTAACCCATCCATAGGGATTGCATTACGTCTCTCGCGAGCCGCTTTCTCTGCTTTCGCTATTTCAGCTTTTAGGCGAGTTTCATTGCGTTGAAGCTCTGCCAAGTAATTCTTGTCACCCGAGATGTTTTTCTTGATGCTGCCAACGGTTTTCTTACGCTGCGTTTGAGTTTTGGCTAACGTATCGCGCTTGGTGGTTTGCTGTTTTAACAGTGATGCTATCTGTTCTTGCTCAAGTTGACGCTGTTTATGGCTTTCTTCTAATTCAAGTTGCGTCTGTTCAATCGTTTTGATTGTTGCGGAGCGCGCTTTGGCAAGGTGTTGGTAATAGTGACTGATGCGATCTTCTTCAACACCCGTGTTGAGGATGTGAGAAGACGCTTTAGCTCGACTTGTCATGTAGTAAGTTTGAATCAGTTGTTCTAACTTGTCGGTATGGATTTTTTTCTGAGCCGTAAGCGCTTTAATCTTGGTGTCTAAGTTAGCAAGATTTACATTAGCGGTATTGAGTTGCTTTTTACTGTCTAGAATCGCCTTTTCAAGCGACACAATGGACAGCTCTTGTTTCTTGAGGTTTGCCTGTAGGCTATCGAGTTTTTTTTGCTGTGAGGAAAGGTTTTTTTGTTGGCGAGATATTTCGCTCGATACGCCTTTCAGTTCCCCCTGAGAGGCGGAAAATGACGATGTAGATAACAGAGCAGCGCAAAGGCTGGTAGATATCAGAAGAGTCCGGCTAATGGCTCGAATTTGTTTCATCATTATCGTCATTTAGTTGTATTCATCTGCTCTTAATTTTTCGAATTTCGCTGAATCGAATCCCGAATCTGCTTTTAAGCTCTTCGCATCTCGGTTACTCGCATCCCGAATCTGCTTTTAAGCTCTTCGCATCTCGGTTACTCGAATTCTGAATCTGCTTTTAAGCTCTTCGCATCTCGGTTACTCGAATCCTGAATCTGCTTTTAAGCTCTTCGCATCTCGGCTACTCGAATCCCGAATCTGCTTTTAAGCTCTTCGTATCTCGGTTACTCGAATCCCGAATCTGCTTTTAAGCTCTTCGTATCTCGGTTACTCGAATCCCGAATCTGCTTTTAAGCTCTTCGTATCTCGGTTACTCGAATCCCGAATCTGCTTTTAAGCTCTTCGCATCTCGGTTACTCGCATCCCGTATCTGCTCTTAAATCCCATCACCATGGATGAAGTTCTGAGAGCGACCGTTAAACCCCTGATCCATATCCAAAGACGGCTTGTCAGTTTTCGGCTTTCCAACAATTTTTGCAGGAACGCCAGCGACTGTCGTATGAGGTGGAACTGCCTGAAGAACCACAGAGCAAGAACCAATCTTCGCGCCTTCACCCACTTCAATGTTGCCGAGTATTTTAGCGCCGGCACCAATCATTACGCCTTCGCGGATCTTAGGATGACGATCGCCACCTTCTTTACCGGTACCACCAAGGGTCACGTCTTGAAGAATCGATACATCATTTTCAACGACAGCGGTTTCACCAATCACAATGCCTGTCGCGTGGTCGAGCATGATAGCTTTGCCGATACGAGCGGCTGGGTGAATATCCACTTGGCAAGCAACCGAAATTTGGTTCTGTAGGTAAGTGGCAAGTGCAATACGCCCTTGCTTCCACAGCCAGTTAGCCACTCGGTAACCTTGCAGAGCGTGGTAGCCTTTCAGATAAAGCAGAGGCATCGAGTACATCTCGACCGCAGGATCTCGATTTACCGTCGCGCAGATATCACAAGCGGCAGCATCAATAATCGATTGGTCCTGCTTAAATGCTTGTTCAACCACTTCACGTACTGCCATTGCTGGCATTGAAGCCGTCTTTAGCTTGTTTGCTAGGATATAGCTAAGGGCTGCGCCTAAACTTTCATGGTTGATAATCGTGGCATGATAAAAACTCGCAAGCATAGGTTCTTGCTCCGACTGCTGTCGAGCTTCCTTCACAATGCATTGCCAAACTTTTTGTTGTTCACAGTGTTTCATTTTACCATCCATTCCTTTAAACCAGATACGTGTAGCGAGATGAGAGATGCGAAGAGCTGTAAGAGCAGATTACTCGAATCCCGTATCTGCCCTAATTATCTTTCTGACTTCTTGTCTCGTGCAAGTAGATCTTGTGCTGCTAAGTGGGCATCTTTCCCTTGATACAACACTTGATAAATTTGTTCAACAATTGGCATTTCAACGCCCATGCGTTCTGATAATAACCAAACTTCTTTGGTGTTGCGATAACCTTCAACGACTTGGCCAATTTCTTCTTGTGCGGTATCCACATCTTTGCCTGCGCCAAGTGCCAAACCAAAGCGACGGTTGCGTGATTGGTTATCAGTACAGGTTAGTACTAAGTCACCCAACCCTGCCATGCCCATGAAGGTTTCTGGTTGCGCGCCAAGAGCTGCACCTAATCGGCTCATTTCCGCTAAGCCGCGAGTGATAAGTGCGGTACGTGCATTAGCACCAAAGCCAATACCATCCGACATACCTGCGCCAATTGCGATAACATTCTTCACTGCGCCGCCAAGCTGCATACCAATGAAATCAGAGTTTGCGTATACGCGGAATGTTTTGCCGCAATGAATCTTCTCTTGCAGCTCTTCTAAGAAAACTTCATCAGGTGAAGCGACAGAGATAGCCGTTGGCATACCCATCGCTAACTCTTTGGCAAAAGTAGGACCCGACAGAACAGCCAGTGAGTAACCATCACCAAGTACATCGTGAGCGACGTCTTTAAGTAGGCGGCCTGTTTCTGGCTCTAAGCCTTTGGTCGCCCAGCAGATGCGAGAGTTCTCTGTTAAGTGAGGCTTAAGGCTATTTAAAACGATACCAAACACGTGGCTTGGAACGACAACCAAAAGGTCTCGGCTTGAAGTCACGGCTTTTTCTATATCTGACTCAATAATTAAGCTGTCTGGGAAAGCGATATTGGGTAGAAACTCATTGTTCGCACGCTCAGATTCAAGGCGAGCCATATGAACAGGGTCATGTCCCCAAAGAACAACATTGGCACCGTTACGCGCTAGAGAGATCGCTAAAGATGTCCCATAAGAACCTGCGCCTATCACTGTCATCGCAATGTCTTTACCGTAAGCGCTATCTTTACCGTAAGCGGCTTTCGCGTGAGTCGGGCGAGTTGTTTCTGTCATGCTTCCACCTAAAAATAATGAGGGAAATCGAAGAGTTCTTGAGATGTTTTCTAAAGTAAGAAGAAAAATCTCTCTATCAAAGTACAGTGTAAATAAAAAATGCACATCGCAGAAGCTGCGATGTGCATTTAAAAGCTAACTATTTAACGAAAACTAGCTATCTAATAAAAGCCCAGCTTCTTAAAAATAAGCGATTTGAGCATTAGTCAGAGTAGTTCTATTTCGAAACTTAAGCTCTACTTGAAAACCTAAGCTCTATTTGAAAACCTAAGCTTGCTCGCCTTCAGTTTGTTCTGCTTGTTGAGCTTGGTTTTGTAGGTAGTTCATGAACAAAGCATCAAAGTTTACTGGCGCTAGGTTCAGTTGTGGGAACGTACCTTTAACCACTAGGCTAGAAATCGTTTCACGAGCGTATGGGAACAGGATGTTCGGGCAGAATGCACCTAGGCAATGAGCTAGTTGGCCAGCTTCCATTTCGCTTGCAGAGAAGATACCGCCTTGTTGAACTTCACAAAGGAATGCAGTGTCTTCTGCGTTCTTAACCGTAACCGTTAGACGTAGGATGACTTCGTAAACGCCTTCGCCAAGTTCACGGCTTTGAGTGTCTAGGTCCAGTTTTACATCTGGGTTCCACTCTTTTTGAAACATGTCTGGAGAGTTTGGCGCTTCGAAAGAGACGTCTTTTAGGAAGATACGTTGGATTGCGAAGTTTTGTTGTGCGTCTTGTTGTGCTGCTTCAGCCATTTTCTTGTCCTTAAAAATTTTAAATTAGACTCTGTTCATTATATTTATCGAACAAAGCCTGAAAGTTAGTATATCGGTCAGCCGCTTCTTGCCTTTAAGCTATTTCTTACCTTTAACTAAAGGAAGATTAGCTTCGCTCCAAGTCACTAAGCCGCTTTTCAGTACGCTTACGTTTTCGAAACCAGCTTTAACCAGCAAGTTCGCGCTTTCTTGAGCGGTTTGACCTGTCTTGCATACTACGATGATTGGGTCTGCTTTGTGGCTTTCAAGGCTACCAAAGCTATTTGCTTTGATATCTGACGGCAAAATGTGAACTGCGTCCGTAATATGGCCCTTTTTGAACTCATCCTTAGTACGAATATCAACCACAATCCCATTTTCACGGTTAATCATGTGTGTGGTTTGCGCTGCCGTGATCTCTTTGTAGGCTGCGTTTGATGTCTTGATAACGTTCGCAATGATGGCAACAACCAAGCCGATCCATACGATGGCTAAAATCATATTCTCTTGAACAAATGGAACTAACTCTTGCATATCTTGAACTCTTATTCGTTATTGGGCGAAAAACTATAGGTCAGGAGTATAGCGATAAAGGATAGGAGAATACAGAGGAAGCATAGGGTTGTGATGACAGGTGAGATGTAAAATGGTTTCTGTCTACAATTTATGCATTTACTTGAACACATTTATTCACTAATATTGTCAATTGGTTGTTTAAGCTGAACAATCAGTTGAGGTTATTCTTAACCTCAGCATATAAACGTTTATATTAATGGGAATCATTATGAAAAAAATGGCTTTAGCGGCAGCACTAGCTGTTAGCTTCTCTGGCGGTGTTTTTGCAGCAGCAGAAGGTGCAGCAGCAGGTGCTGGCGCATCAACAGCAGCAGCAGGTACAGCAACAACAGTAGCAGTAACAACTGCAGCAGTCGCAGTAGGTGCAGCAGTTGCTGTTGCTTCTAACGACGGCGGCGCTACAACTACAACTACAACTAAATAGTTCTTATTTGTAGTCTGTATAAAACCATTTTATGTGAAAGCATAAAATGGTTTTTTTATATCAGTGTGTCCTAAATAGCCTCGCTAGGAAGCAAAATAATCATGATCAAACCGCTTATCGTATTTTTAGGGCTGCTAGTTACTGGTTGCTCACAACAGTTCCAAGATCTTAATTCCACATTCAATGAAGCTCTCTTTGGTGATGCCGACGTCAGTACCACGGCCGAATATATTCAAGATCTGCCTTACGCTAGTATCTATGCCGAAATTAACGACCAAGGTAAGATTTTTATGGTGTTGGCTTTTGTTGGTCAAAACCCTGTAACCGGGGCTGAACAACTCAAATGGATGTCATCAGACAAAGCCATGATCGTGACGGAAAATGGACGAGTGGTTCAAACCTTATTACTGCCTTATGAAAATCTATCTGGTTTAACCGTTAAACCGGCCAATGCATTAGTACCGAGTTTTGATTTGTCGGCAACGCCCAAGGCTCAAGAGTGGCAAGCTACCTACGATTGGCAACCAGATTACCGATTTGGCTACAGTGCAAACATCGTTCGAACATACATTAGTGAAGAAACCGTACAAACCCCGATTGCGAACATTGAAGCGCGTAAGTTTGTCGAGCAGATCCGTTACCCAGCCCTAGGACAAGATATTGAGAATCAGTATTGGGTAAACAAACAGGGGCAGGTCGTCAAAACGGTTCAATACCTTGGCCCAGAGATGACCCGTTTAGAGCTGACCTTGCTAAAGCCTTATCAAACGAATAAGTCAAAGCCCAATCAAATTAAAGAATAAAGTGGTGAGTGAATAAAATGAATTATTTAAAAAAACTAGGGTACACAGCAGTACTTACGGTTTGTAGCGTTCTAGTGCCACCACTTGCCACGGCTCAAAGCCAAGTTCCAGTGCTTACGGTTGAGTTACCGATGCAAGGTATCACGCTGCAATATTCGCAACCTACGCGCTTAGAACAAGTATTAACGGATGCCAATGCGAATGGCGCGTTAAGGTATTTCCCGCTGTCTGCCCAGTTATTTGATCGCAATGCTCAACTGCAGGTAGACAAGGTAAAACAACAGGTGTTGGATAAGCTCAAGCATTTAGCTTTACAAGAGCCACAAGCAACATCTGTGCTTAAGCAGCTCGAATCTTTTGATTATCAAGCACGTTACTTTGTTGAGTTAGACCAAAATGCAGTGATGTCTCAGGCAGATAAGAATCCCTTATTAGTTTCAAAAGAAACAACTGTTGCATCAAAAAAGCCAGCTATGGCATCAACACAGCTAGCTATGGCATCGAAACAGTCAGCGACGGCATCAAAACAACAAGCTACGGCGTCGAAACAGTCAGCTACGGCATTAAAAAAACCAGCTTCGCAAGGGGTTAGCGCTAAATCAGCGGAACAACAGCACTTTGAGTTATATCTAACCGCTCGCCCAACCTCTGTGAATGTAGTCGGGGCAGTAAAGCAAGCTCATACGCTGTCTTTGGTTGAACACGCTCAGCTAGATAACTATTTAACGCGGTTGCCAAAAGACCAGCTGCTAGGTATTGCTGATAACAGCACGGCATTTGTCATCCAACCCGATGGGCAAGTGAATGAAATCAGTTATGCCTACTGGAACAGTAAGCCTGCTTATTTTGCTCCCGGTGCTATTATTTTTATCGCCTTTGATTCTCTCCCTTCTGAGTTTTCCACTTTGAATCAAGACATTGTCGAACTTCTACGTCATAAGGTTAATCTGTAATGTCGGCTACTCAATCATTTCCATTAACCCTGCTCGCAAGTTCGATTACGGGTACCTTACTGGCTGTCAGCAGTTTTGCTGTTAATGCGCAATACCTTTCTGCCACCACGCAAGAGCTACCTTCTCAAGTCGAGGTTTCTGGCTTTAGTGCGCCAACGCTAAAACACTCTCAATCGGACTTTGGGGGGGTGGGTTTAATGCAAATGCCTACCGCGCGTATGGCTCCAGAGGGTGAATTCAACCTAAGTGCATCGTTCAATAACGAATATTATTTTTATAACGTTAGCCTGCAATTGATGCCTTGGTTAGAAACTACCATTCGCTATACCCAAGTTCAGGATCTGCTTTATAGCGGTAATGGCAGCGCAGACTGTTCGCAAAACTCATTCAGTGGTTGTACTAAGTACACTGACAAAGGCATCGATTTTAAAGTTCGCTTAATGGAAGAAGGCTACTATTTTCCGGAGCTTTCTGTCGGAGTGCGCGACTTTGGCGGCACAGGGTTATTTGATGGTGAATTTGTTGCGGCGAGCAAGCGATTTGGCCCGCTTGATGTCACGTTAGGCATGGGCTGGGGCTACATGGGCACCAGTGGTAATATTACCAATCCATTCTGTAAAGCCAGCGACAAGTATTGCGAACGAACATCAGATTTCAAAGGCAACGGTGGCAGCGTCGATTTTGAGCGTTGGTTCAAAGGCGATGCGGCAATTTATGGTGGTTTAGAATATCAAACACCCTATAAGCCATTAACGCTTAAGCTTGAATACGACAGCAATGATTATTCACAAGATTTCCCAGTTATGCGTGGTGGTGTCGACATGACACAACATACGCCATGGAACGTGGGTGCTGTGTACCGTTTTACTGATTGGGCAACGGCAAAAGTGAGTTATGAACGTGGTGACACCCTGACAATGGGTTTTGATTTAACCACCAACTTTAATGAAATAGCCTCCGTGTGGCGAGATACCGAAGCGGCAACTTTGCGACCAAGCGAAACAAGCAGCATGGATGACGTTGAACTGGCCAAGTTGACCCAAGAACTTGAGACCGTAGCGGGTTATGAGCAAGCGCAGATCTTGGTCGATGATAATACGCTGATTGTGAAAGGCGAGCAGGTGAAATACCGCAATCGAGAAGTTGCGCTGGAACGTGGTGCAACGGTGATTGCCAACCATGTCCCTGACTATATTGACACCTATAAGATCGTTGAAACCAGTAACGCAGGCGAGTTAAATCAAACCGCTATCGATGCCAATCAATTTAAGCAAGTTGCTACATACCAATATTTGGACTCGGATATTCAAGACGCTGCACAGCCAAGTGATGTTGAATCGAAATCGGCGATGGCTTATCAAGATGGTATAGATTATCGCGAAGGTATAACTTATTACGATGACAGAGAACGTTTTGACGTGTCTGTTGCACCTAATTTGGCGCAATCTTTTGGATCAGCGGAAGATTTTTACCTATATGCTCTAGGCTTATACACCAATGCGTCTTTCTGGGCGACCAACAACGTTGAGCTGTCTGGTTCTTTGTATATCAACTTGATCGACAACTACGATAAATTTAATTATGAAATCCCAGAAGATGGCACTGCGCAAACGCCACGAGTGCGAACGCTTTTCCGTTCTTACGTTGACGAGCCTGTTCGTTTAGACCGCTTGCAACTGACGTGGTTCGAAGACTACGGCAGCGGTATCTATACCCAAGCTTACGGTGGTTACCTAGAGAGCATGTTTGCGGGTGTAGGTGGTGAAGTACTTTACCGCCCATACAACAGCAACTGGGCAATCGGTGCCGACATGACAGCCATCAGTCAACGTGACCCAGAAAGTTGGTTTGGTACGTTTGATGAAGAACTGCAATACCATGAAAAAGATCAGGCTTACTACAAGGTGATTGATAAAGGCACCACCGGATTTGTTACCGGCTACTACATGCCGCAGTGGGATTTCTTAAGCGACACTTTATTTAAAGTCGGTGTAGGTAAATTCTTAGCGGGAGATATCGGTACTCGTATCGATTTCTCTAAGCAGTTCAAGAGCGGTGTTATCGCTGGTGCCTTTGTTAGCTTAACCGACATGACCACCGAAGAATACGGTGAAGGCAGTTACACCAAAGGCTTTTACGTATCGATCCCATTCGATCTAATCACGGTTAAACCGAGCTCAAGCCGTTCACAATTTACATGGCAACCGCTAACTCGTGATGGTGGACAAGTGCTGAATAAGCAATACAACTTGTTCGACCAAACCGACGCTCGCTCACCTTGGTTCCAAAGACCAAGTAGCGTTAAGTAGAGCGGAAAGAGCAGTATCGAGATGCGGGTAATCGAGTAGCGAAGATCGAGAAAAGATAGATACGGGTAACGAGTAACGAGATACGAAGAGTAGGGAAAGAGCGGTATCGGGTTATCGAGTAACGGGTACAAAGATCTAAAAATCAGCAACGAGATTCGGGTGATCGGGTCTTGAAGAGCTTCAAGGTAGGTGAGAGAAATTGAGCCTACGAAAGCCTATCTTTTGGTTCTCCCCCTTGAGCGCCGTTCGTTTGTGAGCGGTGATGTTCATCAAAGGGGGAGTTAGAGGGGGATGTTAAACTATGTGTTACCAACCCCTCCCAGCCTCCCCTTATGTTGGTATTTTCTGCCAAGCTGCACCTGTGATAAAGGGGAGGAGCTAAAAGCATCCCGTTACGGCTTTACCTGCTCTTGGCTCTTCGTTTACTCGTATCTCGCTACTCTCATCTGCTCTTGCGCTCTTAAGCTTTTCGTATCTCGTTCACTCGCATCCCGCATCTGCTCTTGCGCTCTTAAGCTCTTCGCATCTCGAATCCCGCATCTGCTCTTTAACCATTCAACTAGGTTGATAATAAGCATAAATTGTGGATAATGTTCAGGGATTAAACTAACCGTGTGCAGTGGCTTTTTTTGCGACGTTTAGTTGTTCAGTCAGTTAGATAGTCCTATTCAATTTTAAGCGTCTTTTGGGGCCTGCTGAGTGAGTAGGATTAAATAAGTTACGCAGTGTGATGTCGCGGGTTATCAAAGGGCGGTAGCGTCCCCATTTTTTAATTGTAAATGGGAGTAAGATCTTACTACTTTTTATTACTTTCTCTAATATCCTCTTGTGTAATTGATAAAATCACGAACCCTCTATTCTTTGGATGTCCTTTTAGGCACCAGACACATTCCGTTTCTATGAATTGGTAAACATGAAGATTAATAAAAATCGCCTCCTTTTAGCGCTCCTTCCTGCTTTACTGGCAGGCTGTACTACTCCAGGGACTCACCTTTCTACCGACAATAAGAATGTGATTCTTCCTTCTGAAGAACAGCAAGAGCCTGACATTTCTGATGTGGTTAATCTTTACCCATTGACGGCTCAGTCAGTATCGAGTTATCAAACTAATGTTTTGTCGGTTTCACAAGCCAACCCTGAGCTTGATATTGATATCGCCAAATATGAATACCAAGTGGGTATCGGTGATATCTTAAATATCACGATCTGGGATCACCCAGAACTGACGATTCCTGCCGGCTCTTACCGTAGTAGTACAGAAGCAGGTAACTGGGTTCATGCTGACGGCACCATCTTTTACCCATACATTGGTACAGTAGAAGTCGCGGGCAAAACCGTTCGTGAAGTGCGTGCTGATATTGCAACTCGCTTAGCGAAATACATCGAAAGCCCTCAGGTTGATGTTAACGTAGCGGCTTTCCGTTCTAAGAAAACCTACATTACTGGTGAGGTTTCAAACCCTGGCCAACAAGCGATTACCAATATCCCTTTAACATTATTGGATGCAGTGAACCGCTCTGGTGGTTTATCTGAAGACGCCGACTGGCGTAATGTTTCATTAACCCGCAATGGCGTGGAAGAGAACCTTTCGCTTTATGGTTTGATGCAGCGTGGTGACCTAACGCAAAACCGCTTATTGCAAGCCGGTGATATTGTTCACGTGCCGCGTAATGACAATCAAAAAGTATTTGTTATGGGGGAAGTGAACGACCCACAACTGTTGAAAATCGACCGTGTCGGCATGAGCCTAACGGAAGCGCTTAGCAACGTTGGCGGCATTAACCAGTTAACGGCAGATGCCACGGGCGTGTTCGTGATTCGCACTTCGGATGATAAATCAGAACGCATGGCCGATATCTACCAACTCAATATGGAAGATGCCTCTGCATTGGTGATTGGCACTGAGTTTGATTTAAAACCTTACGACATTGTTTACGTTACCGCCGCACCAATCAGCCGTTGGAACCGTGTTATCGGGCAGCTTGTACCGACCATTTCTGGCTTCAACGACCTAACCGAAGGTGCGTTACGTATCCGTAATTGGCCTTAGGCTAAGATAGATTAATCTTCAGGTCACATTTCACGTGTGACCTGATTTTTTATATTTATAAGTGCGTCAAGTTTATAAATACGCTCGGTTTACGAAAAACTAACGTTATAAGTGAATTATGTTTAATAAAATTTTGGTGGTGTGCGTCGGTAATATTTGTCGCTCACCCACTGGAGAACGTGTTCTTCAAAAATTGCTTCCCAATAAAGAAGTGGCCTCTGCAGGCATTGCTGCCGAAAAAAGTCGTTTAATCGGTAAGCCAGCAGATGAAACGGCGATTTTGATTGCCTCTGAAAATGGTGTCGATGTTGAAAATCACCAGTCTCAACAAGTTACACCGCAGCTTTGTGCTCAGTATGATTTGATCTTGGTGATGGAGAAGGGCCATTTAGAAGCGCTCACTCAAATATCACCAGAAGCGCGTGGTAAAACCATGTTGTTTGGCCAGTGGATTGGTCAGAAAGACATTCCTGATCCGCATCGTCAAAGCCGTGAAGCGTTTGAATATGCTTACAAATTGATTGACGAAGCCGCACAAGCTTGGGTGAAAAAGCTTTAGATAAGAGATAAGAGATAAGAAAGTTAAGCGTTAGCCAAAGCTCGTAAGCTTTCTATATAGCCAGTCAAGCTTTAGAGATACCCAGCTAAGCTATGTGAATAGCCATTAATAGAATCATATAAAAGAGAAGCACATAAGCCGTATTTAACTTCTCTTCAAAATACTAGTTTAGGAAGTAGTAATCTGATGACAACACAACCATCTCAGCAATCACACACAGATAACTCTGATGAGATAGATCTAGGGAAACTGCTTGGTATCTTATTAGATGCTAAATGGTTAATCATACTGACCACATTTGTTTTTGCTGTGCTTGGTATTGCGTTTGCCCTGCTTTCGACACCCATTTACAAAGCGGATGCGCTGATTCAAATTGAAGAGAAGAGCTCTGGTGGCATTTCTTCTATGGTCGGCGACATGGGTGACATGTTCTCTCAGGAGTCTTCTGCCACGACAGAAGTGGAGATTATTAAATCTCGTATGATTTTGGGCGAAACGGTTGATAAATTCAATTTAACCACCGTAACTGCACCGAGTTATGCACCGATTGTCGGTAAAGGATTTGCTCGCCTAACCGGTGATATTAACCACATTGTCGTGAGTCGTTTTGCGTTGCCAAGTTATGCAAGCGCTTACGGACATAAGATTCAGATCGTCGATGCTGAAAAAGGTACTTACCAGCTAGTTCGTGACGATGAGCGCGTTATCTTGAACGGTAAAGTGGGTGAGCTCGCGACAGCAGACGATTACAGCTTGTTTGTGGCAGGATTTGAATCGCATAACGATTTTGAATTCTCGATTGGCAAACGTAGCCGATTAGCTGCAATTGAATGGCTGAAAGCTTCTTTGTCTCTTGCTGAACAAGGTAAGCAAACGGGTATTTTGAAGCTAAGCTTTGAAGGTGAAAATAAGCAGCAGATTTCTGAAATTCTCAACCACATTAGCCAGATCTACTTCTTACAAAACGTGAAGCGTAATTCAGCAGAAGCAGAGAAGAGCCTAGAGTTCTTAGAAAGCCACCTTCCAGGCATCAAATCTGAGTTAACCGGCTATGAAGACGTACTAAACAATTACCGCCAAGAGAACGAATCGATCGACTTGGGCTTAGAAGCACAGTCAACCTTGAAGGTAATGGTCGAGCTTGAAGCGCAATTGAATGAGCTGACGTTCAAAGAGAGTGAAATTAGCCAACGCTTCACTAAAGATCATCCTGCATACAAGGCATTGCTTGATAAGCGCAAAACGCTATTGGGCGAGAAAGATCGCCTAAACAAGCAAGTGCAAAAACTGCCGAAAACCCAACGTGAAGTACTGCGTATGACACGTGATGTTGAAGTAAACCAACAAATCTACATCCAGCTTTTAAACAAGGTTCAAGAGCTAAGCATTATTAAAGCCGGTACGGTCGGTAACGTTCGTATCTTAGATGACGCTCAAGCGTATGCTGGTGCTGTTAAACCGAAGAAACCGCTGATTGTTGTGTTAGCAACACTACTCGGTGGCATGCTAAGTGTCGCGTTTGTGTTAGTGAAAGCTGCGTTCCACCGAGGTGTGGAAAGCCCAGACCAAATTGAACAGATTGGCCTGCCAGTTTACGCAGCCGTACCAAAATCTGATTTGCAGATAGAACTAACGAACCGCTTTAAATCGAAGAAGAAGCAGACCAAAGGGACTCAAGCGCTGCTTGCTGAATCTAACCCTGCGGATCTTTCAGTTGAAGCACTGCGTGGCCTTCGTACCAGCTTACACTTCGCGATGCTAGAAGCGAAAAACAACATCCTGATGATTTCAGGCCCTGCGCCGGGCATTGGTAAATCATTCATCTCGACCAACTTTGCCGCAGTAGCAGCAAAAACAGGCCAAAAGGTATTGTTGATTGATGCCGATATGCGTAAAGGTTACCTACAACAAAGCTTTGGTGTGAACTGGGATAACGGTCTTTCTGATGTACTGAGCGGTAAGCAAGAGTTTGCTCAATCCATTAAAACAACACCGGTAGAGAACCTAGACATTATTACTCGCGGCCAAGTGCCACCGAACCCATCTGAACTGCTGATGCACCCGCGCTTTGCAGAGTTAATGGAATGGGCATCTAAAGAGTATGACTTGGTGATTGTCGATACCCCACCAATACTGGCGGTAACCGACCCAAGCATTGTCGGCGCCTTTGCTGGCACCACATTAATGGTTGCGCGTTACGGCCAAAACACCGTAAAAGAGATCGACGTTGCTCGTAACCGTTTCGCACAATCGGGTATCGAAGTGAAAGGCGTTATCTTCAACGCGATCGAGAAGAAAGCATCAAGCTCATACGGCTACGGTTACTACAACTACACGTATTCGAGCGACAAGAAGTAAAGGCTAAAGAGCAGTAACGAGATGCGAGTGGCGAGATACGAAAAGCGCCACTCGCATTGATGTGACCCCATTAAAGTAGACACTTAATACAGAGTATTAAGTGTCATGAAAGTAAAATCACAAAGACAATTTACAGACGAATTTAAGCGAGAAGCTGTTCAGCAATCTCTCAACTCTTCTGACACCGTTAAGTCAGTAGCACTATCCTTAGGAATATCGCCGGTGCTACTTTCTAAATGGAGATGCCAAATGACGTCGAAGAAGATTAATTCCCTCCCAATACCTAATCAAGGCCCCGAAAAATCTGTTACTCAATTGGAAAGAGAGATCCGTCAATTGAAGAAGAAACTAGAGATGGCGGAGCTGGAGAATGATTTCTTAAAGGAAGCGAAGGCTTTCTTCGACAGCCAAAAAGAATAAGGTTCGAGTACATCCTAAAGAAAACCTGTGTGAAGCTACCTGTTATTCGTTTATGTCGATGGTTAGATGTTTCTACAGCGGGTTACTACAAGTGGCTCACGAGACAACCTTCGAAACGAGAGGCAGAAAATGAGTCCTTAAGTAACTACTTGAGGCGGGAAAGCAAAGCTCAGCACTGTATTCCTGGTTATCGAAAACTTTGGGAGGCGGCTGTTGCTAACGGTTTTATTTGCAATAAAAAGCGAGTACAGAGGCGTTTGCAAAATATGGGCTATCGCTCTTGCGCTAGCAGGAAGCGATATGGACTTGCGCCAAGGCAAAATATACTCATGCCCGCCTATAACATTCTTGCCCGTCAATTTAACGTGGATAAATCAGATCATGTTTGGGTGTCAGATATAACTCAGGTGCGCTGTACGGATGGTTGGCAATACCTGTGCGTCATCTTAGATTTGTTTTCACGTAAAGTGATTGGCTGGTCAACAAGTCGTGTTAACAATGCAAAGTTAGTGCTAAGAAGCCTGAATAAGGCTTGGAAACAAAGGCAACCTTTAGGTCACGAGCTTTTGTTTCATTCCGATCAAGGTATTCAATATCGAGCGTTGGAAACGCTCCGTTGGCATCGTAAACGCAAGATTAAAGTCAGTATGTCGAGAAAAGGAAACTGTTGGGATAACGCTTGTTCTGAAAGCTTTTTTGCGCAATACAAGAAAGAGTGGATGAACAACTTAGGTGAGCTATCACGACAAGAAATGACGATGCAGAGTCGAATTTACATCGATACCTATTATAATCCGGTAAGAAGGCATGGGACTCTAGGTGGAATGAGCCCCATGGATTTTGAACTAATCAATTAAACCCCTGTGTCTACTTTTTAGGGGCCACATCACATCCGCTCTTCGAATCTCGCTACTCGTCACCCGTATCTATTCTTTATTCACCCGCATCTGCTTTTTAAGCTCTTCGCATCCCGTTTACCCGTTACTCGCATCTGTTTTTTAAGCCTTTCGCATCCCGTTTACCCGCTACCCGCATTTGCTCTTTTAGCTCTTCGAATCTCGTTTACCCGCTACCCGCATCCGCTCTTAAGCCTTTCGCATCCCGTTTACCCGCTACCCGCATCTGCTCTTAAGCTCTTCGCATCCCGTTTACCCGTTACTCGCATCTGCTCTTCTACTTCTTCACCACGCCACCTGTTAAATACAATCCAATCGCCGCTAACACCGGATAGCCAAACGCTTCATTGGTCATTTCTCCTAATGGTTTCCAATCGTAGCCGTGCATACAACCCAAAATCACCATCACATGCAGTGCCACATAAGGAATGGTGAACAACAACACAATGTAGCGTTGTACCAACTTAAAAGGTTCATACGCCTTAAGCAGTGCCAGCTTGTGCTTCGCTTTTTCTTCATCAGTAAAAAACATCGCATCTCCTGTGTTGGTGAGTGCATCTAACCCCTTGCTAATAGAAGACTGGCTCCCGAATATTCTCCCGAACAATGTCATACTGCTCCTTGGTTTATTGATGGTTATATACCGCCTCTCTCGTCATTCCGCCATTCTGTTGCTTTAGAGGCGAGGAACGAAGTGTCTGGGATCTGTTTTTAAGCTTTTCGTATCCTGCTAGCCCGCTCTTCCGAGTCAGCCAGTTCTTGTGAATCAGCAGGTGCTTCTAACGGCTGGTGTGGAACTCGATCAGTTGCTGGTGGAGTGTTTGACAAAATAAATCCTCGTGTTGTTGTAAATAGGCGATTAAAGGCGTTGATAACGATTCTTTTAAATTAGGGGGCAATGCGATGTGTTGTCGCAAACTGGTGGCTACGGTTTTTGCATAACCAGAGTGGTGGCTGACATAACGTAAATACATCACGCGATAACCCAGTGGTTGGCTTCGCCGCGCTCGGCTGATCATCCAACAAATATCCTCATAGCTCGAGTCTTCGAAATACCGATCTTCAAAACATCGGCACTCGATGCTGGCCATTCCGGGTTGGTACGCTGAAATAAAAAGAGAAACTATCGCCTTCATTAAGCACCTTATTGTTGTATGGGGAGGGCAATGTACTTCAACATTCTTGATTGGGGTTGGCGGTAATAACGCGAAAACGGAGGAACGCAGAAAAGTGAGAGGTGCTTCGAAGGTAATTATCTTAAGTAGTGTTCTTGTTGCATAGCAGTGAGAGCACATAGGAAAAACACTTTTTGTTACTTTTTATCTCGCCGCATCTTCGCCCCCAAAGCGCCAAAAAGTGTTGTTAATGCCTTTTGTATCAATGGTTATGCGTATCTATGAGCTTTTATAGCGAGAACCATGCAATTAGATAGACCAATTAACAAGGAGCGTTATTCATGTGTGTTTCCCTCATTCTTTCTTTCATCCCATTAAAAACCGGATCGCCAATTAGTAAATTGGTGTTATTAAAATTGGCCGATAACGCAGACGCGCGCGGCGTGTGTTTTCCTTCCCTCAATTACTTAGCGCAATATTGTGAAGTGTCGGTAAGAACCGTTAAACGACACGTTAACGAGCTAGAAAAGCAAGGGTTTGTGAAGCGGATAAAGCGGTTTGATAATTCAGGACGCCAGCGCAGCAATATATATCAGCTGCGCCTACCCAGCGACAGCCACATTCAGCAGGCCGATCTAGACCAAGCAGCCAGAGCTCTCGATCAAGAAGAGAGAGATCTAGACTTAAATGATCAAACCGACCTAGATAACGCCAATGTAGAACAAACAGACTTACCGTCAGCTTCGCTAGAAAATACACAGAAGACAGAGCGAGCAAAGAAAACAGAACAGGCGCAGAAAACCGATCATTCAGACACTCACCAGGGTGACTCAAGATCCAACACGGAGAGTGATCATCCTGCACACATAATCTTTCATAAAGAACATAAAACAGAGTTGAGCTTGAAAAGCGACATCTTAGATGACACCGATGTGATTGATCCCCCTCGCGGTTCTGAAGAGCATGAGAGCTCCGAACCCAAAAGCAAAACCAAAAATGACGCCGTGATTCACCTGCTCACCAAAGAGGGCAGCGCGCCGGTTTATCATGAGTTCACCACAATATTAGAACGCACCTACCCAAAGTTAGATGTGCTGCAAGAACTGCATGCCATGCAAGCGTGGTTGTACATCAACCCCGACAAGCGCAAGCCCTTTGAGCACATTGGCCACTTTGTGAATGGCTGGCTAAGAAGAAGTGCCCAAGCCAAGACTAAACGAGGCTCTTCGCCAATCACGAAACAAACAAGGGCAGGAAAACCAGCAAAGGCTTCTACACCAACCAACGCAGCTAACACCCAACAGGCAACTAAGCCCATGGAACCGAAACAACCCACACCTGTCTCTCAGGCCTTAGCGGACTACAAAGCCAAAAGCGCCACCAACCCGTTCGAAGCACGTATCAAGGCCCTAGTCCAATCTAAGTCGTGAGCACGGACTCTAAGCAGTGACCATTCGAACATTCACAGACTAAGAGCTTGCTCACACAGCCCTAAGCTATGAAAAACAAGAGCTTAGTAAACAAAAACTTAGAAAAACCAAACGCTAAGGCAGAAAAAAGCGAATCTAGCCAAAAAACGGCAAGAAACAAAAAGTAGAATTAGGAGAGGGAAAATGGACGATACCAGCCTAAAAAAACTGACAGCGGAAGAAAAAGTAACCATTTTAGAGAAAGAGATAGCGCGAGTTGAAGGGCGTATTGGCGAGTTCTTGAAACTGTTGGTTAGCCACTACCCACAAGGGCTAACACGCACCGAGATTAAAGCGTTATTGGTTGTAAACAACAACCCAAGCTTCGTCTCGCTGTACCGCAACAGCAACATATTCATTGATATAGAAAAACGCTATTGCGACACAGCACAAGAAAACAGGTACTACATAGGGACCCAGTACCTGCAAGACGTACAGTGCTTCCGCTGGGTAAATGCTTGGTGAGAGGTCAGTCCAAATTGGGTTAATTTCAAACTGGTTAATATGCACTTACTTTGCTAGAATGCGCAGCATATTTAAAATCGTATGAAAACCGCATAAAAGCGAACAACTTGTGATTATTGCCTTTAGGAGCCAAACCTAAGGGCGGTAGCGTACCCAAATGCAAATGGGTAACAAGTAAAAAACGCTACAAACTACAGAAAGGTTGCTTTTGGCGGCCTATTGGGGCGGTTTTAAAAAAGGTAGCAAAATCTAGGTTTTACAAGGGATTGTCAAAAATAGACTGTCTCAAAATGAATGAAAAGTGTCTCAGTGCTATTAAAAGACTGAGGCGTTTTTGTAGAAAATTAACTCAATTGGCGTGGGCAAAAAGTAACATGACGATGAAAATGACTCCGGAAAAAATGACTCACTTAAAGCAATTGGAAGCCGAGTCGATTCATATTATGCGCGAAGTGGCGGCAGAGTTCGATAACCCAGTGATGCTGTACTCAGTGGGTAAAGACTCATCGGTTATGCTTCATCTAGCACAAAAAGCGTTTGCTCCAGGTACTCCTCCATTTCCACTCATGCATGTTGACACGACCTGGAAATTCAAAGAAATGATTGAGTTTCGTGACTACATGGCCGAGAAGGTGGGAATGAAGTTAATTGTTCATCAAAACCCTGAGGGTGTCGAGATGGGTATTAACCCATTCGTTCATGGCAGTTCAAAGCACACTGATATCATGAAAACGCAAGGTTTGAAACAAGCGCTCGATATGAATGGTTTTGATGCCGCTTTTGGTGGCGCGCGTCGTGATGAAGAAAAATCTCGCGCAAAAGAGCGTGTGTATTCATTCCGTGATGAACACCACCGCTGGGATCCAAAAAACCAACGCCCAGAGCTGTGGAATATCTACAATGGTAAAGTTAACCAAGGCGAAAGTATTCGAGTTTTCCCTTTGTCTAACTGGACGGAGCTAGATATCTGGCAGTACATCTACCTGGAAAACATTGAAATCCCGGGGCTGTACCTATCTAAACCGCGTCCGGTAGTCGAGCGTGATGGTATGCTGATCATGGTCGATGATGAGCGTATGGAGCTTAAAGAAGGCGAGGTTGTAGAAGAGAAAATGGTTCGTTTTCGTACCCTTGGCTGTTATCCATTAACTGGCGCTGTAGAGTCAGAGGCGACGACGCTTCCCGAAATCATCCAGGAAATGTTGCTGACGACAACGTCAGAACGTCAAGGACGCGCCATTGACCACGATAGCTCTGGCTCGATGGAGAAGAAAAAGCGCGAAGGCTATTTCTAAAACGCATCAAGACAAAGATATATTGTATTTGGCAATAGCTTATCATGAGCTCTGATAGTAATTTGAGTGGTTAGAAAATGATTGTCACAGCATGTGTCCTCATCGGATTAATTATTGCTTTAGTGAGTAACCGATTCAGAGCCAGTTATGTTTTTGTTGCCGCGGTAGCGGTGCTGTATGTATCTGGCGAAATCACCCAGGCGGTGATTTTTTCCAATGTCACGAATCGCTCAGTCGTTATTTTACTGTTGTTGCTGCTTTCATCTTTGACCTTAGAAAGAACCGCGTTATTGAGTTGGGCGGCCAAAACGCTATCTCATCGCAGTTATTGGCAATCTTTGTTGCGCTTGGGTACGGTAAGTGCAATGAGTTCGGGAATGCTGAATAACACGGCAGTGGTCGCGACCTTAATGGGAAGTGTTCTTAAGAACCCTTTCCATGCGCCTAAAAAATTACTTATCCCTCTTTCATACTTTTCTATCTTAGGTGGCACCTTAACCTTGATCGGAACCGCGACTAATCTTGTCGTTAGCGGTCTACTCGAAGAGCAAGGTTATCCGGGGCTTACTATCTTTGCTTTCTTCCCAGTTGGAGCAAGCCTGTTGATAGGGTGCGGCTTGATAGTGATGATTGTATCCCGTTGGTTGCCAGATGAACCAGTGAAGGCCGACGCATTAGGGGACTACTTCCTGGATGCAGAAGTCGATGAGGGCAGCAAGCTCATAGGTAAAAGTGTATTAAACAACGGATTACGCTCACTCGATGGTCTGTTCCTAACGGAAATTATTCGAGACAAACAGTTGATATCACCCGTTTCACCAAGTGAGCTGATTTTGTCTGGGGATAAGCTGGTATTCAGTGGTGACGTTTCGGAAGTAAAACAGTTGTTTACCTTTGATGGGCTAAAACTTTACGTTGAAGAAGAGTTCGAGTTGGATAAAAACCTCGTAGAGGTATTGGTGAGTCCGGAGTCTGTTTTGATAGGCAGAACTCTAAAAGAGGTGGAGTTTCGTTCTCGCTTTGATGCAGCAGTCGTTGCGATAGCGAGACAAGGTAAGAGAATATCTGGCAAGCTTGGTGAATGCTCTATACAGAGCGGAGATAAGTTTATTCTTGCGGTTGGGGATGACTTTAAAAAGCGCCCAAACTTATCTCGTAACTTTTTTCTGCTAAGCGATAAGTCAGTTAAAAGCCCCTTGTCTTTGCCACAAAACGTGTTAGGTATTGTCGGGTTCATTTCCGCTATTATCTTAGCTGCTTGTACCAATTTAGACCTTATCGAGACTCTGTCTGGCTTCCTACTTTTATCCTTGGTAAGTAGAATTATTGATGGCACTCAATTGAGAAGGCGTTTCCCTTTTGAGTTGCTGGCGATACTCGTCTCTGCGCTGTGTATAGCTAGTGCATTTTCTAGCAGCGGGTTAGCCATAGCGCTAACGCAAACCTTTGAGTCTATGGCTGGAAACTTGTCTCCGAACTGGATGTTGGTAGGCATATTGGTGTTAACCATTCTTTTGACCGAAATTATGACCAATACGGCCGCCGCAGCCATTATGCTGCCAATAGCATTAGCGCTGGCATCGACATTTAATATTGGTTATCTACCACTGGTCATGGCTGTCGCTTATGGCGCGAGTGCCTCCTTCATCAGCCCCTTTGGCTACCAAACTAATCTTATGGTGATGAACGCAGGTGGCTATGCCCTTTTAGACTTTATGAAAGTGGGTTGGCTGGTCACCGCTACTTACATTGCAATTGCAGCGATGGCTATTCCGATGGTATTCCCTTTTTAGTTGATATGCATTTTTAGATAGGTATGAGTTGATAATGACCTCTCCTTATGTAACAAAAGATAATGACTCTGTTAGTGACGATGTCGTGTGGCATAACGCTACGGTCACGCATGAGCAGCGTTCTGTACAAAAACAGCAAACACCAGTGGTACTTTGGTTTACGGGGCTAAGTGGCTCTGGAAAATCCACGGTTGCTAATGCGGTCGAGAGTAGATTAATGAACTTAGGCAAACACAGCTATCTGCTTGATGGTGATAATGTGCGCCATGGTTTAAACAAAGATCTTGGCTTTAGTGATGCCGATCGAGTAGAAAACATTCGCCGTATTGGTGAGGTGGCTAAGTTGTTTGTCGACTCGGGCACGATTGTCCTCACCGCCTTCATCTCTCCGTTTATCGCGGATCGTGAGCAAGCACGTACGCTCCTGTTACCCGGTCAATTTCTAGAAGTGTTCATTGACACTCCTTTGTCGGTGTGCGAACAGCGAGACCCGAAAGGGTTGTACAAGAAAGCGCGAGCGGGTGAAATTAAACATTTCACGGGGATTGATTCTACTTATGAAGCTCCGCTGAATGCTGATATTCATGTTGAAACTGAAGGGTACTCTGTTGAAGCGTGTGCCGAGGCTGTTGTGAGTCAGCTAGCTGATTTAGGGTACATTTAACCATGCATTATGACGTATTCAATGGCGATGCAGATGGCATTATCGCGCTGCTTCAGTTGCGAAAGGCTGAGCCCAAATATTCTAAGCTCGTTACTGGTGTGAAGCGTGATATTAAGTTATTGCAGCAAGTGGTAAAACAAAGCGATGTTAGCGGTTGTACCATCTTAGACATTTCGATGGAAAAAAATATTGATGCTCTCTATGACTTGATTGAGCGAGATATCCCTCTTTTTTATTGCGACCATCATCGTACTGGAGAAGTGCCGCAAGCGGATAACTTTACAGCATTGATTAACTTGGATGCGAACACCTGTACGAGCTTACTGATTAACCAACACTTAGCTGGTCGATATGCTGATTGGGCGATTGTTGGTGCTTATGGTGACAATATGTTCGCCAATGCTGAACTGTTAGCAAATAGCATAGGTTTTAACCTAGATGAAAGAGCCTTCTTAAAAGAGCTAGGTACCTTAATCAACTACAACGGTTATGGTGCGTCGATTGATGATTTGCACATTGCACCAAAAGAATTGTTTCAGCGATTGATGGACTATGTATCACCTTTTGACCTTAAGCGTGATTTAAGCTCTCCGTATTATATTTTAAAGCAAGGGTATGAAACTGATAACCAATTTGTTAAGTCATTAGCTCCGATAGAAAACTCTGATGTATCGGAAATCTATCAGCTGCCTTGCGAACCCTGGGCAAGACGTATCAGCGGTGTATTTGGTAATGCGTTAGCAAACCAATCCCCAGATAAAGCTCATGCAGTACTTACATTGAACGAGAACCAGCAAAACTTCACCGTGAGCGTTCGTGCACCGTTAAACAACCGCACCGGTGCTGATGAAGTCTGTTGCCAATTCGTAACTGGCGGTGGCAGAAAAGCCGCGGCGGGCATCAACGCGCTTCCAATCGATAAGATTGCCGAATTCATTCAAGCATTGAATCATTTTTATAAATAAGTTTTAGTGGATTTGAACGGATTATCTTCCATTTCTAAATACTTCAAATCCCTACAATTAAGGAAAAATCATGTCACACAGTTCAGATCTGATTGCTCAAGATATCGAAGCCTACCTAAAAGTTCACGAGAACAAAGACCTATTACGTTTTCTTACTTGCGGTAATGTAGATGACGGTAAATCGACGTTGATTGGACGTTTGTTATTTGATAGCAAATTGATTTATGAAGATCAGATGGCGGCCATTGAAAAAGACTCCCAAAAATTCAACACCACCGATGAATCGTTTGATTTAGCGCTGTTAGTTGATGGCCTACAATCAGAGCGTGAACAAGGTATTACTATTGATGTGGCGTATCGTTACTTCTCGACAGACAAACGTAAATTCATCATTGCTGATACTCCGGGGCATGAGCAGTACACTCGTAATATGGTGACTGGTGCGTCAACTTGTGATCTTGCAATTGTGATGGTTGATGCTCGGTATGGTATCCAAACTCAAACTCGTCGTCATAGTTACATTTGCTCGCTATTGGGTATTAAGCACATTGTTGTCGCCATTAATAAAATGGATTTAATGGATTACAGCCAAGAGGTGTATCAAAGCATTAAAGCCGATTACCGTGAGATGGCTAAGAATTTCAACATTGATGATATACGTTTTGTGCCAATCTCAGCTCTGAAAGGCGATAACGTAGTCACACCAAGCGAAAACATGGATTGGTATCCAGGCGCGACGCTGATGAAGCTGCTTGAAACTGTGAAAGTCGATCAAGACAAAGATTTAGAGCATATGCGTTTCCCTGTTCAATATGTCAACCGCCCAAACCTTAACTTCCGAGGCTTTTGTGGCACACTGGCTTCTGGTCAAATTAGTGTGGGTGATGAAATTACAGCGTTGCCTTCTGGTAAATCTTCAGTAGTTAAGTCAATCTTTACTTATGACGGAGAGCTTAAATCAGCACAACCAGGTCAAGCGATTGCGATTACTCTTGAAGATGAAATTGACGTCTCACGTGGTGATATGCTTGTCCATAAAGGCACTGAACCACAACTTACCAATAAACTTGATGCCCACATTGTGTGGATGGATGAAAACCCACTTCGTTGCCATAAAGAATACACCTTCAAGTTCGCTACGAAGTCTTGTACGGGTAAGGTTTCTGCTATTAAGCATAAGGTGGATATCAATACACTCGAGCAACACGCAGAGAGCTCAGAAACAGTAGAGCTGAATGAGATTTCATTAACAGCCATCAGCTTCGCAGATAGGTTTGTGATTGATGAATACCAAGCGTTACCTCAAACGGGGGCATTCGTAATCATTGACCGCTATACGAATGTAACGGTTGGTGCAGGTATGGCTTATAAAGCCAATTTTGATGAAGAAGTAAACATTCGAGTGTATTCTGAATCAGAAAAAGAACTCAATGCCTATATTTGTAAGTATTTCCCTGAGTGGAATTGTAAGGAAGTCAAATGATCCCTGTAACTAAGCCTTATTTACCACCAATAGAAAAATATAAACGATATATTGATAGGATTTATGAATCAGGAATCCTAACAAATCGAGGCCCTTTAGTTCAGGAGTTAGAAGAAAGGTTAGCTGATTATTTAGATGTAAAGCACGTCATATGCGTAGCCAATGGTTCTTTAGCATTACAAGCTGCGTACAAAGCATTAGACTTGAAAGGTGAAGTTATTACAACGCCGTTTAGCTTTGCAGCTACATCTAGCACTTTGTTATGGGAAAGTTTAAAGCCAGTATTTTGCGATATTGATTTAGATTCGTTTAACTTAGCCCCAGAATTAATTGAACAGCATATAACAGAAAATACGTCTGCTATTTTACCAGTACATGTGTTTGGTAATCCTTGTGAAATTGAACGCATTCAAGAGATTGCGGATAAATATAAATTAAAAGTTGTTTATGATGCAGCTCACGCTTTTGGTGTGAAATATAGAGGTGAAAGTGTGTTAAGGCATGGAGATGTAAGTACTCTTAGTTTCCATGCAACCAAATTATTTCATACTATTGAGGGAGGGGCTATTATCACTGAGTGTGATAATACAGCAGCTACAGTAAGAAACTTAATCAATTTTGGTATTACAGGCCTTGAATCGTTAGAGGGTGTTGGTACAAATGCTAAAATGAATGAATTCGAAGCGGCTATGGGACTTTGTGTTTTAGATGACATTGATGGAATTGTAAATAGCAGGAAGAGAACTATCCATGAGTATAAAAAATTATTAGGTTCAAAATTCAAATTGCAAGTGATTAATCCTTATGGTTCAGAATTAGTAAGCTATATGCCTGTTGTTTTCGAAAATGAAAGTGAATTACTTAGTATAAAAGCAAAGTTAGAAGATAAAGGTATATTTCCACGCAGATATTTTTATCCAAGCCTAGATGTAATATATGGTAATGAGACTAAGTGTGAGAACTCTAAGTTGTTAAGTGAAAGTATATTATGTCTGCCACTATATACTACTCTAGAAAAAGAGTCTGTAGTTAAGGTTGTGAACAACTTATGAAAAATATTGAACATGTTTTTATAATTGGTAACCCTCGCTCTGGTACGTCTATGTTTCGGATGATGCTGAATAGCCATCAAAATATGATAGTACCACCAGAATGTGGTTTTGCTCATTGGCTATCATCAAAATATTCAGGGTTAGATAATTATAATCATATAGTCTATGAAAACTTTGCTTCAGATGTATTTAATTCTAAAAAGTTTGAAACCTGGAGTATTTCAAAGGAAGATTTGTTAAGTGTAATAAGAACTAATCAGCCTAAAGATTTTGAATCGTTAGTTAAGAGTGTTTATTTATCATATATTGAAGCTGAAGCTGATATTAAAGTTGTTGGTGATAAAAACAATTATTATATAGACCACTTGCCCGAGATTAAGTCGCTATTCCCTAGTGCTAGATTTATACATTTGGTGAGAGATGGTCGTGATGTAGCATGTTCCTATAAAGCATTAGATAAATTGGATAATGATAGCATTTATAAGCCAAAGCTATCCGCAAACATTTCGGATATTGCACAGGAGTGGAACTCAAATAATTCCAAAATATTACAGTCTTTACAAGGTGATATGATTTCAATTCGGTACGAAGATTTAATTGAAAGTCCAACTGTAGAATTGAAAAAGGTATGTAAATACTTAGGTGTTGAATTTGACGGAAAAATGCTTGAGTTCCATCTTAATAACGATGAACCCAAGGAGCTTCTTGCATGGAAAAAGAAAACAGAATCTGAAGTTGACCCTAGTAATAAAGGAAAGTATTTAACTATTCTATCTGAGAAAGAAATATCCCGATTTGAAGATGTAGCAGAAGAAATGCTACTACACTTCAATTATATTTAATAAATTAGGTTTTAAAATCTACAATGACTAAGAAAATACTAATAACTGGTGGCGCCGGATTTATTGGTTCTGCAGTGATACGCCATATTATTAACAACACTAATGATAGTGTAATTAACCTTGATAAGTTAACCTACGCAGGGAACCTAGATTCTCTAGTCGAAGTTAGTAAAAGTAACCGCTATACTTTTGAACAACTGGACATCTGCAATCAGTCAGAGTTAAATCGTGTATTTAAAGAATTTCAACCTGATACGGTAATGCACTTGGCTGCTGAAAGCCATGTTGATCGTTCTATTGATGGCCCTGCTGAGTTTATCCAAACCAATATTGTTGGTACTTATAGTTTGTTAGAGGCAGCTCGTACGTACTGGAAAAGATTAGATTGTAAACAACAAAAGTCCTTTCGATTCCATCACATATCAACAGATGAAGTATATGGTGATTTAGAAGGTATTGATGATCTATTTACTGAAACAACGTCATATGAACCTTCAAGCCCATATTCAGCTTCTAAAGCATCAAGTGATCATTTAGTTAGGGCTTGGCAACGTACTTATGGTTTGCCAACTGTAATTACTAATTGTTCAAATAATTATGGACCTTATCACTTTCCAGAAAAGCTTATTCCTTTAGTTATTTTAAATGCTTTAGACGGGAAAACATTACCGATATACGGTAATGGATTGCAAATACGAGACTGGTTGTATGTAGAGGACCATGCTCGTGCTCTATACCTTGTCGCGACAGAGGGGGAGGTTGGTGAAACATACAATATCGGTGGGCATAATGAAAAAACGAATATAGATGTTGTTAAAGCTATTTGCTCACTGCTTGGTGAATTGGTACCGAATAAGCCGAACGGACTAAAGTGTTATGAAGAGCTAATTACATATGTAGATGACCGACCTGGTCACGATGTACGTTATGCTATTGATGCCTCAAAAATAGAAGCTGAGCTTGGTTGGAAACCGGAAGAAAGTTTTGAATCGGGTATTAGAAAAACTGTCGAATGGTACCTGAATCATAAAATGTGGTGGACTCGAGTTTTAGATGGTTCCTATGCTAGAGAACGTTTAGGTGTTACCACTCTGGAGGTAAAGTAATGAAAGGTATTATTCTTGCGGGCGGATCAGGTACTCGTTTGTACCCTATTACTCAAGGTGTTAGTAAACAGCTATTGCCCGTTTATGATAAACCAATGATTTATTACCCTTTGTCTGTATTGATGTTGGCCGGGATTAATGAAATCTTGATTATCACGACACCAGAAGATGAATCAAGTTTTAAACGTTTATTAGGTAATGGTGATAAGTACGGCATAAAGTTAGATTATGCAGTCCAAAGTTCTCCAGATGGGTTGGCGCAAGCTTTCATCATTGGTGAGGAGTTTATTGACTCAAGTTCTGTTTGCCTAGTCTTAGGTGACAATATATTTTATGGGCAATACTTTTCTCCGAAATTAAGAAGCGCGGTAGAAAATGCTGAAAATGGAATTGGGGCTACAATATTTGGATATCAAGTAAAAGATCCCGAACGGTTTGGGGTAGTTGAATTTGATGCAGATAGAAAAGTAATATCAATAGAAGAAAAACCAATTAAAGCGAAAAGCAACTATGCAGTAACAGGTTTATACTTCTACGATAATAATGTAGTTGAATTAGCAAAAAAAGTAGAACCCTCGGAGCGTGGCGAATTAGAAATTACAACACTAAATGAATTATATTTGAAGCAAGGGAACTTAAATGTAGAAATGTTGGGGAGGGGGTTCGCTTGGTTGGATACTGGTACCTATGAAAGTCTATTAGAAGCTGCTCAATTTGTTGAGACTATTGAAAAACGACAAGGTTTTAAAATAGCCTGTTTAGAAGAAATTGCTTTTAATCAAGGCTGGCTAAATAAAGAACAGATAAAAGAAAGAGCAAGTTTGATGGCTAAGAACAGTTATGGTGGATACCTAAGTGCTTTAGTAAATGAGTGAGAAACTAAAGAGAACCAGTAATAGTTTAAAGTGGAGTGCTATAGAACGTATTGCTACCCAAGCTATTCAGTTGCTCGTTATGTTATATTTAGGTCGGAAGCTAGGCCCTGAAGCTTTTGGAGTCGTCGGTATGATGGCTATTTTTATAGCCATTTCACAAACCTTGGTAGATAGCGGCTTTGGCAACGCACTAGTGAGAAAACTTGATAGAAATGAAACTGATTTTGCTACTACTTTCTATTTTAGTATATTTGTGTCATTTTTATGCTATGTGACTTTATTTCTTATTTCACCATTAGTTGCCGAGTTTTTCGAACATGAGGAACTAATTTCCCTATTAAGAGTGTTGGGATTAACTATAATTTTTAATTCTATTACCGTTGTTCAGCGTACAAAATTAACCATTGAAATGGATTTTAAAAGGCTGGCGTTCATCTCATTTATAAGTGTGTTAGTCAGTTCGACATCAGCTGTTGTTTTTGCTAATTATGAAATTAGTGCGTGGGTGTTGGTTACCCAAACTTTAATTTTTTCGATATGCAGTACACTTTTAACAGCTTATTTTAAGCCTTGGAAACCCCGATGTTTTTTTAATCGAGCGTCTTTCGATGAATTATTTGGTTTTGGGTCAAAATTACTTTTAGCATCATTAATAGATACTATATATAATAATATCTTCCAAGTTTTTATTGGTAGGTTTTTTTCTGCTTCTCAATTAGGTATTTTCACACAAGCTAAATTCTTATCAGAGACACCATCAATGACATTGGCAAATATTGTCATGCGAGTTGTTTATCCAGCGTTAAGTAAAATACAAGATAATAATGAAAAGTTAAGGGATAGTTATATATTTACGCTAAAGTTAACTATGATTATTGGGTTTCCAATAATATTTTCTGTTGCAGCAATATCAGAACCTTTAGTTAAATTTGCGCTAGGGAGCGATTGGGAGGAAGTAATTCCATTAATTAGTATACTGTGTTTAGGATTCGTTTTATTTCCTTTACATGCAATTAATTTGAACTTGTTAAAAGTAAAAGGCTTATCTGGACTTATTTTGCGTTTACAAGTATTAAAAAAATTTTTAGGTATATTATTTCTTGTTTTTTCTTATGACTATGGAGTTACAGGGATATGTATAGCTATAAGTGTTCATTCATATTGCTCATTGATAATAAATTCCTATTACACTGGACTTATAGTTAGATTCAACCTTGCTCAGCAAATGAAAATGTTTCTCCCAATATGGATTATAGCAATTACTACATGGTTCGGGACTTATATTGTTGTAGATCTAATGGCAGTTAACGAAATGTTAAGTATAGTAATGATTTTATTTTTTGGTAGTGTGTTATATTATAGCTTAATGTTCATGATTTATAGAAAAGAAGTTGATATTTTTAATAAATCTCTTCTAAATAAATTATGACTCTTAATTTGTGATAAAACTAGATATTTGTAGAGTTGTAAATTTGGATTTGTTATGTCAATAAAAGTAACGGTTTGCTGTGTTAGCTATAACCATGAGAAGTATTTGAAATCTACATTAGATGGTATTTTGAATCAAGAAACAGATTTTGAATTTGAAGTGCTTGTATACGATGACTGTTCGACAGATGGTAGTCGAACAATCATTGACCAGTATAAAGATGAAAGTATACATCGCTTTAAAACTGTTTATTCGGAAGAGAATAATTATTCAAATGGGATTAGGCCATTATCATTTTTAATACCGTTAGCAGAGGGAGATTATATTGCTTTTTGCGAGGGTGATGATTACTGGATAGATCCTAAAAAGCTGCAAAAGCAATTTGACGCGCTTGAAAAAAATAAAGATATCGATATTTGCTTCCATCGTGCGCACACGTTAGAAAATAAAGTAATTTCAGATAAAGGATATGGCTATTATGGTGATTTAGAAAGGGTTATATCTATAAGAGAGGTTATAAAGTTTAGTGGAGGAGTAATGCCTATGGCATCAATCTTTATTAGAGCTAATAAATTTAAGGCACTGTTCGAAACTGAACGTGATTTCTTTAAACGCTTGTTGAGACATTCTGCAATACAAATAATCAACTCTGATAAAAATGGCGCGCTATATCTCCCTGATATTATGAGTGTTTATAGATTTATGCATCCTGGATCATGGAGTCGTATACAAGAAAGCGATAAGTTGGCTCAGAAGAATAGTTTCATTGAATTCTGCCTTCGGAATAAGGCGTTAAACCGAATCACTGAGCGCCGATATTGGCTGGATTTTAAAATTCTTTTTTTAAAAAGAATGATAAGATATTTAATTAGCATCGTAAGATGAGTTTCATAAATATATTCTTGCGTATTGTTTGATCAATAAGCTAAGTCGGCCGTTGTTTATTACCTAGTATTGTGGCTATTAATGGGTATTATTAATAGCTTATATTATAGTTTATTTTAAATTCGGTGTGTTATATGCCTTATTTAGGGTTGGTGCAAGTTAGTGTTACTTAATAAATTTAATTTTGCAATTTTTCCATTAGTGTTAGGAATTACATTTCAAGTTGGTCAGCCATTTGGCAGTCGGATAGGCTTTGTAATTGTTTGTGTATTGGCTTCATTTTCTTTGTTGATTCTTATTCGTGATATAAACAAAAAAATCACGAAGAATGAATTTTTATTGATATTGTTTGCATTCGCGAATATTTCAATATACTTATTTAACAGTGTTGAATTTATTGGTTTTTCAAGGTCTCTTCTTGCATATTTAACCTTTTTTGTAACCTATTTTTTATTTCGATCTTTGACTATAGAAAGGCGTGAAAAAATATTCACTTGGATTCTCGTCCTCGCTTTGTTATTTTCAATTCTGGAACTAACTTCAAGATTGCAAGGGTTGTCAGACTTAGTTTACCTTCTAAACTCAAATTTACACTCTCTAAAAAGCCAAAGTGCATATTATTCTGACTCTAATGGCTATGGTATATATATATTATGTATAATAATGCTATTAATTCTATACATACTTAATAACGAATTGAAAAGGCGTCGCTTTTTTGTCTTGGGTGTAACTATCCTATGTTTATTCTTAATGTTATCACTATCAAGATCTGCAATTATATCTTTTTTCTTCTTTTTGTTTTTTATATTTTCATGTCATACAAAGTCGAAACTAGTTAAGTACATACACTTTCTAATAATGGTTGCTGCAATATTATTATTAATACCTAAACTATATGAGTTTGTTTTATCGGATAGTAGTGGAAGTACAAGAATATTAATATTCCAGCATACATTTTCTGAATTTGGTTCTGATACCATAAGTGAAATGTTCTTTGGTCTGGGAGAAGGTTTAGGTAAAATCAGGTTTTCATACGAAGAGGGGGCATATGCCCACGCCTTAATCCCTTTGTTACTAGGAATGTCAGGATTAATTGGTACTGCAACATATTTTATGTTTTGGGTGATTTTGATTTTATCTGAACGAATGCTATTTCTTTTTCTTGGACCGCTGTTTATTACCGGATTGATTCTATTACCACCATATTTTGAAGTGATATATTTTTGCTTGGGAGCGCTATTGGCACAAAAAAACAAAGAACCAATTAATAACAATTAATAAGTTTAATTTGGTTATCGTATTTTCAGTAAATTTATAACTTTGGAGTACAAATGAATTGTTTCACTATTGGCTATTTTCAAGATAACTTAGGCGATGACTTAATGCTAAGTATATTGGCGAAGTCAAATCCTAATAAGAACTTCAGGGTTACTAACTGGAAAGATTCTAAGCTTCTTTCTTTTGAAAAAATAGATAATGTTGAATTGTCAAATGTGAATATTATCCGCGAACTATTTCGTTGCCAAGAAATAGTGTTTATCGGTGGTTCATTATTCATGGATTCCAAGCCTACCTCTTGGATCTATTATATGAAGTTGTTTTTATTTCTTGCGCTTGGTCGAGTTTTGAAGAAAAACATTTATGTTTTTTCTTCAAATATTGGTCCGATTTTAGATAAGAGAACTAAATTTTTTTCTAAGTTAATATTTAAGCTATGTAAAAGAATAATTGTAAGAGACCTCACTTCATACGAATTTGTTAGTAAATTAAATCATAGCGATGTTCTGATAAGTAAAGATATCGTCGAATATCTCCCTGTAGTTCAATCTGAGGTTGTAAGTGGAAGGCTTGGAGTAAGTGTATTAGGTTCTGGACCTTGGGAACAGAATAAATACGAAAATAACTTGATAGAATCAATTTGGGAAAAAGTCAACTCAGGCTATAGCCAAGTCTATTTGTTTTCTTTTAAAAACACACAAGACCTAAAACTTTGTCAAAAGCTGTACAACATTTTTCATAGTAATGGGGTGTTTGTGAAAATTATTCCATATGATGATGTAGATCGTTTCTTACTGGAGTTTTCTTATTTAGACTATGTTATTTGTACAAGGTTTCATTCAGTGATATTATCAATGGTTTATAATGTGAATTTTTCTGTTTTTATATATTCAAACAAAATATCCGACTATTTGAATACGAATTATAATATTACTGTACCTGATAAATCCGAATCTATTGTCGATGTATCACTCGAAAATAAGTTAACTTCATCAAAAGAAAATCCTTATGTGTTTAGTTAAGTTTTCTATAGTAATTCCTGTTTATAACAAGCAAGAATATATAATAAATAGTATCGAATCAGTTTTACAACAAACATTTTCAGACTTCGAGATTATTTTTGTTGACGATGGTTCTGTCGACAGTTCTGTTGACGTAATAAATCAAGCAATGATAGGAAAAGATGTCTCCTGGTATTTGGTTTCCGGACGAAACTTTGGTGTTTCTAACGCAAGAAATAAAGGTATTGCCTTAGCTCGTGGGGAGTTCATTGCATTCTTAGATGCTGATGATATCTGGCATAAAGATTACTTAGCAACACTAAATAGAGTTATATTGCAAAACCCCAATGAACGATATTTTACATCTAATTATAAAGAAAGATATACTAACGAAGCAAAAAAGGAATCAGTATTAGATTTTGATTTTGATACTATTAATTGTAGAATCGTTAATTATTGTGTAGACCAAACTCATTTCTACACGTCATCAGTATGTATTTCGAAAGATGTTTTTTCTTCAAACTTGTTTTTTTTTGATGAAAATCAAACTCATGCTGAAGATACAGATGTCTGGTTTAAGTTGTCACTTCGATATGACACAGTTTTTATTGATAATGCATTGGTTTATTATGTTCAATGCGATACAGATAGCGCTACATCGAATATTCAAAAACTTGATTATTCGACAATTTTTGATAAAAAAGTCATTGATAATATACATACAAACTTGATTGTAGAAACTAAAAATGTTAAAAAATATATTGATAATCAGAGGTTGAGGTATGTAAAGTCGAACTTGAAAAGAGGTAATTTAACTAATGCACGAAAAATTATAATGAATGGTTATTCTATACCCTTAATTTTTTTCCTACCGTTAACCTTTTTTCCAGCGAAGCTTGTTGTAGGTATTGCAAAACTTGTTAGGAAATTAGTACGGTAACATTTAGTAAGACTTAAATTTTCATCAAAATACTGGTAGGTAAAAATAGATGAAGAGTCCAAATAATAACACTTTGATTTTTTATTGTTCTTGGGGGGTTATCGATACTCCTAGTGGTTACTTAATTGACCCTCTGCATAATCTTTACATTACTGAAGCTAAAAAGCATTTCGACAAGGTCGTTCTAGTTTCAAATGCTACAGTTGGCGATACTGAGGATAAAGTGGCTATTTCTTCAGACGTCGAGGTATTTACTTTGCCCGTTTTTAGTTCGTACCTTTCAGCCATTAGAAAAATTGGTGGATTTAATAGAGTCATAAGGGATGTCTCATATAAATACCCCGGATCTAGATACTATTTACGATCACCTGAACCGTTTTCATGGTTGTTTCATTTCTACAACAAAAAGAAATCAAAATTAATATACCATTTCATGTCTAATCCTTTAGAAGCAATATTGAATAGGAAGCATTCTACTTTAATATCAAGGTGTATTAAATATTGTATGTACATGCCAGAGTTGATGTTTACAACGTATATAGCAAAAAAGAATCATGTTAGTTGCAATGGTGAGTTGTTGAAGCGGAACTTGTCGAATTATTTACCTAAAAATACAGTGGTACTTAACGAATCTACGTTAAAGTGTGAAGATTTCGTTTCGGAAATGTCTATTAACAAGCGTGATTCTTCGGAGCCGATAAATATGTTGTATGTGGGTTACCTCAGGGAAGCAAAAGGTGTTGATAATTTGATCGATGCTCTTGTTTTACTTCATGATACCGGAGTAGATTTTATTTTTAACATCGTTGGATCTGGACCCATGGAAAACTTACTTCGTTCTACGGTTACATCAAAGGGAATGGGCGAAAAGATCAAGTTCTTAGGGTACATTTCTGATAGAGATCACTTGTTAAATATCTATAGCGCTTCTCACCTCTTTGTTTTTCCTTCATTATCCGAAGGGAGTCCGCGAGTTGTTATTGAAGCTATGTCTAGAGGAGTCGCTGTTATTGCAACTGATGTAGGGAACACAAGAGAATTGCTAAAAGGAAATGGATTATGCATTAAGCCAAATGACGTTAATGCTATTCTAGACGCAATGATTTTTTATAGTAAGCATGATAGTAATAGATACTCAGACGCAAGAAAGGCTTTAGAATACTCAAGAAATCTAACTATTGAGAATTTTTTTATTAACTTTAAGAGAATCTAACGTTAAGGACGTTTTTGTGCATAAGTTTAACCTTTTATATACATGGTTTATACGTACGGTGACTTATTGGTTGCCAGACCAACCAGTTATAATGAGACTAAGAGGGAAGCTATATGGTTATCGTATGAAAAGTTGTGGAAGAAATTTTCAAGTTTCTTCCAATGTTATTTTGAGAACATTGGAGAATTTAACTGTAGGAGATGATGTCTATCTTGCACCAAATGTAGTAATAAACTGCTCTGATACCATAACTATCGAATCGGAAGTTTTAATTGGATTTAATGTCGTAGTTGTATCAAGTAATCACTCTATCTTAAATGGTTCATATCGATTTGGCACTTCTATCGACAAGCCTATATTTATTGGTTTTGGTAGTTGGATAGGTGCGAACTCTACCGTGCTCGCCGGAAGTTATATTTCAAAGAGTGTTGTCATTGGTGCTAATAGCGTCACTAATAAATTTGTTGAAAGTGACGGTATATATGCAGGTTCACCAGTTAAGTGTTTAAAAAAAATTAGTTGATAATAGTTTGATATATGCTTTAAGGAGTTCAGTTTGAATGTATGGCTAATTATGTCCGGTGAACCACTCTCTCTTTTCGAGGACCGGCCACATAGGATAGGAATTTTATCAGAGGTGTTATCAAATCTTGGGCATTCAGTTACATGGTGGACAACGACATTTGATCATCAATCTAAATCTTATTTTTTTGATAATAATAAGCATATTGATGTCCAAGCCAATCTATCAATGAAGTTCCTTCATTCTAATAAACCTTATAAAAAGAACGTATCCCTATCTAGAATTATCAACCATGGGGAAGTTGCGCAGCAGTTTATCGAGTTGGCGAAAAATGAAAGTAAACCAGATCTAATTCTTTGTTGTTACCCAACCATAGAGTTAGCCTATGAGGCAACCAAATATGGTAAGGAAATGTCTGTTCCTGTTGTGGTTGATGTAAGGGACTTGTGGCCTGATATATTCTTGGATGCTATCCCAAGTTTTGCTCGCCCTTTTGGTAAACTCGCCCTTAAAAATTATTACAAAAAAACTAATTACATTTTTGAAAATTGTACTGCTATTACCGCTGTTTCGAAGAAGTATTTAACGTGGACGGAAAGCTTCTCCAAGAGAACCATTGATAGCAGGGACTCTGTTTTTCCCTTAGCCTACAGGATATCTGATGACGGATCAGATGGCTTACCTGAAGTAATCGAGCATTTTGAAAAGCTAGGGGTTGATTCTGAAAAGGTAATTGTCTGGTTTGTAGGGACTTTTGGAAGAACTTATGATTTATCTCCTATCATAGAAGCTGCTCGTGCAATCGATAATCCTCATGTTCAGTTCGTGTTTACTGGTGAAGGTGAGCAGGGAGATATCTGGAAAAAAATGGCATCAGACCTTGATAATGTCATATTTACAGGGTGGGTTGATAGAAAAGGTATCGCTTATCTATCTACGATCGCTTCAATTGGTTTAATGGCGTACAGAAAAGGTGCACCTCAAGGCTTGCCTAACAAAGTCTTTGAGTATCTTGCTGCAGGCCTTCCAATATTGTCTTCTTTGGAAACAGAAACAAAAGATCTATTGGAGCATCATGAAGTTGGTTTTACCTACAAAGCGAGTGACTTTAGGGATTTTCAATCAAAACTAGAAGATTTGGTGGCAAACCCAGCTAAGCTAGAGAAGCTTGGGAAACAAGCAAGAAGGTCGTTTGTTGAAAACTATTCTGCGGATACAGTCTACGAAGAAATGGTAAACTACTTATCTAATACAATACAAGAATACAAGAATAGAACTTAATATTATGAAAAGATTTTTTGATATATTTTTCTCACTTATCGGATTAACCTTAGTTTTTCCCATTTTATTAGTTATCGCGATAGCTATAAAAATTGACTCTTCAGGTCCAATATTCTTTTTTCAAAAAAGAATTGGTATTAATGGTAAAGTATTTAGCATCATTAAATTCAGGACTATGATAGTAAATGCTGAGAATATGGAAGGAGGGATATTTAATACCGCTAATGACCCTCGGGTGACGAAAACAGGAAACTTCCTTAGAAACTCAAGTTTAGATGAAATTCCTCAGTTTATAAATATATTAAGAGGTGACATGAGTTTTGTTGGACCTCGACCACCTGTTACTTATGAATTGGGTAATTATGAAGGTTGGGATGCTGATCTTAAGAAAAGCTTCTCTGTTAAGCCTGGTGTTACTGGTTTAGCGCAAGTGAGTGGTAGAAATGAACTCAACTGGGACGAGAAAACAAAATTTAACCTAGAGTACATTGAAAAGTATAGCTCTTATGGCCTCCTTTTTGATATTAAAATTATACTTTTGACTATTGTCAAAGTCTTAAAAAATGAAGGTAGCCATGAATTGTCCGATAATGTCGAAGCTGATAAAAAAAGAATAAATAAAAAGTAGGCCAAAATGAATTATGAATTATTAAATGAACTAAATTCACTGCATGGTGATAGTTTTTACCTTCTTGATTCGTCAAAGTTTGAAGATAACTACGATGATTTTTTACTTGCATTTAAGAGGTATTATTCCAAAACGAATATCGGTTATTCTTATAAAACAAATTATACCCCCAAACTGTGTAAGATCGTAGATCTCAAAGGTGGCTATGCAGAAGTGGTTTCTGATATGGAATACGCACTTGCTCTTAAGCTATCTGTAAAAGCGGAAAATATAGTTGTAAATGGTCCTTACAAGCCTTTAAATTTTTTGAAGGAAGCAATTTTCGGGGGGAGTATAGTAAACTTGGACTCCTACACTGAAATTGAACTAGTAAAAGAACTTGCTCAAGATAACCCAGATAAGCAGCTTAAAGTCGGTATAAGGTGTAACTTCGATATAGGCAATGACGTCGTATCAAGATTTGGTATTGATGTTGAAGATAGCACCTTTTTTGAGCAATTTAAGCTTATAAATGAAATTGCCAACCTTGAAGTTGTCGGTATACACTGTCATTTTCCTGACCGAAATGCACCGTCATATAAGGTACGAGCTGAAAAAATTATCGCATTATCTGATAAATTGTTTAAGACTCCGCCTAAGTATATTGATGTTGGCGGTGGATATTTTGGTAAAATGCCAGATGTACTTAAAGACCAGTTCTCTAGTTATCATGTATATGATGAATATGCTGAAAATATAGCTTCTCAATTTGCAAAACGCTATGGTTGTTTGCCTGAAAGTGAACAGCCAATATTAATATTGGAACCTGGTAGTGCTATTGTCGGCGATACTGTGAAATTTGTCTCTAAAATAATAGATATAAAATCTATTAGAGGGAAGTTTATTGCGATGAGTTCTGGTAGTAAATTTAATATTGGACTATTATCTTCATCAGTAAATATGCCGATAGAAGTTTTCTCTAAAGAACAAGGTGAGTGCTACAGTGATATAGATATCTCAGGATTCACGTGTATTGAAAGTGATTATCTTTATAAAGGGTATAACGGCCCTCTTTCCAAGGATGATTACGTTGTTTTGAGTAATGTCGGCTCATATTCAATTGTATTTAAACCGCCGTTCATTTTACCAAACTTTCCAGTGCTTGAAATAGCTGAGCAATCATTTGAGATTGTGAAGAGAAAGGAAACGGTTGAAGATATTTTTACAACATTTGAGAATTAATATAAATGAACGAACAAAAAAGAATGATTTGGTTATCCGGTGAGATCGTACCTTTAGAAGATGCTAAAATTCATGTTCTATCTCCAACGAGCCAGTTTGGTCTTAATGTATTCGAAGGACTTCGCGGGTACTGGAATGAAGAGCAGAGTCAGCTTTATATCTTCAGACTGCAAGAACATGCAGAGCGTTTGCTTAAGTCAGTTAAGATGATGCGATTTGATTGCGATTATACCCTCCAATACTTGCAAGACAGTGTTCTTGAAATTGTTAGAGCGAACGAATACAAAGAAGACATTGCCGTTAGACAGACGATATTTGTGGATGGTTTTGGAAATTGGGCTTCAACAGGGCCAACAGGGATGTTTATTGCGCCGATAGCCAAAGGGCGTCAGCTTGAAGGTGAGTCAAAAGGCATTCATGTATGTGTAAGCTCTTGGGAAAGAATTAGTGATAAATGCCTTCCTCCTAAAATAAAACTGGGCGCTAATTACATGAATAGTCGACTGGGGCAAATGGAAGCGGTTCGAAATGGTTATGACTCTACTTTATTTTTAACTGCTGACGGGAAGGTCTCTGAAGGCCCAGGTTCTTGTATGTTTATGGTTCGTGATGGTGAGCTAATTACGCCTCCAGTGACTTCATCTATTTTGGAGAGCATCACCAGAACGACTCTTATTCAGATTGCAAGGGACGAACTTGGCTTATCTATTGTTGAGCGAGAGATTGATAGAACCGAATTATATATTGCTGATGAAGTATTCATGTGCGGTTCAGCGGTAGAGATCCTTCCCGTCTTGAGCGTTGACCGACTTAATGTCGGAAATGGCGATGAAGGTGATATCACTAAACGTATCGAGAAAGCATATTTTGATATTATCACGGGCAAAAAAGACAAAAATAGTGCTTGGCTAACACCTGTATATTGAGGCTTATAATGATAAAAATGATACTGGACAATGATGTCGACAAAATTAAAATGTACGACGAAGTTGGCATAGACCGTATCTTTCTGGATTTGGAGATCAATGGAAAAATTGACAGGCAAGGCGGGTTAGATACTGTTATTAGCGATCATACTATTGATGATGTGATCGAAGCTCGTAAGGTGATTGAGAATGCGGACCTGTTGGTTCGCATCAACCCAATACATGATCATAGCAATGAAGAAATTTCGGCTGTCATTGATGCTGGAGCTGATATTATTATGCTCCCGATGTTTAAAACGAAAGAAGAAGTAGAAACTTTTATTCGTTTGGTTAATGGCGCTGCAAAAATATCATTGTTACTTGAGACTTCAGAAGCTCTAGCTAGAATCGATGACATATTAGAAGTCGATGGTATAGATGAAATTCATGTGGGCCTTAATGATTTGCATCTTTCGCTTGGTTTAACTTTTATGTTTGAGTTGATGGCTGGCTCCTTACTTGAATATCTCACTGATAAATTTAAAGCAAAAGGCATTGAGTTTGGTATAGGTGGGGTTTCGCGAATAGGTTCTGGTAATTTAAGTGCAGAGAAGATTTTAAATGAACATGTTCGATTAGGCTCAACACGAGTTATTTTATCTAGGGCTTTTAAAGAGGGTAATATGGATGCTACTACTTTAAAGAACGAGCTTGATATACTCCATCAAGTTCTAGATAAAGCGAGACTAAAAGATAATTCAGAATTACTAGACAACAAGTATCAACTTAAAAATCAAGTGGATAATTTAGTCTTTAATTTGGTTAATAAAGGTCATTTTTAAATTTATTCGATGTAAGATATAGGAAATCTATATCAATTTTATTTCAACGTTTGGCTTATTTATGAAAATTGCAATTGCCGGAACAGGCTATGTAGGCTTATCAAATGCGATGTTGTTGGCTCAACACCATGAAGTTATCGCAGTCGATATTATTGAAAAGAAAGTACGCCTGCTCAACGATAAAGTATCTCCTATTGCCGATTCAGAAATAGAAGATTTTTTGGTAAATAAATCTTTAAATTTCATCGCGACACTAGATAAAAATTTTGCATACGCTAATGCGGAATTTGTCATCATCGCTACACCTACGGATTACGATGTTGAAACGGATTATTTCAATACATCTTCAGTTGAAGCGGTTATTAAAGACGTCATGGCTATCAATCCCAATGCAGTCATGGTAATTAAGTCCACAGTACCCGTTGGCTACACGGTTCGCATTAAAAAGGAGTTAGGGGTCGATAACCTTATTTTCTCTCCTGAGTTTCTACGTGAAGGTAAGGCGCTATACGATAACTTATATCCTTCTCGTATTATTGTGGGTGAGCACAGTGAGCGAGCTCAAACATTTGCCGATTTATTGGTTGAAGGAGCGAAGAAACAAAATATTGAAGTATTGCTTACGGATTCTACAGAAGCTGAAGCAGTAAAGCTGTTTTCTAATACTTATTTGGCGCTGCGAGTATCTTACTTTAATGAGCTAGATACTTATGCTGAATCCCACGGCTTAGACTCTCGCCAAATCATTGAAGGAGTGAGCTTAGACCCGCGTATTGGCTCTCATTATAACAACCCTTCTTTTGGTTATGGTGGTTACTGTCTACCAAAAGATACCAAACAATTACGAGCTAATTATGCTGATGTTCCGAATAATATTATCGGCGCGATTGTTGATGCAAACACCACCCGTAAAGATTTTGTTGCGGATTCGATTTTAAGTAAAAGGCCAAAACGCGTTGGTATCTATCGTCTTATCATGAAGTCTGGGTCGGATAACTTCCGAGCATCGAGTATTCAAGGTGTGATGAAGCGTATTAAAGCGAAAGGTGTTGAAGTGGTGGTGTATGAGCCTGTTTTGAAAGACGATGAGTTTTTCCATTCACAAGTTATACGCGACCTTAAAGAGTTCAAAGAGAGTTGTGATGTGATCGTATCGAATCGAATGGTAGATGAAATTAAAGATGTCGCAGACAAAGTTTATACGCGTGATTTGTTTGGTTCTGATTAATCGACACCATTAGTGCAGCCTATTGGGGCTGATCTTTTTCTGTCGTGATTTTACTCTGCTAATCATAATCTTATTGTGCTTTCTGTCTCAGCCCTGAGATAGTCGATCGTCCAAGATCCTCTTTTTGAGACTCCGCGTAAACATCCCAATAGGCCCGGTTCTGGGCACTATTGGGAGTACCATAACCATCGCTCTATATTGTTGATTTATAAGTCTTAAATTTGATTATGAAAATTGAGTGAGACAGTTTTTCTATAAATTATTTAAAAATCACCTTTTTACATACAGAGATCGTGATCCATCGTCTCAAAATCAGAGATCCTTTTATTCTGTCGAGCAGAAATTACGGATTTACCAGTGAATATCTACATTTTAGTAGCGGCTCCCCACGTGACTTTGAGCCTAATATTGGGATTAGATTAACCAGTAGGTCTGGTTAGCGAGAAGAGTGTTATTCACGCAGATAGTGCTCTCGCAGCAGGGTTAAAATCGTTTAGTGAATAAGCCTTATGTCGTATAAGATCCATCATTGTGAATATGTGCTAAAAGTGGTGCCAGTATTTTTTGTTCTGATGAGTTGGGTGAACGTGAGGAGGAGGTATGGCTGTTTTGTCTCACTCATGAGGCGGATGAAGAAGAGCTTCATGAGTACAATCATAATCTGGATTGATTTAGTGATATTATGTGGCAAACTCAAGTCGAAATACAATGCTTTCCATACTGTGGTGAACGATTGACCCCAGACTTAAAGAAAATGAACACGGTTTATCATCATCACCTCTACGGGTAATTGTTGTTGATGTTTTGCTTAGTGGTACGATATCGATTTTAAATTGTGACCTAAACTCAGGCTGTTCAATGGCTTTATAAATAACTATTAATAATTAAGAATTATTTTATGCAACGTCTAAATTTTATATGGCAACTCTCTCGCTTAAAAAAGCGGATCGTCAGTGTCACGATTGATACTTTGCTTATTCTCTTTGCTCTGCATATTGCGTTGTGGACAAGGCTAGGCGATTTTCAATTTTTGAGTGATGGTGACAATTTATTATTGGCAGGCTTAACAGTAATAACAACGATCATTACTTTTACCAAAATAGGACTTTATCGCGCCGTTCTCCGTTACCTCACTTTCCAGGCTCTGTTTGTGGTGACGGCCGGTGCTATCTTGTCGGCCATCTCTTTGGCTGTATTTGCATATTACCTGCAAGAGCCGATCCCTCGCACGGTACCTATCATCTATGGTGCTTACTTGGCGCTATTGTGTGGGGGCTCTCGTCTTGTTGTCCGTAACCTTGTTGCCACTACGTCTCCCTCGAAAGGTTCACGTCAAGAAGTGTTGATTTATGGTGCAGGCTCTGGTGGTCGTCAGCTAGCGGTAGCGCTTCGCGCCTCTGGGGACTACCATATTCGTGCGTTTATTGACGACGATAGCACTCTCACTAATACGATGATCTTAGGATTACCGGTTGTTGGTTTAGATAAGACCCACGCTTTGATCGATAAATATGATATTTCTAAAATCTTACTCGCGATACCAAGTGCTTCTCGTGCACGCCGTAAGCAAGTTCTGGACTTGTTAGCGCCACTGCCTGTTGAGATTCAAACGGTACCAGACATGGCGGATATTGTGTCTGGCAAAGCGAAAATTGATGAGCTGACCGATGTACCTATTGAAGATTTGTTAGGTCGCGATGCGGTTGCGCCTCAGCAAGTGTTAATGGAAGCTAACATCAAAGATAAAGTGGTGATGGTGACCGGTGCTGGTGGTTCTATTGGTTCAGAGTTGTGTCGTCAAATCCTGAAACAACAACCTAAAACGTTGGTGCTTTTTGAAGTTTCTGAGTTTGGCTTGTACCAAATTGATCGTGAGCTTTCGCTCGTGAAAGAAACCAAAGGATATGATGTTGAAATTGTGCCGTTACTCGGTTCGGTTCAGCGTTCGCATCGCTTGCTAACTTCAATGCAGTCCTTTGGCGTGCAGACGGTTTATCATGCTGCAGCTTATAAACACGTTCCTCTTGTCGAGTACAATGTCATTGAAGGCGTGCGTAACAACGTATACGGCACTTACTATACGGCCAAAGCGGCGATTGAGGCGGGTGTTGAGTCTTTTGTTCTTATCTCAACAGATAAAGCAGTGCGCCCAACCAACGTGATGGGCACGACGAAGCGTATGGCGGAGTTAGGTTTACAAGCTTTAGCTCAGCAAGAAAACCAGAAAGAGAACGGAACTCGTTTTTGTATGGTTCGCTTTGGCAATGTTTTAGGCTCTTCTGGTTCAGTGATTCCACTGTTTAAGAAACAGATTAAAGCCGGTGGCCCACTCACGGTGACTCACCCTGATATTACCCGTTTCTTTATGACTATTCCTGAAGCAGCGCAATTGGTGATTCAAGCGGGCGCAATGGGTAAGGGTGGTGATGTGTTTGTGCTGGATATGGGCGAATCAGTAAAAATCACCGATCTCGCAGAAAACCTGATTAGACTTTCAGGCCTGTCTGTTAAGAACGAAGAGAATCAGCATGGTGATATCGAGATTCAATTCTCAGGTTTACGTCCTGGTGAAAAGTTGTATGAAGAGTTGTTGATTGGCGATAATGTCGCACGTACCGCTCACGAACGAATCATGACCGCACAAGAAGTGTTCTTGCCGATTGATGAGTATGACACGCTACTTGAATCCTTAGACTTTGCTTGTCATAACCTAGAACATGAAGCTATTCGTCAGCTACTTCTTGATGCGCCGACCGGATTTTCGCCAACGGATGGGATTGGTGATTTGGTTTGGAATGCGAGCCAAATGCAAGAAGCACCAAATGCAGCCAGTGTATAGCGAAAGCCGATGATAACGGTGAAAGTTAGTAGTTAGTAGTAAATAGCTAATAAAGAGCCTCGTAATGTGATTACGGGGCTCTTTTTGATTGTGTCGAATGCGTAGCGAGTACTTAATCTTCTAAGTGATTAGAACAGTCAGCTAAACACAAAATGACGTTCTTTTTCATATTCGATCATCCTACCTGCGCCCTTTCTTGATCTTCCGCTACAGTTTTGACTGTAAACTGTAGTAAAATTACGCTAATTTGTTTTTATACCGATTTATTTTGAATTGAACGAGGTCAGTCCTATGTCAGCTAAGAAGCCAATGGCTCTAGTGATCCTTGACGGTTACGGTTACCGTGAAGACAACCAAGACAACGCTATCGCAAACGCTAATACTCCAGTATTAGACGGTCTTATTGCTAACCAACCTAACACGCTAATCTCGGCTTCTGGCTTAGATGTAGGCCTACCAGACGGCCAAATGGGTAACTCTGAAGTGGGTCACACCAACATTGGTGCGGGTCGCGTGGTATACCAAGATTTAACGCGTATTACTAAATCAATCGCAGACGGCGAGTTCGCTCAAACTGAAGCGCTGGTTAACGCTGTTGATAAAGCGGTTAAAGCAGACAAAGCTGTGCACATCATGGGCCTTATGTCTCCAGGTGGCGTTCACTCTCATGAAGATCACATCTACGCAGCGGTTGAAATGGCAGCAGAGCGTGGCGCAGAGAAAATCTACCTACACGCATTCTTAGACGGTCGTGATACACCGCCACGTAGCGCAGAAAACACATTAGCTCGTTTCCAAGAGTTGTTCGCTAAACTGGGCAAAGGCCGTGTGGCTTCGCTTATTGGTCGTTACTACGCAATGGACCGTGATAACAACTGGGATCGCGTTCAAGAATCTTACGACCTGCTTACTCAAGCGAAAGGTGAATTCACGTTTGATACAGCTGTTGCTGGCCTAGAAGCGGCTTACGCTCGTGACGAAAACGATGAGTTCGTTAAAGCGACAGAAATCAAAGCGGAAGGTGAAGAATCTGCCGCTATCGTTGATGGCGATGCGGTTATCTTCATGAACTACCGCGCCGACCGTGCGCGTGAAATTACTCGTGCATTCGTACCTAACTTCGACGGTTTTGAGCGCAGCGTATTCCCAGCAATCGACTTCGTGATGCTGACTCAATACGCAGCAGACATTCCACTGCTTTGTGCATTCCCACCGGCTTCTCTAGAGAACACCTACGGTGAATGGCTATCGAAAGAAGGCAAAACGCAGCTACGTATCTCTGAAACAGAGAAATACGCGCACGTGACGTTCTTCTTCAACGGCGGTAAAGAAGACGAGTTTGAAGGCGAAGAGCGTCAGCTTGTTGCTTCTCCAAAAGTAGCAACTTACGACCTACAGCCAGAAATGAGCGCGCCAGAGCTGACTGAAAAGCTTGTTGCAGCAATCAAAGGCGGCAAATACGACGCTATCGTTTGTAACTTCCCTAACTGTGACATGGTTGGCCACACTGGCGTTTACGATGCAGCGGTTAAAGCGGTAGAGTCGCTAGACGAATGTCTGGGTAAAGTAGTTGAAGCAATCAAAGAAGCCGATGGCCAACTGCTTATCACTGCTGACCACGGTAACGCGGAAATGATGGTAAACCCAGAAACGGGCGGCATCCACACGGCGCACACTAACCTACCTGTTCCACTTATCTATGTAGGTAGCAAAGACGTTGAGTTCAAAGAAGGCGGTAAGCTGTCTGACCTTGCACCAACGATGCTTTCTCTGTCTGGTATTGCAATTCCGGCAGAAATGTCAGGTGAAGTGATCGTTAAGTAATGACTGTTTTAGACAAATAGTTTTAACTTTTATCGAATACTAGAACGGCTGCACGCGAGTGTAGCCGTTTTTTTTTGTGATTTTTTTGGACTCAATATTATACCAATCGTAGTAAATAGCAGGTCACCCTAACTTGTTAAAAACTTCGATAACTTCGTTAGAATTTTCACTTGTAGAATAAATACTTATCGAAACTTCCTGTCGAAAAAAAAGCAGCCTTGTTCTCAAGCTTTTTCCTGCTTTTATTTTATGGCTGATATGGCTGATATGGCCGACCCCGATCTTGATGAGTCTGATTATGATCATAAGCATGAGTCTTGAGTCTGCTTATAAACATGAGCCTTCTTATAAACATAAGCATCGAAGCGAAATCTATTCATCCCCCATTGTTTAGCAAATGAACAAAACCTTGCACATCAATTTTGTTAGTGCTAACTTGCTAAATCTTGAGCGATCGTTCAATTTTAATTTAATATGATTGGTTTGATGAAGATAAACCTTGGTGTGTTTTTCTATTCAAGCTGTTCTATTTCTCATGGAAGTCAAAAGTATGAATAAAAAGACGCTTATTATGACATTTGTTGTCGGCTTGATGGCTAGTATCGCCTTTATCCTGATTCAGCCTTTGTTTGGTATGTCGACCCTGACATCTCGACACGCTGCTGCGTACGTGACGTTAGGTGGCTACGATCCAACGAGTGCACTGGTGTTGTCGTGGGTTGTGCATGTTGGCGTTTCATTGTGTTATGCCTTTCTTTCGAACCTTATTTTTATCTTCAATTCATCGCTTTCCGTCAACCTCATCCAAATCGCCGTATTGGGTTGGATAACCACGCTTATTGCAACGCCAGCCAATGAATGGGTGGTGAAACTGGTGACGACAAAACAATTTCCGCCTATCAGTTCGTTATCTGCACTGAACACCGATGTTGGGCCTAAGTTATGGCTGCATATTTTGTTTTTTGTTCTTATCGTTGGTGGGTTATGGCTGACGAAAAAACAACGTTTCGCTATGGCTGTTGCGAAGATTTAAAGGGCTGTCGCGAAGATTTAAAGGGCTGTCGCGAAGATTTAAAGGGCTGTCGCGAAGATTTAAAGAGCACTTAAATAGCTATCTTGGTTTATTCGGCTACCTGTTTGTTTGCCATTATTCGTTGTTTGCCATTTTTAGCTCAAAATCCAGTAACCATTCTTTGCGGTTCATGCCTCCAGTGTAGCCCGTTAATGTACCGTTCGCCCCAATCACTCGATGGCAGGGGACAACAATGCTAAATGGGTTCTTACCGTTCGCACCACCTACTGCTCTTACTGCTTTCGGGTTATCCATTCTTTTCGCTTGCTCGCCATAGCTGATGGTTTCCCCATAAGGGATACTGGTCAACGCGACCCATGCCTTGCGTTGAAAATCGGTGCCTTTAGGTTCTAAAGGTAAGTCAAAACGGGTGCGTTGGCCTGCAAAGTATTCGTCTAGTTGGCGAGATACTCTAAGGCATAACTCGTCGGGGTTTTCTGTAAGCTCTGGTTCGGTATTGATATGGTCAATTTCAATAAGCGACACACCATTACTAACAATGATCATCTTGCCAATCGGTGCGTCATAGAACATTTTGTAAGTGGTGTCTTCCATGTCATCTTCCTTCTTCTAGTCTTTTTCTGTTCTCAAGCTCTTCGAATCTCGTATCTGCTCTTATATCTTTTCGCATCCCGATTACTCGAATCTCGCATCTGCTCTTATATCTTTTCGCATCTCGGTTACCCGAATCTCGCATCTGCTCTTATATCTTTTCGCATCTCGGTTACTCGAATCTCGTATCTGCTCTTATATCTTTTCGTATCCCGTTTACTCGTATCTCGAATCTGCTCTTATATCTTTTCGCATCTCGTTTACTCGCATCCCGCATCTGCTTTCCCCCTTATACGAAGCGCAAAACAATACCCGGATATACCGCCCATGATATTGCCGAGTGCTAAGCCAACAAACATCCCTTCGACGCCATCGATTTGGCTGCCTATCCACGCAAAGGGCAAGGTAAACACAAACAAGCGCATGAAGCTCCACTGGAAGGCTTTAAGTGGTTGATGCATCGCGTTCATGCCGCTGATCAACATCATCACAATGCCTTGGAACCCATAGCTAAAGGGCACAACTAGCAGGTAATGCCACAATATGCCTCGCACCGATTCTTCTTGAGAGAAAAGGGCGGCTAAAGGAATGCTCAGTGGCACCATCATTAAGAAGACTAACCCTTGGAATAATATGGCAAAACGCATGCTTAGAAACAGTGCCTTAAAACTGCGTTGAGGGTTGTTTGCGCCAAAGTTTTGCGCCATGAAAGGCGTAAGAGCTGAAGTCAGAGACATCAACACAATGATCAGAATGGACTCAATACGTTGCGCTGCGCCATACGCCGCCACCGCTTCAGTACCTTGCTTGGCCAACATCATCATGATGATAGCGCCAGCAAGTGGATTCAGAGCGTTAGACAGAGCGGCTGGTGTGCCTATTTTTAAGATTTGTCGCCAGTCACTGACGATGTTTTTCAGTTTAGGAGGAGCAAGCAGTTTTTCTCGCACCATCAATACGTACAGTGATCCACATAAAGCACCAAACCAACTGAAACCACTGGCAATGGCTGCGCCTTGAATCCCCAGTTCAGGGAAAGGCCCATAACCGAAGATGAGCAGCGGATCTAAAACGCCATTGATAAGCCCAGCCAGTAGCATGATCTTGGCGGGCGTTTTTGTATCACCGGTTGCTCGAATCGCGCTGTTGCCTGCCATGGGAATGACCAACAATGGGATCGCGAGATACCACACCGACATGTATTCCGATATCAGCGGCAGCAACTCTTGCTCTGCCCCTAATAGGGTGAACATAGGCTCTAAGAAAGTAATGCCTAGCGTAGAAGCGCAACCAACAAGAAGCAGAGCCAGCAATAAGCCATGACAGGTAAAGCGTGCTGCATTTTGTGCGCTGCCTTGGCCAAGCAATCGCCCAATACATGTCGAAAGGCCGATACCGATTCCCATGGTGATGCAGTTGATGCCAAAGGTGACTGGAAAGGTAAAGCTCACCGCAGCTAAGGCTTGAGTACCAAGCAACGAGATAAAGAAAGTATCGACGAGGTTAAACATCAAGATCGCCACCATACCGAATATGGTCGGTATGGTCATGGTACGCAATGTACTCTCAATTGGGGCAGTTAATAGCCCGTGCTTATCTTGCATGTAAAACGCCGATAGAAACCAAAAGCGTAGGATAAACAGATGCGGGCGGGAAGGGAATAGCTTAAAAGCAGATACGAGATGCGGGTAAACGAGTATCGAAGAGCTAAAAGCGGAGAAAAGAAAAGCAGCCTTCTTTTGCTTAACCCCCTGACATTTACACAAGATTATTCGCAGGGGCGTTTTTGCTTTTCGTATCTCGCATCCCGTTTACTCGCATCTGCTCTTATCTGCTCTTTGGATCACAATTTTTCTCTTTCACCCCTTGGGATCTTCTGCATCGCCCCAACATACTGATTAACCCATGCCAATTGTGGCAACTATCATATTAAATGGAAATTATCAGGAGATCTGACCGATGAATATCCGTCCTCTACACGACCGAGTTATCGTTGAGCGCCAAGAAGTTGAATCTAAATCTGCTGGTGGCATCGTTCTAACTGGTTCTGCCGCTGAAAAATCAACGCGCGGTATTATTCTAGCTGTTGGCAAAGGCCGCATTTTAGAAAACGGTTCAGTACAACCATTGGACGTTAAAGTTGGCGATACTGTTATCTTTTCTGAAGGCTACGGCACTAAAACTGAAAAGATCGACGGCAAAGAAGTTCTGATCATGTCTGAAAACGACATCATGGCGATCGTTGAGTAATCCGCGCCACACATTGAACTGATTTAATAAAGAATTTTAAAGGAAATTAAGATGGCTGCTAAAGACGTTAAATTTGGTAACGACGCACGTATTAAAATGCTAGAAGGTGTAAACGTTCTGGCTGACGCAGTAAAAGTAACGCTAGGTCCTAAAGGCCGTAACGTTGTTCTAGACAAATCATTTGGCGCACCGACTATCACTAAAGATGGTGTTTCAGTTGCACGTGAAATCGAACTTGAAGACAAGTTCCAAAACATGGGCGCACAAATGGTTAAAGAAGTGGCTTCGCAAGCGAATGACGCGGCGGGCGACGGAACAACGACAGCAACAGTATTGGCTCAGTCTATTATCGCTGAAGGCCTAAAAGCGGTTGCTGCTGGCATGAACCCAATGGATCTTAAGCGCGGCATCGACAAAGCGGTTATCGCGGCAGTTGAAGAGCTGAAGAACCTTTCTGTTCCTTGTTCAGACACGAAAGCTATTGCTCAAGTAGGTACTATCTCTGCGAACTCTGATTCGACAGTAGGTAACATCATTGCTGAAGCGATGGAAAAAGTAGGTCGTGATGGCGTAATCACGGTTGAAGAAGGTCAGGCTCTACAAGATGAGCTAGACGTAGTTGAAGGTATGCAGTTCGACCGCGGTTACCTGTCTCCTTACTTCATCAACAACCAAGAAGCCGGTTCTGTTGACCTAGATAGCCCGTTCATTCTTCTTATCGACAAGAAAGTGTCGAACATCCGTGAACTTCTTCCGACTCTAGAAGCGGTTGCTAAGGCATCTCGTCCACTTCTTATCATCGCTGAAGATGTAGAAGGCGAAGCGCTAGCAACTCTTGTTGTGAACAACATGCGTGGCATCGTTAAAGTGGCTGCGGTTAAAGCACCTGGTTTCGGCGACCGTCGTAAATCTATGCTGCAAGACATCGCTATCCTAACGGGCGGCACGGTTATCTCTGAAGAGATCGGCCTAGACCTTGAGAAAGTAACGCTAGAAGACCTAGGTCAAGCTAAGCGCATTACGATCACTAAAGAAAACTCAACCATCATCGATGGTGCGGGTAATGAAGAGATGATCAAAGGTCGCGTTTCTCAAATTCGTCAACAAATCGAAGATGCGACGTCTGACTACGATAAAGAAAAACTTCAAGAGCGCGTAGCTAAGCTAGCTGGCGGTGTTGCAGTAATCAAAGTTGGCGCTGCGACTGAAGTTGAGATGAAAGAGAAGAAAGACCGCGTAGAAGATGCACTTCACGCGACTCGCGCTGCTGTTGAAGAAGGTGTAGTTGCTGGTGGTGGTGTTGCACTTATCCGCGCTGCATCTAAAGTTGCTGGCCTTGAAGGCGACAACGAAGAGCAAAACGTAGGTATCCGCGTTGCACTACGTGCAATGGAAGCGCCTATCCGTCAAATCACAACCAATGCTGGTGATGAAGAATCTGTTGTTGCTAACAACGTTCGTGCTGGCGAAGGTAACTACGGTTACAACGCGGCGACTGGCGAATACGGCGACATGATTGCTATGGGTATCCTAGATCCAACTAAGGTAACGCGTTCTGCACTTCAGTTCGCAGCATCCGTTGCTGGTCTTATGATCACAACAGAAGCGATGATCACTGACAAGCCACAAGATTCTGGCCCTGCAATGCCTGATATGGGCGGCATGGGCGGTATGGGTGGTATGGGCGGCATGATGTAATCATCCCCCTTTCTCGTAACAGAGAAAGCTATACATAAGCTTTAGAACGGAGACCTCGGTCTCCGTTTTTGTTTTTCGCATCTCGTTACTCGCATCCCGCATCTGCTCTTAACCATTGCTCTTTATGATTTTGCGTCTTATATTCAACAGTACAGTTATGACATTGATCTAACATGGATAGCTGTTGAATAAAGGATAATAAATGCTTGATTGAAAATGGATTAATCAAGTCAACAATAAGTCAGTGGAGACTCCCCAATGAAAAAATTACTTTCAGTACTTGCTGTGTCTGCAGCGGTAATGGCGCCAGCAGCATTTGCTTCTTCGCCTGTTATGTTTTCAACGATCAATGGCTTCAATGCTCCGGATTCAGATGCGGTTGGTGGTGTACGTTTGGCTCTGCTTCACGGACAAGTGAACGACGTTAAAGGTGTCGATCTTGCGGTTGTGGGTATGTCAGAAACACAAACCACGACGGGTGTGAACCTGGGTATTTTTGGTGCGCATAAAGTAAACCAAGAAATGACCGGTGCTTCTTTGGGTATATTCAACTGGAACCCAGGAAAAACAACAGGCTTGAACTTGGGTGCAGTGAACATCACCAATGATGTGAAAGGCGCGAACGTGAGCTTCGTCAACTACTCTGAAGGCAACACTATGGTTGATGTTGGTGCGGCGAACCTTTCAGAAGTGTCGACGGTTCAGGTTGGTATCTTCAACAAAACCAATAAAATCGAAGGCGTACAGATTGGTCTGATCAACTGTGCTGATAACGGTTTCTTCCCGTGCTTCCCGATTGTCAATTTCGCTAAATAGAATATGAATTTCACGAAATAGAACGCGGTTGAGCCTCTAGATTCACTATTGGTGAGTTAAGTGATTTATTAGTGCTCAAGCCTATCAATGCCTAAATTCTTTTGTTTAGGCATTATTCTTTTGTTTAGACACTGTTCTTTTGTTGAAGCACTGTTGTTTCAATCCCTTTTCCGATTTACATACCTCAAATTAGTTAATAAGCACTTGGTTTTATACTTTCTATTGCAGTATTTTTACTTATAAGTACAATGTGCGCTAAAATCACAACGTCGACTTATATGCTTTGATAAAACACCATACCATCGATTTTAAAAAGGCTTTCTTAAGCCTTACCGCAAGTTTTTTAGTCGTTTTGGGCTTATTGCTCGTTGATTCAGCGGAAGAATCAGATAAACAGTATGGAATCGAAAACCAAGGTGTCACGCGCTCTCTTGCTGAGCTCACAAAGATTATTAATGCCCTTGAATACAACATCACGGCACTTTACCCACTGCATGGCGATACTTATGTGTTCTCGCATGAAAAAAAGGTAGAGGGTGAGACGTGCTATTTCATCAGTGAGGAGCAACAAGCCCCTCGTTTTGACTTCATGTTCTCAGGCCCTAGCGAAATGTGTGATCCGAAGTCAGAGCTTAACTCTGAAGCCGGTAAGCGCTTATTCATCGCTCCAACCATGGCTTATTTTGCCAATACTATTGATACCATCTCTGCGATTTACTTTATCTCGAAAGAGAAGTTTATTATCTCTTCGCCTTCTGATTTTGCTCGCACGATTAAGGGCGATACCTTTGACTCTGTGGTGAACAGTCGTCCGTACTGGGTGAATACGATTCGTTTTGGCTTAGCGCAAGGTCAAGACCAAGTTGTCTATACGGGCCAATATGATGATTACCTGACGGGTAAAAAAGTGGTGACGTTAACCAAAGGCATTTACGTTAATGGTGAGTTTAAAGGGGTATTGGGTGTCGATGGCTATGTTTCTAACCTCGTATCGAACCCTACTCATGGTTATAAAGTCACCAGTACTCGAGGCGCAAACAAGTACGGGGTTATGGACTTTACCTATTCCAAGCCTTTGTATGTTGATGACATTAACACCCAGTTATATCTCAGTATTGAAGAAGAGAAGAGCGAGCACTTTCTGCATGTATTGGAGATGGAGAAGATTCAGCTTTCGATACTGTTTGTTTTGTATTTGCTCTCGGTTTTATGGCTATGGCGTTTTTATACAAGACAAGAACACCAGCGTTTGAATGACCTAGCAATGTGCGACCCATTAACTGGTTTACTGAATCGACGCGGCTTTGAAGCTCGATTACTGGCTCAGGACGAACAGCCGATTATTGGTGTTGGCGTGTTTGATATCGATGATTTTAAAGTGGTTAATGACCGCCATGGCCACAAAACAGGGGACGAGGTGATTTGCCATGTGGCTCAGTTGATGCTGAACAGCGTTAGGCAGCAAGATATCGTGGCACGGTTTGGTGGTGAAGAGTTTGTTGTCGCGATCACGGGTGAATCATCTGAATTGCTTTCATCGATTTTTCAACGAATTCAAAACGACATTAGCCTGCAAAGTTACCGATGTCCGACGGGTGACAAGGTGAGTATTTCTGTTTCTGGGGGAGCGACGCTCTATTCTCTGTACAAGTTCGACAGTGTCGGGCACTTGTGGGAAAACCAGAGTATTCGTTCTTCGGATGAGCAGCTTTATAAGGCGAAAGCCGCGGGTAAGAACCAAGTGTGTATTCACGTGCATTAAGCGCTTGTCTAAAAACTCAAAGCCTAGTCGTTTGACTAGGCTTCTTTTTCGTTTCTAAGAATTCGTCTCTAATAATTTGCCTCTAAGAAATCGAATCTAAGGACAAAATGTCTTTAAGATAAACGCATCTAAAATTAGAGGTTACTTCTTCACGCGACCTTTATTCATCCACTTCTGATGCACACCACGACGCAGGCTTTGGAAACTGTTTTCCACCTTGTCGACACCAAGCAGTATCACAAGCGCCATTAGAGTGATGATGACAGACTGAGAAAGGTGTCCTAAGGCAATCATCATGCCTAATGCTGCGAGTACCCAGATAATCGCGGCTGAAGTGACGCCATGAATCTTGCCATCCAATGTCATCATTACCCCGGCCCCAAGAAATCCCACCCCCGTTATTATCTGACCAAGCACACGGGCTTGATCGAGTGTGTTGGGAGATAAGCTAATCGCCATGGTGAGAAATAAATAAGTACCGCTGATAATCAAAATGGAGGTTCGTATTCCAACGGGTTTACCGCGGGTTTGCCTTTCGATTCCGATTAATGATCCACACAGCATACATGCTGCGAGGCCTGCCCAGCTAAAGGGGGCAAGGTTGAGAGTTTGTTCTATAAATTGTGACATATCACCCCTCCTAAAGATTTAGAATAGAGCCGAGTATGCTAATAATAGACCGGACGATCGAACAAAAACTTTTTGTCTTAACGATTGGATTGTCTGCTTAAGGTTTAACAGCCGGTGGTGGTCAACGAGAAGGTAGGGGAGTTTTCTTTTGTCGCTTCTTGATGTTTAAGACGATAAGAAGCGACGATTATTCCAGATAGGGTTATTCAATGTGTAGATCGAGTGGCGTCTTGCTGCTACGGCCGCCAATCTCGCGAGTTAACTTAGGTACGAGGTAGCCAGAAACCTCAGAGATCAAACCCTTAAAGTGCATCTTTGCTTCTTCATCGGAGATATAGAAGTGAGCGGCGCCCTGAACTTTATCAAGTACATGCATATAGTAAGGTAAAACACCGGCATCGAATAGCTTTTCGCTTAATTCTTTCAATGAGTTAGCGCTATTGTTAACGCCTTTTAGCATCACCCCCTGATTAAGCAGAGTCGCCCCAGTTAGCTTTAGCTTATGAAAGGCTTGTTTGAGTTCTAAATTGATTTCATTGGCGTGATTGATATGACTGACCATCACCACGTTGAGGCGAGTTCGAGCTAACAATTGGCATAGCTCATCCGTCACTCGAGCAGGGATCACAACCGGTAATCGGCTATGAATTCGAACGGTTTTTACATGCGGAATCTGTTCGATGGCATTGATCAGCCATTCGAGTTCGCTGTCTTTGGCTATTAAAGGGTCGCCACCGGATAAGATAACTTCGTTGATCTCTGGATGAGTGGCTACATAGTCGAGGCTGGTTTGCCACACAGACTTCGAGCCCTTGTTATCTTGATAAGGGAAATGGCGGCGGAAGCAGTAGCGGCAGTTTACAGCGCACCCCCCTTTTACAATCATCAGTGCGCGGTTTTTGTATTTATGCAGCAGTCCAGGAATCGCGTTTTCTTGCTCTTCTAATGGGTCGGCTGAATAGCCTTGATGAACCTCGAACTCTTCATTGAGTGGTAACACCTGACGCAATAGAGGGTCGTGTGGGTTGCCTTTTTCCATTCGTTCTACAAAGCTAAGAGGGACTCGAAGTGAAAACAGCTCACGTGCTGCGAATCCTTTTTGCCACGGTGTTGGGTCTATTTCCAATGCTTGAAGCAGTTTTGTCGGGTCAGAGATCGCATTCGATAGTTGTTTGAGCCAGTTTTGCTCAACAGATTCGACTTTTCGGGTTATGATATGCGGCATTGAAATTAACTCAAAGATGTGGAAGAGAAAATCATGGCGTCAGTAAGCACCAATGAATTCAAAGGCGGTTTAAAATTCATGTTAGATAATGAGCCTTGCGCAATTATCGACAATGAATACGTTAAGCCAGGTAAAGGCCAAGCGTTTAACCGTGTAAAACTTCGTAAACTGCTGTCAGGCAAAGTGTTAGAGAAAACATTCAAGTCAGGCGAAAGCTTTGAGCTTGCAGATGTTGTTGACGTTGAACTAGGTTACCTATACAACGATGGCGAATTCTACCACTTCATGAACAACGAAACATTTGAGCAAATCGCAGCAGACATAAAAGCAGTCGCTGATTCAGCAAAATGGTTAGTTGAAAATGACGTTTGTACTCTAACGTTGTGGAATGATAACCCTATCACTGTTACTCCGCCAAACTTTGTTGAGATCCCAGTAACTGAAACTGATCCTGGCCTTAAAGGCGATACACAAGGTACGGGTGGTAAACCTGCAACTCTAGCAACAGGCGCGGTCGTTCGTGTACCTCTATTCATCGCTATCGGTGAAGTTGTTAAAGTTGATACTCGTACTGGCGAATACGTTGGTCGTGTAAAATAATTTGATTGTGCCCACCTTGTTTGAGGTGGCTCAGTGAAATAGAAAAGGTCGCTTATGAGCGGCCTTTTTTGTATCTGGCGATCTGGAAAAGCAGAAGGGCAGATGCGAGTAAACGAGATTCGGGATACGAAGAGCTTGAAGAGCAGGAAGAGCAGGAGCGAGTTAGAGGATAATAGATTCGACAAGCAATAAAAAAGCAGAGCTGGATAACCTAGCTCTGCTTTCGCTTTTCTGCTTTTAAGCTCTTCGATACTCGGTTACTCGAATTCCGTATCTGCTTTTAAGCTCTTCGATACTCGTTTACGCGAATCTCGTATCTGCTCTTAAATCATAAAGATGAAGATAACAGATAGCGCACTGATTAGGCCTGCAACGAAGTAGCAGCCAACTTTACCTGCAACGCCGACGTGGAACTTAAGGTCGTGCATGCCGTGGTGAAGACGGTGCATTGCGTGCCACATTGGTAGTGCTAGTGTACCGATGATGAATAGCGCACCGATAATGCTGGTGGCGAATTCAGAAACACGTTCGTAGCTCATTGCATCCGCATCGATAATGCCCATAGGCACTAAGATACCCAGCACTAGAATCGTGATTGGTGTGATCATCGCGAACCAAGTACCGCCAGCGCCGAATAGGCCCCACCAGATTGGCTCATCAGAGCGTTTAGGGTTTTGGTTAACAGACTTAAGGCGGTTAACATTGTAATTTGTGTTCATAACGAAGCTCCTTACACCACCATAAGAACGATTAAAGAAATAAATGCCACCGCTGCCCACTGGGTCAGTACGATGATTCTTTTATCTACCAATTTGCCTTTAAGACGGATTGGCATTACTTGAGGCATCATGCTGAAGAAGGTCTGAGCGTGCAGTAAGCTGCCTAGCAGTGCCACGATATTAATACCGATAACGATAGGGTTAGCCATAAAGCTTAACCAACCTTCCCACGCTTCAGGACCTTTCACTAGCGAACCCAAACCGAAGGTTAGGAACAGAGTGAATAGAATCAAAGGCAGTACAGTCGCTTCACGTAGCATGTAGAAACGGTAGAACGGATGGTTGCTCCACCACGTTCTCTTCATCTCACGAACATAAGGTTTACGATTGCTCATATTACGCTTCCTCCGTCGCTTTAACCGGTTCGCCATCAGGTTTGAACATCGAGATAACGAAGTCCATTGAAGACTCAACTTTACCTTGGTTTACTGCAGCCGCTGGGTCTACTTTCTTCGGACACACATCAGAACAGTAACCTACAAACGTACAGCCCCAAGCGCCATTGTCGCCATTGATAAGCTTCATACGTTCAGCTTTACCATTGTCACGGCTATCTAGATTGTAGCGGTGAGCAAGAGCAAGTGCCGCAGGGCCGATGAACTCAGGGTTTAGACCAAACTGAGGACACGCTGCGTAACACAAACCACAGTTGATGCAGCCAGCGAACTGTTTGTACTTCGCCATTTGCTCTGGAGTTTGGATGTTAGTGCCGTCTTCTGGCTTACGGTCGTTACCAATGATGTAAGGCTTGATTGCTTCAAGGCGCTCGATGAACGGCGTCATGTCGACAATCAAATCTTTCTCGATTGGGAAGTTAGCCAATGGTTCAATCTTGAAGCCATTCGGGTAGTCACGTAAGAAGCTTTTACATGCCAGTTTTGGCACGCCATCAACCATGATGCCGCAAGAACCACAAATCGCCATACGACAAGACCAACGGTAAGACAGGTCTTTATCTAGGTTATCTTTGATGTAACCAATCGCATCAAGTACTGACATGGTTTCATCAAACGGAACTTCAAAGGTTTGAAAGTGAGGTTCTGCATCGTGCTCAGGGTCATAACGCAGGATTTCAATTTTTTGGATTCGATTCGCTGACATTATGCTTGCTCCTCTTCGCTCTTCTTCGCATTCTCTTCTGCTGCTTTTTCAGCGGCAGCGGCTTTCTCGGCTGCTTCACCGTATAGACGAGCTTTAGGTTGAGATTTAGTAATCTTAACGCCGCTGTAGTCGATAGTTGGTGCTGCATCTTCGTTGTAGAAAGATAGAGAGTGTTTCAGGAAGTTCACATCATCACGTTCTGTGCAGTTGTCGTCTAGACGTTGGTGTGCACCGCGAGATTCTTTACGAAGAATCGCTGAGTGAACCATTGCTTCTGCAACTTCAAGGCCGTAACCCACTTCGATAGCGTAAAGTAGGTCAGTGTTGAACACTTTGCCTTTGTCTTTAATGCTGATCTTCTTGTAGCGCGCTTTCAGTTCAGTGATTTTGTCGATGGTTTCTTGCATCAAGTCTTCTTGACGGTAGATACCACAACCCGCTTCCATGGTGTGACCCATTTCAGTACGTATATCAGCCCAGTTCTCATCGCCTTCTTGAGCCAAGATGCCTGCAATGCGATCTTCAACCGCTTTAATTTGCTTAGTGATGGCTTCTTCATTCCAGCCTTTGAATTCAGCTGCACGTTTCACGGCTTGTTCACCGGCTACGCGGCCAAATACTACAAACTCAGCCAGAGAGTTAGAACCTAGGCGGTTTGCACCGTGCAGGCCAACTGAAGCACATTCACCAACGGCGAATAGGCCTTTAATGCGAGTCTCACACGTACCGTTAGTTTCAATACCACCCATGGTGTAGTGAACGGTAGGGCGAATTGGGATTGGCTCTTTTGCTGGGTCAACGTTTACGTACGCTTTTGCAAGCTCACAGATGAACGGAAGACGCTCTTGCAGATACTCTTCACCAAGGTGGCGAAGGTCAAGGTGTACGACATCACCAAGCGGGTGCTTGATGGTGTTACCTTTCTGCTGCTCGTGCCAGAATGCTTGAGAAACTTTGTCTCGAGGACCCAGCTCCATGTATTTGTTTTTCGGCTCGCCCACTGGAGTTTCAGGGCCCATGCCGTAATCTTGCAGGTAACGGTAGCCGTTCTTGTTGACGATGATACCGCCTTCACCACGACAACCTTCAGTCATCAAGATGCCAGTACCCGGTAGGCCTGTTGGGTGGTATTGAACGAACTCCATATCACGCAGTGGAACACCGTGGCGATAAGCCATTGCCATACCGTCGCCAGTCACGATGCCGCCGTTGGTATTACAGTGGTAAACACGACCTGCGCCACCGGTTGCTAATACAACAGATTTCGCTTTAATCGTAACAAGCTCACCTTCAGACATATGAATCGCGATTAGGCCTTGTACTTCGCCATCTTCAACGATCAAATCCACCACAAAGTACTCATCAAATCGTTTGATTGTGTCGTACTTCATCGAAGTCTGGAACAGAGTATGAAGCATGTGGAAGCCGGTTTTATCCGCTGCGAACCACGTTCTCTCTACCTTCATACCGCCGAATCGGCGTACGTTTACTTCACCGTTTTCTTTACGACTCCATGGGCAGCCCCATTGTTCCATTTGGATCATTTCGCGAGTCGAGTTTTCAACAAAGTATTCAACAACATCCTGTTCACATAGCCAGTCGCCACCGCCAACAGTATCGTTGAAGTGGTTATCTAGGCTATCTTCGTCTTTAATTACTGCTGCTGAACCGCCTTCTGCTGCTACCGTGTGCGAACGCATTGGGTAAACTTTAGAAATCAGTGCTACTTCCAATTCAGGATTAGCTTCAGCCGCAGCGATAGCTGTACGAAGACCAGCGCCGCCTGCGCCGATGACTGCGATATCTGTGGTAATTGTCTTCACAGTTATTCTCCAGTGTGATGCGGAGTATTCCGCTTGTTATTATAAAAAGCTTATTGGTAGTACTTACTAATTGGCAGTACTTACTTATTGAGAGCACTTACTAATCGATAGTACGTAAACGGCATCAACCGTTTATCACCCCTAAGCCTTAAGTGGTAGGTTCAGTGTACGAGAGGAAGGTATTTGAAAAGTTGATGTATTTGGGTTTTTAGGTCGGTAATGCATATGGAGGCATAGAAATTATAGGTTATGTGACTGCAATCACGGCAATGAATTGTTGATAACGATTAACCCACAGGACTGGTGTTAACGGCTTGTTGAGTATGATTTTCGTTATCAATGTTGATGTGGAAGCTGTATTGATAATTGTATTGTAGAACGTAATTTTCTGGCTTCATTAAAACAACATTTTGCTTTCATCAATAGACAGATAGAAGCTTACAAAAGAGACGAAAGGTGGTAATTTTCGTCGCCTAGAATTCAGTGATATGGAACTTAATAATGCACTCTACATGGCAACCGGCCGCAACCATTAAGCAGTTAAAGCAACGTGCTGATATCCTTAATCAAATTCGTCAGTTCTTTACAGAACGAAACGTGATGGAAGTGGATACGCCTGCGATGAGTCACGCTACGGTGACGGATGTGCATTTGCATACGTTCAAAACTGAATTCGTAGGGCCGGGTTATGCGCACGGCCAGCCATTGTTCTTTATGACCAGTCCAGAGTTTCATATGAAACGACTGTTAGCGGCGGGCAGTGGCTGTATCTACCAAATTTGTAAGTCTTTTCGTAACGAAGAAAATGGTCGTTACCATAATCCTGAGTTCACCATGTTGGAGTGGTATCGCGTTGGCTTTGATCATCATGACTTGATGGATGAAATGGATTTGCTGTTACAGCAGGTTCTAAAATCAGGTGTTGCGGAGCGAATGACTTACCAACAAGCCTTTATTGATGTGTTAGGTGTTTGTCCGTTGGAAGGCTCGATGGATACTTTAAAGCAGGCTGCCGCAAAACTAGGGCTCAGCGACATTGCAGATCCAGAAGACGATCGTGACACCTTGCTGCAGCTGCTGTTTAGTATTGGGGTTGAAGCTAAGATAGGGCAACAAGTACCTGCATTTGTTTATGACTTTCCGGCTTCACAAGCCGCACTAGCCAAGATTAACCCGAATGATTCACGAGTGGCGGATCGCTTTGAGGTGTATTTCAAAGGGATTGAACTAGCAAACGGCTTCCATGAGCTAGATAAACCTCAAGAGCAACTCAAGCGCTTTGAAGGTGATAATGCCAAACGTGTTGATATGGGCTTATCGCCTCAACCGATTGACCATCACTTGATTGAGGCATTAAAAGCGGGCTTACCAGACTGTGCCGGTGTTGCTTTAGGTATCGATCGTCTGATCATGTTGGCTTTGGGCTACGACCATATCGATGACGTGACGGCTTTTCCGTTCCCGCGTTCTTAGCTTTCTGTTCAGTTAGTCCTACTTACTGCTTGGCTAACTGACCAAAATACCAGTACCCACGACGGCAACAATAGCACCTATCCAAGCGTAGGCATTCGGCCTTTGCTTGGTGTAAAACCAAAGTATTGGTAACAACATGATTGGCGTGGTCGAAGATAACAGTGCGACCATACCGACATTGCCTTCCTGCAACGCATACAAAATCAGCGTCATTCCCACGGCCATCGCTAAAAAGCCATTAACCGCAGTAATTGCGAATATTTGTTTATTCATTGGATTGATCGCGCGTGAAAGTTTAGCGCCTGTTAAACGAAACAGCGAGTGAGCAACAAAGGCGGTGATCATTCGAATGGCAGAGGCTGCAATTGGGTCGATACTGGTTTGCATCACGGGTTTGGCAATAATGCCGCCCAATGCTTGGCAGATCGCGGCGGTGATTCCCAACGCAACACCAATCCACACCGTGCCCTTAATGGTTTCTAATTGGTTGTTCGCTTGTCCACGACGACCAAAGAAGATTGCGGTTAATACCCCACTAAACACCAACGCTGAGCCAATCAGCTCAACCGAAGTCATGCTTTCGCTAAACAGGAAGTAGCCGAGAATAGCGGAAAATACGGCGTGACAAGAGAACAGCAAACCCGCTTGGCGCGGTCCCATGCGGTTCAAACAGGCAAATAGGGCGGTATCACCAATGAAGATGCCAATTAGGCCAGATAGCATCATCGGCGTGACTAAGTCAGCTTCCACACTTGACCACCCACCCGTAAACCAAGCCATGCTCGATAAGATGATCGCGGTACAACCCATTCGCCAGCGGCTATAGGCAAAAGATCCTAAGTGTTGAGCAGGCTTTACTGACATCAGGCTCGCAATCGCCCAAAGAAAAGCGGCAGCTAGAGCTAACCATTCAAATCCCATCTGAATAACATCCTTGTGTCTGGGATAAATTAGCTCATCAATATGCATCAAACCGAACTGAGAACAAAGTGATTCTTATGAAAGAACGACTTTGTTTCAGTGATTAGTTTATGTCAGCTGTCGCTTGCTGGTGTGGTTCAACTTACTTTGCTTGAGGCGCGCTATACCTCAAAGCACTATACCTCAAAGTGCTATACCTTAAAGCGCTCTACGTCTTGGCGCATTGACTCTGCAGCGCTGCTCATCTCATTTGAGCTATTGCGGCTGCTTTCCGCTTGTTGTGCTAGATCGTCAGAGGCATCTTTGATTCCTTGCGTATTGCGGCTGATGTCCTCGCTTACGGCGCGTTGCTCTTCTGCAGCACTCGCGATTTGCAGCGCCATATCGTTGATTTCAGTGATCGCTTGCGTGATTTTAGTCAGGCTGCCATGGGCTTGTTCTGCGAAGCCAACACTATTCTCTGCCAGTTGAGTGCTGGTGGTCATGCTTTCAACGGCATGTTCGGTATTCTTTTGCAGCGTATCAATCATCACGCGGATTTCTTCGGTCGAGCCATGCGTTCGTTGGCTGAGCACTCGAACTTCATCGGCCACAACCGCAAACCCACGACCTTGTTCACCCGCACGAGCGGCTTCAATCGCTGCATTCAATGCCAACAGGTTGGTCTGTTCGGCAATGCCTTGAATGGTGGATAGGATCTGATTGATGCTTTGCGCATTGCTCTCTAATTCACGAATAACATTGGCGGCGTCTTCAACTTGAATCGCAAGGCCAGTAATCGCATCACGGTTTTGTTGGATTACCTCTTGGCCTTCATTACAAGCGGTAGCGGATGCCTGAGAAGCGGATGCCGTTAATTCGGCATGGCTAGCCACTTCGGCTGCGGTAGCCGACATTTCATGAATCGCGGTCGCAATTTGGTTGATATCGTTTTGTTGATTCTCAACGCTAATCGAAGATTGGGTCGCCAGTTGATTGGCTTTCTCTGCATGGTTGTTGAGATCGTGGCTGTGTTCTATCACGCCCTTCAACATGCTTTGCATCTGGCTTAAGAACTGGTTCACAAGCTCGGCAAGTTTACCAATCTCATCCATACGTGTGATATCAATGCGTTGGGTGAGGTCACCTCTGCCTTGAGCGAGCTGAGTCAGCGCTTCTGACAAGGTTTGTAATGGAGAAAGTAGGCGGTTGATGACCATTGTGCTCGCAATTGAAATGACGATGTACAAAATTAAAGAAGTCAGAGCGATGAATTGAATGGCATCGGATACTGCAGAAAACGCCATGTCTTTATCGATAACGATACCTAACGACCAATCGGTGTTCGGGACATTGGCAATATAGACCAGCTTATCGCCTTGACCAGGCCAAGTTAGAGTGGTGATCATTTGGTCTTGGAGCAGTTGTGACACCTTGCTGGTTGTTAGTTCTGGATTCAAACTGGTCAGTGGTTTCTGACTCAGTTCTTCATCACTGTAGGCCACAATGTTGTTATTGCCGTCGACTAAAAACGCAAAACCATCGTTCTCCAGTTTTACATTAAGCACGGTATCAATAATGCTGGTTACGGTTAGATCGGCCGCGAGAACACCTTGTCTATCACCACTGAATGCTTTCGCAAAGCTGATGACAATGCTGCCGTCAAAGTCCTGATAAGGTTCGGTAATGATGAGGTCTGATGTTGCGTTGGCATCTTTATACCAAGGGCGAGTGCGCGGGTCGTAGCCTGCTGGCCAATCTTCACCTTTGTCGCCATAGGCGATAGTGCCATCGCTGAACCCTGCATAAACAGACAAGAATTGTCCGGCTTGCTTGGTGATCAATAACTCGCGATCAGAGTTGCTATTGCTTGAAATGGTCGATTCATTGGCAAGCATCATATCACTGCGGATTGACAGCCAATCGGCAATGTAATTGGTGGTGCCAACACTGACATTTTTCATTTCTTGGTTGATCGCGACTTCAGTCTCTTGAGTCAGCTGATTAACCGATATCCAAGCTTGAGCGCCACTTACGACGGCAATAATGACCGCAATGGCGACCTGAATTTTAAACTTAATAGTATGTCTCAAGGTCCATTCCTCTTTATTAGACAAAAACCTAACTACGTACTTGATGGTGAATTGGTGTGTTTCTTATAGGGGTATATTGTCGTTGTCTTAGGCAGAATGAATGTGTTTAAAATCATAAATTCTAAATATATTTACTCTGATTTTTGTAAAACAGTGAAGTAAAGTCACAGTTATTTATTGATTTAAAAATCAATCACTTGTTGTGGCCATTGTGCGTAAGATAGCGCTAATAGGCGCTAAATTTACATTTAGCACCTTAGTCGGAATAAAAGTGATCGTTGAACGTCTATTAGGTGATGATGAACAACGCGAGGTAGACCATCAGCAAGCCGACGATCCCTAAGATGATACCCATCTTCGCCATGTCTTTACTTTCGATAAGCCCGGTCGAGTAGGCCAACGAGTTTGGTGGTGTCGATACGGGTAAAATCATACCTAGCGATGCAGAGAAGGCGACCACAACCAGTAGTCCTTGCAGGCCTCCTATCGCAACCAAGCTTTCCATGGATGCGCCAATCGCAGCGGCGATCGGCATCAGTAAGTTGGCCGTTGCGGTGTTTGACATGAAGTTCGCCATTAACCAACATACGATGGATAACGTTAGCACTACCGCCGTTGGTGAGAGCGACTCATAATCAATCGCGTGTGCGAGTGCCACGGCTAAGCCTGTTTTATCTAGTCCTATGCCAATCGCAATACCACCTGCTACTAGCCACAATACATCCCAGTTAATCAGCTTAAGTTCTTCTTTGCCCATGATGCCCGTTAGGGTAAAGACAGCCAGTGGAATGATAGACACCACATAGGTGTTCATACCATGCAGCTTGGTGGTCATCCACAATAGGATGGTGGCGGCGAAGGTGACGTAAACCACAATCGCACGCCAGCTTTTTCTAAATTGGCCATCAAGCTTGAGCACCATGTTTCTTTCCTTGGACGGGAAAAATTTCTGTAGAAGGAACCAAGCGATGGTCAGTTGAATGATTACGAAGGGCAAGCCCATCATCATCCAGCTAAGGAAGTCGATACTGTTCTCACCCGTCAGGTATTGAAGTGCGATGGCGTTGGGTGGTGTACCTATGGGTGTCGCGATACCACCGGTGTTAGCAGCAATTGGAATACACAACACCAACGCCTTGATCCCCATGTCGCCTTTTGGTGCTGACGCCACGATTGGACCTAGCAGTGCGAGCATCATTACCGTTGTTGCGGTATTTGACATGAACATTGAGAACACGGCGGTGATCAGCATTAAGCCGAGCATAATGAAGCGCGGTTCTGTACCAAATGGTTTGAGCAATACTCGGGCTAAGTTGTTGTCGAGTTCGTACTTAGATGCCGATATCGCGAGCGCAAAACCACCCATGAAGAGGATGATGATTGGTGACGAAAATGCACCGAATATGTCGGTATATTTGATTAAATCACCGAGATCGTGTCCCGCTGGTGGATTTCTAAATAGGTGTAAGCCTTTGTCGGAAATCATCACCAGTTCAAGCGCAATGATCAAAATGGAAGTGGCGAATACCGGAACGGGTTCAAGCACCCACAGTAGAGCGGCCAACAAGAATATTGCCAACAAGCGGTGTTGAATCAGCGTGAGATCATCGATTGGTATTGAATCTATCGGCATGAATAACACGCCCAAGGGAATCGCAAAACAAATCAACAGCTTGGCCAGAACGCCAACATTGAGTTTAGGCATGTACAAAGACCCTATGAATAAAATATCTTCAAATAGAGTAAGTTATCTGGATTTTTGGTACTTGGAGACGGGTTGTAAAATCGGAAAGTTGTTTAAGGTTTCGACAGTTGTTTTGTTTTTGGTCAATCTTTTTATGAGGCAATTCGACGTACTGCTCGTTGAGAATAAGGTTATCGGTAGTTAGATTGGTTGAAACCTTGAAGGGAAATGTCTCGAACTAGATAAGAAAAAGGCGCGTTATTCTCTAAAAATAGAAAACTAACGCGCCCTTAAAGCTTACTAAGTTAACTCAGAGAGTTAGACTTGGTCTGTGTTCTCTGTTGAATCAACAGCTTCAGTCTCAGCGTCTTTGCCCGCGATATGCGCGAAAGGGGTGCCTAGAACGGTTTTCTCGCCATTTTGCATCGTTTCGTCAAACTTGATTGCGTCTTTAGCGAACAGGTTGATAACCGTTGAACCAAGCTTAAAGCGGCCCATCTCTTCGCCTTTCTTCAAGACGACGGCTGTATCACCTTGTGCAGGGTAATCCCATTTGTAAACTGAGTTACCACGAGGTGGAGTAATGGTGCCAGCCCATACTTGCTCGATGCTGCCAACGATGGTTGCGCCAACCAGCACTTGTGCCATTGGGCCAAACTCAGTATCAAAGATACAAACTACACGCTCGTTACGTGCGAATAGGTTTGGAACGTTCTCTGCCGTTAACGGGTTTACAGAGAAAAGGTCACCCGGAACGTAGATCATTTGACGCAGTGTGCCGTCACATGGCATGTGCACGCGATGGTAATCACTTGGCGACAAGTAAAGCGTTGCGAACTTGCCGTCTTTAAATTCATCCGCTAGAACAGCATCACCACCAAGCAACTCACGTGCTGAGTAGTTGTGGTTCTTAGCTTGAATCAGTTGACCATCAGTAATTGGGCCAAACTGGCTTACACGTGCATCAGCGGGGTGAACAATCACGGATTCGCCTTCAGCGATAGGGCGCATGCCTTCTTTCAATTCACGTACGAAGAATTCATTGAATGTTTTAAAGTGTTTTGGATCGCTATGCAGAGCTTCATCCATGTTTACTTTGTATTGCTTGATGAACCAGTTGATGATCGCTGTCGTTAAGCCACCCGCTTTAGCAGATGCTAGTTTACCGACTAGGCGAGTTAGCCCATGCTGTGGGATCCAGTACTGCAATCCAACTTTAATCTTATCCATTGTATTAATTTTCCAATGCTAATTGTTTTTCAATTAAATCTGTCGATGACGGTTTAGGGCGCGAGATGTTACTTAAATTCGCGCCAATTGTCAGTAAATGCACACGTTTGTTCACAAAAACGCGATTAGAGATCGGCTTTCTTGCTTCGTGAGTACTGACGGTTATCTTTGTTGTCAGCCATTGTTTCAATAATGCGATGGTAGCTAGCAAAACGTAAGCGGCTAATTTTACCGTCTTCAACGGCTTCACGTAGCAGACATCCAGGATCGTCATTGTGTTTACAGTCACGGAATTTACAACCACCTAGGTATGGTTTGAATTCAATGAAAGCATCAGTGACTTCATCGGGTTCTAAATGCCATAGGCCAAATTCACGTACCCCTGGGGAATCGATAAGATCACCACCAGAAGGGAAGTGATACAAACGCGCTGCAGTCGTCGTGTGTTGACCCAGTCCTGAGTTTTCAGAAACCGCGCCTTCTTCAATGTCTAATGTTGGCATGAGTGCATTCACGACGCTGGATTTACCTACGCCAGATTGACCAACGAAAATGTTGATACGATCTTTCAGTTCGGCTTCCAACTCTTTGATGCCGTAACCCGACTCTTTACTGACGAACATGACTTTATAGCCGATTTTCTCGTATATTTTCAGCGTTTCGCGGTATTCGCTAATTTGTTGTTCTGTCAGCAAGTCGACTTTATTGAGCACAACTAACGGGGCAATATTCACCGTTTCAGAGGCGATCAAGTAACGGTCGATGATATTAAGTGATAGCTCTGGCAGTACAGCTGAAACGATAACCATTTGGTCAACGTTAGCAGCAACCGGTTTTAGGCCGTCGTAGTAATCAGGGCGAGTTAGCATTGACGTTCTTGGCTCAACGGCTTCTACAACACCAGAGATGCCGGCCATTGATTCAAGTCCTGCGCGCCAAATGACTTTGTCTCCAGAAACTAACGTTTCAATACTGCGGCGTAAGTTACAACGGTGAACTTCGTTGGTTTCAAGATCTTCGATATCGGCATGTTGACCAAAGCGCGTAATTACGAGTCCGCTTTTTGTTCCGCCAAGCATGTTCTCATCCCACTGGATAGAATCTTCTTTCTTGAGTCGCTTGTTCTGGTTGCTACGTACACGACGCACTTGACCTTTGGTTAACTTCTTTTTTTTAGCCACAATTTTTCACTTAACACATCTAACTTGATGATTGAGGACTCAAACGGAATGTTGTTGGTACCATTGATTTCGATGGCCCTAAAGCTAGTTTGAGTATAGTTATTTGGGTATAGTACCTCTTTTATACATAAACAAATAGGCGACGCCTTATGTCCTTTAGCGATCAGAACCTTATTTGGGTTGATCTAGAGATGACAGGACTTGATCCTGAAACTCATAAAATCATTGAAATTGCTACTATCGTTACTGATAGTGAGCTTAACATCCTGGCTGAAGGACCTGTTTTGGCTATTCACCAACCTCAGAGTGAATTGGACAAGATGGACGAGTGGTGTACAACCACCCACACCGGCAGCGGCCTAGTGAAACGAATTCAAGAAAGCACGGTTTCAGAGCAAGAGGCTATTCAACAAACGATTGAGTTTCTTGAGAAGTGGGTACCAAAAGGAAAATCACCGATTTGTGGTAACAGCATTGGCCAAGACCGCCGTTTCCTATACAAACACATGCCAGAGTTGGAAGAGTACTTCCATTACCGTTATGTCGATGTAAGTACCCTGAAAGAGCTGACTCGTCGTTGGAAACCCGAAGTACTCGATGGTTTTTCAAAGTCGGGAAGTCACCTTGCATTGGATGATATTCGTGAGTCGATCGCTGAACTGCAGTACTACCGAAAAACGATTATTAACATCTAATCAGATCAAATGATCACGTTTATCTAACTTTTCAGGGACATAAGAGCTGATTTTTTTGCAAATCTGCGTGCTTTTACAGCAGTTGAGTAAAAACTTTCGTAATTTTGCATTAAGGACTTGCATCACAAAAAAATGCTCTTATAATTCGCAGCCCTGAACGACGAAAGACGTTTCAGATTGCGATACTAGCTCAGTTGGTAGAGCGCAACCTTGCCAAGGTTGAGGTCATCGGTTCGAACCCGATGTATCGCTCCAAATTCTTTCTTAGGATTGATGTTGGAAATATAGAGTCATTAACTCAAATAATGCATCCGGACGCGGGATGGAGCAGTTTGGTAGCTCGTCGGGCTCATAACCCGAAGGTCGTCGGTTCAAATCCGGCTCCCGCAACCACATTACAGTTACACGTTGAACACTGCCTTGCAGTAGAACTTAGCTTCTTAGCAGACAGGATTAACGGTTAACTAATGCGATACTAGCTCAGTTGGTAGAGCGCAACCTTGCCAAGGTTGAGGTCATCGGTTCGAACCCGATGTATCGCTCCAATTTCTTTCTTAGGATTGATGTTGGAAATATAGAGTCATTAACTCAAATAATGCATCCGGACGCGGGATGGAGCAGTTTGGTAGCTCGTCGGGCTCATAACCCGAAGGTCGTCGGTTCAAATCCGGCTCCCGCAACCACATTACAGTTACACGTTGAACACTGCCTTGCAGTAGAACTTAGCTTCTTAGCAGACAGGATTAACGGTTAGCTTATGCGATACTAGCTCAGTTGGTAGAGCGCAACCTTGCCAAGGTTGAGGTCATCGGTTCGAACCCGATGTATCGCTCCACTTTTATTCGAACAAGAAGTAATATTCTTAGAAGTCATCTCCTAGAGAAAGTACTCAGAATGAAAATGGTTTAGTCTCATTGTCCTTAAACGGTAATGATGCGAAAAGAGAAACATCCGGACGCGGGATGGAGCAGTTTGGTAGCTCGTCGGGCTCATAACCCGAAGGTCGTCGGTTCAAATCCGGCTCCCGCAACCACATTACAGTTACACGTTGAACACTGCCTTGCAGTAGAACTTAGCTTCTTAGCAGACAGGATTAACGGTTAGCTTATGCGATACTAGCTCAGTTGGTAGAGCGCAACCTTGCCAAGGTTGAGGTCATCGGTTCGAACCCGATGTATCGCTCCAAATTTCTTTCTTAGGATTGATGTTGGGAATATAGAGTCATTAACTTAAATAATGCATCCGGACGCGGGATGGAGCAGTTTGGTAGCTCGTCGGGCTCATAACCCGAAGGTCGTCGGTTCAAATCCGGCTCCCGCAACCACATTACAGCTAAACGTTGATAGCTTCTTTGCAGTAAGAACTTAGTTTCTAGCAGACGAGTTTAACGGTTAACTAAGCGATACTAGCTCAGCTGGTAGAGCGCAACCTTGCCAAGGTTGAGGTCATCGGTTCGAACCCGATGTATCGCTCCAATTTCTTTCTTAGGATTGATGTTGGGAAATAGACTCATTGACTTAAACAATGCATCCGGACGCGGGATGGAGCAGTTTGGTAGCTCGTCGGGCTCATAACCCGAAGGTCGTCGGTTCAAATCCGGCTCCCGCAACCACATTACAGTTGAACGTTGATTACTTTCTTGCAGTAAGAACTTAGCTTCTTAGCAGAAAAGATGAACGGTTAGCTTATGCGATACTAGCTCAGTTGGTAGAGCGCAACCTTGCCAAGGTTGAGGTCATCGGTTCGAACCCGATGTATCGCTCCAAATTCTCTCTTTTTAGAGAACAGAGTCATTAACTTAAATAATGCATCCGGACGCGGGATGGAGCAGTTTGGTAGCTCGTCGGGCTCATAACCCGAAGGTCGTCGGTTCAAATCCGGCTCCCGCAACCACATTACAGTTGAACGTTGATTACTTTCTTGCAGTAAGAACTTAGCTTCTTAGCAGACAAGATGAACGGTTAGCTTATGCGATACTAGCTCAGTTGGTAGAGCGCAACCTTGCCAAGGTTGAGGTCATCGGTTCGAACCCGATGTATCGCTCCAAATTCAGTTCTTAGAAGTCATCTCCTAGAGAAAGTACTCAGAATGAAAATGGTTTAGTCTCATTGTCTTAAACGGTAATGATGCGAAAAGAGAAACATCCGGACGCGGGATGGAGCAGTTTGGTAGCTCGTCGGGCTCATAACCCGAAGGTCGTCGGTTCAAATCCGGCTCCCGCAACCACATTACAGTTACACGTTGATCACTGCCTTTCAGTAAGCGCTTAGCTTATTAGCAGAAAAGATGAACGGTTAGCTTATGCGATACTAGCTCAGTTGGTAGAGCGCAACCTTGCCAAGGTTGAGGTCATCGGTTCGAACCCGATGTATCGCTCCAATTTAAGCCTCATTGTCTTAAACAATGCATCCGGACGCGGGATGGAGCAGTTTGGTAGCTCGTCGGGCTCATAACCCGAAGGTCGTCGGTTCAAATCCGGCTCCCGCAACCACATTACAGTTACACGTTGAACACTGCCTTTCATTAAGCGCTTAGCTTCTTAGCAGACAGTATTAACGGTTAACTAATGCGATACTAGCTCAGTTGGTAGAGCGCAACCTTGCCAAGGTTGAGGTCATCGGTTCGAACCCGATGTATCGCTCCAGCTTTCTTCTAAAAAGCTATTAAGACTCTTTAAACCACCGTGTTTTTCTTTAGATCACAGAGTTTAAAGACGACCTTAAAGGTCACGCTCTTTCTTTAATGCTGCGAAGCATAATCCCCCCAAAAAGCAAATAATCCTCCATCATGGTGGATATTTTTTTGTCTTAAATTTTTCTTAGCAACTGGAATGCTAGTAAACATCAGGTCTCTGAAGCAGATACTTGAGGTTTTTCATATCTATAAACAGACTTATCCACAAAATGTTAGGTGTGGATAACTTGGTTGATAAAGTTATTTCAGACTTAATTCTTTACATATCCCCAAAAGATCTTTCTTGTTTTCAATATATTAGCTGAATTGTGGCGATCGTAACTTGTTGTTTTTTATCAGTTTGAGTGTTTATCTTGAATTTGATAAAAGATCGTTAACTTGTTGTTTTTTGATCTTAATCATTTATCGGTACTGTGTTTAACTTTGTGAGAGTGTCGGAAGTTTACGAGAGTTCTGAATTTTTTCCACATTGCTAAAATTGAGAACAAGGTCAAACATTGTTCTAAAATTATGTGCAACGAGTTGTCTTAAATCTTGGACTGTTGGCGTCCGCTAGTCCGCCAATCGTTGGTACCTAAAGGCTAGGCGTCTCTCGGTAGTCCTTTTTCCACGATACGGATAAGTCTGTGCTTTTTGGTGGAGACTTTATTCTTGCCTTCTTGGATGCTACTGGCATTCGGCAACTGTTGTAGTTGTTTATTCAAAGCCCACTCAATATGCACATCTAGCATTTCATTTTTGCCTTGATGAGATTCTAGTGTTTCAACAATGCGTTGTTGAAATGGCGCATTGCCCATCGCAACAAAGATATTGCGCAACCACTGGGTGTGGCCGATACGTCTTATTGCTGAGCCTTCCATTTTCTTTAGGAAGGTTGCTTCGTCCCAACTTGAAAGTGAAACCAGATCGGCTTCTTGGAAATCTTCTCTACGATGAAAGTCTGTTTGCTCTGTGAGTTCGGCATGACGATTCCACGGGCAAACTAACTGGCAGTCATCACAACCATAAATACGGTTACCAATTGCGTCTCTAAATTCTTCCGGGATCACACCATCGTATTCGATGGTTAAGTACGAAATACATTTTCGAGCATCCACTACGCCATCAGCAATAATGGCACCCGTTGGGCAAGAAGTGATGCATGCGGTGCATTTGCCGCACTCATCAACACTGGGCTCATCAACAGGAAGCGGGATATTAACCAACAGCTCTCCTAGAAAGAACCAAGAGCCCGCGTCTTTATCGAGAATTAACGAGTGTTTACCTGTCCAACCTAGCCCCGCTTTTTGAGCGAGCGGTCTTTCTAAAATAGGCGCTGAATCCACGAAAGGACGTGAGTCTAAACCTTCGACCTCTTTTTCGATTCTTTGTCCCAGCTTTTTCAACTGGTTACGGAACAATTTGTGATAATCGCGGCCTAAGGAATAACGGCTGATATAGCCTTGAGTGGTATCGCTTAGATTAGAAGCAAACTGAGCTTCTGGTGGCAGGTAGTTCATTCGGGCGCTGATCACTCGAATGGTGCCTGGATGAAGTTCATCAGGACGTGCACGCATCATTCCATGTCGAGCCATCCAATCCATTTCGCCGTGGTTGCCAGCATCTAGCCATGCTTGAAGAGGGGCTTCGTGTTCACTTAAATCAACATCGCAGATGCCAACTTTTTGAAAGCCTAGCTCTTTTCCCCAGATTTTAATTTTTTCAGCAAGATGGTCTAGATTCATGGCTTCATTCTTAATTCTTATTTCTTATTTTCTCTGTTTTACAATTAGAGATAAGGCTAATTAAAACTAGGTTCGGCAAAAATGGGGGCGGATCTTAACGGATCTTAGTGATATTGACCAGAACTGACGTGTTTTGATCAGTATTTTTCATAGAACTTACACTTGAGTGCTTGTCTACTAAAAGCATCACGGTTTACTATTCTTGTTCTTTTGATTTTTATATAGTCAACGATCGATTTTTAGAGAACGTATTCATGAGCACGAAACAATTTACTTTGAAAGATGAACAAGCAACGATTCAATTAGGGACGGAGCTTTCTAATCTTTGCTCACAGCAGACGACTATTTATCTGCATGGTGATCTTGGCGCAGGTAAAACGACCTTCAGTCGTGGCTTTGTAAAAGCACTTGGCCATCAAGGAAATGTAAAGAGCCCAACGTATACTTTAGTTGAACCTTATCAACTTGCCGATTGGCAGGTATATCACTTCGATCTTTATCGCTTAGCTGATCCTGAAGAATTAGAGTTCATGGGGATTCGTGATTACTTCACACCAGATGCTATCTGTTTGGTTGAATGGCCTGAGAAAGGCTATGGGATGCTACCAGAAGCCGATTTGGACATTGATATTCGTTACCAAGACGACCACCGTATTGTTTCTTTAACCGCTAATAGTGAATACGGACAGCGCTTACTTAGTCAGTTGGAGTTATGTTGATTTCTAGACGCCTTATTTCAGCAGTAGCCATGATGGCTGCTGTTTTTTCTATACTGTTTTCTTCACTTGTTTCTGCAAACTCACTGAAAAGTTTAAGGGTTTGGCCTTCCCCAGAAGAAACTCGTGTGGTTATTGACTTAAAATCAGAAGCGGACTTTAGCTATTTCACCTTGAGTAGCCCGAGTCGTTTAGTGGTCGATTTAAAACATACTAACCTTGCAACTAAGTTACCGGTCGTGGTGAAAGATAGCCCCGTTCTATCTAAGATTCGTAAGAGTTCTCCGCCAGACAAAAACACCTATCGCTTGGTTTTTGAGTTGAAGAAATCCTCTACAGCGGAGTTGTTTAAACTCAGCCCGACTCCTGGTGGTCAGTACGGACATCGTTTGGTGATCGATCTACCTCATGGTGCGGCAAGCAAGGGGACTACGACGTCGAAGCCGAGTAAACCAACGGTGAGCAAAAATATTAATCAGGTTAAACGTCAGAAAGACATTCTGATCGTGATTGACCCTGGTCACGGTGGTGAGGATCCAGGCTCTATTGGTCCAAGTCGTAAGTATGAAAAGAATGCGACTCTGAGTATTTCTCGTAAGCTTGCTGCACAGTTGAATGCGGTTCCTGGGATCAAAACTCGTATGACCCGTAACGCCGACTACTTTGTAAACCTTAACCGACGTGTCGCGATTGCTCGTGAAAACGAAGCTCATCTGTTTATCTCTATTCACGCCGATGCTTTTACGACCCCTCAACCAAGAGGTGGTTCGGTGTTTGTATTGAATACTCGACGCGCAAATACTGAGATCTCTCGATGGATCGAGAACAAAGAGAAGCAGTCTGAATTACTCGGTGGTAGCGGTGCGGCTTTCACTGGCAATATTGATGATAAGAACGTAAACCAAACTCTGCTTGATTTGCAGTTCAGCCACTCACAGAAAGAGGGCTATAAGCTCGCAACCACCATTCTGTCTGAGATGGGTAAGGTTGCTAAGCTTCATAACAGTAAACCAATCAATACCAGTTTGGCGGTATTACGTTCACCACAGATACCATCGGTCTTGGTCGAGACGGGTTTTATTTCGAATCCGACCGAAGAGAAGCTGCTCTTCCAACGTTCGCACCAAGATAAATTGGCACGAGCAGTGACCAAAGCGGTCGTTAAGTATTTGAAGGCTAACCCGCCAGAAGGGATTATCTTGTCTAATGCAACGTCGTCAACGGGTAGCGTGAGCCAACATAAAGTGTCTCGTGGTGAGTCTCTGTCTGTGATTGCGAGTAAATATGGCACCTCGACACAGACGTTGATGAAATTCAACAATCTGAAATCGAGCAGCCTAGCGATCGGCCAAGTGCTTAAGATCCCAAGCAGTGCTTCAGGGTCATCATCAAGCAGCGCAGTGAAAACCAAGACCATAACCCACACGGTTAAGTCTGGAGAGTACCTAGGCAAGATAGCCAGCCGTTACAAAGTACGGGTGGCAGATATCAAACGTGAGAACCGCTTGAAGTCTGAAACATTGAAAGTGGGTCAGAAGCTACGTATTACGGTTGAAGTGAAAGATGTCCCTCTGCGTAAACATAAAGTCGCAAGAGGTGATTATCTTGGCAAGATTGCGTCGAAATACGGCGTGAGTGTTAACAGTATTCGCCAAGCGAATAAGCTACGATCTGACAGCCTAGCGGTAGGGCAGGTGTTGATTATTCCGCACAAGTAAGCTTTTTAACGCAGACATGTTTCCATCAATGGCAGTAAGGTAGCTGTAAATATGACGATCAAAATACTGCCAGCTCGGTTAGCTAACCAAATCGCAGCGGGTGAAGTGGTAGAAAGACCAGCCTCTGTTGTAAAAGAGTTGGTTGAGAACAGTTTGGATTCAGGTGCCACACGTATCGATATTGATATCGAGAAAGGTGGCGCTAAGATGATCCGCGTTCGTGACAACGGCAAGGGCATCGTCAAAGATGAGCTTGCCTTAGCGCTGAGCCGTCATGCTACCTCTAAGATTCATACCCTTGATGACCTTGAGGCGATCGTCAGCCTTGGTTTCCGTGGTGAGGCGCTCGCGAGTATCAGCTCTGTTGCACGCTTAACCATGACTTCACGCCCTGCCACTCAAGATCAAGCTTGGGCAGCACACAGTGAAGGCCGTGACATGCAGGTGAAACTGCAGCCTGCGGCGCATCCCATTGGTACTTCGGTCGAGGTGTTAGACCTGTTCTTCAATACGCCAGCACGCCGCAAGTTCTTACGCACCGAGAAAACCGAATTCACGCATATCGATGAGCTGCTTAAACGCATCGCATTGAGTCGCTTTGATGTGACGATTAACCTTCGTCATAACGGCAAAATGATTCGTCAGTACCGCGCTGCCAAAACACAAGTTCAAGCAGAAAAACGCATCGCTGCGGTATGTGGCAATCCTTTTGTTCGTCATATGCTTAAGATCGAACTTGAGCATCAAGGCCTAAAACTTCATGGCTGGATCACCACGCCAGAAGGAGCAAGACAACAAAGCGATCTGCAATACTGCTATGTGAATGGTCGTATGATGCGTGACAAGCTGATCAATCATGCGATTCGTCAAAGCTATGAGACTAGCCTGCGTCCAGACCAATTCGCAACTTATGTACTGTTTATTGAATTAGACCCGCATCAGGTGGATGTGAATGTTCACCCTGCAAAACATGAAGTGCGTTTCCACCAAGCTCGCCTTGTGCATGATTTCATTTATCAGGCATTGAGTGATGGACTAGCCCAAAGCAAACAGATTAATGCGGTACCAATCAAGCAGTCTGCGTTTCATCAATCAGAAGCAACGAATTATCAGCAAGATAATGCAATTCCTGAATCTAGTGATGCGACGGGTTACCCAACGCAAGAAAGCACTGTCCCTGCTTATTCGGATCAAAACCCAGTATCTGATCAAAGCCCTCCATCTGAAAGGGCGCGACATGCTATTGAGCAAACGCCAGCCTACCCGAGAAAAGCTGAGTCTGAACAAGCGAATGATCAACCTCAACACAGCGTTAATGATGGTGGGCAACACTATGGATCAACAGCCAACCGAGGTTCATCGTCTAACAGAGGTTCTTCATCGAGTCTTGGTTCGTTATCTAGCCGAGGTTCGTTATCTAACATAGGCTCGTCGGCTCGCGAAACCAGTTTTACTGGGTCTCCTCGTCAAGAGTGGATCGAGTCTCGACCTGAACCTAAAAAAGAGAAAGAGCCACACCAGCATCATGGTGACCCGGCACCCTCTAAGCGAGAAGTGAAAGCCTACAAAGAGCTTCTGAAAACGCCAGATTTTGATGATCAAGTTGTAGCTCCATCATCTCCTCAAGAGCATGTGGCACCAGTAGGAACCAGAGACAACATAGAAAATAGAGAAAACATAGAAAATAAAGAAGCTAAGCCTGCTCAACAGAATCCTGTTCATTCAAAGCCAAGAGCACCTGTGACGGACTTGGGCAAAGCCGTCTCGGTAGTGGAACGCCAATATTTGGTAATGGGAAACAAAAACGGCAGTGTATTGGTGTCTCTAGCCAAAGCGGAATTGCTACGTGTGATTGGCCAACTTGATACTCGAGAAGGGGCGTTAAAAAGCCAACCGTTATTGGTGCCTTTATCGATTAAGCTTGGTAGTGAACTTGTCGAGGTTGCTAAGGCGTTGAGCCAAACACTGGCGTTATTGGGGATTGAGCTTAAGGCGCGAAACAGTGAAGCGGTAATGGTGATGGGCGTGCCTTCTCCTTTGAGGCAGCAAAACTTACAAATTTTGATCCCAGATCTGTTATCTTACGCGGCTTCATTAAACGCTCAGATTGTCGATAATCACGCAGATACTGTTTTTAACGATATGTTGCCATCATTGGTCAACTGGATCGGGATTCAAACGGCACAAGTAAAAAGCGACTACACTTTATCTGAAGCGGTTCAACTAGTTGGGGAACTTGAACAGCTTTGGCATGGTCTACTTCCACTAGATGATCCAGAGTTTGTCAATCCTATCGACTTTTCAGCGACCATAGCCGCGTTTACGGTTTAACTTTTTCGCGATGGCATTTGTCTTTTTAGCTGAATACGTCGCGACACAAAGCCCTTTTTTATAAAGCGCTCTAACAGAGAAACAAATACAAAATATCATGACTGAAAAATTACCTTTAGCGTTGTTTTTAATGGGCCCTACGGCATCAGGAAAAACAGATTTAGCTATCCGCTTACGTCAGAAATACCCAGTAGAGATCATCAGTGTCGACTCAGCATTGATCTACAAAGACATGGATATCGGCACCGCTAAACCGGATGCAGGAGAGCTCGCGCTCGCGCCCCATCGTTTGATTGATATTCTCGATCCAAGCGAAGCGTATTCTGCGGCAGATTTTCGTCGTGATGCGATCAATGAAATGAATAAGATTGTAGCGGAAGGAAAAATTCCGTTACTGGTTGGTGGCACAATGCTGTACTACAAAGCATTGTTGGAAGGCTTATCGCCATTACCGGCCGCGGATCAAGAGATTCGTAAGCAGATTGAAGCGGAGTCTATTGAACAGGGTTGGCAGGCATTGCATGATCAATTAAGAGAGATAGATCCCGTATCCGCTGAAAGAATACACCCAAATGATCCACAAAGGCTTTCAAGGGCATTGGAAGTTTACCGAATTTCGGGTAAAACATTAACAGAGCTAACTCAAACGAAAGGCGATAGCCTGCCATTTCGTGTAAAACAATTTGCAATAGCTCCCAAGGAAAGGAAAGAGCTCCATCGCCGCATTGAACTTCGCTTTGAGAAGATGATAGAGGCGGGGTTTGAAGATGAGATGAAGGCGTTATATGCCAGAGACGATCTTCACCCTGAACTGCCATCGATCCGATGCGTTGGTTATAGGCAGATGTGGGATTATTTAGATGGGAATTGCGATTTAGACGAAGCGGTTTTCCGTGGTGTCTGCGCAACCCGTCAATTGGCCAAGCGACAAATCACCTGGTTACGCAGTTGGGATGATTTAACTTGGTTGGATAGCGAAAACATTGATCAGGCGTTAGAAACTCTTTCAGATGCAATAGCATCTGATTAGTATTGCTGTGTATAATGTGATCGCTTTTTGCGTGAATATACTCTGAAAAGGATCAGTTATTGAGGCTTTTAAAAATCACAGCCTTTCAATAACAACGGAGTTTTTTTATTCGTTTAGCTCAGATGCAAAGGCCGCACCTTTTTGTGCACCACTAGCTAAATAATTACAACAAAATATAAATAAGGAAAATAAAATGGCTAAGGGGCAATCGCTACAAGACCCATTCCTAAATGCACTCCGTCGTGAGCGCATTCCAGTCTCTATCTATCTTGTTAACGGCATCAAGCTGCAAGGTCAGATCGAGTCTTTCGATCAATTCGTGATCTTATTGAAGAACACAGTAAACCAAATGGTTTACAAGCATGCGATTTCTACTGTGGTTCCTGCTCGTGCAGTTAGTCACCACAGCGGCGAGCAACAGCGTGCGCCATCTGATCGTCCAGAGAAGACTGAAGATTAATCGTTCAATTGATACAGCTTGCGCTGTAATAAGGAGTTGGTTGCTTGTTTGACCGTTATGAATCCGGCGAGCGAGCCGTACTTGTTCATATCAACTTCACGCAAGAGGGAGAATGGGAAGACCTAAGCGAATGTGAAATGCTGGTCTCCTCAGCGGGGGTAGAAACGCTACAAGTGATTACTGGTAGCCGACAATCCCCACTCCCTAAATACTACGTTGGAGAAGGTAAAGCCCTAGAAATCGCTCAAGCCGTTCAGCTGACCGGTGCTGAAATTGTGATTTTTAACCACTCTCTCTCTCCTGCCCAAGAGCGAAACCTCGAGCAATTGTGTAAATGTCGTGTGATTGATCGCACGGGTTTAATCTTAGATATCTTTGCACAACGTGCGCGAACTCATGAAGGTAAGCTACAAGTTGAGCTCGCTCAGCTTCGTCATATCTCTACCCGATTGATTCGTGGTTGGACTCACCTTGAAAGGCAAAAAGGTGGTATTGGTCTTCGTGGTCCAGGTGAAACTCAACTGGAAACCGATCGACGTTTGTTGCGTGACCGTATAAAAGCGATATTACGTCGTTTAGCGAAAGTGGCTAAGCAGCGTGAACAAGGACGACGTGCTCGTAATCGAGCTGAAATCCCAACAATTTCTTTGGTTGGTTATACCAACGCAGGGAAATCAACACTTTTCAATCAAATCACTAGTGCAGGTGTTTATGCGGCAGACCAACTGTTTGCAACTCTAGACCCAACACTACGTAAGATTGAATTGGCAGATGTCGGGCCTGCAATTCTCGCAGATACCGTAGGTTTTATCCGTCATCTACCACACGACTTGGTCGCTGCGTTCAAGGCTACGTTACAAGAGACGCAGGAAGCTGACATTTTGTTACATGTTGTTGATGCCAGTGATGACCGCTTTCGTGAGAACATTCAGGCTGTTCATGAAGTATTAGAAGAAATCGATGCTCATGAAGTGCCAACCCTTGTAGTCATGAACAAAATTGACTGCATGGAAGACCAAAAACCTCGAATTGAAAGAGACGAAGAGGGCGCACCACGCGCTGTTTGGGTTTCTGCAATGGAAGGAGAAGGGATTGAACTGCTGTTTGAGGCTTTAACTGAGCGTTTAGCGAGTCAAATGGTTCAATTCCGGTTGTGTATTCCACATCAACATCAAGGCCGTATTCGCAGCTTATTCTTCGAGATGAAATGTATTCAACAGGAAGAGTATGATGAAAATGGTAACTTGTTGATAGATATCCGAATGCAACAAATAGATTGGTCTAAACTTGAAAAAAGAGAAGGGGCGCTCTTAGGTGACTTTATCGTTACCAAAGAGACTGCTACAGTATAACGTCATATCAAATGATGGAGCTTTCTAATGGCGTGGAATGAGCCTGGAAATAATAACAACGGCGATAATAACGGCCGCGATAATGACCCTTGGGGTAAGAACAATAATCGCGGCGGCCGAGATCAAGGACCGCCAGACTTAGACGAAGTGTTTAGTAAACTAAGTCAAAAGTTAGGTGGCAAGTTTGGTAAAAAAGGTGGCAACGGTAACGGGCCATCTATTGGTGGTGGCGGTGCGATTGGCTTTGGTGTCATTGCTGTCATTGCGATTGCTATCTGGTTCTTCGCTGGTTTCTACACCGTTGGCGAAGCAGAAAGAGCCGTTGTACTTCGACTGGGTCAATTCGACCGTATCGAAGAACCGGGTCTTAACTGGCACCCACGCTTCATCGATGAAATTAAAGATGAGCAACTGGTTAACGTTCAAGCGATTCGTTCTCTACGTGCTTCTGGCACCATGCTAACGAAAGATGAAAACGTTGTGACGGTTGAAATGGGCGTTCAATACCGTGTTTCTGACCCGTACAAGTACTTGTATCGTGTAACGGATGCGGATGATAGCTTACGCCAAGCAACTGATTCTGCGCTTCGTGCGGTAATTGGTGACTCACTAATGGATAGTATCCTAACAAGTGGTCGTCAGCAGATTCGTCAGAGCACTCAAGAAACGTTGAACCGTATTATTGATAGCTACGACATGGGTATTCTGATTGTTGACGTGAACTTCCAGTCAGCACGTCCACCTGAGCAAGTGAAAGATGCATTTGATGATGCTATCGCGGCTCGTGAGGATGAAGAGCGTTTTGAACGTGAAGCTGAAGCTTACCGAAATGACATTCTTCCAAAAGCAACAGGTCGAGCTGAGCGTTTGAAGAAAGAAGCGGTCGGTTACTCTGAGCGTATTGTTAATGGTGCTTTGGGTCAGGTTGCTCAGTTCGAGAAGCTTTTACCTGAATACCAAGCTGCTCCTGAAGTAACACGTAACCGTATGTACCTTGATACAATGGAAAAAGTGTACTCAAGCACATCGAAAGTCCTGATTGATTCTGAATCAAGCGGTAACTTGCTATACCTACCAATTGATAAGCTAGGCGCACAAGGTGGTTCTCAGTCGGGTACTCGCCCTGCAAAAGCATCATCAACTTACGATCAAATTGAGTTAGAAACTCAAGCGGATCCAAAGTCTAGCACTCAAACTCGTTCAGACAGTTCACGTCAAGGGAGATACTAATAATGCGTAAATTAATGATCCCTGTATTAGTTGTGACGATTGCCCTTCTATTGATGTCACTATTTGTGATTCAAGAAGGCGAACGTGGCATGGTAATTCGTTTTGGTCGAGTTCTCGATGACAACGGCGTATCACGAATCTATGAACCAGGCTTGCATTTTAAACTGCCACTGTTTGATCGCGTAAAAGTACTTGATGCTCGTATTCAAACGATGGATGGTCGTTCTGACCGTTTCGTAACATCAGAGAAAAAAGACGTTCTAATTGATACCTACGCAAAATGGCGTATTGCTGATTTTGGACGTTTTTATCTGAGTACCGGCGGCGGCAATATCATGACGGCAGAAGCACTTCTTGAGCGTAAAGTGACAGATGTTCTTCGTTCTGAAATTGGTGCTCGTGAAATTAAGCAGATCGTGTCAGGCCCTCGTAATAAGGACATCCTGCCAGACTCTGCTGATAGCGAAGTTGTTACAACGGTAGCGGCTGCAGAAGCTCTAGAAGTTGATGGCGAACGCGACAAGATCATGGAAAACGTTTTGTCTGGAACGTCAGAAAGTGCGATGGCTGATTTAGGTGTTGAAGTTGTTGATTTCCGAATGAAGAAGATTAACCTTCCTGACGAAATCAGTGAATCTATCTACCGCCGTATGCGTGCAGAACGTGAATCGGTTGCTCGTAGACACCGTTCTCAAGGTCGTGAGAAAGCAGAAGTTATCCGTGCTCAAGCTGAGCTAGAAGTAGCAACAGTTCTTGCAGAAGCTGACCGTACAGCTCGAATCACTCGTGGTGATGCAGATGCAGAAGCAGCGAAGATCTACTCTGATGTGTACAGTAAAGATCCTGAGTTCTATGGCTTCATGCGTTCATTGCAAGCTTATGAGACTTCATTTAGCGATAAGAGCGACATTCTAGTACTGGATCCGAAGACTGACTTCTTCCAATACATGAATCAAGCGAGCGGCGCTCCAGCAAAATAAGCTGATGCGTTAGCGGATGCTTAGCTCAATAAGCAAAATACGTTAAAACTTAAAAGGCTCCCATTATGGGAGCCTTTTTGTTTTCTATTCTTTGAAGACTAAAGACTAAAGACTAAAGACTGAATATTGGCCATTGCGTCCTCGAGGGAAATCAAGCGACAGAGCCTTGCTTTGAGAGAGCCTAGCGGTAGGTCATGAAAGCGATAACGACGCCGGCAACCACAAGGCAACCGCCAATTCGGCGCAGTTGCGTGTCTGGCTGTTGGCTTAATTGAGCAACCATGTTTCTCCAGCCATTAGGTGCAATCAAGGGCCCTAGCCCTTCAACGATAAGAACAAGCCCGATTGCGAGCCAGATAGAATTAGACATGTTGCTGCCTTTTGCCTGTAAAAAGATAATAATATCAGCATCTTTACGGATCTTCGCGGTGTCATTGCAAATTTGCTTGTCGTTAGCTTTAACAATTATGAACAAAAAATGACTGCAAGAAATGTGATTCGGTGCTAGAATCCATTTTTAATTAGCAACAGAAATTGGAAAGATGGGAAATAACGTAGTCGTTCTAGGCACCCAATGGGGTGATGAAGGTAAAGGTAAAATCGTTGACCTTTTAACTGAAGATGCAAAATACGTGGTTCGCTACCAAGGCGGTCACAATGCAGGTCACACACTTGTAATTGACGGTGAAAAAACCGTTCTTCACTTAATTCCATCAGGTATCCTACGCAATAACGTTAAATGTGTTATTGGCAACGGTGTAGTATTATCGCCTGACGCACTTCTTAAAGAAATGAAACCTCTTGAAGATCGCGGTATCCCAGTACGTGAGCGTCTTTTCATCTCTGAAGCTTGTCCTCTAATTCTTCCGTACCACATTGCAATCGACAACGCGCGTGAAATCGCTCGTGGCGCTAAAGCTATCGGTACAACGGGTCGTGGTATCGGTCCTGCTTACGAAGATAAAGTTGCTCGTCGCGGTCTACGCGTTGGCGACCTTTTCGATAAAGAAGCATTTGCTGAGAAGCTAAAAGAAGTTATGGAATTCCACAACTTCCAACTAGAGCACTTCTACAAAGCTGAAACAGTAAGCTACGAAGAAGTTCTTGAGCAAGCGATGAGCTACGCAGACATGTTAACTGCGATGGTTATCGACGTAACTGACGAACTAGACGCAGCACGTAAGCGCGGCGACAAGATCATGTTCGAAGGTGCTCAAGGTACGCTACTAGATATCGACCACGGTACTTACCCATACGTAACGTCTTCTAACACGACTGCTGGTGGTGTTGCTGCAGGTTCTGGTTTTGGTCCTCGTCACATCGGTTACATCCTTGGTATTACTAAGGCTTACTGTACTCGTGTTGGTTCAGGTCCATTCCCAACTGAGCTATACGATGGCCTTGAAAAACAAGACCCAGTTGGTAAGCACCTAGGCGATGTTGGTCACGAGTTTGGCGCAACGACTGGTCGTCTACGCCGTACTGGTTGGTTCGATGCTGTTGCTATGCGTCGTGCAATCCAAATCAACTCTCTATCTGGTATCTGTCTAACTAAACTAGACGTTCTAGATGGCCTAGAAGAACTGAAAATCTGTACTGGTTACAAGATGAAAGATGGTTCTATCCTAGAAGTTTCTCCAATGGCTGCTGAGTCATTCGAAGAAGCGACGCCAATCTACGAAACAATGCCTGGTTGGTCTGAAAACACATTTGGTGCTAAATCTATCGACGCGCTTCCACAAGCTGCTCTAGATTACATCAAGCGTATCGAAGACCTAACTGGCGTTCCAATTGATATCGTATCAACTGGCCCAGATCGTAACGAAACTATCATCAAGGTTCACCCATACGGCGCATAATGCCCGCTGAGTGATTACCAGGCACTAACCGTGCTGTGGTAATTAAAGTACTTTGTTACTTTGTTAATTAGTTAATTAAAGTGCTCTGATAATGAAATAGTTTTCTAAAAGCCGACTTTATTAAGTCGGCTTTTTAATACCTGCAATTTAGCCACGCACTCTTTGATGGTGATCTTTTAAGCGTCATCAGGCAAAATATTGCCCATTAGCGGCAAGTTTTGTCTAAAGCCGTCAGGGTTATTGCCGATACAGATATCATGGAAAGTGAAGTTCACCCTGTTTTGTGCGTGTAGAAATCCTCTGCGGCCCTCAATAGATAACTTTAGCGACAGATAATAGAGTGCAGGTATGAAGCTACGAATTGTAGCAGCTTCATTAATAATGGCGCTGAGCTCACCCTTGAGTCATGCAAATTTGACTGACGTGGGAGAGCCCGTTCCAATATATACAGAAGCTGAACTGATTAATTTAATCGAGAATAATCAACATCTAGAGCGAGTGAAAGCTGATAAGTGCCAGTTAGTTGAAGATATCGTTGCTCGTGCGACGCGTATTAGCTTGCCTTCTTATGAGTTTTTATACGGTGATATGTTGGCTTGGGGCGTGTGTGTTCCACAAGATGTCGAGCTTGGCATTTACTATATGGAAAACGCGGCGCATCAAGGTTTACCGGCTGCACTAGAGCAGCTAGGTCGTTATTATTCTCGTGGAACCTTGGTTCAACAAGACAAAGAGCGTGCGATTCCGTATTTACGTGAAGCGGCCTCTATGGGTAATCTAAGTGCAAGCATTCACTTAGCGGAACTCTTGCTGCGTGATTACGGTAGCCCGTTAGATTATGAAGATGCTTACCGCTGGTTATACAACTCGGTGACTGCGGATGATAGGCAACACAAACGCATCACCGTGCTTCGTAGCGGTCTGGAACAGAGAATGCCGGACAACATTATCGCTCGAGCAAAACGTCGAGACGTGTTCTGGTAATTACGAATATTTATTAAGGTTGATGGTGAACGACTGCACTCGTTAGCTATCTATCTTGATATAGAAAGATATCGTATTAAAAAGGCCTCGTAGGTAAATACCTATGAGGCCTTTTTTGATCTTAACTGCTTTTTTGTTTAACCGCTTTTTAGATTAAAAAGAAAGCGCAGTGATTTATAGTCCTAGCCATTATTGAACAACTTCACCAGATTCAATCACCGTCTTACGAACGACTTTGGTGAAATCGAGTGCTTCTTGGCGAATCTTATCTTCATCGACCGTTAGCATGTCGCGGTCTTGCATGATGATCTTACCGTCAACGATGGTGTGGCGAACGTTACCAGAATTAGCTGAGTAAACTAATGCAGAGTATGGGTTGTAGACTGGAACCATGTTTGGCGCTTTCGTATCGATCACTATGATGTCGGCGAGTTTACCTGTTTCAAGAGAACCGATCTTATCTTCCATGTGTAGCGCTTTTGCTGCGCCCATTGTTGCCATGTCGATCACTTTGATCGGCGGCATTGCGGCACGATCTTTATTAACCAGCTTGTGAACTTTAGCGACTTGGTTGAATTCATCAATGGTGCTCAGTGTGTTACCAGACATCGGGCCATCAGTACCTAAACCAATACGAACGTTTTCGTCATACATCTTAAGTGCAGGAGATACGCCTTTTGCTGACTTGATGTTAGCACTCATGTTGTGAGCCACACCCATATCCGATTTTTTCACCAGCTCGATATCATGATCGTCAACAAGGATCATGTGTGCACCCACCAAGTTTTTGTTGAGTGCGCCAATGCTGTCCATGTATTGAACCGGTGATAGCCCATCTGAACGCTCGGCGATTTTCTCTTCTTCACGGTGTGATTCTGCTAGGTGAATCATTACTGGTACATCGAGCTCTAGAGAGAGCTTAGAGATCTTCTGCAGTATCTCTGTGGTGTTGGTGTAAGGCGCGTGTGGTGCAAACGCGGGTGTGATACGCGGGTGGTCTTTGTATTCTTCAATGAAATTCAGCGCGTATTGGATGCCTTCTTCCGCGTTGGCTGCGTCTGCGACTGGGAACTTAATCACGGTTTCACCAAGAATGGCACGCATGCCGATCTTATCGACAGTTTTCGCAACTTCATCTTCGAAGTAGTACATGTCGGCGTAAGTCGTGACACCGCCTTTTACCATTTCAACGTTACCGAGATTAGCGCCAATGCGTACCATGTCTCGCGATACCAGTTTCTTCTCTAGAGGGAAGATATAACGGTGAAGACGGTCAGGCACATCATCGGCCAACGAACGGAAAACCGTCATCGATACGTGAGTATGAGTATTGATGAGACCTGGCATCACGATATCGCCATCCACGTCTAACACTTGTTTCGCTTGGTACTGCTTCTCTAGTGAAGCATCACCAACGGCAATGATTTTGTTGTCTTTTACGACAACCGTTCCGCTCTCATAAACCGTTTTGTCTTGGTTCATGGTTAGAACCATCGCATCGGTAATCATCAAGTCAGCTTTTTCCATTGCTGAACTCGCAAATGGAAATAGAGCGAGGCTTGCCATTGCTGAAGCCAATAGGGTGCGTTTTAGTTTCATATCAATACTCAGAACAGGAGTTGGTAAAGTGTCAGGATAATAGTGTATTTCATTCATGGCGCAAACGTTTGTTTTATCGTTTGCTTGAAATTTTGATGATAGTCCGCCTCTATGAAGCGATGTTTCACAAAGTGAAGATATGTATCAATCTTAGGTTATTTTAGGCTTTTCCAAAGCATATCTGTAGCTTACCCCTAGCATCAGATATACTAGGGGTATATACATTCCTTGCTTAAGCAGGCCCGCCTATGTCAAAAAACACACCAATGTCAGAAAACACGACAGCGACAACCACTGTTGATCCTTTTGCCGACCGAGAGTCGAAAAATTACGAAAACCCAGTACCAAGCCGAGAGTTCATTATTTCGTTTCTAACAGACGCGAATATCCCAATGAACCGTAACGATCTATTCGAAGCTTTGGGTTTGGCTGGAGAGGAACAATATGAAGGGCTGCGTCGTCGTTTACGTGCAATGGAACGTGATGGACAGCTTATCTTTACCCGTCGTCAGTGCTACGCATTGCCTGAGAAGATGGAATTGATTAAAGGCTATGTGATTGGTCATAAAGACGGTCATGGTTGGGTTCGCCCAGACGGCAGTGTGGGTAAAGACAATGATATCGTGTTGCCGCATCACCAGATGAAAACCATCATGCACGGTGATTACGTACTGGCTCAGCCTACTGACAACAGTAAGCGTGGTCGTCGTGAAGGTCGTTTGGTTCGTGTTCTTGAAGAGCGCAAAACCCCACTTGTTGGTCGCTTCTTCTTAGAATATGGCCATTCTTACGTGGTTGCTGATGATTCGCGTATTAGTCACGACATCCAGATCCCTACCGAGCATAAAGGCGGTGCTCGAATGGGTAATGTGGTTGTGATTGAAATTACGGATCGTGGTGGTCGTTCTCGTAACATGATGGGTAAAGTGACCGAAGTTCTTGGTGAAAACATGGCTCCGGGTATGGAAACGCAGATCGCGATCCGTACTCACCAGATCCCACAAGAGTGGCCTGAAGCGGTAGATAAGCAAATCGTAAACCTCGGTGAGCACGTTCCTGAAGAAGCAAAAGAAGGACGTGTTGATCTACGCAAACTGCCATTGGTTACCATTGATGGCGAAGATGCACGTGACTTCGATGATGCGGTTTACTGTGAAGCGAAGAAAGGCGGAGGCTGGCGCCTGTGGGTAGCGATTGCTGACGTAAGTTACTACGTTCGCCCAGACACTGCGCTAGACAAAGAAGCGATTAACCGTGGTAACTCGGTATACTTCCCGTCACAAGTTGTGCCAATGCTGCCAGAAGTCCTTTCTAATGGCCTATGTTCATTGAACCCTCAAGTCGACCGTTTATGTATGGTGTGTGAGATGACTATCTCAGACAAAGGTAAACTGTCAGGTTACAAGCACTACGAAGCGGTAATGAACTCTCATGCCCGTCTGACTTACAACAAAGTTGGCGCTATCTTAGATGGCAATGAAGAACTTCGTGAGCGTTACGAGCCTGAAGTACCACATCTTGAAGAGCTTCATAAGATGTACAAGGTACTTAAGAAAACGCGTGACGAACGTGGTGCGATTGAGTTTGAAACGGTAGAAACTAAGTTTATCTTCAATGCGGATCGTAAGATTGACCGTATTGAACCCGTCATCCGTAACGATGCACACAAGATCATCGAAGAGTGTATGATTCTTGCGAATATCGCATCGGCGTCTTACGTAGAAAAAGCGAAAGAACCTGCACTGTACCGTGTTCACGATACTCCGGGAGAAGAGCGCTTAACTGGCTTTAAGAGCTTCCTTAGTGAGCTAGGTTTAACGCTGGAAGGTGGCCTGTCGCCATCACCAGTAGACTATGCACAACTGATGCAACAGATTAATGAGCGTGAAGATCGTGAGTTAATCCAAACCATGCTACTGCGCTCGATGAAGCAAGCGGTATACAACGCGGACAACGCAGGTCACTTTGGTTTAGCTCTTAAACGCTATGCTCACTTTACCTCGCCAATTCGTCGTTACCCAGATTTGCTATTGCACCGCGCGATTAAGTACCTTATTGCGAAAGAAGAAGGCCGTCAGAGTGAGCGTTGGACGCCAACCGGTGGTTACCACTACACTTTCGATGATATGGACTTCTACGGCGAGCAGTGTTCAATGACTGAGCGTCGTGCTGATGATGCTACGCGTGAAGTGAACGACTGGCTGAAGTGTGAGTACATGCAAGACCATGTCGGCGAAGTGATGGATGGCGTAATTGCTAACGTGACTGGCTTCGGCTTCTTTGTTCGTCTCACTGAACTGCACATTGATGGCTTGGTACATATCTCAGCGCTAGCGAATGATTACTACCAATTTGATGCTGTTGGTCAGCGTTTAGTCGGTGAAAGCTCAGGTAACATCTACCGCTTAGGTGATTCGGTTAAAGTGAAGGTTTCTGCGGTTAATCTAGAAACTCGCCAAATCGACTTTGATTTAGAAGACACCGATCGTCAGCCTCGTGGTAAAGGTAAAACAGCCAAGAAGCGTGCGGCTGAAGCGATGAAAAAGGCGAAAAGCAAAAAGCGTTCAGCGGTGAAGAGTAATAAGCCGGGTGTACCTGCGACGCCTTTAGTTGAACCTACTAAGCGACCAGACGGTAGCTCTGAAAGTTCAGCTAAGAAGAAGTCAGCGAATAAAACCGGTGCTGCGAAGGCGCGAGCTAAGAAAAAGCGTACTGCAAGTCGTAAGCCAAAGGCTGATAAGTCTTAAGTTTATAAGTCTTAAGTTTATAAGCCTTAAGGTTAATAAGTCTTAAGCTTAATAAGGCGCTTTGCTAATTAGGTTTAGCACAGCGCTAGTTTAATGTGATATGACTTTAACGCGAAAAGATTTTAATGCGAGAGTATCAGGCGCAAGACGCATACTCTCGAAATAAACAACACAGGGGTGGGTGCATCGGGTTTGATGTCATTCATCTCTGAGCAATAAGAGTAACCAGAGACAATGAGTAACGAATTTATTTACGGTATTCACGCGGTGAAAGCCGTACTAGAAAAAGATCCAGCGCGCTTTATTGAAGCGTACGTGCTTAAAGGTCGTCAAGACGATCGTCTTCTTCCATTACTGAATCAACTGCAGCAATTTGGTGTGTCGATTCAACAAATGGGCCGTAAGCCGCTTGATGAAAAAGCCCAGGGTGCAAATCACCAAGGTCTTATTGCTAAGGTGAAGCCTGCTAAGCAGCTTAATGAAACTCACCTAGACGATATCCTAGCGCAGCACGAACAGCCTCTGCTGTTGGTTCTAGATGGTGTAACAGACCCTCATAACCTAGGTGCTTGTCTACGTAACGCGGATGCTGCGGGTGTGGCGGCTGTTATCGTACCTAAAGATCGCTCTTCACCGCTAACGGCAACCGTAAGTAAGGTTGCTTGTGGCGCAGCTGAAACCGTTCCTCTAGTACGCGTAACCAACCTAGCTCGTACAATGCGTGCACTGCAAGAGCAAGGTGTATGGTTCGTGGGTACCGCAGGTGAAGCAACGCATGATATCTATCAAGCGAAGCTAACGGGTCCTCTTGCCGTAGTTATGGGCGCAGAAGGTGACGGTATGCGTCGTTTAACGCGTGAAACGTGTGATGACCTGATTAAGATCCCAATGTCAGGCAGCGTGTCGAGCCTAAACGTTTCGGTAGCATCGGGCATCTGCTTGTTCGAAGCGGTACGTCAGCGCCTAGCTCAATAGCGTTAAGCTGAGTCAAAAGGCAAAACGACTCTAAGTCTATGAATTTATTAGCGCTCACCACTTGCTGGTGGGCGTTTCTTTTTAGGCTGTTATGACGGAATCGTTTGGTTTGTCAGATGGCTAGATGGCGAAAGAAAAACTGTTTCATTATTAGCCAAATACCGCTTGCCAATACCGGGTTCTTTCTATAATATTTGCCGTCCTTAAAACTCGGTCATTTTTCTTTAGTTCCTTGCTTCCCTTGGACGACCGAGCCTTTCGTGGAAGCTAATAATCCGTAAGGAGCAACCAAATGCGTCATTATGAAATCGTATTCATGGTTCACCCTGATCAAAGCGAGCAAGTTGCTGGCATGATCGAGCGTTACACTGGTTCAATCACTGAAGCTGGCGGTACTATCCACCGTCTAGAAGACTGGGGCCGCCGTCAAATGGCTTACCCAATCAACAAACTTCACAAAGCTCACTACGTTCTTATGAACGTTGAAGCTGGCCAAGAAGTGATGGACGAGCTAGAAACTGCTTTCCGTTTTAACGATGCAGTTCTACGTAACATGATCATGCGCACTAAAGGCGCTGTGACTGAGCAATCTATCATGCTTAAGCAAAAAGAAGAGCGTGCAGAGCGTGCTCCTCGTCGTGATGACCGTGAAGAACGTGCACCACGTCGTGAAGAAGAAGCTAAGCCAGAAGCTGCTGCTGAGTAATTCTTTTTTGGCCTTTTAGGTCATTAAATTTTATTCAACTCGTTTAGGTATTTTCACTACAAGCATTTGCTTACGCTTATTTATAAGCCTGTGTTAATACCGCATTATTAAATTTAGATCAGGAGATAGCCCATGGCTCGTTTCTTCCGTCGTCGTAAATTCTGCCGTTTTACTGCAGAAGGCGTACAAGAGATTGACTACAAAGACGTAGCAACTCTAAAAAACTACATCACTGAAGCTGGTAAAATTGTACCTAGCCGTATCACTGGTACAAGTGCTAAATACCAACGTCAGCTAGCTCGCGCTATCAAGCGTTCTCGTTACCTAGCTCTACTACCGTACACTGACAAGCATCAGTAATCGGTAATAGTTAACAATAGTTTAAGAGGACTAAGATAATGCAAGTTATTCTACTTGATAAAATCGGTAACCTAGGTGGCCTTGGCGACCAAGTAAACGTTAAATCTGGTTACGCTCGTAACTTCCTTATCCCACAGGGTAAAGTAGTTATGGCAACTAAAGACAACGTTGCTATGTTCGAAACTCGCCGTGCTGAACTAGAAGCTAAAGTTGCTGAGCAACTAGCTGCTGCAGAAGCTCGCGCAGAGACAGTTAACACTCTAGAAGGCGTTACAATCGCTTCTAAAGCTGGTGACGAAGGCAAACTATTCGGTTCTATCGGTACTCGTGACATCGCAGATGCTATTACAGCAGCTGGTGTTGCAGTAGTTAAGAGCGAAGTACGCCTACCTGAAGGCGCTCTACGTAACATCGGCGAATTCGAAGTAAGCATCCAACTTCACTCTGAAGTTTTTGCTACTGCGAAAATCGCTATCGTTGCAGCTGAGTAATTTCAGTACCAAGACGAATTCTTTCTTTTGAAAGTTTTAAACACCAGCTTCGGCTGGTGTTTTTTTATGTCTGAAATATAGGAAAGCATAGCGAAGGGGTTATGGTAAGTAAAAAGCTTACAGTGATCCAAAAGCCCTTATTGCTGAACAGTCTGTTCTCAAGGTTAGAAGTGGCCTTAAGACTAGAATTGCTCTTGAGATTAGAACTGCTCTTGAGACTAGAGTTGCTCCTGAGATTAGAACTGAAAGAGCAGGTTAATCGACAGCACTGAGTCTTCTTTGCTTAATCCGTGAGGCACTTTATCGTGGTATTGACGAGAGTGGGCAATCTTCAGTGCGATATTGTCAGTAATATCGTTGATCGCTTCTAATTCTGTATCAAATTTCAGGTTACTGTGGCCAGATACTAACGTCACATCAGCCTTGAGCTGCAAATTCTTCAACACCTGCCATGATGTATTCACATTGCCACGGAAAATCGCCTCTTCAACAATCTCTGGGAAGATGATGTCATCGTCGTCCAATTCATCGAGATTAGGTTCTTGGTAACGAAAACCCGGTCCGACTTCGACTTCCAACACAAACTCTTCAGTGTTCGAGAACTGATAACCCAAACCACTAGAAACGGTATAGTCCTTAAAATAAGCGCTATAACGTGAGTCGACACCTTTGAAGCTGCCGTAAAGGTAGGTTTTAGGGCTTAACTTGTAGTCACTCTGAGCCGAGTAAGTCGATTGCCTTTTATCTTCTTCACCGTCTTTGTAGAGGTTGTAGTATTTCCATTCGCCACTGGTTCTATGACGGCCAGCCGTATACTCACCGTTTAGGCGGGCATTTAGCGATCGTGAATCAGAATTACCAGTATGCGACTGATACCCAAATTCGACTTCCGTCTTGAGTGGGTTCGGCAGTTCTGTGTCACTCGTATCACTTGGTGCGATATCCATATCTTTTTCAGGTGTCGGTGCAACGACGATCGGCTCAACAGTAGGTTCTGAAACTACTATAGAGTCGAGGATTGCATCGACAGAGGCTTTAGCATCATCATCAGCTAAGGCCAACGGAGAGCTCAGAAGGCTGGTGCTTAGAAGACCAGAGCTTAGAAGACCAGTGCTCAGAGCCAATAATTTGGACACGCATACCTCTAGTTATACAGTGAGTGAATGGCAGGATCGTAATGCTACCCTTGGTTAATTCCGTCAGCAATAGGTAAATTCTTCCTGAAGAATAAAACAAACGCTTAGGAACGGATTACAAATGAGTGTTCTTGGGTATAATGAACGATCATTATTAGTTATTGAGTGTAGTCATAGTGGATACCAAAAGTCAGAAATCAGCCAACGATCAGGTGGACGCCATCAAAGTCCCACCACATTCATTAGAAGCTGAGCAATCTGTTATTGGCGGTTTGTTATTGGATAACGAACGCTGGGATACAGTTGCTGAAAAGGTTGTGGCCAAAGACTTTTATAGCCGTCCTCACCGTCTGATCTTTGAAGCGGTAAAGGATATCCTTGAAGAAAGTTCTCCTCTGGACCTGATTACACTCTCTGAACATTTAGAGCTTCGTGAGCAGCTAGAAGACGTAGGTGGCTTTGCTTACCTTGCTGACTTAGCCAAAAACACCCCAAGTGCCGCTAATATTAATGCGTATGCGGATATCGTGGCACAGCGAGCACTGGTTCGTAGCCTGATCGGTGTGGCGAATGAGATCGCGGATTCTGGTTATGACCCTCAAGGTCGTACATCGGAAGAGCTGGTTGATCTTGCTGAAAGTAAAGTCTTCGCGATTGCAGAAGGCCGAGCAAGTGAAAACGAAGGTCCACAAAACGTTGATAGCATTCTCGAGAAGACGCTAGAACGTATCGAAATCTTATATAAATCGCCACAAGATGGTGTGACAGGTGTCGATACTGGCTTTAACGACCTCAACAAGAAGACAGCAGGCCTACAGGGTTCTGACTTAATCATTGTTGCTGCGCGTCCATCGATGGGTAAAACCACCTTTGCGATGAACTTGTGTGAAAACGCGGCGATGAAGCAAGACAAACCGGTTTTAATCTTCTCTTTAGAGATGCCAGCCGAACAGCTGATGATGCGTATGCTTGCGTCACTTTCTCGTGTCGACCAAACCAAGATTCGTACCGGTCAATTAGACGATGAAGATTGGGCTCGTATTTCGTCGAGTATGGGTATTCTGATGGATAAGAAGAATATGTATATCGATGATAGCTCGGGTCTAACGCCAACCGAAGTTCGTTCTCGTGCTCGACGTATTGCTCGTGAACACGATGGTATCTCTATGATCATGATAGATTACCTTCAATTAATGCGTGTTCCTTCATTATCAGATAACCGTACTCTTGAAATTGCCGAGATTTCTCGCTCATTGAAAGCGTTGGCGAAAGAACTGAACGTTCCGGTTGTCGCACTTTCTCAGCTTAACCGTTCCCTAGAGCAACGTGCAGATAAACGCCCAGTTAACTCGGATTTGCGTGAATCAGGTTCGATCGAGCAAGATGCCGATTTGATCATGTTTATCTATCGTGATGAGGTTTATAACCCAGACAGTTCATTGAAAGGCATCGCAGAGATCATCCTTGGTAAGCAACGTAACGGTCCTATCGGTTCGGTTCGTTTGACATTCCAAGGTCAACACTCCCGATTTGATAACTATGCAGGCCCTGCATTTGATGATGAGTAATCGCTAATGACTTACATGAAAGCAGCGACGGCAAGCATTGACTTAAACGCGCTCGAACATAACTTGAACCAGATAAAGTCGAAGGCTCCACAGTGTAAAGTTATGTCGGTTGTGAAGGCGAATGGCTACGGGCACGGCTTACTGCATATCGCCAAGCACTCTAAAAACTCAGATGCTTTTGGTGTGGCGCGTATTGAAGAAGCCTTACAACTGCGAGCTGGTGGCATTGTTAAACCCATTTTGTTGCTGGAAGGGTTTTACTCTTCGGGTGATTTACCCATTCTGGTAACCAATAACATTCAAACCGTGGTGCATTGTGAAGAGCAATTAAGCGCGCTAGAGAATGCAGATTTGGAAACACCGGTTGTGGTATGGCTTAAAGTCGACAGTGGCATGCACCGATTAGGTGTTCGCCCTGAGCAATACCAAAACTTTGTAGAGCGTTTGCATCAATGTGCGAATGTTGCCAAACCTCTACGTTACATGAGCCACTTTGGTTGTGCTGATGAACTTGATAGAGCAACCACCGTTGAACAGACTGAGCTTTTCTTATCTCTCACTGACGGTTGTGAAGGTGAGCGTTCACTTGCTGCCTCTGCGGGTCTATTGGCTTGGCCTAACAGCCACCTTGATTGGGTTCGCCCGGGAATCATTTCTTACGGTGTTTCGCCTTTTGCTGATAAATCAGCGCAAGAGCTTGGCTTTAAGCCTGTGATGACTCTGACCTCACATCTGATTGCGGTTCGTGATGTTAAAGCCGGTGAAAGCGTAGGCTATGGCGCTAACTGGACCAGTGAACGTGATACAAAGGTTGGCGTGATCGCGATTGGTTACGGTGATGGTTATCCACGCATGGCTCCTAACGGCACTCCAGTGTTCGTTAATGGACGAAAAGTACCGATCGCAGGACGTGTGTCAATGGACATGCTAACGGTCGACCTTGGCCCTGATGCTGCAGATCAAGTGGGCGATGAAGCGACTCTGTGGGGTAAAGGCTTACCTTCAGAAGAAGTAGCAGATCATATCGGCACTATCGCGTACGAGTTAGTCACTAAGCTGACTTCACGTGTTGCGATGGAGTATGTGAAGTAGCTATGGATCTTGTAAACTAAATGATGTTCAAGCGAACGACTCGACACTGGTTAACGTCAGCTATGGCATTGCTCGGTGTTAGCTTTTCTTCTTCTGTTTTGAGTGAAGAAAAAGATTCAGCCTTTGTCCCTTTCTATTTTAGTACTGAAACATTGGGTAATACCTTTGGGGTTGCGGGTGTCGCAAAGGGTGTTTGGCAACCTCAAGCCGCTCTGTTTGGTATGGCGCTTTATTCAGACAAAGACAGTTACGTCGGTTTTCTATCGGCCTTTAACTACGCTTTGTCTGAAAATGTTTTGTTCAGTACTCAGATGTACCAAGCGCGCTTCAACGACAATCCTTATTACATTGGCTCTCAAGGCGACAACGATTCATCTATTGATGATAAAACCATTGCCGATGGCTTAGAGCAAAACTATCAGTTTGAATTTAAGTATTTGCTACCTTGGGGCAATGTTGCAGAACATGGCTTGTTAGGGGCTTTTCAGCCAATCAAAGATGTGAGCTTTGCTTCGCCCGTCGAGTCGGGTGTCAGTTCGATTATCTTCACGCCTTTTTATACGGCACGTGAGCTAGAAGGTTTAAATAATACTGAAGAGGCGACAGGCTTTAGTCTGGCATTGGATTGGGATAACCGTGATAGCACACGTAACCCAACCACGGGCTCTCATACTAACCTTGAATTCACGACTGGCGCAGAAAGCTGGTCTAACGATGATTTATGGTTGAAGTGGACGTTCCAAAACAGTCAGTACTTCGCATTAGGCCCTTTAGGGGACCTGTTCGACCAACAAGTTGTGGCACTCGATTTCTATACCGCTGATACACCAACCTGGGATAACTGTTCTGGGCAAGATTGTGCTCGTCCACCGGAAACTGAACAAGCTCGATTGGGTGGCTTGTATCGTTTACGAGGTTATACCGGAGGTCGCTATCATGGACGTTCTGCGGTTCATTACTCTGCTGAGTACCGAGTGATTCCTGACTGGCAACCTTTGGGTGATATCCCACTGATTAACTACTACGATTTGCCTTGGTGGCAATGGGTGGCGTTTGCCGAAGTCGGGCGCGTTGCGGATGAGTACGATATAAAAACACTGCACTCGGATATGAAATGGAGCCTAGGTGGCGCGGTTCGTTTCCAAGTAGAGGGTATTGTTGTTCGTGCTGAGTTAGCTCGAGGTGGTGATGAAGGGACCTTTAGGGTCATGATAAACCAGCCTTTCTAATCTGGTTTTACTAACTCGAATATCTCATATTTTAAAGGGTGACACATAACTGTGTCACCCTTTTTTGTTTTCTATCATTATGTTTTTAATAATGTTTTATAGCTGGTTACTTAAGGTTATTCACCTTGAATGGTCGCAATAACCGTACGGCTTCCACCACAATCTCGGTGTTCTCCTAAGTAAATGCCCTGCCATGTTCCTAAAGCTAAACGACCATTGCTAATTGGTATTGTCACACTGGTGCCAAGTGTCGATGCTTTAATGTGGGCTGGCATGTCATCATCGCCTTCATAGGTGTGTCTGTAGTAGGGTGCTCGCTCAGGTACAAACTTATTAAAGTGTGATTCCATATCGGTACGGACGGTAGGATCAGCGTTCTCGTTTAGCGTGAGGCTGGCAGAGGTATGTTGGATAAAAAGATGTAATAAACCAACAGATAGAGAATTGATATCGTGTATCTGTTGTTCAATTTCATCAGTAATGAGATGAAATCCACGCTTTCGTGCATTTAGGTGTATAGTCTTCTGAATCCACATACGCCATCCTTTATAATGTATTTGGAAAAAAAGTGGTTTAACGCTATCTTTTGAACTTGAATTTATCAGGTATCGCTCACATTTAATTATGTTAGAGCTAGAGTCTGTACCGATTCTTGTATCAGGAAATCGAATCCTGATTTATCTCAAGGTACAGCTCTTCATATGCGGCATAATACGTCGTGAAAAAAAATTACAAAGAATCTTTCAGTGGTGACGCGGTTTGGTCATCACAGAAAAATATAAACTTTCGCCTAATCGGGGGTTCTATTCATCACCCAGGTGACGTTTAGAATAAAACCTACAGTAACATCGGGATAGATACCATGTTGAAAAATATCAACCCAACGCAAACACAAGCGTGGAAAGCTCTAACTGCACATTTTGAGTCTGCTCAAGATATGGATATGAAAGAGCTGTTTGCTCAAGATGCAAAGCGTTTCGAGAGCTTTTCTACTCGTTTCGGTTCTGACATCTTAGTGGATTACTCTAAGAACCTTATCGATGCTGAAACGATGCAGCACCTATTTGCTCTTGCGAACGAGACTGAAGTTAAGTCTGCAATCGAAGCAATGTTCGGCGGTGATGCAATCAACAAGACTGAAGGTCGTTCAGTACTTCACACTGCTCTACGTAACCGTAGCGACAACCCAGTAATGGTTGATGGCAAAGACGTAATGCCAGCAGTGAACGCAGTACTAGCAAAAATGGAACTGTTCACGCACCGCATCGTTTCTGGTGAGTGGAAAGGTTACACAGGTAAAGAGATCACTGATGTAGTTAACATCGGTATCGGCGGTTCGGACCTTGGTCCATACATGGTGACTGAAGCACTTACGCCATACAAAACTCGCCTGAACATGCACTTCGTTTCTAACGTAGATGGCACTCACATTGTTGAGACACTTAAGCCTCTTAACCCAGAGACAACGTTGTTCCTAGTAGCATCTAAGACATTTACGACTCAAGAAACAATGACGAATGCACACTCTGCTCGTGATTGGTTCCTGGCTGAAGCGGGTGATGACGCACACGTAGCTAAGCACTTCGCAGCGCTATCAACTAACGCAACATCAGTTGCTGAGTTTGGTATTGATACTGACAACATGTTCGAATTCTGGGACTGGGTTGGTGGTCGTTACTCACTATGGTCTGCAATCGGCCTTTCTATCTCTCTTTCTATCGGCTTCGATAACTTCGCTGAGCTACTAGATGGCGCACACGAGATGGATAACCACTTTGCTTCAACTGAGTTTGAAAGCAACATTCCAGTGATCCTTGCGCTTATTGGTGTTTGGTACAACAACTTCCATGGTGCTGAGTCAGAAGCGATTCTACCTTACGATCAATACATGCACCGTTTTGCTGCTTACTTCCAGCAAGGCAACATGGAATCAAACGGTAAGTTTGTTGACCGTGAAGGCAACCCAGTAGAATACCAAACAGGTCCTATCATCTGGGGTGAACCTGGTACTAACGGCCAACACGCTTTCTACCAACTGATTCACCAAGGCACTAAGCTGATCCCATCAGACTTTATTGCTCCTGCTATCAGCCACAACCCAGCATCTGATCACCACCAGAAGCTAATGTCTAACTTCTTTGCTCAAACTGAAGCACTAGCATTCGGTAAGACAAAAGAGACAGTGGAAGCTGAATTCCTAGCGGCTGGTAAAACAGCAGAAGAAGCAGCGGAGCTTGCTCCTTTCAAAGTATTTGAAGGCAACCGTCCAACGAACTCAATTCTTGTGAAGCAAATGACTCCTCGCACTTTAGGTAACCTAATCGCGATGTACGAGCACAAGATCTTCGTTCAAGGCGTTATCTGGAACATCTTCAGCTTCGACCAATGGGGTGTAGAACTTGGTAAGCAGCTAGCAAACCAAATTCTTCCTGAGCTTGCTGACGATGCTCAAGTAACCTCTCACGACAGCTCAACTAACGGTCTAATCAACGCATTTAAAGCGTTGAAAGCTTAAGACTGTTTAAGTAACACCAAGTAATAACTGTTAACGCCAACCTTTCGGTTGGCGTTTTTTATATCCGTTGATTTTACGGCAATAAAAAAGGCTGACGTATGTACGTCAGCCTTTCATTTTTTATTTACTCGATTGTCTCTATTCGAAACAGATCTCGATGAAGGCATTACCCCACTGAGATGTGAAAGGCATGATGATAATAGCACCTTCACACTTATGACGAATGGTGTGGCCTTTACCTGAAACGACGATTGGCGTTGCCATGTCGAAATCAAAGCCGCTTTCTGCAAGAATACGTTTTGCACCACCAGTCACCATATTAGTGATTTCACCCACCATATCGGTCACTTCTTCGTTCAAGCCATTTGGTCGTTCACCCAACATGTTTTCCATGATTTCTAGGGCAAGACCTTCATCAAAAGTGATCGACATTGAGCCACGAGATTGTGTGCCAACCATACCAATTAGGCCGGATACATCACCACGAGCGATCTCATCTTTCTTTACTCTTGGTTTTTGTGGCTTCAATTCAAGAGAAGCCATCGTTTTTAGTACATTCATCAAAGAAGCTAAAAACGGGTTTACAAATTCAGCGCGCATAATGTTCTTCTATAATCTTATTCTTTCATTTCGGAGGAGCAAGATTGGCAAATGCCATGCGATTCAATGACATGATTGGTCAATTGAAAGCCATGCTTCTCAGCGTTACTAGCGAGTAGAGTGACAAGCGCATCGTCTTGCAATTCTATCACAGTGCCACATTTATCGCAGATCAGTAGTTGGGAGAAATGTTTGTTTGCATTGCAAGAACAGCAACATATGAAGCTATTGGTTGATTCAACTCGGTGAATGAAACCTTGTTCCAACAAGAAATCCAAAGCACGATAAACTGTAGGAGGCTTGGCTTGCGGTTCACTGACTTTCAGCTGCTCTAATAATTCATAAGCGCTAGAGGCTTTTTTATTAGAGAAAATGAGCTCAAACACTCGCTTTCTCTGAGGTGTTAATCTAACGCCTCGAGATGCGCATATCCCTTCAACTTGCTCTATTAATGTGTGGTCCAAATTTTTCACCATTCAATCGGACATCCCTATTCAAACCCTATTTCTAGGTTACTACGTTTTGGGAGCCAATGATTTCTATTAAAGTCAGGTACAGAGCGTATTGTGACCCACGACTTTGAATAAGACAAGGTAACTCAAAATGACAGTGTGACTCAAGGCATAACTGATTAATGAGGCTGAATTAGAGATCTGGTGAATGTGTTTATAAAAAAATGTGCAATAAGGTGCTTTTATAAAATGCTTTCAATCGACATTGGCTTGTCATCGACTAAGAAAGATTTAGCGTTACTGGGCGCGGGAGCGGCTTTGGTAGTTGGTCACCTTGAACTTGTCACCGCGAGCGTATCGGCAGACGGTGCTCAATTCGGTGGCATTATTGGCGCAAGTGCTCCAATAGTATTTGGCCTATGGGAAACCCTACGCAATGAGTTCAAGTAATGGCAGAGTCTCAAACAATAATTGTTGCCGTTGTTAGTGCCTTGTCTGGTGGGGTTGGTGTAGGCATTACACTTAAAACCGATGTTAAGTGGTTGCGTTTAATGATGGAAAAGATGGATGAGCGTTTGACTCGACTTGAAAGCAAAAGCCCTCAGTGAAGGGCTTTATTGCTTAAGGAAATCATGATTCTTGTCGTATAGGGGAAACCGACACTTTATTTTTGTTCGGGTCGCGTCACAATCGCTACTTTATGATTTTGCATTATCTTCTTCTACAAATAAGCACGTAGTAGAATATATTTCTTTTTCTATTGAGGTATCTATGGAAAGAGGTGTTGTTTTATCCCCTAAGTTTGTTGAACTCCCAACGGGTAGCGTACTTTTTGAGTCAGCTGTAGATGACTTTGAACTTCGTAAGTACCTAACTTATTGGGATAAAATAGAAGTCCCACGAAGCTCCATGATTGAGTTTGACTGCTGGCAGTTTAAGCACCTTGAACAAGCTGGGTATTTGACTCGAACAGTTTATGGCCACCCTCAAGCTTTCAGAGCTGTTAGCATGGAGCAGAGCCAACAAATTTATATTGGGTACTGTGATAGTGCTGAGATCATTGACTGCAAAGATATAACTCTCAATAAAACGTGTGGTAATCAGATATTATCTGCACATGAAGATGTTTTTGCTCTCAAAGCATCAACAGAACCTGGGGTTTGGTCCAAAGCTCAAGTATCTACGAACCTAATGTCCTCAGATAGCCTAGCCAAAGAAGCTATCGAGATGGAACTATATAACATGCTTCCTGTTCCCGCCCCTAATACTCCGCTAGACGATATAATAAAGTTCAAAGAGACGCGACATGATCAGTTGATAGCGTTTCGATGTTATTTAGATGATATTTACCAGTCAGTTCTCGTGGCCGGAGATGTACCTAAAGCGAAAAGCACAGCATTAAATCGCTTGGAACTTTCGTTAATAGATATAAATAGAACAATGAAAGAGTCAAAAATTAATTATGTCCTAGACTCCCTTCGCTCTGTTGCTTCTGATACAACAGGTATCGGTGGTTTGGCCTTAGGTGGTGCTGGTGCTGCATCTATTCTTTCAATGAACCCATACATTGCAGCAATAGCATCAGCTGGTATTGGTATTGCTTCAAAGTTCATTCCTCAATCTAAGGATACGACTCCAAATGAGCTTACATATTTGAAAAGTGTGAGAAGCTCATTCTCTAAATAAATATGTTTGTAGTGAAGATGAACTTTAGTGCTCATCTTCTTCTTATTTTCTTTAATCGGTTACTAAGCTTTTTTATGAAGTTTATGAGGAAACAATTGAGTATAAACCTGCCACAAAATGTTTAGATTTCTATGCCCAGTAACCTGTGCAACTTCTTCAACCGAGTAGCCTTTCTCAAACAACCGACTGGCTCCCTCTCTTCGTAGGTCGTGATACCTCAAATCCTCAATTCCTAATTCGTTTCTTACACGCTGAAAGCCTGCATTAACACTTCGTGAGTTGTACGGGAAAATAAGTTCGTCTTTGTTCCTGAATGTTTTCGATTCCCTGTGTATAATCGCCCAATTATTTTTGACTACAATGTCCACTGTGAAGCGTGATTCACCGCTTTGAAGTGTTCTTTTTTTAATGCTAAATGATGCCTTCGTCCCACTCCGTCGATACGTACTATATGCGTACTGAACGGGTGAGTTTGCGGCAGAACTAGCGAGTTTCTGTATATATATGCAGTGTATAGATTTTGAGTAACGCTTTATGAAACCTGACAATACCAGTAAATACGCGGCTAACCGCTTATCCGTTGCACCCATGCTCGATTGGACTGACCGCCACTGTCGTTACTTTCACCGTTTGCTTTCTCAGCAGACGCTTCTGTACACGGAAATGATAACAACAGGTGCGATCTTACATGGTAAGGGCGACTTTCTAGAATATAACGAGCAAGAACATCCTCTTGCACTTCAACTCGGCGGTTCAAACCCGGTTGATCTAGCGGCTTGTGCCAAGCTTGCTGGTGAGCGTGGCTATGATGAAATCAACCTTAATGTCGGTTGCCCTTCCGACCGAGTTCAGAATGGTCGCTTTGGTGCTTGCCTAATGGCTGAGCCTGAGCTGGTGGCAGATTGTGTGTCGGCGATGAAAGAAGTCACTGATATTCCAATTACCGTGAAAACGCGTATTGGTATCGACGACCAAGACTCTTATGAGTTCTTAACTAAGTTTGTTTCGACGGTTTCTGAAAAAGGCGGCTGTGAACAATTTACTATTCACGCTCGTAAAGCGTGGTTGAGTGGTCTTAGCCCTAAAGAAAACCGTGAGATCCCACCGTTAGATTACGATCGTGCATACCAAATCAAGAAAGATTTCTCTGATCTTGTGATTGCCGTGAATGGTGGCGTTACTACTCTTGAGCAAACTAAAGAGCACTTGCAACACCTTGATGGTGTGATGATTGGTCGTGAGGCTTACCATAGCCCGTTTATCTTGGCTGAAGTCGATCAGCAGATCTTTGGTCTAGACACGCCAATCAAGAAGCGCTCACAAGTGGTTGAAGAAATGTACCCGTACATTGAGCGTGAGCTTTCAAATGGTGCAAGCTTAGGACACATCTCTCGTCATATGCTTGGTTTGTTTCAAAGCATGCCGGGCGCAAGACAATGGCGTCGTTACATCAGTGAAAACGCACATAAGAAAGGTGCAGGTATCGAAGTGATGCAGACTGCATTAGCTAAAATCCCTAAAGAGCTAAACGTATAACCTCCCTCGAGGTTAAAAGCCCAAGGTTAGAAACTTAAAGTTAAAAAACCAAGCTTAAAAACTTAAGCTTAAAAACCTAAGGTTAAATTCGCCACTAGAGGCTAAATTTGCCATTGATAGTTTCTTTAAAAGCCACGCATTTAGATGTGTGGCTTTTTATTTATCTGATAAGTAAGGGTTTTATTGGTTTTACTAACTTGGTATGGAAGCTGCAATGTTAGAAAGTAGGAAAGATAGGTCATTAACTCATTAGGGAGACCATTATGTTTGAATTAATCTTTGTTCTTATTTTCGTCGCAACTCTACTTGTCACTGGTATCACGTTTATGACGGTATTGGCTGCAACCGGAATCGCGTTAGTCGTCATGTTGGTCTTAGGTATGATGGGGGTTGTGTTTAAGTTGCTGCCTTGGTTAATTGTGATTGCATTGGGTATCTGGTTTTTCAAAAACTTTGTACACAGTTCTAACCAAAGACGTTACTAAGGTCATGGTGTCGTCAAATCTTTGATCGTCATCGGTTTATCGTTTTAGAATTTAAGATGTGTGATAGAATTTTCCCCAATAATCTATGAATGTGCATACAATTAGCACAACGATATGGAATTGGAGCTATCTCAAATGAATAAAATGCCATTAATTGCTTTAGTGGGAATGCTATCTTTAAGCTCGGCAGTGTCTGCTGAAGAAGAGTTTTCTTACACGGCTAAAGTCGGTGCCGATATGTGGTGGGGAAGTACAAAGCTAAACGAAGTTAGACAAGATGATGATTCTAACTCACCTTCGTTGTATCTCGCATTTGAGCATAATGCCCCGATGCTACCAAACGCTAGCTTTCGCTATACTTCTGTTGATGCAGATTCATTGGCTTTCGATAAGTACGACTACACCTTCTATTACACGTTGTTAGATCATAAGCTGATGAACTTCGATGCGGGTGTGACGTTTACTCAGTATTCAAACTCGAATTACATCGAGCCTCAAAATGGCACTCAAACAAGCTTTGATGAATTCACTTGGAGCTTCTACGGCAACGCAGAGATTAATGTTCCTGAGACCAATTTCGATATCATCGGTACGATGGAGTTCGGTGATAGCAGTGGTATTAAGAGCACGGATTTGATGGCAGGTGTTCAGTACCGAATTCCTGTAGCAGAAACTGAGATAGCACTGCGTGGTGGTTACCGCGTGATCGACCTTGATTCGGAAGAGTTCTTCTCTTCAGAGGTTGGCAAAGAGTTTGTCATGGTTGATGGCTGGTTTGCTGGCGCTGAAGTGCGCTTCTAGGCCATAGAAAGCAAATTTAGAACGAATTTTGAGAACGCCACTTTATTAAGTGGCGTTTTTTTATATCTATTGGTTATATCCTTCTGGAATTAGTTAGCACATTCATCACTTTCGACCATCCTTTATACAGAGAGCTAATTAGCGTCTATTCTTATAAGGTCTATGTTGTGAGGTCAAAGCAAGGGATGGAATATGACACTCAATGAATTACGAAATTTATATAGAGAAAATCTGTTAGTTGAAGCGATCATAGAGCCCTCAATTCAAGAAGGGTCTTGGGTTGTGGAGTTTCGCCATATGGGAGGTGGCTTTGTTCTGCTTACTGATGTTCATGGTGAAGAGTGCCATTACGCGGATCTAGATTTAGCATCTAAGTCGGCAATGGCGGTTGGCTTTCAGCAAGTACGCATTGAAAACCAGTAAGCCAATTTATGTTTCAATCGGTTTTTACTTCCAAAAAGTTATAAAACATACTTTTCTATTCTTTCTTGTTATTAAAAGGAGTGGTTAATCTATCGTCACGCAATGATTAGGGATGTCGTGACCATGTCTTTAAATAAGAAAGAGTCTTCACAAAATAATAATGCACAGTCTGGGGCTAATGAGTTACCTGGGCTAGCAGCACCACTTAATGACCAACAATTGGGTCATCTTCAACACACTGTTTCTGAGTTATCTTCACAACAACTGGCATGGGTCAGTGGTTACCTTTGGGGAGTTAGCCAAGCTCAGCCTGTCGGTGCAGCTGCGCCAATCGCTCAAGCGGCTGCTGCAGTAGCGGCTAAACCAGCGGGTAAGCTCAGCATTATCTTCGCATCTCAAACAGGTAATGCTAAAGGTGTCGCTGAATCGCTTGAGGCAGAAGCTAAAGCCTTAGGTATTGCTGTCGAGCTTTTCGATGCAAGTGATTATAAAGGTAAGAACCTAGCCAAAGAGACACACGTCATTTTTGTGGCTTCAACCAATGGTGAGGGCGAAGCCCCTGATAACGCTATTGAGTTGCATGAATTCCTACAATCGAAGAAAGCGCCAAAATTATCAAACCTACAATACGGTGTGATTGGTTTAGGTGACTCAAGCTATGAGTTCTTCTGCCAAACGGCTAAAGACTTCGATAGCTTCCTCGCTAAGCTTGGTGCTAAATCGTTTGTCGACCGTCTTGATTGTGATGTTGATTACGAAGAATCAGCAACGGAATGGCGCGCTAAAGCATTAGAGCAAGTAAAAGAGACGCTATCGACAGGCACTGAAGCTGATGTGGTTCAATTACCAGTCGGTCAAGCGGCTGCCGGTCATTCGCAATACACTAAACAAAATCCATACACCGCGACACTATTGACGAGCCAAAAGATCACCGGCCGTGATTCGGGCAAAGATGTTCGTCATATCGAGATTGATCTTGATGAGTCGGGTATTACTTACCAACCGGGTGATGCGCTAGGCGTATGGTTTGAAAACAGTTCAGAACTCGCTAATCAGATTCTTTCTAAGGTTGGGTTGTCTGGTATCGAAAGTGTTGATGTCGATGGTGACAACTTATCTATCCACAGCGCACTCGTCAGTAAATTCGAAATTACATCTTCAAATCCTCAACTAGTGACTAAGTTTGCTGAGCTTTCGGGCAGCAAGAAGTTAATTAAGCTGGTGGAAGATAAAGACAAGCTTCGTGAATACGCGGGTAATACTCAAGTTGTCGATGTTTTAGCTGAGAAGAAAACTAAGCTATCGGCTGATGAATTGATTGGTCTACTACGTAAGCTGACACCGCGTCTCTACTCTATTGCATCAAGCCAAGCTGAAGTGGATGAAGAAGTTCACTTGACGGTTGGTTTGGTTGAATACCAAAAAGGCGATGAATCTCGTTTAGGCGGAGCTTCTAGCTTCTTAGCTCAGCGCTTGGAAGAAGGTGGTGAAGTGAAGGTGTTTGTTGAGAACAACAATAACTTCAAACTACCACAAGACGACAATACACCAATTATCATGGTTGGGCCGGGTACCGGTATCGCACCGTTCCGCAGTTTTGTTCAAGAGCGTGAAAACAATGATGCTGAAGGCAAAAGCTGGCTCTTCTTTGGTGACCGAACTTTCACTCAAGATTTCTTATATCAAGTTGAATGGCAGAAGTACCTTAAATCTGGTGCGCTAACCAAGCTTGATGTTGCCTTTAGTCGTGACCAAAAAGAAAAGGTTTATGTTCAAGACCGCTTAATTGAACAAGCAGCTCAGGTTTGGCAATGGCTTCAAGAGGGCGCGTACCTCTATGTATGTGGCGATGCGACTCGAATGGCGAAAGATGTTCATGAAGCGTTAGTTACAATTGCGGAAAAACATGGCAATCAGAGCCGCGAGCAAGCTGAACAATATATTAATGATTTACGTAAAGCGAAACGTTACCAAAGGGATGTGTACTAATGAGCAAGCAAGTAATAGAGCAAGAAGTGCTAGGTCAAGTACTGGGACCTTTGGCTGATAACGAACGTCTTAAGCGTGAAAGTAAAAATCTTCGCGGTACGATTGAACAAGATCTCCAAGATAGAATTACGGGTGGTTTTACTGCTGATAACTTTCAGTTGATTCGTTTCCACGGTATGTATCAACAAGACGACCGTGATATTCGTAATGAACGTACCAAGCAAAAGCTAGAACCTTTACATAACGTCATGCTGCGTGCGCGTATGCCTGGCGGGATCATCACTCCGAAGCAGTGGCTCGCGATTGATAAATTCGCAGATGAAAGTACCTCTTATGGTTCTATCCGTCTCACAACTCGTCAAACTTTCCAGTTCCATGGCGTGTTGAAGCCGAACATTAAGTTAATGCACCAAACACTAAACAGTATTGGTATTGATTCCATTGCGACGGCGGGTGACGTAAACCGAAATGTTTTGTGTACCACAAACCCGGTTGAGTCTGAGCTCCATCAAGAAGCTTATGAGTGGGCGAAAAAGATCAGTGAACATCTATTACCTAAGACTCGTGCTTATGCAGAAATCTGGTTAGATGGTGAAAAGCTAGCAACAACGGACGAAGAACCTATCTTAGGTAGCAACTACTTACCACGTAAGTTCAAGACGACGGTTGTAATTCCTCCGCAAAATGACGTAGATGTTCATGCTAACGATCTTAACTTCATCGCGATTGCTAAAGACGGAAAGCTGGTGGGCTTTAACGTATTAGTGGGCGGTGGTCTTGCAATGACGCATGGCGATACTTCTACTTATGCACGTAAAGCTGACGATTTTGGTTTTGTGGCATTAGATAAAACGTTAGATGTAGCAGCGGCGGTGGTAACGACTCAGCGTGATTGGGGTAACCGTTCGAACCGTAAGAACGCAAAAACCAAATACACACTAGACCGTGTTGGTATTGATGTATTTAAAGCAGAAGTAGAAAAACGTGCAGGCGTTGAGTTTTCTGAAAGCCGTCCTTATGAGTTTACTGGCCGTGGCGATCGTATTGGTTGGGCGGAAGGCATTGATGGTAAGCACCACTTAGCGTTATTCATCGAAAATGGTCGTTTACTTGATTTCCCTGGGAAAGCGCTGAAAACAGGTGTTGCTGAAATAGCGAAGATCCACAAAGGTGACTTCCGCATGACAGCGAACCAAAACCTAATTGTTGCAGGTGTGCCTAAGAGCCAAAAGGCAAAAATTGAAAAGCTGGCACGTCAATACGGTCTGATGGATGATGCCGTTTCCGAGCAGCGTAAAAACTCAATGGCTTGTGTGGCATTCCCAACATGTCCTTTAGCAATGGCAGAAGCTGAGCGTTTTCTTCCTGAGTTTGTAACGGATGTTGAAGACATTCTGAAGAAACATGGATTACCAGAAGAAGATAACATCATCCTTCGTATCACGGGTTGTCCAAACGGTTGTGGTCGTGCAATGTTGGCTGAACTGGGGTTAGTCGGTAAGGCTCCGGGGCGTTACAACATGCACTTAGGTGGCAACAAAGCCGGAACTCGTATCCCGAAGATGTATAAAGAGAACATCACTTCAGCTCAGATCTTAGAAGATATTGATTCGCTGGTGGGACGTTGGGCTACAGAACGTAACGACAATGAAGGGTTCGGTGATTTTACAATCCGAGCTGGCATCATCGAAGAGGTGATAATTTCAAAGAGGGATCTGCATGCATAATTCTGTCGCTTCAAAACTGAAGTTAGCAGAGCTACTCGCATTGACTAAGACGGAGCAAATACTTCGTCTTGGACAAATCAATGCTGAGTTAGAGCAGCTAACCGCACTAGAAAGAGTTAAGTGGGCACTAGAACATTTAGAAGGGACACATGTTGTGTCTTCTAGTTTCGGAATCCAAGCGGCGTTGATGCTGCACTTAGTGACTCAAGCAAAACCCGATATTCCGGTTATTCTTACGGACACTGGGTATCTATTCCCGGAAACGTATCGCTTTATCGATGAGTTAAGTCAGAAGTTGACTCTAAACCTTCAAGTCTTTCGTTCTCAGCAGAGTCCTAATTGGCAAGAAGCGCAATATGGCAAACTTTGGGATCAAGGTATAGAAGGGATAGAGAAGTACAACAAGCTTAATAAAGTTGAACCGATGAGAAGAGCGCTGGATGAGCTCGAGGCGGGCACTTGGTTTTCTGGGTTGAGAAGAGAGCAATCTCAATCGCGTGCAAACTTGCCTATCTTATCTATCCAAAATGGTGTGTTTAAGTTCTTGCCAGTAATTGATTGGACAAATAAAGATGTTCATTATTACTTAGAAGAGCATGGTCTCAGTTACCACCCACTTCGCGAGCAGGGATACCTTTCTGTTGGAGATACTCATACAACTAAGAAATGGGAACCGGGTATGACTGAAGAAGAAACCCGTTTTAATGGTCTAAAACGAGAATGTGGTCTCCATGAAGACGATGGAGAGCAATATGGCTCTGGGATTTAGACTCATTGCCATTTCAAAAGCTGCCATAAGGCAGCTTTTTTGTTTTCTAGCATGAAAATTAGAGCAATTGTGGATAAGTCTGTGGTTATTCTGTAAGTACTTTGTAGTTAAACCTGCATAAATAAGGCTTTGAGTGTTTATTCGTCATCTAACCGTTATTTTTACATTTTTCGACAATAAACACTTGCCAATGTGAGGAACATCTCTATAATGCCGCCTCACTGACACGGTAGACGCCACAAGGCTTCAGCGAAGAATGTTAGTAAGGCAACTAGCTTTAAGCGATTATTCGCTTCTACTTTTTAAAAGTAGAAATTAATTTTCAAAAGTGTTTGACACTGAGAATTAAAACGCTAGAATGGCCGCCTCTTCCAAAGTGATGTAAGTCACAACGAAGAGAAGCTCTTTAACAATTTAAACCTATCAATCTGTGTGGGCACTCGTTGATGAATATCAAAACGTTTTATCTTCCCTTTTTATTAAGAGAAGTAAAACAGATTCCTCGGAATCAACTTTGGTTTCAATGAACTGAGTGACCAATACGAATAACTACTTTCTCTTGTAGAAAGAAAGTATTTGGCACAGTCAATTCATTATCTTTCTGTTGGAAAGATAATAGCTTTAGAATTACATGTTCATGTTTACATGAATATTAGTTTTGAAGTCAGTATTCATTGAGCCGACAAAATCTTAAATTGAAGAGTTTGATCATGGCTCAGATTGAACGCTGGCGGCAGGCCTAACACATGCAAGTCGAGCGGAAACGACACTAACAATCCTTCGGGTGCGTTAATGGGCGTCGAGCGGCG
>NZ_JAKKCO010000004.1:373441-421007 GCF_021728355.1 Vibrio sp. A2-1 | reverse complement strand
TATCAGAAGAATCGAGAGATCGCTGAACAGCTTCTCGTTTAAATTCGTCTGTATATTGTCTTTGTGATTTTACTTTCATGACACTCAATGCTCTGTATTAAGTGTCTACTTTTATGGGGTCACATCAATACTCGCTACTCGCTACAGCATATCAACGGCTTTTTCTATCGCCGCTACGAGCTTTTCAACATCATTCATGTTGTTGTAAATACCAAATGAAATTCGAACCGTTCCTTTTACATTAAGCGCATCCATCAATGGGTGAGCACAATGATGCCCTGCACGTACCGCGATCCCTTGCTGATCCAACAGTGTCGCAATGTCTTGATGGTGAACACCTTCCATCACAAAAGTAATCACGCTTGCGTTGGGCTGATACCCCAAAACCTGAATATCATCCAGTTTACTGAGTGCACGGTAGGTTTCGTGCTGAAGCTGGTGGATATGATTTTCGACATCTTGCTGTGCAAAACCACTTAACCATTCTATTGCAGTGCTTAATGCTATCGCTCCCGCCACATTTGGCGTGCCCGCTTCGAATTTGCCAGGCAGTTCTGAAAAAGTAGTGCCAGAGAAAGAGACACGCTCAACCATTTTGCCACCGCCGTGCCAAGGTGGCATCGCTTCGAGCAATTCAAGCTTGCCGTAAAGTACACCGATACCCGCAGGGGCGTAGAGCTTGTGCCCTGAGAATACGTAGAAATCCGCACCTAAAGCAGCAACATCAACGGGCTCGTGTACGATGCCCTGTGCGCCATCGACCACAACAATCGCATCCATCTTGTGTGCTTTTTCTATGACAGCTTCAATTGGCTGACGAGAACTCGTCACGTTGGTTATCTGAGCTAATGCAACAATCTTGGTTCGTTCATTTAAAAGCGTATCAAACGCGACTAGGTCAAATTCGCAATCCGATGTCATCGGTACTTTAACAACTTTAGCCCCGGTTTGTTCAGCCACAATTTGCCAAGACACAATGTTGGCGTGATGTTCCATTTCGCTAACCAAGATCTCATCGCCAGGCTGAAGGGTACTTCTTGCGTAGGTTTGAGCTATCAGGTTGAGTGCTTCGGTGGCACCGCGAGTCCAAATGATCTCTTTTGAAGATCTTGCACCGATAAACTGAGCGACCTTATCTCTTGCCGCTTCAAACTGGCTGGTCGCGTTCGCTGTTAAGCTATGACTACCACGGTGAACATTGGCATTTTGTTTGGAGTAATATTGGCTAATGGCATCAATAACCACCTGAGGTTTTTGTGTCGTTGCCGCGCTGTCTAAGTAAATCAATGGTTGTTGATTGATGGTTTGTGATAGCGCAGGAAACTGCTCTCGGATGTGATTGATATCAAGCATCTATTCTTACCTAAAATCTTGGAAATTGGTGCTAGCGTTGTGCTTAGCGGTATTGTTATTTTATCGCGACTTGTTAACTGTTGCTGACTAATCTTGATGATTCCAGCGATTTTCTTGCTCTTTGACTTGAGCGAACAGTCTTTGGTTAACGGGAACGTCTATCTGATGCTTGAGTGCAGTCTTAATAAGGTAGCCGTTAATAAAGTCGATCTCGGTCTTACGTTGGTAAAACATATCTTGCTTCATGGATGAGTTGTTCTGCGCCGTGGCTTGGATAACCTGTTTGACGCTTGCTTCCAATTCATCGAATGAACAAACGATCCCTTCGGCTTGCATAACCTGCGTGAGCTCTTTAACGATAGAACTCAAAATATCCTCAAACCTTTTATCTGCAAGTTCGCCATTCTTGATCTGTTCAAGGCCCGTGAGTGGGTTGATCGCACAATTGATGGCGAGCTTAGTCCAAAGCGCGGTTTCTATTTGTGGGTTCCAACGCACAGCAGGGAGAGCATCATCTAAGACATCAACTAAAAACGTACACTGTTGGCCAGTTTGGTTGAAAGCACCCAATTGAGTTTGGCCCAATCCCGTGTGGTATACATTGTTGCGGTTGGGCTTGAATGCCGCTTGGGTGGTGGTCGCTAGTACTACCGGGTGAGTATCAATTTGAGTTGCTATCTGATCGACCGCGCCCATTCCGTTATGCATGAACATGAGAATGGTGTCGGGATCGAGATGTTGAAGCTGTGGAGTGGTTGCTTCTTCTACTTGCCAAGCTTTGACCGTGAAAATAACCAAGTCACTCGCTGATAGCTTTTCGATATTGTTGTTACTGAAGGAAAGGGAAGCTTGTCCATCAAGTGATAATTCAATTGAGTTATAAGTGGAACGACTCCACAAAGAGACATTATGACCAGCTTGAAGTAGTTTTATTGCCCATAAAGAGCCGATGGCCCCTGGCCCAACAATCGTGATGTTCACAGCTATACCGAGATAAAAAAGTGATGCTGCAAGGATAGCGAGGCATTAAATGAAAGCAATAAAAAATGGCACCCGAGGGTGCCATTTAGGAAACTTTCTTATAAGTTCGATTAGAACTTGTAAGTTACTGCTACGTAGTGACCGAAGCCTGTCGTTTTACCTGCTAGGCCGTCATCTTTAAGACCGTAAACGTCTTTGTAGCCTTTAAGGCCGTAACCAACAGCAAAACGGTCTGAGTGCCAGTAAAGGCCGTTAAACATAACGCCGCCATTTGATGTTTTCAGCGCTTTATTATCATCATCCATACCGAATTGGTAATCGATGTAACCTTGGTAAGAGATGAACGAACCGTTCTCGAAGAAGTAGAATGGTTTGAACCAGTTAGTCGAGATTTGGTAGCCGTTCCAGTCTTTTTCGTTTGAATCGTATGTACCGTATAGGTTTAAGCCAATCTTGCCTAACCAAGGAACCATTACGTCAGAGCCAAGACCAACTTTTTGAGTGTTAACGCCAGAGTTACCACCCCATTCCATAAGCGTAGAAACATAAAGCTCTTGAACTGGACCGAAAGATAGATCTTTACCAGTTAGGCCATCTAGAGACATACGTGGTGCAAATTTCATGAAGATTTTTTCTTGACCATCTTTATCACTGCCTGGATCAGACGTTAGGTTGAATACATCAACGTAACCGTATAGATCGAAGATTCCAGAGCGACCACCAAACTCCATCTCTAGGTAATCATGAGTTGATTCGCCTGGAAGTTCGTCAATAGCACCCATAAGGTTGAACTGCATCCATTTGTAGTCGTTTTTATGGATGTCGCCGTCAGAATAATCAGCTGCCATTACTGGAGCAGATGTTGCTGCAATTAGGCCAAGAGCTAAAAGTGATTTACGCATAATGGAACTCTCTATGTTTAAAATAAGTAACCCGCTAATCCGTGCGTGTTTGTATGTCCGAATGCCGAGCATAATAGCGATTTTGTTCTCAAATAAAAGTGAGACAGAGTGAAAACTATAATTATTATGGTGAGGTTGATCACACTAACGATCTAAATGATGGAACTTTAAGATGGCAATGCATCTTGATGCACCCCTATTTCTATTGATTTTGTGAAATTAGATTATTTTGTGGATAAATCGGTGAAATACTGCGCTAAGCAAACGATTCTACTAAATAGAGTGACATGCATATCAAAATCAACAGTATTCCTTTCTAATAGTTTTCTCTTTAAAAATGACTCATTAAAACCTCCTTTCAATCTTGTCTTTGATCTATTTTTGACCAACTGCGTAATGATGTTGGAATCAATTGATGAACAACTCATGTGATGACTGACTAGGAATTTCAATCTAGCTACTTTTTGAATCACGGAGAATTAAAGACAGTTCACTGCACTAGATTTTGAGACAATTTTTAAAGATTAGTTATTGGACTAATCATTTGTGTGACGAACTGGTCTAACTTTTTTGGAGAGAAGACCGATGGAATATTCACCAATACTCGCGGTAGCGATGTCAGCCCTGTTCATTGTGGGGTGTAATGATGACGATGAACCAACAACTCAACTACAAGCTGTACATGCATCGCCAGATGCTCCGTTGGCTAATGTCTTAGTAAATAGTCAGGCTCGTTGGAGCGGTGTCGATTATGCTCAAGCATCCGGATACGCATCTGTAAATCAAGGGCAAACAACTTTGCAAGTCGACGTTCAACTTCCTGGTGACGCAGTTGCTACCGTAATTTCACCAAGCCAATTCGATTTGAGCGGTGATCTAGATTACACCGTAATGGTGGTCGGCGATGCTGATGGTTCTAATAACCCGGTTGAGGCTTTAGTTGTTACAAGGCCTGCTGAGGGAACGGCAACAAGTTCAAGTTTAGATGTGCAAGTTGTTCACGCGGCAACAGGGGTTGGAGATGTGAACTTATACGTAACGGCACCGAATGATCCATTGGGCGCTCCGCTTGGCACTCTCGGTTATAAAGACTTTACTGACGTACTCAATATTCCCGCAGGACAATATCGTGTGAGACTTGAAACGGTAAGTGGCAGTGCCATTGCTTTTGACTCTGGAGAAATCACTCTGTCTGGCGGTAGTGAGCTAACCATAGCGGCGGTGCCAAGAGCTGACTCCAATAGCGCTTCACCTGTAAAATTGATGGTGATGGACGGAACTGGATCATCTTTAATCTACGATATGGCAGAAACTTCAGAAGTAAGAGTCGGGCATTTAGTCGATGGTGCACCGGATGTAGATGTGTTCGTTAACGCTACTAAGTTTGCTCCTCTTGATGCTCTGATGTTTAAAGAGATTCGCGGCTTCCTAGACTTGGCTTCAGGTAGTTACGATATTGATATTTACGAAACTGCAACGACGACTCCAACATTTATCGATGTTGATGGTTTAGCTGTATTTGCTGGAATGGATTACAGCATTTATGCAGTGGGTACGGTAAGTCCACTCAATTTGGAACCACTAGTTGTCCCTGAAAACCGTCGCCCGGTTGCGACCAGTGCGGTGTTAAACATTACTCATGCGGCGGCAAACCCAGTTGCAGCATCGGTTGATATCTACTTGACTGAGAACGTGGGAATCTCTGGTAGCACTCCGGCACTAAGTGATGTGAAGTTCAAAGATTACGCGAATGGTATTTATGTGGCAGCGGGATCTTACTACGTGACAATTACTGTAGCAGGAGACCCAACTACTGTTGCCATTGACTCTGCGCCTGCAACTTTGGCTGACGGTGTTGTTTATCAAGTCGTCGCGATTGATGACTCGATGGGAACTGGCTTTAACTTAATCGTAAGTGATACAACAGATTAGCGTTTAAGTATCTGCTGGCAGAAAGTAAAAGAGGGTAGCCCAGTGCTACCCTCTTCTCTTTTGTTTTCTTTTACTCTTATTCGTGGTTGTTTTTGGCTTTCTCTAATAAATCAGTGAAAAAGTGGCGTAACGAGTAGAGCATGATCAAACTTGGAATCACCATTAATGACGTTAGTATAAAGAAGGTTGACCAATCATTGAGGAAGTCGACCAGCTCACCGCTAAATGAAGCCAGAGTTGTACGACCGAAATTTCCCAATGATGCTAGCAAGGCGTATTGCGTTGCCGAGAAAGCTTGCCCAGTTAGTAGCGTTAAGAAGGAAACGAATGCCACTGTCGAAAAGGCGGTTGTGAAATTATCGACAATAATCGTTGCAAGGAATAAGTTTTCATTGGGTCCTACTTGAGCAATCCATGCAAACATTAGGTTGCTGGCTGCCATTGCTACGCCGCCAATCATTAGCCCACGTACAATACCAAATTTCACATTGAAGACACTGCCTAGCAAGGTAAAGAATATGGTTGCACCCCAACCAATTAACTTGGAGTAGTGGCCGATTTGTTCATTGCTAAAGCCGATCTCTTTATAGAAGGGAATCGACATTCTGCCTAAGAAGGCTTCACCTATCTTAAACAGGAATACGAACAGCAGAAGCGTAATAGCAACTTGAACACCGTTTCGCTTAAAGAAATCGTAGAAAGGTTCCAACACTGTAACGCTTAGCCAGGCCACAACTTTAGAGCCCACAACCTTATTATGGCGCTGTTGTGCTTCTTTTTGTAATGCTTCACGTTGTGTTGTTGGCTCACCGACAAATAAGGTGAATAGCATCAGAATGATGACGACGCCAGCCATGCCATAATACACGCCGTTCCAACCTATGGTATCGGCATTGATAAATGCGAGATAACCAGGAAGAGAGTAGCCTGTCCACCATCCCATCACTGCCATTGCGGATGCTTGCGGTAATTTGGTAGATTCAGATTTAGGAAATGAATCAATACGGAAGGCATCAATGGCTATATCTTGGGTTGCCGACGCAATCGCAATTCCGAGAGCCAACATTGAGGTGAACATCAAGTCATTGGCAGGGTTCACCCCGGCAATGAACAGCGTGCAGATCAATACAAAGCTTTGGCATAGAAATATCCAACTGCGTCGTTGACCCAATATAGCATGTAGAATCGGCAGTTTGACTCGGTCTACCAGTGGTGCCCAAAGAAAGTTAATGGCATAGACGGCAAATACACTACCGAAATAACCGATAGCAGCACGAGTTAATCCTGCATCTTTTAGCCAGCCTGACATGTTAGAGCCGATAAGAACCCAAGGAAAGCCACTCGAACAACCCAACATAAACACCCAAAGTAGGCGTTTATCTAGGTAGCTACGGAAAGTCTGCATCCAAGAAAGAGAGGGAGTGCCAGATGACATGGGGCGTCCTTGTATAGAAAAACGCCCTTAAGAGGTTAAGGGCGCTGTATGAGATTACTTAAGAAGTGTTACTTTGTTGATGATGATAGGGTCGACTGGAATATCGGACATGCGGCCCATTCGCTTAGTCGGAATGGTTGCCATCTTTTGTACGACATCAAACCCTTCAGTTACCGTGCCAAAAACAGCGTAGCCCGGGTTACCACCTTTTGCATTCAAGAAGTCGTTATCCGAAAAGTTGATAAAGAACTGACGAGTCGCAGAGTCTGGCGCGTTAGTACGAGCCATTGCGATCGTTGCTGTATCATTTTTTAGACCGTTACTGCCTTCATTTTTGATTGGGGCATAAGTCGCTTGCTGATTCATGTCTTGATCGAAGCCGCCACCTTGCGCCATAAAGCCAGGAATAACACGATGGAAGATAGTGCCTTCATAGCTGCCGTCTGCTACGTATTTTAGGAAATTTTCAGTACTAATCGGAGCTTGCTCTTGGTTTAGCTCAATCGTGAAGTCACCTAATGTTGTTTCAACGTTCACTTTAGGGCCTGCCCAAACGCTCACGCTCACCAGCATTAATGCAATAGAAGTTAGAATACGGCTCATTAGAAACGTTCCTTCATGTAGTTTTGTAGTTCAGGGTCGTTCGCGATTTCAGTAAGAACCAAGTTGATCACATCGTTAAGAACCATAGAGATGTCGTCGTTTGAAGCACTTAACGCTCCTGTACGAGTTGCGGTACCGTTGAATGTTTTAACTAGCTTCCCTTCAGGTGTCTCGGCCGTTACTTCAAGCGTTACTTTACCGTCCATTTTGTTTTCCATAATGGTGTGTTCTACGGTAACAAGTGCTTCTTGAATCTCTAAAACAATTGAGTTTTCACTGTTTACGCTTGCTCGAAAACCTTGAGACTCTAACTGTTGAGCTACTGCATTCTCTAGCGAAATACGCATGTTTTGTTTAGCGTGAATTGGCTGAATGTTTGAACGGCCACTATCAACCAAGGCTACATATTGAGCGGCACGAACATCTTTACTGGTTAGTGTGTATGTTTTGCCTTGTACAAGGTTACTTGAGCTTAGTGAAGCTTCTGGCATTACATTGATCTGTTCTTGCTGAGGGGCAGAACATGCTGTCAATGCCATAATAGAAGCAGCCAAAATCAGTTTTTTCATTCCTTTATCCTTTCTAAATTCACACCAGAAGCTCGGTATCTTAAATTCTTGTGAAGTCGTTTCTGCTTATTTATTAAAATTCGCAGGCTCTCTTGTTGCTTGTAATATCTCAAATTTTTGGTTTAGTTCAAGCGTTTCAACGTTAGCTTCACCAAATAGTCTTGCTAGTTTGACATCGTATCCGAGGTGTCGGTTGCCAATAACGATTAATTTGCCTCCGTTGCTAAGAACATGCTTTGCATCACAGAACATTTGCCATGCAATGTGGTCTGTAATCGCTTGTTGCTGGTGGAACGGAGGATTACACATAACTAAGTAAGTGCTGTTCTTCTTGAAGCCATCTAAACAGTTGTTGGCGATGAACTGGAAGTTGCCTTCTTCACCAAGGTTATCCTTGACGTTTTGGCGCGCCGATTCCACCGCCATAAAGCTTTCATCCACACAGGTGATACGAGCTTGTGGGTTCAATTGCCCAGCTTTTACACTCAATACACCATTGCCACAGCCTAAGTCGATAATATGACGTAGCTCAGGATCTTGAGGGATGTGCTCTAGCATATAACGAGCGCCTTGATCGAGTGCTTCCCCTGAGTAAACATTTGGTAAATTTTTCAGGCGGATATCTTCACCGTCTACGTCCCATTCAACATAAGGTTCTACTGTTTGAATCGGTTGGCAGTTTGGAGAAGAGAACACAAGGCGGTGCTTTTTCTTAGCCAGAGAGGTTTTGGTTTCCCCCAGATATTTTTCAAACAGGTTAAGTGTTGAAGTGTGAATTTCTTTTACTTTATTCACACCAATCACTTGGCAGCCTTCAGGCAATGCTTGGCGCAACTGGCTCAATTGCCATATTAGGTGGCGGTTGGTTTTTGGCAATTGCATGATGACAAGGTCGATACCGTGTGGGATATCATCCATCGTGTTCAAGAAGTTCACTCGGTTACTTTGATTGCGCTGTAAGTTTTTTAATGTTCCGCGATGAGAGATAAAAGAGTCACTCATCATAGTCACGTCATGATCTTTGGAGAACCAAGCGGATAGGGCACCAAAACTGTCGTTCATGATCAGGATGTGTTTACCAGGTTCAAGGTTCATCTCTTCAACATGGCTAATCAGATATTCGTCGCCGGCATCCCAAGCTTGAAGGGTTTCATTTGAACGGTTGGGGAAACGATTTAGGGTTAAAGTTCTATCGTGAAGGGTAAGTTCAGTTTTCATTGCTTGAGATACTTATGTAAGAAATAACAAAGATATTGTCTCAAATGCAGCCTGAACAAGATATAAAAAACTCGACTAAACCCCACGAGTCAGCGATGAAATACTCAGACAGTCGGTTAGTTAGGGTTTATACTGGAGCGACAGATAATGCCAATACGCTATTTAAGGAATCACAATGATCCAAGAAGTTATCGAAACAAAATTGCACAATGAGTTTTCACCAAGTCATTTAAACGTGGTGAATGAGAGCTATATGCACAATGTTCCGGCTGGTTCTGAGAGTCATTTTAAAGTGATTGTTGTCAGCGATGTGTTTGAAGGTTTACGTCTTATTGCTCGTCATAGAGCGGTAAATAAAGCACTATCAGAAGAGTTAGAGAATAATATTCACGCACTATCCATTCACACTTATACAAAAGATGAATGGATGAAGCAGCTAAATAACGTGCCAGATAGCCCGATGTGTATGGGTGGTGGTAAGTAAGATAATTAACCCATATAGAAGAGGCGGCTAGGCCGCCTCTTTTGTCTCAAAATCTATCTGTTTTCTGTTGTTATATCACTCAAGCTGATGGTAAATTGACCGGGCAAAAATACCTACAATGAGTAATGTTTTTATTAACAGTGTTTCAACATAACACGTAAAATATTAGTTTGTGACAGAGTATTAATCTCTTGTTTAAAACACGTTCTAAAAGCCATTCTATCTGTGCGGCTCGTCAAATTTATACATATTTGAGAGTCCATATGCTTCAAATCTCACCAAATAAAGGCCGTATTCAAGTTATTGGTCATGGCATCAAGTTGTCAAAAAATGCTAGAATATGGCACCTGATAAATCTCACATAATTCTTGTGATGAGTTTATTAATGTATTGTTGCGATTTTGGTATCTCAAATTTACCAAAACCGGACACTGTAATGTCGTGTCTAAGGGCGATTTTAAAACGTCCTGAATTTACGCAATTAAAAGAATCTTTTTCCCGATAAAGTAGTGCAAGTGCGTATGATTACAATAAAGAAGGGTTTGGATCTTCCTATCGCAGGAACTCCATCCCAGGTGATTAATGATGGTAAGTCCATCACTAAAGTCGCCTTGCTTGGCGAAGAGTACGTTGGTATGCGTCCTACGATGCATGCTCGCGTTGGTGATGAAGTGAAGAAAGGCCAAGTTCTTTTTGCAGATAAAAAGAACCCAGGTGTTGTATTTACTTCTCCAGCAAGCGGTAAAGTTATTGAAGTGAACCGTGGTGCTAAGCGTGTTCTTCAATCAGTAGTGATTGAAGTAGCAGGCAATGAGCAAATCACGTTCAATAGCTATGGAGCTAACCAACTAGTAGGCCTTGACCGTGAAACGGTTAAAGCTCAATTAGTTGAGTCTGGCGCATGGACCGCTTTGCGAACTCGTCCGTTTAGCAAGGTTCCAGCAGTTGATTCTGAAACTCAGGCTATTTTTGTTACTGCTATGGATACTAATCCGCTAGCAGCTGAGCCAGAATTAATCATTAACGAGCAGTCTGATGCTTTCGTTGCTGGTTTAGATCTTCTTTCAACTCTGACTAACGGTAAAGTGTACGTTTGTAAAAAAGGTACTAGCTTACCTCGTTCAGCTCAGTCTAACGTTGAAGAACATGTTTTTGATGGCCCACATCCTGCAGGTCTTGCAGGCACGCATATGCATTACCTGTATCCGGTAAATGCACAAAATGTAGCGTGGAGCATTAACTACCAAGACGTGATCGCATTCGGTAAGCTTTTCCTTACTGGTGAGATTTACTCTGAGCGCGTTGTTTCTCTGGCTGGTCCAGTAGTTAACAACCCTCGTCTAGTTCGTACTCAAATTGGTGCTAGCCTTGAAGAGTTGACGGACAGCGAGTTGATGCTAGGTGAAGTTCGCCTGATCTCAGGTTCAGTGCTATCTGGTGTTCACGCTTCAGGTCCACATGCTTACCTTGGCCGTTACCATCAACAAGTTTCGGTTCTTCGTGAAGGTCGTGATAAAGAGCTATTCGGCTGGGCTATGCCTGGTAAGAACAAGTTCTCTGTTACTCGTTCATTCCTTGGTCACGTGTTTAAAGGTCAGTTGTTCAACATGACAACGACAACGAACGGTAGTGATCGCTCTATGGTTCCAATTGGTAACTACGAGAAAGTAATGCCATTAGATATGGAGCCTACTTTGCTGCTTCGCGATCTATGCGCTGGCGACGTTGATAGTGCACAAGCACTTGGTGCGCTAGAGCTAGATGAAGAAGATTTAGCACTGTGTACCTTTGTATGTCCTGGTAAGTACGAGTACGGTCAGTTACTTCGTGAATGCCTAGATACAATTGTGAAGGAAGGGTAATTTTCATGGGCCTTAAAAAGTTTATTGAAGACATCGAGCATCATTTTGAACCAGGTGGTAAACACGAAACGTGGTTTGCGCTTTACGAAGCAGCAGCAACACTTTTCTACACACCAGGTACTGTTACAAAGAAAAGCTCGCATGTCCGTGATAGCGTTGATTTAAAACGTATCATGATCATGGTTTGGCTTGCGGTATTCCCAGCAATGTTCTGGGGTATGTACAACGCAGGTGGTCAGGCTATCGCAGCACTAAACCACATGTATTCAGGTGCAGAGCTAGTTTCTATCATTGATGGTAACTGGCACTACTGGCTAACCGAAATGCTTGGAGCCTCCTTAGGGGCCGATGCAGGTTGGGGCAGTAAGATGCTCTTGGGTGCGACTTACTTCTTACCTATCTACGCAACGGTATTTATCGTTGGTGGTTTCTGGGAAGTACTGTTCTGTATGGTGCGTAAGCACGAAGTCAATGAAGGTTTCTTTGTTACTTCTATCTTATTTGCGCTTATCGTTCCGCCAACGCTTCCTCTATGGCAAGCAGCACTAGGTATTACCTTTGGTGTTGTTGTTGCGAAAGAGATCTTCGGTGGTACGGGTCGTAACTTCTTGAACCCTGCTCTTGCTGGTCGTGCGTTCCTGTTCTTTGCATACCCTGCACAGATTTCAGGTGACGTAGTTTGGACTGCTGCAGATGGCTTCTCTGGTGCAACTGCTCTTAGCCAATGGGCTCAAGGCGGCGGTAGTGCACTAATGAACGTAACATCAGGTGAAGCAATCACTTGGATGGACGCATTCATTGGTAACATTCCAGGTTCTATCGGTGAAGTTTCAACGCTTGCACTTATGATTGGTGCAGCAATGATTGTTTACATGGGCATTGCTTCATGGCGCATCATTGCGGGTGTAATGATCGGTATGGTTGCAGTATCAACACTATTTAACGTGATTGGTTCTGACACTAATGCAATGTTCAGCATGCCTTGGCATTGGCACCTAGTTCTAGGTGGTTTCGCATTCGGTATGTTCTTCATGGCGACTGACCCAGTATCAGCTTCATTTACCAATAAAGGTAAGTGGTGGTACGGCATCCTAATCGGCGCAATGTGTGTAATGATTCGTGTAGTTAACCCTGCATACCCAGAAGGCATGATGCTTGCGATTCTATTCGCAAACCTATTTGCTCCTCTGTTTGACCACGTTGTAATCGAGAAGAACATTAAGCGGAGACTAGCGCGCTATGGCAAGTAATAACGATAGCATTAAAAAGACGCTGTTTGTTGTTATCGCATTGAGCCTAGTGTGCTCAATCATCGTTTCAACAGCTGCAGTTGTTCTTAAACCTAAGCAACAAGCTAACGCAGTTCTGGATCAGCAAACTAAGATCCTTGAAGTTGCGGGCATTGAACTTGCGGGTAATATCCCAGCACTGTACGCAGAGAACATCGAACCTCGTCTAGTTGATTTCGCTACTGGCGATTTCGTTGACGGCGACGCTGCTGCATACGACCAACGTAAAGCGGCAAAAGATCCTGCTCAGTCAATCAAGCTTTCAGCTGAAGATGACATCGCAAAGATCATTCGTCGTGCTAACACGGGTACGGTATACCTAGTGAAAGATGGCGCTGAAACTTCTAAAGTTATCATCCCTGTTCACGGTAACGGTCTATGGTCAATGATGTACGCATTCGTTGCGGTAGAAACTGATGGCAACACAGTTTCTGGTATCACTTACTACGAGCAAGGTGAAACTCCTGGACTTGGTGGTGAAGTTGAGAACCCAACTTGGCGCGCTCAATTCGTTGGTAAGAAATTATTCGACGAAAACCACAAACCTGCTATCCAGGTTGTTAAAGGTGGCGCTCCTCAAGGTTCTGAGCACGGTGTAGATGGCCTTTCTGGTGCAACACTGACCAGCGTTGGTGTTCAACATACATTTGACTTCTGGTTAGGTGATATGGGCTTTGGTCCGTTCCTAGCAAAAGTTCGTGACGGAGGTCTGAACTAATGTCTAGTGCAAAAGAAATTAAAAAGAGCATCTTAGCGCCTGTGTTGGATAACAACCCAATCGCGCTACAGGTTCTTGGTGTGTGTTCTGCTCTTGCGGTAACCACTAAGCTAGAAACAGCATTTGTTATGACTATCGCGGTAATGTTCGTTACTGCTCTGTCTAACTTCTTCGTTTCTTTGATCCGTAACCACATTCCTAACAGTGTGCGTATCATCGTTCAGATGGCAATTATCGCATCATTAGTAATCGTGGTAGACCAAGTGCTTAAAGCATACTTATACGATATCTCTAAGCAGCTATCTGTATTCGTTGGCCTAATCATTACTAACTGTATTGTAATGGGTCGTGCTGAAGCATTCGCAATGAAGTCTGCGCCAATCCCATCTTTCATCGATGGTCTTGGTAACGGTCTTGGTTACGGTTTCGTTCTTATCACTGTTGGTTTCTTCCGTGAGCTTCTAGGCTCTGGCAAACTATTTGGTATGGAAGTACTACCTCTAGTGAGCAACGGTGGTTGGTATCAGCCAAACGGCTTGATGCTTCTAGCACCTTCTGCATTCTTCCTAATTGGTTTCTTGATTTGGGCAATTCGTGTGTTCAAACCAGAACAAGTAGAAGCGAAGGGGTAAGGTAGTCATGGAACATTATATTAGTCTGCTAGTTAAATCGATTTTCATCGAAAACATGGCGCTTTCTTTCTTCCTAGGTATGTGTACATTCCTAGCGGTTTCTAAGAAAGTTAAAACTTCTTTTGGTCTTGGTGTTGCGGTAGTTGTAGTACTTACAATCGCTGTTCCTGTAAACAACCTTGTTTACACACACATCCTAAAAGAAAATGCACTTGTTGCCGGTGTCGATTTAAGTTTCCTTAACTTCATCGCATTCATCGGTGTTATCGCTGCACTTGTACAAATCCTAGAGATGGTTCTAGACCGTTTCTTCCCACCTTTGTACAACGCACTAGGTATCTTCCTTCCATTGATCACAGTTAACTGTGCAATCTTTGGTGGTGTATCTTTCATGGTAACTCGTGACTACAACTTTGCTGAATCTGTTGTTTACGGCTTCGGTTCTGGTGTGGGTTGGATGTTAGCTATCGTTGCTCTTGCGGGTATCCGTGAGAAGATGAAGTACTCTGACGTACCTCCAGGTCTACGTGGCCTTGGTATCACGTTCATTACTGTTGGTCTGATGGCGTTAGGCTTTATGTCTTTCTCTGGTGTTCAACTGTAGGGTAAGCACCCAGTAATAAGGAATAACAAATGCAAAGCATTATTCTTGGCGTAGCGATGTTTACCATTATTGTATTGGCTCTAGTACTAGTGATTCTTTTCGCTAAGTCTAAGCTAGTACCATCAGGTGACATCACTATTGCTGTAAACGGCGACCCTGAAAAGGCGATCGTTACTCAACCTGGTAGCAAGCTACTTGGTGCCCTAGCTGGCGCTGGTATCTTCGTATCGTCTGCTTGTGGTGGCGGTGGCTCTTGTGGTCAGTGTCGTGTAAAAGTTAAGTCTGGTGGTGGCGACATCCTACCAACTGAACTTGATCACATCACCAAAGGCGAAGCTCGCGAAGGCGAACGTCTTGCATGTCAAGTTGCTATGAAAACTGACATGGAGATTGAACTAGACGAAGACATCTTTGGTGTTAAGAAGTGGGAATGTACAGTTATCTCTAATGATAACGAAGCTACTTTTATCAAAGAGCTAGCACTTGCTATCCCTGAAGGTGAAGAAGTACCGTTCCGCGCGGGTGGTTATATTCAGATTGAAGCTGAACCACATCACGTGAAATACGCAGATTACGATATTCCTGACGAATACCGTGGTGACTGGGATAAGTTCAACTTGTTCCGTTACGAGTCTATCGTTAAAGAGCATTCGATTCGTGCTTACTCTATGGCTTCATACCCAGAAGAGAAAGGCATCATCAAGCTTAACGTGCGTATCGCAACTCCGCCGCCAAACAACCCTGACGTAGCTCCTGGTGTGATGTCTTCATACATCTGGTCTCTTAAAGAAGGCGACAAATGTACTATTTCTGGTCCATTTGGTGAGTTCTTTGCTAAAGACACAGACAATGAAATGGTATTCATCGGTGGTGGTGCAGGTATGGCGCCAATGCGTTCACATATCTTCGACCAACTTAAGCGTCTTAACTCTACTCGTAAGATGTCTTACTGGTACGGTGCACGTTCTAAGCGTGAGATGTTCTACATTGAAGATTTCGATGGCCTAGCGGCTGCAAACGAGAACTTCGTGTGGCACTGTGCACTGTCTGATCCTCAACCAGAGGACAACTGGGATGGTTACACAGGTTTCATCCACAACGTATTGTACGAAAACTACCTGAAGGATCATGAAGCTCCTGAAGACTGTGAGTACTACATGTGTGGTCCACCAATGATGAACGCGGCTGTTATCGGCATGCTGAAAGATCTTGGTGTAGAAGATGAAAACATCCTACTAGATGACTTCGGTGGTTAATCCATTTAAGTGATTGATATTATGGCTGACTCTTATGAGTCAGCCATTTGTTTTTCTAAGACTACTCGTGACAACAAACTGGCTTATATAAGAAAGAGTAAGGCATTCAAAATACCTATTTTTTACTCTTATTTTTCCTTATATAAACCCTTAACCTTAAACAGGAGTAAGCAAGTGAGAATTTGGCTTGTTGCATTAACTTCTTTGATTTTTCTTGCGGGCTGTGATCAGGCAAGAGAGCAAGTGCATTTAAGTGGCCCTACAATGGGTACCAGTTACAATATTAAGTACATCAATGGTGATGAATTTCCTGAGTCTAACGAAGTTCATACCGAGATCGACCGTCTGCTTGAAGAAGTGAATGATCAAATGTCGACCTACCGTGAGGATTCAGAACTGAGCCGTTTTAACCAGCATAAAGGTGCCGATGCATTCGAAGTATCTGAACAAACCGCTATTGTTGTGAAAGAAGCGATTCGTTTGAACGGTCTTACTGAAGGTGCATTGGATGTTACGGTTGGGCCATTAGTTAACCTTTGGGGTTTTGGTCCTGAAGCTCGTCCTGAAGTGGTTCCATCAGATGAAGAGCTTGCGGCTCGCAAGGCTAAGGTTGGTATTCATCACTTAAGCGTTGAAGGTAATAAGCTAAGCAAAGACTTGCCTAAATTGTATGTTGACCTTTCAACTATCGCAAAAGGTTGGGGTGTGGATGTCGTTGCTGATTACCTTGATTCAATTGGTATTCATAATTACATGGTTGAAGTAGGTGGTGAAATCCGCTTGAAGGGTTTAAACCGTGAAAGTGTGGGTTGGCGTATCGCCATAGAGAAGCCAACTGTCGACGAGCGCAACATTCAAGAGATCATCGAGCCAGGTGATATGGCGATCGCAACATCTGGTGACTACCGTAACTATTTTGAGCGCGATGGTGTTCGTTACTCACACATCATCAACCCTGAAACAGGCAAGCCGCTTCATCATAAAGTGGTTTCTGTAACCGTTTTAAACCCGTCTTCAATGACTGCAGATGGCTTATCTACAGGCCTTATGGTCTTAGGTGAAGTAAGAGGAATGGAAATCGCTAACCAGCATAGCATCCCAGCGTTTATGGTGGTTAAAACAGCAGATGGCTTTAAAGAAATTGCTTCAGAAGCATTTAAGCCATACTTAGGTAAATAAGGTAAGCGAGAGAATTATGAATACATTTCTGATTACATTTGGTGTTTTTCTTGCAGTAATCGCAGCGATGTCTATTGGCTATATTATCCAAAAGAAAGTTGTGAAGGGTAGCTGTGGTGGCTTAGGTGCTGTTGGTATTGATAAAGTATGTAACTGTCCTGAACCTTGTGATGCGCGCAAAAAGCGTGAAGCACGTGAAGCGTACCGCGAAGAGAAACTGGCTGAGCGTCAGCAAAAAGAAGCTTCTTGGAATAAAGATCGTATTGCTTAATTGCGATTAGCAGCAATAACGATTAGGAGCGAAACCTGCTCCTCAAAAAACAAAGAGCCTAAGGTTAACACCTTGGGCTCTTTTCATTTTAAAGGCTGACTCGATTCGTGCTCTAGGAAAGCAGGAGTTACTCATTAACGCGTTGAAGGTTATTACGAGCGCATATCAACTGGTTTCGACCTTGCTTTTTCGCGGTATAAAGTAGCTCGTCTGCTGCTTTGATTTGCTCGTCTAAAGAGCCTTCTTGGTCGGTCACGCCAATGCTCATGCTCACTTTAATCACATGTGAATCATGCTGCACTTCATGATTTTCAATTGCAACTCTCATCGACTCCAAGGTCTCTATAAAATCTTCAAATGGTTCGCATGACTGAATGCAAAACTCTTCGCCACCGAAGCGAGCCGCTAAATCATCTTTAAAGTGCTCTTTGATGATTTTACCAATCTCAATTAATACCGCGTCACCACCGTCGTGGCCGTAGGTATCATTCACCTTTTTAAAAAAGTCGATATCCATCATGGCGATACTGCGATGTTCGCAGCCTTTACATGTTTTATTGAAGAGGTAGCGACGGTTCCAAAGTCCGGTCAGAGCATCCTCGTTTGCATGACGAAACAGCTCGTTGGTCGCTTCTTTCATGTCGAGTAATTGGTGAATACGGCAGAAAAATTCTTCTTGGTTAAATGGCTTATAAAGGAAGTCGTTGGCGCCAGCTTTAAGGAAGCGAGCAGTCATTGTGCGATCATCACTGCCAGATAGGCCGAGAATAGCGAGTTGATTACGATCGTGTTGGACTCGAATATCACGGGTCATCGAAATGCCATCTTTGTTCGGCATGTCATGGTCGGTAACGACAAAAGTGATATCAGGATCGTTTTGGAGGAGCTCTAGTGCTTGCTCTCCATCTTCCGCTTGAATCGTTTGAATATATTGATGCTCAAGAAGTTGGACGACATATCGACGAACCACAGCAGAATCATCAACAACTAAAGCTTTATGGTATCGGTTATTCGAGATTCGATTAACCAGAGGAAGTAAGTAACTGACTGACGACATGCTGTCTTTGAGGATGTAATCAAGCACACCTTTTGCGAGTACTTGCTCTCGAAGTGTGTTGTTGAACATGCCCGTGAGCACAATGATTTTTTGTTGATAGCCGAGTACCAAATCAATAATCTCACCATCTTGTCCATCGGGTAAGCAGTAATCGAGCACCGCACACAAGAAATCCGTCTCTTGCTCTAAGATAGCTTTGGCTTCTGCTACAGATTCAGCCAGTGAAACATCATAGCCATCATTTTTAAATTGCTGGTACAGGTAGTTTCTGAATGCACGACTGTCTTCTACTACTAGTATTTTCTCACTCAAAAGCTATCCTTACTTATAGACTAAATACTCCTTAACAATACTATCAGAATAGTAGGCGGCTATTGAAGAGAAACCTCTTGAGCTGGACTCCAGATCATTTTAAATCTAGGAATAATTGATTATACTGTTCATAGATACAGTTGTAAGGTTGAGTTATTCCTAAATGTGTAGTGCGGGCGAAGAGAAAGTTAGAAAAATAATCCATGTTGATATGGATTGTTTTTACGCAGCTGTGGAAATGCGAGATAACCCATCTTATAGAAATCGACCGCTCGCCGTCGGGGGACATGAAAAACAGCGCGGGGTTTTGAGTACATGTAATTACGAAGCTCGCAAGTTTGGTATTCGTTCTGCAATGCCAACAGGAAAAGCGCTGCAGCTTTGCCCCAACCTATTGGTTGTCCCCGGGAGAATGTCGGTCTACGTCGAGATATCGAAAAAGATCCGCGAAATTTTTTCTCGATACACATCCATCATTGAACCTCTTTCTTTGGATGAAGCTTTCCTTGATGTCACCGATTCCAAGCAATGTCATGGTTCGGCCACACTGATTGCAGAGGCGATTCGTCACGATATCTGGAATGAACTCAACTTGACCGCTTCGGCTGGCATCGCTCCAATAAAGTTTCTAGCGAAAGTAGCGTCAGATATGAACAAACCTAACGGACAGTTTGTGATTCCTCCACAAGACGTACAAGCCGTGATTGATGAGCTCCCACTCGAAAAGATTCCCGGTGTTGGCAAGGTCAGTATCGAAAAACTGCATCAAGCAGGCTTCTTTACTTGTAAGGATATTAAGGAGTCTGATTATCGCGATCTATTGCTCAGGTTTGGCCGTCAAGGTGCATCACTATGGAAGCGCAGTCATGGAGTTGATGACCGAGAAGTTATCATCGAACGTGAACGAAAATCGGTAGGTGTGGAGCGCACCTTTACTCAAAACATTTCTACCTACGAGGAATGTTGGCAGGTGATCGAAGATAAGCTGTTTCCTGAGCTTGAAACTCGTCTCGAAAAAGCCAGCCCAAGTAAAGCGATCATCAAGCAGGGCATTAAGCTCAAGTTCGCCGACTTTCAACAAACCACAATTGAACACATCCACGCCTCTCTAGATCGTGAACACTTTAAAGAACTGTTAAGTGAAATACTGAAAAGACAACAGGGGCGAGAAATACGCCTGCTTGGTTTGAGCGTGATGCTACAACCCAAAGATCAAATGCGTCAGTTGAGTTTCTTTTAGTCTGTCTTGTTTAGAGAGTAATAAGAATAGAGGATAAGTGGGAATAGAGTAATGAGATGTGCACTGATAAGCACCGACTAGACTTCATAGCCTAGCCAGTTTCTATATCAATACGTGAGATGCCTTACCTAGGAAGCTGTTTAACTCGAGCTAAGGTATCACTGAATGGTTGCTGCTCTAACTTTCCGTAACCGACCATTTTGCTGGCTTTAAGCTTGGTTGAAAGCGGGGTTGCTATTCCGCATAGAAAACGCGTAATGGCTTCGTCGGTGATCAATTGTTGACTCTTAGATACAAATTCATGAATCCATGTCATTACGGTTTCGTCGTCAACGGGATCAACATTGACAGTTGGTAATATTGCCACCTCACCACGGCATACCGAGCAATGACCACAGTTTGTTGGTGCCTTATCATCGGCAAAGTAGCTTGCTAGGCGTGAGCTTAGGCACGTGTCTGCCTCAAAGAAGCTCAGCATTTGGTTAAGACGGTTTATTTCACTGTTCTCTTTTTCCTTAAACAATTCAGTTAGACGTTCCGATAACTGCATCATGCCTTCAGAGGTGTTGTGGATCGCATACACATCGGTGATCTGCTTACTTTCCAACTCAATCCAACCTTGTTCATTGAAATAATCGATTGCCGCAATCACACGTTGACGATCTGTCTGGAAATGTGTCCACAGCGCATCGAAGTCGACTTGGCACCAGACTCTGGCTTGAGGCGAGCACTGGAAAATCGCTTCGACAAAATGACGACGTTCGCCTTGGAACTGTTCGGTGATCTGCTGTTTCGGGCGAACGAACTTAAATTTGTAGTCAGCAAAGTAGCTGTACTTCGGCTCAATTACACCTTCAATTTCAAGATACACCAGTAGCGTTTTTAGCGGTAACTGACGAACGTTGGATTCACGTGATAGCTGGTTAAGCATAATCTCCCATTGGTTTGAGCCAGAAACGCCAATGTTTTGATTTTCGTAGATTTCTTTTAATACTGCTTGGATCGATATGTTGTCTGGCGTATCGCCAAATACGAAGTTCTCTAGTGTACTGAGGCCGTACTTGTTGGCGAGAAGAATACATTCTGAAGGCTGGCCATCTCGGCCTGCTCGACCGATCTCTTGCGAGTAGTTCTCTATCGATTTAGGTAAATCAAAGTGAATGACTCGGCGAATGTTGGATTTATCGACGCCCATACCAAACGCAATGGTGGCCACGATACAGTTCACGTCATCATTCATGAATTGATGTTGAATTACATCTCGGTTTTCAGGCTTAAGACCCGCATGATAAGCAACAGCATTTACGCCAGCGTTACGAAGTTGCTGAGCCACCATCTCTGCTGTTTGTTGAAGGGTGACATAAACAATAGTCGGAGCAAGAGAAGCTTGATTAACGACGTTGCACAAGATTTCTAGTTTGCTGGTTTGTTCGCAAGGTTGAATTGAGAGGTCAAGGTTTTCACGATAGAAACCGGTAACGACAACTCGATCTTCATCGATATCAAACTTAGACTTCATATCTTGGATAACTGATGTGGTCGCGGTTGCTGTCAGCAGCAGTACCTGAGGAATATTGAGTTGTTTTTGGTACTGGGGAAGCTTTAGGTAGTCTGGTCTAAAGTTATGTCCCCATTCTGAAATACAGTGCGCTTCATCGACCACCAGTAACGAGATCGGCACTTGGGAGATAAACTGGCGAAAGCGTTCGTTCTTCAAGCGTTCAACGGAGATCATGAGGATCTTGGTGTCTCCGTTACGTACCGACTGCATCACTTGTTGGGTGGTTTGTCTGTCTTGGCTTGATTCGATTGCAGCTGCGCTAATGCCTTTGCTGTGCAAGAAGCTGAGCTGGTCTTTCATTAAAGCTAACAGTGGCGATATCACTAAGGTTAAATGTGGCAATGCTAGCGCTGGCAATTGATAGCAAAGCGACTTACCTGATCCGGTTGGGAATATGGCCGCCGTCGAATGACCAGATAGAACATTATCAATGACTTGCTTTTGCCCATTACGCAGTGAGTCGAATCCGAATACTTGTTTTAACTTCTGCTCAATCATTTATGTTCTACCTGAATTATTAAGTGTCGTATTGATGATAAAGCGAGCGTCCATTAATGATAGCGTCGCTTGATGAATCAAATGTCTTGCACCTGATTGTACCTAATTCTATTCTGTAGCTCCTATAGAAAAGCACCCCAATAGTATGAATAAGTCTGAGCTTCGCCAAATAATCTTAGAGCAACTCGAATCCCGGTTAAGCATCGCACAATCTGCGACTCAGCGTGCGATTGATGCTGCCACCGATGAAGAGACCGTGCCAGAGCACAAGTACGATACCTTAGCGTTAGAAGCCTCGTACCTTGCCCATGGACAAGCGATGCGGGTTCAAGAGTGTGAAGATGACATCCAGTGTTACCGAAACCTCGTATTACGAGATAGTGAAAGAATTACCGTCAGCAGCTATGTTGTGGTCATTGACGAACATGATGAACATAAGCACTTTTTCCTAGGGCCAAGAGTCGGTGGGCTTTCTGTTACATGGAACGAAAATGAGATTGCCATCGTGACGTCGAATGCACCATTTGGTCAGGCTCTAATGGGCAAAGAAGTCGGTGATGAAATTGAGTTTAGGGTCGCTGATAAACAGTTTTGCTATGAAGTAGTATCGATTGACTGAATGACAGGCTTATAAATATAAACGTTTTTCTGACAAAGAAGCATAAACTAGCGGTATAGTCGTTGGGCAGATTGATGAGAGGGTGTTATGAAAAAAAGCGTATTAATTGCATCATTAACAGTGGCTACCGCTGTTGTGAGCCTGCCAACTTTTGCAGCTCAGTGTCGAGTTGATTTGAAAAATGAACTACGAATTGACGAGCAGAAAGTCGAAATCAATCAAGTAAATGGTGATACAGCTATTCTGGATGGCAATAACGATCTTTATATTCATGGTGAGAAGGTTGAACTTGATGCCGACCAACAAGCGGCGATTGAAAAATACCGCGAAAGCATGAGTGAGTACTTACCACGAGCGAAACAAATGGCGAACGATAGCCTAGCGTTAGCTAATGACGTGATTGATGATATTGCGGCTAGCCTCGATTCACCTGAGTCATTTGATAATGTAAAAGAATCAATGAAAACTTACTTTGCTGAACTGGAAGCTCGTTACTACAAAGATGGCGAGTTAGTGTTACCAGCAGACAGTTTTGATTCGATGGCCAATGGTTGGTCTGAAGATTTCGAGAAAGCGAAAGAAATCTTTAATCAAGAATTTATCTCCAGCGCTTTTAATGCGATGTCAGAAAAAATGAAACAAGACGGTGGTCTAAACCTGACTGAATTGGCTGATAGCATGGCTGAATTAAAGCTTAAAGTTGAAGAGCGAATGAAAGAACACTCTCAACAAGTGCAAGAGGAAGCGAATGAGTTCTGTGATTCGCTTGATGAGATGGCAGAACAAGAGCAAGAGCTGCATGAAATCATTCCGAACCTAAAAGACTATCAAGTATTCACGATCTAATCTGAATCTAATTATGAAGAACAAGAGCACCGATTGGTGCTCTTTTTGTATGTATGTGTTTATGGATGTAGGTGTTTATGGATCTATAGATTCAGCCGCACGAGCATTTAATCCGATACATACTCTTTATTTTTTAGGTCTATATCTTGATTGGTCGTTATTTGGCAAACGATAAGATCAGTTAGTTGTTAACTATGTGGTTCTAAATAGCGTATCGATTGTAAAAATAAGAGAATTATTCATTTATTGGTTGTGCCTATCATTGCTTTTTATTACTGTACTTCCCAACTAGTTCACTGATTTTTGATGCGGGCAATATGAACCAACAATCTTCCTCTTCAAGAGAGCACTTTAGCTCTCGTTTGGGTTTTATTTTAGCAGCGGCGGGTGCAGCGGTTGGCTTGGGTAATATTTGGGGCTTCCCAACTCAAGTTGCCAGTAACGGTGGTGGCGCTTTTCTCTTAGTCTATTTGATCATGATCTTCGTGGTCGCTTTCCCAATGCTGGTGGTTGAGATGGCTATTGGTCGTCACGGTCAAGCAAACCCTGTCGATAGCATGCGTTCTTTGACTACGAACCCTTTGGGTAAGAAAGTCGGTGAGTTTGTCGGTTGGGTCGGATTGAGTGTGCCAAGCGCCGTGTTGGCATTTTATAGTATTGTTGGAGGCTGGTTGATCTGCTTCCTCATTGGTGCTGTCGCTGATCTGATTGGTCTAGAGGCTGCTGCTGATTGGTTTAAAGGCTTCAGTGTTGAGCGAAATGTATTTGGCACTGTCGCATTCTATGTGCTGACTATCTTGATTGTTCAGGGCGGTGTTAAGCAAGGTATCGAGAAATGGTCGACTCGTTTGATGCCTGCGCTGTTTGTTTTGTTTGGCTTACTGTTTGTTTACATCATGACCCAAGCTGGCGCGATGGAAGGCCTGAAACATTACCTAGTTCCAGACTTTGAGAAAGTTTGGGACAGAAAACTGATTCTAGCGGCAATGGGGCAAGGTTTCTTCTCGTTGACTATTGGCGGTTGCTCGATGTTGGTTTATGGCTCTTACTTAAGTAAGAAAGAGAACCTGCCAAAAATGGCAATGAACGTTACCTTAGTCGATACCGCTGTTGCGTTTATTGCGGGTTTAGTCGTCATGCCTGCAATGTTTGTTGCGATGCAAAAAGGTGTTCAAATCTACGCTGAAGATGGCTCATTATTAAGCTCTGACACGCTAGTATTTACGGTTCTGCCGTTGATGTTTGATAGCTTAGGCGTGCTTGGCCAGATCTTCGCGATTGTCTTCTTTTTGTTGCTAACGATTGCCGCGCTGACTTCATCGATTTCGATGCTGGAAGGGCCTGTAGCGCTAGTGAGCGAGCGTTTCAATACCAGACGAACACCAACGAGTTGGGTAATTGGTAGTGTTATCGCGCTGTTTAGTGTGGTGATTGTCTACAACTTTGCCGCGATGTTTGGAATGGTTGCGATGATAGCGACTCAGTACCTTCAACCGGTTGCTGCTCTGATGTTCTGCCTATTTGGTGGCTGGGTATGGAGCCGAGCTTCAAAAGTCAAAGAGCTTGAGCAAGGTTGCCCTGATTTCCAATTGGGTTGGTTTGGTAAAGTGTGGCCAATGTATGTGAAGTTCGTGTGCCCAATCTTAGTGGCGACGGTTATCTGGGCTTCATTTGGTTAACGCAGAGCCCATCTGGACTCTCTGAACCTAAACACTCAGAACTTGAAATGTTAAGCACAAAGCCACTCATAAGGAGTGGCTTTGTTGTTTCGATGTGAAGGTATAGCTGAACTTGCAAGATAGAAAAAAGGCGCTGAACATAATAGTCAGCGCCTTTGTATTTTTAGTTAAGTAATCGTGACTACTTAATTTCCATACCTTGCGCTTGTAGATCTGCATGGTAAGAAGAACGTACAAACGGGCCACAAGCTGCGTGAGTGAAGCCTAGTTCTAGAGCAATCTCTTTCAGCTCATCAAACTCTGAAGGCGGCACGTAGCGTTCTACTGGTAAATGGTGGCGGCTTGGCGCTAGGTATTGGCCAAGTGTTAGCATAGTTACACCATGCTCACGAAGGTCTTTCAGTACTTGAACGATCTCTTCTTTCGTCTCACCAAGACCCATCATCACACCTGATTTAGTTGGGATGTCTGGGTGCTGCTCTTTGAATTTTCTCAACAGATCAAGAGACCACTTGTAGTTTGCGCCTGGACGCGCTTTACGGTATAGGCGTGGCGCTGTCTCTAGGTTGTGGTTGAAAACATCTGGCGGGTTGTTTTTCATTAGATCAAGTGCCACATCCATACGACCGCGGAAGTCAGGAACCAGTGTTTCGATACGAATATTTGGATTTTGCTCGCGAATTTCACGGTTACAGTCAGCAAAGTGCTGAGCACCGCCATCACGCAGGTCATCACGGTCTACTGAAGTGATTACAACGTACTTCAGCTTCATGTCTTTAATCGTCTTAGCCAGTTTCTTCGGCTCTTCTGCTTCAGGAGCAACAGGACGACCATGGGCAACATCACAGAACGGGCAGCGACGAGTACAGATAGCGCCAAGAATCATAAACGTTGCCGTGCCGTGGTTAAAACACTCGGCTAGGTTAGGGCAAGACGCTTCTTCACAAACTGAGTGCAGGTTGTTCTTGCGCATTGCTGATTTGATTTCTTGAATACGATGGCTGTCTGAAGGAAGTTTAATCTTCATCCATGCAGGCTTACGTAGAACTTCTTTCTGTTCAGCAGGCATATTCTTTACGGGAATTAATGCCATTTTGTCAGCGTCACGATATTTAACGCCTTTTTCCATTTGGATTGGTTTGCTCATGATTTTATGCTTCTGCTGTAATGTTACTGGTGGCTTGAATGTCTACTTGGTCATAGCCGAGTAGCTCTACGAGCTCTTGTATTAACTGTTGCTCAACGTTTTCTAGTTCACTTGGCCCGCCTAGCTGGCTTACTTGTGCCATTTCCATACCTTGATAACCACATGGGTTAATACGTAGGAATGGAGACAGGTCCATATCGACGTTGAGTGCTAACCCGTGGAACGAGCAGCCACGTCGAATACGTAATCCGAGTGAACAGATTTTCTTGCCATCGACATAGACACCAGGAGCGTCAGGTCGGGCAGTTGAATTTATATTGTAAGCTTTCAGAGTGTTGATTACGAGGTTCTCAATATGAGTCACCAAATCACGTACTCCGAATTTTTTGCGGCGGATGTTAATCAAAAAGTAAGCGACTAACTGACCTGGGCCGTGATAAGTCACTTGGCCACCGCGATCGCTTTGAATGACAGGGATATCACCAGCATTTAGTACATGCTCGGCTTTGCCTGCTTGTCCTTGAGTGAAGACAGGGTTGTGTTCAACCAACCAAACTTGGTCTACGTCTTCTTCTGTACGTTCGTCTGTGAACTTATGCATGGCTTTCCATACAGGTTCGTAATCCTGACGGCCTAATTTTTTTACGATTAGCTTATTTTGCAAAGTAGCACTCCCCCAAGGATTAATAAAGTGAACGCATTATAAACGCGAAACATGATTCTAACTACAGACGGACTGCAAGGTTTTTCAACTTTCTTTGTATTTATTGAAAATTAAGTTGAATGAATTTGACCTAGATAGGGTGCTTCAAACAAAAACAGCGGCAATAAGCCGCTGTTTTTCATGTGTAATCGGAGATTACAGAACCATACGAACGATTTCGATCTCGCCCAGTTCTTTATAAAGCGTTTCTACTTGCTCAATTGAAGTCGCTGTAATATTGATCGAAACAGAGTGGTAGTTACCTTTCGCACTCGGTTTTAGCGTTGGGCTGTAGTCACCAGGAGCATGACGCTGGATCACTTCTAGCACTAGCTCAGTAAGTTCTGGCTTTGCATAGCCCATTACTTTGTAAGTGAATGAACAAGGGAACTCTAAGAGATCTTTTAGTTTTGCATCAGAATTGATGTTCATGAATAGCTCCAAAAGGCTAGACTCTCGCAAATTGGCGAAATGTCGATAAAAAGCGTGTTCGGTCAACAGACACGAGTAATAGGGCGGAATATTACGTGTAAATATCTCTGAACTCAAGATCAACAAAAGCCGCACATGGCGGCTTTTAGTTCGTCAATGAGTAAATAATGAACTTACTCATTGAGTTAGCTTTGCACTGAGCTTGTGTATTGCTCAGTGCAAAGCTTTGACTGGTTTAGAATAACCCCTTAAACAGCAATACTAGGTAGTCCCATAGACGGCTAAATAAGCTGCCTTGGTCTACATCTTCAAGTGCAAGTAGTGGGTATTCAGCAACGTCTTCACCATCAACTTGGTAGAATAGTTTACCGACAACATCGCCTTTGCTAATTGGTGCTTCTAGTTCCTTTTCAAGAACGAAGCTTGCTTTTAGGTTCTTAGCTTGACCACGAGGTAGGGTAACGAAAGTATCTTCGTCGACACCTAGTGCAACTGTATCCTTGCTACCCATCCAGATCTTCTCTTCTACGAAGGTTTCACCGGCTGTGTGTGGCGCCACTGTTTCGAAGAAACGGAAGCCGTAGCTAAGCAGCTTTTTGCTTTCTGTTTTACGAGCGTTAGCATTTTTAGTTCCCATCACAACAGCAACTAGGCGCATTTTGCCCTCGGTTGCTGAGCTTACTAGGCTATAACCTGCCTTGCTTGTATGGCCCGTTTTGATGCCATCAACGTTCATGCTCTTATCCCATAACAGACCGTTACGGTTGTACTGGGTGATGCCGTTGTAAGTGAATTTTTTCTCTGAGTAGATACGGTACTCATCAGGAACATCACGAATCAGCGCCTGACCAAGTAGCGCCATATCATAAGGTGTTGAGTATAGGTTCGGGTTGTCTAGACCGTGCACGTTAGCAAAGTGCGTGTCTTTCATGCCGATAGAGCTTGCCCATGCGTTCATTAGGTCAACGAATGCATCTTCAGAACCAGCAATATGCTCAGCCATTGCAACAGTAGCATCGTTGCCTGATTGAATGATGATGCCACGGTTCAGTTCTTCCACTTTAACCGTTGTGCCCACTTCAATGAACATTTTCGATGAATCTGGGAAGTTTTTAGCCCAAGCATTCTCACTGATAACAACATCGTCGTTTAGATTGATGTTGCCACGTTCTAGCTCTTGGCCGATCACGTAGCTCGTCATCATCTTGGTTAAACTTGCTGGAGAAAGTTGAGTGTTCATCTCTTTCTCTGCTAGTACTTTGCCTGAATGGTAATCCATCAGAACAAAACCTTTAGCGGCGATTTGCGGTGCATCAGGGACTACAATTGGAGCGGCGAATGACGATGTAGCTATCGTTGCAGAAAGAGCAACAGAAGTAGCAAAAATCGATTTAACAAGTTTATTAGATTTAATCATTTTGAATGCAATTATTTGGTGAACTATTCATATATTAACAGAATCACTCTGTCACACCAGAGCGCTGATTACCAGAAGTAACTGTTAGATTAATTAGCGGGTTAGTGTGTGTTTTTTTATATAAGCTGACGGGTAACCCATTAGCTTAACTTGTTCTAATTTCTCTTGAGTCAGAGCATAGTCATGAAATGGCCCAAGCATCAGACGGTAGTTATCGTCATTTGGCTGCAAGAACGTTGCTACAGCTAGCTTTTCGCCTAGATCTTTGGCTAACTTCTCGGTTCTATCTTCATGTGGAGAAGTTGCAACTTGAATGATAAATTGCGGTAAAGCGGCCTTTTTATTTGCGTCGGTTGGCATAGCCACAGTAATGACTTCTATCTCAACATTTGCGGTGCCGGTTCTCAACACATCGAGCTTATAAGCTGCCGCATAACTAAGGTCAATGATTCGACCTTCATGGAATGGACCGCGGTCATTGATACGAACAATCGTCGTTTTATTGTTATCAGTATTCGTCACTTTTACATAGCTTGGAATTGGCAATGTTTTGTGCGCTGCCGACATGGAATACATGTCGTAGATCTCGCCGTTAGACGTTAAGTGACCATGAAATTTCTTACCGTACCAAGAGGCTTTGCCTTTCTCAGTAAAACCTTCGGTCTTCTTTACGATCTTGTAGTCTTCGCCACGCAAAGTGTAATCCGTGTTACCACCTAAACTATAAGGTTCATATTGAGGGTGAGCATCTTCTAGATGCTCCACCGAGATAGGTGCATCCGGTGCAATATCCGAATCAATATCGTAGCGACCGGTTGGCTTTTGTGAAGAGCAGCCGTTGATCAAAATCGCCAAGCCTAGAATAGAGGCTATTTTTTTGATTGGCAGCTCATCAACCAAAGATGCTTTTCTTTGAAATATTGTAATAGACATCGATTAGGTCGCCTTTGAAAATGCTTTTCTGTGTGTATGGATCGACATTAAAATACCAAAACCAGCCATAAGGGTAACCATTGAAGTACCGCCATAGCTGACGAGAGGTAGAGGAACACCAACCACGGGTAGAATACCGCTTACCATGCCAATGTTTACAAAGATATAAACGAAGAAGCTCAGTACAATACTGCCGCCCATCATTCGACCAAATGCTGTTTGCGCTTGGCTCGCGAGTACTAAACCCCGTCCAATAATGAATAGGTAGATAGCAAGCAAGAACAAAATACCAATCATGCCCCATTCTTCGGCTATTACCGCAAAAATGAAGTCAGTGTGACGCTCTGGAATGAATTCCAGTTGGGATTGAGTTCCTTGTAGCCAACCTTTTCCTGATATACCACCAGAACCTATCGCAATCTTACTTTGAATAATGTGGTAGCCCGCACCTAATGGATCTGATTCAGGATCAAAAAGGGTTCTTACTCGTACTTTTTGATATTCACGCATCAAAAAGAACCATAATATTGGGATAAATGCCCCTAACGCTATTGCGGCACTGGCAATGATTTTCCAACTTATACCAGCCAGGAATATCACGAAGATACCGGATGCGGCGATAAGGATAGATGTACCCAAGTCGGGTTGCTTAGCGATTAAAATGGTAGGTACAAACACCATCACTAGCGAGATCGCTAATGTTTGAAAGGTTGGCGGCAGTGATCGTTTACCGATAAATCGAGCCAGCATCAAAGGTACCGCAAGCTTTAATAGTTCAGAGGGTTGGAATCGAACAAAACCGAAATTTAACCAACGTTGGGCCCCCTTAGATGCCTCACCAAAGAACAACACGCCCAAGAGTAAGATGACACCGCCTGCAAATAACAGCGGGGCCAAGGTTTCATAGGTACGAGGCGAAAGTTGCGCTAAGAAGATCATGACACCTAAAGACAGCACCATACGCATTGCTTGGCGATCCATCATCGCAAGGCTTTGTCCGCTGGCGCTGTACATGATCAATAAGGCAAAGCCCATCAACACCAGAATACCGAGCAGTAATGGGAGATCGATATGGAGCCTTTCAAACAAGGCTCTATTTCGTCCAGTAGAAGGATCAAGTTTCATTATTTTGTTGCCTTACTTTCATCTTCTTCAGCGAGAATAATATGGTCTAATATTTTTCTAACGACAGGGCCGCCATTTGATGAGCCACCACCTGCGTTTTCTAATACGATGGTCACAACCGCTTCTGGATCTTCAAAAGGAGCATAACCAGTAAAGAGTGCATGATCGCGTAAATGCTCTGCGATTTCGTCCGCGTTGTATTCTTCGTCTTCTTTGAGACCGAATACTTGCGCAGTTCCTGATTTACCAGCGGTTTGGTAAGACATCTTTTGGAATGAACGTCTTGCAGTACCTTTCTTACCGTGGTTTACCAGTCTCATGCCTTCTTGCGCGATATCCCAGTATTTCTGCTTAACACCAGTGATTGGAGGATAAGTTTCGATCTCTGATACCGTTTGGTCATCGAATGGCTGACCATTATCGATCGTCGCACGTAATAGGTGAGGCGCTGTTACTTCACCTTCGTTGACCAATACAGACGTGGCTTTAGCGATTTGCATCGGTGTTGCCGTCCAATAGCCTTGTCCGATACCAACAGGGATGGTGTCACCTTGATACCAAGGCACACGGTGTCTTGCCATTTTCCATTCACGAGTTGGCATGTTGGCTTTACTTTCTTCGTAAATATCAATGCCTGTGTAGTCACCAAAGCCGAATAGCATCATCCATTGAGATAAACGGTCGATACCTAGATCAAAGGAGATTTGGTAGAAGAAGGTATCAACTGATTCTTCAATCGCTTTCTCTATATCAACAACACCGTGTCCCCAACGTAACCAGTCGCGAAACGGCTTGGTTTTGGAGTTAGGTATTTTCCAATAGCCTGGATCATTACGCGTTGTATTCGGTGTAATCACACCTTCTTGTAGAGCAGCAACGGCAATAAACGGTTTGATCGTAGAAGCTGGTGGATAAATACCCAATGTGGCACGGTTAACCAAAGGTCGATCTTTATTCTGTAGTAGAGCGTTATAACCTTTAGAGGAGATACCATGTACAAAGGCATTTGGGTCGTAGCTTGGGCTAGACACCATTGCTAACACGCCATTGTCTTTCGGGTCAAGAACGATGGCAGAGCCACGGCGTCCATCGAGCAGTTTGTGCACGTATAACTGAAGATTGATGTCTAAGTTAAGTACAATATCTTTACCCGGAACCGAAGGGACAAATTTTAGTGTGCGAATGACTCGTCCACGGCTGTTTACTTCAACTTCTTGATAACCCGCGGTGCCGTGCAGCATGTCTTCGTAGTAGCGCTCAATACCAAGTTTACCGATGTCACGTGTTGCTTTGTAATTGGCGTCTTTTTCTTCTCGTACTAAGCGTTGTATATCGCGATCATTGATGCGCGATACATAGCCAATAACGTGAGTCAGTACATCACCATACGGATAAAAACGTTTTAATGTGCCTGTTACCTCAACACCCGGAAATTTATGCTGGTTTACAGAGAAGACCGCAACTTGCTCTTCGGTGAGCTGATTTAGAATAGGCACTGACTTGAAGCGTCGTGAATTGCGGCGGTCACGATTAAAACGCTCGATACGTTCAGGTGGAATCTCGATTAACGTTTGTAGACGGACGAGCGTGTCATCCATATCTTTGATTTTTTCGGGCGTAATTTCTAGGTTGAAAACGGGGCGGTTTTCGGCAAGAAGTACACCGTTGCGATCGTAAATCAAACCACGGTTAGGTGCGATTGGAACGACCTTGATACGGTTGTCGTTAGAACGGGTTTTATAGTCTTGATATTGGTTGACCTGAATGTTGTACAGGTTAACAACCAACATCGACATCATGACTATGATCCCCGCAAACGCAACAAAAGCACGACTAGTAAATAGTCGTGCTTCTGCTTTGTAATCACGGATTTGGCTACGTTTACGTAACATTAACGCTTATTCTCGATGATAAGGGTGGTTAGCAGTGATGCTCCAAGCTCTATACAAGCTTTCCGCCATGATAACGCGTACTAATGGGTGAGGGAGAGTAAGCGCCGATAGAGACCAGCTTTGGTCTGCAGCCGCTTTACACGCAGGTGCTAATCCTTCAGGCCCGCCAATAAGGATAGAAACGTCGCGTCCATCCAACTTCCAACTTTCCAATTGTTCTGCCAGTTGTGGGGTATCCCACTTTTTACCTGGGATATCAAGCGTTACAATGCGGTTGCCTTTTGGCACTGCTGCCAACATTGCTTCGCCTTCTTTTTGAAGAATACGTGCAATATCAGCATTTTTACCACGTTTTCCCGCAGTGATCTCAATGAGTTCTAATGGCATATCATGAGGGAAGCGGCGTTTATATTCTTTAAAGCCTTCTTCGACCCACTTTGGCATTTTTGTACCAACTGCGATTAACTGGATCTTCAACGCTTAGCCCCAAAGTTTTTCTAGTTGGTACAGCTCTCGATGTTCTTCTTGCATAACATGAAGCATGCTTGTTCCCATATCTAGAACAACCCATTCACCTTCTTGCTGCCCGTCCATGCCTAGTGGTTGCATACCAGCTTTACGCACTTCATCGGCAACGTGTTGTGCGATAGAGGCAACATGGCGCTTAGAGGTGCCAGTACAAACAATCATGTAATCAGTAACACTTGATTTGCCTTCTACATCGATAGTAACAATCGATTCTGCTTTCATGTCGTCGGCTTTGTCTGCAAGAAAATCTTTTAGTTCTTCACGTAACACGGGGTGTTCCTTTAATCTGAATTTAGCTTTTTAGGATCTGTTGACCCTAGAATATACCACGCTTTTATGCGTGAAATGGGATTGAAGCTGAAGGGATACAAAACTCTACGCTTAACTGATGAATTAGTGGCCAAGGCGACTGTTCATATTGAGTTTTTGTCATCAATTCGGCTTGAGTCAGCAACGCAAACAACGAATGTAATTGAGAAATCGAAACTCTTGTTAGCGCAGCGTTATAAAGAGGCTTTTTAGATTGCCAGATACGGTGTTTTTCGAATACTTGGCCGATCGGCATCTGTTTCATTTGTTGCTGCATTTGTAATAGCAAGGCAAGTTCACGTTGTATGCTACGCAGTAAAATGACTGGCTCTACACCTTCAGCTTCCAGTTGTCTTAGAATTCGTTGTGCACGATTACCTTTTCCAGCCAGTAACGCGTCACTCCAATGGAATGGAGTAAAGTGGTTGTGGCGGCTCAGTGATTCTTCTAAGCGTACTAGGGTAAGTTTTCCGTCAGGGTATTGGAGCGCTAGCTTTTCTAGGCTTTGAGTGAGAGCAAATAGGTTACCCTCGTGCCATTGTGCCAGCATTTGAATCGCTTCAGGGTCTGGAGATAAGCCTATTTGACGGCAGCGCGCTTGGACAAACTGAGGTAAGCGGCTGACATCTGGCGTTAGGCAACTGATCCAGTGACCCTGATTAGACAGTGCTTTAAACCATTTAGCACTTTCTTGAGCCTTGGTTAGCTTCGTACCAATCAAGACCAACAGAATATCGCTGTGGATATGCTCTGAGATTGCCAGTAACTCTTTGGCTATCGCCGCATTGACCCCGGACTCTGGCAGTTCAAGTTCGATGATTTGACGGCTAGAGAACAGGCTTAATGCTTGAGTACAGTCATAGACTTGATTCCAGTCCAGACTGTTATCAATAGCAAAGCGGTGACGTTCATCAAAGCCTTGCTCTTTAGCAACCTTTTGAATCGCTTCTCGGCTCTCTTGTAACAGCAGAGGCTCGTTACCGAAAATGAGGTAAACATTATTTAGTTGTTTAGCAAGTTGCTCTGATAAGCGGTCAGCAAAAATACGCATCAAATAAACCTATTGTTCAGCTGATTCGACGGGCTTTGTCGTTTCCGTAGAACTTGGATCTATTTCGACGTTCTTGATGTTGTATTGTTTCTCAAGCTCTTTCACTTGAACATTTTCTAGCGCATCTAGATCCATGCTATCAGCAGCGATGTTCGCTTTTAGTCGAGCCATTTGACGAAGGATTTGACTTGTTGCAAGCTTACGCATCTCATCTTCGATCATGTCGCGCTCAACCGATTTTGCTAATGCGGTTAACGGATTGTCTAGGTAGCTACGGGTTACGCTGGTTGAGAATGTCTTTGAGCCTAATTCAGGAATCGTGACGCGGTATGATGCGTTGAGTGTCAGTTCTTTTTCTGCTGCACGAGTATTCTGGTAAAGGGACAGAGTTCGCTCACTAACGCTTTCGCTAATAATATGCAAATTAGGGGTGTTTTCTGTAGGCGATACGATTTCTACATCATTCATACGTAGCTGACCTTTCATCATACGTGTAAACGTACTGTATTGGTCGTAACTGGTCACAGAGATCTTGTTGAGTTCTTCTGGTACAGAATAGTCACCACGCAGGTGGAAACCACAGGCACTCAGTAGGCTAACGGTTAAAACAACAACAGTAACTTTCAATGAAGATAGTGAAATCAGGCGCATTATTTGATGGCTCTCATGAAGGTAGAATACTTATTTAAAGGCTTTAATTCGTTAGAACTGTTGAGCTATGAATCTAAAGCGCTTAAATAAGTAGACAGGGCGATGTCGCACCCTGTCTAAAGACTGCTGAAAACAAAATAAGTTCGCTTCAGCAGTTATATGTGCAGACTAAAGCTGGTTCGCTTTAATCTGCAACTGTAAGTTTGCCAATGTTAGCTAGCAAATATTAGTTAGCTACGATGTTTAAAAGTTTACCAGGTACGAAGATAACTTTACGAATCGTTAAGCCATCTAGGAACTTCATAGCGTTTTCATCGTTTAGACCAAGTTCACGAACTTGCTCTTCTGTCGCGTCAGCTGCAACCGTTAGTTTCGCACGTAGCTTACCGTTGATCATGACAACGATAGTCTTCTCGTCTTCAACTAGTGCTTTCTCGTCAAACGTTGGCCATGTTGCTGAGTCTACGTTTGATTCACCCAGAGCAATCCACATTTCGTAAGAGATGTGTGGAGTCATTGGGTAAAGCATGCGTACTACCGCTTTTAGCGCTTCATCAAGGATTGCACGATCTTGTACAGATTCTTGAGGTGCTTTCGCTAGCTTGTTCATCAGTTCCATGATTGCAGCGATGGCTGTGTTGAACGTTTGGCGACGGCCGATATCGTCCGTTACTTTCGCGATAGTCTTGTGAATATCACGACGAAGTGCTTTCTGGTCACCAGATAGCGCAGAAGCGTCAACAGCTTCAGCTGCACCCTTAGCAGAGTGAGCGTGAACCAGTTTCCAAACACGCTTAAGGAAGCGGTTTGCACCTTCAACGCCAGACTCTTGCCACTCAAGCGTCATGTCTGCAGGCGATGCAAACATCATGAATAGACGTACTGTATCAGCACCGTACTTGTCTACCATCTCTTGTGGGTCGATACCGTTGTTCTTAGACTTAGACATTTTGATCATGCCTGAGTGCTCAACGTCGCGGCCTTGGTTGTCGACTGCTTTTTCAATGCGACCTTTCGCGTCACGGTCGATAGTCACGTCAGTTGGAGCAATCCACTCTTTCGTGCCTTTCTCGTTCGTGTGGTAGAACGCATCAGCCAGAACCATGCCTTGACATAGAAGCTGCTTGAACGGTTCATCAGATGTCACGTAACCCGCATCACGAAGAAGCTTGTGGAAGAAACGAGAGTAAAGCAGGTGCATACATGCGTGCTCGATACCACCAACGTATTGGTCAACTGGCAACCAGTAGTTTGCTTTCTCTGGATCTAGAATGTCGTCAGCTTGTGGTGAACAGTAACGTGCGTAGTACCACGAAGATTCCATGAACGTATCGAACGTATCAGTTTCACGTAGCGCTGGTTCGCCATTGAATGTTGTTTCAGCCCAAGACTTATCGGCCTTGATTGGGCTAGTTACGCCATCCATTACCACGTCTTCTGGAAGAATGACTGGCAGCTGGTCCGCTGGTACTGGGTGAACTTCACCGTCTTCAGTGGTTACCATTGGGATTGGAGCACCCCAGTAACGTTGACGAGAAACGCCCCAGTCACGTAGACGGAAGTTTACTGTTTTCTTACCTTTGCCTTCTGCTTCAAGCTTCGCAGCAATTGCATCGAATGCTTCTTGGAACGCAAGACCATCGAATTCGCCAGAATCGAACAGTACACCTTTCTCAGTGTAAGCCGCTTCAGACACATCTAGCTCAGAACCGTCTTCAGGTTTGATTACTGGGATGATATCGATGCCGTACTTAGTTGCGAATTCGTAGTCACGTTGATCGTGAGCGGGAACCGCCATTACCGCACCTGTGCCGTAATCCATAAGAACGAAGTTCGCTACGTAAACAGGAACAACACGACCGTTAAGAGGGTGGATAGCCGTTAGGCCAGTATCCATACCTTTCTTTTCCATCGTTGCTAGTTCAGCTTCAGCCACTTTGGTGTTACGACATTCTTCAACGAATGCTGCAAGCTCAGGGTTGTTCTGTGATGCTTTCTCTGCAAGAGGGTGACCTGCAGCGATACCAACGTAAGAAACACCCATTAGTGTGTCTGGACGTGTTGTGTACACTTCTAGAGGCGCTTCTTCACCGTTAACAGCGAAAGATAGTTCAACACCTTCAGAGCGACCGATCCAGTTGCGCTGCATGGTCTTAACCATTTCAGGCCAACCTTCAAGGTTGTCTAGATCGTCTAGCAGCTCTTGAGCGTACTCAGTGATCTTAATGAACCACTGTGGAATCTTCTTTTGTTCTACTGGAGTATCACAACGCCAGCAGCAACCGTCTTCTACTTGCTCGTTCGCTAGTACAGTTTGGTCGTTTGGACACCAGTTAACAGAAGATGTCTTCTTGTAAACTAGGCCTTGTTCGTAAAGTTTAGTGAAGAACTCTTGTTCCCAACGGTAGTACTCAGGCGTACACGTTGCGAATTCACGTTTCCAGTCGTAACCAAAGCCTAAAAGTTTAAGCTGGTTTTTCATGTATTCGATGTTTTCGTAGGTCCACGGAGCAGGCGCTGTGTTGTTTTTTACAGCTGCGTTTTCTGCAGGTAGGCCGAATGCATCCCAACCGATTGGTTGCATTACGTTTTTGCCTTGTAGACGTTGGAAACGAGATACCACATCACCGATGGTGTAGTTACGCACGTGACCCATATGCAGTCGGCCACTTGGGTACGGGAACATAGAAAGACAGTAGAATTTTTCTTTATTTGGGTCTTCACTTACAACGAAAGTCTCGCTGTCATCCCAGTGTTGTTGAACCTTTTGTTCAATCTCTTGCGGGTTATATTGTTCTTGCATCGATGGTATCCGGTTATCTTGGAATTTGTGAGTTCGGTTAGAACAGAATCTTACAGATCGTCATAGAATACCTAAAGGAGCTTAGTACAACAATAGTTATACCCTTCATACTTGCAGTTGCAGCGTGGTTGATTGCGTAAATTCAACCGAATTACTTAGGACAGCTATACTTAAGGGTATGAATTGCATTTGTTTGTTAGGGACTGGTCGCTTCACTTAAGGTCAGTTCACTAAGATAAAGCTTGGTCATCTTAAGGAGGTCGTTATGCCGAAGAAAAAAGCACTCTATGAAGAAGTCGTCGAAGAGGTGATAGAAACGCTGAAGCATAGTCCTGAAGAGCTTAACAACAAAATAGAAACGTCAGGTAAATATGCGAAAGCAGCCAATGACATGACTAAAGACGAATTTTCATTGATTTCGGCTTATGTGAAGTCGGACTTAAAAGAGTTCTCCGAAAGCTATGAAGAGAGCAAAGGTGGTCCATTCTATTTGATGATCACAGACTCTATTTGGCAGGGGCTGTTAGATATAACTGATCGCACTAAGGTGGAATGGGTTGAACTGTTTCAAGACTTAGAACATCAAGGCTTGTATCAAGCGGATGAGGTTATTGGGCTCGGGACTCTTGTCTGTGATGAGTGTGGGCATCAAACCGAATATAACCACCCAACGACGATTATTCCGTGTATTAAATGTGGCTCGACAGGGTTTAGCCGCAAAGCGCTTAAGCCATAAAAAACTGGCGACATAGCATTTGCAACTTTACACCGTAGTAATAAAAAGGGTTGACTGAATCAGCCAACCCTCAACAACTTTTCGTCGAATCTCGAATCTCGAATCTCGAATCTCGAATCTCGAATCTAGTCTTTTCTTCTCATAAACCAGCCTGCAACCAAACTCAGCAACGCCCAGATGTACAGCGGCCAAGTACCGACCACGTGATAAGGGGTTTGACCATCCGTTGAGATTAGCTCAGCTTTCAATACTGCGGTTTCAAACTGCGGTATTTGTTTGATGATTTTTCCTTTGTGATCCGTTACTGCCGTTACGCCATTGTTGGTTGAGCGAATAAGCGGCTTACCCAGCTCTAGAGCACGCATTTGTGCGATTTCCATATGTTGCAAGGGGCCAATTGAACGGCCGAACCACGCATCGTTAGAGAGCGTTAGAATAAAGTCAGTTTCATCCGTTACGTTCTGCCTAACTTGATCATTGAAGATGATTTCATAACACAATGCCGGTGCGAGGTGACGACCATTTGCCACGATGTTTGGCTGAACGAAATCGCCACGGCTGAATGATGACATTGGCAAATTAAAGAACGGTGCTAACGGGCGCAGGATATCCTCAAACGGTACAAATTCACCAAATGGTAGAAGATGATGTTTATGGTAGCGTTCGTCTGGATCGTAGCTGTATTCACCGTATGGATTGACACCGAGAGAAAGAACACTGTTGTAGTACTTCTTATCTTCAGATTGGTTCAGCACGCCAGTAATGATTGAGCTGTTGTTCATCTTCGCTGCGCTATCTAAGTTTCGTAGGAAAGATGGAATCTCAACTTCGAATGCTGGGATAGCCGCTTCAGGCCAAATGATGATATCGGCGTCCCAGTTTTCTCGGCTTAGGTCTGTGTACTTCATCATGGTTGGCCAGCGATGGCTAGGTAGCCATTTGCTGTCTTGATCGACGTTGCCTTGAATCAATACTACTGAGGTTGTTTTCTCAGGGTTCGGTGTCACCCAATCGATGTTTCGAATACCGAACCCCGCACTAAAGACAATCGCAGGAATAATGCCGACACTCCACGCCTTATTTATGAGTGTATAAGCGAGTGCAGAGGCTGACACAATAATCGCTAGCGTCACAAGTTCGACACCACCAATCGGTGCGAATGAGCCTAGTGGAGAGTCGATTTGGCTATAACCTAGCCATAACCACGGGAAGCCAGTCATTACCCAACCACGCAGCCAATCACAGATTAACCACAATGCAGGAGCCGCGAGGAAAAAGCGGCTTAGGTTATTAGCAGGGAAGTACTTGTTTAAACTCCAAGTAAATAGGCCGGAGTAGACCGCAAGATAACCGACAAGCAATGCCATTAAGAATAAATTGGCAGCCAGAGGCATTCCGCCAAAGCCATCAATACTGACGTATACCCAACTAATACCAGTCGTGAATTGGCCTAAGCCCCATGCGTAACCAATCCAAAGCGCACTTTTAGGAGAACGGTTGTGGATCAGTAACAGCAACAAAGCTGGGCTGAGAATAGCAAGAGGCCATATTGAATATGGAGCGAATGAAAGGGTTGTTATAGCGCCAACAAAAACGGCCGCAAGCGGCCGTAATAGGCGATGAATAAAGGTCTTAGTCATCTAATTTCTGTCATCTCTTTAGAGAGAAGTTGTTATTCTTCGATAGTCGGAAGAGGCTGCTCGTCAGGGATGGTTACCTGTAGCTGAATCACACGACGGTTATCTGCTGATGTTATTTTGAAATGGTAGTTTCCGATTTCTACAATTTCGCCACGAACAGGCAGATGACCGAGTGCTGTCATTACCATACCACCCACAGTATCGACTTCATCATCACTGAAGGAAGTGTTAAACGTATCGTTGAATTCTTCAATGGTGGTTAAAGCTTTAACCGAATAGGTATGCTTACTCAGCTTACGAATATCTAGCTCTTCTTCATCGTCGAACTCGTCTTCAATTTCACCAACGATTTCTTCGAGGATATCTTCAATGGTTACCAGGCCAGAAACACCGCCAAACTCATCGACAACGATGGACATGTGGTAACGCTCTTCTTGGAACTCCTTGAGCAGGCGATCAACTCGCTTACTTTCAGGAACAACCACGACAGGGCGAATCACTTGTTCGATATCAAATGGGGCACTTTCTGAACCCAAATACTTAAGTAGGTCCTTCGCTAATAGAATGCCTTCAACATGGTCTTTATCTTCACTGATCACTGGGTAGCGAGAGTGTTGAGCATCAGTAATAAGCGCAATCAATGTATCTAAATCATCGGTGCGTTCAACTGTAACCATTTGAGAGCGAGGCAGCATGATATCGCGTACTCGCATCTCTGAAATTTCCATAACACCCTCGAGCATGTCGCGTGTGTCGTGGTCAATTAGGTCATTAATTTCTGAGTCGCGGATTACATCTACGAGCTCTTGGCGATCTTTTACTTCACCTTGAAATAGTTGGCCTAGGCGTTCAAAGAAGGACTTTCTACTCGGACCTTCAGATTTTTTACTTCCCTCAGAAGTGGGGGGGTTACCTTCGTTCATGATTTCTCAAAAAATAACGCTATCAGAAGTGTGATAGCACACGTTACAACTCAGATTCCTGCGAAAATCACAGGTTCGATGAGTTATTGTTTCTCTGCAACCTACTTTACTAGAATCAATTTACTTTTCTAGAATATACGGGTCTTCAAACCCCATAGTTTGCATGATTTCTGTTTCGAGTGACTCCATCTCTTCAGCTTCATCATCTTCGATATGATCATAACCTAGCAGATGCAGACTGCCATGTACAACCATATGAGCCCAGTGTGCTAGCAGAGGCTTATTTTGCTCTTCTGCTTCTTTTTCGACAACTTGGCGGCAAATAATGAGGTCACCCAGTAGATCTAATTCCATTCCTGGTGGCGCTTCAAATGGGAAAGACAGCACGTTAGTTGGCTTATCTTTTCCACGATAATCATGATTGAGCTGGTGGCTCTCTTCTGTATCAACAATACGAACGGTGAGCTCGGCATTCTCTTGAAACTGAGGAATTGTCTTATCTAACCAAAGCTGAATATCTTGCTCAGTTGGAAGTCCTTGCTCATTTTCGACCGCTATTTGCAGGTCTAGTTCAATAGACATCTATTTATCACCTTGTTCTGTAATTACAGAGCTATTTTGTGTTGCTAATTGTGTCGTAACGGCTTGCTGAGCTTCAAGAAGTTTGGCTTCACGCTCTTCACGTTTGCGCTTTTCAAACTCTTTGCGCTCTTTCTGGTCTTTTGCTTCCCACTTCTCGTACGCATTGACGATACGAGCAACGACAGGGTGGCGAACGACGTCTTCGGACATGAAGAAGTTAAAGCTAATGTCATCCACTTCGTTGAGTACTTCAGTTGCATGACGCAGACCTGACTTAGCACCTCGAGGTAAATCGATTTGCGTAATATCACCTGTGATCACAGCGCGTGAGTTAAAACCGATACGGGTTAAGAACATCTTCATCTGTTCTACCGTGGTGTTTTGGCTCTCATCAAGAATGATAAACGCATCATTTAATGTACGACCACGCATGTAAGCCAGTGGCGCAACTTCAATCACGTTGCGCTCAATCAGTTTCTCAACACGCTCGAAGCCAAGCATCTCAAACAGTGCATCGTAAAGTGGACGCAAATATGGGTCTACTTTTTGGCTTAAATCACCCGGTAGGAAACCAAGCTTCTCACCGGCTTCAACTGCAGGGCGAGTCAGCAGAATTCGGCGAACCTCTTGGCGTTCAAGTGCATCAACCGCAGCCGCAACAGCTAAGTATGTTTTACCAGTACCAGCAGGTCCAATACCAAAGGTGATGTCATGAGTCACCATGTTCATTAGGTATTGAGCTTGATTTGGTGTGCGTGGTTTGATGACGCCTTTTTTAGTCTTAATGGTCACTTCTTTGCCGTAGTCGATTTCAGACTCGACGTGTTGCTCCAAAATGCCAGACTCAGTGACCGCCAGATGTACTTGCTCTGGTTCGATATCGATTATGTTGCCTTTAACTGGAGCCGTTTCAACATAGAGGTGTTTGATGATGTCTAAAGCTGCGGCAGTTGTGTGAGGCTTACCGACAATGGTGAAAAAGTTGCTACGGTAATTAATCTCTACACCAAGGCGACGCTCAAGGTGCTTGATGTTGTCGTCAAATGGTCCGCATAAACTTGCCAAGCGCTTGTTGTCTGCTGGCTCTAGATTTATCTCTAAGGTAACGATTTTATTGCTCAAATTAGCCTCTCATTTTGTGCCACTCACTCTTAAATAAAAAAAAGAGCAAGAAGCCCGATTTAGACCGGGCTTCTGATGGTGATTCCCTATTTCTAAGATGGTCACTTAGTTAGGTAATTTCAAGCTTTGTGTTTGAGCTTTGTGCTCAAACAGTTGTATTACCTATGGCGTAAACGTGGCTACACCTAGCTCGTCTTCACGTTTTGTTTTTTCCATCATTTCTGCTGGAGTCATTACAACGCGTAGACCCATGTCTTTTTCTGTGCGAACTAGCTCACCACGTAGTGAGTTGGTGTAAACCTCAGTGATCTTCACGTCTACGAACTGGCCGATTAGGTCTGCAGAACCTTCGAAGTTCACAACACGGCTGTTTTCAGTACGGCCACGCAGTTCCATTAGATTCTTTCTTGATGGACCTTCAACAAGGATACGCTGCTCTGTGCCTAGCATTAGACGAGAGAAACGCATAGCTTGTGTGTTGACTGTCTGTTGCAGCTCCCACAGGCGATCTTTCTTCTCTTGTGTTGGTACATCACATGGGTAATCTGCGGCAGGTGTACCTGGACGAGGAGAGAAAACAAAGCTGAAGCTCATATCGAAATCAACTTCTTTAATTAGCTTCATTGTATCTTGGAAGTCTTGCTTAGATTCACCAGGGAAACCAACAATAAAGTCAGAGCTGATTTGAATATCAGGTCGAGCTTTACGTAGTTTGCGGATAATAGACTTGTACTCGATTGCCGTATGCGGGCGTTTCATCATCGTAAGAATACGGTCACTACCACTTTGTACAGGCAAGTGTAAAAAGCTCACTAGCTCTGGTGTATCTTTGTAAACTTCAATGATGTCATCACCAAATTCAAGCGGGTGGCTTGTAGTGAAACGAATACGGTCGATACCATCGATAGACGCAACTAGGCGAAGTAGTTCTGCAAATGTGCAGATGTCGCCTTCGTAAGTAGGGCCACGGAATGCGTTTACGTTTTGGCCTAGTAGGTTTACTTCACGTACGCCTTGCTCTGCCAGTTGTGCAACTTCGTAGAGCACATCATCCATTGGACGGCTAACTTCTTCACCACGAGTATATGGCACAACACAGTAAGTACAGTACTTAGAGCAGCCTTCCATGATAGAAACGTAGGCTGTTGCACCGTCTGCTTTAGGTTCCGGCAAGTTATCGAACTTTTCGATCTCAGGGAATGAGATATCCATTACTGGCTTTTCGTTAGACAGTGATGACTTAATCATCTCTGGCAGACGGTGTAATGTTTGTGGGCCAAAGATAACGTCTACGTACGGTGCTCGTTGACGAATGTGATCACCTTCTTGAGTTGCTACACAGCCACCCACACCGATCACCACACCTTCTTTTTTATCTTTAAGCGTTTTCCAACGACCAAGCTGGTGGAATACTTTTTCTTGCGCTTTTTCGCGGATAGAACAAGTATTCAATAGTAGTACGTCTGCTTCCTCAGGTACTTCAGTTAGCTCGTAGCCATTTGCAGCGTTAAGCAGGTCGGCCATTTTTGATGAATCGTATTCATTCATCTGACAGCCCCAAGTTTTAATTAGCAGTTTCTTACTCATTATATGTTCGCTCGATCGTTAGTTTAATTTAAGGGAGCAAATCGCCCATTATTCATCCGCCAGCATTGTTTGTCATAATTCGGTATTCAATTTTATGACTGGCTCTAGCGGCAAGCGGCGTATTGTACTGGTTTCAAAACCGACTGACTAGTAGTCTGAACAAATCTCTTATGTAGTGGTTTTTATTATTGTTAACGCCATATACCATAAGGGATAACCCTTTTTTCGAATAAGGTTTTTGGTTACAAGTTAGTTATGAAAAAGTACAATCAAAAACAGTCAAAGAATCAAACTGATAAGTACAAAATATGAACAGTTACGATATTGTGGTAGTCGGTGGCGGCATGGTTGGCGCAGCAACAGCGGTCGGCTTTGCAAAGCAAGGGCTGAGTGTTGCGGTGATCGAAGGTTTTGCCCCACAAGCTTTTGATGAGTCACAAGCGATGGATACTCGTGTGTCTGCGATTTCTCAAGCATCGGTCGATTTACTTGAAGGTCTTGGTGCGTGGCAAAGTATCGCAGCGATGCGCGTTTGTTCTTACAAGCGTTTAGAAACGTGGGAGCATCCAGAGTGTCGTACTCGATTTGATGCTGCATCACTGGATCTGCCTCGTCTAGGCTATATTGTTGAGAATAGGCTCATTCAACTAGGATTATGGTCTCAATTTGATGCCTACGACAATCTCGAACTGTTATGCCCAGAAAAGCTGGATGAGATTGAGTTTGGTGAAACTAATATCGTTAAGCTTCAATCAGGAGCTGAATTATCAGCGAAGTGGGTGGTTGGTGCTGATGGCGCGAACTCAGTCGTTCGTCAGCAAGCTGGAATTGGCATTACAGCGTGGGATTACCGACAACACTGCATGCTTATCAATGTCGAAACCGAGCAGCCTCAACAAGATATTACTTGGCAGCAATTCCTACCAAGTGGTCCTCGTTCATTTTTGCCATTGTGTTCTCTAACCTCTGACGGTCAAGAAGTCGGGCAGGGATCGTTGGTTTGGTATGACTCCCCATCTCGTATTAAGCAATTATCATCGATGAGCCCTGAAAAGCTGCGTAATGAAGTACTCGCTAACTTTCCTAAAGAGCTAGGTGATATCAAGGTATTGAATTCTGGTTCGTTCCCTCTCACTCGTCGTCATGCGCAATCTTACGCTAAGAACAATTGTATTCTGGTTGGAGATTCGGCACATACGATTAACCCTCTAGCAGGTCAGGGTGTTAACTTGGGCTTTAAAGATGTGGCTGCACTATTGGATATCACCAAAGAGAAAGGTGAATTGAATCAATCTGTGGCGAGACGCTATGAAGTGATCAGAAGAGGTGACAATCTAATGATGCAAAGTGGCATGGACTTCTTCTATAAAACGTTCAGTAATGACATTTGCCCGTTAAAGTTTGTCCGCAATGCTGCACTAAAGTTAGCAGAAAACTCAGGGCCGATTAAAGCTCAAGTCTTGAAATACGCCTTGGGCCTTTAAAACGGTTAGATCAGGTTGTTTATATAGAGAAGGAGAGCCGATGCTCTCCTTTTTTGTTTTTGTTGTAATGCTTATTGTTGCTGAGTGACACAAACTGGTGCATCAAGGTCTAACGAGTAACCGGTATAGGTCAGAGATCCATCTTCAACATTTCGTTTGAATGACGTGAGGTTGTTGGAGTGCTGGTTTGCGGAGATAAGCCATTGTCCGTCATTAGTGATATGAAAGTCGCGAGGGAACTTGCCTTCAATATCGTAACTGTCCATAAATATGAGCTTTTGAGTAGTTGAATCTATTCGAAAACAACTGATTCTTGATTGATGCCGGCAAGATACGTAAAGGAATTGCTCATCTGGCGATAGCTTAATTGCAGCCGCGGCTTCTCCTTTCTCCGTATTAGGAAGTGCGTCAACCTCTTCCACAATATTCCACAGCCCTAAAGACTTCTCCAAAATCAATATCGTTTCCGAGAGCTCACACACCACATAGGTTTTATCTTCAGCTTGGTTAAAGACTAGGTGACGAGGTCCATTCCCTGCTGGCACTTTAATAGACTGCATTGGCTCATCAAGGAATTCTTCTTGTTCTTCGTCGAAGCAATAGAAGTTGATTCGATCGGCTCCGAGATCGACGGTAACAAACTGCGGAGAGTTATTCAGGAAAAGGCTTTGATGAGCATGTGGGCCAGTTTGTCTTTCTTTGTTCGGCCCTGAGCCAACCATTTTGAGTGTTTTGAGTCGTTTATCGATATTACCATTGATACTTAAACTAAAAATATCGAATGTCCCTGACGAGTATTGCGATGTAATAGCAAACTTATTGTGGGGATCTATCGCAACGTGGCAGGGGTGATCCCCCGAGATGAGGCCTGTATTGGACGTGATTTGTGAGTCAACATTAGGTATATGAATGAGCTTCGGTTGTTTCTTTTGCTCAACCTCAGCTGCTGTATAGATACCAGACTTTGTCGCGGTGATAAAAGAGGGGTTATGACATTCGGCAATAAGCTCTAGAGGTAATAGTTTTCCTGTTTCTAGATCTAACTGAGTTTGATAGACACCTTGGCTATTACTTGGAGAATCTGTGTAGCAACCGATCGTTAAAGGGAGGGTTTTCATAGGTAGTCATACTCAGTTAGGAAATGGAGCAGACATTGTCTAATAAAATCGCAGTAAAAGTGAGGTTATAGAAGAGAATACTTGGTGACTTGGCTTGCAGATTTACATATTCCAGATAAAACAAAACCCAGCTAAAAAGCTGGGTTTCATTCAATGATGGTGCGGTCGGAGAGACTTGAACTCTCACACCTCTCGGCGCCAGAACCTAAATCTGGTGCGTCTACCAATTCCGCCACGACCGCAGCAAATCTTTATAGTTATATCGACATTGGTGATTCGATGT
>NZ_JAKKCO010000004.1:178398-373341 GCF_021728355.1 Vibrio sp. A2-1 | reverse complement strand
TATCTAAATAATGGTGCGGTCGGAGAGACTTGAACTCTCACACCTCTCGGCGCCAGAACCTAAATCTGGTGCGTCTACCAATTCCGCCACGACCGCAGCAAATCTTTATAGTTATATCGACATTGGTAATTCAATATAACGTTGTTTGTACTTTTTCTTTCATAAAGAAAGAATGGTGGCTACTGCGGGATTCGAACCTGCGACCCCATCATTATGAGTGATGTGCTCTAACCAACTGAGCTAAGTAGCCAATAATGAATTTTATGTATTCACTATTTTATCTCTAATAAAAGAGAAATAATGGTGCGGTCGGAGAGACTTGAACTCTCACACCTCTCGGCGCCAGAACCTAAATCTGGTGCGTCTACCAATTCCGCCACGACCGCAGCAAAGCTTTTACTCTAGCAAAGAGTATAGTTAAGAAGACTTATGGTTTGTCTAAGTAACGTTGTAATGGCTGGGCTACCTGGATTCGAACCAGGGAATGCTGGCATCAAAAGCCAGTGCCTTACCGCTTGGCGATAGCCCAACAGGATATCATTTAAGATATCTAAATAATGGTGCGGTCGGAGAGACTTGAACTCTCACACCTCTCGGCGCCAGAACCTAAATCTGGTGCGTCTACCAATTCCGCCACGACCGCAGCAAAGCTTTTACTCTAGCAAAGAGTATAGTTAAGAAGACTTATGGTTTGTCTAAGTAACGTTGTAATGGCTGGGCTACCTGGATTCGAACCAGGGAATGCTGGCATCAAAAGCCAGTGCCTTACCGCTTGGCGATAGCCCAACAGGATATCATTTAAGATATCTAAATAATGGTGCGGTCGGAGAGACTTGAACTCTCACACCTCTCGGCGCCAGAACCTAAATCTGGTGCGTCTACCAATTCCGCCACGACCGCAGCAAATCTTTATAGTTATATCGACATTGGTAATTCAATATAACGTTGTTTGTACTTTTTCTTTCATAAAGAAAGAATGGTGGCTACTGCGGGATTCGAACCTGCGACCCCATCATTATGAGTGATGTGCTCTAACCAACTGAGCTAAGTAGCCATCTGAGAGCGAAGTAATATAATATAATCTCGCTTCCAATGCCATTATCTTTTTAAAGATAATTACACTTTAAATTGTGGCTGGGCTACCTGGATTCGAACCAGGGAATGCTGGCATCAAAAGCCAGTGCCTTACCGCTTGGCGATAGCCCAACAATGATATCAATTAAGATATCTCAATATGGTGCGGTCGGAGAGACTTGAACTCTCACACCTCTCGGCGCCAGAACCTAAATCTGGTGCGTCTACCAATTCCGCCACGACCGCTTTACTTTCCTAAAAACTCTTTGTTGTTAAGAGACAGATGTTTAATAACAAACAGAGTGCTTAGGAAATGGTGGCTACTGCGGGATTCGAACCTGCGACCCCATCATTATGAGTGATGTGCTCTAACCAACTGAGCTAAGTAGCCATTTCCAAATTGTTGCTCATTTCGAGACGTTGCCGCTTCGTTGTGAACGGGGCGCATTATGCGGAGTTGAGCGAAACCCGTCAACTTTTTTTTTGAATAAATCGCGAATAAACATCTGTTCGGTTTCTTTTTAGGCAAAGAGGTGTATTTGTCGACAAAAAACAGGTCTAAAAGGCGATATATATAGGAAGTTAAGTTTTGGATGTGGGGCTATTTCTAAAGGGGGAAAACAAAAAGGCCAGTGAATTCACTGGCCTTTTTTCTAGATGTTTAATCAGAATTATACGTTGAAGCGGAAGTGAACTACGTCACCATCTTTAACGATGTATTCTTTGCCTTCAAGACGCCATTTACCTGCATCTTTTGCTCCGCTTTCACCGCCAAATTCGATGAAATGTTCGTAGCCAACTACTTCTGCACGGATGAAACCTTTCTCGAAGTCGGTGTGGATCTTACCAGCTGCTTGCGGTGCTGTTGCACCGATAGGAATAGTCCAAGCACGAACTTCTTTAACACCGGCAGTAAAGTAAGTTTGAAGAGTCAGTAGCTCGTAACCAGAGCGGATCACTCGGTTAAGGCCTGGTTCTTCGATGCCCATGTCAGCTAGAAACTCTTCACGGTCTTCATCGTCAAGCTCAGAAAGTTCAGATTCGATTGCAGCACACACAGCAACAACAACGTTGTTCTCTTTTTCTGCATATTCGCGAACGGCGTCTAGGTAAGGGTTGTTTTCAAAACCATCTTCAGCAACGTTTGCAATGTACATTGTTGGCTTAAGCGTTAGGAAGTTAAGGTAGTCGATTGCTGCTACTTCTTCTTTGCCAAGTTCAACAGTACGAGCCATACCACCTTCAGTCAGGATAGGTAGAAGCTTTTCAAGAACTGTAGTTTCAAATTTAGCGTCTTTATCTCCGCCTTTTGCTTTTTTAGCATTACGGAAGATTGCACGTTCACAGCTATCTAGATCGGCAAGAGCAAGCTCAAGGTTGATCACTTCGATATCTTCGATTGGAGAGACCTTGCCAGAAACGTGAACGATGTTTTCGTTTTCAAAGCAGCGTACAACGTGACCGATAGCATCAGTTTCGCGGATGTTAGCTAGGAATTTGTTACCTAGACCTTCACCTTTAGATGCGCCAGCAACTAGGCCTGCGATATCTACGAATTCCATTGTCGTTGGAAGGATCTTCTGTGGATTAACAATTTTTGCTAATGCATCTAAGCGTAGATCTGGAACCGGAACGATACCTGTGTTTGGTTCGATTGTACAAAATGGAAAGTTTGCTGCTTCGATGCCTGCTTTAGTCAGTGCGTTAAACAGAGTTGACTTACCAACGTTTGGTAGACCAACGATGCCACATTTAAAACCCATGATATAAACCTTATTCTGCTTTGAACGTATGTAAGCGATTTTGTGCTTTTGGTAGGCCATCTTTTAATAAGATGTCTAGGCTACGAACCGATTCGTCAACGACAGCCTCGATACACTCTTGCTCTTTCGCAGGAGCTTTGCCTAATACATAACCTGCAACTTTATCTTTGTGTCCTGGATGGCCAATGCCTAATCTAAGACGATAGAATTCTTTATTGTTACCCTGCTTGCTGATGATGTCTTTCAGACCATTATGTCCACCATGACCACCACCTTTTTTAAACTTTCCAATACCTGGAGGAAGATCTAACTCATCGTGAGCCACCATGATCTCTTCTGGTTTAATTTGGTAGAACTTTGCTAAGGCAGCAACAGCTTTGCCTGACAAGTTCATAAAAGTCGTTGGGATCAGCAAGCGAAGATCTTCACCATGAACCATGATACGACCCGTTAGGCCAAAGAACTTTGGTTCGTTCTTTAGTGTCACGTTATGTACACGCGCTAATTCTTCAACTACCCAAGCACCCGCATTGTGGCGAGTTTTGGCGTATTCTGGACCTGGATTAGCCAGTCCAACGAGAAGTTTTATTTGTTGGCTCAAGGTATGGATCTCTCTTGGGATTTCAAAAAGCGCCGTATGATATCACAGTTTATGAAAAAGGTGCGAGCTAGCTGATAGCAACACGATGATTCCTGACTATGGTGAATTGCGGCTTAATATTGGTTAGACATAAAAAAAGCACTTCATTCAATGAAGTGCTTAATATGTCTCTCTCACGAGTTTCTAAAACAAAGCTTTTCTACAACAAAGCTATAGAGCTTTGATTAGTTAAACATCGCTGAGATTGATTCTTCGTTGCTGATGCGGCGAATTGCTTCAGCAAGCATGCGAGAAAGGCTTAGCTCAGTCACTTTGCCTGTCGCAGCCATCTCTGGAGAAAGCTTGATTGAATCTGTAACAATAACTTGGTCTAGAACTGAGTTACGGATGTTTTCTGCAGCAGTACCAGAGAATACAGCGTGAGTAGCGTAAGCGAATACACGCTTAGCACCGCGCTCTTTAAGCGCTTCAGCTGCTTTACACAGTGTGCCACCAGTATCGATCATGTCATCAACGATAACACAGTCACGACCTTCAACATCACCGATCAGGTTCATTACTTCAGAAACGTTAGCACGTGGACGACGCTTATCAACGATAGCGATGTCAACATCACCTAGCGCTTTAGCGGTTGCACGAGCACGTACAACACCACCAAGGTCTGGAGAAACCACGACTGGGTTTTCTAGGCCACGGTTAGCCATGTCTTCTAGAAGAACTGGAGTGCCGAAGATGTTATCAACAGGTACATCGAAGAAGCCTTGGATTTGCTCTGCGTGTAGGTCGATAGTCAAAACGCGGTCAACACCAACGTTAGAAAGGAAATCTGCAACAACTTTTGCAGTAATAGGCACACGAGCAGAACGTACACGACGATCTTGACGGGCATAACCGAAGTAAGGGATTACAGCAGTAATACGGCCAGCAGAAGCACGGCGCATTGCGTCAATCATTACCACCAATTCCATAAGGTTGTCATTGGTTGGTGCACAAGTTGATTGAATCAGGAATACATCGCTACCACGAACGTTTTCATTGATTTGTACAGCGACTTCGCCATCAGAAAAACGGTCTACAGTAGCATCGCCAAGAGAGATGTATAGACGATCAGCAATACGTTGGGCTAGTTCAGGTGTTGCGTTACCAGCAAATAGCTTCATATCAGGCACGGTGGAAACCTCGGGTTGCGTCCAGTTTTAAATAGATTGTGGGTGGGCTGATTGGTATTCAGCCAAAGTTTCTTTCAAAGGCGAAATGTTTCGTCCTCTCGCGACAAACGCGGAAACTGTGTCAGGCAGTTGCTCTAGCACCGATTCGGCTTCTTTTTTGCTGCTAAATTCAGCAAAAACGCATGAACCTGTACCAGTCAATCTCGACGGCGCGTATTGTAGCAGCCATGAAAGTTGCTTATCAACCTCTGGGTACAGCATTCGCACAATTTTTTCGCAATCGTTTACGTATTCTTGCTCTAGAAGCGTTGCTAGTGCTCGCTTCGGCGTATTTCGAGTTAATTCTGAATGTGTGAATATGTCTACAGTTGCTATGCTCACTTGAGGTTTGACAACGAGATACCATTTTTCATCCGGATTAGCGGGCTGTAGCTGTTCTCCAACCCCTTCGGCAAAGGCGGCGTGGCCTCGAACGAAGACAGGAACGTCTGCACCAAGCTGCAAACCGATTTCGGCAAGTTGATCATCAGAGAGGTTGAGTCGCCATAAATAATTAAGCGCGACCAGCACGGTTGCTGCATTTGAAGAGCCCCCACCAATGCCACCTCCCATTGGCAACACTTTCTTGAGTTCAATATCCGCACCGAAAGAGGTCGATGTATATTGTTGGAGGGCAGTTGCGGCTTTCCAAATCAGGTTATCTTCTGTCGCAACGCCTGGAATTTCAGGGGTTATTGTGATCGCACTGGTTTCTTGATTTGCACTAACCGTCAGTTCATCGCCAAACTCGACAAACTGAAATAAGGTCTGAAGTTCGTGATAACCATTGTCACGTCGACCAGTGATATAAAGAAATAAATTCAGTTTAGCCGGAGAAGGCCAGTGGGTTGGCGTTGTTATCATTTTTTCAGTGTCCACTTCGAAACTACAATGTTGATTTTGTTCTCGTCTTGCTTGAATGACAATCGAGTAGGGAGTGGGATTGTCTCTACCTTAGTGTTGTCTTCACTAGAGTTCTTGTTGTCTTCACCAGATAATAGTTTACTCGGCATCTCTGTATTGCGATAGTTAGCAAAACTCAGTGTCCATAGTTGGTTGCTGACTTTTTTGGTGAGAGATTCAAGCGTGTTGGTTGTGTTCAATTGGTAGCTATCGGCTTGATCTGGAATGCCAAGGAACCATTGCGGTAGATGGTCAATGGGAATCTGCAATCCAGTAAGTTGTTCCACAAGAACGGAAGCACTTGCATGAGTAAAAACTTGGTCATCATAAGTGACTACCTTGGCACCCGAACTGTCAATTATGAGGTTCAAGGCGGTTTGACCAAGGAAAGTAGTGAGCCTCAATTGACTCTGATTAGGTGAATGCTTCCAAATGAAATTTAGGCTTTGGCGTTGCTCTGGAGAAATGTAAGCGAGCTTGCCTGAGGCTTGATAGTTTTCTATCTGTAAAAGCCGATCTTGGTGACTTTGCCACTCGACGCTGGTCGGTTGTTCTGGGATAGACGAGCAACCCACCATAATTATGGTTATAAAAATAAGAGACGTGATTTTACGAAGCTTGCTCATATTTGCTCACAACTTGTTCAAATTTATCTAAAAAACGTCTCAACTATAGCATTGAATTCACGAAGTCAGGAAAACAAATCCCGCTTGCTCTTTAAATAGAGCCATGCATCAAGTAAAATTCGCCCCTTGTTTCCATTCCCTGATCGAGAACTTCTGATACATGTCTTTGCTTGCCGTAGGTATCAATCACAATACAGCGTCGGTTGAATTGCGAGAAAAAGTCGCTTTTGGTCCAGATAAATTATCTGAGGCACTCAAGCAACTGAACGCAAATGCACACGTAAATGGAAGTGTCATACTTTCTACCTGTAATCGAACTGAAGTGTATTGTGACGTCAAAGGCGTGGCAAAAAACAAGCTCATCGATTGGTTGTCAGTTTTCCATCAAGTTAGCCCTGAAGAGCTAAAACCCAGCATTTATGTCCATGAAGAGCAGGCCGCGATTAAACATTTAATGCGCGTAGCTTGTGGTTTGGACTCCTTGGTATTGGGTGAGCCGCAGATCTTAGGTCAGGTGAAGCAAGCTTATACGGACTCGCGAGAGAACAAATCTGTTGATGCTTCAATGGAAAAACTGTTCCAGAAATCATTTTCTGTCGCTAAGCGTGTTCGAACTGAAACTGAAATTGGTGGAAGCGCGGTTTCAGTTGCTTACGCAGCTTGTACGTTAGCCAAACACATCTTTGAGTCGATTGCTGAATCAACGGTGTTATTGGTGGGTGCGGGTGAGACGATTGAATTGGTGGCAAAACACCTTTCAGCGAATGGTTGCACCAAGATGATTGTCGCCAACCGAACTCGTGAGCGTGCTTTAGGGTTGGCAGAAGAGTTTGGCGCTGAAGTGATCAGCCTCAATGAAATTCCTGACCATTTGCATAGAGCGGATATCGTGATCAGCTCAACTGCAAGCCCGCTGCCTATTATTGGCAAGGGCATGGTTGAAACCGCACTGAAGACAAGAAAGCATCAACCTATGTTGTTGGTTGATATTGCGGTTCCTCGTGATGTGGAATCTCAGGTCGGCGATCTGAATGATGCTTACCTATATTCCGTTGACGATTTGCAGTCGATCGTTGATGGCAATATTGAACAACGAAAAGTAGAAGCGATTCAAGCTGAAGCAATAGTTAGTGAAGAAAGCGCCGCGTTTATGAGTTGGATGCGTTCACTGCAAGCGGTAGACAGTATTCGTGATTACCGTAAATCGGCCAATGAAATCCGAGAAGATTTATTAAGTAAGAGTTTACAATCACTTGCCGCTGGCGGTGACCCTGAGAAAGTCTTACTTGAGCTAAGTAATAAGCTCACAAACAAATTGATCCATGCTCCAACGCGTGCACTTCAAAGTGCAGCTGAGCAAGGAGAACCTGCAAAATTAATGGTCATTAGACAGAGTTTGGGCTTAGAAAACCCTCAATAATATTCGACCTCCAACAGAATAAGACATTATGAAAGCCTCGATTCTAATAAAGCTTGAAACACTTGTTGAACGCTATGAAGAAGTTCAACATCTACTTGGTGATCCCGGTGTACTTGGGAATCAAGACAAATTCCGTGCCTTGTCAAAAGAGTATTCTCAATTAGAAGAGGTGACGGGGTGCTTCAAATCATACCAGCAAGCTCAAGAAGATTTAGAAGCTGCTGAAGAGATGGCAAATGAAGACGACGCAGAAATGCGCGAAATGGCTCAAGAAGAGATCAAAGATGCGAAAGCGAACATTGAACGTCTGACTGATGAGCTGCAAATTCTTCTGATTCCAAAAGATCCAAACGATGAGCGTAACTGTTTCTTAGAGATTCGTGCCGGTGCTGGTGGTGATGAAGCGGGTATTTTTGCGGGTAACCTTTTCCGCATGTACTCTAGATTTGCCGAGAAAAAAGGTTGGCGCGTTGAGGTGATGAGCAGCAATGTTTCAGAGCAGGGCGGCTTTAAAGAGATGATCGCTAAAATCAGTGGCGACGCTGTTTATGGCACAATGAAGTTCGAGTCTGGCGGTCACCGTGTACAACGTGTACCTGAGACTGAATCTCAAGGTCGTGTTCATACATCAGCTTGTACCGTTGCGGTTATGCCTGAGATCCCAGAAGCAGATCTTCCAGAGATCAAAGCGGGCGATCTTAAAATTGATACTTTCCGTGCATCTGGCGCGGGTGGTCAGCACGTTAACACCACGGATTCAGCAATCCGTATTACTCACTTGCCAACAGGTACCGTAGTAGAGTGTCAAGACGAGCGTTCTCAGCATAAAAACAAAGCGAAAGCGATGGCTGTTCTTGCGGCTCGTATCGTTCAAGCTGAAGAAGAGCGTCGTGCTGCTGCTATTTCAGATACACGTCGTAACCTATTAGGCTCTGGTGACCGTAGTGACCGTATTCGTACGTACAATTACCCACAAGGCCGTGTTTCTGATCACCGCATCAACTTAACTATCTACCGCCTGAACGAAGTTTTGGAAGGTGATATGCAAAGCCTGCTTGATCCTGTTCTACAAGAGCACCAAGCCGATCAACTAGCAGCACTTGCTGAGCACAACTAATTACTATGCAGTCAGCATATACGGTTGAAAGTGCTTTAAAGTCAGCAATCGTACAGCTTCAAGAGGGCGATAACACATCGCCCTCGATTGATGCTGCGGTACTGCTTTGTCACGCTTTAGATAAACCTAGATCTTACCTACTGACTTGGCCTGAGAAGCACCTCACTTCAGAACAAGAATCCGAATTCCATACCCTCCTAAAACGTCGCTTAACCGGTGAGCCTGTGGCTTACATTGTTGGTGAACGTGAGTTTTGGTCGCTGCCGTTAAAAGTCTCTCCTTCTACTTTAATCCCACGGCCGGATACCGAGCGTTTGGTTGAAGTGGCGTTAGACAAAACGTATGGCAAGCAAGGTGCGATTCTCGATTTAGGCACAGGTACAGGTGCTATCGCGTTAGCATTGGCGTCTGAAATGCCGAATCGACCAGTGACGGGTATTGATCTTCGCCCTGAAGCGCAGCAACTTGCTACAGAAAACGCTCAGCGATTAAATATCACTAACGCCACTTTTTTACATGGCAGTTGGTTTGAGCCTTTGAACTCGGTGAATTCTGAAGAAGAAGCTGTGAAGTTCTCGTTGATTGTCTCGAACCCACCTTACATTGAGAAGAATGACCCTCATTTATCTCAAGGTGATGTGCGTTTTGAACCGATCACAGCGTTAGTTGCTGAAGAGAAAGGTTTAGCTGATATTCGATACATCTCTGAAAACGCACGCGGTTTTTTAGAAAACGAAGGCTGGCTAGCATTTGAACACGGCTATGACCAAGGCTTGGCGGTACGTGAGATAATGCAACAACTGGGCTACTTGGATGTGGTTACAGAAAAAGATTACGGTGGTAATGACCGAGTGACATTGGGTCGTTACTTTTCATAGATAGTGGTTACTCATAGGCTGCTGTTAATCATCTTGTGAGCAATAGATGATGAACTTGCTAAATTGATACCTTTAACTCGACAATACACTTAACTCGATAATGCATTTAACGCGGAAATACAGAGAATTAACGCAGAAATACAGGGCATTAACGGGTATTGTTTAGCTCGTGTTAACGAAAGCACATATAAAAATATAAAGGAATACCATGTACGAAGGTTTAAAACATTTTCACCTACTAACGATTGCTATAAGCGCGCTACTTCTTTCGATTCGTTTCGCTCTGATGATGGTTAACTCACCAAAGCTTAAGCATCCTTTCTTGCAGCGTTTCCCTCATATCAATGACTCGTTGCTGCTGCTATCGGGTATTGGTTTGATTTTTATCACTGGCTTTATTCCATTTACACCAGCAGCGCCATGGTTAACCGAAAAACTAACTTGTGTTATGGCTTACATCGCACTGGGCTTCTTTGCACTTAAGTTGGGTAAAAACAAGCTATTGAGAGTTTTCTCTTTCTTTGGTGCGCTTGGCTGGTTAGCGATGGCAGGCAAAATTGCAATGACTAAGACACCAACATTTTTCGGTTAATTATCTCCTTATTTCGGTTAGTTACGTATGTACGAATTTTTTGATGAAGACTTTGACCAGCTAGAGTTAGCTGAAGGTGCATTGATCTTAAATAAAGCGATTAACCCAGAAACTCAAGACAGCTGGGCTGAGCAAGAACTCGCAAGATTGTTAAAAGACGCTGAGTTTGCTTTGGTTAATGAAACCGATGAGCAGCAGAAGTTTGAATCTTTTATTCGACTATTCTTTTACGAGTGGGGTTTTGCTGGCGATAAAGATGCGTACTTCTCTTCGGAAAACGCATTCATCGATAAAGTGCTCGAGAGAAAGAAAGGCATCCCAGTGAGTCTTGGTGCGATTTTTCTTTTTCTAGGTCGCAAGCTAGGCTTCCCTGTAGAGGGCGTCTCTTTCCCTACTCAATTCTTGCTAAAAGTGAGTTGGTACGGGCAAGCAGCCGTCTATATTAACCCTTACAACGGTGAGTATGTTGGCGTACAAACTTTACGAGCTTGGTTAATCGGACATGATGGCCCACTCGCTAAGGTGAAAGCGGAACACTTAGAGGTTGCCGACCACCCAACGATTATTGGTAAGTGGCTAGCGTTGCTTAAGAGTGCATTACTGCGAGAAGAGCGTTATACGCTTGCATTGAAGTGTACTGATCTTGCGTTAACCTTTGTGCCGGATGATCCGTATGAAATCCGTGACCGTGGCTTTATTTATCAGCAGCTAGACTGTCATCAAGTTGCTGCAACGGATTACCAATACTTTATCGACCAATGCCCAGATGACCCTGCATCTGAGTTACTGAAATCTCAAGTGAACGTCATGAACGAAAAGACAGTGGTTGTTCACTAATTAATAATTATTTAGAGAGAATATGATGGAACAGAAAACAGTTCACATTGGTGACATGCCAATTGCTAACGACAAGCCATTTACGCTATTTGCAGGCATGAACGTTCTTGAATCTCGCGATCTAGCAATGCAGATCTGTGAGCATTACGTGAAAGTCACAGAGAAGTTGGGCATCCCTTACGTATTTAAGGCGTCTTTCGATAAAGCAAACCGCAGCTCAGTTCACTCATACCGTGGCCCAGGTATGGAAGAAGGTCTTAAAATCTTCCAAGAACTGAAAGATACTTTTGGCGTGAAGATCATTACTGATATCCACACAGAAGCACAAGCTCAGCCTGTTGCTGATGTGGTTGATGTAATCCAGCTTCCAGCGTTTCTTGCTCGTCAAACTGACCTTGTTGAAGCGATGGCTAAGACTGGCGCGGTTATCAATGTGAAGAAGCCTCAGTTCATGAGCCCGGATCAAGTAGGTAACATCGTTGATAAGTTCGCAGAGTGCGGCAACGACAACATTATTCTTTGTGAACGTGGTTCTTGCATGGGTTATGACAACCTAGTAGTTGATATGCTTGGTTTCAGTGTAATGAAAAAATCATCAAACGGCAGCCCAATTATCTTTGATGTGACTCATGCGCTTCAAATGCGTGACCCATCAGGTGCTGCCTCTGGCGGTCGTCGTGAGCAAACCGTTGAACTTGCTAAAGCGGGTCTTGCGACGGGGATTGCGGGTCTGTTTCTTGAGGCTCACCCTAACCCGGATCAAGCACGCTGTGATGGCCCATCGGCGCTACCTCTAGATAAACTAGAGCCGTTCTTGAAGCAGATGAAAGCACTTGATGACCTTATCAAAGGCTTTGAGCATATTGATATTAAATAATTGAGATGGATGTGAAGTAACGGAAACGTTATTTAACAAAAGTTGAGTTAAGAAAGCCCAGTTCCTTGAATTGGGTTTTTTTTATCTCGTAAAAGCAGCCGAACATAAATCGTTCATTTAAATCGTTGTTAACGAGGCGGGTTATTACCTAAGAAACTCGTATATGAGTGTGAGGTCGGTCCTGTTTATAGTAAATTACTGATGTCCATCACACTTTATAAGTAAACGATTGCCTGTGATGCAGGGGAAGTTTGAGTGTAATCTCATAATTTTGTTACACTTAACTGCCGATCTATGCGTGACCAATTCGACATAAATATGAAATCATCATGTTACATCTGAAATGTTAATTTAAGATAAGTGATGTGAAGTCTTATTGTTCGAACTCCAGGAAAGGGGTCGCAATAGATTATAAAAAGCAGTGGATTCCCCTAAAAAGTTCAAAGGTATGACAATGAAGCAACGCCTTATTCTAAAGACAGCACTAAGTGCTGCAATCCTAGCTACTCTAGCTGGGTGTGCGTCTCAATCTACTCAAGATTGGAACCAAGACGAAACTTACAAGCTAACGGTTCTACACACTAACGACAACCATGGTCGTTTTTGGCAGAACAAATACGGTGAATACGGCATGTCTGCGCGTAAAACGCTTGTTGATCAACTTCGTGCTGAAGTTGAAGCAGAAGGCGGTAGCGTGTTGCTTCTATCTGGTGGTGACATCAACACTGGTGTGCCAGAGTCAGATCTTCAAGATGCAGAACCTGATTTCAAAGGTATGAATAAAATTGGTTACGATGCAATGGCATTGGGTAACCACGAGTTTGACAACTCTTTAGACGTACTGCAAAAGCAGATCGACTGGGCTAATTTCCCAATGCTATCTGCAAACATCTACGACAAAGCAACAGGCGAACGCAAGTTCCAAGCTTACGAGATGTTTGAAAAGCAAGGTATCAAGATTGCGGTTATCGGTTTAACAACTGAAGATACGGCGAAAATCGGTAACCCTGAGTTCATCGCGAGCATTGACTTCCGCGACCCTAAAGAAGAAGCGAAGAAGCTAATCGCTGAACTTAAAGAAACAGAGAAGCCAGACTTAATCTTTGCTGTGACTCACATGGGTCACTACGAAAACGGCCAACGTGGTGTTAACGCACCGGGTGATGTAGCACTTGCTCGTTACCTAAATGAAGGCGACCTAGACATGATCGTTGGTGGTCACTCTCAAGAGCCTGTATGTATGGAAGGCCCCAACGTTGCGAAGAAAAACTTCAAGCCGGGTGATGAGTGTAAACCAGACGTACAGAATGGTACTTACATCGTTCAAGCTCACGAGTGGGGCAAGTACGTAGGTCGTGCTGATTACGAATTCCGTAACGGTGAGCTAGAGATGGTGAGCTACGATCTGGTTCCAGTTAACCTTAAGAAGAAAGTTAAGATTGACGGTAAGAAGCAACGCGTTCTTATTCAAGATGAAATTGCACAAGATCCAGAGCTACTTGAATTCCTACGTCCTTTCCAAGAGCAAGGTCAAGCACAGCTAGAAGTTCAAATTGCTGAGACTAATGGCAAGCTTGAAGGCGATCGTAACGTAGTTCGTTTCCAACAAACTAACCTAGGTCGTTTGATTGCGACTTCTCACATGGAGCGTGCACAAGCAGACTTCGCTGTGATGAACTCTGGTGGTGTTCGTGACTCAATTGAAGCGGGCAACGTCACTTACAAAGATGTACTGAAGGTACAACCTTTTGCAAACATCCTGACTTACACAGACATGACAGGTAAAGAAGTTCTAGATTACCTAAATGTTGTGGCGACGAAACCAATCGATTCTGGTGCTTACGCGCAGTTCGCTGGCATTTCAATGACAGTGACGAACGGTGAAGTATCGAATGTATTCATCGGTGGCAAACAGCTTCGTCTAGACGAAACATACCGTTTCACAGTACCAAGCTTTAACGCTGCTGGTGGTGACGGTTACCCTAAACTGTCTGACCACCCAGGTTACGTAAATACTGGTTTTGTTGATGCTGAAGTACTGAAAGAGTACCTAGAAGCAAACAGCCCGGTTGACGTGAACAAGTACGCGCCTTCAGGCCAAATGGTTTACAAGTAATTGAATCCAAGCAATTGTATCAATAGGTGCTAAATTAGATTGACTCTAGCACCATGATAAATTTAACTAAAGCGACGCCTCGGCGTCGCTTTTTGTTTATCTATCGTTTGGATTTGTTATGACCCCTGCAATCAATCTTGCCAAGAAAAAGAAAATTGTTCACACCGTGCATCAGTATCATCACGATGCAAACAACACCAACTATGGGTTAGAAGCGGTTGAAGCTCTGGGTCAGGATCCCAAACGTGTGTTCAAAACGTTGTTGTTCTGCTTGAACGGTGTTGCTAAAGATTTGGCTGTAGCTGTTATTCCTGTTGACCAGAAGTTAAACCTTAAACTTGCAGCTAAAGCAGCGAAAGGTAAAAAAGCAGAGATGGCCAATCCTGATATTGCACAGAAAACCACAGGTTATGTTGTGGGTGGGATCAGTCCTCTTGGTCAGAAAAAAGCATTACCTACTTTTGTCCATTCCAGCGCTACCAGTTTTGAAACGATATGTGTGAGTGCAGGGAAGCGAGGGCTAGAAATTGAGTTAGATCCAAAAGACTTAGCGATGCTGACTCGCGGCCAGTTTGCTGATCTATGTTTATAGATTGTCGTCGTCATGATGATAAAACTATCGAATGACAAACAAGAACGCCCGCTAGACTAATCTAGCGGGCGTTTTTATATCGAGTGTCTCGTCTTACTGATTCTGACTACTTCTTCAGGCCTAATGTACCACCTACGCGTTTTGGTGCAGGCTTACCGCTTCGGCGATCGTCATTGTTGCGATCTGTGCGGGTGCGATCCGAACTGTTTCTATCTGAATTAGAACGCTCTGAACGAGAGTTCGATTTCCAGTTCTCGGTATTGCCACCGCTTTCACCATTCGATGAGTTACGGCCACGTTTCGAGTTAGGCGCATGACGGAATTCATCCGCATTATTACCGCGATAGGTGCGAGTACGATTCTCGTTTTGATTACGGCGCGCTGTGGAAGTTTGGTTTTCTTCACGGCTATCAAAAAGTTTTGCGTCTGTCGCTTTGCGAATGCGTTGACCTTTCGCGTTCATTTTTGATGCATCTTCAGTACTTACAGAGCCTTCACACATCGCTAAAATTTCAGTGATCTCTTCGTCGCTCAGGTAGCGCCATTTCCCGTTAGGAATGCCGTCTAATGAGATGTTCATAATACGAACTCGGCGCAGCTTAAATACCTCGTAACCCAATGCTTCACACATACGGCGAATTTGGCGGTTAAGGCCTTGCGTTAGTGTAATTCGGAACGAAAACTTGGTTTCTTTCTCGACCTTACATGGCAAGGTAACAGTATCGAGAATATGAACGCCAGCGCCCATTTGCTTCAAGAATTCCGTCGTAATCGGCTTATCTACACGCACCACATATTCTTTCTCGTGGTTGTTACCTGCACGTAGGATTTTGTTTACGATGTCGCCATCGTTGGTCAAGAAGATAAGACCATCAGAAGGCTTATCTAGACGACCAATAGGGAAAATACGTTTGTGGTGGCCGATAAAGTCGACGATGTTGCCAGGAATATCACGTTCAGTAGTACAGGTGATGCCTGTTGGTTTATTAAGAGCAATGTAGATCGGCTTCTCTTTTGAGCGAACAGGTTTATTGTCGATCTCAACATCATCACCGGGCAAGACTTTCGTTCCCATCTCAGGGATCTTACCGTTAATAGTAACTCGGCCTGCATCAATGAGTTTGTCGGCTTCGCGGCGTGAGCAAAAACCAGTTTCACTGATGTATTTATTAAGGCGTTTAGCTTGGGGTTCTTGTGACATGATATTCTCTTAGCGTTTCACAACGGAAATATAGATAAACAAAAAGCAACCTTTGGATAGTTGCTTTGAGTTGGGATTCGTTAACTGAGGACAATTTTAGCACTTGGTGTGAGTCTAGGCACGAAATATCGATCTTGATGCAATTCGCTATCAGTGTACTTATCTGTTTCAACCAGTTAACTGGTGCGTTTTTGATGGCGCTCTCTGTTCTCCAGCTTTTTCTCATTACTCTTTCTGAGCATAACGTAGACTGCGCCAGTGCCACCATGAAATTGCTGAGCAGAATGAACACATTGAACGTCGTTAATTTGCGTGAGCCAATTCGCTACGTAGCTTTTCATCATTGCTGGTGGGTTCGAGCGCTCACCTTTACCGTGAACAATGATAACGGTGCGAACATCCATTCTTAAACACTGGCGTAAAAATGAGAGTACTTCGTTACGAGCGTCTTTCAGTGTTTTCCTATGAAGGTCGAGTTTGGCTTGAATAGGGTATTTGCCTAAGCGCAGCTTTTTGTATACGCCTTCTTGTACACCATCTTTCTTGTAAGCAATGACGTCGTCTGGCTTGATCATTGGTGAGTAGTCTAATGATAAGTAGTCTTTCTCGTCGTCAGACAGCCACATAGCGGCTTCACGCTTAGCAAGGTGAGATTCTGTGACTCGGTGTACTTTCTGGTGTTCGGCGGTGTCATGGTCGATACGTTTAACATCGCCCATCATTTCTTGGAATAGATCTAAGTCGTCATCATGAGACATAGTGTGTATCTCAAGTTGGAGAAGGATAGGGTAAGTATACCTAAGTTGAGGCCGGGTTTAAAAATGAAAAAACCGGAGAAGACAATAAGTCTGCTCCGGTGCAAAGCGTTTTTACATCCACCCAAAGAAAATGATACTTAAAAGTAGATGACTTAGGCTGAGCGATTCTAGTGAGGAGATTTTTCAGTCATAACTTTGTAGATGAAGAAGCCTCCATAAAACATCATGAGACCCAGAGCCCCGAATATTACTATCATTGAAGATAGCCCCACTGCATTACCAAATAGGAGTTCTAGCCAAAAGTCCATGTGTATACCTCAAAGTTATATGACATGGCTCAGTGTATTAATTAGCGTTATCAATTCACTGATCTGGATCAATCCTGTTTCATAAGTTAAATACTTGTTGTTGAGTGTGTGTTTTTCGTCACATCAGCCGTTAGGTTGTACGTCTTTTGTTCGAACGATTCGATATTGTAAAAAAGAGTGAAAAAAGCTCTTGCGCATAAATTCAGAATCCGTATTATACGCTTCATCGACAGGCAATCAGCCAGTTAGATATCTCGGTGAATAGCGCAGCTTGGTAGCGCATCTGGTTTGGGACCAGAGGGTCGGGGGTTCGAATCCCTCTTCACCGACCACATTTAGAAAGCCTGCTCATTGAGCAGGCTTTCGTCGTTTTAGGGTATGGGAAATAGGGTTTGAACCTAGGTGGGGTTCGCCTGATGTTCAAACAAGCTCTTCACCACCACATTAAAGAAAGCCGTAGACCATTTATTATAGAGAAGGGCTATAGCTTTTTTGCATTTTGGTATGTGCGTCATTCCCTAGAGTGACGAAGGAGCGAGTCGGGAATCTCTTGTTGTTCTAAACATCCCGCATAGAGAAAAGGATTGACTCAATAAGCCCGTCCCAAATCTGTTTACTTCACATCACAAGCGATGTTCTTGATTGGTGTCTCTGAAGTAACAAAGCAAACATACGCTTCAACAGGATTATTTGGACCAATTCGAATGTAACCTGCCTGTACTTCATCTTCGTTAAAAGTCACCGAGTGAGAGTTACCCGTCTTGCCATCGTAAAAGCTTGCTTCAAAATTACCATTCATTTGGCTTGCGATACGGTTGCGTGTCGTAGACGTCGTGAACGTAATATTCGCGCATCGCATGGGTGGCTTTTCAGTAATCAAAAACTGTCCGCTTTCTTTATCTAGCACGCCGCCTTTTGTATCTGGCTGAATGTCGATGGCTTGAAACTGTTCGATGGTACAAGTTTCTCTGGCAGACGCTGCCGTGGGCATCAGGATCGCGAGGGCTAAAGGTAAAGCGAAGAGTACTGGTTTCATGAGAACAACACCGTATATAAAAAGAGCGAAAGATAATAGCACCGTTGTGGTGCTATTAAATGTAATGATTCGGTTATTAGGTAATGGTTATATTATAAGAAAGCCATGGCATCGAATTGAGCTAGCTGTCATCACTAACCTCAAATTGACACTGGGCCTTTTGGCTTTGTGATTGTTGAGTGACATTAAAACCTTTCTCTTTTAACAATTGCAAAAGGTTACCTTCGCCAACTAGGTGCAAGGCGCCAACCACGATCAAATAATTCCCATTTGAATCGAGTTTCCAATCATTGGCGGATAGCTTGTTTGCCCAGTCGATATTGCGATCAGTTAAGAATGCTTTCTCGAGTTCAGGCGACATCTCAGACAGCTCTGCGAAGGCTTCCAGCTTCGCTAAATCACCTGCTTTCCAGCTTTCGATTAAGCAATGAACCACACGATCAGTTTGGTCAAATTCTTCAAGGCTACTGACTAACCATTCTTTACCGTCGTCCTTTTGTTTTGTCATCAGGTCTATTTGGAACTGTAGGGGCTCTAAACTGATTACCGGAACATCTTGGATCGTTGCTTTGTGAGCTAGTGTCGCATCAACGCCGCTGGCGGAGCCATAACCAAGGTTTTTTAGCTGCTGCATCTGTATGGAAAGAGAAGTCGCCCAAGGCGGTGAGCTAAGCAGTTGTTGCGTCGGCATCTCCAACGATTTTGATATGTCGGTTAATAATTGCAGTTGTTCTTCATTGAGCACATCGGCTGTGGTGAGTTTGTTGTGAGGATATACAACGCCATCAGACTTTCTGATATCCGTTTCGATAACTAACCCATCACTGTTTTTTAGCGCATCGGTGATCGCTGAAGGAAGTGGGTACATACTCTCGTCCCCAACGTGCACGGAACCTAAGATAGTGAGTGTCAGTTCATCCTTTTTTGCTTGCCAATAAAGGGGCTCGGCGACCGCTTGCCTAGCTGAAAAAGCGAGAACGAATAACGTCATGTAGAAGAATGGGCGCAAAGGGAGCTCCTTTAGGAAGTCTTAAACTCGTTAAAATCGATTTTGACGGTGTTTTTTAACGGTTTTTTTTGAGAACGATGTCACGTTGTTTGTACGAAAAGTATAACAACACCAACAAACTCTTAAACCTTTCTCAGTAACAACGACACGATTTTATGAAATCCTTTCAAAAGATTGTGATTCAATTCTCAAATATTACGTCAAAATAAAACTGACGGAACTGTCGATGTCGGTAACTTCATGATTTTAATCAGGTTAATTTTATCAATATTTTTTAGATTTGAAGCCGATCACTTTATTAACTTGATTTAATTCACGGCGAAAAATAAGGACATATAGTTTATCTAACTTTTGAAGCGTTCTATTTTGCTTCTGACTCAATTTTTTAAATTTATGGGTGAATACGATGTTGAAGAGAAACTTACTATCTGTAGCGGTACTGGCTGGTTTAACAGGTTGTGCGGTAACACAAGCACCAGAACAAAAGGTGGTTAATGCACTGGCTGATAACCTTGATGTGCAATACGAAATCTTGACGAACCACGGCGCAAACGAAGGCATGGCTTGTCAGGATTTAGGCGCAGAGTGGGCATCATGTAACAAAGTGAACATGACTCTGAGCAACGACGGTGAAGCGATCGATTCGAAAGATTGGACTATCTACTTCCACAGTATTCGCCTTATCTTAGATGTTGATAATGAGCAGTTTAAAATCACTCGTGTAACGGGCGACCTACACAAACTAGAACCTACAGATAAGTTCGATGGTTTTGCCGCTGGTGAAGAAGTGATTCTTCCACTAACAAGTGAATACTGGCAACTGTTTGAAACCGACTTTATGCCGGGTGCATTCGTAACGGCGCCAAACGCTGAACCTAAGATGATTGCTTCATTGAATACGGAAGATGTCGCGTCGTTCGTAACCGGTTTGGAAGGAAACAACCTTAAGCGTACACCTGATGACAACAATGTCATGGCAACAGCGGTTACTCGCTTTGAAAAGAATGCTGATCTGGTAACGCAAGATGTATCAACCACTTTACTACCAACGCCAATGTCGGTAGAAGTGGGCGAAGGTTCAGTGAGCATTGCTGGTGGTATTGCCCTACCTAAAGACGCATTCGATGCTGAGCAGTTCGCTGCAATTGAAGAACGTGCAGATGTGGTAAACGTAGATGTGAGTGGCGACCTACCTGTTAGTGTTGCTGTTGTTCCTACTCAGTTTACGGGTGATTTAGCGAAATCTGGCGCTTATGAACTAAGCATCTCGGAAGAGGGGATTGCGATTAAAGCGTTTGATAAAACAGGAGCTTTCTACGCAGTTCAGTCTATTTTTGGCCTAATAGACAGTCAGAACGCTGAATCATTACCACAACTGTCGATCAAAGATGCGCCACGTTTCGATTACCGTGGTGTGATGGTTGATGTTGCTCGAAACTTCCACTCAAAAGATGCCATCCTAGCAACGCTAGATCAAATGGCGGCATACAAGATGAATAAACTGCACCTTCACTTAACAGATGATGAAGGCTGGCGTTTAGAAATCCCAGGTTTACCAGAGCTAACGGATGTAGGGTCTAATCGTTGTTTTGATTTGGAAGAGCAAAGCTGTTTACTGCCTCAGCTAGGTTCAGGTCCAACAACAGACAACTTTGGCTCTGGTTTCTTTAGTAAAGCGGATTACGTCGAGATTTTAAGCTACGCAAAAGCGCGCAGCATCGAAGTAATTCCAGAAATTGATATGCCAGCACACGCTCGTTCTGCTGTGGTATCGATGGAAGCGCGTTACACTCGCCTAATGGCGGAAGGTAAAGAAGCGGAAGCGAACGAATACCGCTTGATGGATCCACAAGATACATCGAACGTAACCACGGTTCAGTTCTACGATAAGCAAAGCTTCATTAATCCATGTATGGAATCTTCTACTCACTTTGTCGATAAAGTTATCTCTGAAGTGGCGGCAATGCACCAAGAAGCGGGCGTTCCATTAACGACTTGGCACTTTGGCGGCGATGAAGCGAAAAACATCAAGTTAGGCGCGGGCCTACAAGATATTAATGCAGAAGATAAAGTGGCTTGGAAAGGCAATATCGACTTGTCTAAGCAAGATAAGCCATTCCAACAGTCTCCTCAGTGTCAGTCTTTGATCGCTGATGGAACGGTAAGTGACTTCGGTCATTTGCCAAGTCACTTTGCAGAGCAGGTATCTAAGATTGTTGCTGACAAAGGCATCCCTCACTTCCAAGCATGGCAAGATGGCCTGAAATACAGTGAAGGCGAAAAAGCATTTGCAACAGAAAGCACTCGCGTGAACTTCTGGGACGTTCTTTACTGGGGCGGTACTTCATCAGTATACGACTGGTCAGCAAAAGGGTATGACGTAATCGTCTCTAACCCAGACTACGTATACATGGATATGCCATACGAAGTTGATGCTGCAGAGCGTGGTTACTACTGGGCAACACGTGCAACCGATACTCGTAAGATGTTTGGCTTCGCACCAGAAAACATGCCACAAAACGCAGAAACATCATTAGACCGTGACGGCAATGGTTTCTCTGGTAAAGGCGAGATTGAAGCGAAACCTTTCTACGGTTTGTCTGCACAACTTTGGTCTGAAACAGTACGTACCGACGAGCAGTATGAATACATGGTATTCCCTCGCGTTCTTGCTGCAGCAGAAAGAGCATGGCACAGAGCGGATTGGGAAAACGACTATAAAGTGGGCGTTGAATATTCTCAAGAATCAAACCTAGTGAATAAGCAGTCTTTAAACAGTGACTTTAATCGCTTCGCGAATATTGTAGGGCAACGTGAATTGGCTAAGCTTGAGAAAGCTGGCATTGATTACCGACTGCCAGTACCGGGCGCTCAGGTTGTTGATGGCAAGCTAGCGATGAACGTACAATTCCCAGGCGTAGAGCTGCAATACTCTGCTGATGGCGAAAACTGGTTAACGTACGATGAGCAACAACGTCCTTCGGTTTCAGGCGAAACTTACATCCGCTCTATCTCTGAAAGTGGCGAGAAAGTAAGTCGAGTAACGTCAATTAAATAATCGATAAGCAACATTAATAGAAGAGCTCCCTCGTTATTATCTTACTCAAGGTAAAAAGTGGGAGCTCTTTTTGTTTAAGGCGAGTTAAGTCTTTCTATTAAACTGAAACATATAGAAACCGTCTTTGTTTATATCGTCAACAACGCACATAAGGTGAGTTTCGTCGCAAAAGTGACGGGTATCTCATTATTCTCTTCAAAAAATAAGTCCCCTATAAAAAACTATAAATCAAATGTGATTGAACCAACTGAATCTAATTTTGCGTCGTAAAATAATGTGATCTTGATCTGTACATTTTTGCGTCTTGAGTTTTTTATCAATTTTTATGTTTTTAAGTGTCTGATTTTAATCTGTTAAATAACTTGTTCTTTTTTGATAGTGAGAGAGATCACTCTGCTCATTCTTTTATTTTGAAACGCAAATTAATTAGAGCAACATAGATTTCATGCCAGGGAGGCTACCAACTACTCAAGCGGTGAAGGTGAATGATGTACCGAAGATGTGCCGCTGAAAAAATCAAACTAAGGCAGTTTACTATGAAAAAAATTATCGCTCTAAGTGCACTTTCTCTTGCTTTTGCTTCTAGTGCTTTTGCTGGTTCTTCTTACGTTACAGGTAACGTTCAATTTCACTCTGATTTCCAACCAAACGCTACGTCTACATTAGAAGCTGGCCACACGTTTGATTCAGGTACAACGCTACTAACAGAGTTCGATGGTATCTCTCTTGGTAAGTACGACGATGATGCTCTACAAGACAACAACATTGGTAACTCTCCATACATCACTCTTGGTGTTGAGCAGATGTACAACATCAATGATAACCTATGGGTTGCTGCTGGTTACCACCACCTACTAAATAACGGTGAGACGGTTCAGTACCGTCCGCTAGTTAAGATTGGTTATAACTTCGATAACGGTATTTCTATCAGCAACCGTACTCGTTACCACGCTATGGAAGATAGCAAAGCTGACGACCAAACTCGTTTTGATAACCGTATCGGCTATGCAGTAAACGCTGAGCTAGCTCTAAGCTACAACAACGTATACGTGATGAGCGATGCTGATAATACTATGGACCACGAGCTTCGTGCTACATGGACTCGTCAAGGCGTTCAACCTTACTTTGAGTACCGTAACCAAGCTGACAATGCTAACAACGCATTCGTATTCGGCGCTTCTTACGGCTTCTAAGCCGATTCACTTGGCTGCTTAGTCTATTAGATTATTAGCCGAGTGAGCTTCTTCGCTAAATAGCTTTTTTGTTAAATAGCTTTTTGCTAAATAGCTTCTTAGCCAATTAGCGAGGAGAAATATAGCGGCACTAACAGCCCGGTTGGTGCCGCGACAAGATTTGCTTTACTGTCCAAAAGCAAAGAGCCTAGCAAGTAAACCACAGTCTTGGGTTTACTCATGCTAGGCTCTATTTTTATGACTTCTTTTTATTGCTTGGCGTTGGTCTAGTTAAGCTTTATTTTCCGTTGTAATGACGGTACTCAAACACCTGACCTTCTTCATTAAACGCATACACAGAATACTCGTCTTTCTTATCGCCATACTCCATGCCCGGTGAGCCCATTGGCATACCTGGAACCGCTAAGCCAATCGCATTGCGTGGTGGGTTTTCTAAAAAGGCTTTCACGTCCTCTGCTGGAATGTGCCCTTCAAATACGTAACCGTCGATCTCTGCAGTGTGGCAAGAGGCTAGTTTTTGCGTTACCCCTAACTTCTGCTTGATTGGATTCATATCATCGTGGAGCTTCTCTGTAACATCGAACCCAGCATCTCGCATATGTTCTGTCCATTCTGTGCAGCAGCCACAGTATGGAGACTTATGGTTTAGAACATCAGTAGCTAGAGCTTGTCCTGAAATTGCAGCGAGTGCTGTAAGAGTCATAATTTTACGAATCATGGTTAACCTCATGAATATGGTTTTTGTTGATATTAGAATGTGTGGGTTTAAACAGTCTTAATCTGTTGGCATTGCTTACTACCGTGATTGACGACATCGCCATAGCAGCGCCTGCAACGACTGGACTAAGCAGAAATCCGAAAAATGGGTAGAGCACACCGGCTGCGATAGGAATACCAAGCGAGTTATAGATGAAGGCACCAAACAGGTTTTGCTTCATGTTTCTTACGGTCGCTTGGGACAACTCGATCGCATTGCTTACTGATAATGGCGATGAGTTGAGTAGCGTCATTTGCGCACTTTCAATCGCGACATCACTGCCACTGCCCATTGCGATTCCTATATCTGCTTGAGCAAGAGCTGGTGCATCGTTAATACCGTCTCCGACCATAGCAACACTCTTATATTGCTGTTGAAGCTGAACAATATGTTGAGCTTTCTGCTCTGGAAGTACTTCCGAGATAACCTCGTCGATACCGACGCTTTTACCTATCGCTTGAGCAACAGAATCGTTGTCGCCTGTTAATAGCACGGTGTGAATTCCGGCGGATTTTAGTTGAGCAATGGCTTGTTTGCTATCTATTTTTAATGCGTCTGAAATGCCAAATATGCCTTCCAGTTTTTGATCTATTACAACGAAGATTGGTGTCCATGCCTGTGAGCGGCAAAGCTCAATAAAGTCCGCGCCAATTTCAGTCTCAATGCCAAGTTGAGTGAGGTACTTAAGTGAGCCGACTTGAACGTTCTTGCCGTTAATTATTGCTTGTACGCCAAGCCCACGTTGGTTTTCGAACTCGCTATGAGGTAGCGCTGAAACTTGTAAGCTCTCTGCATATTGGCAAACGGCTTTCGCTAATGGGTGTTCTGACCCTACCTCTACCGAATAGGCGTAAGCCAGCAGTTCTTGCTCTGATAGATCGCCATAAAAAGCCTGCTGAACGGTTGGCTTACCTTGAGTTAGGGTGCCGGTTTTATCAAATACGACAGCATCGATTTTGCTTGCAGATTGCAACACATCGGCATCCTTGATCAGAACGCCAAACTCTGCGGCTTTACCAACGCCGACAGTAATTGAGAGCGGTGTCGCTAAGCCCAATGCGCATGGGCAGGCGATGATCAGCACTGTTGTTGATACCACTAGCATGTAACTTGCACTAGGTTGTGGTCCAACAAAAAACCAAACTAAGGCGGCAATGGCTGCGATCGCGACAACAACAGGTACGAAAACGGCAGAGATAGAGTCAGCGAGCTTAGCAATCGCAGGTTTGCTGCTTTGTGCTTGGCGAACCATCTGAATGATTCGAGCCAACATGGTGCTTGAGCCAATCCCGGTCGCTTCAATGACCAGGCTGCCATCACCATTAATGGTACCTGCTGAAACGCCATCATTAATCGATTTAACGTTAGGAAGCGGTTCGCCAGTCAGCATTGATTCATCGATGTAGGATTCACCCGAAACCACAACGCCATCGACAGGGACTTTTTCTCCCGGTTTTACACGCACTTGCATACCGACTTGAATGGCTTCGGCGGCGATGGTCTGTTCGTTACCATCGACGATAACTACCGCTTTTTGAGGCTGTAAGTTAATTAGTGCCTGTAAAGATTTTGTGGTGCGTGCTTTGGCTTTAGCTTCAATGTAGTGCCCTAAAGAGATAAGGCCGACAATCATTGCACTTGCTTCAAAATAGACATGACGCGATGGTTCTGGGAACCATGTTGGAATCAGTACAACCAGCATTGAATAGAACCATGCTGCGCCGGTACCCAAAGCAACTAACGTATCCATGGTCGCACGCTTATGCATGAGTGATTGCCAAGCGTTAGTGAAGAAGCTGCGTCCTGAAGTCGCAAGCAGTATCAAACAGACCACACCAACCAATCCCCAAGCTAATTGATCGTTAAATGTAACAATGGTCATGCTGCCACCGAACAGACCCCACGCCATCAGCGGAGCTCCGATAACCAGCGCACTTACTGAATTCTTTAGGAAAGCTTTTTGGGTACGAAGTTGTTGTTCTTGTTGTTTTTGTTGTTGAGTTGCCGCGTCATCAACGAATTCAGCACCGTAACCTGCGGTTTTCACCGATTCTATTAGAGCGCTTTCAATCACATCTCGTGTTTTAGAGGTGAAAACCAAGGCTGTCTGTTCTGCGAGGTTGATCTGAGCTTGGTCGACGAACTCATTCTTTTTCAACGCTTTCTCTACCGAAGAAACGCAACTCGCACATGTCATTCCTTCAAGAACAAGGTGATAGGTATATTGGCTAGCAGCAGGTTTAGCTTGTGTCGGTTCTATGGGCGCTGTTTTTTTATCTTCTTTTGAATCTGAACTCGATAAAAGGTCATTAGCTTCAGAGTAGGGAGTCGCGTGATAACCCACGCTTTCGATCAGCGCAATAAGCTCGGATTCTGCAAGCAAAGTAACCAAGGACAATTCATATTTGCTGACTTCTAGGTCTGATATTTGCTCGGTCTGCTCAAGCGCTTGAGTCAGTTTGCTCACGCACTTACCACAGCTGAGTCCTGATAATGATAGATGCAGCGAATTACCCATGGAATAACTAAGGGGCGCTAACTGTTCGTTGAGTTCAACGTAGCTAAAAGGAGTCGAAATATCGATGTACGTCGGCGATATATCATTGATCGTCGTATTGTCGAGTTCGCCAAACAGTGTGCGAACTTTCTTCGCACAACCCATGCAATTTAGGCCGTTGAGCGCGGTTGTGTAATGCTTCATATCGATACTCCAATTCTCATCTACGCCTAACATAAACCTTCCCGTAAGGGTAAGGTCAAACATAAATTCAAGAATTTGATCTTAGTGGCATATGAATGGGCGGGGTACGTTGATGAAATAAGCGAGAGTTAAAGAAAAGCGTGGCTATAATTTATTGGCTCAGGCTATAGATTTGCTACATCGAAGCTGAATTTGGCCTTTCTACAGTGGCTTTCGCACAAGATCCGCGCATTAATCATTCACTACTGATTGTAGATTTAAGCGGTGGTGATAAAATAGCGCCCAAAATTTAGTGATATTTGTCTGTTACAGGCTTTGTAATGGCGAGCACTAAAAGAATCACCTACATAATCAAGGTATTTAAATGACGGTTAAAACTCGTTTTGCTCCTAGCCCAACTGGCTATCTTCACGTTGGTGGTGCACGTACTGCACTTTACTCTTGGCTATTCGCTAAGAATCAAGGTGGTGAATTCGTTCTGCGTATCGAAGACACGGACCTTGAGCGTAACTCTCAAGAAGCGGTTGATGCAATTCTAGAAGGCATGCAATGGATGGGTATGGAATGGGATGAAGGTCCTTACTACCAATCTAAGCGTTTTGACCGTTACAACGAAATGGTTGATAAGCTACTTGCTGAAGACAAAGCATTCAAATGTTACGCGTCTAAAGAACTGCTTGATGAGATTCGTGCAGTACAAGAAGAAAACAAAGAAATGGCTCGTTACGATGCGAACCACCCTAAAATTGTTGCAGCAAACGAAGCAGCAAAAGAAGGTGATGCATGCGTTATCCGTTTCCGTAACCCTAAAGAAGGCAGTGTAGTATTTGATGACCAAATCCGTGGTCGCATTGAAATCTCTAACAGCCAACTTGATGACCTAATCATTCGTCGTACAGACGGCGCACCAACATACAACTTCGTGGTTGTAGTGGATGACTGGGATATGGGTATTACACACGTTGTTCGTGGTGAAGACCACATCAACAACACACCTCGCCAAATCAACATCTATGAAGCACTAGGCGCGCCAGTTCCAACTTTCGCTCACTGTGCAATGATTCTTGGTGATGACGGTGCGAAACTTTCTAAGCGTCACGGTGCTGTTTCTGTAATGCAATACCGCGATGAAGGTTACCTACCAAATGCACTGAACAACTACCTAGTTCGTTTAGGTTGGTCTCACGGTGACCAAGAGATCTTCTCTCAAGAAGAGATGATTGAGTTCTTCAGCCTTAAAGCAATCAGCAAGTCTGCATCTGCATTCAACACTGAAAAGCTACTTTGGTTGAACAACCACTACATCAAGACTTCTGAGCCTGAGTACGTTGCAAAATACTTGCAATGGCACCTAGACGCACAGAAGATCGATACAACAAACGGCCCAGCGATCACTGAAGTGATCAAGCTAGTTGGCGAGCGTTGTAACACGCTTATCGAACTTGCTGAGCAGTCTCGTTACTTCTACGAAGATTTCTCTGAGTTTGAAGCTGGCGCAGCGAAGAAGCACCTACGTGGTGTTGCTAAAGGCCCACTAGAGCTTGCTCTTGCTAAGGTTGAAGCACTTGAAGATTTCACTACTGCAAACATCAAAGATGGTGTGATTGCAGCAGTATGTGAAGAGCTAGAGATCGGCATGGGTAAAATCGGTATGCCACTTCGCGTAGCAGTAACAGGTGGCGGTCAGTCTCCTTCTGTTGATGCAGTGATGGAGCTGGTTGGTAAAGAGCGCGTAATCGCTCGCATCAAGATGGCTCTTGAGTTCATCGCTGAGCGTGAAGCTAACGCTTAATTGAGCTATTGCTAGATTCACAAAAAAGGGTCAGTAACTTGGTTACTGACCCTTTTTATTTGTCTTGAGCTTTGCCGATTAGAACTTTTTCGATTAAAGCTTTGTCGATCCGAACTCTGCTGATCAGAACTGGATTCGTTATAGCTTGTCGTCAGTAATCAGTTGGGTCGCTTGATCCGCTGTTTTCTTATCGAACAAGATATCCATCATCGCTTTGATGCGTTCCATATCGTCGCCAAACTTTGATAAATTTCCGCTATTAGGTGCCTTAAATTCTACGTTGCCTACGCGCTGTTGATCTTGATAAGCTGAGATCTTGGCGTCTGCCACAAAGGTTCTGAAATCCCAACTCCAGCGAGAGACATAATCAAGCGTAATATCCTCTGGGTTATGTTCTGAACCGTCTGCAACGACTTTACATTTGACCTGATTGTTCAGGCACCAATCGAGCATGGAATCGAGGAAAATGCTGCGTGTTTTTACATCTTCCACGATCGTGATATTTTCGATGTTGTTTGCTTCAGGAAGTGCATTGCCCGAATACTTCGGAGCACTGCAACCTGCGAGTAAAAAGACAACAGCAAGAGCTAGCCAATTTTTCATTATCTATCCTAGATTTTTTTGAAGATGATGGAAGTGTTGATCCCGCCAAAGGCAAAGTTGTTGCTCATTAGGTATTCAACATCCAGTTCGCGGCCTGAGCCCGTTATGTAATCAAGTTTACCGCAGCGTTCGTCAATGTTTTCAAGGTTCAATGTTGGACTGAACCAGCCTGAATGCATCATTTCTAGGCTTAACCAAGCTTCAATTGCACCACACGCACCAAGCGTATGACCAAAGTAGCTTTTCAATGAACTGATTGGCACTTCTCCGAAAATGTTCGCTGTAGCATTACTTTCTGCAATATCGCCTTTTTCAGTTGCGGTACCGTGAGCAGAAACATAACCGATCTTTTCAGCCGGAAGCTGTGCGTCTTTGAGTGCTTTCTCCATACAAACTTGCATGGTTTCCATTTGAGGTTGAGTTACATGGGCCGCATCGCAGTTGCTGGCAAAGCCGATGATCTCAGCGTAGATTTTTGCGCCACGAGCAACAGCATGTTCATACTCTTCGAGCACAAGCGTACCTGCGCCTTCACCGATGACTAGACCATCGCGCTCACTGTCGTAAGGGCTAGGGGATTTTTCTGGTGTGTCGTTTTTTAAACTGGTAGCAAAAAGGGTATCGAAAACGGCAGACTCAGTTGGGCATAGTTCTTCACCACCACCAGCAACCATCACGGTTTGGTAGCCGTGTTTGATCGCTTCATAAGCGTAACCAATCGCTTGGCTTCCTGAAGTGCAGGCACTGCTGGTGGGAATCACGCGCCCGCGCAAGCCAAAGAACAGTCCAACGTTGACCGCAGCAGTGTGTGGCATCATTTGAACATAGGTAGTTGCTGTGATTGCTCGTGTCGATTTCTCATTAAGCATCACACCAAACGCACCTACGGCATCAGTACTGCCGGTTGAAGACCCGTAGGCAATGCCCGTTTCTCCGTTAGTTAGAACATCATGTCCAATTAATCCGGCTTGTGTTAAAGCATCTTCAGTCGCGACAGTGGCTAAGCGAGAAACCCGACCCATGCCTCGAACCTGTTTACGTTTGTAGTGTTTTGGTAATTGGAAGTCATCAATAGGCGCAGCTAGCTTAGTGTTGAGGCCATCGTATTGCTCAAAACTTGGCATATATTGAGTGGCATTTTCACACGCTTTCAGTTTTGGCTCGATGTGCTGCCAATCATTACCAAAGGCAGTAACACCAGACATGCCAGTTACAACAACGCGGTGGGTCATACTAAGCCTCCATTGACAGAAATTACTTGGCGAGTGACGTAGCCTGCAATATCAGACATTAGGTAGCTGACTAGGCCAGCCACTTCTTCTGGCTCGCCCATGCGGCGCAGTGGAACTTGAGGTAGAGCGTGATCTTTCACGTGCTCATCAACCATACCGGTATCGATTAATCCTGGAGCAACACAGTTTACTGTGATCTTGCGTTTTGCGAGCTCAAGAGCAAGAGACTTAGTTGCGCCAATTACGCCCGCTTTTGCTGCGGCATAGTTAGTTTGGCCACGGTTACCCATGATGCCTGATACTGACGCCAAAGTGACGATGCGACCGCCTTTACGCTTTTGAACCATAGGCATTACGCACGGGTGAAGTACGTTGTAGAAGCTGTCGAGATTGGTATGGATCACGCCATCCCACTCTTCTTCCGTCATGGCAGGGAAGGCCGTATCACGAGTAATGCCCGCGTTATTTACTACACCATAGTAAGCGCCATGTTTAGCTATATCTGATTCAAGTGTTTCACGGCATTCACTGCGATTGCTGATATCGAATTGGATCAGACGTCCTGCGCCACCCAATTCAGTGATCGACTTTAAGGTATCTTCGGCACCTTGCTTGTCACCCATGTAATGAACGGCGATTTCAAATCCGTCTTTTGCGAGTTGAATAGCGATCGCTTTACCAATGCCTTTACTGGCACCAGTGACTAATACCTGACGGGTCATGATGGGCTCCTAGTTTTCATTTCTTGTAATTTGTGTTCAGTTGGCACATAGACATTAAGTTGGCATTGAGCCATCAATTCGCCTTGGTCTTCGACTCTGGCGGTAAACACGGCCATGCCACTGTCTTCCATCAGTTGCTCGGCGTAGATATCAAGGGTTTGCCCCTGAGTAAATTGGTCACAAAGTGATTTGTAACGACGAGAACCCAGTAAAAACCCGATGGGTGGAGTGGTGCCGTTTTTTATCGCGTGGTATCCAGACCAAGCGGCAACCGACTGCGCCATAAACTCGATACCAACATAAGCGGGTACGGTTTGAGTGTCTGCGTTAAAGAACAGGTTATGTGCTCCAATATCCACTTGGCAGTGAATCGATAACGCCTCTACGCTGATAGCACGATCGATTAATATCATCGGGTCATCATGTGGGAGGAGTTGGTCTACAGAAGGGATATCAGTCATTTACTACACCAAAAATCAGGCTAATGTTGTTGCCACCAAAAGCAAAAGAGTTGCTTAAGATGTTCTTTACTTTAAGTTTCTGGGCACAGTTTACCAAATCAATCTCAATATCCTCAGCTTTATCCTGACATTTTTGTAAGGGAAGCGGTAAGTCATATTTTAAAATATGCCATGCTATTGCTGCTTCTATCGCACTTGCGGCTCCAAGAGTATGCCCGGTGAGCGGCTTGGTGGAACTGACGGGAACCTTGTTTGCAAAAATACGATGAATGGCTTTGCTTTCCATTGAGTCATTGAGTGGGGTTGCGGTGCCATGGGCATTGATATAGCCGATATCCTCTGCTGTTAGCTGTGCAGCGTTCAGTGCCTTTCTCATGGCTTGTTCTGCGCCATTTCCTTCAGGGTGAGGGGCTGATATATGGTGCGCGTCAGAACTATCACCACAACCTAACAGAGCAATATTGGGTAAGTTGTTCGATGGTTTTATTGTGCTAAGCAGCATAAATGCGGCGGCTTCTCCGATATTAATACCATCTCTAGAAGCACTAAAAGGCTGACAATGTGTCGTTGAAAGCGCTTCAAGGCCATGGAAGCCATTGAGCGTAAGTTTACATAAGGTATCGACACCTCCAACCAAAACAGCATCGGCTATGCCGGAATCTAACAGTCGCTCGGCGGTGAGAAATACACGGCCACTTGATGAGCAAGCCGTCGAAGTTGCATAACTTGGCCCCATTATCGCGCAGTATTGGCTGACGAACTCAGAAGTATTGCCAAGCTCTTGTTTCGAGTAATGGTAATGCTCAGGAAACTCATCGTGTGTCAATTTATGTTTGAAAGCCGCTTCACCATCAGAAATACCTGAGGTGCTAGTGCCTATAACAACAGCAACTTTATCCGAGCCAAATTGTAATTTTGCTTGCTCGATAGAATCTTTGATTTGGTTTAGGGCCGATAACGCGAGCTGGTTATTACGAGTAGCGTATTCGGCAAGGTGCTGAGGGATTTCAGGCAGATCGCCAGCTACCTTACCAACAACAGTCGACTTGCCGTCATTCAGCATATCGTCAACTTCAACCATATTCGATCTGTGCTCATTTTTAAGGCAGTCGTGAATTTCAACAACACTTGAGCCTAGCGCCGAGTGGAAACCACAGTCTTGGATGTAAATAGGCATAGTGTTCAGCTCTTACTTGGGTTGTCGATAATCGTTGAGTTCAACGTTTGTATAGTGATGGTATAGCCTTGGGTCAAATGCGTGAAAACAATGTCGCCGCTAGTTTTGTCAGCTCCGGAATCCGCTTGGTAATCAATTCGAATGATTGCCTGTTGGTTATCGTCAAACACTGTGCGGCTGTTTTCTGTGTCGACCAAGTGCCAGCCGATACTTTCTAAAGGTTGAGTCCACGCTTCAACTGGCCATAAGGTCAGCATTAAATTAAATAGCACCTGTTCGGGTTGCGGCAGGGTCGCCCCAAGGCCAGATAAAACCTGTGTATCAATCACTTGGTTTTGGTACTGCAGTGACAAAATTCGAGTCCCCCAAGATGAAAAACCCGCTAACACCACTTTATCTGGTGTCACTTCAACTTGAACAGGAAGTTGTTGAGTCTCGTTTTGCCAGGTCGCGTTAATCAACTGGCTCGCCGTAAATGAGTATCCAAGCTCAGAAGGCAAAGGTAAGGCTAATTCGGTGTCATTATCGATAGACACACTTGCGCCAGTCGGCTGCTGAGAAACCATTGAACAGGCACTGAGTAGTAAACCCAATACAACGCCCAGCGTTATCTGTATTGTATTTTTCATCTAAAAGCCTCATGAGGTTTTGGTTTTCTTGCGGCTTTCTCTGTATTGATTGCTAGTGGAGAAAGCAACCACGCCACAAAAATACCCGTTAAGACGGTAACACCGAAGCTATGAATGGCATGAGTCTGACTTAATGACAGTAAACCAAATGAAAGCAGCGTCGTGAGGCCAGACAAGGTAATAGCTAACAAGGTGCTCAGTGATTTCTTCTGCTCAGCAAAGAAAAGGGTGTAGTCGATGCCAATCCCTAGAATCAGAATCAGACCCAATAAGTTAAATAGGTTTAAGGTCGAACCTAAAACGCCGGTGATCGCTAGCCCTGCGATTCCCGCAATCAAAGACGGCAACAGCATCAACAGGCTCTGTTTTACACCATAGCGCCAACCTAAAACCATTCCAATGGCTGCCAATGCTATTAATAATAGTTCGGTGATCTTGACTCTGTATTCAGCAAAAAGCGACGAAATTTCATCGGCCTTATTGAGGAACTTAACATCTTGATGCTGAGCAAAATCTGAACCAAGCCATTGAGAGAACAGCTCTGAGTCAGTGACATCTTTGATTAAAATAACAGACGCAGCTTGTCCATCAATCGGCCTCAACCAAAGAGGACGAATGGGTTCTGATACTGGTGATGCTAAAAACTCATCAACTGTTATTGGTTCATAGTTAGGAAGCTCAGGGAAACTCGACCAACCTAATGTGGTTTGTAATGTTGAGCTCTGATTAGCGTAGAGCTGTTTCACCAGCCGATAGTTTTCATTTTGCTCATGCTCACTTGGCAGGTGTTGATTGACGCTGCGATATCCTGAGATGCCTCGCTTCTCGATCAATGAATCTAATTCAGAGGTGATCAATGCCAATTTTTTCAGTAATGCTTGATTACTTTTCGCAGTCACCAACAGCATATTTTGACCACTGCCTAATCCTGAAATCTCAGTGATGGCTTGCTCTTGCTGTTTGAGTTGTTCTGGCATTGCCTGAAGTTGGCGTATATCGTCGTCGTAACGAATTTGACTGAGTGACATTAGGCTAACGACAGTCACCATTAACGGTAAGCCTATTCTGAATTTTGGCTTGCTCCATACACTCAACCAACTATGCCAAAGCTTCACTAGGGGGAGTGGACGTTCCTGACTTGGTTTCGCCGCTAAAACGGGGTACCAACACACTACACTGGCGTAAGCTGCAATGAGTCCAATTGACGAGAACAAAGCAAGTTGTTGTAAGCCTGGGAAAGGTGCAACAAGTAAGCCTAGGTAGCCAATCAAGCTAGTAATAAGCCCCAAGCTGATCGCAATAAGGATATGTTGCAACCCTTTTTTACTTTGCCATTTACTTCCTGCCGCTAAGCGATCGGTAAGGAAGTGAAAAGAGTAATCGATTGATACGCCGATCAAACTGGCACCGAACACTAAGCTGAACAAGTGAATTTTGCCGAAGATAGCGACGGTGCTCGCGAGTGCAACCAATAATCCAGTGCTTATCGAAAGCAGAGACAAGACAAGTGGTAGGGCGCTACGAAATGTCAGCCACACCAACAAAATAACGCCAGCTAACGATCCTAAACCAATGGTGCTGATCTCAGATTTTGCACTTTGAGTGCCGTAATTAGCGTAGAAAACCACGCCAGTGTGCTGAACTTTGACGTCAAATTGCTTCTCTATGCCTCGCTCTAAAGCGTCAAGTGCCGGAAGTTGCTCTTGAATAGCCAAGCTATAGGGAGAGCCAGCCAAGGTTGCGGTAACCAAAATGTGTGACTGATCTTGCGATTGCGCCGTTAGGTAGCCCTCTTTAAGGCTAAAGTTACTCGAACGAGTACCAACGGCGCTGATGTAGTCTCGAAATAACAAAAAAGGATCGAGTGTCAGTTCGGCTGCAGTGACGCCTGAAAATGGATTGTATAACGACTGAATTACATGTTGAGCGCGAGATTCGGGCGAGTGTACCAGTGTTTCTTTTTGTTGAACGGTCAACAGTTGAGCCCGATGACGAAAATAGAAATCGCTCCATTGGCTTTGAGTGCTGGCGTTGATTTTTCCTTGCACGTGCTTAAAAAGAGTTGGCTGACTGGAGAACGCTCTTTGGTTGAGGGCTTTTTCAAAAGCATTAGTGGCAGCGGTGGCATGTTCGATATCAGAGCCACTTATTATGAAGACGACTTGCTCACTCATCGAGTTGGAAATCTGTTGAAAGGCTTGTTCTACCATAGGATCTTGCTGGTTTTCTGGCAGCAATTTCATAATGTTGCTTTCAATCGGTACTGAAGAAGAAAAAGCGAACTGTTTGATTAACAGTCCGCTAAATAGCACCACGACAACAAGCCAAATAAGGGCAAGGCTAGAGTTGGAATTGTTGCGCTTCAGCATCTGATAATACTTCCGGTTGATGGCTTAGCTGGCTAAATTCGATCACTGTGCTGTCTCCACGAATCTCTTTCAGCTCAATGCGTTCAATATCGTTGTTACCTTGTAGTGTGATGGCTTCAAATACCGCATTCATTGGCGCACTTTTGGGCTTTAGAGTGAGCGTCCATGACGTACCCTCTGTGCTTTCATTTGCACTTTCATCTGAGCTTTGCTCAGTCGCGGGTTCAAATGACAATGAGAACTGCTCTTGGAGTTTTTGAGTATCACCGTGGAACACCGCTAGGAATATATGGCTGAAATAAAACGCCATTGGGTTTTCTTGGTCGGTGATGATCTTAGCTGGTTGATCAGCAAACCTTTGGCTCAGTTTGTTGTCGGTTAGCACCAAGCTCACAGGGAACGGTGTCGCTTGTGTCCAAAGTAAACCATTCGATTTGTCTAACAGGAAAGTACCTTGTGATGTTAAAGGCTGAGCGAACATTTCCATATTGCGTGTTTGAGTAAACTCTCCACGCACGATGTTGTTTGCACTTAATACTGTTTGAAGATATGAAATAGAGCCAACCGTAGCTGTACTTTCATTAGCAATAACAAAGCTACTCGCCATCACAGAGGCAAGCCCTAGTAGTGCGATACTGATTTGCTTACGTCCGTGATTAAACAGACTCATGTTTCACCTGCTGCTGTGTGTTAGTTGCTTGAGATTGATCGGATAGCGGATTATTTGATTGAGTGGTGTTTGATTGTGGCAAACAGCCAAATTGGTGCCAATGATCGATTTTATCGGTAAATATTTTCGGCGAAGCAAAACACATTTCTTGTTCTTCAATGGTCACCGCAACCTGCATGGTATGAGCTCGCGTCATACGAGCTCCAGTGTTGGCATCGTGAATCTCGTAGTCAACACGCAAGCGATTTTCCCACTCGGTCAGCTTAGCTGATACCTTGATCTGATGATTAAAAGGGATCGCTTTAATGTACTTTACGCGCGTGTCGATGATTGGCCACATGTAGCCGGAATCCTTCATCTCATGATAGTTGTACTCAATCTTATCCATCATGATGCGCCTTACTTCTTCAAAAAACCGGAAGTAGTTGCCGTGATAGATCACGCCCATCGGGTCGGCATCTTGGAATGAGGTAACTAGAGTGACCTCAGATTGTAATGGATGAAGGATTTCAGACATAAATCGCTCTCAACAATATTGCGTAAAGGGTTGGCTACTTTATGAAGTTAGCTACTTTATGAGGTTAACTACTCTATGAGTAAAGTGACCAGTGCTGACTTTGAATACGAGCAATGAAGTGGCGTAGATCGCCTTCAAGCGGTCGATCTTCAACAATAAACTCAAATTCTTTGAGTACTTCGTCGCGAATGTGCTTTAGGTTTTCACTCATGTGGTGCTCATCAAGCTCATTGTGACGTTTACGAAGTTCAAGTGCTTGTGTACCCGCCAGAAGTGATGCTGCTGCCACTTGTTCCGTTAGCTCTAGAACGCGTAAACAATCACGAGCAGCAATGGTACCCATGCTGACTTTATCTTGGTTGTGACATTCAGTAGAACGAGAGAACACGCTCGCTGGCATGGTGTGTTTCAGTGCTTCTGCCGTCCAAGCTGAAACACCGATCTGTACTGCCTTGAAGCCGTGGTTGATTGGCTTACGTTCGCCTTCTGCGCCTGTTAGGTTAAATGGCAGTCCGTTGTTGAACTTGTAATCCATCAACTGTGCCATTTGGCGATCAAGCAGATCCGCAAGGTTGGCTACTGCTGTTTTTAACGTATCCATCGCCATGGCAATATGGCCGCCATAGAAGTGTCCACCGTGCAGTACGCGCTCGTTGTCGCCATCGATAATTGGGTTATCGTTAGCGCTGTTGAGCTCGTTCTCAATCATTTGGCGAAGCCAAGGCAAAGAGTCTTGAACGACACCGATAACGTGTGGAGCACAGCGCAATGAGTAACGATCTTGCAGTCGGTCACTGTTGCGAGGTGGGCGTTCTGCTTGAAGGTCGTCGCGTAACCACGCTGCAATTTGTTGTTGGCCAGGGTGAGGCTTCACTGCAAACAGTGCTTCATCGAAGTGGAAGTCATTACCTTGCATACCCACAGACACCATTGCCGTGATCTTAGTCGACAGTTGAGTTAGGTATTCAGCGCGTTTGTAGGCGATACAAGCCAAAGCTGTCATCACTGACGTGCCATTCATCAACGCTAGGCCTTCTTTGGGCTTAAGCTTGATAGGGTTAATGCCTAGTTCTTTGTAGACATCACTGGTTGGGCGAACTTCGCCTTTATAGATAACATCGCGCTCGCCAATCAGTGTTGCTGCCAAATAAGACAAAGGCGTTAGATCGCCACTGGCACCGACAGAGCCTTCTTGAGGAATACGCGGTGAGATATCTTGGTTGATCAGGGTAACGATTTGGTTGAGCAGATCGTGAGTCACACCAGACACACCTTGTGACAACGAACAAAGACGTGTTGCTAACACTGCGCGCGCTTGTTCGTGAGACAAAATTTCGCCTAAACCACAGCCGTGAAAACGCGTTAAATGCAGTGGTAATTCATCGACAAGGTTCGGCGGGATCGCAACGGTACATGAGTCACCGTAGCCTGTTGTCACACCATAGATCACGCCTTCTTCTTTCAATAGGCGTTCTAAAAAAGCGACACCACGGTCGATTTTTGATGTGAATGCTTCACTTGAGTTCATCGAGGCTTTTGCGCCTTGTGAGATAGCGACAACGTCCTCGATAGTGAGGCGTTCGGCACCAAAAGTGATGCTATTTGGATTCTTTTTCGTCATGGTGCTGGTTGCTCAATGTCCAAAAGTTAAAAAAGTTGTACCACTGAAGCGGTGCTTTCAGTGTGTAGTGCTGAAGTCGGTTTGCGTATTTTTGCACGACTTGCTGTAAAGATTGTTCGCGAGTCTTTCTTGGTAGCTCGATCTTGTCGCTAAAATGCTCGAAATAAACATTAAAGTGCGGTTTTGATTGAGTGTCATCACGTAGACCAAACAATAGAAACACGGGCGCTTTAAGTATAGAGGCTAACATAAATGGCCCTTGAGGAAAGGGGGCTTCTTTACCCAAGAACTCAGCCCATACCGAGCGACTTTCTTTGCTGGTGGAGGTTCTATCGCCCACAATCACAATCCACTCGCCTTGTTCCAGTTTCTGCTGCAACAAGATAGCGGTATCTGGCCCCATTGAGGTCACTTGGATTAGGTTTAAATCAGACTGCGGGTTGACCGCTTTCATTACCGAATTAAAACGCTCAGCGTGTTCGGTGAAAACCAGCGCATTGATTTTGATGTTCGAGTGTCTGCGACCCAAAGCTCGGCACAGTTCGATATTGCCAAGGTGAGAACCCAGAATTAGCACACCTTGTTGGTTGGCGACCATGCTCTCAAATTGCTCTTGACCATGTATGGTGAGGTTATCGGCTGAGAAATCACCTTTCCACGCGGCTAACTTGTCTAGCATTGTATGGCCAAATGAGAGCAGGTGGTTATAGCTGGTTAATTCAGTCGGCAACTCAATGTTTTGTTGCTCAGCGTATGCCTTAAGCTGAAATAGGTACTGTTCTGAGGCGTTTCGTGCACGTTTGCCCGTTAGATGGTAGTAACGCATCACACCGCGCAAAATCAGATTAAATACGCCTCGGCCTAACAAGGTGTAAACGGCCAATAACAGTTTGATGCCAAGTACTGTTCCGCGTTCTTGAGTGCGCGACCAGTGTGGTTGCTCTGAACCTTTCTGTTTTGAATTTATCTGTTTTGAATGTACCTGTTTTGAATCTGCCGAGGAACCTTGGCTATTTTCAGCTGGCAAACTCTTAGCTGCAGATAAACTCTCGGCAGCAGATAAGCTCTCGGCGGAATCTGATTTGAAATGACGAGCAATCAATTTTGGTGCTCTCGGCAGCATGCCGAAAAACAGTCTCGTGTGCATCCAGCTGATTTTCACGTTATCCCACAGCGCATCGAAATGAGATATGCCGTTTTCAGGATAGATGACTCGCGTCTCAATAAAGTCGATGTCGCAGCCTTCCCAATACAGGCGAACCAGTATCTCGATATCGAAGTCCATTCGAGACCCAACATCGTATTTATTCAGTACGGTTTGCGTCTTATCGATTGGATACGCTCTAAAGCCACACATGCTGTCTTTAATCGATAGAGAGAGGGTTTCTATCCATACCCAGATGTGTGTCGCGTAGCGTCCGTAGAGCCTTGCCTTAGGCACGCTCTCGTCATATACAGGCTGACCTGATATCAGGCGTTGTGGCTTAGCTTGTGACGCTTGGATTAATGCGGGCAGAGCATCTAAGTCGTGTTGGCCGTCTGCATCAATTTGGATGGTGTGGCTAAAGCCGAGCTCTTGCGCTCGCTTGATGCCAGCCTTTACTGCACCACCTTTACCTTGGTTCTGCTCAAGTGTCACCAGAGTTACGCTTGGGCTATCGGCAAGTGGAGTCAGAAACTGTTTGGTCGCGAGTTCACTGCCATCATCAACAATAATAATCGGCAGTTCGAACTTAAAAAGTGATGAGACCACAGTTGGCATGGTGGCACCGTGGTTAAAGCACGGGATTAGGAAGCAAGCGTTGTAGCTACTTTCTTTTTGCGTTTGTTGATAAGCAGCCTCGGCAGGAGCGCTATTCACTTTTCTCTCCCAGCTTCATTTTTCCTGAAGAGTGGGTTTGTTCGCCGTTGTTCGATGTGTAACTGAAGATTAATTTATCTTTATCGGCTTCCCATTTCAGTGAAAGCTGGATAGTTGAGTCAGGCAAGATAGGCTCTTGGAATTTGATGACCTCCATGCCTTTAAAGTAACCAGGGACACCTAGCTCTTGAACTGCGTAGTGAAGTGCCCAATCAATCTGTGTAACGCCAGGAAGAATAGGAAAGCTCTTGAAGTGCCCCTTAAAATCGGTGATGTCTCCAGTAATTTGGAGTGTCAGGGTCGATTCTTTCTCTGCAGTGTCAACAGCAATTACGTTTGGTTTTCTCTTATCCATAGCGCGTGCTTAGAATCCTTGGGCTGAAAATGGGTGTTCTGACAAAAATATAAAAAGACAGTCTCAGTGTAAAATACGATCAGCGGTTTCTATGATTTTATTAGCTGTTCGATGTGAGACGTTAATCGCTTACCTTGGCTGTTGAGTGGAATCTCATCAACAATACGATACTTTCTTGGGATAGCGATCGGTTCTAACCACTTTCTAAGTTCTGAACGCAGCATCAACCAGAATTTACCTTTACTCATGGTGGCGAGAGTTGCTTGGCCTTCCTCTGATAATACTAAAACTGAAGCTAAGATTAAGCGCTCAGGTTCTTCAAACGGAATTACCACGCATTCGGTTATCCAGGGTAGTTGTTCTAATCGTTTTTCCACTTCTACCAGTGATACTCGTTTCTCTTCTATCTTGATCACTCGGTCGGTTCGGCCTTTCAATATAAATTGATTATCCGAAACCATTTCGCACTCATCGGCGGTTTGATACCAGTTGTTTTTGTCGATGTACGGCGACAATAACTTAATGCAATTCTCACTGTTGAGACTAGCCTCAATACAGTCAAAAAGCTGCCAAGGCGTTTGAGCGCTCTCTTGCTGACGAAATGCGATGCCACCGGTTTCTGTGCTGCCAAATACCTCGATAGGTAGATGACCAAGCAGGTTTCGTGACTGGTGAGCCGATTCGGTGGGTAAAGGGCCACCAGAAGAGAACACACCAGCTAGCTGTGCAGACTTTGTCTCGTGTTTTAATCGTTTGAGTAGCGCAGGGCTGCTGATCAGCACGCTCTGTTTGTTAGCGTGAGACAGGATCTGCTCAGGGTATTCGAGATTGTGTCGAGCAAACGGAACGCCAGAACAAAGCGGCCATAAGATTCGAAATAACAGACCATAGATATGTTGGTGTGAGACCGTACTGTGGATACGGTTCCCTTTAAGCAACTTGCCCCAGTTTTTATCTAACTGAGCAATCTCAATATCTAGGTGTTCTAGTGTTTTATTGATTGCCTTTGGCGTGCCACTTGAGCCTGAAGTAAATAGGGTCAAGTGGATTTCTGCTAAATAAATGGCGGGAAGATTATCGGCTAGAGGCTCTTGTTTTTCGGTGTCTAATAAGGTTCGGATATTGCAAACTTCACTTATTTCCACTGCACCAATCGCATCATCGACTAGCAGACTGTCAAAATGTTCACTCAACTCGGCAAGTGCGCAAGGTTGATAGTTACCCGGTAAGATGATGTGTTTGTTGGTTACCGTACATGCCAAAAAGGCCACAGAAAATAGGTAGCTGTCTTGGGTACAAATCGCGACTCGTTGAAAAGGGGATGGAGATAAAAGGTCTACGAGTCGAGATAAGTCGTCGTTAAATGTTTGCCACGTAATCTCGCTATTGTCGTCAAAGCAGACAATAGAATCTGGCGATCTGTTCTGGCTGAGAAGCGCAGACAAGGAAGTGTAAGAGACGGTTTGGGTCATAACAATTTAACTCTGACGAATGCGCTGTCTAACTACCCACTCACCCGCAAAGAGTAACCCGGCAAACAAATAGCTGATTAGGCCATTGTATAAGGTCCAGATTTCAAGCGGTTGGAAGCAAGTGTAAAGCGCGATTGAGCCATTGATAACGAAGAACAGACACCAAACCTTGGTGACTTTTCGCGTGTAATCAACGCCACTTTGCGGAAGTTCAGGCTCTTGGAGGCGAGCAAGGCGCTCGATAATCGTTTGAGGTTGCCATAGGCTTGAAGCAAATACAGCCAACATACAAACATTAACGATGACGGGATAATAGGTTAACCAACCATGCTGCTTGAAGGTTAATCCTAGTGCTAGCAGAACAATTCCGGCACTTCCGCTGATCCAAGCTAAGTGTTTTAGCTCTTTTATTTTAGCCTGCCCGCCAGAGAAAATGCGGACAGCAAAGATAACGGCCAAGACGATACCAACGGTTTGTAGACCAAACTTGTTGAGTCCAAAGTAAACCGCTATTGGATAAGTGAAAAGTATGATTGCCGACAATAAAGTCAGCAGAGGACGCATTATGCGTCCTTCAAAAGTTCAACCACAGACTCTACAACGTCATTAACGGTGCGTACTGCTTTGAACTCTTCAGGTTTGATCTTCTTACCTGTTACGTTCTGTAGATGAACGACCAAATCGACAGCATCAATGCTGTCTAGGTCTAGGTCGAGATAAAGGTGTGCTTCAGGAGTGATATCTTCAGCATCAAGCTCAAACAGCTCAATCAGCGCATCTTTAACCTGGTTGTATACTTCTTGTTGGTTAGCTTGTGTCATAAAGATCTGTCTAGTTGTTCGTTTGAGATGAGATGTAATTCGCTAGGTTTTCAACCGAGGCAAAGTGCTGGCGAGTGTTTGAATCGTCGGCATCGATGATAATGTTGTACTTTTTCTTGATAGCAAGACCAAGCTCAAGTGCATCGATAGAATCTAGTCCCAGTCCATCACCAAATAGTGGAGCTTCTGTTTCAATTTCATCAATGCTCATATCTTCAAGGTTTAACGCGTCGATGATTAGTTGTTTCAGTTCGTTGTGTAATGTTTCCACTTTGGCCTACTTAATGCTTTATCTAAATGCTGCTTCAATGGGGCGATTCTACATTATGCGATGTATTTTCGAAATGCCGATATCACCTGCTGTTTATTGATTATCTAAATGTTTTCTTCGGAAGGGAAAATAGTATATGCAAGATGATGATTAAGGCGTCTTGCTGCCGAAGTTAAGTTGTTCGAATTCTCAATAAATGGTGCGACTTCTATTTTACCTTTCACCGCAATATGAAAAAAGGGTTTCGTAGCAGGAACTTGATACCATTTTTTCTCTTTCGTTAAGAATGTCGGAGAAACCGTAATATGAATCACGCGTAAATCGGTTTGTGTTCGAGTAGCAATTTGCGCCGCACCACGTTGTAATGATGGTTCAATTCCTGGTGTTGTGCGAGTCCCTTCGGGAAAAACCAGTAGTACATTGCCACGAGAGAAACGTTCTTCACAGCGTTCTAAAAGATCGTCAGGTGCTTGATTGGGTATGTAACCTGCCGCTTTAACAATCCTCTTCATAAACGGGTTTTCCCATATTGCCGCTTTGACGAGGCAATCACATTGAGGAAGTTGAGAGGCGATTAGCACATAGTCGATTAAGCTCGGATGGTTGGCAACGATGATGCAATTACGATCTTCACGTAGCAATTCGGCGCCATCAATTCTGTAATCAATTGCGCCTGTGAACTTCATGATTTGGCAAAAGGCATTGAATGAAAAACGAATCAGTCGTTGAGCCTTAAGCTCTTTTTTAATGGTGTTAGATGTGGTGAGTGCGATCGACGGCAAGATCAAGAAGCTGAGAACTAAGCCTCCTAGACCAAAGATGGAGAAGCAAAGCCCTGTCGCGAATACTCGCCAATATTGATCGACCTTACTCATTCTTGAGTTCCAGTTTTGGCGTTGTTTACCCACGACCAAGTTTGGTGCTTGCCTGCAATCGCCCAACGCTGCGTACCCAGTAGAATATGTTGTAGTGTTTGTAGACCTTGTGGCAAATCAGCCGTTGACCTGTCGCTAGCTATGGGGCTACTAGTGGCTGTTCTCGAAATTGAGTATTCATTACCTGCTGTGATCACTAAACCCAGAGCATAGTCGGCATAGTGCTGAGTTTCGTATTGTTGATAAAGCTCAGGCAGCGGTTGGTCAAAGTCGATGACTAAGACACGATGCGATGGGTATTGGTGAAGGTAAAGATAAGCTTCAATCAGAGCGTTATGGAAAGTATCTTGCCCCGCGGCGATTGAGGTCAGTGGAATCGGTGCTTTCGCGGCAATGGTGGTTAGGCCCGCTGCGGTATTATGTACCGACTGCGAGAACGCCATTGGAGAGGCATCGTCACCTTCGAGTATCGACTGAATCAATGTGGCAGTTCGGTGTAGCTCACCGTGTCGGCTGGCAAAAACCAGATAATCAATCGAGGTGTCTTTTAATAGCGTTAACGCGGTTTGGACGGCAAGCTTGCTTTGCAGGCTCATTCGGCGGCGCATCATCGGCGGGATAGCTTTAAATTCAGTTGAGCCATCTTGTGGCCAATCTAAATTCTTGCTCCATGTTTGCCATTCGGCATCAGAATTGAGCCCCGCAGAGTTTGCAGACCATTTCTCAATATTAAACGACATTAATTGGGATTGATTTGACATAGAGTATTGATTTGCTTTGGGTCTAACTAAATACTACGCGTGCTTATAAATAAACACAGATAAGGAATCTAAATGAAATTACTAAAAATAGCCGTTTCAATGTTATTCATATTCGTTCTTGCAGGGTGTGGACGTGTCCAGCCTGTAATGAACGTTGAGGATACTCCAGTTGCACTTAATCTTCAAAGCAAACAGGTGAAATCAGCTATTTATGAGTCCGCTGAGAATCGAGGCTGGTTGGTTTCAGAAATAAAGCCTGGCGTGATCCGTGCGGAACTGTATGTTCGTTCACACCATGCTGTGGTTGAAATTCCTTATAGTGACAAGTTTTACTCTATTCTTTACGTTGAATCAGAGAATTTGAAGTATGACGATGGTGAAATACACCGTAATTACAACCGCTGGGTTAATAACTTAAACGTTGATATTAAACGTAAGCTTGCAAAAATGGCTGCTGAGTAACCCTCTATTATTTTAAAGTTAGGTTTTTCGTGTCGGAATATAAATTAGATCCATTCAATGCATTAGAAGCAAAAACAGAAGCGCAAAAGCTGTCTTTCGCTCCGATTGTTTTTCATACTGCTCGTACACTTCGTGATTTAGGTATTTTAAAAGCCTTAGATGATGCGTGTAACGATGGTTTGCCAGCAGAGATGCTCTCTGAAATCACCGGTGTATCCGAGTACGGCGTGAAAGTTCTCCTCGATATGGCGTTAAGTGCTCATATTGTTACTTGGGACAAACCTAACTATAAAATGGCTAACCTTGGCTTCTACCTTCTGCACGATGGCATGACCAACGCGAACATGGATTTCACGGCTGATGTTTGCTACGCCGCGATGATGCATTTAACGGAAGCGATTGAAGAAGGTACACCTGCCGGCCTGAAGGAACTGGGTGACTGGGAAACTATTTACCAAGGTTTGTCTCAATTGCCAGAAAAAGCAAAAGAGAGCTGGTTCAAGTTTGATCACTTCTATTCAGATCGTTCGTTCCCTGTTTTGCTTGAGAAAGTCTTCAGCAAGAAACCTAAATCGCTGGTGGATATTGGTGGCAACACGGGTAAGTGGGCAATGCAGTGCTGCAACCACGACTCAGATGTTGAGATAACAATTGTCGACTTGCCACAGCAACTAGAAATGGCAATGGCAAACGCGACACAACATGGCCATCAAGACCGAGTGACGCCATTCCCAGCCAACATGCTCGACAAACAACAAGCGTTGCCTACAGGCGCGGATGTGTGGTGGATGAGCCAGTTCCTTGATTGCTTCTCGCCAATGGAAATTCTGAGCATATTAAAGCGTGTTCGCTCTCATATGTCAGAAGAGGCGACGGTCTATATCCTTGAACTGTTTTGGGATGCACAGAAATACGATGCGGCTTCTTATAGCTTAAACGCCACGTCTCTCTACTTTACCTGCTTGGCCAACGGCAACAGCCGTTTTTATCGCAGTGAAGATTTCTTAGAGATCGTTGAAGAAGCTGGCTTTGAAGTGGTGACCCGTACCGACGATATCGGCCTTGGTCATACGCTTCTTGAACTGAAAGCTGGCGCGCAATAAAAAATAACAAACATGGCTTAAATTAATGAAAAAACTGTCAACTCAAGTAGTGATCATCGGAGCTGGGCCATCAGGGTCTATTGCTGCGTCTTTGCTTCATAAAAAAGGCATCGATGTTCGAGTGATTGAAAAGAGCCTTTTCCCGCGCTTTTCGATTGGTGAAAGCTTACTACCTGCTTGCATGGAAGTGATTGAACAAGCTGGCATGAGCGAAGCGGTGGCTGACGCTAACTTCCAATTTAAAGATGGTGCCGCTTTTCGTAAAAATGGCGTGTACACCGCGTTTAATTTTGAAGATAAGTTCTCTGCTGGGCCGGGAACCACGTTTCAGGTTCAACGAGGCGCCTTTGACAAGGTGTTAGCAGACACTGCCGAGGCGCAAGGTGTTGCCATTGATTATCAACATGAGTTGATGGGCATTAACTTCACTGAAGACAGCACCATTTTAGACGTACAAGTGCTTGATGGAGAACGCTATCAGCTAGAGGCTCAGTATGTGCTGGATGGCAGTGGCTTTGGTCGCGTGTTACCGAAGATGCTTGATTTGGAAGAGCCATCATCGCTTCCTCCACGCAAAGCTATTTTCACGCACATTAACGACCATATTTCAGAGGTTGATACCGACCTTGAATATGACCGCAACAAAATTCTGATCTCGGTGCACCCAACCAACCCTGATGTTTGGTATTGGTTGATCCCGTTTAGTAACGGTGTGTCTTCGTTTGGTATTGTCGGGGAGCCTAAGTTCTTTGAATCATACCCAGAAGACAAGATTGCCGCGATTAAGCAACTGGCAACGGAAGAGCCGGGTTTGGCTGAAATATTGGCGAATGCAAAGTATCCAGACCCTGCCGGTGAAATCGGTGGCTATTCTGCCAACGTAAAACACCTTGCAACAGACAAATATGCGCTATTGGGCAATGCCGGTGAGTTCCTTGATCCTGTGTTTTCATCAGGTGTGACAATTGCGATGAAGTCAGCTCAGTTTGCGGTTGAGTGCGTGGAAAAGCAGCTCAACGGTGAAAGTGTTGATTGGGATCGTGATTATGCAGATCCATTGATGACCGGAGTAAACACCTTTCGAACCTATGTCGAGGGCTGGTACTCAGGTACCTTGCAGGATGTGATTTTCTATCAAGACCCCAACCCGAAGATTAAGCAAATGGTGTGTTCTATTTTGGCTGGTTACGCATGGGATCAAAGTAACCCTTATGTGAAAGAGTCAAAGCGTCGATTGACGACACTGGCAGAGATATGCCGAAGCTAGGTGGTCGATTTAGGGTTTAGCAACATACTAAAGCACCACAATGACATAGCCTATAAATCAAAACAGCCGCAATGCGGCTGTTTTTGTATCTGATAGATATGGGGAGCTGATTCTTAGCTAATTCGCTTAACTGAGGTTGGCACTACTTCAGGTCGATGCTGTTCAGTCGTCCCATAAAGATAAGCAGCTCAATCACATCTTTGTGAGCTTCAAGCAGCGCTCGTTTGGTTTGGCTGTAGGCCGCGAGTCGACCGTGTTTGCGTATAGAGCATACTTTGGTTCTGTATTTGTATTCACCACTTTCAGAGAATACGCGCCACTTAGCGATGTAACATTCATCTCGATGTTCAGGATCTGTCTGAGTAGGGTTTGGTTTGAATACTATTTTAGGTTCTAAACTGTGCGGTAAACGTGTCATCAGATAGGGCTCTCTAAGGACTTTTGGCCAAAACTTTCCCCAGAGCTTTCTGCCAAGCTCATCTCTTAACTTGATGGTTTTCTTTAGTGCTTTGTCTTCACCCATACGAACAAAACCGACAGAACGATGTAACACCGTATCTTCAGGAGTATGGATGTGGATTTTAAAAGCGGTTTGGCCTTTCGATATAAATCGATAACCGGTCGCACCAATTAGATTATTCTGGCTCATAGTTTGCTAAATGATGATTATGTTATTAATAAGGTTACGACAAATACGTTAAAACCGAAACTAATCATCATGAAAAAAATAAAGCCTTAACAAAAGTGCTAAGGCTTTATTCGAAACTATGAAGTGAGCTTGTCGCTAACTACATGATTTTCTGCATTACATCACCAATTTGAATGCTTCCAGCAAGGCTAGGTTGATCAATCGTGAGCTCGGCTTCATTTTCATACACGCGAGAAACCGTCAGTGTGATATCGCTTTGAGAGACCTTATTACGTGGCAAGCCTCGTTGGTCGATAAACGAACCGGTGTGCCACAGTTGCAGTTTGTCACCTTGTTGAACGCCATGCATTCGACCTAAATCAATGGTCACAGTGTTGCCAAATACTGCTGCCACTTCTGGAAGCGTGATTTTACATGATACTTCTGATTCCAAGTCCAACATAATATTGCGGCTGACGCGAAGCATCATACTGCCGTAGGTTGATGCCCAAAAACGAGCACTGCGCGTATCAACCTCACTGGTCTTAGCAAAAGGCCATTTTGCCACTTCACGGTAGCTACGGTTATAAACCTGATGACCTGTTTTGCCATCGAAGACTTGCATTTCTAAGGCAAACTGGCGGTTTATAATGTCGTCTTTTAGAAGCTTGGATTCAATGGTAGCAGTTAAATCGGTGATATCACCGCCGATAATGTACTGTGCTCCTGTGTCTTGTGCGATCATTTTGATTACTTCAGGTCGACGTTTGTCGATATCGTAATTGGTTGTGCCAACAGACACAAAGCTTCGAGATTCTTGGGCCAGTTGTCGGTCAACGACATGGCTAAAATCATCACCAATATTATAGATTCTGCCCATTACAGCTTGTTGTGGGGAAGTCACATCAATGTTGCCGACCAAAAATGTCTTCTTATATTGGCTCTCATGGCAAGCATTTGCCGAAGGATAGATGTCGATCCTTGCAGTGACCATTATATTGCCACTGCGTTTTTTCTCTTTTTCTACCAAGATGTAGCGCACTTCATGATTGGTAAATTGAAACTCTTTCTTGTTTGCGTCGAGATAGGGCGTGAGGTTGGAGATACTACCAATATCAGCACCTGAGAACTGGATTGCTTTATATACCGCGTCTTCCAGAGCATGGACCCTTGCCGTTTCCTCTGACGATACGATGGCTGCGGTACCGGTAACTTCATACCAAGAGGCATGAGCACTGAAGCTTATGGTTATCAGTGAACTTATTGAAAATAAGTAAGAAATTATTTTTTTCATCTATTCGTTACCAGTTGGGTATAAATATTGCTTAACAAATAACTATAAGCTTGAAGCTGACTTAAGTGCGTTTTTCTTAATCCGAACCATTAATGAAAAGCAAAGACTGTTCCAACATTGTAATCCATTGAAAAGAATAATGGTGAGAACATATTGGAACAGGGAGCACTAAAACTATCTGGAGATAAGATAATGAAAAAATGGCTCGTAGTAATGAGTGTCATGTTATTGACCTCATGTGCTTATTCGCCAATCTATAACGGCAAGTCTGAGTATTCAGGTAGTCAGTTTATGTTGATGGATAGCCCTCGTCATACCATGGACTTTTTCGTGGAAAGTATGACCGAAGATCTGATCATTTCGAATACGAGTATCTCAGCAAGAACTCCGATAGCGATTACTTCGTTTGTTGACCTGCAACACATGGACACAACGAACTGGTTAGGAAACTCGGTATCAGAAGGTTTTATTCATCAGTTTCAGCGTCGTGGCTTCAAGGTGGTTGATTTCAAAACAACAGGTTCTATTCAAGTGACTCACCAAGGTGACTTTGCGTTAAGCCGCGATTGGAAAGACTTAGCTCAAGAGCAAGATGTACAGTACGTACTAACAGGCACTATGCTTCGCCAAGAAGGCGGTGTGTTAGTAAATGCTCGTGTTGTTGGCATGCAAACGCGCATTGTGGTTGCTTCCGCGCAAGGCTTTTTGCCAGCGGATCGTATTGGTCGAGATCTAGATACTCTGAACAGCATTCGAACTCAAGATGGTGTCATTATTCGTTCTGATCCAACGATGACTCAGCCTTATACCGTTATTCTTCGCCCTTAGGAGTTCGAGATGAAGAAGTTAATATTTGTTGTTGCTGCCTTACTGCTTGTTGGCTGCCAGCCATTGCAAAGTATGAGGCCAGACGACTTCTTAGTTGCCGTTGGTTACGCAAGTATCAGTGAGCAATCAGGCCGTAATGACGAAGAGAAACGTATCCGTGCCATGAGAGCATCTAAAATTGATGCCTACCGTGAGCTTGCCGAGCAAGTGTATGGTATGCGAGTGAGTGGCCGAGCTGAACTGTCAGATCAGCGATTAGGTACTGAGCGAACGACAGGTGCTGTCGATGGCGTGATTCGTGGTGCTGAAGTGGTGCGCAGTTACCCTGTTGGCGATAGTTACGTGACCGAACTTCAGCTCGATATTCGTAAGATGGAGCAGTTGCGCGATTACGGTGAAGTTCAAGCTGTGCCAGAGAAGAGACAACAAACGCTGTTCTAGTCTTTATGACCATTTAAGTCATATGACCGACGAGTTGTATAAGTTGCTCTCGCTTTCCAGATGGCAGGGCGGCAATAAATAACGACAGTGAATGTAAAAGCGGCAAGTATGAAAATACTTGCCGCTTTTTTGTGTTTATCGTTTATTAGGGGCATTTATAGGTTTAGAGAGACTTTGACGGTGTAGCGAGAAGGGTAGGCTGAGATACAGATACAGATACAGATACAAGCAAGAAGGGTGTTGTGCGAAGAAGATTAGCCCAATTAGGCTTTTACATTGGTTCCCAGCGTAGAAATCGTATGCGTTTGGCCACCGGCATTGTAAGTCATACCAATTTTACCATGGCTTTGCTGCATCATATTACTGAGTTTTTTGAAACTGAGGTGTGCTCGATTCAAGGCTTCGCCATTGACTAGGTTCGCTTGGTGGCAGTCGTGCACAATGGACTTTATGGTTGAGACTAGCTGAGCAAGTTCAGGGTTCTCGGTCAATTCTGAGATATTGGTATGGGTAGCAATTCGTTGATCGGTTGATCTTAGCTGTTCAACAAGGACCACTTTTTCTTTGGCGATTCGCTCAATATCGTTTGATTGTCGGCTCGTAATAGCGATTTTCTCTGAACTTAGTAATTCAGATAAGGCTTTGGCATTTTGAAGTTGAAAATTCACTAAATCTGCTAGTGCCGCCATAACGTAAACCTATTCATAACCTCGTGTACTTTAAGACAATAACTTCAATGAAAAGTTAGTGTTTTCTTAAAGGCCTTTTAATTCATCTTCGAACTTGATCATGTTGTCAGCCAGTTTCTCTGGATCGACAGTGTATGAACCGTTCGCAATCGCTTCTTTGATCGCAGCAACTTTTACAGAGTCAAAGCTTGGTTGCGCAGCCATGTCTTGATGGAGCTGACCAATCGCTTTGCCTTGTTGGCTTAGTGAAACCGCGTCTTTGCTTGCTGGTGATTTAGTTGATACATCAGAACGTGATGCCTCAGAGCTAGAATCAGAGCGTACTGCTGGTCGGTTAGTGGTCGTTAGGGTTTGCCCTGAACGAATATTATCAATGCCTGCCATAGTTAAGCCTTTTTTTTCAAAAATGGGAACCTGTACAGTCCATATCGACCAAGGGTTCGAATACTTTAGCAATTTTTAGCTCAATAGTCGAAAAGGGACAAAATACTGCAGCCGTTATATTTTGGCGTTACAGTTGAGAGCAAAATAACTAACGATACCGTCAATTTAGAAGTAAAGAGTTAAAAGTAAACCGTGACTTCAGACATGCTGGTAACAATACCTTCAATTATACGCTGTGATTTATCATTTTTCACCCTTACTTGATCACCCATTGAGCCATCCGTAAGCGCAGTCCCTTTGGTGGTAATGGTCATGCCACCTTTTACTGCCTGTATGATAACCTTCTCGTTTCGGCATACGACACAGATATCGCCTCTTTCGACAACGTCACCTGGCCTCAGGTTCTTTTTTACCTTGGCGCCGATCACTTGTTGGGGTGCGGTGAAACCTTGGCGACGAAACTTGTTAAGCGAAATCATAGCGGTGGTGACATCGTATTGACCAACGATTTCTCCTCTTGCTAGTGAGCGTGTTGTTGTGACTAGTGGTACTGACATTGAAATACGTACCGGCACGTAAACTCGCCACCCATCAGGAACACATTGCACTAAAACCGTAATGCTACTGCGGGTATTACTGGTGGTTGAGGCGCTGGTATCTAGAGGGATAGGGCAATCTGTTGCTTTGATTCTAGAGTCCACATTTGCTGAGTTAACAAAGAGTTCGCCGCCTTGTGGCTGCTCAACTGTCTCTAGGATGTGCTGTTCCGCCGCAGACTGAATCATTTCAATTTGCTCTGGAGTCGCAGCTTGTACAAAAAAACTAAACAATATTGATAAAATGCCGATAAACTTAGCGACAGTTTTAAAAGTAGCTCTACACATTGCTATGGAAAAAAGCGGCAGATTTGTTTTATGATATATCATTCCGTTTCTCTAGTGGTTCGTAGCCTGCAGTAGACTAACACTTTTTATCCAAAAAAGTTTGATATGGAGATGAGCTCATGACGGGTATTCTTGATTCAGTGAATCAGCGTACGCAACTCGTCGGTCAAAACCGATTAGAATTACTAACCTTTCGCCTAATGGGGCGTCAGCGTTACGGCATTAATGTTTTTAAAGTAAAAGAAGTACTTCAGTGCCCTAAACTGACAAAAATGCCAAACTTGAACCCACTGGTTAAAGGTGTAGCACACATTCGTGGCCAAACGATCTCTGTAATCGATTTGAGCTTAGCGATTGGTGGCCGTCCTACAACGGATGTTGAAAAGTGTTTTGTGGTTATTTCTGAGTTTAACCGAACCATTCAAGGTTTCTTGGTCAGTTCAGTAGAACGCATTATTAACATGCACTGGGAGTCGATTCTTCCGCCGCCAGATGGTGCAGGCAAAGCCCACTACCTGACTGCAGTCACCAACATTGATAATGAGCTGGTAGAAATTCTTGATGTAGAAAAAATTCTAGCGGAGATTTCACCTGTTGATGAAACAATGGACAGCAAAATTGCTGAAGAAATCGCAGAAGTAGAACAAGGTAAAGAATTGGTTCGTCGTATCTTGATTGCTGATGATTCAACCGTTGCTCGTAAGCAGGTTCAGCGTGCGATTGAGTCGATTGGTTTTGAAGTTATTTCGGTGAAAGATGGTAAAGAAGCCTATGAGAAGCTGGTGGAGATGTCATCAGAAGGCAGTATTTACGATCAGATTTCATTGGTGATTTCAGATATCGAAATGCCAGAAATGGATGGCTATACGCTAACTGCTGAGATTCGTCGTCACGCCGAACTTAAAGATCTATACGTAATTTTACACTCATCATTGAGTGGTGTATTTAACCAAGCCATGGTTGAGCGTGTAGGAGCTAACTCCTTCATCGCGAAGTTCAACCCCGATGAGCTTGGTGCAGCGGTAAAAGCTGCGTTAACTAACTAAAAGAGACATTAATGACTGCTATAACAATAAGTGATCAAGAGTATCGCGATTTCAGCCGTTTCTTAGAATCTCAATGTGGCATTGTATTAGGTGACAGCAAACAGTACTTAGTGCGCAGCCGTCTAAGCCCATTAGTAACGAAGTTTAAGTTAGCTTCGTTGTCTGATTTGTTGAGAGATGTAGTAACAGGTCGAAACCGTGAGCTGCGCGTGGCTGCAGTCGATGCCATGACGACGAACGAGACACTTTGGTTCCGTGATACTTACCCGTTTGCTGTGCTTGCGGATAAACTTCTACCGGAAATAGCGGCAAATAAACGTCCTATTAAGATTTGGTCTGCGGCAAGCTCTTCAGGCCAAGAAGCATACTCAATGGCAATGACGATTCTTGAGACTCAAGCTCGTAAGCCAGGTATGTTGCCAAATGTATCGATTACCGCAACTGACATCTCAGCAAGCATGTTGGATATGTGCCGCATTGGCGCGTACGACAACCTTGCATTGGGACGTGGACTTTCTCCTGAGCGTCGTCGTACTTTCTTTGAAGATGCGGGCGATGGCCGTATGAAAGTGAAAGATAACGTTAAGCGCATGGTGAATTTCCGCCCTCAGAACCTGATGGACAGCTATGCATTGTTAGGTAAGTTCGACATCATCTTTTGTCGTAACGTGCTGATTTACTTCTCACCTGATATGAAATCAAAGGTACTTAACCAGATGGCAAACAGCTTGAATCCTGGTGGTTATCTATTATTGGGTGCGTCTGAATCGTTAACAGGCTTAACGGATCGTTTTGAAATGGTTCGCTGTAATCCAGGCATCATCTACAAATTAAAGTAATGAGTGGCACCAGTACTAGGTGCAACGTTATTGCCTAATTCCAAAACCCAGCCAAGTGCTGGGTTTTCTTTTTTCCGCTAAAGCTATATCTTTAAGTCAGAGTGACATTCCAATTTACTCTATTTTTTGGCTTGTATATTGCAAGTTTACCCACGAGTAACCTGTAAAAGTATTGATAGCCCGCTTTGTTTTAAAAGTTGGTATATATATTGCTTTGGTTATCTCATAACAGTCAGTTCTTGAGTTGAGGTTTACATGGCTATTTCTTTTGACAATGCTTTAGGCATTCACCAGCACACAGTTGGTGTACGTGAGCGTAACGCTGAGGTGCTTTCCACCAATATCGCGCAAGCAAACACGCCTGGGTATAAAGCAAAAGGATTAGACTTTAAGAAATCGCTGCAAGCGGCAAGTTCTGGGGCAAGCATTGGTCTTAGCCGTACAGATGGTCGGCACATTTCTGCCTCAACAACGGTGAACGGGGAAACGAAGTATCGAATTCCTACCCAACCTGATACAGGAGATGGCAACACGGTTGATTTGGATTTGGAAAGAAACCTTTTCATGCAAAACCAAATTAGGCATCAAGCCTCTCTCGACTTCCTAGGAAGTAAGTTCAAGAATTTAACTAAAGCGATTAAAGGGGAATAATTAGATGAGTTTATTCAATGTATTCAATGTGACTGGTTCTGCGATGAGTGCTGAATCTGTTCGTCTAAATACGACCTCGAGCAACCTTGCGAATGCGGACAGTGTAAGTAGTTCTGCTGAAGAAACTTACAAGGCTCGCCACGCAGTGTTTGGCGCTGAGTTAAATAAAGCACGTAACAGTGGTCACACTGTGCCTGTGAAAGTATTAGGTATTGTGGAAAGCGATAAGCCGCTGAGCGCGGAGTACAACCCAGATCACCCATTAGCGAATGACGAAGGCTATATCTACAAGCCTAACGTGAACGTTATGGAAGAAATGGCCAACATGATTTCGGCATCACGCGCGTACCAAACAAACGTGCAGGTTGCTGACTCGAGTAAACAAATGCTGCTGCGTACGCTGCAGATGGGTCAATAAGGATAAGGAGGTAGCAAATGGCTGGAATCAACAACAATGTTGGTCAAAGCGGCTTGTCCTATGTTGACCAGCTGAAGAGTCTTCAAGATGGCGCGAAAAAGCCCGACGAAACAACAGGTAAGCAGGATCTTAAACAAGAAGACTTCTTATCTTTGTTGACTAAGCAATTAGCCCAACAAGACCCTTTTAAGCCGGTTAGCAATGACCAGATGATTGCGCAAATGGCTTCATTTGCGACCGTAGATGGCATTGGCAAAATGAATACACAGTTTGAAAGCTTGAATTCATCAATGACCTCTAACCAAGCATTACAGGCATCCTCTTTGGTTGGCCGCGATGTATTGGTTCCTGGTGCGGCAGGTGTGAAACCTGGTGATGGCGGTATGGCGTCAATGGTTAAGCTTCCTCAGGCAATGGACAATGTAATCGTCCGTGTTGAGAACGAAGTTGGCCAATTGATTCGCACTTTTGATATCGGCTCTAAACCATCAGGCGACACACGTGTTGAATGGGATGGAAAAGACGAAGACGGTAACCCATTACCGGCTGGTAAATACAACGTGAAAGCGTCGGGTTTATTGGATGGCGAGAACACAGAGTTCCAAGTTTCCAGTTATGCGAACGTGAACAGTGTGCTTCTTGGTAAGGGTGATGGCAACGTACTACTCAATCTGGCTGGTTTTACATCGCCAGTACGACTTGCTGAAGTACTAGAAGTTGGTAAAGCGTAACGCTTTAAAAGAGTGATTATGCTAGCTAGAGAGATTAGGAGAATATTGGAATGTCATATGTAGCTTTGAGCGGCCTATCCGCTGCACAATTAGACTTGAATACAACCAGTAACAATATTGCGAATGCAAACACGTTTGGCTTTAAAGAGTCTCGAGCAGAGTTCGGCGATGTGTATTCAAGCTCGTTGTTTACTAACGGAAAGACTACCCCTGGTGGTGGTGCTCAAGCAAATAAAGTTGCGCAACAGTTTCACGAAGGTTCAAGTATTTATACAAATAACCCAATGGACTTACGTGTCAGTGGTACAGGTTTTTTTGCAGTATCGAAAGACCGCATGGTGCCAGAGATCAACGAACTAACGCGTAACGGAGCTTTTCACTTAAATAAAGACAACTTCATGGTAACCTCGAATGATGAATTTCTTTTAGGTTACGATGTTGATCCAAACTCGGGTGAAGTTCTTTCTTACGCGCCAAAGCCTCTCGACATTCCTGCTGAGTTTGGTAAGCCAAAACAGACAGAAAACATTGAAGTAGGAGTTAACCTTCCTGCAAATGGTGATCTTAAAGACCCGGCTGCATTTAACTTCGAAGATTCTGATACCTATAACCGTGCAACGTCTTCGACGGTATACGATTCTATGGGGCAGTCTTACAAGTTAACGACTTACTATCTCAAAGATCAGACTCAACCAAACACTTGGCAGACGTACTACACCATGTCAGATGAAAATGGTGAAAAAGCCTTAAATATTGCAAATGGTGATGCTACTGCTGGGACACATGTAGGCCATACCATGAAGTTTAATAATGATGGTACATTGGCAAGTTTAAATAGTGGTGCTCCTATAAACTCTGTTGAGTTGGGGGTCACTGAAGGAGGGAGTAACCCTACTCCTATTGACTTAAATGGTGCAGATCCAAACCAAGTACTTAAGTTAGGTCTCGATTCTTCAACTCAGTTTGCCGCTCCGTTTGAACTGACTAAATTTGATGAAGATGGCGCGACAACTGGTTTCTTAACCAAAATTGATTTCGATGAGTACGGCAGTGTTCTAGGTACCTACTCTAATGGTGAAAACGTTATACTGGGTCGTGTAGGCTTGGTTCGCGTACCCAATGAGCAAGGTCTAGATAAGAAAGGCGGCACTCAGTGGGATTCTACTAATGACTCAGGTTCTAAAATCTGGGGTGAATCGAACAAAGGTTCATTTGGTAGTATCAACAACGGCTCGCTAGAGCAGTCGAACATCGATATGACTCAAGAACTGGTTGATTTGATTTCTGCTCAACGTAACTTCCAAGCGAACTCTCGTTCTCTAGAAGTACACAACCAACTACAACAGAATATTCTTCAGATTCGTTAATCGTTTCGAGCGTTTGAATCATCTGCGAATACCCAATTCAATGTTATTGAATTGGGTATTGTTGCTGAATTTGATATGGCTGTTTGCTTTTCTATTTGCCGCCCCTATTGCCGCACGGTAATGCCACTGGCAACAATTCTTCCTCAATGATCCTTTGATGATCACCTTTCCTGTTTGTTTTCTATTTAAATCATTGATAAATAAAAGTTAAAAATATTGGCACAGTGTTTGCTTTATTAGCCTCAGAAGATGATTTTTGGAGCAAAATTATGGATCGCGCACTGTTTCTTGCCATGAGTGGCGCTAAGCAAAATATGCAAGCTTTGCAGCTACGTGCTAACAACCTTGCCAACGTAAGTACAACGGGCTTCCGTGCTGATTTAGCACAAGCACGTTCAATGCAAGCGTACGGTGAAGGCATGCCCACTCGTGTTTTCAGCATGACAGAACGTCCGGGTCATAATTTCGCACAAGGTAGTGTGGTCACCACTGGTCGAGATCTCGATGTTACCGTTCAAGGTGATGGTTGGATTTCGGTAATGGACAACACTGGCCGTGAAGGACTAACGCGTAACGGTAACCTAAAGGTTGACCAAAACGGTTTGCTAACTAACGCAAGCGGTCATTTGGTGTTAGGCGAGAACGACGCACCCATCACACTCCCCATTCCTATCAGTAAAGTCGAAATCGGCACAGACGGTACCATTTCGGTGATTCCTCAAGGCGCTCCAGCTGAAGAATTAGCGATTGTCGACCGTATCAAGCTTGTGCGTCCAGATAACCAAAGCTTATTTAAAGACACGAATGGTTTATTCCGTTCGAAAAACCCAGATCAGGCATACGAAGCCGATGCAGCGGTAACGTTGCTTAAAGGTGCTATCGAAGGCAGTAACGTAAATGCTGTAGGTGAAATGACCAGCCTAATTGACTTACAACGTCAGTTTGAAATGCAGGTCAAGATGATGAGCACGGCAGAGGAAATGGACAAATCGTCTGATTCACTGCTTCGTATGAGCTAATAGAATTTAAAGGAATTTGCTATGCATCCAGCATTATGGGTAAGTAAAACAGGTTTAGACGCACAACAAACCAATATCTCAACGATTTCGAACAACCTTGCCAACGCCTCGACCATTGGTTTCAAAAAGAGTCGTGCGGTATTTGAAGATTTGTTCTACCAGAACATTAACCAACCGGGTGGCCAATCTTCTCAGAATACTGAGTTACCGAGCGGTTTGATGCTGGGTGCCGGTTCAAAAGTCGTCGCAACTCAAAAAGTGCATACTCATGGTAATGCTCAAACCACTACAAACAGCTTAGATATGATGATCGAAGGCGATGGTTTCTTCCAAGTTGAAATGCCAGATGGTGAAACAGGCTACAGCCGAAATGGTCAGTTTACGCTGAACGGTGACGGCGCAATCGTAACCTCAGGCCAAGGTTATGCGCTGCAACCAGAAATCGTGATTCCTGAGGATGCGATCTCTGTGACGGTAGGTAACGACGGTGAAGTATCAGTACGTCTACGTGGTGAGCAAAACAACGTCGTGGTTGGCCAAATCACTATCACTGACTTCGTAAACCCAGGTGGTTTAGAGCCTGTAGGTCAAAACCTTTACTTACCAACCGGTGCTAGTGGCGACCCGCAAGAGGGTGTTCCTGGCTTTGATGGCTTAGGTAATATTCGTCAGTCGATGCTCGAAACATCGAACGTCAACGTAACCGAAGAGCTGGTGAATATGATTGAAGCTCAACGTGTCTACGAAATGAATTCGAAAGTTATCTCGTCGGTAGACAAGATGATGAGCTTTGTTAACCAACAGCTGTAACTGATTTATTAGCCGTTTAATTATTGATAATTAATAGATTATTTCCAATTAATTGACGTGTTTCTACTCATTGATCTATTTACCATTGCCTGCTGAGAGTATATCGCCATGAAACGTATTTTTTGTTTAGCTCTGTTTATGTCTATGACGGGGTGTTCTGTTTTGGATCCTATTGAGACTCCGGCAGAAGAAAATGCAACCACAGTGGTTGATGCAGTGGAAGGTGATAAGTCGGCTCAAGAGAGCTCAGGCATTATTGATACACTTCGTGGTCGAACCGATCCAGTTGCTGGTGACCCAGCATGGGCGCCAATCAATCCAAAAGAAAAACCAGAACACTACGCAGCAGCAACGGGCTCACTGTTCAATGTTAATCACATTGGCAGCATGTATGACGACTCAAAACCTCGTGGTATTGGTGACATCATTACCGTGGCGTTGGACGAGAATACTCGAGCGACCAAGAAAGCCAACGCAGACATGTCTAAGTCGAATGATGCAACAATGGAGCCGCTGGCAGTTGGTGGTCAAGAGTTGACGATCGACAAGTACAACTTTTCTTATGATCTGAGCAACACCAACACCTTTGCGGGTGACGCGTCAGCCAACCAAAGTAACAGCATCAGCGGCTACATTACCGTTGAAGTTATCGAAGTATTAGCCAATGGTAACCTAGTGGTTCGTGGTGAAAAGTGGATGACACTGAACACGGGTGATGAGTACATCCGCCTAAGCGGTACCATCCGTCCAGACGATATTGACTTCGAAAATACCATCGCTTCAAACCGTGTTTCTAACGCGCGAATTCAGTACTCAGGGACTGGCGTTCAGAAAGATATGCAAGAGCCTGGATTCTTGGCACGATTCTTTAATGTATCACTGTAAAGCTTGAGAGGGTGTCGAGATACTGACAGCCTCTATCACGCGGCCATATTTAGCTAAGCTATTATAAATTAAAGCAATACAGACAGGTCACTCAATGAAAAAACTAACACTCGTACTATTCGGCATGCTATTTCTTGCCACCAGTGCCCATGCTGCGCGTATCAAAGACGTGGCAAAAGTGGCGGGTGTTCGTAGTAACCAACTTGTCGGTTATGGTTTGGTTACGGGTTTGCCGGGGACAGGTGAGACAACTCCCTTTACCGATCAAACGTTTAACGCAATGCTGCAAAACTTTGGCATTCAATTGCCGCCCGGCACCAAGCCAAAAACCAAGAACGTCGCCGCGGTAATTGTTACCGCTGAACTTCCGGCATTCTCTAAGCAGGGCCAGGAAGTTGACGTGACCGTTTCTTCTATCGGATCAGCAAAAAGCCTTCGTGGTGGTACCTTACTGCAGACTTTCCTGAAAGGTCTAGACGGTCAAGTGTATGCTGTGGCTCAAGGTAACTTGGTGGTGAGTGGTTTTAGTGCACAAGGTAACGATGGCTCTAAAATCGTCGGTAACAACCCTAATGTCGGCATCATATCTAGCGGTGCGACGGTTGAGCAAGAAATCCCAACTCCATTTGGCCGTGGTGACTACATCACTTTCAACCTAATCCAATCCGATTTTACAACGGCTCAGCGCTTGGCTGACGCGGTTAATAATTTCCTAGGCCCACAAATGGCTTCAGCGGTCGACGCGACGTCAGTAAAAGTTCGTGCGCCACGTGAAATCAGCCAACGTGTCGCTTTCTTATCTGCCATCGAAAATATCGAATTCGACCCTGCAGAGGGTTCTGCAAAAATCATTGTTAACTCTCGTACTGGTACGATTGTGGTTGGTAAACATGTTCGCTTAAAAGCGGCAGCGGTAACGCACGGTGGTATGACGGTCGCAATCAAAGAAAACCTCAACGTGAGCCAACCGAATGCATTTTCTGGTGGTCAAACCGTAGTGGTTCCTGATTCTGATATCGAAGTCACCGAAGCCGATGGCAAGATGTTCAAGTTTGAACCGGGTCTAACGCTGGATGATTTGGTTCGTGCAGTCAACGAAGTGGGCGCAGCGCCTTCTGATTTAATGGCAATCCTTCAAGCACTGAAACAAGCGGGTGCTATTGAAGGCCAGTTGATCATTATCTAAGGAGTAAAGCATGATTAAAAATAACAATGACATCGGCTTTATTCACGACATCGGCAGCCTAGATCGTCTTCGTCAACAAGCAGTAAACGGTGAAGAAGGCAGCGAGAAAGAAGCATTAACCGCTGCGGCAAAACAGTTTGAATCCATTTTTACGTCGATGTTGTTTAAGTCGATGCGTGATGCGAACTCTAGCTTTAAGTCAGATATGCTGAACAGCCAGAACGAGCAGTTTTATCGTCAGATGCAAGATGACCAAATGGCGAGTGAGTTGAGTGCTTCAGGTTCATTAGGCCTTGCGGACATGATTGTAGCTCAGTTAAGCGCAGGTCAAGCAAGCGACGCGACAGAAGATAAGGTTCGCAGTGAAGGTTTTGATACCTCGCTGGAGAGACCTCAATATTCAGATCGTTCAGAAAATAAAGTATCTCAAGTTCAATCTGCTTCCGCTGCAAAACAACCCGCTTCATTTGATTCGCCGGAATCGTTTGTTACGTCGATGAAGCCTTACGCTGAAAAAGCGGCGAGCGCACTCGGTGTTGATTCGTCACTGCTATTAGCACAAGCGGCACTTGAAACAGGTTGGGGCTCTAAGATGATTAAGAACTCTTTGGGTAACAGCAATAACCTATTTAACATCAAAGCAGATAGAAGTTGGAAGGGCGATAAGGTCGCAACCCAAACTCTTGAGTTCCATGGCAAAACAGCCGTTAAAGAGTCAGCTTCTTTCCGTTCTTACTCTAATTTCGAAGATAGCTTTAATGATTACGTGAAATTCTTGAATGAAAATCCAAGATACGAAACGGCGCTACAGCATCAAGGCAATTCAGAGAATTTCATTAAAGGTATTCATCAGGCTGGTTACGCAACTGACCCTAACTATGCAGACAAGGTTTTACGAGTTAAAGCCAAGATTGATGAGATGAACTAGCGTCATAAATCAACATAGAGAGCTTGCTACTGGCAGGCTCTTTTCTTCTCCGCCCCTTCAGTTCTTACGCGTCATCCATAGTTATCTCCTTACATTTCAATAAATTATTGTCTTTTAACTCTCCATTATTTGTATTGGCACATATATTGCTATTATCTTAGTAATATGCGGTTGTAGTTAATCAGTTCATTCTGGTTTTGTTAAGTTTTTTGGGGGCATTATGGCGTCGGATCTTCTGAATGTAGGGGCACAAAGTGTTCTTACGGCTCAGAGACAGCTCAACACCACAGGTCATAACATTTCTAACGCCAACACAGAGGGCTATAGCCGCCAGTCTGTGATTCAAGGTGTGAATGACCCGCGCCAGTACGGTGGGCAAACCTACGGTATGGGTGTGCATGTGGAAAATGTTCGCCGCTCTTGGGATCAGTTTGCCGTTAAAGAACTTAACTTATCGACAACTAATGCCGCTAACAAAAGCGATACCGAAGCTAACCTTGATCTGCTGTCTGGCATGTTGTCATCGGCTGCTTCGAAGAAGATTCCCGAGAACCTCAATGAGTGGTTTGATTCTATTAAGACACTCGCCGATACCCCGAATGATGTGGGTGCGCGCAAGGTCGTGCTAGAGAAAGCTGGGCTTTTAACTAAAACCTTGAATGAATTTCATGAAACGGTACGTCAACAATCTGATTCTACCAACAAAAAATTAGAAGTCGGCATCGAACGTGTTAACCAAATTGCGGTTGAGATTCGTGACGTTCAGCGTCTGATGATGCGAACACCAGGACCTCATAATGATTTACGAGATCAGCACGAAAAGCTGATCAATGAGCTATCTGGCTACACCAAAGTGACGGTAACGCCGCGATCTAATGCGGAAGGATTTAACGTCCATATTGGTAATGGTCATACCTTAGTTTCTGGTAGTGAAGCAAGTCAACTGAAGCTAGTTGACGGTTTACCTGATACGCATCAGCGTCGACTGGCGATTGTTGAAGGTAAGTCTTTGAAGCCGATTACCAGTAATGATATCGATGGGAAAATCGGTGCCATGCTCAATATGCGAGACGAACACATTCCTGACATCATGGATGAGCTTGGGCGTTTGGCGACGGCTTTCTCGGAGAAAGTAAACTCACTTCAATCACAAGGTTTAGATCTCAATGGCAACGTTGGCCAAGATATTTTCACCGATGTGAACTCTGAGCGAGTGGCAAAATCACGCGTGACGGCTGGTAGCCAATCAAAGGCTGATGTTGCCGTATATATTGATGACACCTCTGCCTTGAAAGGTGGCGAGTATGGTCTTAAGTATGACGGCAGTGACTATGTCGTGACCAAGCCGGATGGTGAAACGGTAAAAGTCAGCACTAATTCAGCAGGTAATGCTTTTTATCTAGATGGGATGCGAGTCGAAGTTCGAAACCCGCCGGAATTGGGTGAGAAGCTGTTACTGCGTCCAACGCGTAACTTTGCTGCTCAGATTCAGATGGAAACCAAAGACCCTAGAGATATTGCCGCACAAAGTTATGAAGCCTCGACCACGTTCGCGAAAGGCTCTGCGGGGTTCAAGATCTTAGCGGCCGGTCAATTGCGTGAGTTTGAAGTGATTGTTTCACCAAAAGGTGAGCAGTTTGCCGTGACTGATCCGAAAGGCAATATTTTAATGCAGCCTCAGCCGTACCCACCTGAGGGGCCGGTTACGATTAATGGCACGACTTTCGAGTTGACCTCTGGAGCCGTGGCAAACGATAAATTTACGGCAAACCTTGTCCCATCAGAGGGTGACAACGGTAACTTACGTAAACTGCAAGATCTTCAAACTGAAAAAGTTTTGAACGATGGTGAATCTACGATTTTAGAGCTTTACCACAACTTGAATACTAATACGGGGCTGAAGTCATCAACGGCAAATCGTCTGAGTGATATCGCTAGGTTGGAAAAAGAGTCAGCTCAAGAACGTATCGCTTCAGTGTCTGGAGTTAACCTAGATGAAGAAGCGGCAAATATGATGAAATTTCAGCAAGCGTATATGGCCTCTTCGCGAATCATGCAAGCAGCCAATGATACGTTTAACACTATTTTGGCTCTGAGATAGGAAGGTATAAATGTTGAATCGCATCTCTAGCTTCCACAATTATCAGTCAGTACAAAATGACTTGCGCCGTCAAGAAAATAAGGTACATCACAATCAAGCGCAACTTGCTTCCGGTAAGAAGTTGCAGTCGCCAAGTGATGATCCGTTGGCTACGCATTATTTGCAAAACATTGGTCAGCAGTCAGAGCAGCTTAAGCAATATGGTGACGCCATTGTCTTGGTCCGCAATCGATTGGAGCACCAAGAAGTAATGATTTCTAATTCGGAGGATTTTGCAGATGAAGCAAAACGTACCGTGATGGAAATGGTAAATGGTTCGTTATCACCAGAAGATCGTCTTGCAAAGAGGCGTGAAATTCAAGAATTAGCGAGTAATTTTTTGCATATGTCTAATTCTCAAGACGAGTCAGGTAACTACACATTTGCTGGCACTAAGCCGAAGAATCAACCCTTCTTTCGAGATAATAAAGGTCATGTCAGCTATGCAGGTGATGATTACCAACGCAAGATGCGTGTTGCAAGTAGTTTTGAAATGGCGATGAATGATCCGGGCAGCAAGCTGTTTATGGAAATCGATAACCCATTTGGTGATTATGAGCCTCAATATGATTTGAAGCCGGCCTCTGCATTGTTACTTGAACGAGCCACAAATGAGTCTTTTCAAGATGATTCAACTTACAAAATTACTTTTGTCGATATGCAAAATGGTCAGTTTGCTTATCAACTAGAAAAAGATGGTAGTACTGTATCTGTGGAAGATTTTGAACCATCTAAAGGTATTGAATATGAAGGTTTGAGTATTCAAATCAAAGGTCAAATCACCAAAGGCGACTCGATTACTTTGGAGCCAAGAAGCTCATTTTCAATATTTGACACCTTCCAAGATGCAGCAGAACTTGCAGAATCATCCGTGTCTGACGCATCAGCGACGGCAAAGTTGCAACAAGCAACCGAAGAGTTCCATGCTGCGTTTATTCATTTGACCAAAGCGAGAACGGATGTCGGTGCGCGATTGAATACGCTGGATATCCAAGAACAGCAACATGAAGATTTTAAGTTGTCTTTAGCCAAAGCAAAAAGCAACTTTGAAGATTTGGATTACTCGAAAGCCATCATTGAGTTCAATGAAAACTCACGAGCATTGCAAGCTTCTCAACAAGCGTTTGGTAAAACCAAAGACCTGACCTTGTTTAACTATATTTAATGATCAATCGGTATTTAGTGGTGAACTAACACTCACCATTGAAGTTAGATTCTTTGCCGTATGTGCTATGCCGTACGAGCGAATCACTTCAACCTTTGCCGGTTTTTTATACAGGGTGTCATCTGTTTGAAAATAGCGGCAAAAAGCGGCAATGGGTCAATGAAGGTACTTTTTGTTCCCTAAGCCAGTTAAACCAAATCGAGTTAAGTTTTAATTTAAGTGATTGATTTTATGTATATTAAAATTCAATTAAAACAGTATTAAACTTGGCATATAACTTGTATATGTATTGGTCATAAAATGATTTATACAGATCTTAAACCTTGCATAGGGTTTAGCGAGTAATACACGGTCAGTGCTTATCCATATGAGAGTAAAGCTGGCCGCTTCGCAGAAAGTTTGCGAACTCATAAGGAGAGCAAAATGGCTATTAATGTAAGCACTAACGTTTCTGCTATGACAGCACAACGTTACCTGAATAAAGCGTCTAATGATTTAGCGACCTCTATGGAACGTTTGTCATCAGGGCATAAAATCAACAGCGCGAAAGACGATGCAGCCGGTCTGCAAATCTCTAACCGTTTAACGGCGCAATCACGTGGTTTAGACGTGGCAATGCGTAATGCCAATGATGGTATTTCAATTGCACAAACCGCTGAAGGCGCGATGAATGAATCAACCAACGTACTACAACGTATGCGTGATCTGGCGATTCAATCATCAAACGGAACTAATACCGCAGCTGAACGTACCGCGCTCAATGAAGAGTCTTCGGCACTTCAAGATGAGCTTAACCGTATCGCAGAGACAACCTCGTTTGGTGGTCGTCGTCTGTTGAATGGTTCATTTGGTGAAGCATCATTCCAGATTGGTTCTAGCTCTGGTGAAGCGATGATTATGGGCCTTACTAGTGTTCGTGCTGATGATTTCCGTATGGGTGGTACAACGTTTGATTCTGAAAACGGTAAAGACAAAAGTTGGGAAGTACCAGCACAAGCTCGCGATCTTAAGCTCGAATTTAAAACAAAGTCAGGTGAAGACATCGTTTTAGATATTAATACCAAAGCGGGTGATGATATCGAAGAGCTTGCTACTTACATTAATGGTCAATCTGATCTTGTGAACGCATCGGTTACCGATGATGGTCGCATTCAACTATTTGTTGCTGAACCTGACCTTGAAGGGGCTATGTCTATTTCTGGTGGCTTAGCTTCTGAGCTAGGTATTAAGAGTGAAGGTCGTGCAACATCGGTTCAAGATATTAGTTTGATGAGCGTAGCAGGATCACAGAATGCTATTAGCGTGATTGATTCTGCAATGAAATACGTAGATTCACAGCGTGCTGATTTAGGTGCGAAACAAAACCGTCTAAGCCACAGTATTAACAACTTGGCAAACGTTCAAGAGAACGTAGACGCTTCAAATAGCCGAATCAAAGATACGGACTTTGCGAAAGAGACGACGCAAATGACCAAATCACAAATTCTGCAACAAGCAGGTACTTCGATACTTGCTCAAGCAAAACAGTTGCCTAACTCTGCAATGACACTATTGCAATAGTTATTGGTTGAACTTGCTGCTCGTGTTCAGACGTGAGCCATGCAGCAAGGGAAACTGGCAAGCATACTTACTATGAGTGTTTAGCTCTCTCATCTCTCACCTGCTATTCATTTTTACGGTAAGAATGCAACGGCGCGTCAGAAATGTGTTCATTTCTCGATGATCTCCACACAGGCTCTGACCTGCCAACTAGCCCCGGTTCTCTCAAAGGAAAAGGGGCTTTTTCCTTTCTGTTCTTTATATCTCTGTTTCCTATATTTCTTATTTTTACTTTTTTGTTTTCCTGTCTTTTGCGTTTCCCCACTGGTTTCTAACTTTAGTTTTCTGATCCTTAAGTTTCCATTCAACCCATTTTCTTCGTTACAAATGCTCTCCTTGGCAAGATAAATTGCATAATCTTTATGCCCATCAATGATCTTTGGTGATTGATCATTTCTGAGCGTTGACCAATTTTAACGACGCTTAGCGTGTTTTTTGAACAAATTAGGATCTTTACCTAATTAAATTCAATAGCTGCTTTAGAAAATCAGTAAATTTAACCTACTGATAAATATCAAATTAATATTTTATTTGTGGTTTTTTAAAAGTTTTTCTAAAGCTTCGGGATTTTGAGCCGTTATTAAAAGTAACTTTGAGAGAACTACTTGGTTTTCCGAGACGTCGGAAACCGCTATACCGGAAAATCAATTGGAGAAATCACCATGGCAGTGAATGTAAATACAAACGTTTCAGCGATGACAGCGCAACGTTACCTAAACAACGCAAACAGCGCACAACAAACATCAATGGAGCGTCTAGCTTCAGGCTCTAAAATCAACAGCGCGAAAGATGACGCTGCGGGCCTACAAATCTCTAACCGTTTGAACGTTCAGAGCCGCGGCCTTGATGTTGCTGTACGTAACGCGAACGACGGTATCTCTATTGCACAAACTGCTGAAGGTGCAATGAACGAGACAACCAACATCCTGCAACGTATGCGTGATTTGTCTCTACAATCTTCAAACGGCTCAAACTCAAAATCTGAGCGTGTAGCGATTCAAGAAGAAGTAACAGCATTGAATGACGAATTAAACCGTATCGCGGAAACAACGTCTTTCGGTGGCAATAAGCTGCTTAACGGTACTCACGGTACTAAATCATTCCAAATCGGTGCGGATAACGGTGAAGCGGTAATGCTTCAACTGAAAGACATGCGCTCTGATAACGCTCAGATGGGTGGTAAAAGCTACCAAACTGAGAACGCGAAAGACAAAGACTGGAACGTTCAAGCTGGCGCAAACGACCTAAAAATGTCGTTCACTGATAACTTCGGTCAAGCACAAGAAATCGATGTGTCTGCGAAAGCGGGCGATGACATCGAAGAGCTAGCAACGTACATCAATGGTCAACAAGATTCTGTTAAAGCGTCTGTAACTGAAGACGGCAACCTACAAATGTTTGCAGGTAATAACAAGGTTGAAGGCAGCGTTGAGTTTTCTGGTTCACTTGCGGGTGAACTAGGCATGCAAGCGGGTAAAGAAGTAACGGTTGATACGATTGATGTAACGTCAGTTGGTGGTGCACAAGAATCTGTTGCAGTAATCGATGCGGCCCTTAAGTATGTAGATAGCCACCGTGCTGAGCTAGGTGCTTTCCAAAACCGTTTCGACCATGCTATCAGCAACTTAGACAACATTAACGAAAACGTTAATGCATCTAAGAGCCGTATTAAAGATACCGATTTCGCGAAAGAAACGACCCAGATGACTAAGTCTCAGATCCTTTCTCAAGCTTCAAGCTCGATCCTTGCTCAAGCGAAGCAAGCTCCGAACTCGGCACTTAGCCTACTAGGTTAATCGATTGAAAAGCCACGTTGGTTATAAGCGCTGTTGATCATAAACGTTAACGTTAGGCTTCCACAAATTAGCTCGTGGTGAGAGATGAGCGCTAAACAAACCCAGCTTCGGCTGGGTTTTTTATTGCCTGTAATTTGGCGAAGGTGTATTTGGAAAAGTGCAATGTTGGTAAGCAGGAGCAAAAGCGAGATTCCCTATCACGTTCGTTCCTCACTGTAGGGAATGACGACTATAGAGAGGTAGCCATCCATTGTTTACTTGAATCGAAGTCGTTGGCCGTCATCCCAGAATCGAGTAGAACGAGATATCAGGGATCTTTTTTGGTTTTTATATTCAACACCACGCCCATTAATCCAAGCTGAATGGAAACTTTAGCGAATGTCGCTCGATTAATTGAATCCCGATCACACTTTTCTTTGTTGTTGAAAAGAATATGAAAAAAAGCACATTTTTTATTAAAGCTTCTAATTAAGGGGCCGTTAAAGGGATTGAGAGAAATGATATGTACCAATGTAAGGTGAGAGAGACACTGGTGCATAAACAAAATTGACATGTATTTGTGTGAGGTGAGAGTCACATAAGTACATTAAAAAATGCCTAAAGGAGATCAACTATGGCGATTAATGTAAGCACTAATGTGTCTGCAATGACGGCTCAGCGCTACCTAAATAGCGCGGCTGAAGGTACTCAAAAATCAATGGAGCGTTTGTCTTCTGGCTATAAAATCAATAGCGCAAAAGATGATGCTGCAGGCCTACAAATTTCTAACCGCTTAACGTCGCAAAGCCGTGGCCTAGATATGGCTGTGAAAAATGCGAATGACGGTATCTCTATTGCACAGACAGCTGAAGGTGCAATGAATGAGTCAACCAACATTCTGCAACGTATGCGTGACCTTTCTCTTCAATCTTCAAATGGTTCAAACAGCAAATCTGAACGTGTTGCGATCCAGGAAGAAGTCTCTGCTCTAAACACAGAACTTAACCGTATCGCTGAAACGACCTCTTTTGGTGGTAACAAGCTTCTTAACGGTACTTACGGTAGCCAATCTTTCCAAATCGGTGCTGATTCTGGTGAAGCAGTAATGCTGACTATGAATAACATGCGTACTGACACTCAAGACATGGGTGGCAAAAGCTACGGCGTAGAAGAAGGCAAAGATGCTTCTTGGCGTGTAGGCGCAGGTTCTGATCTGACTATCAAATACAACGATAAGTTTGGTGAAGCTCAAGAGCTGTCTATTTCTGCAAAAGAAGGCAACGATATCGAAGAGCTAGCAACGTACATCAATGGCCAAAGTGAAGATGTTAAAGCGTCTGTTGGTGAAGGCGGCAAATTGCAACTTTTCGCTTCAAGTCAAAAAGTTGAAGGTGATGTTGAGTTCGGTGGTAGCCTTACTGGTGAGCTAGGTATCGGTGCCGCTAAAGACGTTACTGTTAACGATATCGATGTAACCTCGGTTGCTGGTGCGAACGAAGCCGTATCTGTTATTGATGGCGCACTAAAATCAGTGGACAGTAACCGCGCTTCTCTTGGTGCTTTCCAAAACCGTTTTGATCATGCAATCAGCAACTTAGATAACATCAACGAAAACGTTAATGCATCTAAGAGCCGTATCAAAGATACCGATTACGCGAAAGAAACAACGGCAATGACGAAGTCTCAAATCCTGCAACAGGCGAGTACTTCTATCCTAGCTCAAGCGAAGCAGTCACCATCAGCAGCTCTAAGCTTATTGGGCTAAACTTACCTTGGTAAGTAGTGGTAAACTCTACTCTGGGTAGAGTTTTACTGTTTGGCTCATAAAGGAGGGAGGGAGAGTGTTATGGAAATTCCATCCAACGCATCGAACATCCAGCCTTATGGCTCACCTAATGGCATTAAATTTGCAAGCGATGAAGGTAGTAGTGCGTCGAACATTTCACGACTGAAAGAAGCAACATCTTATGGCAAGGTAGAAAAATCGAAAGAGCAAGCTACCGAAGCTGCGATTCAATTAGCTCAAGATAGACAGCAGTTAAACGATGAAGAGCGAGTCAAGATGGTAGAGAAGGTAAACGAGTTTGTCTCCTCTCTCAACAAGGGTGTTGCCTTTAAAGTCGATGAAGAGTCGGGGAGAGATGTGGTCACTATTTATGAGACCACCACTGGTGATATTATTCGCCAGATTCCTGATGAAGAAATGCTTGAGATTCTAAGGCGCCTAGCAGCCCAAAACTCAAATAGTAGAATATTTGAGGTGAAGGTTTAAGTCGTATTATTGAGGTGGTTTAATGAGTTTTGGCCCAATGGGGATTTCGTCTGGCATGGATATCAATTCCATGGTCAGCAAAATTGTTGATTCGGAGCGTGTACCTAAACAGCAACGAATTGATAATGAACGAACGCGAATCGATACCAGCATTAGTGCCTATGGAAGACTCAGAGAATCCCTTGATTCGATGAAAAACCTGATGACAAACTTTCGTCAGGAAAAAGCTTTTGCTGTGCGAACAGTTGAAAGTACCGATGAAGGTCTTGTCTCTGCAACCGCGACTACCGAAGCGATCGCTGGCAAATATGCCATCGATGTGTTGCAGCTTGCCCAGAGTCATAAAGTGGCTTCTGATGTACTGTCAGAGGACATGAAATTTGGCCCAGGTAAGCTGCAGGTTTCGCTTGGTGATGACAGCTTTGATGTGCAAGTTGGCGACAGATCGAAACTTATCGATGTCGTTCGCAGTATAAACGGCGCAGATAGCAATCCAGGCGTTCGTGCATCTATTATCAATGATGTCGAAGGCCCACGACTTATTGTCGCCTCGAACCAGTCTGGTTCAGATCAGCAGATCAGCATTAATGTAGAGTCTGATGCTGCTAATCCTCTAAAAAAACTCGAATACAAAACTCTAGAAGAGCGTGTGAAGGCGCTTGAGAAAGCGCGCCTTGCTGCACAAGATGTTCTTGCTCTAACCCCTGCAGGAAAAGCCGTTGAACTCATCGATGAAGCGATCGCTAACGATGACCCAAATGCGAGTGAAAAACTCGATGAAGACGGCAATGTTATCCCAGCAACCCAAACCGATTCTGCCTCAGATGTTGACGGAGACTCTCAAAGTCTTAGCTACGGCGAACAAGCTGCAGCCGATGGTCAAGCTGCCCTAGACGCAGCTCTTGCGTCAAAGTCTGTGATGCCCGAAGACAATATCCCAGGTTGGACTGAAACAGCCTCAGGAACTCTTTTAGATTCTTACTACACACCAGAACTTGAGCTTGATGAAAAAGCGATAGAGAAGGCGCCTGACGTGCCGGGGTGGTCAAATGCTGCCTCGGGTACTCTGACCGATTCCTACGTGACGCCGAAAGAAGCTCAGCAAAAGCTTGAAGCTGAACAAGCGCGTATCGAAGATAAAATTTCACAAGAAAAAGCCGATTTGGCTGAGAAAGTTCAAAAAGGCGAATTGACCGCCGAACAAGCCAAAAAAATTGAGCGTGCGAAATTAGAACCCGAAGAGCGTGAGCTTTTAGATAAAGTCGATAAAGCGCAAGCTGAGCTCGAACAGGCACAGCAGTCTTTTGATACCTATAGCGGTATGGCTGAAGTTCAGGCAGGGCAAGATTCAATGGTCGTTCTAGACGGCGTTGCACAGCTTTCGAGTAATAACAATGTGATTGAAGATGCCGTAGAAGGTATCGATATTACGGTGAAAGGAAAAACGCCAAAAGATAAGCCACCGGCTGAAATTGGTGTTGAGTACGACCGTAATAGTGTGCGCCAAGACATTGAAGCTTTCGTTAACTCTTACAATCAGTTTTATCAAGTGTCTAAGAATTTGGCGGGCGTTGATCCAACGACTGGCCAAAAAGGGCCGCTTTCTGGCGACAGTACTGTACGTAATGCCGATTCGCGATTGAAAGGGGTGTTCTCATCAAGTATTGAAGGCGCGCCTGATAATCTCAAGTCATTGACTGAATTTGGTATCACTACCACTAGGCAAGGCTCGCTAGAAATCAACTACGACATGCTTGATCGTCAACTTAATAATAACTTCGATAAGTTGGGTGAGTTCTTTGGCGGCAACAACGGTTTCGCCAAAAAAGTGGAAGATGCGATTCAAGGTATCACAGGTATCACAGGTTCGATTCGTACTAGAGAAAAGAGCTTAGTCGAGCAAAACTACCGCTTGGTTGATGACCAAAGCGCACTCGATCGCCGTATGGACAGCCTAGAAAACCGTACACATTCTAAGTTTACTGCCATGCAAGATGCGACTAGCAAGATGCAATCCCAATTGGGCAGTATGATGAATGCGTTGGGCTAATAGATGAACAGTCAGCTGCAAGAGCTTTGTGAACTCGATCAATTAATTATCTCTAAGCTTGAATTTAGTGAAATTAATGCTGAAGAAATAACGCGGCTTGTCGATAACAGAGAACAGTTATTGCAAAACGTGCTTCAAATAATCGACTCACACCCCGACGTTAAGCAAAGTTCTGAATGGTTTGAAGCCATTACCAGAACCAGAAAATTAGTCGAATTGATGCAATCTGAGACGAGTCGAGTAGGTAAGACCCTACACAGATACCGTCACGGCGCTAAATCAGTTCAACAATACAAAAAGTTTTTATAAAAGAGGTTTACTATGCGCGGTTCTTTACAGGCATATAAAAAGGTATCAGTGGATAGTCAGCTAACAGCTGCCTCACCGCATAAGGTTGTACAAATGCTAATGGCAGGTGCTATCGAGCGCTTGATTCAAGGTAAAGCGGCAATGCAAGCAGGCAACATCCCAGTGAAAGGCGAGCGACTTGGTAAGGCTCTGGATATCATTATTAGCCTACGTAGTTGCCTGTCTATGGACGATGGTGGTGATATTGCGAAAAACCTAGATCAACTTTATGAGTTCATGATCACGCAAATTTCTGCGGCAAATCACAAAAATGACCCACAGGCTATTGATGATGTTATCGATATTATCCGCGAAATTAAGAGCGCTTGGGACCAAATTCCGAACGAATATCACAACTTGACGTCTGCTGACGTAGGTATTTAAAGAAAAATTGCAGTTTTAACCAATCTCATATCCCTTAATTGCTTGGTTGCCTTATTTTTTTAATCAAATAAAATAGAAGCCATTAGATAGCCTAGTGGCTTTTTTCGTTGCTGATTTCCTAAATTTGTCCACGTAGACCATAATCATTGATACTTTTCTCTGTTTTATCGATTACGTCGCTCACCGTTTTCCGCATCGCACCAAAATAAAGGCAATAATTCCTACTTATGCAAGGTTTGGCAAAACTGCTTGTCGTCGACGATAGCGCTCAAGATCGTCACAATTTAAGCACAATATTAGAGTTTGTAGGAGAGAGCTGCGAAGTAATCAGCTCTGAACAAGCACGTAAAGTTGACTGGTCACTACAGTGGGCCGGCTGCATTATTGGTACCATTAAAGGTAAAGGCTTCAACGCATTACTGAATGAAAAGCTTGTTCACGCCAATCACATCCCTTTACTGGTGATTGGTAAAAACAATCACCCGGTTGACGAGCTAACTAACTATGTTGGCGAGCTTGAACTTCCCCTTAACTACCCGCAATTAAGTGATGCATTAAGGCACTGTAAAGATTTCTTAGGCCGCAAGGGTGTTCAAGTGGTGTCTTCGGCACGCAAGAACACGCTGTTTCGCAGCCTCGTAGGGCAAAGTGCTGGCATTCAAGAAGTACGTCACTTAATTGAACAAGTTTCTTCTACGGAAGCGAACGTGCTGATTCTTGGTGAATCTGGTACCGGTAAAGAAGTCGTAGCGCGTAATATTCACTATCACTCTAAGCGCCGTTCTGGGCCTTTTGTGCCTGTGAATTGTGGTGCTATTCCACCAGACTTACTCGAAAGTGAGTTGTTTGGTCATGAGAAGGGCGCATTTACTGGTGCGATTACCGCACGAAAAGGTCGCTTTGAATTGGCTGAAGGTGGCACACTGTTTCTTGATGAAATTGGCGATATGCCAATGGCAATGCAAGTTAAGTTGTTGCGTGTACTGCAAGAGCGCTGTTTTGAACGCGTAGGTGGCAACAGCACCATTAAAGCTGACGTTCGTGTGATTGCAGCAACACACCGCAATCTTGAAGACATGATCGACGATGACTCGTTCCGTGAAGACCTTTATTACCGCTTGAATGTATTCCCGATTGAAATGCCAGCGCTTCAAGATCGTAAAGAAGATATTCCACTGTTGCTTCAAGAGCTAATGACTCGAATGGAAGCGGAAGGCAGTATGCCTATCTGCTTCACTGCTCGCGCTATTAATTCTTTGATGGAGCACTACTGGCCAGGTAATGTTCGTGAGCTAGCGAACCTCGTTGAGCGAATGGTTATCCTGTATCCGAATAGCTTGGTTGATGTGAACCATCTACCCACTAAATATAGATACAGTGATATCCCTGAATTCCAGCCTGAATTTAATCGCTTTGTGTCGGAAGAAGAGCAAGAACGTGATGCACTTTCTGATTTGTTCTCAGAAGATTTCAGCTTTGACCAGCAAGATGATCTTGCCGATAACGCGAATGCGCCTCAAGAGTTACCACCAGAAGGTGTTAATTTGAAAGAGCTGTTGGCGGATATGGAAGTGAACATGATCAACCAAGCCTTGGAAGCGCAGGGTGGCATTGTTGCCCGTGCTGCAGACATGCTTGGAATGCGCAGAACCACTCTGGTTGAAAAAATGCGTAAGTATAATCTACAGCGATAGAGCTCAGATTCGTGTTCAGCGATATCAAATTAAGACGGGTGTTGAGTTAAAGCATCGTTTTGGTTGAGAGAATAGAGAGGGCATAGTCGAGTTGTTGCTTGCTTAACTATGTGATAAATATAGCAAATAGCCTGACGCGTGTTTTACGTGTCAGGCTGTTTTAGTATTTGAGGCAAATTTTTGACATGCACGGATCTAACGAATCAGAAAATCAGTCACACCTAGATTCAGTTGAACAGCAGGTTGAGCGCTATAAGCAAGTACTTGATGTGATGCCAGCAGGTGTCATCTTGTTAGATACTCATGGTGAAGTAAGGGAAGCGAACCCAGAAGCGCACCGAATTTTAGGTGTGGAACTGGTGGGCGAGAAGTGGTTTTCGGTTATTCAAAGTGCCTTTGACCCAAAAGACGATGATGGACATGAGATCTCATTGAAGAACGGGCGTAAAGTGCGTTTAGCGATTTCAGCCTCGACTACAGGTCAGCTAATCTTGATCACCGACCTGACAGAAACTCGTCTTCTACAGTCTCGCGTGAGTGACCTTCAGCGCTTGTCGTCGTTAGGCAGAATGGTAGCCTCGTTGGCACATCAAGTTCGTACGCCACTTTCTAGCGCCATGCTTTATGCATCAAACCTTGCCGCGCCAAACTTACCGCCGGCAACAAAGACACGTTTTCAATCTAAGCTTATGGATAGATTGCATGACTTAGAGAAGCAAGTGAACGACATGCTGTTGTTTGCCAAAGGTGGCGACAACAAAGTGGTTAAGCCTTTTACTGTGGCTGAATTGATTACCGAGTTTCATCCTATGGTTGAAGCGGCATTAAAATCGAACCAGATTGACTATTGCCAGGAAGTAGAAGATGAAGAGACTCAGATGTTTGGCAATGCTAATGCTATAGCTTCTGCTCTGAGCAACCTGGTTTTGAACGCAGTGCAAATTGCGGGTAAAGAATCGCAGATTGATGTTTTTTTTAGGCCTGTAAACGGCGAGCTTAAGATATCAGTGCAAGACAGTGGCCCCGGCGTGCCGAAAGAGCTTCAAGGTAAAATTATGGAACCCTTCTTTACCACTCGTTCGCAAGGTACAGGTCTAGGTTTAGCCGTTGTACAAATGGTCTGTCGAGCACATGAAGGCCGACTGGAATTGATATCAGAAGAAGGGGACGGCGCATGCTTTACCATGTGTCTACCGCTGGAAAGAAGCGCTTCTTCTGAAGACTAATACGTTTTAACTGAATTTACACTGGAGAATCCTATGGCTCAAAGCAAAGTGTTAATCGTCGAAGATGATGAAGGTCTACGCGAAGCCCTTGTCGACACTCTCGCGCTTGCTGGCTATGAATGGCTGGAAGCGGATTGTGCGGAAGATGCTCTGGTAAAATTGAAATCGAACTCCGTTGATATTGTTGTCTCTGATGTGCAGATGGCAGGTATGGGCGGCTTAGCACTGCTAAGAAATATCAAGCAGCATTGGCCAAATCTACCAGTATTGTTGATGACAGCGTATGCCAACATTGAAGACGCCGTTGCCGCAATGAAAGAGGGCGCTATAGACTATATGGCAAAGCCATTTGCGCCTGAAGTACTGCTTAATATGGTGAGCCGTTATGCTCCGGTAAAATCGGATGATAATGGCGATGCCATCGTTGCCGATGAGAAAAGCATCAAGCTAATGATGTTGGCTGATAAGGTGGCTAGAACCGATGCTAACGTCATGGTTTTGGGGCCAAGTGGTTCTGGTAAAGAGGTCATGTCTCGCTATATTCACAACGCTTCGAGCCGTAAAGACGGTCCGTTTGTTGCGATTAACTGTGCCGCGATTCCAGATAACATGTTGGAAGCAACACTGTTTGGCTACGATAAAGGCGCATTTACTGGTGCTATTCAAGCTTGTCCTGGTAAATTTGAGCAAGCTCAAGGCGGTACTATTTTGTTGGATGAGATCAGTGAAATGGATCTTAGCCTACAAGCGAAACTACTGCGCGTGTTGCAAGAGCGCGAAGTTGAACGTCTTGGTAGCCGTAAGAGTATCAAACTGGATGTCCGTGTTTTGGCAACCAGTAACCGCGACCTAAAGCAGTATGTTTCTGAAGGGAATTTCCGTGAAGATTTATACTATCGTTTGAATGTATTTCCAATTACTTGGCCAGCACTGTGTGAACGTAAAGGCGATATTGAGCCGCTTGCGAAGCATTTGGTTGAGCGCCATTGCACCAAACTTGGTATGCCCGTTCCTATTCTGTCCGAGCAAGCCATCAGTAAGCTCGTCAATTATCCGTGGCCGGGTAATGTGCGTGAACTGGATAATGTCGTTCAGCGCGCTCTAATTCTGAGTGAGCAAGAAAATATTTCAGGTGAGCACATCTTACTTGAAGGTGTCGATTGGCAAGACGCAAGTGGCCTACAGCAAATTGTTGAAGGCAACAGTGTTGCAGCGCCAGAAATTAAGCCGATAGCTGAAGCGAGTCCAATCAATAAACTGGCAGCCAGCAGCGAAGGGTTAGGTAATGAGCTTAGAGATCAAGAGTATGCGATTATTCTTGAGACGCTGATCGCTTGTAATGGCCGACGCAAAGAAATGGCAGAAAAGTTGGGCATTAGTCCTCGTACATTGCGTTATAAGTTGGCAAAGATGCGCGATGCTGGGATAGATATCCCAAACTGAGGATAGGCTAGTAGTGTCAGCTTTCTGACTAGTGTATTACGATATCTAGTCAATTTAATGTGTGGCACGCTAATTGCTCTGTCAATAATACAGCTAAATAGATAGTCATAATTTTGACTCCTGAGGTAGTAGATGAGAATAGATGGTTTACAAGGCGAAATGCAGGCAATGATGGTTGAAGCTGCTAGCGCGCGTCCTGCTGCAACGGGGCAAGCGGTCGGTGCAGATTTTGGCAACATGCTGACGCAGGCCATTAATAACGTGAACTCATTACAAAAAACCTCAGGTGATCTTCAAGCTCGTTTTGATAGTGGCGACCAAAGCGTGTCTCTATCGGACGTGATGATTGCTCGTAATAAATCTAGTGTGGCTTTTGAGGCGACGATCCAAATTAGAAATAGATTGGTCGAATCGTACAAAGAGCTGATGAATATGCCGGTATAAGTTGGGTAATTAAATAGTGGCAGATAATAGTCAAACAACAGATTTAACCGTAAGCGATAGCAATGACCATGCACTCATTGCAGGTTCGGAGCTTGATGGGGAAGGGCAAAATCCCGATCTAGGTGAACGCAGTTCCTCTAAGTTCGATATGGCCGTCGGTGATCTCGATTTACTTCGTCAGGTCGTCTTAGTCCTATCTATTTCTATCTGTGTAGCGCTAATTGTGATGCTGTTTTTCTGGGTGAAAGAGCCAGAAATGCGTCCATTAGGGGCTTATGAAACAGAAGAGTTGATTCCCGTGCTTGATTACTTGGATCTACAAAAGATCGAATACACTCTTGAAGGTAACACTATCTCGGTACCGGCTAGTGAGTACAACTCATTAAAGCTTAATATGGTACGAGCGGGTTTGAATCAAGAGCGAAACGCAGGTGATGACATCCTCATGCAAGACATGGGTTTTGGTGTATCACAACGTGTCGAGCAAGAGCGCCTTAAATTAAGTCGTGAAAGACAGCTTGCGAAAGCCATTGAGCAGATGAAACAGGTACGTAAAGCTCAGGTTTTATTAGCCTTGCCAAAGCAGAGTGTCTTTGTTCGTCACAATCAAGAAGCCTCAGCTTCCGTATTCCTGACTCTGAAAACGGGCACTAACCTCAAGCAGCAAGAAGTTGACTCTGTTGTCGACATGGTGGCAAGTGCCGTTCCGGGAATGAAAACCTCGCGTATCACGGTGACCGATCAGCATGGCCGACTGTTGAACTCAGGTTCTCAAGATCCGATGTCAGCTGCGCGTCGTAAAGAACATGAGTTAGAGCGTAATCAAGAGCAAGCGCTGCGTGAAAAAATCGACTCTATCCTAATTCCTATTCTTGGGTTTGGTAACTATACCGCTCAGGTTGATATTCAGCTTGATTTTAGTGCTGTGGAACAAACGAGAAAACGTTTTGATCCGAATACGCCAGCGACTCGAAGTGAATACACGTTAGAAGATTACAACAACGGCAACACTGTGGCCGGTATTCCTGGCGCTTTGAGTAACCAGCCCCCTGCAGATGCTTCAATTCCTCAAGATGTCGCTCAGATGAAAGACGGTGCGATGACGGGGCAAGGCTCGGTTCACAAAGAAGCAACCCGAAACTTTGAGCTAGACACAACCATCAGCCATGAACGTAAACAGAGTGGCACGGTTAACCGTCAGACGGTATCGGTAGCGATCAAAGACCGTCAATCACTGAACCCTGATACGGGCGAAGTGGTTCATACGCCAATCCCTGCCAGCGAAATTAATGCGATTCGTCAGGTACTGATTGGTACTGTCGGCTTTGATGAAAGTCGTGGCGATTTACTCAATGTGTTAAGCATGCAGTTCGCACCACAAGTGACGGATGTTGTCGCTGATGTGCCAATTTGGGAGCATCCAAACTTCAATGATTGGGTACGCTGGTTTGCGAGCGCGTTGGTTATTATTGTCGTGGTATTGGTACTTGTTCGCCCTGCAATGAAGAAACTGCTTAACCCAGCAGCTGACGACGATGATCAAATGTACGGCCCTGATGGTATGCCAATTGGTGCCGACGGCGAAACCAGCTTAATTGGTGGTGATATTGAAGGTGGCGAGTTGTTTGAATTTGGTTCAAGCATCGACTTACCAAACCTTCATAAAGACGAAGACGTGCTGAAAGCAGTACGTGCACTTGTAGCGAATGAACCAGAGCTAGCAGCTCAAGTAGTTAAGAATTGGATGGTAGATGGCTAACGAAATAGTTCCACAACAAACGGAAGGCGGTGAAGTGCTTGATGTCTCTAGCGTGGATATCGATTCTATCTCAGGCGACGAACGTGCTGCGATCTTGTTGCTAAGTTTAAATGAAGAAGATGCTGCTGGTATTATTCGTCACCTAGAGCCAAAGCAGGTTCAGCGTGTGGGTAGTGCAATGGCGCGAGCGACTGATCTATCCCAAGAAAAAGTGGGAGCGGTTCACCGTGCTTTCTTAGATGATATTCAGAAGTACACCAACATTGGTATGGGCAGTGAAGACTTCATGCGTAATGCGCTGGTCGCTGCCTTGGGTGAAGACAAGGCGAATAACCTTGTTGACCAAATTCTTCTTGGTACTGGCTCGAAAGGTTTGGACTCACTGAAGTGGATGGATCCTCGTCAGGTGGCGAGTATCATCATCAACGAGCACCCTCAGATTCAAACCATTGTGTTGTCGTACCTCGATTCTGATCAGTCGGCTGAGATTCTGTCTCAATTCCCAGAAAGAGTTCGTCTGGATCTGATGATGCGTATTGCTAACCTTGAAGAAGTTCAACCTTCGGCTCTTGCTGAATTGAATGAAATCATGGAGAAACAGTTTGCGGGTCAAGCGGGTGCTCAAGCTGCCAAAATTGGTGGCCTGAAAGCCGCGGCTGAGATCATGAACTACATGGACAATAATGTGGAAGGCGTCTTGATGGATCAAATCCGTGATCAAGACGAAGATATGGCAACGCAGATTCAAGATCTTATGTTTGTCTTTGAAAACCTTATTGAAGTTGATGACCAAGGTGTTCAACGACTGCTGCGTGATGTTCCACAAGACGTTCTACAAAAAGCGCTTAAAGGTGCTGATGACGGTCTACGTGAGAAGATCTTCAAGAACATGTCTAAACGAGCTGCCGATATGATGAGAGACGACATTGAGGCGATGCCGCCGGTAAAAGTCTCCGACGTGGAAGCGGCTCAAAAAGAAATATTGGGTATTGCGAGGAAGATGGCAGACAGTGGCGAGATTATGCTGTCTGGTGGCGCCGACGAGTTCCTTTAAAACAGAAACCTCAAGAGCCCCACACTGTTGGGGCTTTTCTTTATCCAATCTCGAACCCAAGTTTAACTCCGTTCAACGGCTTGAATTTACAATGCAGCTGGACGCATTTATAGATAGGTACTGATATGTCAGGTGATAGAAAACGCGGCTTCCTTCGCCCTGAAGAAGATAATACGGTTGCCCAACCTCAGAAATGGGGGTTGCCTGACTACACCTCTGATGTGAATAAACAAGCCAAAGAAACGGCCTTTAATTACGATCCTAGTTGGATGCCGACGGTTGAAGAAGCCATTGAAGACGAAGAGCTTGTTCTGACTGAAGAGCAAATCGAACTGATTAAGCAAGGTGCTTATCAGGAAGGGCTTCATCAAGGCCAAGAGGCTGGCTTTAAACAGGGTTACGAAAAAGGTAAAGAAGAAGGGTTTGCTGCAGGCCACGAAGAAGGCAACCAAGCCGGCAAGCTTGAAGGCGTGACTGCTGGTCAAGAGTACATTCAGCAGCAAGTTGCCATCTTTATGGGACTAGCCAACCAGTTTGCTCAACCTTTAGAGCTGATGAACGCTCAGGTAGAGAAGCAATTGGTGGACATGGTACTTACCATGGTCAAAGAAGTGGTTCATGTTGAAGTGCAAACCAACCCACAAATTATATTAGATACCGTCAAAGAGTCGGTCGAGTCGTTGCCGATCTCAGGTCATGCGATCACATTGAAGCTTAATCCCGAAGACGTCGCGATTATTCGTTCTGCGTATGGCGAAACTGAATTGGATTGCCGCAATTGGACGTTAGTTGCAGAGCCGGCACTCAATCGTGGTGACGTACAAATAGAAGCGGGTGAATCGAGCGTTAACTACCGCATGGAAGACCGTGTGAAAAACGTCATTCAAAACTTCTGTGGCACAAATCGCCATCAGGGCCATGAGTAATGCTTGAATTAGCAAATCGTCTTAGCCAATACAAAGTCGAAGGGCTAAAATCGCGACCAATTGCCTCCGGTAAGTTAGTACGCGTTGTTGGCTTAACGCTTGAAGCGACCGGCTGTAAAGCACCCATCGGCAGCCTGTGTTTAGTAGAAACCATGTCTGGTCAGATGGAAGCCGAAGTCGTCGGCTTCTCTGGCGATAACTTATTTTTGATGCCGAGTGAACAAATCACAGGGATATTACCTGGCGCTCGTGTGACCCCCGTGACCACTGAAAGCGGCATCCCTGTCGGAATGGAATTGCTCGGCCGAGTGATCGACGGTGTGGGTAATCCACTTGATGGGCTAGGTCCCATCTATACCGAACAACGCGCTTCATTTAATGCCGAGCCAATCAACCCGTTAGCTCGAAAACCGATTTCTGAACCACTCGATGTCGGCTTGAAGGCCATAAACGGTTTGCTGACGGTAGGTAAAGGTCAGCGTATTGGTCTATTTGCTGGTTCCGGTGTGGGCAAGTCGGTCACGCTCGGCATGATGACTCGAGGCACAACCGCGCAAGTAGTGGTGGTAGGTCTAATCGGTGAGCGTGGACGAGAAGTTAAAGAATTTATTGAAGAGATTCTTGGCGAAGATGGACGCAAACGATCTGTGGTGGTCGCTGCTCCTGCGGATTCATCGCCACTGATGCGATTGAAAGGTTGCCAAACTGCACTGGCTGTCGCTGAGTACTTCCGCGACCAAGGTTTAGATGTTCTTTTATTAATGGATTCATTAACCCGTTTTGCTCAAGCTCAGCGTGAAATTGCTCTATCTGTGGGTGAGCCGCCAGCAACCAAAGGTTATCCGCCATCAGTATTCGCCAAGCTTCCTGCGCTGGTGGAACGTGCGGGTAACGGCAACGATGAACAAGGTTCTATCACGGCTTTCTTTACCGTTTTAACTGAAGGTGATGATTTACAAGATCCCATTGCCGATGCGTCGCGAGCGATTCTTGATGGTCACATTGTTTTATCGCGTGAGATGGCCGATGCCGGACATTATCCTGCGATTGATGTTGAGAAATCCGTCAGTCGTGTTATGCCGCAAATCACCACCGAAGAACATGTATTGATGTCGAAAGCGGTGCGCCAAGTACTGTCTATCTGTCGTAAAAACCAAGATTTGGTATCGATTGGTGCTTACAAACCGGGGACTGATCCTGCCATTGATAGTGCCTTCACCTTGAAACCGAGGTTGGACGAGTACTTACAGCAAAAAATGAAAGAAACGGTTCCCTATGACATGTGTGTCAACATGTTGAAACATGTATTGGGTGGCTAACGAGTGAATAAGGTTAGTCATGGATAACGCATTAGAATTTTTGCTCGATCAAGCCAAGGATCAAGAGAACCAAGCCGTACTCGCGCTCAACAAAGCGAATTCAGAGCTTCAAGGTTACTATGAACAGGTCGCTCAGATTGAAAAGTACCGACTTGATTACTGTCAGCAACTTATTGACCGCGGAAAAGCTGGACTCACAGCGAGTCAGTATGGTCACTTGAACCGTTTCTTAACTCAACTAGATGAAACATTATCTAAACAGAGAGAGGCGGAGCACCATTTTAAAAACCAAGTCGACAACTGCCAAAACTACTGGATGGAGCTACGTAAAAAGCGTAAATCCTATGAGTGGTTGATGGAGAAAAAACAGAAAGAGAAGGCAAAGCTGCAAGATCAAAGAGAACAAAAGCAAATGGATGAGTTCTCGACACTGATGTATGGCCGAAAGAAGATGTGATCCTAAGCCCTGAATGACGCAGGTGTTGCCGTTCAGATTGTGAGAACAGAACTAATAGGCATGTTTCTTGCTCCGTTTTATATAAAATTGCGCGTTATGCCCAGCAAAGGCATGAAAAGCACCCGACTTTCTTTTTGTTGTCTGATTTATGGCAGCAAAGCTAGTAAATAGAGCTTGTATATATGAATGTTAGCCTTTCCTCAAATTCAGCTACCAACAAAACGTCATCGTTGTTGGATACCGGTTCTGCCTCTTCAAAGGTAGAAGAGACCGGAGACTCTAAAGGGTTCTTAGAGTCTTTTAAAGAAGCGCTAGGCTTTGAAGAAAGTGACAGTAAAGCGGCAGTAAAAGACACTGATGGCGCCTCAAAATTAGACGAAAAACAGACCTCTGCGAAAGACGAAGTATTGGCTGAAAAGACTAAAGGTGATTCAACTGAGTCTAAGAACGCTGATGAGGTTAGCGAAGCTCAAACCAAGCAAGCTACAGCAACGACGGATGTTGAAAAAACGGCTACTAGCAACACCGCCACTGAACGTACGTCTGAACTAAATTCACAGTCGAGCGATAAAGCCTCGTCGAAACCGTCTGATGACGATACCTTGGCTGCGGCTCAGCCCAAAGGTGACCAGTCCCAGAAAGCTCTGGTCAATAATGATTCTGATTCACAATCCGCAGAGCTGAATGCTCAAGGGGCATCTCAAGCTAGTGCTGCGATGAGTGAAGGCAACAAATTGCTTGGTCAGTTGGACGAGGCAAACAAAACACTGAATCAGCCTGACAACGGCAAAGGCTTGCCTCAGCAAGTGAAGGTTGATGAAGCACAAGGCAAGATTGTCGGTGCAACTGCTGTGGGGGTTCTTGCGACTGACACGGTGGGTAAATCGGTACAACAAACCAATACAGCAAACCAAGAAAACAGTCTTGAGGTCGATTCTGAAATTGCCGCACTTACCGGAGGTAAGGGTGTTTCACAGCTGACTGATGATGAAATTCGACAGTTGATGGATAAAGGCGTCACCCCAGAACAAATTGAAGCGAGTATGAGCCGAGAGTTGCGCCAAAAGAACGCGGCCAGTGCGGTTGCTGCCGATCAGAGTCAAGCACTCTCAGCAGCGGATATGGAACTTGCAAAACAGGTTGATGCCCATACCAAAGCGTTAAAGCAATTGAATGGACAAATCGAATCAGAACAGTCTGTTGTCGATGGTCTGGTTCAAAAGCAACAAAGTGGCGCTAAGTTGACGGTCGATGAGCAAGCTGCGCTGGCTCAAGCAACCTCTAACTTAGAAGTATTGAATCAACAGCTAACCAATGTTCAACAGCAAGCAACGGCTTTACTAAGCCAAGCTCCGAACGTGAACAGCACTCCCGGTGAACCCGCCGCTATTGATTGGGACAACACTGATTCAAATGAAGCCAAAGCCTTAGCCGCGGTGGCATCAACAACGGCAGTAGCGACGGCTGCACAACAAGTATCAGCGCAGGCCGCTTCTCAATCAGCAAATAATGCTCTTACGGATAAGGCGGCAATGCTGAACGCCAATAATGCGCATGCGGCTCAACAGGCAGCGGCTCAACAATTACAACAAGGGAATGCAGCTCCAATGCAGCAGCAAGCGGCCTTAGATCCTAGCTTAACGGCACAAAGCCTAGCGATGAATGCAACGCCAGCGGCCACAAAAGCAGGCTCGACTGACGCGCTTCTTAAAGCGGGCGCTGGTGCCGCTGCATTGTCTGGTTTGGGTAAAGCGGGTGCTAAAGAAGATTCTAAAGACTCGACCTTGGCCCAGCAGATTGCTTCTGCGGCTGGCGCACAAGGCACAGCAACGGTTGGTTCAGCACCTACACGAGCTGAAATTCAAGCTGCTCAACAAGCGCCTTTACAGCTCACCAAAGAGCTAGCCAATGAGCAGGTCGCGGAAAAAGTTCAAATGATGATGTCTAAGAACCTCAAGAACTTGGACATTCGCCTCGACCCACCAGAATTGGGTCAGATGAAAATCCGCATGACCATGAATAATGATGTGGCGAACGTGCATTTTACGGTTAGTAATCAACAGGCAAGAGATGTGATTGAACAAACCTTACCTCGCCTGAGGGAGATGCTTGCTCAACAAGGTCTACAACTAGCCGATTCGTCAGTTCAGCAACAGAGCTCTGGTCAGGGGCAGGATAGATACAACAATGGTGAGCAACAATCCGGCACTAACCGCACAAATGATGGCCAAGGGGATGAAAACCTTGATAGTGGCAGCAATCTTGAATTGAATGTCGCATCAAAGCGTGATGGAATTAGTTATTATGCCTAATATCAGGCTAAGAAAGAACGCTTGGTTAATAGAAAGAGCCATCAGTTAAGAGAAAGTACTGTTAGTTAATAGAAAAACCCGTCAGTTAATCGAAAGAACAGGAAGTTAGAGTAAAGTATGGCAGAAGAACAAGATGCACCTAAAGGGAAGAGCAAGCTCCTTATCATCATTATTGCCGTAGTCGTGTTACTGCTTGGTGTAGGTGGTGCGCTGCTCTTTTTCTTAGGCTCTGATGATAGCGCCTCTGAATCTCCGTCTCAGCCAGCAACTGCTGTGGTCGCTGCAGAGCCAGTTATGTATGTTAATATCCCTCAGCCTTTTTTGTTCAATGTGACAGGTGATAAAAAAGATCGCCTAGTTCAGATAAAAGCACAGATGATGGTTCGGGGCAGTAAGAATGAAGACCTGGCTCGTTACCACTCGCCACTTGTGGAAAGTACGCTCTTGGCGACGTTCGCCTCGGCAACAGTCGATCAATTGCGTTCACCCACTGGGCGAGTTGAACTGCGTAACAAGGCAACGGAAGATATCAAAGCAAGTCTGACTCAAGCTGTTGGCCAGCCTGTTATTGAAAAAGTGCTATTCACTGATTTTGTGATTCAGTAGGTAATTTGTGACCGATTTATTAAGCCAAGACGAAATTGACGCGCTATTACATGGCGTAGATGATGTTGAAGAAGTTGAAGATAGCGTAGAAGCTGATAACGACAGTGCGGTTAATTTCGACTTTTCTTCACAAGATCGAATTGTTCGTGGTCGAATGCCGACCCTTGAACTTATTAACGAGCGCTTTGCGCGTCATTTGCGTATCAGTTTGTTTAACATGTTGCGCAAAACGGCTGAAGTGTCGATCAATGGTGTCCAAATGATGAAGTTTGGTGAGTACCAAAACACATTGTATGTACCCACCAGTTTAAACATGGTTCGCTTCCGTCCATTAAAAGGCACAGCGCTGATCACTATGGAAGCGCGCCTTGTATTTATTCTTGTAGAAAACTTTTTTGGTGGCGATGGACGATTTCACGCCAAGATTGAAGGCCGTGAATTCACGCCGACTGAAAGACGAATTATCCAGCTGCTGCTGAAAATTGTTTTTGAAGATTACAAAGAAGCTTGGTCTCCAGTAATGGGGGTTGAGTTTGAATACTTGGATTCTGAAGTGAACCCAAGTATGGCGAACATTGTGAGCCCAACAGAAGTGATTGTTGTTAGTTCATTCCACATTGAAGTGGATGGCGGTGGCGGTGACTTCCACGTCGTGATGCCTTATTCCATGGTTGAGCCGATTCGTGAATTGTTGGACGCTGGTGTTCAATCAGACAAAATGGAAACTGACGTTCGTTGGAGTTCGGCATTGCGTGATGAAATCATGGATGTACCAGTTAACTTTCGTGTGAACTTGTTAGAGCAAGATATTTCTCTGCGTGATCTGATGGAGCTGCGCCCAGGGGATGTCATTCCCATGAACATGCCTGAACACGCGACGATGTTTGTAGAAGAACTACCAACGTATCGTGTGAAAATGGGACGTGCGGGTGAAAAACTCGCGGTCCAGATTTCGGAAAAAATTCGAAGACCAAGTGTGGTCAAAACTGATCTCGCTTTTCTAGGCAAAGACCTAATGTCTGAGCTCGAAAACAGCGATGATGACGAATAGCAAAATAGATAAAAGTATAGGAATTGGTAATGGAACCTAGTGAAGATCAAAAGCTAGCAGACGAATGGGCTGCTGCACTTGGTGAAGACCCTTTAGCACCGTCAATTGATGTTGATGATGTGCTTGCGGCACCACTTGATGAACTAACCGATTCATCGTCTCCGATTTCTGAAGATGAGCGTCGTAAACTGGATACCATCATGGATATCCCAGTGACTATCTCGATGGAAGTTGGCCGTTCTCAGATCAGTATCCGTAACTTACTTCAATTGAACCAAGGTTCGGTTGTAGAGCTCGATAGAATTGCTGGTGAGTCACTAGACGTGATGGTTAACGGTACTCTGATTGCTCACGGAGAAGTGGTTGTGGTGAACGATAAATTTGGTATTCGTCTGACTGACGTAATTAGCCAAACAGAACGAATTAAGAAGCTACGTTAATGCGCTTTTCGCTAAAAAGATTGGTGGGCTCGTCTCGCGGAATGACTGGCTTGTTTCGTGAAATTACAAGCTTGTCCCGTGGAATATTGGGAATAGGGCTGTTGTCTATGCCTTCTATTGCCTTTGCCGCGCCTCCTTCTCTTGATTTAGCGACCACTTTTGGGTCGCTAATTTTCGTTATCGCCTTCATTTTATTTATTGCTTGGTTACTCAAGCGAATGCAAGTGCCTGCGATGTCGAATCAACAAGGTTTGGCTATTGTTAGGCAAATTCCTGTTGGTACTAAAGAACGTATTGCGATTGTGCAAGCAGGCGATGAACAGTTCTTAGTAGGTATTACCACACAGTCGATTCAGCTGATCTCTAAGCTCGATAAACCTCTTACTCAGGAGATGCTGGAAAAAAGTACATTTTCAAGTCAGCTTTCCCAGCTAATTAAAAAAGATGCAAACAAGTAACGGACTTTTTACCTCATCTTACCTTTGCCAAATCGGATCTTTTCGAGTGGTAAAAGCGTTGTTGGTTCAGCTCATCCTCCTCTGTTCTTTAGTGTTCAGTGTGTCGGTATTTGCACAGGCTGAAGATGGCACCGTCATTCCAGCGAATACAGCAGGCTCAGAGTCGGTTACCATCAGCACGATGGAACAAGACCAAGCTAAATCGCAAACCATGACGACTGGTAGTTTAACGGGTAATGGTGGTGGCATCCCTGCCTTTACCATGACAACCAACGCCAATGGCGGTGAAGACTACTCGATCAATTTACAGATATTGGCCCTAATGACCATGCTTGGCTTCTTGCCGGCAATGGTAATTTTGATGACGTCGTTCACCCGTATTGTGGTGGTGATGTCTATTTTGCGTCAGGCAATGGGTCTCCAACAAACGCCTTCAAACCAAGTGATTATTGGGATCGCGATATTTTTGACCTTTTTCATCATGTCACCAGTGATCAATCAAGTGAATGAGCAAGCGGTTCAGCCTTATCTCAATGAACAAATATCGGCACGACAGGCGTTCGACGTTGCTCAAGGCCCGATCAAGTCTTTCATGCTCAAACAAACCCGAATCAAAGATCTAGAAACCTTTGTTGAGATATCGGGTGCGGAAGTGAATAACCCTGAAGATGTTTCTATGGCGGTTCTGATTCCAGCGTTTATCACATCGGAGTTGAAAACGGCTTTCCAAATTGGCTTTATGCTGTTCTTACCTTTCTTAATCATCGACTTGGTGGTCGCCTCGGTATTGATGGCTATGGGTATGATGATGTTGTCACCGATGATTGTATCGTTACCATTTAAGTTGATGCTGTTCGTTCTTGTTGATGGTTGGAACTTGATACTCTCCACTCTCGCCGGCAGTTTTGCCTTGTAGCTGGGGGAATAATGAATCCTGAAATATTCGTAGAGTTGTTCCGAGATGCACTTTGGATGGTACTGATAATGGTATGTGCCATTATTATTCCTAGCCTATTGATTGGTTTAGTCGTAGCGGTTTTCCAAGCTGCGACGTCTATCAACGAACAAACATTGAGTTTCCTACCGCGTTTGATCGTGACGTTATTGGCGTTGATGATGTTTGCTCACTGGATGACTCAGATGATGATGGAGTTTTTTTTCGAACTCATCGAACGCTTGCCGCAAGTTCTGTATTAAACCAATATGGAATACCCAACGAGCCTTGTATTAGAGTGGTTAGCCAATTATTTTTGGCCATACACTCGCATTTCAGCCATGCTGATGGTGATGACGGTAACAGGGGCACGCTTTGTGTCGCCGCGTATCCGTCTGTATTTAGGTTTGGCGATCACCTTTGCTGTGATGCCCGCAATCCCAGCAGTTCCTAAAGAGATTGAGCTGCTGTCCTTCCAAGGATTCTTGACGGTATTTGAACAAATCGTGATTGGTGTCGCCATGGGGTTCGTTACTCAGTTTTTGATTCAAACTTTTGTTATGCTCGGTCAGATTCTAGGTATGCAATCGAGTTTGGGCTTTGCCTCTATGGTTGACCCTGCGAACGGTCAGAACACGCCAGTACTTGGCCAACTGTTCATGCTGTTGGCGACCATGTTTTTCTTGGCGACCGATGGCCACTTGAAAATGCTGCAATTGGTGGTGTTCAGTTTTAAAACCTTGCCGATTGGCAGTGGCTCTTTAACCGCCGTCGATTTCAGAGAGCTGGCATTGTGGCTTGGAATCATGTTCAAAACAGCATTAGCGATGTCGTTATCGGGTATTATTGCGCTGCTGACGATTAACCTTTCATTTGGTGTAATGACACGTGCGGCACCTCAGCTAAACATATTTTCTTTGGGTTTTGCATTTGCGCTACTCGTGGGTCTGTTACTTTGTTGGTACATCCTTGGCGGATTGTTTAGCCACTATGAGCTATTTTGGATACAAGGCGAGCAACAGATATGTCGTCTAATCCGGTTAGATTGCTAGGAGACTGAAATGGCAGAGTCAGACGGTCAAGAACGCACAGAAGACGCCACGCCCAAACGCTTGCAACAGGCCAAAGAGAAAGGGCAGGTTGCAAGGTCAAAAGAGCTGGCGTCAGCATCGGTATTGATAGTCGGTGCGATTTCTTTAATGTGGTTTGGCGAATCGATGGCGAAGGCTTTGTTCGAGGCTATGCAACGCCTGTTTTCACTCAGTCGTGACGAGATTTTTGATACTAACAAGCTACTGGAAATAGCGGGTGGCGCATTAGTAAACTTGTTGTTTCCACTGTTCTTGATTCTAATCACTTTGTTCGTTGCTGCTGTGATTGGTGCTGCGGGTGTTGGTGGGGTCAATTTCTCAATGCAAGCGGCTATGCCAAAGGCATCTAAGCTCAATCCTTTGAGTGGTATCAAGCGTATGTTTGGCTTACAAAGCTGGGTTGAACTGCTCAAATCTATCTTGAAAGTGGCTTTGGTATCGGGCATGGCCATTTATCTGATTCAAGCTTCTCAACACGATTTGATGCAGTTGAGTATGGATGTGTACCCACAGAATATATTCCATGCCTTAGATATTTTGCTTAACTTCATTCTGTTGATCAGTTGTTCTCTACTCATCGTGGTCGCCATTGATATCCCATTCCAGATCTGGCAACACGCCGATCAGCTGAAGATGACCAAGCAAGAAGTCAAAGACGAATTCAAAGACACTGAAGGTAAGCCCGAAGTGAAAGGGCGCATTCGTATGTTGCAGAGAGAAGCGGCTCAGAGACGTATGATGGCTGATGTCCCTCAAGCGGATGTGATTGTGACCAACCCGGAACACTTTTCAGTGGCGCTGCGCTATAAGCAGAATCAAGATAAGGCACCAATTGTGGTTGCTAAAGGTGTCGATCACATGGCGATGAAGATCCGTGAAATCGCACGAGAAAATGACATCTATATTATTCCAGCACCGCCATTGGCTAGGGCGCTTTATCACACCACAGAGCTAGAACAACAAATTCCTGACGGTCTGTTTGCGGCAGTTGCACAAGTGCTTGCATATGTTTTCCAGCTTAAGCAATACCGAAAAAAAGGTGGAGAGAGGCCAAAACTGCAAGATTCTAATATGCCGATCCCACCTGATTTACGACATTAGATCAATTGCTTGAGCTCAGCTTGATGAACCCTGATAATAGCAACTTAGCTACCCCTCTTATTTCCGAGGTGATGGCGATAATTTGACGTGAGATGTTGGTACAGTGTTTGCTATATCAATTCCGAACATATTAGCCCATAGCAACATAGCTTAGACCTAGGCCTCAATCTGCTTAGTGAGATAGCTACAACATAGCGAAACTGCCTAGATTTATGAAATTCACCCTGCCTTTTGCGGACAAGCTACCTAAAATTCCTAACCGTGCCATGCCTGCGATTGGCGCGCCTGTTATGGTGCTTGCAACGCTAGCTATGGTGGTGTTGCCCATTCCAGCTTTCTTGTTGGATATGTTCTTCACCTTCAATATTGCACTGTCTATGGTTGTGCTATTGGTTTCGGTTTATACCCGTAGGCCTTTAGACTTCGCTGCATTCCCGACCGTACTCCTGATTGCGACTCTGCTCCGCTTGGCCTTGAACGTTGCTTCGACACGTGTGGTATTGCTCCATGGTCATGAGGGTGGTGACGCTGCCGGTAACGTTATCGAAGCCTTTGGTAACGTGGTTATCGGTGGTAACTATGCGGTTGGTTTGGTGGTGTTCTTGATCCTGATGATCATCAACTTCATGGTTGTCACCAAAGGTGCGGGTCGTATCTCGGAAGTAAGTGCACGTTTTACCCTTGATGCTTTACCGGGTAAGCAGATGGCAATCGATGCCGATTTAAATGCAGGTTTGATCGACCAAGATCAGGCTCGTACTCGACGTTTTGAAGTGACCAAAGAAGCCGATTTCTACGGTTCAATGGACGGTGCATCTAAGTTTGTTAAAGGTGATGCGATCGCTGGTATCTTGATCTTGTTCATCAACATTATTGGTGGCTTGAGTATTGGTATGGTTCAGTTTGACCTTGGTTTTGGTGAAGCAATCGAAATCTACACGCTACTGACTATCGGTGATGGTCTGGTTGCTCAAATTCCGTCTCTACTGCTTTCTATCGCTGCTGCGATGATGGTAACGCGTCAAAATACTGATGAAGATATGGGGCAACAGCTCTTCTTCCAATTGTTCGACAATCCTAAGTCCTTGATGATCACCGCCGCTATCCTTGGCATCATGGGTATTGTGCCGGGTATGCCGCATTTCTCGTTCTTGAGCCTTGCTGTCGTTGCAGGTGCAGGTGCCTATTACATTGATAAAAAGAACAAGAAAAAAGCTGAACAACCCAACCTTCCAGCTACGGTTGAAGCGAGTGGGGAGACGGGTTCTCAGAAAGAACTTTCGTGGGATGATGTTCAGCCTGTTGATATTATTGGCTTAGAAGTTGGCTACCGCTTGATTCCTCTAGTTGACAGAGACCAAGGTGGCGAACTGCTTGAACGCGTTAAAGGGGTGCGTAAGAAGCTGTCTCAAGATTTTGGTTTCTTGATCCCAGCAGTACACATCCGCGATAACCTAGAATTGACGCCAAACAGTTACCGACTCACCTTAATGGGGGTTGCGGTTGGTGAGGCTGAGATTAAGCCGGATATGGAATTAGCCATTAACCCAGGCCAAGTGTATGGAATGATCGATGGTGAGCCGACGATTGACCCTGCCTTTGGTCTAGAAGCCGTGTGGATTCGTGAAGAGCAGCGTGAACATGCGCAAGCCTTAGGTTACACGGTTGTTGATTCATCAACCGTGTTGGCCACTCACCTCAGTCAACAGCTAACGAATAACGCATCACAACTGATTGGTCACGAAGAAGTACAAAACTTACTTGAGATGCTTAGCCGTTCAACGCCTAAGCTGGTAGAAGGCTTTGTACCGGACCAATTACAGCTTGGCGTCGTTGTGAAAGTGCTACAGAACCTATTGAATGAAGCCATTCCAATTCGTGATATTCGAACAATAGTCCAAACTTTGTCGGAGTACTCAAGTAAGAGTCAAGAACCTGACATACTTACGGCGGCTGTTCGTATCTCTTTGAAACGACTAATTGTTCAAGAAATCAATGGCATAGAGCCAGAGTTGCCCGTGATAACCTTGATCCCAGAGCTGGAACAAATCTTGCATCAAACCATGCAGGCATCCGGCGGAGAATCTGCTGGTATTGAACCTGGTTTAGCCGAACGTTTACAGACCTCACTCAGCCATGCCACACAAGAGCAAGAGCTGAAAGGTGAGCCAGCAGTGCTACTGACCTCTGGTGTATTGCGTTCAACTCTGGCTAAGTTCGTGAAGAACACGATCCCAAGCTTGAGAGTGTTATCTTACCAAGAGATACCGGACGAAAAGCAGATACGTATAGTACAAGCTGTTGGTAATTAAGCCGCCTAATTAGAACGGACGATCGAATTGAAAATTAAACGATTTTTTGCAAAAGATATGCGAACCGCACTGCTCCAAGTTAAAGAAGAACTTGGCTCAGAAGCGGTGATCATGTCTAACAAAAAGGTCGCAGGTGGCGTGGAAATTGTTGCCGCTATTGATGGCGAATCTAGCCCGTCGACAGCGAGCCAGAGATTAAATAAACCTCAGCAGCCTGCGCAAAGCCAATATACGCAAATGGCCGCGCCCGCAGCACCGGCAGGGCGTCGTCAATTAGACGATGACAAGGTTAGCCTACAGGCAAGTGCTGAAGGTGGACGCTCAATGACCAAACGCTTTGCGAATATGCTAAAGCAATACAGTCATGGTGCCGATGATGAGCCACAACACCGTGCAGAAAACGAAGACTCGTTGTCAGCATTGCTTAATCGCCAATCCAGCACGGGTCATAAGCCACATAGCAATCAGCAGCCGCATAGTAATCGTCAGTCTCTCGGCAACCAGCCGTCTCTTGGCAGTCAACAATCTTCCGGTAATCAGCAGTCTTCCGGTAACCAACAAACTCACGGGAGCCTCGATTCAGCATTTGCTCGTGAAACAGGCTTATCTAAATTGATTGCCGAAGACCGCAGAGTAGAGCGTCCAGCACCTCGTTTGGATCCTACCCGTTATGATCGTGGTCGTGAGAACCCTCAGTCGAAAGGTACAGATGCAGAAATGGAGACGATGCGTGAAGAGATGACCTCAATTCGTCGTCTATTAGAGCATCAAGTATCAGGGCTAATGTGGCAAGAAGTTGAGCGTCGTGAACCGCTCAGAGCAATGCTTATCAAACGCCTTGAGCGTATGGGTGTATCTGCCGAACTTGCCGATCAAATGGCTTGCTACATCCCTGAAGATACCAAGCCTGCACGTGCATGGAAGGCCTTGTTAGCACTGGTTGCTGACCAGATCTCGGTAACGCAAAAAGATATTTTAAAACGCGGTGGTATTGTGGCCTTATTGGGCCCGACTGGCGTAGGTAAAACAACGACGGTTGCTAAGCTAGCAGCACGCGCAGCCATGGAATATGGCGCCGACAACGTCGCACTAGTGACAACGGACACATATCGTATAGGTGCACATGAGCAGTTATCGATTTATGGTCGAATTATGGGTTGTCCTGTAAGAGTTGCTAAAGATTCTAGTGAATTGGCCGATGTAATATATCAGTTACGTAATCGTCGCCTGATTCTGGTCGATACTGCAGGCATGGGACAACGAGATGTTCGCCTATCTGAGCAGTTAGACACATTGATGCAAGAGAGTGGTTCCGTTATCAATAGTTACCTTGTGTTGCCTGCAACTGCACAACGCAAAGTACTACAAGAAACCATTGAACACTTTAGAAGAATCCCGTTGTCGGGATGTATCCTGACTAAGCTGGATGAATCCCTTAGCTTGGGTGAGTTCATCAGTGTGGTAATACAAAATGCATTACCAGTTGCTTACATAGCAAATGGTCAACGAGTTCCTGAAGATATCGTCATAGCTCAGCCAAAGTATATGATTGCTAAGGCTAATGAGTTATTAGAAAAATCTACAGAGAATGAACCTCATTACTGGAATAGCGATTCTGAAGGGCTCTAGGCGGCGGATAAATATGAATGAGAATATGATACACGATCAAGCTAGCGGCCTCCGTCGCTTAACCAAGCCTTCACTCACAAAAGTTATCGCTGTAACCGGTGGTAAGGGAGGCGTTGGTAAATCGAATGTGACGTTAGGTATGGCTATTTGTATGGCTCGCCAAGGCAAGAAAGTCATGGTACTGGATGCCGACTTAGGGCTGGCTAACGTAGACATCATGCTGGGCATTCGTTCTAAACGAAACCTGGGTCATGTGTTGGCTGGCGAATGTGAACTTAAGGATGCGATTGTCGAAGGGCCGCACGGAATTAGAATTATTCCAGCGACATCTGGCACACAAAGCATGACTGAACTTTCACACGCTCAACACGCTGGGTTGATTCGTGCATTTGGTTCGCTTGAAGATGAGATGGATATCTTGTTGGTTGATACCGCTGCGGGTATTTCAGACATGGTAATTAGCTTCTCAAGAGCGGCGCAAGACGTGGTTGTTGTGGTTTGTGATGAGCCTACCTCAATCACAGATGCATATGCACTGATCAAGCTTTTGAGCCGAGAGCACCAAGTTCAGCGATTCAAAATTGTTGCAAATATGGTCAGAAGCTACCGCGAAGGCCGAGAATTATTTGCAAAGTTGACTTTGGTCACAGAGCGCTTCTTGAATGTGAGCCTCGAACTCGTAGCATGTATTCCTTTAGATGATAAAGTACGTCAATCAGTCAAGAGACAGAAAATCGTAGTAGATGCGTACCCTCGCTCTCCAGCTGCATTGGCAATCAGCTCTTTGGCTAATAAAGCATTGACCTGGCCAATACCAAAAACGCCAAGTGGACACTTGGAGTTCTTTGTTGAAAGGCTGCTGAATCGTACTGAATTTATAGAGGAACCATTTGGTGAATAAAGCGCTTACTTACGATCAACATGCTAATCACAATAGCCAACAGGCTTTTTTTGAGAAGTATTCTGTGTTGGTTAAACGTATCGCTCATCACTTGTTGGGGCGATTACCGCCTAATGTCTTGGTTGATGACTTAATTCAAGCTGGCATGATTGGCTTGATTGAAGCGCAACAAAACTATGATGGTACCAAAGGCGCAAGCTTTGAGACGTATGCAGGTATTCGGATTCGCGGAGCTATGTTGGATGACATTCGCCGTGGTGACTGGGTACCGAGATCGGTTCATAAAAACAATCGAGAAATCAGCAGTGCAATCGCGGAATTAGAGGGTACCCTCAATCGCGACCCAAGTGATGCCGAAGTGGCAAAGCACATGGGGCTGAGTTTAGACCAGTACCACAACGCTTTAACTGATATTAATTGCTCAAGACTTGTCGGGATCGAAGATTTAGGCGTCTCAGATGATGTAATATCTCCGAATGAAGACTCTCAAGATAATACGCCCTTTCAAGGGGTTGCTGATGAGTCATTCCGTCAAGCTTTGATCGATTCGATAAAACAACTTCCGGAAAGGGAAGGCCTTGTGCTTTCGCTTTATTACGACGAAGAACTCAATTTAAAAGAGATTGGGGAAGTACTAGGTGTCAGCGAATCTCGTGTCAGCCAAATACTGAGCCAATCTATGCAGCGTTTACGCACTAAGTTAAGTGCTTGGACACAGAACGACTAACAACACTGATTCTATTCAGTGGAGGCTAATTTGAACAAAAACATGAAAATTCTCATTGTTGATGATTTTTCAACGATGCGCCGAATTGTTAAAAACCTACTTCGCGATTTAGGTTTCAACAACACTCAAGAAGCAGACGATGGCTTAACCGCGTTACCTATGCTGAAAAAAGGCGAATTTGATTTCGTGGTAACTGACTGGAACATGCCAGGCATGCAAGGTATTGACCTGCTTAAACACATTCGCGCAGATGCAGAACTTAAGCACCTTCCAGTGCTTATGATCACTGCGGAAGCGAAGCGTGAGCAGATCATCGAAGCAGCGCAAGCGGGTGTTAATGGTTACATTGTGAAGCCTTTCACTGCTGCAACGCTGAAAGAGAAACTTGATAAGATTTTTGATCGCTTATAAGCATCAATAAGTTTTAGGCACTTCTAGGCAAACACTGACCGATAAGTTCTCTGTTTATCTCGATAGCCTAAGCGCACAAAGTATGCGGAGTAAGGCCGAACTCAGGATGATTTCATTAGAACAAGCAAAAAAATTAGTAGAGCTGCTTGAGAACGATGAGCAGCAAGATGCTGATTCTCTTGTTAGAAGCATTTATGAAGACAATTTTAGTCTTCAAGACAATCCAATGCTTCAAGAAATAGGAAGTTTGACTCGCGACCTCCATGACTCTTTGACTCAATTCAATTTCGATGAGCGCATCAGCGTTATCGCAAATGATGAAATCCCTGACGCAAGGGATCGCCTTCAGTATGTCATTGATAAAACGGAAGTTGCGGCAAATAAGACGATGGACGCTGTCGATCGTTGTATGCCAATTGCAGACAACCTACACGAGTGTTTACTTCAAGTAAGGCCTCAATGGAATGAACTGATGCATGGCCGCATTGAGCTGGCACAATTTAAAGCTTTATGTCACCGCATTGATGGATTGCTTGTCCAAGTAGAAGGCGATAGTACTGAACTACGTGGACAATTGACTGAAATCTTGATGGCTCAGGATTTCCAAGATTTAACTGGGCAGATAATTAGCAAAGTTATTACCTTGGTGAATGAGGTTGAAGGACGTTTGGTCGAGATTCTCACCGTATTCGGTGCGAATCAAACAGAGCCAACTCCAGAGTCAGAGAAGAAAGCATCTATTGCGCCTGAAGGTCCAATTCTGAACCCAGAAGAGCGTGAAGATGCTGTTGCATCTCAAGATGAAGTCGACGATTTGTTATCCAGTCTTGGATTTTAAAGGTAACGTATGAGCTACGATTTAGACGAAGATATTCTTCAGGACTTTTTAGTCGAAGCAGGAGAGATCCTTGAACTCCTATCAGAACAACTGGTAGAGCTTGAGAATAACCCTGACGACAAAGACCTATTAAATGCTATTTTCCGTGGTTTCCATACAGTAAAAGGTGGTGCTGGTTTCCTAGCATTGACTGAGCTGGTGGATACTTGTCATGGTGCTGAGAATGTGTTCGACATTCTACGAAACGGCCAGCGCAGCGTAACATCAGGTTTGATGGATACGATGCTGCAGGCTCTAGATACAGTTAATGTACAGTTTCAAGCCGTGCAAGATCAGGAACCTTTAGTGCCAGCTGATCAAGCTTTATTGGATGAACTTCACCGCCTCTGTAAACCACAGTCGACCGATGAAGCTGCTCCAGTAGAAGCCCCAGCACCAGTAATCGCTGAACCCGCTTTTGAAGCGCCTGCTGAACCGATCGTCGAAAGCGCAAGCATTAGTGCATCTTCAGTGGATGATATCTCTGAAGATGAGTTTGAGCGTCTGCTTGATGAGCTTCATGGTAAAGGTGGTTCACCAACAGCATCTTCTGTATCAACACCGCCGCCAGCTCCTGTTGCTCCTCAGTCAGTTGCTGAGAGTGGTGATATTACGGATGACGAATTCGAAAAGTTATTAGATGAACTGCATGGTGCGGGCAAGAGCCCGACGGCAGTAGGTTCAGCGCCTCCTCCTCCGCCAGCACCTTCTTCCGCACCCGTTTCGGCGATGTCTGAAGGTGATGACCTGATGAGCGACGAAGAGTTTGAGAAGCTACTAGACCAGTTACATGGTTCAGGTAATGGACCAACTATTGAAGAGCTAGATGCAGCAACTAAACCTGCTGCAGCGAAGCCTATTGCACCAGTGCCTGCTCCACAAGTCGCTCCTAAGCCTAAGCCATCTGCACCAGTCGCTGTTAAAGAAGCACCAGCGAAAGCTGAAGTTAAAGTGCCAGCGAAGAAACAACAAGCCGACGCTACAGTTCGTGTCGACACGTCAACACTGGATACCATCATGAATATGGTGGGTGAGCTGGTGTTGGTTCGTAATCGACTTGTAAGCCTTGGCTTAAACAGTAACGATGAAGAGATGGCAAAAGCTGTCTCGAATTTAGATGTTGTTACCGCAGACCTCCAAGGTGCGGTAATGAAGACTCGTATGCAGCCGATCAAGAAAGTTTTTGGTCGTTTCCCACGAGTTGTCCGCGACCTTGCTCGTAGTTTGAAGAAAGACATTGTTCTTGAAATGCGCGGGGAAGAAACGGATCTTGATAAGAATTTAGTTGAAGCACTTGCCGATCCTCTGATTCACTTAGTGAGAAACTCTGTGGATCACGGTATTGAAATGCCTGAAGCCCGTATTGCGGCTGGCAAATCACAAACGGGTAAAGTGATTCTTTCCGCCTCGCAAGAAGGTGACCACATTGAACTGGCTATCGTTGATGATGGCGGCGGCATGGACCCTGATACGTTGCGTGCTATTGCGGTTAAACGTGGTCTGATGGACGAAGATGCCGCATCTCGTTTATCAAACAAAGAATGTTTCAATCTTATCTTTGCTCCTGGCTTCTCAAGTAAAGAAAAAATCTCGGATATCTCAGGTCGTGGTGTAGGCATGGACGTTGTGAAAACAGCGATCAACACACTGAATGGCTCGATTGATATCGATTCAGAGATGGGGCAAGGCACCAAGATTACGATCAAGGTTCCATTGACGCTAGCGATTCTACCAACCTTGATGGTCGGTGTTGCAGGTCACCCATTCGCATTGCCATTGGCATCTGTGAACGAGATTTTCCACTTAGACCTCAGCCGCACTAACGTGGTTGATGGCCAACTGACCATCATCGTCCGCGATAAGTCTATTCCGTTGTTCTACTTGCAAAACTGGCTAGCACCCAAAGCGGGTATTGTGGAATTGCGCAAAGGGCACGGACATGTTGTTATCGTACAACTTGGTAGCCAACGTGTTGGTTTCGTTGTCGATACGCTTATTGGCCAAGAAGAAGTGGTTATCAAACCACTTGATAAACTACTACAGGGCACGCCAGGAATGGCAGGCGCGACAATTACAAGTGATGGACACATTGCGTTGATTCTAGATGTGCCGGACTTGTTGAAGCAGTACGCAGCTGCGTCAAGAATTTAATTTAAGGATAAATATGGCGATTAAAGTATTAGTCGTTGATGATTCGAGTTTTTTTCGTCGTCGCGTTAGCGAGATCATCAACTCAGAGGCTCGCCTAGAAGTCATTGATGTAGCAGTAAACGGTAAAGAAGCGGTTGAGAAAGCGAAACAGCTGAGACCTGACGTAATCACGATGGACATCGAAATGCCTGTCATGGACGGCATCACCGCCGTTCGTGAAATCATGGCTGCGTCGCCAACGCCTATTTTAATGTTTTCATCGCTAACGCATGATGGTGCGAGAGCAACATTAGATGCGTTAGACGCTGGTGCTCTAGACTTCCTACCTAAGAAGTTTGAAGACATCGCACGTAACCGCGATGATGCTGTCGCATTGCTTCAACAACGTGTGATTCAGATTGCAGCAAAGCGTGCATTTATGCGCCGTGCTCCTATTGCGCCACGAGCTACAGCCACACCGGCAACAACTTCAACACCATTGCGCCAACCGATTTCAGCCGCAGCTTCAGCAGTGAAACCAGCGGTTGCATCAACGGCGAAATTCAGAGCTTCGGGTAAAAAGTATCAATTAACTGCAATTGGTACTTCTACTGGTGGCCCTGTTGCACTACAGAAAATTTTGACGCGCATCCCTGCACACTACCCACATCCGATTGTGTTAGTTCAGCATATGCCAGCAACGTTCACTGCCGCTTTTGCTAGCCGACTGAATACCTTATGTAAGATTGAGGTTCGCGAAGCACAGGACGGAGATGTGTTGAAACCTGGAGTGGCTTATCTTGCTCCTGGTGGTAAACAGATGATGGTTGACGGCCGTGCAGGATCTGCTCGCTTAAGAATTATCGATGGCGGCGACCGAATGAATTACAAACCTTGTGTGGATGTAACCTTCGGCTCTGCAGCGAAGATCTACGGCGACAAAGTCTTGTCTATGATACTGACCGGCATGGGCGCTGATGGTCGAGAAGGTTCGCGTATGTTAAAAACTGCGGGCTCGACAATCTGGGCGCAAGATGAAGATAGCTGTGTTGTATATGGTATGCCTCAAGCTGTAGCAAAAGCTGGCATTTCTACTGAAGACCTCCCTCTAGACCGCATTGCGGAAAGGATTTTGGTTGAAGTTGGGTTAGCTTAGGTAAATCGAAATGATTGTTTGGAGTGTTGCAAACCAAAAAGGTGGTGTTGGTAAAACGACCTCGACCGTGACCCTGGCAGGTTTACTTGCATTGAAGGGGCACCGTGTTCTGTTGGTTGATACTGACCCGCATGCATCACTAACCACCTATCTGGGTTACGACTCAGATACGGTGGAATCGAGTCTGTTTGATCTATTTCAGTTGCGTGAGTTTAATGCGCCGACAGTAAGACCTTTGATTTTACAAACGGAAGTCGAAGGTATCGATATTATTCCCGCGCACATGTCTTTGGCAACATTAGACCGTGTTATGGGAAATCGAAGCGGTATGGGGTTGATCTTGAAGCGTGCTTTGGCCGCTTTGAAAGACGACTATGACTATGTGCTTATCGATTGTCCGCCGATCTTGGGTGTGATGATGGTCAACGCATTGGCTGCCAGTGACCGTATTTTGATTCCGGTACAGACTGAGTTTTTGGCAATGAAAGGCTTAGAGCGCATGATTCGCACTTTGGCTATAATGCAGAAGTCTCGCAAAACACCGTTTAAGGTGACGATTGTCCCGACGATGTACGACAAGCGAACTAAAGCATCACTGCAAACATTAACTCAGCTAAAAGAAGATTATCCAAATCAAGTTTGGACATCCGCTGTACCGATAGACACTAAGTTTCGAGATGCTAGCCTAAAGCGCTTACCAGCATCTCATTTTGCATCGGGTAGTCGTGGTGTATTTGCTTACAAACAGCTGCTTATTTATCTCGAAAGGCTGGCGATAAATGAGCGCGAATAAAGAATCAACAATGGCGCGATCAAGTTTATCAAGTGAACAAGCACTTGATGATTACTTTACTGCGCTGTTAGGTGATGAAATGCTGGATTCTGACGAATTTTTTGTTGACGAGACCAGCGATGAGTCATCATCTGCAGAGCCAGAGCCAGAGCCAGAGCCAGAGCCAGAGCCAGAGCCAGAGCCAGAGCCAGAGCCAGAGCCAGAGCCAGAGCCAGAGCCAGAGCCAGAGCCAAAATATTCGAGTTACTCGACCTATGCCGAGTTGCGAGAAGCTGAATTTGAAGTGCCTAATCTGGAAGACGTTCAAAAATTACTGAGCCGCTTAGAAGCGACGAACGTGGTTGATGAACTGAATCTTGATGAATTAATGGATCAGAACACGCAGAAAATCGCTCAGCAAGCAGACATGCAAATGTTTGATGCTGCGGTGGAATCCGTTCAGCTTTCTGTAGAGCCTGAGATTCAAGATTGGAACCTCCCTGAGCCTGATTTATCGATGGCTGTTGAACAAGCCGTTGAGCCGACAATTGAGTCACCAATAGCTGAAGCGTTGAACGTCGAAGATCAGCAAGATGGAATTCACACTGAAGAGTCAGAAATTGAATCTATCAGTGAGCCCGAGGTTGAGGTTGAAACTCAATCTGGCGGTATTGAACGGTTTACATCTTGGGAAACTACGGCTCGAAAAGAAGATTTTCAGGTACTGTATTTTGATGTCAACGGGGTAACATTTGCTGTTCCTCTTGATGAGCTTGGTGGTATTCATCGCCTTGAAGAGCTAAGCCATTTGATTGGTAAGCCTGCTTGGTATTTAGGTTTGCAAACAAACCGAGAGAGTCAGTTAGATGTGGTCGACACCGCAAAGTGGGTGATGCCTGAAAAACTAACGAATGATGAATACAAAGAAAACTATCAATATATAGTGATGCTTGGCGAAAGCTTATGGGGGCTTGCGGGTACTGAACTGAAAGGTACCGAGCTTCTTAATACAGATAAAGTTCGTTGGCGAGAAATGGCAGGTAAACGCCCATGGCTCGCTGGTATGGTAAAAGAAAAAATGTGTGCTTTGATTCATGTTGAAGCATTGATCGCCATGCTAAACGCAGGGCTAGATGTAAAAGCATTAAGCTAGTAATAAGCATTAGGCTAACAATAAACGCATCAAGTTAATAATAGTGGTCGGTAACGACGGCAAGAGGATTAAATATGTCTCATATGAGTGAAATTGAAGTAAGAAAAGACCCAACCAATGATGAAGTACTTCAATGGGTGACATTCCAGCTAGAAGAAGAAACTTACGGCATTAATGTTATGCAGGTACGTGAAGTACTTCGCTACAGTGAAATTGCTCCAGTACCGGGTGCTCCAGATTACGTTCTAGGTATTATTAACCTGCGTGGTAACGTTGTTACTGTTATCGACACTCGTTCTCGCTTTGGTTTGATGCAAGGTGAAATCACAGACAACACTCGTATCATCGTTATTGAATCTGAGCGTCAAGTCATTGGCATTCTAGTAGACAGCGTTGCTGAAGTGGTTTACCTACGTTCTTCTGAAATCGACACAACTCCAAGTGTTGGTACTGATGAAAGTGCTAAGTTCATCCAAGGTGTTAGTAATCGTGATGGCAAGCTGCTTATCTTGGTAGATCTAAACAAACTACTAAGCGAAGACGAATGGGATGAGATGGCTCACCTGTAATGTTTGAAGCGCTTCCTTTAAGCCCTGTTGCTCTGATTGCCGGAGTCGGGGTTTTTACGTTATTCATCGTGATTTTGATTAGCAAAGTAAAACGTGCGATTCAAAAGCAGCTCGATCAGTCACGCCTGCAAGTTCGTAACTTGGACAAAGAGCTTCAAAAATCGAGCAAGCAATTGCTTGAGGTTCGCTCTGTCGTGGTTGGCCTTGGTCAGAAAGTGACGGAACAGCAAGATCTAATCAAGCACTTGAATGAACGCATTGTAGAGCTGGAACATGTTGATACCGATGGGCGCTTGTACACGCGTGCAACGAAAATGGTTCAGCTTGGTGCAGGGATAAACGAACTGATCGAAGAGTGTGAATTACCTAAAGCTGAAGCTGAGCTGATGATGTCTCTGCAGAATAAGCTCGCGGGTAAGGAAAAAATTCCTTCGCTAAGAAGTAACCCTTCATCGTACGATGAACAACCAGATGCATCTCATAAGCGCAGAGACCCAACTCGACGTCGTTAAATTGAGCGCTCACTGCGTATTGAGTAATTGATGTTTATCGTGCACTCCTCTTAAAAGAAGCTTCGGCTTCTTTTTTTATGCCTCACAGCTCTATATAGAACGATGTTTATAAGTGCTTGTATCTAAGGCAGTATCTTGTTTGTTGATGAAAATGTGTAAATTGTGATGCGGTGGTAACAGTTTCTTACGGAGTTTGTTCTATCGAAAACGCCTAGTCCTGTTTTGTCACCATATTGGTGTGCTACTATAGCCCTTTCATTACTCGACTAAATTTACCTATGCTTGAAGTCTCAAATTTAACTGCTATTCGTGACGACAGGGTTCTATTTGAATCTTTGTCTTTTCAATTGAAACCCGGTGAGCTGGTTCAAGTTGAAGGTCGTAACGGTACTGGGAAAACGACACTCCTTAGGATTATCACCGGCTTAGGTGATCGTGATGAAGGCACTATCTCTTGGGATGGTGAGTCCATTGAAACGAGTCGAGATGTGTATCACCAAAATTTGCTTTTTCTTGGTCACCAAACTGGCGTAAAACGCGAGCTTAGTGCCTATGAAAACTTGAGCTTCTATCAATCGATTCACAGCAGTGGAACGAGTAAGGAAGAACTTTACAATGCTTTGGCTCAAGTCGGCCTTGCTGGACGAGAAGACGTGCCTGCAGGTCAACTTTCGGCGGGTCAACAGCGCCGTGTAGCATTGGCTCGTCTGTGGTTAAGTAAGCAAATGTTGTGGATTCTAGATGAACCGCTGACTGCCATTGATAAGCAGGGTGTTAAAGTTCTAGAGTCTCTTTTTTCTCAGCATGCAGACAACGGTGGCATTGTGTTATTAACCACACACCAAGACATGTTTGCTGATAGCCCGAAACTAAGAAAAATAAAGTTGGGTGAGTAATATGATTTCTTCAATGACAACGATCATTCGACGTGAGCTGTTGATCGCATTTCGTCGCCAAGCCGATATCTTTAACCCTCTGTGGTTTTTTATCATTGTCATCACCCTTTTCCCATTGAGTATCGGCCCTGAGCCAAACCTACTTGCGCGTATCGCAGCGGGCATTGTTTGGGTTGCTGCTTTACTTTCTGCATTACTCTCTCTCGAACGATTATTCCGAGATGATTTTCAAGATGGCGCGCTCGAGCAGATGATGCTGATGCCCATCCCGTTGCAGTTGGTAGTCTTGTCCAAGGTCATAGCGCACTGGTTATTGACAGGGTTACCATTAATATTGATCAGTCCGTTGTTAGCGGTACTGCTGTCCTTGGATTTCGATACTTGGTTATCGGTGGTCTTAACGTTATTGGTTGGTACGCCTGCATTAAGCTTTATTGGTGCGATTGGTGTCGCTTTAACGGTTGGATTACAAAAAGGCGGTGTGCTGTTAAGTCTGCTTATTTTGCCGTTGTATATCCCAATTCTTATATTTGCTACATCCGCGATTGATGCGGCAGCACTAGGCGTTGCGTATAACGGACAATTAGCTGTGTTAGGGGCAATGCTAATGGGCGCAATGACGCTCACCCCATTTGCCATAAGCGCAGCGCTGAGAGTGAGTGTTAACTAGTTAATTATCTGATTAAAACTAGCTAACCAAGCGCTCACTTCCACTTTGTTTGTTCAGAGTGAACTAATTGAAGCTTTTAAACTCATAGAGTCACTGAAAGAGACAGTAAGCCAAATAAATTATAATAATTATAGCTGTGATAGCTGTAAGCAATATGAAGTAAGAGTGAGATTACAACATGTGGAAATGGCTCCATCCCTATGCCAAAGCAGAAACCTCTTATCAGCTTGCTGGTAAACTTCTGCCATGGTTCTCTATCCTAGCGCTATTGTGTCTATCAGTCGGTACTGTGTGGGGGCTTGCATTTGCGCCTTCTGATTACCAACAAGGCGATAGCTTCCGTATCATCTATATCCATGTTCCGTCTGCAATTTGGTCGATGGGCGTATACATGTCGATGGCAATTGCGGCATTTATCGGCTTGGTATGGCAGGTGAGATTATCAGACATGGCGGCATTGGCTATGGCGCCTATTGGTGCTGTCTTTACCTTCATAGCGCTGCTAACCGGTGCTGTTTGGGGTAAACCAATGTGGGGTGCTTGGTGGGTTTGGGATGCACGTTTGACCTCAGAGCTGATTCTTCTATTCCTATACTTGGGTGTGATTGCACTACACCACGCGTTTGACGACCAAAAAACCGCAGCGAAAGCAGCAGGTATTTTGGCGATCGTTGGTGTCATCAATCTACCTATCATTCACTTTTCAGTAGAGTGGTGGAATACACTTCACCAAGGCGCGACGATTACTAAGTTCGATCAGCCTTCTATTTCAAGTGACATGCTATGGCCGCTTCTTCTCAACATCTTCGGCTTCGCCTTTTTCTTTGGTGCTGTGACTATGGTTCGTTTTAGAAACGAAATCATCAGTAAAGAAAGTCACCGTCCGTGGGTTCGTAAACTCGCGGCTGATAAAGCGTAGTAGGGTAGGTAATTATGTATTTTGAATCTCTGAGTGATTTCTTTGCCATGGGTGGCTACGCCTCATATGTATGGAGTGCATTTGGAATCACATTCCTCGCGATGATCATTTTACTGGTCTTAAGCGTTCGTCGTGGTAAGCAATTACTAAATGAAGTACAAGCTAAGATTGATCGTCAAGCTCGTATCGATGCAGCAAAAAATATGGAGAACACTCTATGAACCCAAGACGTAAAAAGAGGCTGGGCATTGTCTTAGCGATCTTTTTTGGTATCAGTGCAACTGTTGGATTAATGGTTTATGCGCTTAACCAGAACATGGATCTGTTCTACACGCCAACTGAGCTTGTTAACGGCAAAGACGGCAAGAAACCTGAGGTTGGCCAACGTCTGCGTATTGGTGGCATGGTTGTAGTCGGTTCTGTAAGCCGTGACAACGAATCACTACGTGTAAGCTTTGACTTGAAAGATGTTGGTCCTAAAGTAACGATTTTATACGATGGCATTCTTCCTGATCTTTTCCGTGAAGGGCAAGGTATTGTTGCTCAAGGCGTTCTGAAAGATGCGACAACAATTGAAGCTTTCGAAGTCTTAGCGAAACACGATGAAGAGTACATGCCTTCTGAAGTTGCTGAAGCAATGAAGAAAACCCATGAGCCAATGCAGTACTCGACAGAACAAAAAGAAGGAAGTGCTCAATGATAGCCGAGATCGGCCACTTTGCCATGATCCTGTCCCTAGGGCTGGGATTGCTATTGAGTGTGCTCCCGCTGTATGGGGCAGCTCGAAATAACACATTATTAATGAATAGTGCACGACCGCTATCATGGGGTATGTTCGGATTCTTAGCGATTTCGTTTTTTATCTTGTGCTACGCGTTCTACACCAATGATTTTACGGTTCAATACGTAGCAAGTAACTCGAATAGCCAACTTCCTTGGTACTACCGAATCACAGCGGTTTGGGGTGCTCATGAAGGTTCATTACTGCTTTGGGTTCTTATCCAAGCGGGTTGGACGGTTGCAGTAGCGACGTTTAGCCGTGGTATGCCTCAAGAGTCAGTGGCTCGCGTACTGGCTATCATGGGTTTGATTACTGTCGGCTTCTTGCTGTTCATTATCGTAACGTCTAACCCGTTCTTACGTACACTGCCTTACTTTCCTGTCGATGGCCGTGACTTGAATCCACTACTGCAAGACCCGGGTTTGATTATTCACCCGCCTATGCTTTACATGGGTTATGTAGGTTTCTCGGTTGCGTTCTCCTTCGCTATTGCATCTCTAATGAGTGGTCGTCTAGATACGGCGTGGGCTCGTTGGTCTCGTCCTTGGACAATTGCTGCTTGGTTATTCCTAACGGTAGGTATCGCACTTGGTTCATGGTGGGCTTACTACGAACTTGGCTGGGGTGGCTGGTGGTTCTGGGATCCAGTAGAAAACGCTTCATTCATGCCTTGGTTGGCTGGTACAGCGCTGATGCACTCGCTTGCGGTAACAGAAAAGCGTGGCACATTTAAAGCATGGACAGTATTGCTGGCTATCTCTGCATTCTCTTTAAGCTTACTAGGTACATTCTTAGTTCGTTCGGGCATCTTGGTATCGGTTCACGCATTCGCGTCAGATCCTGCTCGTGGTATGTTTATTTTAGGTTTCCTAGTATTCGTTATCGGTGGTTCACTGCTGTTGTTTGCTGTTAAAGGCGCATCGGTTCGTGTCCGTGGTAACTTTGATTTGGTTTCTCGTGAAAACGCACTGCTCGGCAACAATATCCTATTGATTGCAGCGTTAGTGGTTGTGTTAGTGGGTACATTGTTACCACTTGTTCATAAGCAGCTAGGTCTGGGCTCGGTTTCAATCGGTGCACCATTCTTTGATATGTTGTTCTTCTGGTTAATGATCCCGTTCTCGTTCCTATTGGGTATCGGTCCACTGATCCGTTGGAAGCGTGACAACCTGTCTAAGCTTATTAAGCCAATGTTAGTTTCGGGTATCTTCTCGTTAGGTTTAAGTGCGCTAATGGTGACCATGCTAGCCGATCGCTTTAGTGGTACTGCTTTTGCTGGTTGGGTGATGGCGTTCTGGATCTTCTTCATGCACGGCTTTGAGCTGCATGAGCGTGCAACACACCGTCATACCTTCATGAAAGGCCTAACTAAGCTGCCTCGTAGCCATTGGGCAATGATCTGTGGTCACATGGGTTTAGCCGTAACAGTGATCGGTATCGCGATGGTGCAAAACTACAGCATCGAACGTGATGTGCGTTTAGCGCCAGGCGAAAGCTACCAACTTGAAGAATACAGCTTCCTGTTTACAGGGGTTCGTGACAAAGATGGCCCTAACTACGATGGTTACATCGCTGACTTTGAAATTACTAAAGAAGGCAAGTACATCAACACGCTTCACGCTGAAAAACGTTTCTACACCACAGCTAAGTCTATGATGACTGAAGCTGCGATTGATCGTGGCGTAACGCGCGACCTTTATATCGCAATGGGTGAGCGTTTAGACGACAACAAATCTTGGGCTGTACGTATTTACTACAAACCATTTGTACGTTGGATCTGGGCGGGTTCTTTGATCATGTCGATTGGTGGTGTGATTGCTATCAGTGACCGTCGTTACCGTTTCCGTAAGCCAACGAAAAAGTCGGTTCAAGAGCAGGAGGCTTAATTCGAATGAACAAGAAGATTTTATTCATTCCATTGATTGCGTTCATGATTCTAGCTGGAATCTTTGCAACTCAATTGATGCGTAACCAGTCGGGTGATGACCCGACTAAACTTGAATCGGTATTGATTGGTAAGCAGGTTCCTGAATTTGGCCTAGAGGATTTGGAACAGCCGGGTAAGTTTCATGATCAAGCTATCTTTAAAGGTGAGCCGCTGCTTCTTAATGTGTGGGCGACTTGGTGTCCTACTTGTTATGCAGAGCACTCTTACCTGAATAAGTTAGCGGATCAAGGCGTTAAGATCATTGGTCTTAACTACAAAGATGATCGCAATAAAGCGGTTGGTTGGTTAAAAGAACTGGGCAACCCGTACTTAATCAGCTTGTTCGATGGCAACGGTATGTTAGGTCTTGACCTTGGCGTATATGGCGCTCCTGAAACCTTCCTCATTGATGCCAGCGGCGTGGTTCGTTACCGCCATGTTGGTGACGTGAACCCGACTAACTGGGCATCGACGCTTCAGCCGATGTACCAAGAGTTATTGGAGGAGGCGAAATGATTAAACAAACACTTGTAGCAATGTTCGCCACGTTCGCTATCTCTGCGTCGGTAACGGCGGCGCCTATCGAATTTCATGAGTTTGATACGGTCGATCAAGAGCAGCAATTTAAAGATTTGAGCAATACGCTTCGTTGCCCAAAATGTCAGAACAATACGATTGGTGATTCGAACGCGGAACTTGCGGTCGACTTGCGTCAAAAAGTGTATGAGATGACAAAAGAAGGCAAGTCTGAGCAAGAAATTATTGATTATATGATTGCTCGTTACGGTAACTTTGTAACGTACAACCCGCCACTGACCTTGGCGACATCGATCCTATGGGTTGGTCCGTTTTCGGTTGTTGTATTGGGTTTTGGTTTGATTGTTTTACGAAGCAGAAAGTCAAAATCAAAAGCAGTAGAGTCCAATAAAGACTGGGATGCAGACAAAGAAGCACGTTTAAAAGCGTTACTCGACGAAGAGAACGACGGAGATAAACAGTAATGACTCTATTTTGGATTTCTACAATTGTCCTTTCGCTAGCAGCTATTTTAATGATTGTTCTGCCTTTTTTGAACAAGAAGGAAAACAACGATGAAGTGCTTCGTGATGAGTTGAATAAAGCCTTCTATAAAGATCGCTTAGTTGAATTAGAAGTAGAAGCTGAAGAAGGCCTTGTTGATAACCAGCAAGAACTGATCGCTGACTTAAAACAGTCGCTACTTGATGACGTTCCAACGCAAGAAAAAATCAAGAGAACACAGATATCTACGCTGGGTGTCGTTGTACCGTCAGTGATTCTGGTTCTGGTTGTGACTTATGGTATGTACTTCCAGTTTGGTGCATTAGATAAGGTTCAACACTGGCAAGAAGTGAGTTCGAACCTTCCTGAGTTGTCTAAAAAGTTAATGTCATCAGAAGGTGGAACGCTTACCGATGATGAACTTGAAGATTTGACTCTAGCGCTTCGTACTCGTCTTCACTATCAACCAAAAGATTCAACGGGTTGGTTATTGCTTGGCCGTATTGCATTAGCAAACCGTGACGCTGAAACAGCGAAAGATTCTATGGAAAGAGCTTACAAACTTGAGCCTAAGAATGAAGATGTTCAGCTAGGTTTTGCTCAAGCACTGATGCTTTCACCTGATGAAGCCGATCAAAACCAAGCGCGTTTGATTTTGAGCCGTTTGATCCAAAACGATTATGTCGACCTTCGAGTGTTCTCACTGCTAGCGTTTGATTCTTTTGAACGTCAAGATTACCCGGGTGCAGTGAAGTATTGGAGCATCATGCAACAGATGATTGGTCCACAAGACAGTCGCTACGAGATGTTGTCACGCAGTATTGAAAGTGCTCAGAAGAAAATGGGCGACACTATGGGTGTTGACCAAGGTAAGAGTGTTGCAGTAACGCTTGAGCTGTCTGGCGATGTGAATGCCGATCCTAAGTCTGTGTTGGTTGTTTCGGTACATAGAGCTGATGGTTCGCCAATGCCGGTCGCTGCAGCCCGTTACCCATTGGGTTCTTTCCCACGTACTGTTGTTCTCGATGATGGTAACAGCATGATGGAAGGTTCAAAGTTGTCTAGCCTTGAAACTCTGATGGTTAGAGCCAGGCTTGATACAGATGGTAACGTTTCAACTCGCGATGGTGATTGGTACGGTGAAAGTGAAGTGGTTGAACTGGGTGCTCCAGTGACCATTAATATCAATAAGCAATATTAATCATCATTTTGCATAGGTGTTAGCTATTCCGATTTTGCAACAAACGGTATAGACTTACGCAAACAATTGAGGCCAGCGATTGCTGGCCTTTTTTTATTATTCCTTATGGAAAAGGTGATATGTCTGTCAGTGTTTTAAGACTCTCGAGTTTACTTTTTATCGCAAGCTTAACGGTGGGCTGTTCTAGCGCGCCAGATGAAAGCACGAACGATAATAATCTCGAAACCTCTGAATACGTCGAAGAGTCCCACCCGAATGACCCTTTCGAAGGGTTCAACCGAGCGATGTGGGATATCAACTACGAATATCTTGATCCTTATTTAGTTCGTCCTGTTTCACTCGCTTATGTTGGCTATACCCCTGTTCCAGTTCGCTCTGGTATCTCAAATTTTTTAGCCAACTTAGACGAACCTGCGAGCATGGTGAACAACATATTCATGGGTAATGGCGAGAAAGCACTCGACCATTTCAACCGTTTTTGGATTAACTCAACCTTTGGTCTGTTGGGCCTAATTGATATTGCCAGTGAAGCGGGTATCACCAAATATGACGACAAGTCGTTTTCTGATGCGATTGGTCATTATGGAGTAGGGAATGGGCCGTACTTTATGGTGCCGGGTTATGGTCCTATTACGACTCGTGAAGTGACGGAGCAAGTGGATAGTCTGTATGTACCTTTGTCATTAATTAGCTTCTGGGCGAGCCTCGGAAAGTGGGCGTTCGAAGGCATGGAAACTCGTGCTCAGTTAGTTTCTCAAGAAGCTCTGTTGGATGACTCGCCAGATCCATATGCTCTGACTCGTGAAGTTTACATTCAGCGTCGTGATTTTAAAGCCGAAATCGAACCGGAAGAAGTCGATCTTGAAGAAGAAGATTTCATTGACGGATACCTAGAAGATTACTAGATATTAGGTTTTGAATATCAGATAAAAGAAAGGCTCGATGTTGATAAGAACATTGAGCCTTTTTAATGTTTATTACTTTGATTCAGTAAATAGATTAGAAGCGGTAGTTAGCTTGGATACCCACTAACCAGATGCTACCTGTCACTTCACCTTCGAAGTCGCCACCAAATGGTGCTGATGCTGCATCGTCTTCAAGCATTTTAGCGTCTTTCGCTAGAATGTAAGTGAAACCTGCGTCTAGAGTTAGTTGCTCAGACCATTGGTAGCCAGCACCAATACTTAACCAAGTGCGATCTGTTTCTGGAATCGTCGCAGTACGGTGCTCTTCGCTTACTGCTGAAGTGTCGTATGCGATACCAGAACGTAGAGCCAGTTTAGGTGTCATTTGATAAGTCGTACCGATCGCAAAGCGGTAGTTGTCTTCCCAGTTCTCTGCCTTTATATCTTGAGTTCGATCTGAGCCAAACTCAGGAATGTCCGCTACCAGTTTTTTGAAGCTGCTCCAGTTTGTCCAGTTAATGCTCGCGTGAACTGCAACAGTATCTGTTAGCTGATGGAAACTTGCTAGTTCTGCTGTTGCAGGAAGTGCTAACTCCATAGAGCCGCTATATTGTGGTTTTATAGCACCTAATCCTCCGTGTGCAGCTGCGGCCTTATCGAAAGCTGCGCCTTTAGCATGTCCTTCTAGTGTCAGATCTACCTCTGATTTATAAGTAAAACCTAAGCGGTTGTTTTCATTGATTTGCCAAGCAGTACCCACTTGCCAACCCCATGCAGTATCATCACCTTCCATGTACTTTAAAGTAGTACCTGCTAGAGGATATTGAGGGCTAGCAACAGCACCAAAGCTACCTTCTGCCATGATGTAGCGAATACCACCACCAACAGATACGCTTTCAAGTACTTGATATGCTGCGTTTAGGTTTAGCTCCATTGTGGTAACACTTGCTTCGTTACCGTGGTTCGCACCACCGAAGTCTGTGCCTAGGTCTGTTTCCATACCGTAGTTGGTACCAGCTGCAAAACCTAATGCAAACTTGTCATTGTACTTATGAGAAACGTAAAAGTTTGGAATCACTGCACTATGAGCGAAATCGCTAGAATTTGAAGGTGTAGATGTGCTACCTGATGTTGAAGTACCGTCGATATCAATATTTGGATCAACATAGATAGCGCCAACAGAAACCTGTGTGCCTTCTAGATAAGTAAGAAGGGCTGGGTTGCGCCATTGTGAACCAGCGTTGTCTGCGATTGCAGCTTCACCAGCGTAAGCACGGCCAAGACCTGTTGCTGAGTATTCTGCTAGTTGAAAACCGGCCGCGTGAGTTACGGTAGAAGTCGATAGTAGTCCAAATGCCACTGCAGCAGATAGAAGAGTCTTATTCATTTTCATTATTATGTTCGCTGAATCATAAGTATTTAGTAGCGTGATTCTACGTTTAGAGTTATTACTTTAAAAATGAAATTCGAATAAAACAGTGTTTTAGCGATTTAATTATTAAATGGGTCTGTTTTCTAGATAAATGAACTGAATGTTTCGGGCATGTTGCGGAATTTGAGCGTACACCTGTAGTGTCATATGACCTCTGTGGAGTACACCTGTAAGCCTAAATGTTTAGTTTTGATTTATTTTGGGCAAAGAAAAGGGCCGCAATGCGACCCTTAAATTTTTCTAACTGAAGCTTATATTAGAAGCTACGGCTGTACTGCAGACCTAGAAGGATTGCATCAGCACGAGTAGTTGCTGAAACAGATGTGCCTAGAGGTGTACTTTCACTTACGTTTTTAACGTCTTCACCCAGTAAGTAAGTGAAGCCGAAATCTACGTTAGATGCAGTATCTATGTGGTATGTGAAACCTGCAGAGAACCATTGGCGGTCTGAATCTGGTACAGAAACTGATTTTAGGTCATCTTGAGCTGCGATGTCATACATGTAACCAGCACGTAGATCCCAATCGTTGTTTAGGTAGTAAGTAGTACCAACTGAGATGTGACCGGCATTTTTCCATTCGTATGCTGCATCAGGTGTCGTAGCTGTGCCACCGAACTCAATTTTATCAAATGCTTTCCAACCAACCCACTGTAGAGAGTAGTGAACCGCAAACTTGGTATCTTCAAGTTTGTGGTAACCAGAGAATTCAGCCATGTCTGGTAGCGGAAGTTTGATCTCCTGACCTTTACTATCTTCGGCAGTGATTTCAGGACTGTAGCGGTAAGATAGTCCGAAACGGTTGTTTTCGTCTAGCTCATAAACCGTACCTACGTTGAAGCCAACGCCCCAGCCATCAGCTCCGTCGATATCAACTAAGCTCAACCCATTAAATGGGCTGCTTGGATCTGCTGATAAGTTACTACTCGTCGTACGTTTAAGCGTACCTTTACCGTAGATAATATCAAGACCAGCACCGAAGCTCCATTGGTCGTTCAAGCGGTATGAACCTGCAAGACCGAAGTTAAGGCTCATGATATCCGTTTCGCCACCAAATTCTGAAGCAGCGAAATCGCTACCAAAGTCTGTAGATGTACCGAAATTAGAGTAAGCATTCACACCCCAAGCAAACTTTTCATTTACTGGAACGATAAGGTGGATGTTCGGTGCAACTGATGTACCGCCTGCGTCATCGTAGTTTGATGAGGTTGGAGTACTAATTGGGTTCATTGCTGAAGTGTAAGTAGCGTCAGAAACCTTAATGTCAGTTGTGATAGTTTCGAAACCAAGAGATAACTCAGTTTTATCAAACAGTGCCATTGCTGCAGGGTTACGAGCCATTACTGACGCGTTATCTGCAATTACGGCGTCACCAGCGAAAGCACGGCCAAGACCGGTTGCTGATTGTGCGTTAAGTTGGAAACCTGCTGCCATCGCTTGCGAGGACGCCAGTGTAATGGTTACTGCTAAAAGAGACTTTTTAAACAGACGCGTGTTGTTGGTAGTCATTCATTTATTCCTTTATATATCCGCCTCTACAGGGCGATTAATTTGAGCAATTGCTCAATGGTGGCTGATCCTATTCGCAAGTATACGATATACAAATCCGACCATTGGAAATTTTGAGGGTAAAATTATGGAAATGACGCCTATCTGGCACGAAAATGGTGTGAAATGCTGTTTTTTAGAGTTTTAACTCTAGAGGTATTGGTGTGGTGAATGATTTTGCGGTTTATTGATAAGTAAAGCCCAGCAATATCAGTGATATACTTGCTGGGCTTTTTGTGACGGGGCTTTGAGAGCGAATTAGCTCATCGGTTTAATCATTTCGGTTAGCTTTTCGGCGATTTTAGAGACATCCTCGCCATCTTCGCCGACAAGGATCAAACTGCTGCCATCGATCGGTGTTACTGAGCCTGACATGCCTTTTTCATCAAAGTCGATAGACTTGTCAGTCGGAATTCCAGTTAAAAACAGAGTGACCTTGCCTTTTTCGCCTTGAAAAACCATGTGCATTGCGTTGGACTTACCAAAACCGCAATGGTTTAGGTAATACACATGATAAGGGAAGGCTTCATCAAACTGGTAAGCAAATGGATTCATTTTTGCGTTGATCTGTTGTGATGTAACTTGTTCGTCGATTGAACTAACAAAACTTTTCTCATCAACAACATGTTTCATCGCGGTATCGACCAAACTTGCTTGAGCTGGAGCAACCAGTGCGTTTCCCCAATTAACCTGTCCGACCAATAAGCCTGCAACGAACGCAACTGAAGCGGCCATCGCCATTGCTCGTCGAGCAAAAGTAGGTCTTACGACTTTGCTTTCTTCGCTCGATGTTTGATTGAACAGAATGCGATCAGCAAGATCGTCGGGCACATCAACATTCATTGCTGAATGGATATGCTTATCAAGCGATAGTACATCGTCTAAGAAGTGACTATTGGCTTCACTGCTTGCTACAGCATCGATAATATCTGGTGTTCGTTGTTTAGGTTCCGACAAAACACGACGACGAAATTCTAAATCATCCATTATGTTGCCCCCTCTCTGCCTCTTCTGTATCCAGCATCTCTTTCAACTGATTTCGAGCTCTGAATAAACGTGTCATTACTGTGTTTTTGTTGAGATTGAGGATATCTGCAATCTCTTCACCACTAAATCCACCAATCACTTGTAGGAAGAGTGGTTCACGGTAATCGACTTCAAGTTTCATGATCTGAGCTTGCAACCACAAATGTTGATGGTGCGGGTCATCACTGACACTAGCATCATTACCATGATCGTCGATATCAACTAGATCAAACTGTTTGCGTTCAAAGCGACGTGCGTTCTCGCGCCTCAAGATAGTAATAAGCCAAGACTTAGCGGCTTTTTCATCTTGAAGGCTATCTAATGACTTCCATGCACGAAGGCAAGTTTCTTGCACTAAGTCTTCGGCAATGGTTTTGTCTTTGCATAACCAATAAGCGTAGCGAAAGAGGTCACGATGATAAGCACGCACGAGTGCTTCGTATTTTCTTTGTTTGTCCATATCAGAGTTGACCGGACGCTTGGCAGTTTTCTTTCCAAACATTTTTATTATCGACACACGAGCCTCCATAATTGCTCTGTGTATAGCTGTCTTCTATACGTTGTGCTTTGTTTTTATATTGTGTTTCGTTTTTAGAGCTACCGATTTGCAGGAAATCGTAAAATCACAATGAAAATTGATCTACTTCAAAATCTAAGGCTTCGAACAAGCTATAGTACACCTTGTCGTCTAGTTAGTCATTCGTGGCTAGCATGTTGAGCAAGACGACACTTCCTTTTGAAGGCTGACTTTACTTTCTCCTAATCAGGAAACTGATTATTTCAATTGGCGTTAAGTTAATTGCTTTATATACATTCCGACCACACAGCTTTGTGTGGTTTTTTTTTGCCTCAAGAAAACAATCCTCACACACTGCAATAACAGCGCCTACTCATAATAGTTTAGTCTCTTACGACAACCTTTCCCCCCAAAAGGTTCGCCTGAAGGTGCAGTTAAATTTTCAAACAGTGAGATACTCGTATCACGTTTATTTAAACGCTCGTTTGATTTTATTAACAACTTCTTTACAATGCTTCAGGTCAGACCTCTTAACATTAAGGAGAAACCATGGGCAAACAGGAAGTCAAAACCCGTTCTGGAGAACGTGTTGCCGTTGTCGCTGGATTACGAACCCCATTCGCTCGTCAGAGCACTGAATTTAGTCAAGTGCCTGCGGTTGATCTAGGCAAAATGGTCGTGAGTGAAATGCTTGCGCGAACAGATATCGATCCTGCGCTTATTGAACAAGTCGTGTTCGGTCAAGTAGTACAGATGCCAGAAGCGCCAAACATTGCACGTGAAATTGTGCTTGGTACTGGTATGGATATTAATACCGATGCGTACAGCGTGACACGAGCTTGTGCAACTAGCTTTCAAGCCGCGGTTAACGTGGCCGAGAGTATTATGGCTGGCTCGATTGATGTTGGTATTGCTGGTGGGGCGGATTCTTCTTCTGTATTGCCTATCGGTGTTTCCAAAAAATTGGCTGCAAATTTATTGGCGCTGAGTAAAACGAAAACCATGGGTCAGAAGCTGAAGATTCTTAAAACACTTTCAGTCAAAGATCTGATGCCAGTGCCACCGGCCGTCGCAGAATACTCGACCGGTTTATCCATGGGACAAACGGCTGAGCAGATGGCGAAGACGCATGGTATTACTCGCGAAGCTCAAGACGCACTTGCTCACCGTTCTCACTCTTTGGCTTCTCAAGCATGGAAAGAAGGCAAGATTAAAGACGAAGTGATGACGGCATTCCCAGCGCCTTATAAAAAGTACCTCGCGGAAGACAACAACGTTCGCCACGACTCAACGGTTGAAGGCTACGCGAAACTGCGCCCGGCATTCGATAGAAAGTACGGCAGTGTAACGGCAGCCAATGCAACTCCTCTTACCGATGGCGGCGCTGCGGTGATGTTGATGCGCGAAGGTAAAGCTAAAGAGCTAGGCTTAGAAGTGCTTGGCTATATTCGTGGCTATGCATTCTCAGCGATTGGTGTTGAAACGGATATGTTGATGGGGCCGACTTACGCGACCTCTCAAGTATTGAAGAATACCGGTCTAGAATTATCAGATCTAACGCTTATCGAGATGCACGAAGCATTTGCAGCCCAAGTTCTGGCTAACGTTAAAATGTTTGCAAGCGATGAATTTGCTCAGAAAAATCTTGGCCGTGAAAAAGCGCTTGGCGAGATTGATATGGAGAAGTTCAACGTTCTGGGTAGCTCAATTGCTTACGGACACCCGTTTGCAGCGACTGGCGCACGCATGATGACCCAAACACTACGTGAACTGAAACGTCGCGGCGGCGGCTTAGCACTGAATACAGCTTGTGCGGCTGGTGGCTTAGGTGCAGCAATGATCTTGGAGGTGGAATAATGTCTACGACTCTTGATGTGAAAAAAGAAAAGAAAGCAGTCAAAAAAACGGATTCAACTCCAGTGGCTGCATCCAAAAGTGACAAGACAGTTACAAACGATGAAGCCGTAAAACAGGCGACCGCATTTTCTTTAACTATCGATGACCAAGATATTGCATGGCTTGCGATCGATGTGCCAAACGAAAAAATGAACACGCTACAAGCGGCGTTTGCCGAAGAAATGAAAGCCATCTTCGAGCAGTTGAAGGAAAAGCAAAGCCGCGTAAAAGGCTTGATCGTTCACTCACTGAAACCAGATAACTTTATCGCTGGTGCTGATGTGCGAATGCTTGATGCGTGTAAAACCGCTGACGAAGCACAATCTTTGGCTCGCCAAGGGCAGGAGATGTTCCAAACATTGTCTGATTTGCCTTATCCAGTCGTAGCTGCGATCCATGGCCCTTGTTTAGGTGGTGGTTTAGAGCTAGCTCTTGCCTGTGATTATCGCGTATGCACCGATTCAGACAAGACTCGCCTTGGTTTGCCAGAAGTCCAACTAGGTTTGTTGCCCGGATCGGGCGGGACACAACGTCTTCCTCGCCTTATCGGTTTGCTGCCTTCTCTTGACCTTATTCTTACGGGTAAGCAACTGCGCGCTAAGAAAGCGAAATCTTTAGGTGTAGTCGATGCTTGTGTTCCGGAAACTATCTTGCTCGAAGTGGCTAAAAGCTTTGTTGAAAAGAATGCTGGTAGCAAAAAAGGCAAACGTCTAGCGTCTCAAAATCAGGCTTCAACTAAAGAAAAGCTGATTTCACGTAATAGCCTTGGTCGTAAAGTGATTTTCGAACAAGCTTCTAAGAAAACTAAACAGAAAACACGCGGCAATTACCCTGCAGCCGATGCAATTCTAGATGTAATTCGCTATGGCCTAGAGAATGGTTTTGATAAAGGCCTTCAGTATGAAGCGAAGCGTTTCTCTGAGCTGGTAATGACTACGGAATCCAAAGCCCTTCGTTCGATTTTCTTCGCCACCACTGAAATGAAAAAAGAACACGGTGCAGACGCAGAACCTAAAGCCGTTAAGCGTGTTGGTGTATTGGGTGGCGGTCTAATGGGGGCGGGTATTAGCCATGTTAGCGTTGCTAAAGCTAAAGTGCCGGTTCGCATTAAAGACGTATCCAATGAAGGTGTTCTGAACGCACTTAACTACAACTTTAAGTTGTTCGACAAGCAGCGTAAACGTCGCATTTTGAGTAAAGCTGAACTTGAAAGTAAAATGCTGCAGCTTTCTGGTGGTATCGACTTTACGAGCTTTAATCACACCGATGTCGTGATTGAAGCAGTATTTGAAGACCTCGATCTTAAGCAATCGATGATTGCCGACATTGAGGCGAATGCGAAACCTGAGACTATTTTTGCGACCAACACTTCTTCATTGCCAATCCACAAGATTGCAGAGAAGGCACAGCGACCAGAAAACGTTGTCGGTCTTCACTACTTCAGTCCTGCAGATAAAATGCCATTGGTTGAAGTTATTCCTCATGAAACAACGTCAGAAGAGACGATTTCGACAGTTGTTGCATTAGCGAAGAAGCAAGGCAAAACGCCAATTGTTGTTAAAGACACGGCGGGTTTCTACGTGAACCGTATTCTTGCTCCGTACATGAATGAAGCCGCGCACTTATTATTGGCAAATGAGCCGATTGAAAAGCTCGATAGCACGTTATTGGACTTCGGCTTCCCGGTTGGCCCTATCACCTTATTAGATGAGGTGGGTGTTGATATCGGCGCGAAGATTATTCCAATTCTAGTGAATGAGCTTGGCGATCGTTTCCAAGGCCCTGATGTGTTCGATATTCTTTTGAATGACAACCGTAAAGGCCGTAAGAGTGGCAAAGGTTTCTACACTTACAAAGGTAAGAAGAAGGAAGTCGATAAGTCAGTTTACAAGCTGCTTAAGCTGCAACCAGATCCTAAGTTGAGCGATAACGATATCGCGATGCGCTGTGTGTTACCTATGCTAAACGAAGCGGTTCGTTGTTTGGATGACGGTATTATCCGCAGCCCACGTGATGGCGATATTGGTGCTATTTTCGGTATCGGTTTCCCTCCATTCTTAGGAGGTCCGTTCCGCTATATGGATCAAATCGGTGTTAAGTCATTAGTTGAGATGATGAACGACTTCGCTAAAAAGTACGGTGACCGTTTCGCACCATGTGATGGCCTACTGACACGTGCTGGTTTGGATGAGTCTTTTTATAAGTAACTCTCTCTACAAGTAATGTTCTAGTAAATTGATTATCAAGCCCGTATCAAGCGATTGATGCGGGCTTTTTTATTTTTTTGAGTGTGCGAAAGGAAGGAGATTCCCGACTCAGTCGTTCCTCCTTCTCGGGAATGACGAGGAGTGGTGTGTTCTGTCAGGTAGCGTTGGCTTGGGGTCGGAAATTCCCGACTCAGTCATTCTTCCTTCTCGGGAATGACGTGGGAGAGTGATGTGTTTTGTCTGGTAGCGTTGGCTTGGTGTGGGAGATTCCTGACTCAGTCGTTCCTCCTTCTCGGGAATGACGAGGTGAGGGATGTGTTCTGCCAGATATTATCGGTGTGTCGGGAGATTCCCAACTCGGTCGTTCCTCCCTCTTGGGAATGACAAAAGAGAGGTGAGAGTAAGTTATTAGTGTTACTAGGGGAGAGTTGGCTAAACGCATCGCAATCAAAACTACCGTCATCTCCTAAAGCGACGAAGGAGCGTAATAGGAGATCTGATTTTGTGCTTCATCCAAGAAAAAAGGTTGATGCTTTCACATCAACCTTATGATTTTCATTTCAGCTTTATCAGCCAAGCTCACAGTCTTTAGGGCGTAACTGAAATTCATCAATTGAGCCAATCTCCACACCTGCCGACAACTTCTCTTCCTCATTATGAGCATTGCCGTGTGCATGCATAATCAGACGATTTGCCGTACGAGGTTTAAGCTGGCTGACCACAAAACGCATCATGTCTGAGCGTGTTAGACCTTTGAGGTCTTCTAAGACACGCTCTCTCTGATTGAATTCCAAGTCCTTATTGCCTATCGCAACCCATAAACGTTGGGCGCGACCGCGCAAGGTGGTATCTGGCGTTGAAATCTGATTCCAGAGCCCGCGTTTACTGCTGTGCCATTGATAGTCGTTAAGCTCCAGCAGCACCATGTAAAAGGCATTGAGGAACTCATCTATAGAGGCTAATAAGTCTGCCGGGGCAGCATTCGGTGATTGCACATACAACACAATACCTGGGTGTCGGTTCAACGGCATATTGCCAGTGCCGACCATATAGCCTAGCTGCTGCTTGGTACGAATCTCATGGAAGAAGGTAGCTGACATCAAATGGTTCGCCAATGAATACAGCGCAATATTTTTAGGTGAAATATCAGCACATTGGTAGTAAACCACGATGGCTGAATCATCTTGATTACATACGACTTCGCGTTGGAAGCTGCCGTTTTCACCCAACATGATTAATGGGCGTAGTGACTCTTCGTAAGCTTGGTCTTGAACACGTAATGCATCTTTTAGCGTTTCAGCCATCTTGTGTGCATCGGCTTTTTTCCAATCACCATACACAAACATTTCGACATGCAATTCTGCCAAGATAGCTTGAACAAAAGAAGAGAGTTCATCGACCTCAATCGTTTCCAATGCTTCAATTAATACGGAATAAGGCGGGTTATTTGGCTGAAGTATGCCGGTCATCGCATTAAACAGTTGCGAAATAGGACGATCTTGCGACGCATTATTCCAGTTTCTGAGCAATTGATGCTTAATAGTTTCAAAGCGTGTTGGACTAAAGTCGCGTGCTTGGAAGCGCTCAAGGATCATATTGAGCAGCTGTGGTTGCTTTTCGCTGAATCCCGAAAGCGTGAGTGTTACACCGCCCTGATGGGTATACATGTTGTAGCCCATACCCGCAATCTCAGCCTGGTACGTATCTTTTTCAAGCGAGTCCAAGAACATCTCTACACACAAGCGCGTTTTAACGATGTTTCTCGGGGTAGCGACTGAATGCGGGCTGTCGATAGCGATATACACCACACCTTTAGGTACTCGAAATTGATGGTCTTGGAGGTGCCATAACTTAAAGCCATCCAGTTCTTCTAACAGTTGTGGGTGCTTAGCATCACCTTCGAGTTCAGCAGGGTCTAAGTCGTAGCAAATAAATGGGTTTTTACTTGGCAGCTCAAACATCCAGCCGGGGTTGATGCAGGTAAAGCACTGGGTCTGCTCTGAGCTAAAAGGCGTGACGGAGTAGGGCGTAAAGTACCACTTCGCTTCTCTATCATACTCGAAGCCTTGAGCTACGATGGTGACCCGCATGTTGTCGACAGATAAGTAGGGAAGCAAAGAGCGTTGTAATTCTTCGTCAAAGTGCGACATCTTATAATCGCCATACACTACGTCTTGCTCTTGATAGTGCTGCATGTTGATAACAAGATGACTGACGACATCGAGCGGTCTGGAGGGCTCTTGAAAGCGGAAAGCGGACTCTAAAACGGCGCGCTTTTCAAGATAACGCCACTCTTCGATGCCTTGTTGTTCAATGAGTTTGATGTACTGAAATATTGCTTGAACGACGTTATCGGTTTTGGTTAAGCCTTCGATGGTCATTGAACAACTGATCGTGAAATCACGATAGTTACTGCCACTTGCGCCGCCACCTGCCGAGAGGGAAGTAATCCAACCTTTCTCTTTCAGCTGCATCATCAAACTGCCTTCGCCTTCGTAACCGATAAGGTGTGCAAAGAATGATAATGGCTTAATCCCATAGTGCTCGTCCATGCTTGGCATAGGGAAGGTTAAGATAAGTTTGCGCACTTCTTTTATCGGTTTAACGTGTACTTGTACGCCAGTGCTTAACTCGCCAACAATCGGAACTGCAACCTTCTTGCCTTGTAGATGATGGTTGGTAATAGAACTGAAGCGCTCCTCAACCCAATTCTGCATATCATCAAGCGATTGGTTTCCAGATAACGTCAGTGTCATCAGGTCGGCTGAATATTGTTGCTGGTGGAACGATAAGATCTCTTGGCGAATCGTGTCACCGTTTCTGTCACCTAACGTCTCGATATTACCGACAGAAAACTTCGAGAATGGGTGATTGTGATTCACCAGTTCTTTGGTAACTTGGTACAAGCGTCGCGAGTCGTCGTTGAGTTTCATTTTATATTCGGAATCAACGGCTTGGCGTTCTTTGTCTAGTGCTTCTTCGTTAAAAAGTGGCGCTGTGAAAAATTGGCTGAAGCGATCGAGGGCGGTTTCAAAGGCATTCAATTCAACATCAAAAAAGAAGCAGGTGTGTTCGGTTCCGGTCCAAGCATTGTTGCTACCGCCATGTTGGCTGATAAAACTTTGGAACTCTCCGACCTTTGGATACTTTTCAGTTCCCAAAAATAGCATATGCTCTAAGTAGTGCGCTAAACCCTCTCGGTCGGTAGGGTCATCAAAATGCCCGACATTAACGGCGAGTGCGGCTGCAGCTTTTTGAGCGTTCTGATCGTGAACTAACAGTACTCGCAATCCGTTATCCAAGGTTACGTAACGGTATTGATGTTCATCATTAGGGCTTAAATGCACAGAAGCATCTCCAGAGAAGGTGGTTTTTAAATTATGTACGCGATGATTTGAGGTGCAAACCTTGCGATCACATTTTGGGATATGAAGAGCTTTTTGGCGACTTCTAAATCATTTTTATCGATTTTTATCAGTGATTTATTTTCTTTTAATAAGATTGTTAAGAAAGTCGAACTCTTTAGCAAGTGACTTGATATAATTATTTATATAGACTGCGGCTTCTCTAGTTTGAGAGCCAAACGCTAAGTAGCGTATCGCTGATATGGGATATATCGACTTTCGAAATGTTACGTAGACAGGACTGAACATGAAAATATTCATAATGCGCCACGGTGAAGCAGAACATTTTGCGGACTCGGATGCAGAACGAGCGTTAACCAAGCGCGGGAAAATGGCATCTCTTGCAGTGGCTCAAGCTGCAAATGAGCAGGGGATTAGTCAATTCGATAAAGTGCTTGTGAGCCCATATTTAAGGGCACAAGAAACGTGGTTAGAAATATCTCAGGCGTTTTCCGGAAAGAAAGTAGAAACCTGTGATGATATTACGCCTTATGGAATGTCTGACGACGTGTTTGATTTGACTTTAGCGATGGCTGAAGTAGAAAAACTAGAGACCATTTTGTTTGTTTCTCATTTACCTCTAGTTGGCTACTTAACCGCTGAGTTCGCGACAGGCATGGCACCACCAATGTTTCCGACGTCAGGTTTGGCTTGCATTGAATTCGACCTTGAGACACAAAAAGGCGAGTTACTTTGGAACATCAATCCATAGTCGAGGTTTTATCTAACCTGTAGGCTGAAAGATAACAAAGAAAAGGGCACCTCAATGATTTGAGGTGCCCTTTTCTGTTTTTGACGTTGGGGGGAAATAGTGAGTCGGAGTTATTTATCTGGAATAGCAAGCAAAACCAACAATGCCCCGTTACCACCGAACTCTAAAGGTGCTTGGTGAAAAGCCATTACATCCGGGTGCTGTGCTAACCACAAAGGCACTTTCTGTTTTAGAATGTGCTTACCGATACCATGTTGAACACAAGCACACGCGACACTTTCTTTAATGCAATGAGCAATCATTGCACCTAACTCGCGTTTCGCTTCTTGTTGAGTCATACCGTGCATGTCAAGATACACATCAGGTACGTAGACACCACGACGTAAGCGCTTCACCTCATACTTAGAGACATCATCACGCGCATAACGTGTTGGGCCTTCTTCGCTAAGATGCGGAATGAACTCATCCGAGAAATAAAACTCGCTATCACTGGCTTGTCTTGCCGTGCGAGTAATTTCTTTTTGCTTGGCATTTCTTTTTGGCTGCTGGACTATGGTATCCTGTTGCAACTTTTTAACGCCCTTTACTGCATCGTTGAATAGGGCGAAATCGTCATCGAAGTCGGTGTCTTTTTTGCTCATCAGGTTATGAATTCTAATTAGAAACGTAATTAGCAGTATTGTAGCGCTTTTCGGAGACAATTTTGGATAAGATTTTTGTAGAAGAAGCGGTATCAGAACTACACACGCTTCAAGATGTGATTCGTTGGACTGTTAGTCGCTTTAACGCAGCGGGCCTTTTTTATGGTCACGGCACTGATAACGCGTGGGATGAGGCGGTACAACTTATTTTACCTACTCTTTATCTGCCGATTGATGTTCCTTCGCATGTGATGAACTCTCGTCTAACGAGCAGCGAACGTCTGCGTATTGTTGAGCGCGTAATCAAGCGTATCAATGATCGTACACCAACGGCTTACCTAACCAACAAAGCTTGGTTCTGTGGTCTAGAGTTCTTCGTTGATGAACGTGTTCTTGTGCCTCGTTCGCCAATTGGTGAGCTGATCGAAGCTCAATTCCAACCTTGGTTAACTGAAGAGCCAACGCGCATCATGGATATGTGTACGGGTAGTGGTTGTATTGCTATCGCTTGTGCTCACGCTTTCCCTGATGCAGAAGTAGATGCGATCGATATCTCGACTGATGCACTGCAAGTTGCCGAGCAAAACGTTCAAGATCACGGCATGGAGCAACAAGTGTTCCCAATCCGTTCAGACCTTTTCCGTGATTTGCCAAAAGAGAAATACAACCTGATCGTATCGAACCCACCGTACGTGGACGAAGAAGATATGAACAGCCTGCCAGAAGAGTTTACTCATGAGCCGGAACTTGGCCTAGCAGCGGGTACTGATGGCCTTAAACTGGTTCGCCGTATTCTTTCTAACGCACCAGATTACCTAACTGATGATGGTATCTTGATCTGTGAAGTGGGTAACTCAATGGTTCACATGATGGACCAATATCCAGAAATTCCATTTACTTGGATTGAGTTCTCGAATGGCGGTCATGGCGTATTCATGATCACTCGCGAGCAGTTAGTGGCTTGTGCAGATGAGTTCTCTATCTACAAAGACTAAGTTTCTTTGAGTGCTTTTGGTTTCTGTAGTCGATAAAATTATCTCGACGAACAAAAGAAACTTTAGCCGTATTAATTTAAACGCCATGCAGTAATGCATGGCGTTTTTTTATATCTGTGATTAATGCTTTGTCATTATGATTGAGTGAATATTGTTTAATATTTAGTTGATTAATGTGAATAGCTATTACATATTGATGTTCAAAAGTTGTACGTTTTAGTGAGTTAAGGAGAATTCGCGATGAGCTTTGATACATGGATTTATTATTTACTAGCGGTGCTGATACTGACGGCTTCACCCGGGCCGAGTTCTTTGTTGTGCATGACTAAGGGAGTGCAGTCTGGCTTTAAATTATCGATATTTACCGCGCTGGGTAGCTTAACTGCGATTACTGGAATTCTAACGTTATCGTTTACTGGGCTGGGTGTGATTATCGCTTCGTCTGAGGTGGTGTTTAATGTCATTAAATGGACAGGTGCTGCCTATCTTATCTACCTCGGTTTGAAGTCATTGCGATCTAACCAACAAGATTATGACAAGTTATCAAATCAACAAGCCGGTTCTAAATCTGTTAAAGAAAGTGCTGCGCAGCATTACCTCAGTGGCTTTATTGTTGGCGCGAGCAACCCGAAAGCAATCTTGTTTTTTACGGCGTTGTTCCCACAGTTTATTGACCCTTCAATAGCACTTCTTCCTCAGTTTTCGGTGTTTGCTTTGACCTTCGCTGTGATGGAGCTGTCTTGGCTCTTGGTTTACGCATATTTAGGTGCTAAATCATCAAATTGGTTGTTCGCTAAAGGTCGAGCTAAGATATTTAATCGTGTAACAGGTGGTGTATTTATTGGTGCTGGAGCACTGCTTTCGACGACAACCCGAGCATAATTGATGAAGTGATTGATGGCTTGAATAGTTACAGAATATTCTTGATGCTGTAATAAAAGGTTAATATTAATGTGCTTGCTGATATCGGTGTAAAGTCGATATATTGGTGTTACACCATCACGTTCTCAGGAGAGACATATGCAGCATCAAGAAATGATTCAACACAGTAATTTTGGCGTAATCAGTCGTACTTGGATTTTCTCTACCCTTTCTCTTGTGGGTATTCTTGCTCTAATGTAGTCATTTTATGGCTCTATATTTTTAGTTTTTATTATGAATACACTTTTCAAAAAGTCTTCAAAGTTAGAACTCTTCCTCTCGTAAATGTGGCTTTTCTCATCAGGCTAGCCACTTAGCTTTTTCCTAGGAACTATTTTTCTTAGCATCCACTTCCTCTTAAATAGCCACTTTCTAGTTAGTAGCGATTTTCTCTGAGTAAACTTCTTCTTTTAGTAAAGCAACCAAGTCGCCTTCTCTTAACTGGCTAGACATGTAACCTGCTCTGAAGTTGTTACCAAACTGTGATAATCTTAAGTTATCTTTTATCTACAGTGTACCTCTCATGTCTGTCTGGGATTCTATTTCATTTAACAATCGATTTACTGCATTACCTCGATTGTTCTATACCCCAATTCAACCTACACCGCTCAGCAATGTTCAATGGCTTGCATGGAACCATAACCTTGCGAGTGAGCTCGGCTTTCTGTCATTTGAAGATGCTTCTGAGGAATTGCTTGAGACGTTATCTGGCAATGTTGAACCTGAGCAATTCTCACCGGTAGCAATGAAATACGCAGGCCATCAGTTTGGCTCTTATAACCCTGATTTAGGTGATGGAAGAGGGCTGTTATTAGCGCAAATTGTCGCTAAAAATGGCGAAACGTTCGATTTACACCTGAAAGGTGCGGGTAAAACGCCATATTCACGTATGGGCGATGGCCGCGCAGTTATTCGCTCGACGGTTCGTGAGTATCTATGTAGCGAAGCAATGGCGGGGCTTAATATCCCAACCACACGTGCGCTGGCTATGATGACCAGTGACACGCCGGTTTACCGTGAGAAGCAAGAGTGGGGGGCATTATTGGTGCGCGCTGCTGAATCGCATATTCGTTTCGGTCACTTTGAACACCTGTTTTATACCAATCAGTTGGCAGAACATAAATTATTGGCCGACAAAGTCATCGAATGGCACTTCCCAGAATGCCTCGATGAAGAAAAACCCTACGCTGCCATGTTTAATGAGATTGTTGATCGTACTGCTGAGATGGTCGCATTGTGGCAAGCCAATGGGTTTGCTCATGGGGTGATGAACACAGATAACATGTCAATTATCGGGCAAACCTTCGATTATGGCCCATTCGCGTTCCTTGATGAATACGACCCAAGATTGATCTGTAATCACTCGGATTACCAAGGTCGTTATGCCTTTAATCAGCAACCAAGAATAGGGCTTTGGAATCTGTCGGCACTGGCGCACTCACTTTCGCCGCTGGTGGATAAAGCCGAACTTGAGGCTGCACTCGAACAATACGAACCTCAAATGAACGGTTATTTCAGTCAACTGATGCGTCGTAAGTTGGGGCTACTTTCCAAACAGGAAGGTGACACTCGCTTGTTTGAATCTATGTTCGAGCTGATGTCGCAAAACAAAGTCGATTATCCAAGGTTCTTTAGAACGCTGTCGAACCTAGATACCTTGTTGCCGCAGGAAGTGATTGATCTGATTATTGATCGAGACGCAGCAAAATTGTGGGTAGATAACTATTTGCAACGCTGCGAACTTGAAGACAGTTCAGTGACAGAGCGCTGCGAAAAAATGCGACAAATAAACCCTAAATTTATCCTCAGAAACTACCTTGCTCAGCTTGCAATAGATAAAGCGGAACGCGGTGATAGCAGTGATATTGAAGCATTAATGGTGGTACTGGCTGACCCATACGCAGAACACCCTGACTACGAACACCTTGCTGCGTTGCCTCCAGAGTGGGGTAAAGCGATGGAAATCAGCTGTTCCTCTTAGCCTTCGATGATTCTTTGAGTCGCTAAGTACAGGTAGAGGTCACTAAGATGTGATCTTTATCTGTTCGTTCTTCTAACTTTACAAACATGTCAATAATCAAATAATCGGCCAGCCTATACACTATGTGAATAAGTTGTAAATTTAATAGGTTTGGGCGATGCCAACAAATACTCGAATTCTCGTGGTGGATGATGATCAAGAAATCCGCGAGCTGCTGGAAGAGTACCTAACAAAATCTGGTTTCGATGTGTCTTCTGTGGGAGACGGTGTTGAACTAGAGACCCACCTGCAAAACCAAGGTTATCCCGATCTGATTCTGCTTGATGTGATGCTACCCGGTGATGATGGTTTTACCTTGTGCCAACGAGTACGTAAGCAATCGAATGTGCCTATCATCATGCTGACTGCAGTATCGGATGAAACCGACCAGATCATCGGCTTAGAAATTGGTGCCGATGACTACATTGCCAAGCCGTTTAGTCCTCGTCAATTAATGGCTCGAATCAAAGCGTTATTACGACGTGTTCAAGTGGTGGATGACAAGCCGAGTGATGCACTACCAAAGCAGATTATTTTTGGTGATTGGACGCTTGATACCCTAGCGCATCGGATCTCCCATAATGAAAACGCAGAAGAGATGGACTTGTCAGGCAGTGACTTTTCTTTGTTAATGCTGTTCTTAACTCGTCCTAACGAAGTTCTCGACCGAGATACTATCTCTTTCGCAACCAGAGGCCGAGAAGCGCTGCCTTTTGAGCGAGGCATTGATGTGCAGCTTAGTCGCCTGAGAAGTCGACTGGGCGACAGTGGTAAATACCCTCATTACATCAAAACTATGCGTGGCAATGGCTACATTCTTGCTGTGCCTGTTCAGTATGAACACTAAGCATGACCTATTGTTAATGAAGTAATGCTAATTAAGTATTTCCAATGAAGTATTCTGTATGAAGTGTCTCGTATGAACTGGTTGAGCAGGTTAAAGCCAAACTCCTTGGTCGCAAGAACCTTGTTGTTAACCTTGCTAGCGGTGGTGATCGCTCAGGGTATCGCAACGTCTATTTGGTATAGTGAATCCAAGCACAAAGAACTGGAGGGGATTCGTTCTGCCTCTTCGAGCATGGCGAACATGTTTGCCTCAACGGTGACTTTCTTCCAATCTCTGCCTGTTAAATATCGCCATATCGTGCTGGATCAGATCCGCAATATGGGCGGTACGCGTTTCTTTGTTTCTTTCAATAAAGAGGCTTTGATTGTCGAACCGATCCCCGATACCCGCTTAAAAACCGCCTCGATTGAAGCCATAGAAAGTGTTTTGAGTAGCAAACTCAATAAAGTGGCGTCAGTGCGGGTTGATTTCTCTCGACCTGAACACCTTCGCTTGCTTAAAAACGACATCTACTTAAGCGATCTCCCACGATCATGGGCGCATCATACGCTAACGCTAGAGCCTCTTAATCCACCTATTTTGGTTGTTCAGATAGAATTGACCAGTCATGAATGGGTGTACATTGCGGCATTGTTGCCAGCGCCATATGTGAAACTCGACGATACGATTCTTGGCAGAGAGCAGGTGATCTTCTTAGTTTCTTCAACGCTTATTCTGCTGGTTTTAACTTACTTGATGATTCGTCGCCAAGTGCGACCTCTCAAAAAATTAGCAAGAGCAGCTAATGAAATGAGTATGGATATTCAGCAACCCCAATTGAAAGAAGAGGGGGCGACTGAACTGGTCACCGCAACCCGAGCCTTTAATCGCATGCAGCAGCGGATTCGTCGTTATGTTGTTGACCGAGAGCATTTGTTCTCTGCTATCTCTCATGACTTGAAGACACCAATCACCCGACTCAGGCTGCGTGCTGAGTTGTTGGAAAGCGAAGTAAAAAAAGACAAGTTTAACAAAGATCTGGATGAGCTTGAGATGATGGTGAAGGGTGCATTACAAGCGGTCAGAGACACCGACCTTCATGAAAACAATGCCATTATCGATCTGAACGAGATGATGCTCTCTGTGATTGAACTACACAATCAATACCAAACTCAGGTCGAGTTTGAACCTGCAGTGATTGAGCCTTTGGTTGCCAAACCGCTAGCGATCAAACGCGTGCTTACTAATCTTATCGATAATGCTGTGAAATATGGACAATCAGCTGAGGTGGATATCAGCAGTGATTCTGTGTGGGTCATTGTGACGATTCAAGACCACGGCAAAGGTATTCCTGAAGACAAGTTAGAGTTGGTTTTCGAACCCTACTTTAGGTTGGCTACGGATGACCAAGGACACGGTTTAGGGCTCGGGATCTGTCGCAATATTCTGCATGGACACGGCGGAGATCTCATTATTCGCAACTCCTCTCCAGGTGGCTTAGAAGCCAAAGTCTATATACCAAGAGGCTTAGAAGTGTAATGTAACAATTGTGTTACATAAGTCTTACCTTTTGTTTCAATCCTAAAAATCAAAATAAGTAGACTCTTTATTGAACCGGACGTCGAGTCCGCTAAACATGGAAGATTATAATGAAAATCAATAAAACCCTACTTACTCTATCTCTTCTTGCAGCCTCAACATTTTCTCAAGCCGGTGAAGTGGAAGTGCTTCACTGGTGGACTGCCGGTGGCGAAGCGAAATCTGCTGCGGTACTGAAAGAGATGATTGAAGAACAAGGCCATACTTGGAAAGATTTTGCTGTTGCTGGTGGCGGCGGTGAAAGTGCGATGACCGTTTTGAAAACGCGAGCAGTATCGGGCAATCCTCCATCTGCGGCGCAGATTAAAGGTCATGATATTCAAGAGTGGGGTGGTTTAGGTTTTCTAACATCTCTCGATGCAACTGCGAAACAAGAACAGTGGGATGAACTACTACCAGAAGTCGTCACTAAAGTGATGAAGTGGGATGGAGAATATGTCGCGGTTCCTGTCAACGTTCACCGTGTTAACTGGCTTTGGGCTAACCCTGTTGTTTTAGAAAAATCAGGCGTTACGGTTCCGACTACATTAGATGAGTTCTTTGTTGCTGCAGACAAGATTAAAGCAGCTGGCTTTATTCCACTGGCTCACGGTGGTCAACCTTGGCAAGACGCGACGGTATTCGAAGCAGTAGCACTTGATGTATTAGGCAGTGAAGATTACAACAAAGCGTTCGTCGATCTTGATATGGATGTGTTATCTGGTGACAAGATGGTGGAAGTATTCACCAAGTTCAAAAAGATGCGTGACTACATCGACAGCAACTCTCCCGGTCGTGATTGGAACGTCGCAACGTCAATGGTTATCAATGGCGAAGCCGCGATGCAGATCATGGGTGACTGGGCGAAAGGTGAATTTACTGCAGCAGGCAAAGTGCCGGGTAAAGATTACATCTGTGCACCAGCTCCGGGTACTGACGGCCAATTTACCTTCAATATCGATAGCTTTGCGTTCTTTGAGTTAAGTGACAAAGAGAACCAAAAAGCGCAGCAAGACCTAGCGAAAACCATTCTTACCAAAGATTTCCAAGAAGTCTTCAACCTTAACAAAGGTTCAATCCCTGTACGTCTCGATATGGACATGTCTAAATTCGACCAATGTGCGTTGGACTCAATGGCTACCTTCAAAGCGAGTGCTGAATCTGGCGATCTTGTTCCGAGTATGGCTCACGGCCTAGCGACAACAAGCTACGCTCAAGGCGCTATCTATGACGTAGTGACCAACTTCTTCAATGATAAAGATGCCGATCCTAAACAAGCGGCAGCTAAGTTAGCTAAAGCAGTGAAAGCCGCTATCTAATCTAACTTGATAAGCAACGCACAACGCACGTGAGTGACGGGATGTGTTGCTTTATCGAACCCCCAGGGTGGGTAGGCTCGTAGGGAGTCTATCTGCTCTTCACTTCTAATTCTGATATGCGTGATGCTGATGTGGTGCCGAAAGGTAAGCCATTGGCTCGATTGTGCAACAAGGATAAGTTATGGAGCATGTTTTGACTGAGTCGACTCCAAAATCCACAAGGAGCCAGCCTGCGCCAAAACCAAGTTTTGCTGACAGGTTACAACATTGGTTACCTAAAATTGTACTGGCGCCAACTGCGTTAGTGACCGTGGTGTGCATCTACGGCTATATATTTTGGACGGCAGCCTTGTCGTTCACCAACTCTCGATTTCTGCCTAGCTTTAACTTCGTTGGTTTAACCCAATATGAAAAGCTGATGGACAACGATCGTTGGATAACCTCAATCACCAATCTTGGTGTGTTTGGTTTTCTATTCATGGCGATTGCTATCTTGCTAGGTGTTGGCTTAGCAGTATTACTTGACCAGAACATCCGCCAAGAAGGCGCGATTCGTACCATCTATTTATACCCAATGGCGTTGTCGTTCATCGTGACGGGTACGGCGTGGAAATGGATTCTTAATCCGGGCCTTGGTATTGAAAAACTGATGCATGACTGGGGTTTTACTGACTTCAGGTTCGATTGGCTCGTCAATTCTGAAATGTCGGTCTACACCTTAGTGATAGCGGCACTTTGGCAGTCTTCAGGGTTCGTGATGGCAATGTTCTTAGCGGGGCTGCGCGGTATCGATTCTTCAATCATTAAAGCCGCTCAAATTGATGGGGCAAGCTTACCCACTATCTATCTTAAAATCATTTTACCTTGCTTGCGCCCTGTGGTTTTCAGTGCGGTGATCATTACTTCTCACATTGCAATTAAGAGCTTTGACCTTGTGACGGCAATGACGGCAGGCGGCCCGGGTTATTCATCGGATCTTCCTGCTCTATTCATGTACGCGCACTCCTTTACTCGTGGGCAAATCGGCCTTGGTGCTGCCAGCGCCATGATGATGCTTGCCGGTATCTTAGCGATTCTCGTGCCTTATCTGTACTCTGAGCTTAGGGAGAAAAAGTCATGATGAACAACATAAACTTTGCTCGAATCTTTATTTATTCAGCACTGCTTTTCTTCTGTTTAGTGTACCTAATGCCACTGTTCGTGATGGCGCTGACGTCATTCAAAACTCTGCCTGATATCAAGGCGGGCAACCTGATGAGCTTGCCGAAAGAGTGGGTGTTCGATGCTTGGTATAAAGCGTGGGATACCGCCTGTACGGGCGTGAAATGTGAAGGCATCAAAGGCTACTTCTGGAACTCATTCCAAATGGTGATTCCTGCGGTTGCGATTTCAACATTGCTCGGTGCATTCAATGGTTATGTTGTGACGAAATGGCAATTCAGAGGTTCAAACCTGTTCTTTAGTTTGTTGTTATTTGGCTGCTTCATCCCATTCCAAGTGGTGCTGCTGCCAATGGCAACCATGCTTGGCAAGATGGGGTTAGCGAACACAACCATCGGCTTGGTGATTGTGCACGTTATCTACGGTATGGCATTTACCACACTGTTTTTCCGTAACTTTTATATCTCGATTCCTGATGAATTGATCAAAGCGGCAAAGTTGGATGGCGCTGGCTTCTTTACCATCTTCTTCAAGATTTTATTACCGATCTCAACGCCAATCATCATGGTGACGGTGATCTGGCAGTTTACCGCGATTTGGAATGACTTCTTGTTCGGAGTGGTCTATTCCGGCTCAGATACTCAGCCGATTACCGTGGCATTAAATAACTTGGTCAATACCAGCACTGGCGTTAAGGAATATAACGTCGACATGGCCGCCGCGATCATCGCCGCACTGCCAACACTGTTGGTGTATGTCTTCGCAGGAAAATATTTTGTTCGTGGCCTGACGGCAGGATCAGTAAAAGGATAATTACCCATGGCAACATTAGATTTAAAACAGATCCGTAAAACCTATCGCAACGCGGACAACGAAACGTTAAAGGGCATCGACATCAGTATCGATTCGGGGGAATTTTTGATACTTGTCGGCCCTTCGGGGTGTGGAAAATCCACCCTAATGAACACCATCGCTGGGCTCGAAAATATTAGCTCGGGTGAAATCGTGATTGATGGTGTAGACGTGGCGCAGGTTGAACCTAAAGATCGCGATATTGCGATGGTATTCCAGTCGTACGCGCTTTACCCAAACATGACGGTACGCGGTAATATCGCTTTCGGTTTGAAGATTCGTAAGATGCCGCAACAAGAGATCGATGCTGAGGTTAATCGAGTGGCTGAAATGCTGCAAATCGAACAGTTGCTGGATCGTAAACCGTCGCAGCTTTCTGGTGGTCAGCGTCAACGTGTCGCGATGGGCCGCGCTCTGGCTCGTCGTCCTAAGCTGTATTTATTTGATGAGCCGCTTTCTAACTTGGATGCCAAGCTGCGTGTTGAGATGCGTCATCAGATTAAACGCCTGCATCAGAAGCTCAACACCACGATTGTTTATGTAACTCATGATCAGATCGAAGCAATGACTCTGGCGGATCGCATCGCAGTAATGAAAGACGGTGAACTGCAGCAGTTAGGTACACCTCAAGAGATCTACACCAAGCCAAACAATATGTTTGTGGCGGGCTTTATGGGTTCACCTTCTATGAATTTCATTAAGACCATGGTGGATCTTGATGATGAGCAAAACCCGATCATCAAAGTGGTGGGTACTGCCGAACAAGAACACCACATCCGATTGCCACAGAGTATGCGTGACCAAGATGGCAAAGAGTTGGTGATAGGGCTACGTCCTGAGCATATTACTGAGCAGCCAAGTGATGATGTTTCTGCTTCAACAAAACTAGACTTACAGCTAGAGGTATTGGAACCGACAGGGCCAGATACTATCGCGATGGTCAAAGTTAACGACCAAGAAGTGGCGTGTCGTTTGTCGCCAGAGTTTGAAGTGTCGGTTGGGCAAATGGCGCCCCTGCATTTTGACCTATCGAAAGCCGTGTTCTTTGATGCTCAGACTGAAGCGAGAATTGATTTCTAACTTCTAACTTCTAACTTTTAGTTGCTGAGTTAGTTTAACAATCAAAGTTCATGTCTAAATTAAAGGCAGTATCACCAGTTAGTAATAAATAACGTGATGCTGCCTTTTTCGTTGTCTATACTTGCTTTTTATTCCTTATAAAAACAGAGGGATAAACGATATATATGCTTCTACTGCAATAATATCGTGATTTAGTATCCCTTAGCTCTATAAAGCTGACGTAGAAACGCGTAGGATCACACTACTTTAGATCAAAAACTAGGTTGCACTTTGGTGCATAAACAGAAGAATACATGAAACTAACAGCAAAACCAGCGGCGAATAACGCTTTACTTATTTCTATTACGACACCGGATTTTAAAGGTGACGAAGCAAAAGAGTCTCTTGCCGAACTTGCTCGCTTAGTGTCAACCCTAGGGTTTAAAGTCGTTGGTACGCAATCGCAACATCATAATTCATCTCAACGACAGAATGTGTTGGGTGCAGGTAAGCTTGCCGAAATTGCACATCTAACTGGTTACCAAGGCTCTATTGAAGAAGCTGAAGATGAAGATTTTATTGATGAGTCGTTTGATTTTAGTTCTGAAATCGATGAGCTAGATTTTGATGATCTTCCAACGGGCAACTTCCAATACGGCGCCGCTGATGTTGTGGTATTTGACTGTGATTTAAGTCCATCTCAAATGCGTACTGTTGAGGCGAGTTTGGGTGTGGAAGTATTTGACCGTACTGGCATCATCATCGAAATCTTCAGCCGTCACGCTCGTACTCGTACTGCTCGTCTGCAAGTTGATATCGCTCGTCTAAACTATTTAGTTCCACGACTGCGTGAAACGGCTGAGGGTGATAAAGAGCGTCAAATGGGTCAGGGCGCAGGTGAAACTTCACTAGAGCTAGACCGTCGTAACGTACGTGACCAAATTGCTGCGCTTAAGCGTGAGCTAGTAAGCGTACAAGATGAAATGAAGACCAGACGCACAAGGCGCGCGGAGCTTTTCACTGTTGCTTTAGTTGGCTACACCAATGCCGGTAAGTCTTCGATGATGCGTGCAATGACCGCAACCGAAGTGGTGGGTGAAGATAAACTGTTCGCAACGCTAGATACTACGGTTCGTGCACTTCAGCCAATTACTCAGCCACGTATCTTGGTTTCAGACACGGTGGGTTTCATCAAGAAACTGCCACATGATCTGGTTGCTTCATTCCACTCAACGCTAGCAGAAGCGCATGATGCTTCACTGCTTTTGTATGTCGTTGATGCTTCTGACGTTTCGTTCCGAGCTCAGCTTGATGTCGTACACGACGTATTAGCACAAGTGGGCGTTGAAGGTAGCGAAAAATTATTAGTGCTGAATAAGTGCGATAGATTGACTGAAGAACAGCAATTAGAGCTGATCGAAGAATTCCCAGATGCGATGCTAACGTCGACTCGTGATCCGTTAGATATCACGAAACTGCACAAGTACATCGTTGGTGTTGCTGAAGAAGGCATGATCGAAGAAGAGATCACTATCCCTTATTCTGGACAAGGCATCATCGGTGAGATTCGCTCAAACATGAGTGTGGTTAAAGAAGAGTACGATTACGAACACATCAAATTAACGGTTCGTTCAAGCGCCATTGATTTAGCGCGACTGAAAAAGCGTATGCAAAACTCTTAATCGTCTATCAAATTTAGATAAGAACACCTAAAGAAAAAGCGACCTAAGTGGTCGCTTTTTTTATTCGTTGAGCCTAGCTAATTTAAGTTTAGCTAAGTCATGAGTCACTTAAGCCATTCTTTGAGTTGGCTTCCAGCGTGCGAGTTCAGGATCAAGCTTAATGCCCTGTGAGGTCAGCAAGTTAACGCGAGCCAAGTAGGCTGCGCCATGCATAAGGTGTTTTGCTAGATCAACGGCATTACGTTGCTGATAATCGTCTAGATAGCTGTCTTTTGCCCATGCGTTGAATGCGCCAAGTGCAGGGCCTGCCCATACTTGGTAATCCATTTCACGACCTTGTTCACCTGTGTTTGACCAACGGCTAGAAAGCCCTAAGTACCAACGGAAGATCAACGCCATTTTACGCTTCGGGTTGCCTTCAGCTCGTTCGATTTGTTTAGGGTCGCGCTCGTTAAAGTGCGCCACAGTTCCTGCCCAAATGTCATCCAGTGTTGAACGGAATACTTGCTTCTCTAACTTCAGGCGTTCTTCTGCTGGAATCGCTTCAATTGAATCGTAACGCGTGTATAGCTCGTATAGTTTGTTTGCACGCATTGGGAACAAGGTGCCGCGTTTAACCACTTGCAGTTTCACACCCATTTCGAACATGTCTGCCGCCGGGGCCATAGTCACGTCAGCCATTTCAGTTGTCGAAAGCAGCTTACGTGTGTGTTCGCTCGCGCCAGCCTCAACACACGCTTGGTTGATTGAACCAGTAACAATGTAAGCCGCGCCCATGTTAAACGTCGCTAGAGCAGCGTCAGGCGTACCTACGCCACCACCACAACCGACACGTAGTGGAGTTTTGAATTGGTACTGTGCTTGGATTTGCTCTTTCAGGGCAAGAATCGTTGGCAGTAGGGTAACCAGTGGACGGTTATCGGTGTGACCACCAGAATCGGCTTCTGCAGTAATGTCATCAGCCATAGGAACCAACTGTGCCAGTTCCATTTGTTCTGCTGTGATTCGACCTTCATCAACCAAAGCTTGCAGCATTTTCACAGGAGCAGGTTGCATGAACTTGCTCGCTACTTCAGTACGGCTTACCTTGGCAATAACCTTGTTGCCAATCTGAATCTCACCTTGTGCATCGCGACTAAGGCCTGCTGCACGATAGTGAACGATTTGCGGTGTTAAACCTAAGAAGGCTGAAGCCTCAACCGTTTTTACTTGGTGTTTCAAAAACAGCTCTACACTGCCGCGCTCTAGTGCAGGTTCACTTGGGCTGTGAATCAGGTTAAACGCGTAAGGGCCGTTTGGTAGTGCTGCTTGAATACGGTTGATCGCTTGTTCAACGCGAGACGGGATTAAGCCCGCTGCGCCAAATGAACAAAGAATGCCAGCCTGACCAAGCGCAATCACCAACTCTTCTGACGAGATACCGTTTGCCATTGCGCCTGCGTAGTAAGCGTATTTCACGCCGTGGCAGCGACGAAAATCTTCGTCGCCTAAACTTTGTGTGCCAAGAGCTGGAGCAAATGCGCTAACAGGCTGGCTGTTTGCAGCGCTTGCTGAATCGCCCGATGCAATCTCAGCTTTTTGGCTTACGCCTAAGCCTTTTTCTGGATGGTTCACGACGTAACAAGCAAGGCTTAAGTCTTTTAATATTGTCGATATTGCCGCGTTATCAAAGCGAGTTGTGCTCTCTTCGATCTGCCAAGGCCACGGAGATAGCTTTTCGTTATTGATTGTAGTTTGAGTTGTCATAATTATTTCTTTCCTAGTCCCGTGTCAGGCTTATGCTTCTTCGATACAAATTGCGATGTCTTTCACTTCGTAAATACGCAGACCATCTTTGCTCAGGTTTGCGTCGCCAACGATGATGCGCTTGCCGTCTTCGTCTTTAATCGCAGTGATGTGTACATCCAAAGACATCTGTTTGTTCAGAGGGTTAATCTGACCACGGTATTTCCATTTCACTTCAGATTGGATTTGACCAAACTTCGGATTGCGGAAGCCAGCGCCAAGGTCTTTGTTTAGTGCATAGGTTTGCATCAGTTCGATGATCGCTTCGACACCTAGAGAACCTGGCATTACCGGATCTTGATGGAAGTGGAACTGGAAGAACCAATCACTTGGGTCAATCGTACGCTCAGCGTATAGGTAACCCAGACCGTCTTTACCACCATCGCTAGTGATCTGCACTGTATCGATGAAGTTCAAACGACCGCCAGCCAGTTGGTAGTGCTCTTGCACTTCACCAGTAGCAGAAACAGGTGCATTAAAGTAACGACTCGTTTTGTCTAGCAAGTTGATGTTTACGTCTGGCGTGCGATTGTTATCAACGTGCCATGCGTGAGTCACTTTACCGTTGTCCAAACCTAATTGGTCTTTCAGTGCCGCGCCTTTGAAATAACCAAATACTGCCGTACCTTGGTAGAAAGGCACACCGTCAGTGCTTAGCTCAAAGCTGAAGCTCTGTACGATGTTGGTACCCATCATTACCGTTGAAAGCAGACGAGAATCGTTGGTGATGGTTTTGCCACGTAAATCGACATTGCGCAGCATTTTGCCGCTGCCGTCTAGGTTACGGAAAAACAGTTCTTCACCTGGGAAGCCAAGCGTGGTGCCCATGTAGCCAGAGATAAAGCCGTTTGGCTGCAGTGAAATCTCCATCAATACCGAGTAAGGCATTAGGGTCTGGTGGCTGTTTTCATCAAAGTACCACGCGTTTTCTGGTACTTCGTACTCTGCGATACATGATGAAGGCTTCTTGAAGTCGCCACGCTTACCGTCGATCTCAACCACACGAGTGGTTAGCTGCAAGTCGCCACACGGAGTACGTGGTGGAATCATTCCACGGTAGATAGAGAAATCAGGGCCGAAACATTTCTCGATATCACCCGTTGCGAACTCGAACATGTGATAAGGCGTGAACGGAACTGTGTCTGGCGTGCGGTTCGGGTAATCAGGCGTTACCGGAGCTTCAACGTGTTGAAGTGGAACGACACCTTTGTTTGGCGCTGTTGCTAGGTCTTCAATTTGAGCCATTAAGGGCGCATTAACTGAAGCCTGTTGGTTAACCGCTGGTGTTTGAGCGATGTGCTGAACTTCATTCTGCAACGCAGGTGTTGTGATAACCGTTTCATTTAGCGTTGGATTGACGGTTTCAGTTGTCTCTAAAGAAGGCAGGTAACGAGTACATTCGTCGTCTTCTTTGATCATCACACCCAAGTTTTGGAAATCAACAATCACTTTGCCGTTCAGCAAAATATCGATGTTAGCTTTCGCGTATGGGCGAGGGCTTAGACCAATCTCAGTTACTTCCATGCGGTAAGTCAGTTCTGCCGATTGTGGTAGAACTTGACCACGACAACGCACTTGTTGAGGGGCATTTTCAAGCGGTTGGAAACGACCATTTTGAACAAGCGTGTGCATGCCAAGATGCATCATGAAGAATTGAAGCAGTTGACCACAACCTTCTGCCATCAAAGAACCAGCCATTACTGAGTCATCTTTGAAGTGACAAGGGAAATACCAGTGCTCAGGCTCTAGCTGCTTATGACCTTCAATCAGACCAAGTCCCCATGTGCCGCCTTGCGGTTCAACACGGCTAACCTTTTCGATCATCATGAACTTCTCTGAGCTGAAGCATAGAGAAGGCTGGTGGCTATTGGATTGATGAGTCGGGCCAAAGCACTCTGCAATGTTGGCAGTCAGTAGATGACGTAATTCTTGGTGGTTAAACTGCGTTTTAGGGCAGTGCAACATAGGGTCGAAGCGTTGCTTAGTTGCAAGCTTACGAGCCTTGATTTCATCTTCAGTGTGAATCACACCTTTGCCATCTGCTAGCTCTTCATCAGTGAAGAAGCCCGCACAACCGTTATCCATTTTCAGGATCATCTTGTCGCCAACGAAACATTCGTACGAGAAGAAGAACAGCAGCGTGTCGCCATTGCGAGCAAAGTTGTTGATTGAGATATCGTAACGCAGCGTATCGCCACCACGAGGCAAGTCGCCAAGGAAAGTCAGCGTACAATCCAGCAGGCGGTAAACGCGCTCACCTTTGTTTTCAAAATCAATGCCTAAGTAGCTGATCAGCATTAAGTCACATTGACCAGACTCTACCGCCACTGCCCAAGGGATCTGACCATCAACAAGATACGGCGCATCAACTGGGATGTCGTACTCTGTGGTCATTGTGCTTGGCTTGTACTCGTTCACTGTCGCGTTGAGCTTAGTAACACGAGATACCAATAGGTAGTCGGTGGTTGGTAAGCGAACGCGGCGCGAGTAGCTATCGATGATCGCGTAATCAGGGCCAAATACGTTGGCGATGTCGCCTTCAGCGTATTCAACCAAATCATCGTAATCCCAGATACATGGTTTACGAACGGGCTTCACTGGTGCAGGCGTCGCAAGTACGTTGACTGGCATTGACTGAACCTGAGCCGGCTGAGCTTGAACAGGCTGAGCTAATGTTTGCTGACCAATCGTTTGTTGACCATTCGTTTGTTGAAAAAGGGCATTGCTATCTAAACCAGATGTCACTGCGTTTAGCTGTGCTTTTAATAGCGCATCAGCCATTTGCATGCCTTGGGCGCGAGTGTGCAGGAATGCTTTGTGTACTTGCTGCGCTGCTTGCTGGTTTTGAGCAAAAGCTTGGTTGTGTGGTGTTACAGACGGCTGTGATGCTGCATCCGTATTAGCGTCGATATTCGATACGCCATTTTTAGCGGATAGGACATGTGTCATATTGCTGTGGTTACCTGTTAGCTGACTGTGGCGAGTTGGCGCCAAAGTAGGGGATACTGATGTAGGAGTTTTGATTACTTGCTCTACCGCGTTCTGCGCTAATGCGTTCTTCTCTAACTCTTTTTGCGCAAGGGCTGCTTTGATGTTTGCTGTCGTTGGAACCGACGCCACTCTTGCTGCTTGTTTACCAGAAGCTTTCTGTTGAATCGTTGCTAAGTTAGTCACTGGGGTTTGGGCAATATGTTGATAGATATCGCGACCACCAAGAGTCACTTGCTTAACCAATTGACGTTTAGCATCACTCGCCAGTTCACTGCTTAAACGAACCGATAGTGATTGAGATTCAATACTCGATTGGCTTAGTAGCAGCTGTGAACATTGTCCTTCGCTGATGTTGGCAACAATCGCGCTCTTAGAGCTGATATTTGGATTTAGAGACTCAAGATTCAGGTTGAGCAGACCGTGTAGCAGGCTTGCCATGCCAGAAGCTGCGGAGCAGTGACCTACACGTTGGCTTGCTTGAGTCGTCTTGGTAACCCCTAAGTTGAGAGGTACAAGCTCGTGTGATGAAGACTCTGGTGCATGGTTAAGCTCAAGCAGAGAAACATCGTTCGAGCTCATACCGACTTGAGTCAGTAACTCATCAACAACGGCGTTGTTACGCTCGCTTGAGCCAAAGGCCAATGCGTTGATACTGCCATAAGCCGTGTCTTGGTCGCTCGCTACTCGGTTTTCTTCAACAAGAACAATTGCACCTGCGCCTTCACCCACATTCCAACTGCCGTCTTGCGGTTGTCCGAATTTTGGAGCAAGTGACACTGGGCTGGCGCTGTTCTTCAGAATCACATGTTCGGCACTGCCGCTTAAGTCAACGGCTGCAATCACGACTGCGTCCATGGATTCTTGCGACATTAGGTTTTGCGCGACATCGATACAACGAGCAACCGACTGTTCAGCTGCTGAAATCGTAAACGCTGGGCCGTTAAAGTCCCACAATGAAGAGATACGCGAAGCCATGATATTGCCGATGAAACTGGTGTATTGGTTCAGCTTGGCTGCGTCCATCACACTGTCCATCGCGATGGTTTCTAGCGCTTGGTATTCGTCTTGAGTTAGTTCGATACCCATGTTGGTAAAGCTGTCAGCCAATTGGCTATGCAGGTTTACGCGTCCACGGAATTGGTGCATCTCAAGCTCAGTTTCCATCGCGACTAAAACCGCAACCTTTTGGCCTGCAACAAGCTTGGCATCTTTGATGGCTTCGTCCGCAACTTTCATCAGTAGCAACTGCTGAGAGATCAAACGATCATCTTCATTAGGCGGCACTTTAAAGCGCAGGAAGTCGAGATCGAATTGATCGATATACGCTCCGTTTGGAATACCGTGTAAACCAAACTGATTCAGTAGTTCCGGATGTTGGTCTAAGCCTTTCCAGCGTTTCTTAGGCAAAGCAATGAAAGCATCGTTGTTGGTCTCAATCGCAGTGCTTAGCTCATTGATGCTTTGCAGAGAACCGAAGTGAGACGCGAGGCCAGTAATGCTTAAATTAGACGGCTGTAGGCTTGGAGACGCTGACTCTAAGGTCTGGTTTACATGACTGGTGTCTGAATACGCTTCAAGCAATAAGTGAGCGTTACAACCACCGAAACCAAATACAGAAACACCCGCACAGCGCTCTGAGTTGCCCGCTTTACTTGGCCAAGGTTGAACCTGCGTTGGCAGAGTTTGTGAGCCAAATAAACCCTCTGGTGACGATAGTGGCTTGTCCAAATTAATACTTGGAGGAAGCACACCTTCTTTCATCGCGAAGATCATCTTCATGATCCCTGGCATACCTGCCGCAGTCAGCAAGTGACCGAGGTTGGACTTCGCAGAGCCAATCAATGGCGGGTTAGAACCATTCAATTTGTCAGCAAAGAAACGCTCCATTGAGGTTAACTCAACCTTGTCACCTAATGGTGTGCCGGTTGCGTGACACTCAATCACCTCAATGCTGTCTGGTGTTAGGTTTGATGCCTCGTAAGCGCGTTCAAAGGCTTGTACTTGTCCTTTGCTATTTGGGCTTAATACGAACTGGCCACGGCCATCGTTCGACAAGCCAATACCGCTGACGACTGCGTAAATGTTGTCGCCATCACGCTCTGCATCAGCTAAGCGTTTTAGGACTAAAACACCGGCACCTTCGCCAGCAAATAGACCTTTACTGTTGCTATCAAACGGAACCGACACACCGTGGTCAGGGTAAGCGTGGAAAATGGAAAAACCCATGTTGATAAAGAATGGGTCAGCACCGGATACCGCGCCTGCCAACATCATGTCGGCTTTGCCTGTATTCAAGTAATCACACGCTAACTTCAATGAATACACTGAACTTGCACATGCTGCATCTAGGCTAAGTTGCACGTTGCCTAGACCCAATGCATCAGCCACTAACTTAGAGGCATTATGTGCTGCAGCACCATTGATAGGGTTGAGGTCTTGCGCGGTTTCATTGGTTGGTAGCAGTGAAAACTGGTCATTAGCCAATTTATCTTTAAGTGCTTTCTCGACCACCGAGTGATACATCGGCAGAAACAGGTCGTTTGAACGTGTGGTTGGGAACGAAAGGGCACCCATGATCACGCCTGTGCGCTCTAAAACATCGGCATTTAAATTAATGCCTGCGTCGACTAACGCCTTACGACTGGTATCCAAAGCCCATAGGAAGCTTTGATCTACGCCGTTAAATGATTCTGCTGTTAAGCGGTAGCCATTGCTATCGAAATTGAAGTTTTCGATGTAGCCGCCTTTGTCACAGTAAAAGCGGTCTGACTCACCTTGAACGCCCTGATAGCTTTCAGGTTTAGCACCTAACTTTTCAGCGCTTAATGTGGTTCGAGAATCTTTTTTATTCAGCAAGTTTTGCCAAAAGTCTTTTGGCGTATCAGCTTCTGGGTATTGGTTAGCAATACCGACAATCGCGATCTTATTGCACTTCACTTGCTGTTTGTTCTGAACTTGAGCCTGAGCTTGATATTGAGATGACTTCGATTGAGAACTCATACTAGCTCTCCTTGATGATTCACTGCGCTGCCTTGAGACACACCGCTTAATTGCTTAGCTGCGGTGATCTGTTGTTCTAGCCCTTGAATAAGAGGCTCGACAGACAGTGGAATTTGATGAGTAATGAGCTGACCAATGCATTTGATGAGCGTGACAACATCGTCGCCACCCTTGGCATTGGAAGCAATTGTGCAGTACTGGTCGGCTACGTTGTCGCTACGATTGATCTTGTCGATCAATGTGCTGGTTTGACGATCGGCACCTACTTCGACAAACAGACGAGCACCTTGTTGACGCGCACTCTGGATCAACGCGGTGAAATCCAGCGTCGAACAGAAAGTGTCGGCAATCGAAAGGGCGATGCTGTCACTGTCGATATTGATTGGCGTGCCAGTCGGTAGGCCTGCAGCGCTGATAAAGCGGATATGCTTTGGCAACTCGTCGAACAGTGGTTGAGTGTAAAACTCCTGCACTTGGCTATGCTGGCTCAACGCTGGCGTGGTGTGCATTGCAGTAACACGATTCGCGGCAATGCCACGTTTACCCAGTTTCTTGAGTAGTGCACGACAAGTGCTTTCACAACCGGCCAGTACGCAAGTGTCACCTTGGATGATAGCGAGATAAGCGCGTGGGAACTCTGGTAACAGAACCTCAATCGCTTGTGCATCACTGCGAACCACAAAGCTATTCCATTGGATGCTTTCGTCGCTGTTCAGCTGCCAATCTTGACGTACTGCGGTGAGTTCGCCAGAAATAGCCGTGGTGAAAATAGGGCTAGTTTGAGTCATCTCAATCAGCGCATGCGGGTTCTTCCAAACATTTAAGCTGGCCCACATGGAGGCTTCACCCTTGGAGTAACCCAAGGCGAAATCTGGCTGCACTTTGAATTCATCACATAGCAGTTGTGTTAACAGATAACTACTGCCGACACCTGCAATTGCCAATTCACTAAGCGACATTTCTTGCGCGTCTTCAGCGTAGGTTTTGTCAGCCTGCAGCATCTCTTTCAAGTTACCTTCACGTTCTAAACGAGCAAATAACTGTGGGAAATGGTGGTGAAATTCACGCAACATACCGGGATAAACCGTGCCAACACCAGGGTAAACAAATGCAACGCCACCTTTGCTCTGAGGCATAGGTGAGAAACAACTGCCCGCAGGCGTTTTGTATTGGCTATTGTCAGCCATTACTTTTGGCAACGCATTTTCTAGCGCAGTGATCTCTTGTAGTGCAGCCTCAATTGAAGCGGCCTGAATCACGATGTTCGCACTAAGGTCAACAGTGTGTTGAGCGCTTTGGAAGTGACTTAAGTTTGAATGCATCAAAGTGGCGATAGCAAGTTCGCTGTCCGATGAATCACTAACGCATTTAAGCTCTGCTCTTAGTGAGGCTAGCTGAGAAACTAATTCAGCTTGGTCATTGCCAGAAACCACAAACATCAAGCGCTCGCTCGATAGCAATGGTTTTGGTTCTTGCAAACCGGTCGCTTGAGTCAATATCAGGCTGGTGGCTTTTTGGCTATCGTCATTGAAAGTTAACGCAGCAACACGTGCTTTGTTCGGCTCAGTAAACCAGTAATTGTTAGGTAATGAATGGCTCGGTAATGAATCGCTCGGCAATGAACGGCTCGATATTGCATTCACCATATTCAACAATTGACCAAACTGCTGCGAAGCAGATAGGGCAGAGTATTGTTGTTGATGGTTTAAGTCTGAAGCGAGGCGGCGTGCAATATCCAGAGCTAGCTGAATGCTATCTCCGGTAGCTGTATCTGCAAAACCCGCTAGATAGGCGTGTGGATGAATCTTGTTTTGAGCAGCGGTCAACGCACTCACCATCACTAAGGAATGTGAGTGAGATCCTAAGCAGAGCTTAACGACACCGCCTTGATTGACGGCCTCAATCGCTTGAGCAAGTGCTTGATTAAAATTGCCATCAACCACAACAGTTATCATGTCTGGGAACGAGGGGAATAAGTCGGCAGAAAGCTCAGCCGCGTTTGCTGGCTGAGCTAAAAGAGCGATGCGCAATGGCATCGCTTTATTAGTAGGAACAGTCACTATGACAATTGCTCCTTTTCTGCGTTTTTAGTCGACTCTTTCTTCGATACGGCTGAGCCAGATTTCGGCAAAAATGCGTCATTTAAGCTCTTGCTGATTGTCACTTTTGCACCTTTCATTACCGCACTTAAACGACCATCTTGGTGGTAAAGCGAGATGTCAGCTTGCAGTGAACGAGCCGTGCTTTTTATCACGCTCAATTCTAGCCAACCTTGGTCACCATTGTGCATCGGTGCGTAACAAACAAACTCACCGATTGCAGACGGTAGGCTTGCCGCGCCGTATTTCAATCGAGCCCATACCAGCATGGCTTGTAACAGATAATCTTCAGCAAATGGTTGGCTATCGCCAAAGCCTTGCTTAGGAATAAATGATCCGCAGTCGCTGTTTTCAATCTGAGGCAACTGGCATTGAGCCAATAAGCCTAAGTCGTCAAAGCGTTCAACTGAGGTAATACCTTGCAATCTTGGTCCATGAAACAGAGTGCCGTCACTGTATAGAGCTTGTGCCGTTGTCAGTGGTGCTGAAATGTTGGTTTCAAAGCGCTTTTCTGACGCTTGTTGAACATCTTCAGATACTTGCACAGAGGCAACTTGCAACTGAGCTTGATACTGTGGTCGCCCTTGGCAACTGATTACTGCTTTTAGCTGATCTTTTGATTTAGCATCAGAAGAAAGAACCAGTTTCAGCTCTTGCACTTCATCAGTATCAAAAATCACACCCTTAAGCAGTTTGTAGTTGTGAACGCTAACGTTCACCCCTAACAGTTGCTCTGCTACTTCACGCATCCATTGGATGGCACACACTGTCGGTAACACTGGGTTACCGGCAATGCAGTGATCTTGAATGAAAGGCAATGCCTTTGGATCAAGATGACGTGTCACAGTGATGCTTGTATTCAGCGGACTCTTTGCAAGATGCACAGACTCCGCATTAAGCTTTTTTACAGCAGCTTCCTTGTTGTCAGAACCTTGCATGCTCGTACCAACCAGCAATTGAATGCCAGTTTCGTTCAGTAGTTGAGAACTAAATAGCTCTGCACCCGCCTGAAGAGGAATCACGTACACACCACGCTCTGTAAACATGCGTTTCAGTGCTGCGTTGACCATGCCACCGTCCCACGGTCCCCAATTGAAGCTCATCACTTTAGCTTGAGGGTTGCGAGCAGACAGCTGTAGAGCCGCTTTGTTCAGGATCTCGTTAGACATTGAGTAGTCACTTTGGCCTGTGTTTCCGTAGAAACCCGCCGCCGAAGAGAACATCGCAATCAGTTTTAGCTTGCTGCTATCAAGACCACTAAGAACCGCTTCTAGTCCGCCCACTTTCGTGCCGTAAACCATGTTCAGTTCATCAAGCGTTTTATCTTGAATGTGCTTGTCAGCCAGTACGCCTGCACCGTGGATAAGACCCGTGATGCCTTCGAAGTTTGCCAGCGTTTTCGCTACTGACTCATGGTTCGACACATCTAGGCTTAGGTATTCAGCGCTCGCGCCAATCTCGTTGAAAGCGGCAAGTGCTGCGTTGATTTCAAGGCTGCTCAATACCGGTTTTAGCAAGGTATCTACTTTCTTCGGCGTTGGTTTGTCACCTGTTGCTTGTAGGTGAGCGATAGCCGCTGGTTTTAGCTCTTTCTCTTGCTTGCCTTGTGCCCACTGAGGTAGCTCAGCTGAAGTAATATGCTTACTACGACCTGCAAGAATGAAGTGAGACTTACATTGCTTAGCAAGCGTCAGTGCACATTCAAACGTCACGCCTTTAGCACCGCCAGTTACGAGAACTTTGTCGCTCTTGGTTAGTTGAGCGCCTGCGTTTTTGGTTTGTGCAGCACCTGGTGTTGCCGCAATCAATGTTGCACGACCAGATTCGCCGTTTTCCGCATGGCTAAGGCCGATTTCAACCGTGTTGGTATCGATATCGAACAGTTCACCTGTGATAGCTTCAGCTAGGTGACGAGCATCAATAGAAGCGTCAGCATCCAATGCACGGCAGAATACGTTTGACCATTCATGGCTCAGTGTCTTAGTTAGACCAGACAGCGCCGCTTGGTTAAGTTCTGCGTTCTCTAATTGCTTAGTATCTAGGTAACCAAAGCCACCATCGATACGGCTTAGTGTGAAAAACACGCTGCGACCAGAAACGGTATTCAGCTGACCATTTAGGTGCTTGGCGAATAAGAACGCTGTCGTCAGTGAAGCTCTTGAGTCTGCATTCAAGTTAACCGCTTGCTCGTTGCTTTGTTTAGCATCAACGATAGCTTGTAGGTGAATGAAGCCAGCAATCACTTTGTTCGACGTTTTAAGGTCTGCTTCGATGTCGTTAATAACTGCAGTCACACCAGCATCATCGACGCTGTTGAGTGTGTAGCTTGCGATTTCACTGTTTAAAGGTGACGCGGCAGAAAGAGCACTACGCACTACAGCAACTTGAATGCCGTTAGCGGTCAACTTTTCTGCTAGAACACCGGCGTTGTGACCATCATCTGTGATCACGACACAAGCGTCTTTTGAGAAACAATCGACGAGTTTATCTGCCGCTGGTAGCTTTTTTAGCGCTACCTCATTGTGTGGAGGAAGTTCCGCTGTCGCTGTTTCTGCGATAGGCGTTACTGATTCAGCTTTAGGAGTCGCTACGGGTGCTGCTGCGGATAGCTTGCTTTGCATGTAAGTAACGATTTCACCAAGCGTACGACACTCAGCTAAGTCTTCAGGGTTTAGCTCTGGCAGTGTTGGTAGCTGGTCTTGAACCGTACCCAGGATCTCAACACGTTTGATTGAGTCGATGCCAAGGTCTGCTTCCATGTCCATCGCTAGGTCGAGCATTTCTGCTGGGTAGCCTGTTTTGTCGGCAACCACTTCCATCATTGTTGATTGAACGTGAGCAGGGTTTAGGTCGTTGCTCGCGCTTTCTACAGTTGCTGCAGCGACTTCTGTACTCGTAGTAGCAGTAGCGCCTAGCTTACTATTCATGTAGTCAACGATTTCACCCAGAGTACGACACTCAGCCAAATCTTCAGGGTTCAGCTCTGGCAATGTTGGTAGCTGGTCTTGAACTGTTCCAAGGATCTCAACACGTTTGATTGAGTCGATGCCAAGGTCTGCTTCCATGTCCATTGCTAGGTCGAGCATTTCTGTTGGGTAGCCTGTTTTATCAGCCACTACGCTCAGCATTGTGCTTTGAACTTGTTCTGCGTTTAAACCGTTTGATACTGCTTGCGCTGGTGCAGATGCTTGAGCTGCTACTGGAGCAGAAGCTGGAAGCTTACTGTTCATGTAGTCAACAATTTCGCCTAGAGTGCGACATTCAGCTAAGTCTTCAGGGTTTAGCTCTGGAAGAGTCGGTAGCTCGTCTTGAACCGTACCTAGAATTTCAACACGCTTGATTGAATCGATACCAAGGTCAGCTTCCATGTCCATTGCTAGGTCTAGCATTTCAGTCGGGTAGCCCGTTTTCTCTGCTACTACTTCTAACATGGTTTTTTGAACGACAGCCGCATCTAGACCATTGCTAGCTGTTGCCGGAGCAACTACTGGTGCTTGTGAAGACACGGGAGCAGAAGCCGGAAGCTTGCTGTTCATGTAAGCAACGATTTCGCCAAGAGTACGACACTCAGCTAAATCTTCAGGGTTTAGCTCTGGAAGAGTAGGCAGTTCATCTTGAACCGTACCAAGGATCTCAACACGCTTGATTGAATCGATACCAAGGTCTGCTTCCATATCCATTTCTAGATCAAGCATTTCCGTTGGGTAACCTGTCTTCTCAGCAACCACTTCTAGCATGGTTTGTTGAACGACTTTTGCATCAAGGCCATTAGCTACAGCAGCTGCTTGAACTGGTGCAGCTTCATTAATTGAAACTCCAGAAGGCATCTTGCTGTTCATGTAGGTAACGATTTCACCAAGAGTACGACACTCAGCTAAATCTTCAGGGTTCAGCTCAGGTAGGTTCGGCATTTCGTCTTGAACGGTACCAAGGATCTCTACGCGTTTGATTGAGTCGATACCAAGGTCTGCTTCCATGTCCATTTCTAGATCAAGCATTTCCGTTGGGTAACCCGTTTTCTCAGCGACCACTTCTAGCATCACTTTTTCAGCATCTGCTGATTGTACTGCTACTGGTGCAGCTACAGGAGCTGGTTGCGCTTTAACTGGTACAGGTTGGGCTGCAACAGGCGCTGCCGCTTGAGCCGCTACTTGCGGTGCAGGAGCTGCTTTATGTACTGGAGCTTTCTGAGCTGTTGTATTTTGAACCGGTGCTGCTTGAACAGACTGAGCTTGTACAGGAGCAGACTGTACTTGAGCTACAGGCTGTTGAACGATAGCTGCTGGAGTAGTAGTTGGAGTAGCTGGAGCTTGAATCGCTGGCTGAGCATTTACAGAAGCAACGAAGGTTGGTTGTGCCGTTTGTACTGAACCTTGCGTCAGCATATTAAGTGCTGAGTTGTTGCTGTGCGCTTGCATTTCTAGGTAATGAGCGTGAGCTTTTAGCGTTTCAGCTTGGTGCTGGTGGAACATCTCCATAGAACGCTGTAGGTTCTCAGGAATTGCTACGCCTGCTGTTGCCATTTTCGCTTGCTCAGACATTAGGGTGTTGAACGTGTCACCGTATTGCTGAGGAATCGCAAGGAACTGCTGATGTACTTCTGCTGCTTGTTGTTGAGCATTGAAGAATGATTGCAGTGAAGACTCATCAACCGTTACTGAAGCTGTTGGTTGAATAGTCGCTGGTGCAGGTTGCGCCACTTGAGGCTGCTGAGTTGCTGTTGCTGTTGCTGTTGCTACTTGTACACTTGGTGCTGCAACTGATTGTTGTACATTTGAAGCTTGAGGAGCAGGCACATGTACTTCAACGATTTCTGTTTTGATCACTTCTTTTTCCACGATTTTCTCGACTTCAACTTTCACTTCAACAATCTCAGTTTTTTCGGTGACGTTGCCCGAAGCCAGTGATTGATCCATTTTCTTACGAGTAGCAGGGCTGATGTAGTTGGTTGCATTCAGCTTGATGTTCATTGGTGATGCCTTTGCAGGTTCAGCAATGTCAGCTTGGTAAGGGTCAATGTTGTCTAATGAAACACCTGCCACGCACAGTTGAACCGCAGCTAAACGAAGCTGTTGGTCACTGTCGCCTTTAGGGCTTGGGTTGATGCTGATTGCGTAAAGCTCTTCGTTCTTATCAGCCAATGTTTTCTCAACCAGCTTTTGAAGAATGTTCTTCGGACCGAACTCAACGAATACACGCGCACCGGCTTCATACATCGCTTCAATTTGCTCGCTGAAACGAACCGATTGCAGCATGTGTTGCTTGAATGCTTTCTTGATCGCTTTAGCATCTTTGCTGTGCAGTTTGCCCGTTGCGTTTGAGTAAAGCGGCAGCGTTGGAGCGCTGAATGAAGCTTTATCAATTGCAGCAGCAAATGGTTTCTGAGCGTGAGCAACAAGTGGTGTGTGGAAAGCGCCAGATACTGGCAGAGCAATTGCTTTGAAGCCCTGTTCTGTCAGCGCTTGTGCTGCTTGTTGAACCGTCGCAGTTGGACCTGCAATAACCAGTTGAGTCGGAGCGTTGTAGTTGGCAATGCTCACGCCTTCGAATTGGCTGATGCAGCTTTCAACGGCTGGAAGCTTGTCTGCGTCTAGGATGACCGCAAACATAGTACCGCTGTCGCCTTGTTCTGGTGTCGCCGCCATCGCATCGCCACGAGCGAAAGCTAGCTGGTAGTAATCGTCTTGCGAGATAACACCTGATGCACATAGTGCACTTAACTCACCAAAGCTGTGGCCTGCGACCATGTCGGCTTTGAACCCAGCTTGAGTCATGATGTCGAACTGACCCATAGACACAGTACCAATCGCACTTTGCGCATTGGCGGTGTTGGTTAACACAGCTTCTTGAGCTTTGGTTGCTTCTGGTGTGAAAGTTGGAATTGGGAATAGAATTTGCGACAAAGCCGTTTTCTTGTGCTGACCAAATACTTGATCCGCTTGAGCAAGCTGTTGGCGCATTTCAGGGTAATGACAAGCAAGCTCGCGACCCATGTTGAGATATTGCGAACCTTGACCTGCAAATAGCGCTGCCACTTTACCTGCGCCGTTGCCAGCAATCAGTGCCGACTCACGGTAGCTAGTACCGTTTGGCATCTGCCAATGCGCTTTGGTTTGGCTCTCAAGCATAGAAACCGCTTGAGTCAGTTGCGCTTGAAGGTCTGCTTGGTCAGTCACGACTAAACCAATACGAGCATGGTTCGCGTTAACTTCACGTAGAGCGTGTTGCTCAGCAAGCGTTTCCAGTTTGAACGCAGCGTCTGCAGCTTGAGTTGAAACCTGCTTGAGCTCATTGATCAGTGCTTGACGAGATTCCGCGCTGAATAACAGAGTTTGCGGTACTTGGCGTTGACGGTATTTGTCACCGCGAGCGTGTTCTGGTGTGTACTCTTCCAATACCACATGGAAGTTCGTGCCACCAAATCCAAACGAGCTGATGCCTGCACGGCGCGGTGTGCCGTCGACACGTTTCATCCAAGGACGTGTTTGTGTGTTTAGGTAGAACGGTGAGTTCTCGATATCCAACTTAGGATTCGGAGCTGATACGTTGATCGTTGGCGGCAGTACTTTGTGGTGCAGTGCTAAAGCAGCTTTGATTAAACCTGCAGTACCCGCGGTTGATTTAGTGTGACCAATTTGAGATTTCACAGAGCCTAACGCAATGTGTTGCTTCTCTTCGTTGTTCTCACTAAATACCGAATTTAGACCACCGAATTCGGCCACATCACCCGCTGCTGTACCTGTACCGTGCGCTTCTAATAGGCCAAGCGTGTGCGGTGCAAAACCAGCATCATCGTAAGCACGTTTTAGTGCTTTTGCTTGTCCTTCAGGGCGAGGTGCGTAAATACTCTTGAACTTACCGTCCGAAGAAGAACCCACACCTTTAATTACTGAGTAGATTCTGTCGCCGTCGCGTTCAGCATCTTCAAGACGCTTAAGAGCAACCATGCCAATACCTTCACCAATCATCATGCCTTTTGAGTCGATGTCGAAAGGTTGAATGGTTTCATTGGTGGTAAATGCAGGTGTTTTAGAGAAGCTCATGTACATGGTTGGCGAGTTATCAGTACACACACCACCTGTGATCATCATTTCACTGCGGCCTTCAACCAGCTCACTAAGAGCCATGCGCATTGCGGCTAGAGAACCTGCACATGCCGCGTCTACCACACAGTTGATGCCACCTAGGTCAAAGCGGTTAGCTATACGACCTGAAATTACGTTACCCAACGAACCAGGGAAGGAGTTCTCTTCCCAGTGGATGTATTGGTCTTGGAATTTTTTGATCAGCATTTCGCTGTCTTCGTCGTTGATGCCACTGCTCTTGAAGACTTTTTTCAAAACAGGGTATTGCAGACGAGCATTTAGGCTTTGAGCGATCTTTTGACCACCACCAACACCGAGCGTAATACCGATCTTATCGCGATCGTAGCCTTCAGGCAGCTTGGCATCTTCAAGCACTTCTTTTGCAACGATCAGAGAAAGCAGCTGTGATGTATCAGTCAGTTCTAGGATATTTGGCGGAAGGCCGAACTCCATTGGGTTGAAGTCCACTTCAGGGATGAAACCACCGCGCTTACAATAAGACTTGTCTGGCGTAGTACGATCTGCATCGTAGTAATCTTCTGGACGCCAGTGCGTATCTGGTACTTCGGTAATTGCATCGATCTTTTCACTGATCAAATCCCAGAACTTATTTAAGTAACGGGAGTTCGCAAACATGCTTGCCATACCAACGATAGCAACTGGCATATCTTTAAGGCGTTTATTGAGTCGAGTGTCGTCGACTGATTCCGGTGTATTTTTTTCGGGTTGGCTCATTATGAGTCTCCACTTGAAATCACTGAGGGCGATGTCGTGTTTTGAGGCTGCGTTTCTAAATGGATCGAAAATAAATCTGAAACAGACTTGGGCAAACGCAGCTGAAGAGTAAGGTTGCCAAAAGTAGGCCACCTAACTGAAATAGGGTGTGCGAAGTACATTGACTTGCTGGAGTTGAGAACGTGTTTCATGCGCGAAGAGGGCATTCGAATGTGAGGGTCATGTCCATTAAAATCCTGTCCAAAGTACTGCTTTTGTGCAAAGCAGGTATCCGCAAAAAAAACGTGTGAATTTGTTTAATGGTTGAGCAGGCTACCCGAGGTGAGTAGTTGATACAATGCTCCCAGCGGCCACTATGATCTGTTCAGACCAGATGAATCGAGTGTGTTTTTAATTTTTGTATTTTTATTGTATTTAACTTATTGATATTTAATGGGTATGAATTGTTTTTTAGTGTTTATACTCTATTTTTTGGCTTGATGAGATCTATGTCAGGTTTTTGTAAGTAAGGTTTAATAGATGACTGTTTAACAAGGCTGAGTGTGATCTATGTTTTAATTTGTTATTATTTTGAAATCAAATTCCAAGCCCTCATATGAAGGATGTTTCCTTCCCGATTTCTCTATGTTTATAGCAAATCATAGGTGAGTTAAATTTGTTCGTTTTGATGTTTTTTTGATAGCTTGATGAGAGTGGTTTTAATAAATGAGTGCTAGAGATATGGGAATACCGATTGTGGGTTTGTGGCTTTGCTCTCTGAGTGATTTACATGATGATATCGATAGCGTGTCGTACTTAAAACAGAGACTCACGATGGATGAGATAGCCAAAGTTGATCGCTATCGAATGCCCTCATCTCAGGTTCAAGCTTTGTACGTTCGTAACTATCTAAGAAAGGTGTTGTCTTGCTATTCTGATTTGAGGCCAGAAGAGTGGCGGTTTGAATATGGCGAGAAAGGTAAGCCAAGCCTAATTACAGAACAACAAATTAAAACGGGATTGAATTTCAATATAAGCCATAGCCAAGACCATTTGTTGATCGCTATTTGCCAAATCCAAGGGCAACCACTTCAACTAGGTGTAGATATCGAACATGCAAGAAGCTCGACCAATATCGACTCGATCATGAAGCACTATTTTTCAGATGCAGAACTTACGGATTTACTTGAACTCAACAAAGAAGAACAGAGAGAGCGTTTTTTCGATCTGTGGGCATTGAAAGAGTCGTACATCAAAGCTACGGGTAAGGGGCTAGCGACATCGTTGCGAAGCTTTTCGTTTGATTTCTCTAATTTGACGGAGCAAACATTGCCAATTCACTCTTCGGATTTTCAACCAAACTTGCAGGATGAAATTAGATTGTATAGCGAAATCAGGCTACATAGCGGGATTGGGTTGGATTTGGATTCTGCTCAAGAAGACGATATTTCTACAGATTGGCAATGTTGCTTGGGTCGATTAGATGACCAGTACCGTTTTGCCGTGACCCTTGGTGGAAATTTGCTACCCATGCAGATAGAGATGAGAACTTTTTCGTTGTCTCATCTCTTTTAAGCTAGTTTGGTGAGGTGAAGTTAGCTCGTTTCGCCAAGCATCGCTTTTAATACTTCGGCAGGCACTGGCTGCAGTTGCTTGTCTTTATCTAGGCAAACCATTTCGATATCACCAATCACCGCAGGCTTAGTTGCATCTTTGCGCCACACTTCTTGTCGCCATAGCGTTTTGTATTTTCCATCGAGTTCAAAAGAGGTTCGGATGTCGCAGATCTCAGCGAACTCAACTCCATCTTGAAAAGTCATGTTGGCTTTATACACCGCAAACCCCAGTCCATGCTCGTTCCACAAGGTTGCCAGTTTATCGCTGCCCAATACATGCTCGCGTGCACGCTCAAAGTACTTTAGAAAGTTAGGGTGATAAACCACACCTGAGTGATCGGTATCTTCATAGTAAATTTGTACTGGGTGATGGTAGATCTGACTCATTGGTATCAACTCTTGTTAAGTAGTGAAGTGGTAAATCTGGCTAAGTTGTGCAGCACTTTACAGGATAGGTTGAAATTACTTCAAGGCATCATAGCCAAACTCGCTTTTGGTCAGACCTCATTTGGCCTCATTCATTACTAATGCGTTGGTCAGCTTCCACCCATTTACAAATATTCTATGTGTCACTTCCCACCCATTAATTTTTGCAGCGAGTTGGCGACTACTACAGGCAGATCTCATGAAGCCTTATGGTTAAAGGGTTGTTAATGCCTTGTTTCAATGTGGCGCGCTAATTGCCTTAATGAAAGCACGCAGTTCCCATTGATGGGCTGCTTTGTTTACTAAGGAGAATAATAATGTTTAAGCCTCTTACCCTGCTGTCTGTATCTGCTCTGGCGCTCACAAGCTTTAATGCTGCTGCAAACTGTGACCCTGGTGAAATTGTGATTAAGTTCAGTCACGTAACCAATACTGATAAGCACCCGAAAGGCATTGCTGCTTCTTTACTAGAAGAGCGAGTAAACACGGAAATGAACGGCAAAGCTTGTATGCAAGTTTTCCCTAACTCAACACTTTACGATGATAATAAGGTACTGGAAGCCCTGTTAAATGGTGATGTTCAAATGGCGGCGCCATCGTTGTCTAAATTTGAGAAGTTCACTAAGAAATACCGTATTTTTGACCTTCCTTTCCTATTTGAAGATGTAGAAGCTGTTGACCGTTTCCAAAACTCGGAGTCAGGCGAAAAACTGAAGAATGCAATGAAGCGTCGTGGCTTACAAGGTCTAGCGTTTTGGCACAATGGCATGAAACAGATGTCGGCGAATAAACCTCTTATCAACCCTGAAGATGCGGAAGGTTTGAAATTCCGTGTTCAAGCATCAGACGTATTGGTGGCTCAGTTTGAGCAACTAGGTGCTAACCCACAGAAGATGTCTTTTAAAGAAGTATACGGCGGCCTGCAAACTAAGGTTATCGATGGCCAAGAGAACACATGGTCAAACATCTACGGTAAGAAGTTCTTTGAAGTACAAGACGGCGTAACTGAAACCAATCACGGCATCTTGGATTACCTAGTTGTAACGTCAAACGACTTCTGGAAAGACCTACCTGAAGATGTACGTACACAGCTTGGTACTATCGTTCAAGAAGTATCTGAAACACGTAATGCAGAATCTTCAAAAGTTAACCTAGCGAACAAAAATAACATCATCGAAGCCGGTGGTGAGGTTCGTACACTTACGCCTGAACAGCGTGAAGCATGGGTAGCTGCACTTCAACCAGTATGGAAGAAGTTTGAAAAAGACATCGGTTCAGACCTTATCGATGCAGCGTTAGCTTCAAACCAATAACACCGCTAAGGGAGTGGCGTGCATTTCGCCACTCCTTATTAAAATAACTATAAGCGGAGTCAATTATGGATAATCCTCAAATGGAACAACCAAATTCTAGCGAATCAGCACTGGAAACCTCTCTTTTTTCCAAAGTCGGAAGAGTTACGGATGTGATTGAAGAGTCATTAATCGCATTTTTCCTTGGCGCAATGACGCTACTTACTTTTGCCAATGTGGTATTTCGATACGCATTCAATGGCAATATCTTGTGGGCACTAGAACTGACGGTGTTCATGTTCGCTTGGATGGTGTTAGTAGGCGCATCTTATGGCGTTAAAAAACACTTCCACATTGGCGTTGATGTGATCATTAACCTTGCCCCAGAAAAGCTACGTAAAATGTATGCGTTAATCGCCGTTACAAGCTGCCTGGCCTTTTCAATCCTACTTCTTATTGGTTCTTGGAATTACTGGTACCCGTTCGCGACCGAGCGAGCTTGGTATGAAACCGATGATATTCCAATGCCAGAGATGCTTCAGTTTCTTGCCGACTGGCTGAATGAAGGCGAGCGATACGAGAAACTGCCACGTTTTATTCCTTATATGGCGCTGCCGATTGGTATGGCAATGCTGACGTTCCGATTCATCCAAATCGCTTATCAAGTGGCGACGGGCAAGCTTGACCGCATGATTGCAGGCCATGAAGCCGAAGAAGAGCTGGATGCATTGAAAGCTGATGTGTTAGCGGGTTCTGATGAAGACGCGACAGCGGTATTGGATTCGACTAAGCAAAACAAGGCGAACGAGTCGGGTACAAAATCTAACGGTAAGGAAGACTAATCATGGCAATGTTATTTCTATTTTTAATGGTAATTGCTTTCATGTTGGTCGGTGTGCCAATTGCGATTTCCCTTGGTTTATCGAGCGTCATATTCTTGTTGATGCACTCTGATGCGTCACTAGCTTCAGTCGCACAAACGCTGTTTAATGCATTTGCAGGCCACTACACACTCTTAGCGATCCCTTTCTTTATCTTGGCCTCTAGCTTCATGTCAACCGGTGGTGTGGCGAAACGTATTATCCGTTTTGCTATCGCAATGGTCGGCTGGTTCCGCGGCGGTTTAGCGATGGCGTCGGTTGTGGCATGTATGATGTTCGCAGCGTTATCTGGATCGTCTCCAGCAACAGTAGTGGCAATCGGTAGTATTGTTATCGCAGGCATGATCAAAAACGGCTACACAAAAGAATTCGCGGCAGGGGTTATCTGTAATGCGGGTACTTTGGGTATATTGATCCCACCGTCAATTGTGATGGTTGTTTACGCTGCGGCGACGGATGTATCTGTAGGTCGTATGTTCCTTGGCGGCGTTATTCCTGGCCTGTTGGCGGGTGTGATGTTGATGATTGCTATCTACATTGCAGCACGTATTAAGAAGATTCCTGCGCAGCCGTTTGTGGGCTGGGGTGAGATGTTCGCAGCAGCAAAAGACGCAAGTTGGGGTCTGCTACTGATTGTCATTATTTTGGGTGGTATCTACGGCGGTATCTTTACACCGACGGAAGCGGCGGCAGTGGCAGCAGTTTACGCGTTCTTCATTGCCAACTTTATCTATAAAGATATGGGGCCTTTCGCTGACAAGAAGAATACAAAGCCTGCTTTGGTTAAGGTGTTCCAAACCTTCTTCCATAAAGATACCAAAGACACGCTCTATGATGCAGGTAAGCTGACGATCATGCTGCTGTTTATCATTGCCAATGCTCTGATTCTTAAGCATGTACTGACAGAGGAACGCATTCCTCAGATGATCACTGAGTCTATGCTTTCTGCGGGCTTAGGTCCGATCACCTTCTTAATTGTGGTGAACGTTCTACTGTTGATTGGTGGACAATTCATGGAACCTTCAGGCTTGCTGATCATCGTGGCACCTTTGGTATTCCCAATTGCAATTGCACTTGGCATCGACCCAATTCACTTGGGTATCATGATGGTTGTGAACATGGAGATAGGGATGATAACGCCGCCTGTGGGGCTCAATCTGTTTGTGACAGCAGGTGTCGCCAAGATGTCGATGATGAACGTGGTAAAAGCAGCATTGCCGTGGGTTGGCGTGATGTTCTTATTCTTGATTATCGTAACTTACGTACCTTGGGTATCAACATGGTTACCAACCACATTGATGGGTCCCGAAATTATCACTAAATAGAGTTAATTAATCGCAAATAGGTGAGGAGGTATCATACCTCCTCATCAATATTCCTGCCGAAGTTCAAATGAGAGTCGCTCTGTTGATAGAGGGCTCTTTTTGCTTCTAATTCAGGAGTGTTTAGGTCGACATGTTGATCGATATAATAAACACCATCTATCTCCAACGTATCAGTAATTGATGGAACTTTTGTTTTCTCACCCATAACCACTTCCTTATTAACTTTATTGCATAACATCCTGTTAGCAAATTAAGTATAGGTGATCTTGCTCGCATATCTAATTTAGTTTTCGCTCTGTCGGTATGACTCTTTCGCAAGTTGATGTTTTTGCATCTTGTCATAGAGAGTTTTACGCGGAAGTTGAAGCCTTTCCATGGTCTCTTTTATGCTGCCATTACACTCAATAAGCGCTTGCTTTAACGTGTTTTTCTCAAAGTCAGAGACGAGTTCCGTTAGAGACAAATGCTGAGTTGATCCTGCGGTGTTGTCTGATAAATGAGACAGCTTGCCTAAAAGCACAAAACGCTCAGCTGTATTACGTAATTCTCGTACGTTTCCGGGCCAATTGTGGGCTAAAAGTTCGTGTAGCTCTTGTTGTGGAATCGCGGGAGCGGTCTTGCCATAACGAGCGGCTGCGACCAATAAGAAGTGGTGAAAAAGCGCAGGGATGTCTTCTTGGCGACCTCTTAACGGCGGCAAGTCTAGAGTAACAACATTGAGTCTGTAATAGAGGTCTTGGCGAAAAGTGCCTTCCTCAGAAGCTTTTTTTAGATCGACTTTAGTTGCGGCAATCACGCGAATATCCAGCGGTACTAATCCGTTCGAGCCCACTCTTTCAATAACTCGCTCCTGTAATACGCGTAATAGTCGTATTTGAGCTTGCATCGGCATGGATTCTATTTCATCTAAAAACAGTGTGCCGCCTTGCGCAAACTCGAACTTACCAACACGTTTACTTTCTGCTCCAGTGAATGCACCTTTTTCATGGCCATAGAGTTCACTTTCAATCAGGTTTTCAGGAACGGCACCACAGTTGACCGCGACAAAGTTTTGCTCTCGGCGACTGCTTTGTTCATGTAGAGAACGTGCAACTAGCTCTTTACCCGTCCCCGTTTCGCCAAACAATAAAATATCGGCATTGGTGTCTGCAACATGAGTGATGATAGAACGCAGCTCTGTCATAGATTGTGTGTCGCCAATGATTCTCGGCCCTAGTGCTTTACTCGCCTTCAACGAGCGCTTCAACTCTTGGTTTTCGAGCGTCAACTGGCGCTTTTCGATGGCACGTTTGGTGGTTTCGATTAAGCGGTCATTCGCAAAGGGCTTCTCAATGAAATCGTAAGCACCGTTATGGATAGCTTGCACGGCCATTGAAATATCACCATGCCCTGTGATCATGATGACCGGGATCTCTTTGTCTTTATGCATGACCGTATTGAGTAAGTCATGCCCTGAAATACCCGGCAAACAGATGTCGGTGATGATCACATGGGGAAGGCCATTTTCCTGGATAGCGAGCAGCGCCGATTCCGCATCGGGAAAGAATTCAGCGTCAACATCAGCAAGCTCAAAGCTTTGCTCAATGGCCATTCTTAAATCGGATTCATCATCAATGAAATAGACGTGACACATAGTGGTTCCTTTACTCTTTTATTCTAATTATCGCTGAGTCATTTTGTGTAGCTGTGTAGCTGTGTAGCTGTGTAGTTGTTTACGTGTGTGCTTGCATGTTTTCGAGTTGGTCCGCTAGTTAGTTAACGGGTTGGTCTCAGTCTGTTGATGGACGTTTTTCATCGGGCACTATTGGGAGTTCGATACTAAAACGAGCACCGCCTTGTGGGCTTGTGCCTGTGATTAGCTTTCCGTTGATCCCACCGATTATTTGTTGAGAAATCGATAGCCCGAGTCCAAGACCATTTTTTTTAGTGGTATGGAAGGGCTCAAAAAAGTCTCCAGTCGAGGAGGACTTAAAACCGGGGCCGCTGTCATCGACGTGAATAAGCAAAATACTAGTTTGCTCATTGTCGGATTCCTTTCTCTCTAACAGGATAGCCAATTGCTTTTCGTCCTGGTGCTCCATAGCCTGAATCGCATTGGTTAGAAGGTTAATGATCACTTGCTCGAGTTGGATTGCATTGGCGAACACGCAAGCATCAAATTTTTCTGGGAGCTCATTCACCTTAACTCGCTCACTCTTTAATTGTGGTTTCATGAGTTCTTTTGAGGAGTGAAGAACAGGCAATATTTGTAGAGTGTGGAGCTCTTCCGCTGTGGATTTCTTTGCGAAGGAACGAAGCTGGTGGCTAATTTTCGCCATACGATCGGTCAGTGCTGAAATCCGAGATAGGTTATCATCAACACGGTCGGGCTTCTCTTTTGCGAGAAACAATCGGCCGTTGTCTGCATAACTGCGAATCGCGGCGAGTGGGTTATTCAATTCATGACTGATACTGGCTGACATTTGACCCAATACGGCTAACTTAGCCGCCTGTATAAGCTCATCTTGTGTCTGTCTGAGCACTCGTTCTGTCTCGATGCGCTGTTTGATCTCTATATGGAGCTCAGAGGTTCTTTCGAGCACTTGAAATTCGAGTTTTTGTTTGGCTTCAGACTGCAGCCTATCGATTTGCGCACGCCTTTGCTGGCGGTGGTGGTTGAGTTGCATCGTGAGATAGATAATGGCAAACACTAAACTCAGCACCACAAGGTAAGCGATGAGATCCCACCAAACTAAGTGTGTCGGAGAAAATACTCGGACAGTTAGCTTCGGGTCATCGAGGAAGCGTGATGAAGTGAAAAAACGTTCTTTTACGAGTTGATGTGGTGACTGAATACTGCTGGTGGAGCTTTCTAAATCTCCTGAAAAATGCAGGCTCTCTATTTTGGTATCAAGGTATTGTCTGCTCTCTTGAATTCGAGTTTGTTGTGCCTTATCGAGCGGTTGAAGACTTTTGAATAGCCATTCTGGGTTGCTCGACATGAAAACAATCTGATCTTTATCGTCGGCAACAAAAAAACTTTGCTTGCCTTTCCAGCTTGCCTCAATCAGTGATAAATCCATTTTTACGACAATGACACCAATGATTTCAGCAGCATAGGAGACAGGGTAAGAATAATAATAGCCTCGTTTCCCTGAAGTAGAACCTAAAGCAAAGTACTGGTTTTCATTGCCGAGAATCGCTTGTTGATAATAGGGACGAAATGCAAAGTTCCGCCCGACAAAAGAGTGTTTCAGACTCCAGTTACTGGCTGCGATGGTGGTGCCGATACTGTCGAGCAGATAAGTGTCGGATGCTTGAATGACCGTGTTTACATGCTCTAGATAACGATTGGTGAGTTCGATTTGCGCGGAATTGCTTGGTGAGTGTAGGGCGTCGACCAACTCTTTGTCTTTTGAGAGTAGCTCTGGGATATGTGCAAACTTGTCGAGTTGGCTAGAAATATGAACGGAAAATCGGTCAAGCTTAGATTGGTGATCATTTAACAAACTTTGATGGCTTGTGCTCCATACCCAATACCCACCCACGATCATAAGTAAGCAGTAGACGACTAGCAGTAGTAAAGGGATTCTCAAAGCTCGAAACATGGAGGCTCTCCGCTAAATTCTAGGTAAAACAAACACGTCTGTATTTTCTCGTTTCTGACAACAATTAGCGGTAGTTTTTGATGAAAATGGAGAGTAAACAGACGGGAGTAGGTTAAGGCTTTGTAACGGAGATTGTTGAAAAAGTTATCGACTCTGAGGGGTAAAACAAGAGCAAGATCTCTTTTTAAGCTTTTTAGCAAAAAAAGGCCTCGATTCCCTTGAAAAAGTCGCTATTGTCCCCATTTCTGTTGTGCTAAGTGATGATTTGATCGTTTTTGTATCATTTAGTTGGACGAATTTAGAGCATTCATCATCATGCAGAGGTGAACGGCTCGACAGAGATTAAACAGATCGCTAGAATGTCGCATCTAAAATTTCTGTCCTGAGGCTAATCGGAGATACCTTTCTTGTTTCCGAAAACAAGCTTCACTGCTTTTTGTAAGTACGTGAAAACGTTTTATTACTGCGTGAGAACGTTCAATAAGCATGTGAAGAACGAAGATATCGCTGATTAGTCTGGTGTTTGGTTGAATAATCAATTCAGACATCAATGCTCGATTTTAAATTAGGTGTTCGGATAGAGCACTACACAAGAATGCAGCCAACAACGTCGGCTTTTGAATTAAAGCTAAGTTACGGCTCATATGCTCAGATTACTGAGCCAGTTTTGAGGTTTATATAATGCAAGTTACTGTTGAAACGCTAGAAGGCCTAGAGCGCCGTCTTAATATTACTGTTCCTGCTGCTAACATCGAAGATGCAGTTACAGCTGAACTACGCAACATCGCGAAAAACCGTCGTTTCGATGGTTTCCGTAAAGGCAAAGTGCCTATGAAGATGGTTGCTAAAATGTACGGCAAAGCAGTACGTCAAGACGTGATGGGCGAAGTAATGCAACGTCACTTCATCGAAGCGATCGTTAAAGAGAAAATCAACCCAGCTGGCGCACCTACTTTCGCACCAGTTGAAAACAACGAAGGCGCTGACCTAGTATTCAACGCAACTTTTGAAGTTTACCCAGAAGTTGAGCTGAAAGGTCTAGAAAACATCACTGTTGAGAAACCAGCAGTAGAAGTTAAAGAAGCTGACGTTGAAGAGATGATCGAAACTCTACGTAAGCAACAAGCAACTTGGACTGAAGTTGAAGCTGCTGCTGACGCTGGTTCTCGTGCAACTATCGACTTCGTTGGTTCTATCGACGGTGAAGAGTTCGAAGGCGGTAAAGCTGAGAACTTCCCACTAGAGATGGGTGCTGGTCGCATGATCCCTGGTTTTGAAGACGGTATCGTTGGTAAAACAGCAGGTATGGAATTCGAAATCGAAGTAAACTTCCCAGAAGATTACCACGCTGAAAACCTAAAAGGTAAAGCTGCTAAGTTCTCTATCAAGCTGAACAAAGTTGAAGCTCGTGAGCTTCCAGAACTAAACGAAGAATTCGTTTCTAAGTTCGGCGCGGCTGAAGGCGTTGAAGGCCTTAAAGCTGAAGTTCGTAAGAACATGGAGCGTGAGCTTAAGCAAGCTGTTAAGAACCGCATCAAAGAGCAAGCAATCGACGGTCTAGTTAACGAAAACAACATCGACGTACCTTCTGCTCTAATCGATCAAGAGATCGGTGTTCTACGTCAACAAGCTGCTCAACGTTTCGGTGGCAACACTGAAGCTGCTGACCAACTTCCACGTGAGCTGTTCGAAGAGCAAGCTAAACGTCGCGTAGTTGTAGGTCTTCTTCTTGGTGAAGTAATCAAGACTGAAGAGCTAAAAGCTGACGACGAGAAAGTTAAAGCTATCATCGAAGAGATGGCTACAGCATACGAAGATCCAACTGAAGTTATTGCTTACTACGAGCAAAACGAGCAAATGATGAACAACATGCGCAATGTTGCTCTAGAAGAGCAAGCTATTGATGCAATCATCGCTAAAGCTCAAGTTTCTGATAAAGAAGTTAGCTTCAACGAGCTAATGAATCAGCAACCTGCTTAATATAGTAATATCTGACGTAGAAGGTTGACGTACGGTCAACAATTCTGCTAACAATGGTCCGTATGATTTAATCATTCGGGCCATTTATTTTAGGGACATAAGAATATGAGCTACCAAGAAAAAAATACAATGCCATCGATTATGGACGCACTAGTTCCTATGGTGGTTGAACAGACTTCCCGTGGTGAACGTTCTTACGATATTTATTCTCGTCTATTAAAAGAACGTATCATTTTCTTAACAGGTCAAGTGGAAGACCACATGGCAAATCTTGTCGTGGCTCAACTGCTTTTCTTGGAATCAGAAAACCCAGACAAAGATATCTATCTTTACATCAACTCACCTGGCGGTAGCGTAACAGCGGGCATGTCTATCTATGACACAATGCAGTTCATCAAGCCAAACGTGAGCACAGTCTGTATGGGTCAAGCTTGCTCTATGGGTGCATTCTTACTAGCGGGTGGTACTCCTGGTAAGCGTCACGTGCTTCCAAACTCACGTGTAATGATTCACCAGCCACTTGGCGGCTTCCAAGGCCAAGCGTCTGATATTCAAATTCACGCGCAAGAGATCCTAACGATCAAACAAAAGCTAAACAAACTATTGGCAGAGCACACTGGTCAGCCTTTAGAAGTTGTTGAGCGTGATACAGATCGTGATAATTTTATGTCTGCTGATCAAGCAGTAGAATACGGCTTGGTAGATTCAGTTCTTAATCACCGCGGTCAATAATTGCACGGCAATTGTTTAACGCAAAGTGATTCAAATTGATATACACTCAAGCATAGAGAGTAAAGGCTAAGAGGTTAGCGAATGACAGATAAAAGCAAAGAGGGTGGTAGCGGTAAACTGCTTTACTGCTCTTTCTGTGGCAAAAGCCAACACGAAGTTCGCAAGTTAATCGCAGGTCCTTCTGTTTACATTTGTGATGAATGTGTCGATCTTTGTAACGACATTATTCGTGAAGAAATTAAAGATGTTCTTCCTAAGAAAGAATCGGAATCGCTGCCAACGCCGCGTGAGATTCGTGAGCATCTTGACGACTATGTAATCGGTCAAGAATACGCGAAGAAAGTGCTAGCAGTTGCGGTATACAACCACTACAAGCGTTTGCGTAATGGTGACACGACAGCTGAAGGCGTAGAGCTAGGTAAGAGTAACATTCTTCTTATCGGTCCTACTGGTAGTGGTAAAACACTACTGGCTGAAACACTGGCTCGTTTCCTGGACGTTCCTTTCACAATGGCAGATGCAACAACACTAACCGAAGCCGGTTATGTGGGCGAAGATGTTGAAAACATCATCCAGAAGTTGCTTCAGAAGTGTGATTATGACGTAGCAAAAGCAGAACGCGGCATTGTTTACATCGATGAAATCGACAAGATTTCTCGTAAAGCTGAAAACCCATCAATCACGCGTGACGTGTCTGGTGAAGGTGTACAGCAAGCTCTACTAAAACTTGTTGAAGGTACAGTTGCTTCAGTTCCACCTCAAGGTGGTCGTAAGCATCCACAGCAAGAGTTCTTGCAAGTGGACACGTCTAAGATCCTATTTATTTGTGGCGGAGCATTCTCTGGCCTAGATAAAGTGATTGAACAACGTGTAGAAAAAGGTTCGAGCATTGGTTTTGGCGCAGAAGTGCGTTCAAAAGACGAAGCAAAAACTGTGGGTGAATTGTTCACTCAAGTTGAACCTGAAGATCTGGTGAAGTACGGTCTAATTCCGGAGTTCATTGGTCGTCTACCCGTGACAACGACATTGACAGAACTTGACGAAGAAGCTCTAGTTCAAATTCTTTGTGAACCGAAGAATGCGCTTACTAAGCAGTACGCAGCATTGTTTGAAATCGAAGAGACTGAATTAGAATTCCGCGAAGATGCTCTACGTGCTATTGCTAAGAAAGCAATGGAACGTAAAACGGGTGCTCGTGGTCTGCGTTCTATCTTGGAGGGTGTTCTACTAGAAACTATGTACGAACTGCCATCTTCGACAGATGTAAGCAAGGTTGTGATTGATGAGTCGGTAATTAATGGTGAGTCAGAACCACTGTTGATTTACAGCAACTCAGATAACCAAGCAGCGGTTGCAGAGTAGGTCTTTTTTAGACAAGTCACTCAAATTGAAAAAGGAGGTAAGCAATTACCTCCTTTTTTTTATTCTTCCATTGAATCCAGTCGTTTAAGCCCCATATACTGCTTTATAAGTTAAAGCGGAAGAGAGAAATATATGAACTTGGAACGTTCCGAGCGTATCGAAATCCCCGTGCTACCTCTACGTGATGTAGTGGTTTACCCACACATGGTTATTCCATTGTTTGTCGGTCGTGAAAAATCGATTACTTGCCTTGAATCGGCAATGGAAGCTAACAAACAAGTACTACTTGTAGCGCAGAAAGAAGCGGACACTGATGAGCCTTCAATCGACGACCTATTTAACGTAGGTACAGTCGCTACTATTCTTCAGTTGCTAAAGCTGCCTGATGGTACTGTGAAAGTACTTGTCGAAGGTCAGCAGCGTGCAAAAATTCACCAGTTCAAAGAGAGTGAGTTTTTCTTAGCGGATGCCGAATACGTTGTAACCTCAGAACTTGACGAAAAAGAACAAGAAGTGGTTGTTCGCAGCGCGATCAATCAATTCGAAGGCTTTATTAAGCTAAACAAAAAAATCCCACCAGAAGTTCTAACGTCTCTGAACGGTATTGATGAGGCTGCACGCCTAGCCGATACGATTGCAGCGCACATGCCACTTAAATTGGTTGATAAGCAGCACGTTCTAGAAATTGCAGATGTGACTGAACGTCTGGAATTCTTAATGGGCCAAATGGAGTCAGAAATTGACATCCTGCAAGTTGAAAAACGCATTCGTGGCCGCGTTAAGAAGCAGATGGAGAAATCTCAGCGCGAGTACTACCTGAATGAGCAAATGAAAGCGATTCAGAAAGAACTGGGCGAGATGGATGACGCACCTGATGAATTCGAGACTCTGAAGAAGAAGATCGAAGATTCAAAAATGCCTCAAGAAGCTCGTGAAAAAACCGAGCAAGAACTGCAAAAACTGAAAATGATGTCGCCAATGTCTGCTGAAGCAACAGTAGTACGTAGCTACATTGATTGGATGGTTGGTGTTCCTTGGGCTAAGCGTTCAAAAGTTAAAAAGAATTTAGCGAAAGCGGAAGAGGTCTTGAATGAAGACCACTACGGCTTAGAGCGTGTAAAAGAACGAATCCTTGAATACTTGGCAGTACAAAACCGAATTAACAAGCTAAAAGGTCCAATCCTTTGTCTTGTTGGTCCTCCTGGTGTGGGTAAAACCTCTCTAGGTCGCTCGATTGCCGCTGCAACGGGCCGTAAGTACACTCGTATGGCGCTAGGTGGCGTACGTGACGAAGCGGAAATCCGCGGTCACCGTCGTACATACATCGGTTCTCTTCCGGGTAAGCTTATTCAAAAGATGTCTAAAGTTGGCGTTAAGAACCCACTGTTCCTATTAGATGAAATCGATAAGATGTCGTCTGATATGCGTGGCGACCCATCTTCAGCGCTTCTAGAGGTGCTAGACCCAGAGCAAAACGTTGCGTTTAACGATCACTACTTAGAAGTAGATTACGATCTGTCAGATGTCATGTTTGTTGCAACGTCTAACTCAATGGACATTCCAGGCCCGTTATTGGACCGTATGGAAGTGATTCGTCTGTCGGGTTACACAGAAGATGAAAAGCTGAACATCGCTAAGAGTCACTTACTGGACAAACAAGTTCAACGTAATGGTCTTAAGCCTCATGAGATTAATATCGAAGATTCAGCAATCGTTGGCATTATTCGTTATTACACGCGTGAAGCAGGTGTGCGTAACTTAGAGCGTGAAATCTCTAAGATCTGTCGTAAAGCAGTTAAGAACATTCTGCTAGATAGCAGCCTTAAGTCTGTAACGGTTAACATAGATAACCTGAAAGAGTACTTGGGTGTTCAACGTCATGACTTCGGTAAAGCGGATGAGAGCAATCGTATAGGTCAGGTAACTGGTCTAGCGTGGACTCAAGTTGGCGGTGATCTACTGACCATCGAAACTGAATCAATGCCAGGAAAAGGCAAGCTAACGCAAACCGGCTCACTTGGCGATGTGATGAAAGAATCGATTCAAGCGGCAATGACCGTGGTTCGTTCTCGTGCGGAAAATCTGGGTATTAACACAGATTTCTACGAGAAACGTGATATTCACGTTCACGTACCGGAAGGTGCAACACCAAAAGATGGCCCAAGTGCGGGTATCGCAATGTGTACTGCATTGGTATCCAGTCTAACGGGTAATCCTGTGAAAGCTGAGGTCGGTATGACAGGTGAAATTACCCTTCGTGGTGAAGTTTTACCTATCGGTGGCTTGAAAGAAAAACTGCTTGCAGCACACCGTGGCGGCATCAAAACTGTCTTGATTCCTAAAGACAATGAGCGTGATTTGGAAGAGATTCCAGACAATGTAATTGCTGACTTAAAGGTGATTCCGGTCCAATGGATTGATGAAGTACTTAAAGTCGCGCTAGAACGAGATCCGTCAGGGGTCGAGTTTGACGTGAAAAAATAGTGATGCATAGCAAAAATAAGTAAAGAATTACGCTGATAGACCCGAAAAGGCTTGTCAGCGTTTTTTTTGGACGCTAAGTTATTTGACTAAAGCGGCAGCCCTTTTGCAATAAGGCTTGCGGCTAAATTAAAACCAAAATGGAACGTACAGTCATCGAGAAGTAGTCACAGATGACACATAGGGGAAAAACAGTGAATAAAACACAACTAGTAGAATCAATCGCAGAAAACGCAGACATCTCTAAAGCTTCAGCTGGTCGCGCTCTAGACGCTTTCATCGAAGCAGTTGGCACAACGCTACAATCAGGTGACCAAGTTGCACTTGTTGGCTTTGGTACTTTCAGTGTTCGTACTCGTGCTGCTCGTACAGGTCGTAACCCAAAAACTGGTGAAGAGATCCAAATCGCAGAAGCTAAAGTACCTGGCTTCAAAGCAGGTAAAGCACTTAAAGACGCATGTAACTAATTTTCACTGCTGAAACCTCGCTTTTAGAGAGGGGAAGGCAGTAAAATGCGTTTACTGTTTGAAAAATGATGTTTCATTCTTAGACAGTATGTGTGCAAAGCACATTGAACTTATTTAAATTATGCGCATCCTACTGATGCGCATTTCTTTTTCTGATAATATCGCGTGAATAGATTTTTATTTTGAAGCCAATGCTTCATATCCGGAGAGCACTTAAATTATGATGGATCGATTACGCGAAGGCGTGAATAGCATCGCGGTAAAAATTATCCTTGGGTTGATTATCCTGTCATTCGTATTCGCAGGTGTAGGCAGCTACATCACCGGTGGCGGTAACAACGCAGCAGCTAAAGTTGGCAACACAGAAATTGCTCGTGGTGAGTTCGAACAAGCTTACCAAAACGAACGTAATCGTATGCAGTCTCAACTTGGCGATTACTTCGCTCAAATGCTTGCAGACCCTGCATACGTAGAGTCTTTCCGTAAATCAGTACTTGATCGCATGATCAACGATGTTCTACTTGAGCAGCAAGCTGAGTCACTAGGCCTACGAATCAGTGATTCTCAAATCCGTACAATGATTCTAGAAATGCCTCAGTTCCAAACTGCTGGTCAATTTGATCAAGAAGTTTATCAATCAGCACTGCGCCGTGCAGGTTTCAGCGCAGAAAGCTTCGCTGAATACATGCGTCGTGACCTAATGCGTAACCAGCTTGTGACTGCGCTTCAAGGCAGTGAATTTGTTCTTCAAGGCGAAATCGATACGCAAAGCAAACTTATTGCTCAAACTCGTGACATTCGTACAGTGACCTTGTCTGTTGCTGATTTAGCGAAAGACATCGAGCTAACTGACGAGCAAATCGAACAGTACTATTCTGAGAACCCTCAAGCTTACACTCGTCCAGAGCAAGCTAAGGTGTCTTACATCGAGCTTTCAGCTGAAGCACTTAAGTCTCAGCTTGAAGTAAGCGATGAAGAAGCACTGAAATACTATCAAGAGCACCTAGACAAGTACTCAACTGAAGAGCAACGTAAAGTTAGTCACATCTTAGTTCAAGGCGATGACGAAGCGAAAGCTCAGTCTATCCTAGACGAGCTAAATGCAGGCGCTGATTTTGCTACGCTAGCGGAAGAGAAATCTGACGACTTCGGCAGTGCAGATGTTGGCGGTGACTTAGGTTGGATTGAACGCGATGTTATGGACCCTGCATTCGAAGACGCGGCTTTCGCTCTTGAGAATATTGGTGATACTACTGGACTAGTTAAATCTGATTTTGGCTACCACATCATCAAGCTAGACGAAGTAAAAGCGTCTCAAGCTCAGCCTTATACAGAAGTAGCGGCTGAGATTAAGCAAGAACTACTAGATCAGCATGCTGTAGACCAGTTCTACGAACAGCAAACTGAGCTAGAAAAAGTAGCGTTTGAATTCCCAGATTCTTTGGATGATTCTGCTGAAGCTATCAATGCGAAGATCACGACAACTGATTTCATCTCTCAAGTTGACGCTCCAGAAGTTCTGATGACGCCTGCAGTTATGCAAGCTATCCTGAGCCCTGAAGTGAAAGAAGACGGTCTGAACTCTGAAGTTATCGAAGTTGCACCTGAGCACGTGATTGTTGTTCGTGTAGAAGAGACTCGCGACGAAACAGTTCTTCCTCTAGCTGAAGTGAAAGATCAAGTTGTCGCTGCATTGTCTGCTGTACAAGCTGAGCAACAAGCAGTTGAGCTAGGTGTTTCTCTAGTGAACGAGCTTAAGCAAGGTAACGAAGCAGTACTTGCAGATAACAACCTTGAGTTCACTGAACTTGAAACGATTGACCGTAACTCGCCACTAGCGGCGTCTGTATTCGCTCTAGCGAAACCAGAAGCAGGTCAAGCTGTGTTCGGTCAATCTAAAGACCAAGACGGTAACATCGTTGTTGTTGAGCTTTCTAAAGTAACGGCTGAAATCAACCCAGCTTACAGCACTCAAATTGGTGCACAGTTGGAGCGAGTTGGTAATCAGCAAGACCTTACTAATGTATTAAACGTACTGCGTAAAAATGCAGACGTTGAATACTACGTAGTGGGTCAAGGTCAGTAAGCTCAGGTTGGCTTGAGTTAGCTTAGCTCGGTAGTTAGGCCTGTTTGGTGGCTGACTACCGAGAATCAACATGCGATGGTTGTTGTTTTGTAAATTAGGTTTATTCGATAAATAAGAATTGCGAGCCAACAAACAAGCTGATGAAAACAAGATGTATAACGAAGCGGGCCACTTAGGTGGCCCGCTTTATTTTTGTCTGGTGATTGTGTTATCTAGTGCGGTAAATGCATAAGTTACGTTTTTTGTTCAAAGGAACGGTTTATGCGCACGATATATTCAACACTACTTCTTTCATTTCTGATGGCCCTGAGCTCCCCAGCGTTTTCTGATAGCCCATCTAAAGCTGAGCTTTACGATGGCATCGAGATTACGGTAAACATCAATACTGCGACGGCAGAAGAACTCTCAGCGCTATTAGTTGGTGTTGGGGACAAGAAAGCCCAAGAGATCGTCGATTACAGAGATCAAAACGGTGCGTTTACGACTGCTGATGATTTGGTGAGTGTGAAAGGGATAGGTGAAGCGACGGTTGAAAAGAACCGAGAAAGAATTCAACTTTGACCCGTTTTTCTACTTGTTAGAAATGAAGTGATAGATATGAAGCCTCCGGCCAATGCACCTGCTAGGTGGGCTTCAATCGCGACACGAGCATTAATCAGTTCACCAGTCGTGCTAGAAGGGCCAATAAGCTGCTCCCAAGCGATTTTAGCGATTAATCCCAATACTAACAGCCAACTTGATCTCCTACCGTTTAAAGCCTCACTGAGCGCGAATAAGCCAAACAACCCATGCAAAGTGCCAGATAGGCCAACATAGATCTGAATACTCGAAAACAACAGGGCGATCCCAGTCACTAAACTAATCACAAGCAGAGCAAGAACAAGCTGTTTTTTACTCGGTTGAAACAGATAGCTGATGATCCATAAGCCTGCTAGATTCATCAGAAGGTGCGAGTAGTTGGTATGTGAAAAATTTCCTGTTAGGATCCGCCACCATTGCCCCTCGGCAATCGCATTGCTATCCCATACGACCCAAGCTTGTATTGGCTCAAATTGGAATAAGACGCATAAAAGTGAAGTGAAAATTAAAACAGGGTACACATTAAATCCATGTCTCGTTATTGCCCCCAATGCAGCAAGGCTTTGAAAGCTTGTATTTGTCAGTGGGTTACACCACTCGAATCGAATGTTGAGCTTATCATTCTTCAGCACCCATCAGAAGAGCATCGCCCGATGGGAACTGCGCGTATCCTCTCGTTATCCCTAAATAACAGCGTGACGCTTGTCGGTGAAGATTTTTCAGACAACGAACAATTGAACGCATTGCTGGCCAATGAACATTACCAACATGTGATTTTATACCCAAGCGAAAATTCTGTTTCAGTTGAATCTGCGACATGCCCAAGCAAGAAGCTGCGTGTGATTTTATTGGATGGGACGTGGAAGAAGGCGTTCAAGATGTGGCAGGTGTCGAGTAACTTGCATGCGCTGAGCACAGTTCACTTACCGAAAGATCTCAAGGGTAATTATCGAATCCGTAAAGCGCCAAGTGAAAACAGCCTTTCTACCGTCGAAGCTGGCTATCATTTGCTTAGCTTGCTAGAGAGTGATGGCGACTTTAGCCCTTTGCTAACGGCATTTGACCAAATGATTCAGTTTCAAATCAATCAAATGCCGCCGGGTGTGTTTGAGAAAAACTACTTAGATTAAGCCGATTCACTGGTACGAGTCAGGAATTAAAACTCGGTATGAGCTGAGAACAATTGCTGATGCATTTTCTGCGCAAGGTCATCAGTCATTGATGAGATGTAATCGGCTATCACGCGCATCTTTCTAGATTCATCTTGATGCTGTAGCCATTGCTTCTTGATGGGCAGTGGCAGCAAGCGTTCAGGATCTGCGCTGAATGCTTCAAACATGTCCATGATGATCTGTTGGCCCTTGTATTCGATGACCTGAACCTGAGGGACTTGAATCACGAACTCGCTGACAAAGTGTTTCAGTTTATCGAGTGTGCCATCCATGCTCGGTTCAAGCACGGCATTGTAAGCCAACAGCACATTCTCAAAGCTAGCATTCACTCGTTCAATCGAAATACTGGTCAACAGAGCGTTAACTATCCCACCAATCGCATCTTTTCGACGATACTGCTCACCAGAGAAAAGCATCTCTGTAATTGAATCTAGGTGTTCACAAATCCAAGGATCGGCCATCTCTTCAAGTTGAGGGTAAGCTGAATCTACCCATTGAGCTTTGGTCACAGAGCCAAGCACAATCGCATCTTCTAAATCATGCACGCCATACGCGATGTCATCAGCCAACTCCATGATTGAACAATCAAGTGACTTATATTTGGTCTTATTGTGCTCAAGTGGCTCGGTATGCGTTTTTCTTTTCTGTTTTAGAAGCTGTTGGTCGCTACTTGAAAGCGGCTCCAGTACCCAGTTAAAAAGTTCTTCATCATGATCGTAGATGCCTTTTGCAGGCATCCAGTCTTTGGCTCGGAGTTGTCGTTGGTGCTTAACAGGCTCAGACTGTAATTTAGCTTGAACTTCGCTAAGAAGTGAAGGGTATTTAATCAGCCCCAACAGAGTGCGTCGAGATAGATTCATCCCGTGATGTTCGGTGTAAGGTTCTAGCTGAGTGACAATGCGAAACGTTTGGGCGTTGCCTTCAAAGCCACCGTGGTCGCGCATCATGTAGTTGAGTGCGACTTCACCACCATGCCCATAAGGCGGGTGGCCAATGTCGTGAGCTAAACACAGTGAATCAATCAAGCTATCTGAGGGGAGAAGATCTCGAAACTCGGGCTGCTTTTTCTTGAGTTGAGCGACAATGCCAGTACCAAGTTGTGCGGCTTCTAGCGAATGGGTAAGGCGAGTTCGGTGGAAATCGTTTACCGTGGTGCCATGAACTTGAGTTTTTGCTTGGAGGCGACGAAAAGCCGCAGAGTGAAGCACACGCGCACGATCGCGTTGATACGGGCTACGATGGTCATCACGCCTTATTTTATGTTCATCGTCATTTCGATGTTGCCATTCTTGTTCGAGTTCAAATGGTGGTTCGAGTGGAGAAGTCAAAATAGCACCTATCAATCTGATTTATTTAGCTAATTACACTCAAGTTATACCCAGCTAGCTTATCTCGTCTAGTGATAATTCAAAGCTTGGCGCAAATGTGGTGAGAAAGTAGTCCATCTCCGGGCTTTTGCGTTGTGATAGCGTCTCTTCAAGCCTGCGTTTGGCTTGTTCGTATTCGTGGTTTCCCGCGCTGAGTTCTTCCAAGCATTTGAGGTAAGCACAGATAGTGTCGGCTTGCTTGACGATGCTTTGTTCTTCTTTGTTTGCTGTTCCGGATATTAAGAAGGGCGCGAAATCGTCTTGGAATTCTTCCGGTAGCATTGAAAGCAGTCTTTGTTCTGCTGCGGCTTCTATCTTCTTGTACTCTTGGGCGATGTCTGGGTTGTAGTATTTAACCGGGGTTGGTAAATCCCCAGTCAGTACCTCGCTGGTATCGTGGTACATGCCAAGCAGAGCAATGTGCTCGGGGTTGAGCTGACCATCAAACTTCTTATTTTTAATTAATGCCAAGGCATGTGCGACGAAAGCAACTTGCAGGCTGTGTTCTGAAATGTTCTCACTTGAGACTGATCGCATGAGGGGCCAGCGTTGGATAAGCTTCATACGGGCAAGATGGGCAAAGAAATGGCTTTGTTTCATAAGAGTCCTTTTAGTACCAATCGTAGTAAATAACTGGTCATCCTAGCTTGTTAAAAAACTCGATAACTTTGTTAGAATTTTTGATTGTAGAATAACTACTTACCAAAAAATCCTGCCTTGTTCTCAAGTTTTTTTCCTGCGCTATTTCTGAACACTTACTTACTGTGATTGGTATAAGCAATGCTCCACTCGTATCTTGTGTTAACTCAAATAGTACGAGACAGCGGATACAAAAAAGGCTCCCAAACAGGAGCCCTTTAAGCATAGAAGTGATTGATTACAAGTTAAAGTCTTTTAAAACAGCAAATTGTAGTCATCTTTCTTTGTGCTAATTAACCTTCGATGAGGTCGTCTTGGCTGTAGGTCTGTAAGAAGCGCTCTAGACGACCAATCGCGATTTCTAGGTCTTCGATATGTGGCAGAGTCACGATGCGGAAGTGATCCGGTTTTGGCCAGTTGAAGCCAGTACCTTGAACCAATAGCACCTTCTCTTGCTTAAGGAAATCGAGCACGAATTTCTGATCGTCTTTGATGTTGTACATATTGGTGTCGATCTTAGGGAACAGGTACATCGCGCCTTTTGGTTTCACACAAGAAACGCCAGGGATTTTGTTGATCAGTTCCCATGCACGGTCACGTTGCTCAAGCAGTCGACCACCAGGAAGAATCAGTTCGTTGATACTCTGATAACCACCCAGTGCTGTTTGGATGGCGTGCTGCATTGGTACGTTGGCACACAAACGCATCGAGGCCAGCATTTCTAGCCCTTCAACGTAGCCTTTCGCTATGTGCTTCGGACCCGTTAAGAACATCCAGCCACCACGGAAACCACACACGCGGTAAGCCTTAGATAGACCATTGAATGTGACCATTAGTACGTCTTCAGCAAGCGTTGCGACTGAAGTATGTACGGCACCGTCGTAAAGCACTTTGTCGTAGATTTCATCAGCGAAGATGATCAAACCGTGTTCACGAGCAATCTCAACAACTTGTAATAGGAAATCACGGCTGTATACCGCGCCCGTTGGGTTGTTCGGGTTGATAAGAACGATGCCGCGAGTCTTTGGTGAGATCTTCGCACGCATGTCGTCTAGATCTGGATACCAATCAGCATCTTCATCACACAGGTAGTGAACCGGTGTACCACCAGAAAGCGCAACAGACGCTGTCCATAGTGGGTAGTCCGGAGCGGGAACTAATATTTCATCACCATTATCCAGTAGCGCCTGCATAGACATAACGATAAGCTCTGATGCGCCATTACCAATGTAAACGTCTTCTACATCAAGGTTACGTAGGCCTTTTTTCTGGTAGTGCTGAACAACCGCTTTGCGGGCTGAATAGATGCCTTTTGAGTCACAGTAACCTTGAGATGTCGGTAGGTTACGGATTACATCAACAAGGATTTCATCAGGGGCGTCAAAACCAAATGGGGCGGGGTTACCAATATTAAGCTTCAGTATTTTATGCCCTTCTTCTTCCATGCGCTTAGCATGTTTGAGTACAGGTCCCCTGATTTCGTAGCATACGCTGTTGAGTTTTGACGACATCCCGATATTTTGCATTGCCGATTTCCTGAAATTAATTTAAATACTTTATTAAAGTACCGCAAAATGGGGTTTGATAGAATAAAAATCTGATGAATGTCGCATTTCAGTGTCACGTTTGGTCTTTTTGTTGTCACTCTTTTCTAAATTTTAATTAATCGCTTTCTTTGTTGTTGTCTAAGATGAATAAAGAGGCTGGATCGCTTAAAATCACAGGAATGTTCAAAAGATATAGTAGATTCTTGATCTAAGTGGGTGCTGCCCATAAAGTATCAAACTAATATAATAATAATTTAGATGTGAACGAGGTCGATTTGTCACATTTCCAGCAAACTATCTCCGCTTTGATTGAGCGAGTACAAAATGCCCAAGCAAGTGAAGTTCGTTGTGTTGAAGTTCTAACGCAAAAACCATCGTTTGCATTTATAGAATGGCTTCATGCTCAACCGCTCTTTCCAAAGTTCTACTGGCAGTCACGTGACACTCGTGAAGAGGTCGTCGCGCTCGGTCAACTGCACACTTTTTCTGATCCTGCTCCCGCATACGCAATTCTTGGTGAAGACCAACGAATCTGGGGTGGACGTTCATTTGATGGACATACCGCAAAGAACCGTCGTTGCATGGAATCGTTTTTCTTCCTTCCTCAGGTTGAATTAATCCGCTTTGACGACACTTGGTCGCTAGCGGTTAACTTGTCTCCTGATCGCGTTGCCTCCATTAATGCTTTGAATAAGCTTTCTGTAGAAGCGGCGATATTGGCACCTTTGTCGGCTCACATTGAACAGATTAACCACGTTCCAGAACGAGAACAGTGGGGTAATTTGGTCGATAAAGTGCTTCAGGGCATTAGCGACGAAGAGTACAAGAAAGTTGTTTTAGCGCGTAAAACCACACTGCAGCTCGATGCGCCAATCTGCGCGGCTCAATTACTCAAGGCCAGCTACCTGCAAAACCATCACAGCTTTCACTTTATGTTGGTATTGGATTCTAAACACAGCTTTATTGGCTCAACGCCAGAGCGTTTGTATAGCCGGTATGGGACAGAGCTGGATACTGAAGCGCTAGCGGGAACCATTGGTCGCGGAGAAAACGCGACAGAAGATATGGAGTTAGCGAACTGGCTTTCTCAAGACAGTAAAAACCTCAATGAGAACCAGTATGTGGTTGACGACATCATTGAGCGCCTCACTCCTCATTCTCAAACGGTCCATGTTGAAAAGGATACGCGTCTTGTGCGCTTGCGTAAGGTGCAGCATCTTAAGCGTAATATCCACGCTCAGCTTAATAATGGCGTTAACGGTGTGCAGTTGCTTGCTGCATTACAGCCGACTGCTGCGGTGGCGGGTTTACCGCGTAAAGAGGCGATGGACTTCATTCTTGAACACGAACCGTTTGCGCGAGGCTGGTATGCAGGCTCTGTTGGCTATATTAGTCATCAGAGAGCAGAGTTTTGCGTCGCGATTCGAAGTGCGTTAGTTGTAAACGATCAAGTACAGCTGTTTGCTGGTGCGGGGATCGTGCCGGGGTCGGTTGCCGAGCATGAATGGCAAGAATTGAACAAGAAGATGTCGACCTTACTCAGCTTAATTTCGGATCACCCGCCGTTGGGTGTGGCGTCATGAATCACGACCAAGCCGTATTAAATAGAGTTTGGAGTCGCACATTACTTGAAGAGCTAGCACGCAACGGTGTTGAACATGTTTGTGTTGCACCGGGCTCTCGCTCAACGCCGTTTACTCTCGAAGCTGAAGCCAACCCCAAGTTAACCTTACACACGCACTTTGATGAGCGTGGTCTTGGATTCTTAGCTTTAGGTTTAGCTAAAGCCAGTGATAAGCCTGTTGCCGTGATTGTGACCTCTGGTACTGCTGTCGCTAACCTTCTTCCTGCGACGGCTGAATCTGGGCTGACACGGGAGAAGCTGATCTTGCTGACCTCTGATAGACCCATCGACTTGGTCGACTGTGGTGCCAATCAAGCGATTCAGCAACAGGGTATCTTTTCTTCCCATGTTGAAAGTGCTTTAAACTTACCAAGCCCTAGTGCACAAGTTTCTCTGAATTGGTTACTGACATCGGTTGATCACGCCCTAGTGAAACAACGCAATGTTGGTGGTGCGATTCATATCAACTGTCCGTTCCCAGAACCTCTATATTCTGCGAATAGCGCGGAAATGTATGCGGAATACACATCCAGTGTCGCTGGGTGGAAATCGGGAGCAGGTTGTTACAGCCAAACGTTTTTACCTAATCAAGTGAGCACACAACCTATTGCTCCAGGTGAGTACCTTGGGCGCAAGGGTGTGGTTATTCTCGGTTCGCTAGATATTGAACAGGCGACAAAAGCTCAGCAGTTTGCCACTGCATTAGGCTGGCCGGTTTTTTGTGACCCTCAATCAGGTGTCACAAGTGATTGGAAACATTATGATCTTTGGATGCAGAGTGACGTAGCGAAAGAACAACTTAACCAATGTGATTTCATCCTTCAGTTCGGTGAGCGCATTGTTTCTAAGCGCCTTAATCATTGGATAAAGTCGCAAGCATCATCATTCTGCTCATCACAATATATTGTTGTGTCACCAGATACGCACCGAATCAACCAAGATCATCTGCCTCAAACTCATATCGTTGCTGCTATCGAGTCATGGGTGTCAGAGCAGCATTTACCCACCTTATTAGGCCAGCATGCAGGTTGGGCGGCTCCTTTAATCGAGGTCGCAAATACTGTTCAGCAACTCGCCCTCGCGCAAATATCCAACAATGATCAATTGACGGAACTCAGTGTTGCCGTTGACTTGTCGTCTAGACTTAAAGGCAGAGAGCTATTTGTGGGAAATAGCTTGATGGTAAGGCTGGTGGATATGCTGTCATCAATATCTGCGAATCAAGTTTACAGTAACCGTGGTGCATCGGGCATTGATGGCTTGGTGGCGACGGCTGCGGGCGTGGTGAAAGCCAACCAGAATCCTTTGTTGATGTTGATTGGTGATACCTCTTTGTTGTACGACCTCAATTCACTGGCTCTGCTGACTCATAATTTAACGCCGATGGTTATTGTTGTGACCAACAATGACGGTGGTGCAATCTTTGACTTGTTGCCGGTACCAGAGCAGCAAAAACAGTCACTTTATCAAATGCCTCATGGTTTCAGTTTTGAACACGCTGCTGCGCAGTTCCAACTTGGTTACGCTGCACCAGAAACCTTGAATTGCTATCAAAACATTATCGAACAACATTTCGAACAGGGTCAGGGTACCTTGCTCGTTGAAGTTAAGACGCCTCCCGAACAAGCGTCTACTTTGCTGAAACAATTCAGTTCAATGCTCACCGAGGCATTAGCCTAAGGACTTTACATGCTTTACTCCAATTATTACCCAGCTGTACAAGAACCTTCCGACAAACCTTTGCTTGTTTTTTTACATGGTTTACTCGGAAGCGGGGATGATTGGAGTGCATGTCATCCATATCTAGAGGATTTTCCTCGTCTTTGCATAGATTTGCCTGGGCACGGACAAAGCCGCTTTATCGATCCGGTAGGCTTTGATCATTGCTGCAAGAAAATCGTTCAGTGCATTACTTCTCAACTTGCCCTCAACGATCTTCCTGCGGATTACCCTATCGTGGTAATTGGCTACTCTATGGGAGGAAGGCTCGCCATGTATGGGGTGACAAGCCCTTGCTTCGAAACACTCAATCTAGAGAAAGTCATTATTGAAGGTGGCAACTTTGGTCTGGAGCGTGATGAAGAACGAGCACAAAGGTTAGTACATGATACGCAGTGGGCTGTCCGCTTTGCGCAGCAGTCGATTGAAGATGTTTTAGACGATTGGTATCAACAAAGCGTCTTTTCTTCACTAAATCATGAGCAAAGACAAACTTTGGTCATAAAGCGTAGTGGTAACCTTGGAGTATCCGTAGCAAATATGTTGTTATCTACTTCGTTAGCTAAGCAACCGGATTTACGTGCCACATTGAAATCTCATGAGCATTTATTGCATTATGTGTGTGGAGAAAAAGATCGTAAATTCATGGAGCTAGCTGAGAATAGTGGCTTTGAATATAGTCAGGTTGATTACGCGGGTCATAATGTTCATTTTGAGCAACCAGAGTTGTTTTCAAACTTGATAATCCAATGTATCGCCAGTCGTCGCTAATCTGACTGAGCGGATCTCTAGTCTCAAGCACTATCAAAAGCAGAGCAACACCGTCACGACTACTTGTTAGTCGTGGTCTCTAATAGAACAATGGGAATCACCATGGCTAAAACAGTAGGCATCACAGAAGAAGAACTTTACGCGGCAGTTAACTGGAGCGATGAAAGCAGTCAATTCGAAGATATTCAGTACCACAAGTCTGACGACGGTATTGCGAAAATCACGATTGCGCGTCCTCAAGTCCACAATGCGTTCCGTCCACAAACCGTAAAAGAGATGATCAATGCGCTGGCTGATGCTCGTTATGACGAGAAGGTTGGCGTAATCATTTTGACGGGTCTTGGTGAGAAGGCGTTCTGTTCTGGTGGTGACCAAAGTATTCGTGGTGACTACGGCGGCTATCAAGATGATTCAGGTACACATCACCTGAACGTACTTGATTTCCAACGTCAAATTCGTACTTGTCCAAAACCAGTAATCGCAGCGGTATCGGGTTGGGCGGTCGGTGGTGGTCATGTTCTTCACATGATGGCAGACCTTACCATCGCAGCTGAAAACGCTCAGTTCGGTCAGACAGGTCCTAAAGTCGGTTCATTCGATGGCGGTTGGGGTGCTTCTTACATGGCTCGTATCGTTGGCCAAAAGAAAGCGCGTGAAATCTGGTTCTTGTGTCGTTTCTACGATGCTCAAGAAGCATTGGACATGGGCCTAGTAAACACAGTGGTACCTGTTGCTGATCTAGAAAAAGAAGCCGTTCGTTGGTGTCGTGAAGTTCTTCAACACAGCCCAATGGCGCTGCGTTGCTTGAAAGCCGCACTAAACGCAGACTGTGATGGTCAAGCCGGTCTACAAGAGTTGGCGGGTAACGCAACCATGATGTTCTACATGACAGAAGAAGGCCAAGAAGGCCGAAACGCATTTAACGAGAAGCGTCGACCTGATTTCGACAAGTTCCCGCGTAACCCATAGTCTTTCTCTTCTTTAAAATGAGTCGCTAATAGCGGCTCGTTTTGTTTTGATGTTCCCCGTTTTTTAGGAAACTTTATGAACTCAGTGAATTCTCAGCGTCACGCTAAACTCTACCGTTATCAACTACCTATGGATAGTGGTGTGATTCTTCGTGACAATAAGTTGAACGAACGTGTTGGCTATGTCATCCAACTTGAGTGTGACGGTAAAACTGGCTTTGGCGAAGTTGCGCCTTTGCCAGGTTTTAGCCTAGAAGATGCCGAGCAAGTCGGTATTCAACTGCAACACGAACTAGAGCTTTGGAGCCACAACAACCCTCAAACGCCTTTTGATGAGCTATATCCTTCTGTTGCCTTCGGCTTTTCGATGGCGATGATGGAATTACGAGGCGAGCTCAACGCAGAAGGTAACTACCAAGCGGCGCCGTTGTGTACAGGAGATCCAGATGAACTTATTCCTGTGCTTAATGAGATGAAAGGCGAGAAGGTCGCTAAGGTAAAAGTTGGCCTTTATGAAGCAATCCGTGATGGCATGTTGGTTAGCTTATTTCTTGAATCGATTCCTGATTTAACGCTAAGACTAGATGCTAACCGCGCGTGGAAACCTGAAAAAGCGAAGCAGTTCATTAAGTACATTTCGCCGTCACTGCGTCAGCGCATTAGCTTTATAGAAGAGCCTTGCCAAAAGCCAGAAGACAGCTTGGCATTTGCCATCGACCATGGCGTTGCGATTGCATGGGATGAAACCCTGCAAGAAGCGGTAAGAAGCCCTGAGTTTGATCTTAGTGATTTAACGGGTGTTAAGGCGGTTGTGATTAAACCAACCTTGATTGGCTCAGTAGAGCGTTGTGTTGCTATCATTGAACGCGCGCAACAACTTGGTATTAAACCTGTACTAAGCTCAAGCATAGAGTCTAGCCTTGGCTTAACTCAGATTGCTCGATTGGCGCAGCAGTACTTGCCTAATGAAGTTCCAGGGCTTGATACGATTGGCTTGTATCAGCAACAGCTAGAAGTCTTTTGGCCGGGTTGTCAGCTTCCAGTTTCAACGCTTGAACAGCAACAATTGATTTGGTCTTCTTAGGCTGATCGTTCGATTGGCTTAGACCGTTCTCAATCTATAACTTGGTTATCTTATGATGCGCCCACAATCTAATCATCACCCGCTCTGGGTACAGTGGGCGCAGCAGAACCCACATCAAACAGCGTTAGTGACTCCTAACCGCGCTTACACTTGGCAGCAAGTGTCTGTGCTGGTGAGTGAGTACCAACAACAGTTGTCTCATCAAGGCCTATCTGCAGGTGATGTACTGACGATTGTCGGTAAGAACCAAACTGAAGTGATTCCTGTGTATCTTGCGGCCTTAAATTTAGGTGTGGTTTGTGCGTTTACAATGCCTCAGCCAGCAGCTCGTTTAACGCAGAAGCTTGAATCCCTCTATGGTCAGTTAGACAGACGTTACCTTTGGCTATTAGATAGCTGTGGGTTAGATCATTCTGATGTTGTTGACCTCAAGACTGTATTGGTGACGCTACCTTGCTTGAACGAAGTTAAGGTCGATGGTGATGACAAACCAACAACACCGCAAAATCCTAACTTTAATCCTCAATCTTTAGCGAGCATCGTATTCACTTCTGGCTCTACCGGAAACCCGAAAGCGGTGGCTCACACGCTGCAGCAACACTTATGTTCAGCTCAGGGTTTACTCGACGTTTTCAACTTTGAACAAGCTGACACTTGGTTGCTTAGCCTACCTATGTACCATGTGTCAGGATTGGCGATTGTCCATCGTTGGTTGGCGGCTGGTGGCTGCATCAAAATAGGGTCAGGTAAGCTTGAGTCAGACATCGAAGGTTGCAGTCATGCCTCTTTAGTGGCTACTCAACTACATAGGTTATTGCAGAGTAAGCAAGCACTTACTCTAACTCATGTGCTTTTAGGCGGTAGCCATATCCCAGAAGCGCTAGGGCTTGAAGCTCAACAAATGGGCATTGAAACTTGGCTTGGATACGGCATGACAGAAGCGGCTTCAACAGTGACCGCGAAGCAAGTCGATTCTAGTAATACTGCAGGTTTTGTTCTCGACCAACGCCAGTTGAAAATTGAAGATCAACGTATCTATATTGGCGGTAATACACTTGCTTCTGGTTATTACTATCAAGGTGACTTTACGCCACTGGTGGATGACCAAGGTTGGTTTGACAGTAAAGACCTCGGTGAATGGGATGGCGAACAAGTATCGATTATTGGCCGAGCGGATAACCAGTTTATTTCCGGTGGTGAAAACATCCACTGTGAAGAAATTGAGCGAGCACTCAACCAATTACCTGAAGTTAAACAAGCCTTTGTGGTCCCTGTTGAAGACAGTGAATTTGGCTTTAGACCGATTGCGATTGTCGACTGCGATGAACTACCTACCAAAGAGTGGTTTGCAGAACAGTTACAAGGAAGCCTAGAGCGATTTAAGTTTCCTATCGAGTATTATCAGATGCCTGAGCAAGAACAGCAGGGGATCAAAGTCTCGAGAGCAGGCTTGGCATCTTGGTTGTTGAAGCATAGAAACTAAAAGCCGAAGAACACTGGAAGATGTGTGTCGTTTGCTAGATTGAGAGGCGGTTAGTTAATTTAGCAATTAGATAGTTCAAAACAGAATTTATTATCTTTATAACCATCCATCATAATAAGCCCTATAAATAACGGATTATAGAATAAGGTCTTATTATGAAAATTGCCCTCATCATTGCGGTTTTACTGCAGATAGGCCAAGCAGTGACGTCGTCTGGGCTAACTCGATCGTTGGCTGAACTCACCGCATTTGTATTGGTTGTGGTACTTGTTTTGATGAAAAGGGAGAGCCAAAAGAGTGAAAAGCCCCTGTTTGACTAGTGACTGTTGTAACAATGAATATATACGATAAAGGCAAAGCCCATTTGAGCTTTGCCTTTTTGTTTTGTTGCTCGCTAATCTGAGTGTCTAGGTAACCGAACAACCAGTTAAAGCGTTTCTTTGCGAACTAAGCAAGAGTTAACCACGCCAAAGAACCTGTCGAAATCATCGTCCACATCGTAATACCAAACATCAATGGCTTCGGCCCTGCTGCTTTTAACTTCTCTACAGAAATACCACAGCCAATTAAGAACAGACACACAACCAACGCGCGTTTGGACACATCAAAGATCCCTTGGTAGACCATCTCAAATTGTGGCAGCAAGTCACTAATAGCAATGGCAGCGCAGTAGAAGAAAATGAAGTAAGGAATCGTAATCTTCTTTTGATCGTTCTTGAAGATCATCGCGCTGACTAAAGCGATTGGGATGATCCAAAGTGCACGAGCGAGCTTCAATGTTGTCGCTGTCGTCAGTGCTTCTTCACCGTAAGCCGAAGCTGCACCTACCACAGAAGATGTATCGTGAATCGCAATGGCGGCCCAAGTCCCAAATGTTTGTTGGCTTAACTCAAGCGCGTGGCCAATCATCGGGAATAAGAATAGAGCTACCGAGTTCAACACAAATACCGTAGCTAACGCCAAGCCAATCTGTTCATCGTCCGCTTTAATCGCAGGTGCTACAGCTGCTATCGCGCTACCACCACAAATAGCGGTACCTGAAGAGATAAGGTAGCCCGTGGTGCGATCCAATCCCATTCGTTTGGCTAAGAACCAACCAATGACTAACGTACCAATGATGGTCGTGACAATTAAACCAATACCGTCGCCTGTTACCGCCAATGCTTTTTCAAACTGAATGCCAAAGCCTAAGCCGACAATCGAGTAGGCCAGTAACTTCTTTGTGAGTTTGCCTACTTCTAGATGCTCAGGGACTAAACCTAAACTAGCAAGCAGGAAGCCAATAACGAGGGCCGTCGGTGAGCTTACCCAAGGTGTTAAGCAAAACAGTGCAGCAAGATAAAATGGAGCAGACTTTTTTAGGTTCATTGTATTTAGAGTCTTGTTGTGTTGTCACGTTATTGTAATGAGACCACTATACGTTCAATAAAATGATAAGTAAGTCTAAATGAATTGAACAAACGTTAAGGAAAACTTAACGCTTGTTCAGCTGATATGAATAAAGGGCTGGTTAGCTAGCGTAGTGTTCCGCGAAGGTCTGAAACTGACTGCCGAAGAGTTTTGCATGAGGCATCTTTAGCGAGAATTGGCTTGCCAGCTTCTATCTCTAACTTGGTCCAGAAGCGGGTTGGTAGTCCTTTGCAGGCACTGCCTTTGTAACGACTGAAGTAGCTGCCCCATAGCCCTTTGAGAGCCATTGGAATGACTGACACGGGAGATCGTTTGATAATCAGCTCCATTCCACGCATGAACTCTGCGACTTCACCATCAGAGGTTAGCTTTCCTTCTGGAAAAATACACACGATGTGGCCTTCATGCAGGGCGCGTTCTACCTCTTTAAAAGCATTTCGAATAGAGCTACGGTTGGTTGCGGAGATTGGAATAACCCCAGCTCTTTTCAAGAAACGTCGAATAGGCGGCAACTTGGTGTAATCTTCTTCCATCACAAAGCGGATCAAGCGAGGGCAAACGGCGCTCAGCAATAATGCATCCATATAACTCACATGGTTGCAGATAATCAATGCGCCGCCTTTTTCTGGCAGGTGATGTAAATTTTTATGTTTAACTCGGTACATGGTGTGAGTGACCACCCACGTAAAGAAACGGAAAGCGTAAATAGGCACCTGATAAAACAGATACAACATAACCAAAGTATTTCCTATCGCGAGCAGTACAAACAGTTGTGGAATTGAAAACTCCAAAATACTAAGGCAAACAATACCTAAAACAGCGCTCCCGACCATGAATAGCGAGTTGTAGATATTGAGCCCGGCGATTACTTGAGCTCGCTCATTTGGCTTTGCCCGTAGCTGCATTAGAGAGTAAAGCGGAACAATAAAGATACCGCCAGAGATCCCCAGTAGTAGAAGATAAGCAAACAGCGGCCAAAGTTCGGAATACGTCACAAACTGATGGAAAGAGTTAAAGTCAGGCAAAGACTCCGGAATTGATGTCGCCATCAACAGGCCGAAGATCGAAATACCTAGGCTACCCATTGGCACGATGCCGATTTCAATACGGTGATTAGATAGTTTATCGCAAGCCAAAGAGCCAATCGCAATGCCTACCGAGAACAGTGCCAATAAAAACGCGACAGCGCTTTCAGTACCGTTTAGGTAAACCTTGGTGAAGTTGGGAAACTGAGTGAGGTAAGCTGCACCGAGGAACCAGAACCAGCTGATCGACATCAGTGCTTGAAAGGTTGGGCGGTCTTTTTTGGCAATAGCGAGTGTTGCGCGGGTTAGCTTTACTGGCTGCCACTTTACTTTCAGATCTGGTGCGTTACTTGGCGCTTCTGGGATAAAGTAACTTGATACATACCCGAGTACGGCGAAAGAAACAATACACACAGCAGCAATGAGTTTTGCGCTTTCTTCTGACGCAATAATACCAGCACCTAGAGTACCGATTAGGATGGCTAAGAATGTGCCTGTTTCAACCAGAGCATTTCCGGACACAAGCTCTTTGGTTTCTAACTGTTGCGGAAGTAGGGCGTACTTAACGGGGCCAAAGAAGGCACTTTGTGTCCCCATCAAAAACAGAAGCAGTAGTAATATTTCGTAGCTTTCGTAGATAAACCCGACCGCACCCAGTGACATTATCACCACTTCAAGAAGCTTAATTTTACGGATAAACCACGATTTTTCATATTTGTCTGCCAGCACACCAGCCAAAGCAGAAAATAGGAAGAAGGGCAGAATAAAAAGGCCAGCGGCCAAATTAATGAATAAATTGCTGGAAATAGGTAGCGTGTCTACGCTTGCGAAAGCAACAAACAGTAACAGAACATTTTTGAATATGTTGTCATTAAAGGCTCCCAGAAATTGGGTAATAAAGTAGGGTAGGAACCTTTTTTGCGTTAACAGCGAAGATTGGCTGCTGTTGTTCATTGTCTTTCCTTGGATGATTACCAGTTGGTTAAGTAGTTTGAGACTAGGTTATTGATCAACTCTTTACCATCGATAGGCTCAGAGGCGAAAAATTTATCATCAACGCTAAGTAGAGTAATTCCATGTACTCCAGACCATAATACACGGCTGGCTTTAACGACTTCGCTTTCAGTATGTTCAGGAGCAATCGCGATTAATAGTTGCTCTAGCATACCTGTCATTCTATCGATACGGTTCGATTGCCATTCAGGAAGGTTTTCACCGTTCATATTGTGCTCAAAGATAAGCTGCCAACGGTGAGGGTGTTTTTGTGCAAAATCGTGGTAGCAGTAGGCTAGGTTGAATAGAGCTTGCTGAGGGTTGCTCGATTGTTCAACTGCTACAGCAGATTCTGACGCCAGTTCATCTAATGTTTGAGCAACAACATGCAATAGCAATAGGTTGTAGTTGCCGAATACATTCACCAAGGTACTTGGAACATAACCAATCATATTGGCGATTTTGCGTAGACTTAACTCGTGATAAGAGTGCTCTTCTAAGAAGTCGGTCACCGTTTTTAAGGTTAATTGCACTAATTGTTCGCGAGTGTGATCGTTTCGTCTTGCCATGGGTACTTTCTATTAAATGAACATCGTTCAATATTTTAATGCTGCCCCAGAGTGTCGTCAATCCCTTCGCTAGTTTAGTAATCAATTAATAGCCGCAATATTATGATACATGTGTAAACGTCGTGAATATTTCATTGTTCTTTGTTAACGAGTATGATTAAGGTGTCGAAAGATAAAAAACCTATAAAGGATAATAATGAAACGATTTTTCTCACTAGTCGCGATCCTGTTGGTAACAGTCGCGGTGACGCCAATCGCGGAAGCGAAAAAGTTTGGTGGTGGTAAGTCATTTGGCAAAAGCTTTAAAACGGCTCCAGCACCAAAACAACAAAACACGAATTCGATTCGTCAAGATCAAACAGGTAAGAACACAGCAGCTAACTCTAGCAAGAAAGGCCTTATGGGCGGTCTGCTAGGTGGTTTACTTGCTGGTGGTCTTTTAGCTGCATTCTTTGGTGGCGCATTTGAAGGTATCCAGTTCATGGATATTCTGATTATGGGTCTGATTGCTTTCCTAGCGTTTAAATTCCTACGCGGAATGTTGGGTGCGAAGCAGGGCTCAATGAATCAGCAGAATGCACGTGGCCAACAGCCAGCATTCGGCGGCATGGGTCAGAACAAGTTTGAACAACCTAAGCAACAACCAAATGTTCATAACTTCGAGCAAGCACAACCTCAATCACAAGGCACTGCTGGTGGCTTCGGTTTTGGTGCACAAAGCGATGTTCCACATAACTACCCACCGGGCTTTGATCAAGCCGCATTCATCAATGGTTCTCGTGAGCACTACCGTACACTGCAAGGTGCATGGAACCACAACGAGCTAAACACGATTGAAGAATACGTATCTCCAAGCCTATTTGAAGACCTAAAAGCTGAGCGTAATAAGCTAGACGGTGATCAGCACACAGACGTAATGTACGTTGATGCTGAAATCGTTCGTGCAGACCACGATGGTAGCAAAGCACAGCTAAGCCTTCAGTTTAGTGGTCGTTACCGTGACACTGCGGATGGCGTTGAAGAAGATATCACAGATATCTGGCACCTAGAGCGTGACCTAACAACTGACAATGCACCTTGGTTAATTGTTGGTATTCAAGGCTAATTCCAAGATTTAACTCAACATCAATATGATGTAGTTATTCGGAATGACACCAAATAATTGAAAGCCCCTGCTGAGAAATCAGCAGGGGCTTTTTTGTGTCTAATGATATGTATCTGTAAGTTGCTGTTGGGAAATTGGCTTTGAGCTTTTTTTGGGGAGGAGAGGGAGCTTTAGATTCACGGAGCAATGCCAATATGACGAAACATGCGGAACAGACAAATAACATGAGTGAAGGAAGAGTGTCATCACGACAAATATTGAGAGATGTATCTTATTCAAAGATTGGATTAACCTGAGACTAACTAACTAACTAACTAACTAACTGATTTTATTTGGATGTAATGAGTAATGACAAAGTTTTTTGAACCCGTATTGGAGCCTGAGATTAGTTTGCAGCAGAAACAGATAATTGCGAATGAATGCGAAGAACATATATCGACCAATTGCTTAGGCTGCGCTGCTTATCTGGTTTGTGAACGTCATGCTGAAATATGGGATCACTGATGTTTGAATGAGTCAGATCGATTAAGTTTTTTGTAGTAGCGGGTAAGTGTTTAGGAAGTTGAGGGCAGTGTTTAGCAAGCAACGTTTAGAAAGATATAAAGCTCGGAAACGAAAAAAGCCAACTCAATGAGTTGGCTTTTCGATTTTCCAATTAAGGAGAATATGGTGGAGGGAGACGGATTCGAACCATCGAAGGCAGTGCCGGCAGATTTACAGTCTGCTCCCTTTGGCCACTCGGGAACCCCTCCAGGGTGTGTCTTACTCTTCACAAAGTAAGCCTAAATTGATGTTTTCCCATAAGCCCATCAACTAGGTTGTTCTCTTAACTCTTAAAAGAGGTAAGAAGAATATGGTGGAGGGAGACGGATTCGAACCATCGAAGGCAGTGCCGGCAGATTTACAGTCTGCTCCCTTTGGCCACTCGGGAACCCCTCCAGGGTGTGTCTTACTCTTCACAAAGTAAGCCTAAAT
>NZ_JAKKCO010000004.1:0-178298 GCF_021728355.1 Vibrio sp. A2-1 | reverse complement strand
TGATGTTTTCCCATAAGCCCATCAATCAGGTTGTTCTCTTAACTCTTAAAAGAGGTAAGAAGAATATGGTGGAGGGAGACGGATTCGAACCATCGAAGGCGGAGCCGGCAGATTTACAGTCTGCTCCCTTTGGCCACTCGGGAACCCCTCCAGGGTGTTTTTTCCTATCTCATAATGGATAGGCTAAAGAGATGTTTTTCCCAACGCATCTCTCAAGTGCGGAGCGCATCATAGCAAACACGTTAAACCTGTAAAGAGTTTTTCTTATGGTTTTGTGTTAAATGCTGCCTTTTTGGGCAAAGATGGCGAAAAGTATGCATATTGCTCGTGAAGTGAACACCTACGCTCAGGTTTACGTAGTGACAGGTAACACCTTGAGGTAACTGGCTTTCTGTATTGTGTTTGGTTTGTGTTATTGGCGAAGAAACGTAAATGGAATTTAACCTAGATTTACACTTCTTGACGTTACAGCATTCATCAGTTGATAGAATACGGTTAATTTCATTTATAGATAATAAATCTTACTTGCAGACCATTATTATGAAGCATAAATCTGTTTTAACCCTGCTTAGCTTGTCGATTCTTATGGCGTCTCCAGCCGCACTCGCAAAACGCATGGGCCCAAGTACTGTTACTGTTGTTACTGAGCAGGTTGATATTCACCAAGTTAGCCAGTCTCTTTCTTTGGTCGGTAAGTTAGAAGCCGAACAATCTGTGATCATTACTTCTGAAGTGGCTGGTAGAGTTGACTCTATCAACATCAAAGCCAACCAAGACGTCACTAAAGGGCAGATGTTGGTTCAATTAGATGATGACAAAGCCAAGGCCGCGGTTGCAGAGGCTCAAGCGTACCTAAAAGACGAAAAACGTAAGCTAGCGGAGTTCCAACGACTAGTGAAACGTAATGCGATTACGCAAACTGAAATTGACGCTCAGAAAACCAACGTTGAAATTGCCAATGCACGTTTAGCTGCTGCGAATGCCAACCTTAAAGATCTACACATTAGCGCACCTTTCTCTGGCACCGTAGGCTTTATCGACTTTAGCCGAGGTAAAATGGTGACATCAGGCACTGAGCTCGTGACTTTAGATGACTTGTCTGTGATGCAGTTAGACCTTCAAATTCCTGAGCGCTACCTTTCTAAACTTTCTAAAGGCATGACAGTAACGGCTCGCACCAGTGCATGGGGCGATACTCAGTTCACTGGCACAGTGGTTGGTATCGATTCCCGTATCAACGCTGAAACTTTGAACCTGCGAGTTCGAATTCATTTCGATAACAACAATGATTACTTAAAGCCGGGCATGTTAGTGGCCGCGGATATGGACTTCCCACCAGTCGAAGCTCCGATTATCCCTGTTCAAGCGTTGGAGTACTCAGGTACGAAGCGTTTTGTTTATGTGATTGGCGAGGATAACAAGGCAACTCGAACAGAAGTGTTCTTGGGTGCGCGTATCGATAACGAAGTCGTGATTGATAAAGGCATCGAGATTGGTCAGAAGATCGTGGTGCAAGGTATCGTTAACATGCGCGACGGTGTTTTGGTTCAAGAGTTAGCCGTTAATCGTCCCGCTAAGCTTGAGGGCGATACCGCTAATCTTGATGGAAATGCAGCAACACAAGAAGGCGCTAACTAATGTTGTTATCTGATGTTTCTGTAAAGAGACCAGTAGCGGCCGTCGTATTGAGCCTACTATTGGTTGTGTTTGGTATTGTATCTTTCAATAAGCTCGCAGTTCGTGAGATGCCAGACATCGAAAGCCCAGTGGTGTCGATCAGTACTCGCTATGAAGGTGCATCCGCCACCATCATTGAAAGCCAAATAACCTCCAACCTTGAAGATCAGTTATCCGGCATCAGTGGCATCGATGAGATCGAATCCACAACGCGTAACGGCATGTCGCGTATCACTATTACCTTTGAGCTTGGTTACGACCTCAATACGGGTGTGAGTGATGTGCGTGATGCGGTCGCTCGTGCTCAGCGATCATTGCCTGATGAAGCCGACGACCCCATTGTTTATAAGAACAATGGTAGTGGTGAAGCCTCGGTCTACATTAACTTAAGCTCGACTGAGATGGACCGAACGCAGTTAACCGACTACACCGAACGTGTGTTGATTGACCGCTTTAGTTTGATTTCTGGTGTGAGCTCGGTGGATATCTCGGGTGGCTTATACAAAGTAATGTATGTGAAGCTGAAACCTGCTCAGATGGCTGGCCGTGGTGTTACTACTTCGGACATCACTTCTGCGCTAAAAAGTGAGAACATTGAAAGCCCGGGTGGTGAAGTACGTAACGATGCGATTGTGATGTCGGTTCGTACCGCTCGTTCTTACACTGAAGCGGAAGATTTCGAATACCTAGTGGTAAAACGTGCCTCTGATAACACACCTATCTACTTAAAAGACGTAGCGGATGTGTACATTGGCGCAGAAAACGAGAACTCGACCTTTAAGAGTGACGGCGTTGTTAACGTTAGTATGGGTATTGTGCCTCAGTCAGATGCCAACCCACTTGAGGTTGCTGACTTAGTCCATAAAGAAGTTGAGGCGATTCAGAAGTTCCTGCCTGACGGGACTCGACTGGCGGTCGACTATGACTCAACTGTCTTTATCGATCGTTCGATCTCAGAGGTTTACAGCACACTCTTTATTACGGGTGGTTTAGTTATCCTCGTGCTTTACGTCTTCATAGGTCAAGCGCGTGCAACGCTGATTCCAGCGGTAACCGTTCCAGTATCTCTGATTTCGTCGTTTATTGCGGCTTACTACTTTGGTTTCTCTATTAACCTAATCACCTTGATGGCACTGATCCTGTCTATTGGTTTGGTGGTCGATGACGCCATCGTGGTGGTTGAGAATATTTTCCATCACATTGAACGTGGTGAATCGCCATTGCTTGCGGCTTATAAAGGGACGCGTGAAGTAGGCTTTGCGGTAATCGCAACCACGCTAGTACTGGTGATGGTATTCCTACCAATCTCGTTCATGGATGGCATGGTCGGTCTCTTATTTACGGAGTTCTCGGTACTGTTGGCGATGTCAGTGATCTTCTCGTCTGTCGTAGCATTAACGTTAACGCCGGTTCTAGGTAGTAAGATCCTGAAAGCGAATGTTAAACCAAATCGCTTCAATCGATTTGTAGAACGTGTGTTTGGTAAGCTCGAGGCAGGATATAAAGCGGTACTGCGTCGTGCTTTGAATTGGCGTTGGGCAGCTCCAATCATCATTATCGCGTGTATGGGCGGTAGCTACGGTTTAATGCAACAAGTGCCGTCACAACTGACTCCGCAAGAAGACCGCGGTGTTATATTTGCATTTGTTCGTGGCGCTGATGCAACCAGTTATAACCGCATGTCTGCTAACATGGACATCGTTGAAGAGCGCCTAATGCCTCTGCTTGGTCAAGGATTCTTAAAATCATTCAGCATCCAATCGCCAGCGTTTGGTGGTAATGCCGGTGACCAAACGGGCTTCGTGATCATGATCCTAGAAGATTGGGATGAACGTGAAGAGACCGCTCAGGAAGCGTTGAACGAAGTTCGTAAATCTTTAAATGGCATTCCTGATGTACGTGTATTCCCGTTCATGCCGGGCTTTAAAGGTGGTTCAAGTGAGCCTGTGCAATTCGTACTGGGTGGCTCTGATTACTCTGAGCTTCAGAAATGGGGCGAACTGTTAAAACAAGCGGCTGAAGATTCACCAATGATGGAAGGTGCGGACATCGATTACTCGGAGAAAACACCAGAGTTATTGGTAACCGTAGATAAGCAACGTGCAGCCGAGTTAGGCGTTAGCGTTTCGGATATTTCAGATACGTTAGAAATCATGCTTGGCGGGCGCAGCGAAACTACGTTCGTTGATCGTGGTGAAGAGTACGATGTTTACCTTCGTGGTGATGAAAACAGCTTTAACAACGCTAATGACTTAAGCCAAATCTACATGCGAACTCAGTCTGGCGAGCTAGTTACGCTCGACACGCTGACGCACATTGAAGAAGTGGCATCCTCGATTCGTTTATCGCACTACAACAAGCAGAAATCGGTGACCATTAAAGCGAACCTAATGGAAGGTTACACGCTGGGTGATGCTCTGGATTTCCTTGATGAACAAGCGATTGAGCAGTTACCAGGCGATATCTCAGTGAGCTATTCTGGCGAGTCAAAAGACTTTAAAGAGAACCAATCAAGTATCTTAGTGGTATTTGCGCTAGCGATGCTGGTCGCGTACTTGGTACTGGCCGCGCAGTTTGAAAGCTTCATTAACCCGCTGGTGGTGATGTTCACCGTACCTATGGGTATCTTTGGTGGCTTCTTAGGTTTGGTGTTGATGAATCAAGGGCTTAACGTCTACAGCCAGATTGGTATGATCATGTTGATCGGTATGGTGACCAAAAACGGTATCTTGATCGTAGAGTTTGCTAACCAACTTCGTGACCGTGGCATTGAGTTTGAAAAGGCGATCATTGATGCTTCGGCTCGACGTTTACGTCCAATCTTGATGACGGCGTTCACCACACTAGCCGGTGCAATCCCATTGATTACTTCAACGGGCGCGGGTTACGAAAGCCGAGTGGCTGTGGGTACGGTTATCTTCTTTGGTATGGGCTTTGCAACTTTGGTTACTCTGTTCGTAATCCCTGCGATGTATCGACTGATTTCTGGCTCAACACGTTCTCCAGGTCATGTGGAAGCGGTTCTAAATAAAGAGCTGAGCCACGATAACGTGGGAAGAAGCTCTCACGGCTAATGAACACGCACGGCTAATGAACATGGAATAGTGTAACAATATTGAAAAGCCTGCGTTTGCTCCTAGCGAATGGCAGGCTTTTTTTGTATAACAAACAGAGCTCAACGAATTAATACAATAAATCGAATAAAGGAAAGTAAAGTGGCTGAATTTAAATACAAAGATCTTTCTCAAGAAGAACAAGACAAACTAGACGCAGCAACCTTTCGTCGCCTGTTAGCACATTTAGATAGCAACAAAGATGTGCAAAACATCGACCTAATGATCTTGGCGGGCTTCTGCCGCAACTGTTTCAGTAAATGGTACAAAGCCGAAGCTGAGCAACAAGGCCTAGACTTGGATATCGATGACGCTCGTGAGCGCGTATACGGCATGACTTACGATGAGTGGAAACAAAACCATCAACCAAAAGCGACACCTGAGCAACTAGCGGCGTTTGAAGCGAAGCAGAAGCCAGAATAATTTGTCGATTTAGCAGCAACGATTTATAGATCAAGCAGCACTTAGAACAAACCGCATATAGCAAAAGAGCCCATCAGGGCTCTTTTTTAATTTTGTACATTGTCTTAGCTTTGAATGCTAACTTCGAACTTAAGCCAGCTCACCTGTTTGCGAGAAAGCTTCTAGCTTCGCTGCATAAGGTTGTAGGTCACCGATATTCAGATTTACCCACTCGTCATTGAAGTAAGTGTCTAGGTAACGCTCACCGCTGTCACATAGCAAAGTCACGATAGAGCCTGTCTCTCCGCGTGCTTTCATTTCACTGGCTAGTTGAAGCACACCGTACATGTTAGTACCGGTTGATGCACCAACCTTGCGACCAAGAATGTCAGATAACCAATGCGTAGTTGCAATACTTGCGGCATCTGGGATTTTACGCATTTCGTCAACCACACCGGGAATGAAGCTTGGCTCTGCTCGTGGGCGACCAATACCTTCAATCTTGCTGAATGTACTGCCTTTCACATTCGCATTGCCTGTTTGGAAGTATTCGTGGAATACAGAGTTCTCAGGGTCGACAACACAAAGCTTAGTTTCATGTTGTTGGTAGCGAATGAAACGGCCAATAGTTGCTGAAGTACCACCAGTACCTGGACTCATTACAACCCAAGCTGGAACTGGGTGATCTTCCATCTGCATTTGATTGAAAATTGAGTTGGCAATGTTGTTGTTACCACGCCAGTCGGTTGCACGCTCAGCGTAAGTAAATTGATCCATGTAATGCCCATTCAACTCTTCAGATAAACGACGAGACTCTGCGTAGATTTCGTCAGAGCGCTCAACAAGGTGCGCTTGACCGCCGTAGAATTCAATCTGTTCAATTTTCTTTTTCGCTGTGCATTTTGGCATTACCGCAATAAACGGAAGGCCAAGCAGGCGAGCAAAGTACGCTTCAGACACCGCTGTACTGCCTGATGACGATTCAATGATCGTGGTTTCTGGGCCAACCCAACCATTACAAATCGCATAGAGGAAAAGGGAACGCGCTAAACGATGCTTCAAAGAGCCTGTTGGGTGTGTACTTTCATCTTTAAGATAAATATCAATGCCTTCTACGCTAGGTAGATCGAGCTTGATCAGGTGCGTATCCGCTGAGCGTTGGTAATCGGCTTCAATTTTACGAATCGCGTTGTTAATCCATTGATGGTCAGTACACATAGGCGTTCTCCTGAGACTAAGTAGGAATTCTTTGTAATTGGTATGGTTATAATTTAGCGATATCCAAGGAGAAAAACTTTGCCATATTTCCTTTGTTTTGCTTAAATTGTAGAAAATTATTCTCTTTAAAACTGATTTGGTGAAAGTGTGATAGATGCCGTAGATAAAAAGATATTAAGGTTGTTACAAGAAGACAGCACGCTGTCGTTGAATGACATATCTGAAGCGGTCAACCTGACGACCACGCCTTGTTGGAAAAGACTTAAACGACTTGAAGAGAATGGAGTTATTGAGAAAAGAGTCGCGTTGTTGAACCCTGAAAAGCTCGATCTTTCCTTTACCGCGTTCGTATTGATTAAAACCAGTGATCATTCTCATGAGTGGTATGGTCGTTTTGTTAATACTGTGTCTGAATTTCCAGAAGTGATGGAGTTCTATCGTATGGCGGGCGAGTATGATTATATGATGAAGGTTCAGGTGAAAGACATGAAGTGTTTTGACGACTTTTACAAACGCTTAGTGAATAGCATTGATGGTATATCTAATGTGACGTCGACTTTTGCGATGGAACCACTGAAGTACACGACAGCGTTGCCGCTTTAAGCTCAACCTAATCTTATGCTACCTCTCGTTTCAGTTTAGACATCGCCTTTGCGATAAAGAAAAGGATTATTCATGTTTGCAAAAGTATCTACCGCTATCCAGTTGGTATTAGCGGTCGCCATTTTTTTCTTGGGCTACACCATCTATTCATTTACCAATAAAGTCGGGGAGATCGTCGATACTTATCCGCAAGTTATTGAAGACTTATCGGGTCTCACCAAGGGATTGAAAGTGGAAGAGCTTTTGGCGTTTGCTGAGCATGTTAATGAGCTTGCTCCTCAGGTGTTGGATACTGTAGAAGATGTCCGTAAAACCATCGATGAAGTTAATCAAACCGTTTCATCGGTCGATAGCAAAATCCCCGCTATCTTAGATGAAGTTAAGAGTGTTCGAACCGAAGTAGAGCAAGTAAGAACCGATGTTATTCCCCCAACATTGACAGAATTAAAACGATACCGTGTCGATGTAATGCCGCCAATGCTCGCTGAAAGTAAATCTTATCGAGAGCAAACCATTCCAGTGATTGTCACTGAATCCGAAATGCTTAGAGCTGAAGTGCCTGATATTTTGGTGCAAGCTAATTTGCTAGCCGATAAGAGTAGAGAGTTAGCTCAGGGAGCGGCAGAAGGTGCGGTGAAAGGGGTGGTGCTATCACCATTTAATCTACTGCGAGACGCGGGAGATGGCATTAAAATGCGAGTAAAAAGTGAATTCGAGCCGACGTTAGAGGTTGAATAGACTTTACTGTTTTTGTGTGACGTTCTTTCGTCAGCGTTACTAAAAAGGGGCTAGGTATGCTACCTAGCCCCTTTTGGGTTTGAACGCGCTTGTTCGCCGTTTCTAAAAATGTACGTCGCTTTTAAAAAATGCTCACAGTTATAAAAAGTGTTTGCTCGTTACTTGGTAAAGCGCATCACACCTTCTTGAACGGCTGTCGCGACTAGCTCACCTTTTTGGTTGTAAATCTCACCACGTACTAAGCCGCGAGTGTTGGCCGCGGTCGGGCTTTCAATCGCATATAGCAGCCATTCATCCATTTTGAATGGACGGTGGAACCAAATAGAGTGGTCAATCGTCGCAACTTGGAAGTTTGGCGTCATGATCGATACTTCATGAGGGTGAAGCGCTGTCACCAAGAAACCCCAATCAGACGCGTATGCCAACAAATATTGGTGAATAAGCTGGTTGTTTGGCAACGCACCATTTGCTCTTACCCACAGGTATTGTTTCGCTTCGGCTTTTTTAGGGTTTAGTGGATTAACGACCGTAACAGGGCGCATCTCAATCGGTTTTTCTCCACAAAAGGTTTTGCGTAGCTTCTCTGGTAAGAATTCAGCGATATGGCTCGCTAACTCGGTTTCTGATGCAAAGTTCTCTGGCCCTGGAATATCAGGCATTGCAATTTGGTGTTCAAAGCCAGGAGCATCGCCATGATAAGAAGCTGTGAGATAGAAAATAGGGCGGCCATTTTGAATTGCTTTAACACGACGTGTGCTAAAGCTGCGTCCATCTCTTAGGTTTTCAACATCGTAAATAATTGGCTTTTCAGGATCACCAGGGTACAGAAAGTAACTATGGAACGAGTGAACACTGCGGTCGTCTTGAACGGTATAGCGAGCCGCAGAAAGCGCTTGTCCCAATACCTGACCGCCATAAACCTGGGGAAGACCTAGGTTCTCACTTTGCCCTCGGAATAAACCTTCTTCCAGCTTTTCTAGCTGAAGTAAACTGAGTAATTCTTGTAAAGGTTGACTCATCGCCAGCATTCCTCTTCGTAAAATGGGTGTCAGATTAGTGTGCTAATCATTTAGCTTAGTCAAATATCTGTCAATAAATCATAGGGTTTCGAGACAGAATATGAAAGCTCTCTTATAATTAGGCCGTAGATTTGTCGATTCCGACAAACATGTTGAGAGAAATTGAATATGAAAAAGGCTCTAATTTTTATTACGTCTTTATTATCGTTTGGCCTATTGGTTGGTTGCCAAGCAACATCAGAAACGAATGCTTCTCAAGAAGCCGTTGCAGAGAATACCCAAGTGATTTCAGGTACAGTAAGCTATCGTGAACGAATTGCATTGCCAGAGAATGCAATTATTACCGTAACGATAGAAGATATTTCACTTGCTGACGCACCATCAACGGTGATTGCGACTCAAGAATTCACAGCTGATGGTAAGCAAGTACCTTTCGCATTCGAATTGAGCTACGACAACAACAAAATTCAAGCTAACCACCGTTACAACATGCGCGCAACGATTCATGTCGACGGTAAGTTACGTTTTACAACAGACACAATTAAGTCTGTAATTACTGATGTAGAAAACACGCAACAAGCAGACTTGCGCTTGGTTGGTGTTCGTTAACTAGGAATGGATGCCATATCAAGGCATCTTGATTAGCTGATTAGCTGATTAGCTGATTAGCTTATTCACTAGTTATGTAATTGATGGCAGCTCTAGGGCTGCCATTTGTATATTCTGAGTTTTACCTTTCCTGCGTCACTCACTTCAACCCCTTCTTCGACCAGATGCTTCTTTTGGCGATCAAACGAATCACCCTTCAAAGAGATCTCACCTTTGCTGTTAATCACCCTATACCAAGGTAGTTTACTTCCTTCAGGCAAGTTGCCTAATGCTCTACCTACATGTCGTGCATAGCCCGGAAAACCTGAAAAACGTGCTATGTCTCCATAAGTTGTTACTTTCCCATATGGAATTTGGTGAATCACAGCAAAGATTTGGGGCAAAAATTGGTCCATACTAAAAGTTCCTAGTTCATTAATACCACGGATCGGTAGAAGGAGAGGGCTATGGTATTTTCAACGTTTCAGTTCTTGATAACCACATTATTAGCGGTTGTTTGCGCGAGAGCAATCAGTTTAAGTGAGGGAGATATCCCAGTACTTGCAATGGTTATTCCTGCTTTATGGATCTTACCGCAGGGAGGCATCGCAGGGTTAGCTTTGCTCGCATCCATGACTGCCTATGGTTTAACCCTGCCTTTACAACCCATCACGCTGTCTGTCAGTGTGTGGGTATTATTTCCACTGCTTATGGTGGTCTTTTCAAAACGCAGCAGTTTGTCGGTCGTGATTATTTCTGGCTTGATCGTCGCAACGCTACAAGTCGGGATTATGGTCACGCAATCAGCAGGTAAGCTTGATGGCGTTCCGTGGGTTACCACACTACAAACCTTGTCAATCATCGTGATTTGGTGGGCAGCAAATCATCTTAAGCCAGCCAGCCGACACAGCTGGTGGTCATTAGGTTTGATACTTCCATTATGGATAGCCGATTTACCTTATGCCGCTTTGGTTGCTTTGTGTGTAACGGGCATCATGGCATCGATGGAAACACTGACGCGTTTGAAAACCTTCCGATGGAATAAGCTATTGTGTTGGACATTACCAACGGTCGGTTTTGCTGCTCTGGTGATTACACCAAGCATTGAGGTTCCAAGCCCGGTATTTGTGGTTTGGTTGTGCCTGTTAGGCACGGCATGGATGACAGATTACATCCTTCGCACCGAAGATAACGAAGACATCGATATCTAGCACCACAGAAACTCAAGCCCTTAGAACGCAGGTAAATGGTGAATTTACCTGCGATTTTCTAGTGGTTTGAATAAAGGATAAGCACTTAGACAGCAATTGTTCAAAAATAGGGTCGAAGAGCTTGCAATGGTTGCTGCGATGCTTAATAATCCAATCACTCTTTGAGGCAAGCCTCTTAGAAAAAGAATCTATGGAGGCTCTGGTCCTCCCGCAACACTAACTTGTGAACTCGGTCAGGCCTGGAAGGGAGCAGCCGCAGCAGGCGACGTGTGTGCCGGGATGTGGCTGGGGCTTCCACCCATATAAAAAGCCGCTCTTAATGAGCGGCTTTTTGCTATCTGAAGCTTTTTAATTGTAGTTTTAAATAACGTCTTCAAGTCTATTGATTAGCTACTCTAGCGCTTACTTGTCTTGTACTAATCGCTCTTTATCTAATAACGCGCGTTTACGTTCCAATCCCCAACGGTATCCACCTAGCTCCCCATTACTTCTCAGAACGCGATGGCAAGGTACCAGCACGCCAATCCGGTTTTTACTACAAGCTGATGCTACCGCTCGAACCGCTTTTGGTTTGTCGATCTCACCAGCTACTTCACTGTAGCTCACAATATCGCCTTCTTTGATGCTCAATAAAAACTGCCATACCTTAATCTGAAATGCAGTTCCTCGAATATCCAGTGGCAAATCAGGTCTTGGGGCGCCTTGACTGATGTGCTGATCGAGTGCTTCTATCCAGAAATCCAACTCGGGCGTATCTAGTGACGCAGAAATTGTCAGTTCGGCTTTTGGGAACTCGCTACTCAATTGCTCTAATAGTGCTTGTTCATTGTCACCAAATTGCACGAAACAGACGCCTTTATCGGTCGCGGCCATCATCATGAAACCGAGTGAGGTTTGGCGGCATGCATAATTGATTGTTTCGCCAGCGCCTCCTGCTCGATAGGCTTTTGGTGCCATACCGATGTTGCGAGTTGCTTCTCCATAGACACGACTAATTGAGCCAAAACCAGAGGCGTAGATGGCGTCGGTTACGCCATCTCCTTGTTTTAGAGAGCTCTTAAAGTGACGCATTCGAACGGCATCTTGATACGCTTTAGGTGACACTCCGAATGCTTCCTTGAACAGCCTTTGTAATCGTGAGGGAGATAATTCCGCAATTTCACCTAAGCTAGAAAGTGTGAGTTTCTCATCAGCGTGCGCTTCAATGTGGCGTGCAACTTCTACCAATTTTGCCACTCGAGAGTTTCCCGGAAAAGGGTGGCAGCGTTTGCATGGCCTGAAGCCTGCCAACATCGCCATTTCAATGCTTTCAAAGAACCTCAAGTTCTCAGGTTTTGCAGGCCTCGCAGAACACGATGGCAAGCAATAAACACCCGTAGTGATAACACCATAGAAAAATTGCCCGTCGAAAGACTTGTCTCTGACGGCTATCGCTTTTCTCATTTCGAGTTCTGGTGGCATTGGCATGGCTTAATCTCTACTTAATTACTGGTCTATCATTATCTAACCGCATGTTCGGTGATGGTTCCATCCGTTTCTTGCTAACTGATTTTATTATAAGCACTTGAGGTTCAATCGCTCTTGGATTGAACAATATAGATATAACGCAAAAATCGGATGTTTTGTATTTCTGTGGGTCGCTAAGATTGATCATATACCAATTACTCAAGAGTGAACTGAACCATGACATCGACTATTAATATCTCAATGAATGCCCGTGTGTGGGCAATGCTGATTGTTCTTTCCATGCTATGGGGAGGATCGTTCTTCTTCGTTGGTGTTGTGGTTACTGATCTTCCTCCGTTAACCATAGTCGCGCTTAGAGTGGGAATTGCTGCCATCACTTTGTGGATTATTGCTTTGATGATAGGGCTTCGCCCGCCTAAAGAGTTGCGTGTTTGGGGGGCCTTTTTAGGAATGGGTTTACTTAATAATGTCGTCCCGTTCGCGCTTATCGTATGGGGGCAAACTCAAATCGCGTCTGGGCTAGCGTCGATCCTAAACGCAGCGACACCGATCTTCGCGGTTGTGGTGGCAGGAATACTATTACCTGATGAGCGTGTAACACCGCTAAAACTCGTGGGTGTCGGCATTGGTTTTGTTGGTGTGGTTGTGATGATAGGGTTGCCTGCTCTGAGCGGAGGTGGCAGTTTTATTGCTCAGTTGGCAATCATCGCGGCTGCTTTGTCATACGCTTTTGCAGGAGTGTACGGTCGTCGATTCAAAGCTATGGAGATCAATCCGATTATCACAGCGGCAGGGCAAGTAACAGCATCAACGATTGTTTTAACCCCTGTTGCGTTAATGGTGGATGGCCCACTTGATGTTGTAGCAATGAGTGGAGATACATGGGCGGCTATCGCTGGGCTTGCAGTTTTATCGACAGCGGTCGCTTATGTTCTGTACTTTAAAATTCTAGAACTGGCAGGGGCGACCAATGTTTTACTCGTTACCTTGTTAGTGCCTGTTTCCGCCATCTTGCTTGGTTCTCTGTTCCTCAATGAGTCGTTAGAAGTTATTCACTTTGTTGGCATGTTGTTGATCGCTATTGGCTTGTCGGCCATCGATGGAAGATTGTGGCGCCGTCTTAAACTGGCAAAGACTCGAGTTTAGTTAAATGGGCAAGGCACGGTTGACCTTGCCATCATTAGTTAAAAAATATTGCTGTGTTTATAATCAAAAGACAAACAATCGCAGTCAGCAATATTTGAAAGGCATTGTGTTAGTCGTAAATACTGTATGAAAAATACTTACTCGCTATCTTTTGATGCTGACCATTGTCGATCAAGCGTTGGATACCGTCATCAATAAGATCTTTCAGTTCATTGTCTTGTTTTCGTACCGCCACACCAATCCCACGACCAAACCACTTCTCTTCTGTAAATTTAGGACCTGTAAAGTGATAGTCCTTACCTTGTTCTGTTTCGAGAAAGCCTGCATTGAGACCCATTGAACCACCAAATACAGAATCAAGACGGCCGTTGAGTAAATCAGTAAAGGCTTCATCGAATGAACCGTAACGTTTAATGTCTACATCAGGGTAAATCTCAGAAAGGTACTTATCACCAATGGTTGCACGTTGAACCCCGATAGTTAGGTCATTCAAGCTGTCGTCATTCATATTGATCTCTCGATCTTTCTTCATCACGAAACGAGTAGGGACTTTGGCGTATGGGATGGTGAAGTTAACTTTCTTTTCACGCTCTTCGGTAATCGTCATAGCTGCAATTATCGCATCGTTCTTACGACTCAAGAGCGAAGGGATAATACCGTCCCAATCTGTTTTGGAGATGATGCACTTTACCCCTAATTCGATACAAAGCGCGTTGGCTAAATCGACTTCAAATCCCTCTAATTCACCGTCCTGCGTTGTCCAGCTGAATGGTGGGTAAGCCCCTTCAACAGTAAAGCGAATTTGTTTCCAATCTTTAGCGTACGTGAACACAGAGAAAACACTGACGAATGCAACAAGTATCCATTTCATTTGTTATTTCCTTATAGTAATAATGGATACTGATAATTAACTACTTGTTAACATTTTTCAATATGAATACATAGCGAATACATATTGATGTGAGCAAAGGCATGCATAACAACCTGTTTGTTCTAGCTTTCTTCCAAGTGTTGTTTGTGTATTAAGTTGAGTTTAAATTACCTAACCTCTCAATTCGCAGGCAACACAACAGCAGACGCTTCTTCGTCTGAATCTTCTTTGTCTTCTACTTGTTCAGCAACCCAATCAATTGTCTTTGTTAAGTAGAGCTTGTTGGTTTCTATATCACACCAACTTTTTGACAGCCCTCGGCGATTAAACTCACTGCCAATCGCTGCGAGTGTTTGGTTGCTTGAGCGCCCGTAATACAAGGTGTCGCACAGTTGCAGGTTCGACATCGATTGAGGATACGTATTGACTGACGAGGAGTTCATACTTAAAGCTTTGGATTGATTGTGTGTGCAGCCAGTTAGGCTCAGGAAAAAGAAAAGGATTAGCGTATTTTTCATGGTGTATCAGGTCTGTTGCCGATGATTAGAAGAGAGTATTGCCATGATTGCCACACTAATTTGTCAATTTCTCGCCAACTAGTTATAGACCAAGACTTTCCTCCCAGTTAGAAAGCGTTATTAAGTCTACGACCAAAAACGGTATTAACGACCAAATGCGCAATTTTGTACAAAAGTTGTAAGAGCCTATAGAGTAGACTGATAAGTCGCTCGATAATTAAAAGGCTTGGGGATGGTTATGGATAACAAAAAGCGTTCTAAAGAGAAAGCCGAATACAAGATCACAGAAGAACTCGGTGGCCTTGAAATCCTCAATGCAGAATATGAAAAGCAGAACTTCTCACGTCACAGCCATGAAGGTTACACTCTCGGTGTGATTGAGCAGGGTGCTCAGCGCTTCTATCGAACGGGAGGGCATCATGTCGCGCCTCAAGATGCCATCATTCTGGTTAACGCTGATGAAGTTCATAGCGGTCATTCTGCTACCGAAGGTGGTTGGGCGTATCGTGCAATGTATCCGCTGCCAGAACAACTTGCCAAAATCACGCAGGAACTCAATCTGCCGAATTACGGGGCTCCTTACTTCCCTAGAGCGGTGGTTGAAGATCCTGAACTCGCCAATCAACTCAGATTAGTTTTCAACACGATTGATGAATCAGATAATCGCCTGCTAAGAGAAACCTTGATGTACGGGATGTTGGTTAAACTGATTAGCCGACATGGGAAGTCGAGCCTTAAGCCTCTGTTAGATGGGAAAACTCAACGCCAACTTGTTCTAGTGAAAGAGTTTTTAGACGATTTTCCACAAGCGGATGTGTCATTGGAAGAATTGTCGAAGCTTGCGACTTTAAGCCCATTTCACTTGGTGCGCTCCTTTCAAAAAGAATTTGGTCTTCCGCCACATGCATATCAAATTCAATCTCGACTCAGGCTTTCGCGTAAGTTGCTAAAGCAAGGGCATTCGATCTCGGACACTGCTCAAGAGTGTGGCTTTCACGATCAAAGCCATTTTCATCGACATTTTAAGAAAGCCAACGGTTACACCCCAGGTCAGTATATTAAGATGCGCTGATCTGATCGCTTTTAACTTTGTGCTTTGGCGATAAAGCAAATTTGTACAATCGAATAAGTGAGTGCTCTTTTACAGTGGAAAACCAATGTAACGAGAACTAGGAAAATATGGATAACAACACAATGGATAAACGTACGCAGTTATGGAAAGGCGTTATGGCAGCGATGCCGTTAAGTATTGCCGTCATACCGTGGGGCATATTAGCGGGCTCGTATGCGATAGATGCTGGACTGAATCAGCTTCAAGCTCAGGCTATGTCTGCCATTTTATTTGCAGGTTCAGCTCAACTGGTGGCTGCGGGTATGTTTAAAGCGGGCATTGGTTTAGGGACTATGTTGTTAACCACGCTGTTTATTACGTCAAGACACTTTCTTTATAGTGTCTCTATGCGTGACAAAATTAGTCATCTGCCAGCTCGTTGGCGTTTATTGCTTGGTTTTTGGCTCACTGATGAACTGTTCGCGATTTGCAGTGGGCAATCCCAACAAGAGTTTAATCGTTGGTATGCCGCGGGCGTGGGTGGCGGCTTTTACCTCGTTTGGAATATTGCCAGCTTTGTCGGCATTGTCGCAGGTAGTCAAATTCCATCACTTAACGAAATTGGCCTCGATTTCGCGGTCGCCGCAACTTTCATTGCTTTGGTTTTTCCTTTGATTCGAACACTGCCAACGGTGGTGTGTGTTGTGGTGTCATTGGTGACCTCTGTGGCAATGGCGGTCAATCAGGTTGAAGGAGGGCTGATGATTGCTGCGATTTCAGGTATGTTGGCGGGCTTCATTAGTGAATCATTTGTTGAACGTAACAACGGTCAGAAACAAGCCAATGAAGGAGAGTCTGCATGATTTGGTTATCGATCGTACTCATGACAGCGATTGTTTTTTTCAGTCGATATGTGTTTCTAGAACCTACAATTCCTCTTCGACTAAATAGTACAGCGAGGCGTCTACTACGTTATTCAAGCCCTGCGGTATTAACGGCTATTTGGGGGCCGATTGTATTCGCTCCTGAGCAATCATTCTGGCCAAGCCTCGAAAATCCATATTTGATCGGTGCTCTTGTGACTGGGTTGTTGATATGGAAAACAGGCAATGTGCTGTTAACGATTGGAGTCAGTATGGCCGTGTTTTTGTTCTATAACCTAGTCGCGGTTGATTACCTTTTCTCTTGAGCTTCTACTTAGGTTTTATGTTTCTCCCATGATTTAAGGGCTGTATAGATATGATTACTTGTTATGTTCGATATGTGATTGATCCTAAGAAAACAAAGGAGTTCGAAACCTACGCTAAAATGTGGATTCCTTTGGTCGCTAAATTTGGTGGCCAACACAATGGTTATTTCTTGCCGTCGGAAGGGGCGAGCAATATTGCTTTGGCATTGTTTTCCTTTGAAAGCTTGGCTGCCTATGAAGAGTATCGGATTAAATCGCTGAGCGATGCTGAGTGTATTAAAGCGTTTGAATTTGCAGATGAAGTTGATTGCATCGTGAGTTATGAGCGAAGCTTTTTTAGGCCTGTTTTTGACTGATTGACCTTGCAACGTATGACATGGTGGCATCTAATGTACCGATTCACTGTTTGTGTTTTAAGGTTCTGGTAAGGAGTTAGTTTGGCTAAGAAATATTATGTGGTTTGGAAAGGTCGTATACCGGGTATTTTTACCACTTGGAATGAGTGTAAATCGCAAGTTGATGGCTTTGCTGGTGCGAGATACAAATCGTTTCCTACATTAGGCGAGGCTGAATCTGCTTTCGGTGGTAAAACGTCGTCTGCGTCAGGTTCTGCTTCAACATCTGGATCTTCATTGACCAAGCGAAGTACTGCGGGTAAGGCGACTAAAGCGAAGGTTCCGCCTCTCTCTCAACAACAAATCACTGATATGCCTTTTGATATCAAGATCTTTACTGATGGCGGTTGTGAGCCAAACCCAGGTGAAGCCGGTACAGGCTTAGCGGTGTACCTGAACAACGATTTAACTGAGTTGTGGTATGGTCTTTACCAACCAATGGGTACTAACAATACCGCCGAGCTACAAGGTTTGAAGCAAGCATTTATAATTGCAAAAGAGAAACTGCAAGCCGGCTTGTCTGTTGCAATTTATAGTGACTCAAAATACTCGATTGACTGTATTACTAAGTGGGCAACGGGCTGGGAGAAAAAAGGTTGGACGAAGTCGGGTGGTGAAATCAAAAACCTCGATATCATCAAGCCAGCTTATGCGATGTACCAAGAGCTCGCTTCTCAAATCACTATCCACCATGTTAACGGTCATGTTGGTATTGAAGGTAATGAACTTGCAGACCGAATGTCTATCGTTGCGATTGCTTCTAAAGAACAAGATCTGAATCGATATACAGAGACAGACGATCTTACTGAGATATTAGCGTTGCGAGCGGGTTAAGAAAGCTCGGCGAGCTGTTTTTTAATCACGGAAGCAAGTCTAGCCCAGCGTAGGGCTAGTTTTATCCAAACTAATACCATATTAAGCGTTACAGTTTGCATCAATGTAACGCTATGGTTTGTGTCTTTCTCTTCTAATTTTTAGTTTCTAATTCATTTCACATCTATCTGCGTGTTTTTAGATAGTCTTAAACTGGGTTCTCTATCCAATGAGACAGTTGTTGAGCTTGTTTAAGAGAGTTAAATCGCTTCTCTACTCTGGTTCTTGCCATCATCCCCATTTCTGTTTTGTCCTCGCTACTTAATTGCGCAAAACGCTCAATGCTTTCTCTTAACTCTTCGACGTTTTTTTCATTCACTAAAAATCCGGTATCAGGTGTGACAATTTCCTTACAGCCCATAATGTTGGTTGTAATCACGGGAGTCCCGACTGCCATGGCTTCTTTTAGTACTAACGGTCCAGTATCGACACAACCTGTTTCTGAAAAGCAGAAAGGAGCGACTAAACAATCGTAGCTCGGTAAGTGCTCTTTTACCCACCCATGAGGCTTTGAACCAAGAAAGCTGACATTTCGAGTTAGCCCTTGTTGTTCGACTTGCGCTTTTAACTGGGACTCTAGATCTCCAGTACCGACGATATCGAGATGAATGTCGAGAGGCTCGGCTATGGGTGCTAAGGCATCAATGAGAAAGTGGATACCTTTTTGTTCAACTAATCTTCCAAGGAAAACAAAGCGAAGCTGCTTGGTTTCGGTCTTTGGGTGTAGTTGAAATTGCTTGGTATTTACACCGCAATGCAGGAGCTTAATATTACCTTTTGCCATGTGATTAAAGTCGGTGAGCATGTCTTTACAGACCGCGACCACAAAATCGCTCGATGTAATCTTATGTTCAATATCGTAAGCGAACTCGTAAACATCATGGCCATGGGCGACAAACGAGCAAGTGATGTTGAGAAGCTTAGCGGCGACAATAGCGTGGGCAGTGGTGTGTTGGCAGAAGTGAGCATGGACATGGTTAACGTCTTTTTCTGCGAGTTGTAAAGCCAACTTAAATCCATAAGCGAAAAGTGACTTCTTCGGCATGCTAGTCTGCTTAGATACAAACGAAAGCGCTTTGACAAAACCCACCCAGTTGATGCTAGTTATCTTGCCCGCCCGAACATCCTTGCCAATTTTCACGATGTCATAGTCGAAAGCTTTTTCACTTTCTTCTACTTCGAATGCCATTACGCATACCTGATGCCCACACGCTTTCACGGAGTCGACTTCTGTCTGAATGAATGTCTCGCTCAGTACAGGGTAGGTAGGCGCTATAAATGCTACTTTTTTCATTTTTTGCTCCTTTTACTGGCCACTAAAATGGATTAAGCAAGATACGAACCAAGATGAAAGAGTATTTTTTCGGCGCTTCTTAATGGTTTTCTTGTGGTTATCGTTAGGTTGCTACTGGTTTTCTCAAAATGGCATTCAAATTGGAGATTTGAGTATTTCTGCAGGCAGCGCTTGGTCGTCATTTTGCGAACAAGCACGTAGGCTGCTGATATAAAGCCAGTTTAATAGTGAGGAATGCTCGGCACAGGATATGCAGAAGTAGCTGTACAACGTATAAATTTGAGAGCGTCACTATGGCTAAAGTTAGTATTGTTATTCCTACTTATAATTGTTTGGACTATCTGCCGAAGGCAATCGGCAGCGTACTCAAACAGACTCATCAAGATATCGAATTAATCATTATTGATGATAACAGCAATGATGGAACGTCAACTTATCTCGCATCCATACACGACGAACGCATAGTTAAAATGGCGACTCTGGGTGTAGGTGCACCTCAAGCCAGAAACCTAGGGATTGAAAAGGCGACCGGTGAATTCATCGCTTTTTTAGATGCCGACGATTTTTGGTATCCAGAGAAAATCGAGCGACAGATCGAGTTCCATCAACGAAACCCTGAGTTGGCGATGAGTTTTACCAATTACGAACATCTCACTGAAGACTACCAAGTGATTATCGACTGCTTTAGCTATTGGTCACAGTTCCAAGAGAAAGATGAGTTGTTCTTCAATATTGAAAAGCCACTAGAGTTCATTATTGAAAACAACGTGATTGGTACATCGACAGTGATGGTTAGAGCTGATGTGTTCTCTCAAACAGACAGTTTTAATGCTGATATAAAGTATGGGGAAGATTGGGAGTTGTGGCTTCGACTAAGTGAGAATCATCAGATTGGTGTGCTGAATTCAGTGCAGGTTGGTTATTTAATGAGGTCGAGTTCTGTCACTCAAACTGAAAGCTTCAAATTGAGGAATTTGCAGTCTATAGAGACTATTCTTCAGCGTTACCAAAATGGCAGTGAACGTTGGAACCTGCCTTCTTCTAGCTTTAAAATCGCAAAGGCGAGAATACTAGAAGGCTACGCTGACTATTATCGAAGTCTACACCACAACAAACAGGCGGTTGCTTATAGCTTTCGATCTTTGGTTATGGCCCCTCAAAAGCGAACGTTACGACACCTAATCGGTGACTGTAAGAGTTTCCTAACACCCGCATGGTAAGGAACAGGTGATTGCTATGGGGTCTTTAAAACAGTCAGCCTATTACGCCATTGGTATTGTGATGATGAAAGGAATATCACTAGTGATGATTCCTTACATTACTCACAAAATGACGCTAGCAGAATACGGTTCTTTAGAAGCGATTGTTTTGTTAGCCGATATTGGAACGATATTGTTTAGCTTTGGTATCGTTGAGGCAATGTACCGTTATGTGGGCGTGGCTGATGGCGATGAAAAACGGGAACTCATCTCGAACTGTTTTACGTTAAGTGTTTTGGTGTGTGTACTAGGAGGGCTATTAATTGCGCTCAGTATGCCGTTGTTACTCTTAATGTTGCCCGTCGAATTTCAACCCTACCAAATTTTACTACTGCTTATTCCTACGATGCTTGATGGGGCAATCTCTATTCCTCTTACCCTAATGCGAATGAACGCGATGGCGAAGCGATTCTGCCTGCTTAATGTATTGAAAGCGGGTGTTCAAGCCTTCATGACTTTTGCGTTGCTTGAGGCCGGATATGGTATTGATGGTGTGTTGATTTCGGCTGCAGTCTCTAGTGTGCTGCTAATGATCTGTTTAGTCCGCTATCAATGGCAAGAGATGGGAACATTTGGTTGTTTTAAATACTCCACTAAGATCTTGAAGTTTGGGTTACCCGCTTTGGTCGGGGGGGCATCAATGTACATGATCACGGGTTTAGATCGTTGGGTCATGGCAAGTTTCGTTGGAGTCGAAGAGCTGGCGATTTATGCAGTCAGTGGTAAATTTGCGTTGATTCTTGGATTGTTATTACAACCCTATGCACTTTGGTGGTTCCCAAACCGTGTCGCCATTCTTCAACAAACAGGCGGCAGTAAACATTGTGCTGATAAAGCCTTAGTCGGCGTTAATTTTGCCATCGTATTGGGTGCTTTGATGATTCTAACTGTTCCAGGTTTTATCGCTCTAATTTTGCCTAGTAGCTATCAATATGCGGGTACGATTGTTGTCGCATTACTTGCCATTAGTGTTATCAAGAACGCAGGTGACTATTTGAATCTTGGCTGTTTCAGTGGAAACTCAAGTCAATCACAAATGTGGATTCAAGGCGGATGCGCGATCTTAGCCGCTATTGGTTATGTCACCGTAACGCCCATTTATGGCGTGTGGGGTGTTATTGTTGTTCTCTGTGGCACTTACATATTGCGATTACTACTTTTATATTTCGTTAGTCAAACAATGGAGCCGTTACCCTATCAGCACAGTAAGTGGATTGTAGCGCTCAGTATTGCGGTAGTTGCGGTCACTTGTGATCGATTGCTCGGATTGGTGCTCGTTGATGTTCATGACTTTATTTTAGGAAGCTTTGTGGCAGTGATGACGCTTGTGGCCTTTATTAAATACTCGGTCATCATGATCCCTCAGGCGGTACTTGATAGGTTCACGTCAAACAAACATTCACAGGTAAGTTGATATTACCTCCTATTCAGAACTCGAATGTTTCTAAGTCAGTGAATCAAAAGTCCTAGAAATTTCAAATAAAACACTGTTCATAATGTTTATGATTAGATAGTATTTATAAGTTTGATGAATATTAACTATGGAAAGAATTATGAATAAGTGGATTGTACTTTCAGCTCTGTTTTCGACCTTCTCTTACGGTGCTTTAGACCTTTCTAACTCTGATTTAGATTTATCAGCGGGAGGCTTTGATGTACCAGAAGCCATCTCGTTGGAACAACAAAACATCGTATGTGAAAGTGTTGTTTGTAATTCTGTCTCTGAACCTAAATCTGTTCCGGTTGTTGGCGACGTACCTGAACGCGAGCCGAATCAAACGTTAGAAACTCTCGCGAGTGCGATTTATATCGTCGGCGAGATTGGGGTTGCGGAAAACCTGTCGACTCCAGAATACGAGCAATTCTTCGAAAACTAATTCAAGGGGGTGGCAGAGTATTGGCACAGCTTTCAAGTGTTACTATAAAAGATTTCAAATGCTGTTATAAAAGGTAATATTGCGTTAAACGATTCAATAACCTTGGCATATTGTAACTAGGAAGCACCCAATGGAAATATGGAAGTTACTGCTGTTTATCCCTGCCTGTTTTGCGCTCAACATGACGCCGGGCCCAAACAATTTGTTATCAATGAACAACGCCCGTTGTTACGGATTTCAGGTCGCCTTTGTCGCTGGCTTAGGAAGAATCCTCGCTTTTTCTGGCATGATTGCTTTGGCTGCATCCGGCTTGGCTGTCGTGCTTTATACCTCTGAAACTTTGTTTTTCCTTATCAAGCTATTTGGCGCGATGTATCTATTATGGATTGCGTTCAACTTATGGCGCTCACAAACTAGCCCAGTCGCGGATATTGAACGAAATAAGGATTGGTTTGATCTTGTTAAGCAAGAGTTCGCGCTCGCGGCGGGCAATCCAAAAGCGATACTCATTTTTACTGCGTTTCTTCCTCAATTTGTCGATGTCACCGCTAATGTAAACACGCAATTCTTCATCCTCGGAAGCACATTCTTAGTATTAGAAATGCTCGCGATTTCTATCTATGCCGCTTTTGGCTTATATCTACGAAATTGGTTTTCAAAACCTCAAATGGCCAAGCGCTTCAATAAAGCCTGTTCTGTGTTTCTTGCTCTATCGGGGGCGAATTTGTTAGTGAGCCGTCAGTAGCTCTCATTTTGCTTGTTTAGTTTATCGTTAATCTATTAAGGTCTATGTATGAATGTGGTCTGTGCGGAAAAACAAGAACTGGCTGATATCTACCAGCTTGAACATGCTTTGTTTGGCGACCACGCCTATCCGCAGTTTTTCTTTCGTCAGGCCTTTGATTGCTGGGGAAAAGGCTTGTTGGTTGCGAAACAGGATTCGCAAGTTGCGGGTTATGTGTTGATGACACCAACAGACAAGCCACAAGAATACTGGATTTTGTCACTGGCCGTTGATGGTCAATTTCGAGGTATGGGAGTGGGACGTTCGTTGATGGAACAGGCGATAACGACGCTGCCTAAAGAATCCAAGGTGTTGCTTACCGTTGATCCAAATAATGCGTCGGCTTATGCGCTTTATGTGTCTATGGGTTTTGTCTCTATCAAAGAAGAGTCGAACTATTTTGGCGATGATGAGCCAAGGTTGGTGATGCAGCTCATCGTCTAGTTGCTTGCTAACGTTGTTTATTCAAAGGCGCACACCTTAATTAAAGGTTCACAGACCTAGGTCAACATCACGATACCGTGCATCAACACCACGCTAGAGGTCAGTCGGGTTCGCATATCAAAATAGCCATCGGGGCCTTCACTTTGGTTCTCTTCTCTCGTCGACCTTTCCGCCCGCCAAACCGCAATATAGCCGATGATAAGAATCAGGGTAGTGAGAAACTCTTTTTGTTCCCCAAGTAGCACTACTACCCACGCGGCTAGCACAATCACGTTGCTTAGAATCAGCGCCTTGTTGCTCGATTGGCTTTCGAAGTTCTCTATCCCATTGCCCCACAAGATACCCGACAAAAAGCTCAAGATAACCACGCTGTAGGTGATGAAGAGTGTTTCGCCACTCAAGCTAATGAACTGGCTGTCGGTGAGTGATAACAGTAGACCGAACAAAAAGGGGATTAAACCCATATAACCGAGCTTGGCCATGGTGTTGCGTGTTTGAGTTGTCTCCATAAAATCTGACCTCATAAATGCTGTTCGATAGCATTTTTGAGGGTACTACTGGTTGGCGATGTGGAGCTAGGGAAGGTTGCTACCACTTTACCTTCTTTATTGATCAAGAATTTGTAGAAGTTCCACTTGGGTGTGACACCTGCTTGCTGTTGTATTTCTGCAAACACAGGATTGGCGTTACTGCCAGATAATGTGGCTCTCGCCATCATAGGAAAGGTAACTCCGTAGTCGAGGTAACAGATTTTAGCGGACTTCTCTTCGCTTCCTCTATCTTGGCGAAAATCATTACTTGGAAAGCCGACAACCGTGAAGCCTTGGTCTTTATAGGTTTGATGCAATTGCTCGAGTTGTTCGAATTGAGGAGTGAAACCACATTGGCTGGCTGTGTTTACAACCAAAAGAGTTTTGCCTTGAAACTCTTCACACAGCTCTATCTCTTCGTTCGAATTTAGCAACCGTTGTTTGCCGTTGAGTATCTCAGGGCAGCTTGATGCAAAAGCGATAGAGCTCGTTAGGCTTGCAATCAGGGCTGTGGAGCAAAGCAGTGAAGGTTTCATGGGTTTGGCTCATTTTAGTTGGCATAACTATTACTACTCTTGCGCAGCGCGAAATGATCACTTTTCTGGTCATTAACCGTCACTATTTATGAACTAATCAAGTGTCATCGCTGATGAGATACGGATCGACCAAACGACTTATGTTCACCCTTGCGCCAAGGCGAGCGGCTAACAGATACATGCCTCCGATTTTACGGTGTAGGAACAGGGCGTCTGCTGGTGGTGTGTGCCAATACTCTTGTTCCATGCTGAGTATAGTTCCGGCTTCGCGTAGCTTTTGAGCGAGTCCACTGGCTTTAAAATCGTACTCTTCGTCAACCAACATGGGCTCACACGCCATTGTCACTAAGTTGAGAATGGCTTGGCGCTGATCGGGGAGAATCGTCTCGCTAAAGAACCCAATCTGCTCTAGCGCCTTGTTGAGGCCTTGTTCATCGTGATTAATCACAGAGGTAAAGGCCAAACGATAGCCATCACTGAAGCGGTCGCTGTATTCACGGGTTGCTCCAAAATCTAACAGCCCAATCTGGCGCGTGTTTTCAACGTAAAGGTAGTTGGCAAAATTAGGGTCGGTCTGCACCATCTGCAAGTCGAACAACTCCCTGAACATGAGTTCGAGCAAGCTGCGCATGACAAAATCACGAGTACTTTGATCGTAACCTTCTATTTTCTCTATCGAGACGCCTTCAATGAAGTCCATCGCGAGCACTGATTCTGAAGACATTTGAGGGTGAATCTTAGGTACAACGAAGTGAGCGTGTTCTTTCAGTGCATGATAGTAACGAGTCGCGTAGTCAGCCTCGCGAGCATAATCTGCTTCATCATGGAGCTGTTTCTTTGCTTCTTCTAATAAGCTTTTGTAATCGACAGACTTGGGTATCAAACCGACGATGTTAAGCAATGTACCTACGTTGTCCACATCACTGTCGATGCTTTTTCGAATACCGGGATATTGGACTTTGATGGCAAGTTTGTCTCCCGCATCACTGTAGGCTTGGTGAACTTGTCCGATGGACGCACTGGCGATAGGTTTAAAGTTGAAGGAAAGGAATTCGGCTTTCCAGTTGATGCCGAGTGAGCTTTCTAACACTTGGTTGAGCTGCTTTGTTGGCAGTGGGTCGGCGTCTGAGCGAAGGCGAGAAAGAATGTCGGCGAGTTCCGGTTCGAGGACATCGCCCGCGTCCATTGATAACATCTGCCCAAGCTTCATGGCAGCACCGCGCAGGTGGGCGAGTTGATCAGTCAGGCGTGCAATGTTCTGCGGGGTGAGTAATAAGTCTTTTGCTTTAGGCCTGTTGCCTTGTGCGAGTTGCTTGGTACCTTCCGTTATCACATTGCCCGCGACTCTTGTTGCCAGTGAGGCAAACTTGCTGAATCTTGAAATACGATGTGTAGGAAGGTTTCTCTCTTTTGCCGACATAAAGGTTCTCTCTGGGAATCAAGGTTCACTACAAAGTTCTATCAATCATTACACAACCCAATGTTTTGTTGTGGTAACTTGTCTCGCGAAACAGTAAACAGAATTTAAAGGACAAAACATGAAGTTTATTTGGTTAAAAGTCGCGGTTACCGTTTTAGTTTTTGCTGCGTTGTTTGGTGTGGTGTATTACAAAGTTGCGAGTGGTATGTCTTAACCAAGCACTATTTTGTGCAGCTGTTTCCGTTGCAGCGTGACTTTCCGGTTAGCCAGAAAGAGACTTTATATCGGTTCTTGGCAAACCGTAGATAACACCAGTCGGCCATTGGCTTGAACATCGCCCAGCGCAATGGAGCATATAGCCAACCTTTTCCTACTAAGCGCCACGCTTGGTAGGTCACGTCTAAACCCAACAGCAGTTTTCCGTTCTCGTCTAAAGCATGCAAAATGGTATTGGCTGCGTCAGCATCAATCTGAGGGTAGTCTGAAAAGGATTCACTGTAGATATCGATGGTTTGAATCTTATTCTCGGTATCATGCTTGGCAAGTGCCGCCATCTCTTTTGCGCACAATGGACATGTCCCATCGTAGAATATCGTAAGTTGTGTCATCATCTGTTCGCCTATCATTTCACGGGTAAACGTTCAGTTACCCGTCAATTCAACCGCTTGTTATTCAATAATCTAGCAATGGCTACGTTATTGCACCTTTTAAAGATCACTTACCTTGTATCAAAGCTCTAAAAATGTCTGACGTAGACACTTTGTTCATCCTTTCAAGTCCTTGATTGTTTGATCAAATCTCTGGTTTATGGACAAATGATAACAAAGCGTCCAATAAAGGTGTGCCTTCAATATATAAATATCAATCAATTCAATAAGTTGAACTTGGCTTGGAATATGCTCTATCGAACCTACGAATTGCTAAAGGATTTTCTCTAATTTGGGCATGGCAGAAAACCCTAAACGCATAAGTATGGATAAATGGAGAGAGAACATGAAGGTTATAAATTATTTACTTAGTGTGCTTTTGTTGTTTAGTAGCCCCCAGTTGGCATGGGCTACGGTTGATGTTATGGAACTCGACGGTAACGCGACCAGCGATAATAGTGGTATTGATTGGGACGATGTAAATAACCCCAACAGCATGGTCGGGATTGCGGAGTTTTTCCAAAAAGACCGTAACGGTGTGGATCAAATCTTTTGGAAGGGTGGATCAAAAGATGATTCTGACATTACGGATTGGGCATTTCGAAGTGCGTCACCACAACCGAAAGATGACTTTACCAATGCGTATGCCGCTGCCTTTGAAAGCGAAGGTGACTTGCTGATTTACTTTGGTGCAGACCGATATGCGAACAATGGTGATATGTACATTGGCTTCTGGTTCTTACAAGACCAGGTTGGATTGCCGGATGGGAAAACTAAAGGCGACTTTGTTGGGCAACATGTCAATGGAGACATCCTTGTGCTGATTTCATTCCCACAAGCAAGTGGCGGTAATCCGTACATAGAAGTGTTGCAGTGGGATTTGAATAATGGTGATGTCACCGACAACATGACGAGAATTTTCCAAACTGACGGTGACCCTAAATCGAATGATTTTGTGGGGGCAAGATGTGGCAGTGGCGCAGTCGGCGTCGAGAAGATCTGTGCGATTTCAAATGATGATTCTATCGGCGCAATTGCTCTACCCAATGTACAAGGTTGGGACTATCTAGCTAAAACGGGTGAAACAACCTCTATTCCAACCGAGAGCTTTGTGGAAGGTCGATTAAACTTGTCAGCTCTGTTGAATGATGAGTTTGGTATTGAGGATATTCCTTGTTTCAGTAGTTTCTTAGTGGAGTCTCGAGCTTCTCGTTCGATTGATGCATCTTTGGCTGACTTCGTTGTCGGTTCATTCAGTTTATGTAGCATCAATATAGCGGCGACTTGTAACACAACCAGCTTTACGGTTGATGGCATGTTCAACATCGATTACACCGTGACGGTAACCAATACCGGCCCTGGTTCGTTAGGCACCAATGGTGATTACGAAGTGGCCTTTTTATCTGAGTCACCAATCTTAGGTGCGCTTCCTGTCGTGGGTAACGGTGATGAAGTGTGGAGTGTCGGGGAGTCATTCGCAATCATGGGGAATTATCTGTCTGTAAATAACGGTGCCGTCGGCGTGATAGATGGTGCGGTGGATCTTGATGGGCTTATCGTGAATGCTCAAGCGCCAGTGGCTTACAATTGTCCACCAATAGACTTGAGCCCGATGGTTGAGATTTCTAAGGTGTGTAATAGCTTCTTAGAGGTTGATGGCGGCCAAGTTGTGCTTAAGAAAACCTATGATGTTGAAATATGTAATACCGGTGATATCCCATTGGCTATTGAATCGCTGGTGGATTCTAAGGATGACTCTTTGAGCCGTTCTGATTTACCTACTGAAGTAGTCAACAGCAGTTATTACCTCGACTTTGCTTTACCTTGTGATGATCTTGAGGATGTGACCACATGTGGTGCTGGCAATATGTGTAGTGCATTAAGTGCCGACCCTGAGCTGTTTGCTTGTAAAACGGGTGAAGGAGAGTGGATACCGAACTTCGGTGATGCGATTGGCCAAGTGTGTACACAAGTAAGCAAAACTTATGCGCCAAATGTGTTACCAACCGGAACCACAGGAATGCTATCTAATCAAGTGACAGCAACGTTTGACTCGTTGTTCTTGCAACAAGCATTTATGGAAACATCGAACATTGCAACCTGTGATGTTTGTCCATTTACTGTACCTGAGCCTTAAGTACTCTCATTAATTGAGTACAACTAAACTCTAAAGCAGCCTAGTTCGTTAGGCTGCTTTATTAGTTGATTAGTTAGCTTAGCTTGGCTAGCTAGGCGACTTAAATTACTATCTGATGTTTTTTTATCAGCTTGTATAAGGTTGTCCGAGAAATAGACAACGCTTTGGCAGATTGGGAAATATTGTAGTGGTGTTGCTGAATCACTCGACGAACATTTTTTGAAGAAAGTCGAGTATCATTTTCTGCGTCGGGCGACGCGTCTTTCAATTGAATCCCCATATGACGAGTAGAGAGGGCGCTTGAATTAGAAAGAACAATCGCCCTTTTTATGCAGTTGAATAACTCTCTGACATTGCCCGGCCAATGGTACTGTTTCATTTGCTCAAGGGTGTCACTAGGCAGTTTGGTTTTGGATGCGTAATTGTGCTTCAGTTCAAATCGAACCAAATCTTCAATGTCTTCCTTGTGATCATTGAGTGGCACTAGGTCCAATGGAAGTACATTGATCCGATGAAAGAGGTCTTTTCTAAATTTACCCGCAGCAACGGCTTGTTCGATATTGACGTTGGTGGCGAAAATCACACGGCAATCCACGGGTAATTGATTGTTACTGCCTAATCGCTCTATCAAGTTATTTTCTAGAAAGTGGAGTAAGTAGGTTTGCAGCGACAGTTCAAGGTCGCCGATCTCATCCAAAAATAGTGTGCCACCATTCGCTCTTTCCACGTGTCCGACGTAGCGTTTGTTTGCTCCCGTGAACGAGCCTTTTTCAAAGCCAAATAACTCTGAGTGAATCAAGGATTGTGGAATTGCGCCACAATTTACAGCGATGAAAGGTTTCTGACTGCGGACTGAGGCTTCATGTATCAAACGTGCGCATAGGCTTTTTCCTGTACCGGTTTCCCCTTGAATCAGCACTGGGAAATCGTTGTTAGCGATCTTAGCTATTTTCTTTTTAAGGTGTTGGATGGTGCTGGATTGCCCCACCAATTGATAGTCAGGGCACGAGACAGGCTTAGGGTTAGTTTGCTTGGTATCTACCATGCCATACGCATGTCCCAAATTTCGACAAAGCCATTCTGTATCAATAGGGAGGTGGTAATAATCCCAAAAGGTTTGCTTAATGAGCGATAAGTTGCGGCTTGGTGGTTGGTTGCAGATAGCGATTGCTTTTAAACTTGGAGAGTGAGCCTTCAGCGTTGATATTTGCTCACATTGTTTGTCTATTGAGGATGATGCTAGACAAGAAACCACAATTGGTGCGTAGCTGTCGCTGCGTTTATCGAGTAAGTGAATGGCCTGTTCGGTCGTTTCTGCAACTTGAGCTTCCCAGTTATGGAGACGCAGTTCTCCCACCCACTGATTATGGTGCGGGCATGCGGTGTTGCATAACAAAATCACAGAACGAGTTATTGGCTCAGGTGATACTCTTTTTGATGGCATTGTGCTCACTCTTCATGTTTCGATATCCATGATGAAACCTTCAGTAAGCCCCCTAAATATTCCATAAGCTTAGGAGCAAAATTCGAATAATTCGAGTACATAAACCTAAGAACGTTGAGCAAGCAAGTGGCAGTATTTTAAGCGGGAAAGCCAATCTGGTGCTTTACTTACTGATATTTATGCTTATTAATTAAAGGTGTTCACGAATATCGTGTTTTTTCTGTTTTGTTTATTGATGATCACACAGTAAACTCGGCGCTAGTCACTAACGATAAAGAGCTGATATTGATGATAATTAACGTAGCAAAAAAGTTCATTTTGGCAGCTTCTGCGCTGGTGCTAGGTGGTTGTGTTAGCTATAGCGTTACTGAACAAGAAATGACGAACTACCTTCAAGATTCTGTGATGTTAGAGCAAGAAGTCGGTGTGCAAAACGTTATGAATGCGCAAGTGGCTGTCGATGACTTAGCGGTGAAAATTGGCCGAGCTGATGCCGAGCGCGTGTCTGTTCTGGCGAATACCAATGCACAAGTTCAGGTGTTTAACTTGCCGAATATGAGGTTGGATCTTGATATCGAGTTCAGTGCGATTCCTGAATATGACAAAGAGAGTGGCGAGATTTATTTGAAATCACTGCGTTTAGAGCGCTTTGAAGAAAAAGATAAACAACTGTCGCCTGAGGTCGCCAAACTACTTAAGCCTGCCGTTTCTATGATTGGCTTTGCTTTGTCCCAGTCACCGGTTTACAAACTGGACAGCAATAAGGTTCAAGAGTCATTGATCAAGTCATCGGAACCTAATCTAGTGATTAAAGACAACAAGCTGGTCATCGAGCTATTCGATTAACCATTAGCATTTAGCTTAGACTTAGGTTTAAAACACAATGGCTGCCGATTTGGTGGCCATTTTTGTTTGCGTTGAACAAGTAATGCTTCTGTTTTTGGGCTGTCTATTAAGCTTGTTTTCTCAGGCCCATTTATTGAATTCGCTGCGTATCTAACCTTTACTTTATTCTTGTGAGCAAGTCATCGCTTCAGTCATCAAATCATAAGAAAGAAAAGGTGAGCGAACTATGAAGAATCCAGTGATAGCGGATACCAAGCCAGTCAAAGTGGAGCTAACCGAAGGGGAGGAGTATTACTTCTGTACCTGTGGTAAATCGAAAAACCAACCTTACTGCGACGGCTCTCATGCAGGAACCGGCTTCAAACCGAAGAGTTTCGTGGCCGAGGAAAACGGCGACGCTTACCTGTGCCGCTGTAAGTATTCAAACAATCTCCCTTTTTGTGATGGCACCCATAAACAGTTTACGGCCGAGCAAGTGGGTCAAGAAGGCCCCGATATTCATATCCAAGCAGCAACGCCCGATCTCTCGCCAGCAGCTTCTGCAACCAAAGAAGAACCCACGGTTGAGTTCATTCATCAATTAGCACGAGATGGTTTATCTAAGGTCGGGCATCACGGTCCAATGACCTCAATGGGCGTGCCTAGGTACTTGTTACCTCACTGGGACGATATTCAAGTGATGGTTGCACAAATGGCGACTAAGCCTTTGTTGGAGAATGTGCCAGTCGGTACTGAGCTTATTATTGGGCCAAAAGCGAAAAAGCCGCTTAAATTGAACATCTCCTTGTTTGTATCTGACATGAGTTTTGGGTCTTTGTCTGAAGAGGCGAAAGTGTCCTTGGCGACGGGCGCGGAGCTTGCGGGAACGGGGATCTGCTCGGGAGAGGGCGGAATGTTGCCCGAAGAGCAAGCCGCGAATTCTCGCTACTTTTATGAATTAGCTAGCGCACAATTTGGTTACGACGAATCTAAGCTCAAAAACGTTCAAGCCTTCCATTTTAAAGGCGGGCAAGGTGCCAAAACCGGAACAGGCGGTCACCTACCGGGGGTGAAAAACATTGGCAAGATAGCAGAGGTGCGCGGCATTGAAGCGGGTACAGCGGCGATTTCTCCACCCACCTTTGTTGATCTAAAAACGGTCGAAGATTTCAAAAAGTTCGCCGACCGAGTTCGAGAAGTGACGGGCGGAATCCCAATTGGCTTCAAGTTGAGTGCCAATCATATTGAAGAGGATATTCAGTTCGCACTCGATGCCAGTGCCGATTACATCATTTTGGATGGTCGAGGCGGTGGTACTGGGGCGGCGCCAGAAATGTTCCGTGACCATATTAGTGTGCCCACCATTCCAGCACTTGCTCGTGCCAGAGCTTATTTAGACAAGCAAGGTGCAAGTGACAGAGTCACCTTAATCATTACCGGTGGACTTCGTGTTCCGATGGACTTTGTAAAAGCGATGGCGCTTGGCGCAGATGGTGTCGCCATCTCAAACAGTGCCATGCAGTCGATAGGGTGTGTTGCTGCCCGAATGTGTAACACCAACAATTGCCCGGCGGGTATCGCGACTCAAAAAGCCGATTTACGCCAACGGTTAAATGTCGAAAAGGCATCGAACCAATTGAAAAACTTCTTCGAAGCCTCGACTGAGTTGATGCAAGTGATGTCGAGAGCGTGCGGCCATGATCATTTGAATCAGTTTAACCCTCACGATCTGGCAACGTGGAATCGTGAAATGGCGGAGCTATCGGGTGTTGCCTATTCGGGTGTCAGTCCATTGAATCAATCTAAGTAGATAACACCTCAATAAAGCACACCCTTTGCATTTTGGGTGTGCTCATTTTTGTCTGTGTAATGAAAATCTATATTTAACCTTTCGTAATCACCTGTTTTATGAGTGTTTTTAAATCACTTTCTATTTTTTGAAAATACCTCTTTACCTCAAGTTAGCTTGAGGTTTTATCATCCTCCTCAATCTAAAAATACAATCTATCACCTTGTCGCCTAGTACAGGTTTTGATGTTATCAAACAGAAGTTACGAATCTTCAGTTATGAACTTTGAGCTCCGTAATTGAAATCATGAATGCATAAAGGTGAGAAAAATGAACAAGGATCAACAATGAGAGTATTAGCGATTGGCGCGACCAACAGTAAAGCATCGATTAACCAACAATTAGCAGCGTACACCGCAAGTTTAGTCGAGGGCGCGCAAGTAGAGGTGCTCGATCTCAATGATTTCGAGATGCCCATTTACAGTGAAGACAGAGAAAAAGAGTCTGGCGTTCATCAACACGCGCAGCGTTTTTTTAGCAAGATTGGCGAAGCAGATGCTGTGGTCATCTCTTTTGCAGAATACAACGGTTCATATACTGCAGCCTTTAAGAATGTGTTTGACTGGACATCACGAATCGACATGAAAGTGTACCAAGGCAAACCTGTTGTGATGCTCTCCACATCACCAGGCCCAGGTGGCGCAAGCTCTGTGTTGTCGTCTGCGGTAAATTCGGCACCTTACTTTGATGCTGATGTGAAGGGGTCGATGTCAGTGCCGAGTTTCTACGACAACTTTAATGTAGAAACCGGTGAGATCATCAATTCCGAAATGGCGGAGAATTTGAAATCGATCATGAGTCAGATTTAGAAATCGAATGACATCTGATTCAACAAAGCAATTGTGATCGTGGCTGATTTTCGTTGAGCTCTCTGTCAAAGTTTAAGGTCAATCATTGGTGAGAGCTGGAATAGGCCGCTATTCTAAAGTTAAAGTAAGCTTTAAATATTTATGATCTCAAGGATAGTGTAACAATGAGAAACATTGTATATCTCACCATAGGCCAGTTGGCAGAACGTAGCGGCGTGGCTCCTTCTGCCTTACGTTTTTACGAAACCAAGGGGTTGATTGCTTCGATTCGCACTAATGGAAATCAACGCCGTTATCAGTCGGCGATGTTGAGACGAATAGCGTTGATACAAGTGGCGCAGTCGATAGGTTTCACGCTGGAAGAGATTACCGAAGAGTTATCTACCTTACCTATGAACCATACCGCGACTAAGCGAGATTGGGAGCGAGTTGCGAAGAAGTGGCAAGGACAACTCGACAGCAAAATGGCGCAGATTAAATCGCTACAAGAAAACCTAACCGGCTGTATCGGTTGCGGTTGTTTGAGCATGCAGAAATGCCACTTGTTGAACCCTGAAGATATTCTGCATGACCAAGGGCAGGGCGCACAACGGATCGTTGAGTAGCCCTGACTTAAGGTTCCCTATTTGAGATCGTCGAATCCAATGCACTCAATCTGATGGTCAGCTAGCCACTGTTTTAGCTCTGGGCTAGTGAGAAGCTGATGCTCTTCGATGCGTTTATCACTGTAGCTTGATAGGGACTTAAGCTGTTCACTTGCCACTGATGAAGGGTGGCACATTAACTCAAGCACACCGTCAGGCATCATAGCTTGGTAGCTCAGTAATAAATCTTGCAGGCCATTCAGCGATACGCCTTCGTCAAAGAAACGCATGTCGAAAGCATCTGGTGTTGGCACTCGCAGTGCATCTTGGCCACTTAGGATGTTATCGATTCGTCTAACTGGGAGACCAATGTGATTCACTGTGCGCGTAAACGCCGCTTTGAGAGGTTTAAATACGCCCCCAAAATGATGGCTATCGATATGGTTGATCTTTAAACCTGCATTGATAGCCGCTTGATATTGCGCGTTGAGCTCGAGCATCACCTCATCTTCATTCACATCTGATTTATCGAATAGGGTGACGTTGCAAAAGAAGTGGCCGTGTTCGTCGACTAAGCTCGGAACCTGCTCTGGTGGCGTCAGTGGTTTGCCTGCGGTGACCGTAAAGTGCAAGCCTACTTCCGGAACCAAACCTTGGTGATAAAGCTCAATGGCGTGTTGGGTTCCAGGTTGGTTCATCATGATGGTGGTTGACTTCACTACGCCTGCTTTGAAGCACTCAACAATGCCATGATTTACCGTTTCAGTGAGGCCGAAATCATCGGCGTTCAGTATTAGTTTCATCGTGACCTCTGGTAACTAAAATGGATTGTGAACAACTTGAATTAATCTAATTTCGATTGAGTTAATGTACATAAGGTTACTGCTCACTTTGTGCTAATCGATGAGCAAACGCAGGCATGAAGTCTAAGTTCTCTCGAATCGTTTCTAATAACGCCTCATCAATGTGTGAGCCGCTATCAACAATAGGATTAAGGATCAAAGCGCGTTTAGCTAATGCAATATCCCCTGTCATCGCGGCCTTCACTGTTAAGGTTTCAAACTCTTTCATTTGTTGGATTAGGCGTAACGTATCGCTATCAAAAGGTTCGACATTCAATGGAAGGATCGCGCTGTTAGTAATAACTGAGCTGATTTCTACCGCGCAGTCATCAGGAAGCCCTTGAATCGCGCCATTATTGCGAGTGTTAACGTGCATGATAGAACGCTTGTTGTTGTGAATACTGCTCATTAGTTCACAAGCTGCTTCAGAATAATGGGCACCACCTCGTTCTTCTAATAATTTCGGTTTGGTATCCAGCATCGGGTCTCTGTATATTTCGAGCAATTGTTGTTCAACTTTTGCAACCAAGTCGGCGCGATTTTCGCTCTTTTCAGACGCCGCAAATTCTTTGTCTAGAATATCTCGTGATTGGTAGTAGTAACGTAGGTAAGCACACGGCACCAGGTTCAATGAGCGAATCAACTCAGCATCCCATTCAAAGGGTGGGATGTTTTTAGGCATCATTTGGTCATTGCCTCCGAGGAGTTGGTCTATCACTTCTTGGAGCTTGTCTTCGCCGTTATGAAGTACTTTTCGGGCCCACACTAGGTGATTCAAACCTGCGATTTGCATGGTGATGTCTTCGCGTACAGCGCCAAGCATTTTTGCTGCTCCGCGCTCCATGTTCACGGGGATATTGCACAAGCCGACCGTCTTGATGGTTGAGTGCTTAATCAAGGCCTCGGTCACCATACCTGATGGATTGGTAAAGTTGAGCAGCCACGCATTGGGGCAAAGTGCTTCCATCTCTTTGGCGATCTTTAATGCAATTGGTATGGTTCGACAAGCATTAGAGAAACCACCCAATCCGTTAGTTTCTTGCCCTATCATGCGATACTTTAATGCAATTCTTTCATCACGTAGCCTTGCTTCTAATCGACCGGCCCTAAATTGAGAACAGACAAAATTCGCGTCCACAAGCGCTGCTTTTCGGTCTGTCGTGAGGTGCACTGTGATGTCACAGTTCGCTTTTCTAATCATTCGCTGCGTCAAATCTGCAATCACTTGGGCTTTTTCCATACCTTCTTCGATATCGACAAGCCAAAGGTCAGAAATAGGTAATTCGTGATAGCGTTTTAGTAAGCCTTCGATCAGCTCAGGGGTGTAACTTGATCCACCACCAATGACCGCAACTTTGAGTTTTTGTGCTTGCTTCATTTGACTCACCATTATTATGTAGATTACATGGTTTAATCTATATGATGAGTCAGTACGTCTACAAACCAGTATTGATGATTTATGAATTAGTGGGGTTAATCTATGGGCCTGTTTGAAAATCGCCAACAAACATTGTCGTTGTTGCACACCTTCAGTGTGGCGGCTAAACATTTAAGCTTCACCCTTGCCGCCGATGAACTATTTTTGACTCAAGGTGGAGTCAGTCATCGCATCAAGAAACTTGAGCAGCAGCTTAAATTTAATCTGTTTGTGCGTAAAACAAGAAAGCTAGAATTGACCCCAGAAGGACAACGCGTTCTCTCGATGCTGAGTGTCTCATTCGAATCTATTTTCTCTGAACTGATGGACATTCAAACTGGAGAGCTAAGTGGGGAGTTGTACATCGCGACATCGCCTTATTTTGCTTCTTCGTGGTTAATGCCACGCTTGCCAGAATTCAGACGCTTGTATCCGAATCTAAGCATCAAATTACAAACCAAACAGAACCAATCTGACTTTCAGTTTGAACCTTATGACGTGGCAATTTTCTACAGCGAGGGTCACTATCCGAATCATTATAGTGAGCGACTATTTTCAGGAATTAGAACGCCTGTATGCAGTCCTGAATACGCGAAGAGGTTCAATCTTGAGAAGGGCTTGCAACAATTGGATAGTGTGCAGTTTATTCATAGTGGAGACGTGACGGCTTGGCAGCGTTGGTTGGAAGCGGCTCAAAGTGAGGTTGATTGTACTCTAAAGTGTGATTACTACAGTGACAACCGTATAGCGATGGACGCGGCAAGGTTATCGATGGGTGTAGCACTAGGAAGACTCGAGTTTGCGACAACTCAAATTGAACAGGGTGGGTTGGTTGCTCCTTTTATGAGTATTGAGTCGGGTAAAGGTTACGATCTTGTATGTCCGAAAGGGATGGAGCAACGGACTAAGTTTCAAGTGTTTACTCAATGGGTTAAGCAGCAGTTATGACAGAATAGCATGCCTAGACAAAAGCGAATTTAAGGTCTAGTTTGGGTGGTTCTTTCTTTCAATAAAAAGAGGTGAGTTATGTTCAGCCATGTTTTTCTCGGAACCGAAGATATTGAACGTGCGAAGTCGTTCTATGATCCAATTATGAAGATGCTTGGTTACAACGAAGGCTCAATCGATCCTAAAGGGCGTTGTGTTTACGTGAGCAAAACGGGTGTACTAGGTTTAACCAAACCGATTGATGGTCAGCCAGCGACTTATGGCAATGGTATGACGGTAGGATTCTTGGCAAGTTCACCAGAAATGGTGGATGAATGGCATCGCATCGGCGTCGAAAATGGTGGTACTAGCATTGAAGGTGGCCCCGGAGCGAGAGGTTCTGACGAGCGTCGCTTGTACATGGCTTATTTGCGAGACCCTGATGGAAACAAGATTTGTGCAACTCACTTTATGCCATAGTTTACGTTATTCCACAGTTCACTTTATATCATAGTTAACTTTATGCCACAGTGGCGTATAATTAAGTCATGTTGATTGTTCAGGGTTAGTTTATGATGCTCTGAACTAACACGTTATTTTAAAGACTGGCTGACTATTGCAAAGGACTTGCTAGATGAAACCGAATGAACTGTTTTATGAAAGCTTTGAGCGTTGCCGGATTGATCAAGAATTCTTGGAAAGCTTTCTGGCAGATTTCTGCGAGCATAACCCAAGGTTTTCAGAACGTTTTGAAAAGATAGGGTTAGAGCAGCAAACTAAGATGCTTAAGGCCTCGATCATTCTTATTTATAATTCCTCTGGTCTGCCAAGTGTGCGGAACTCGGTCAAGAAACTGGGGAAAAGGCACAAAGATTTGGGGTTGGACATTTCAGAAATTGAATTAAACGAATGGTTTAATTCGCTGCTCAATACGGTTAAAAAGTACGATCCTCATTATGATGAGAACGTAGAACGAGCTTGGGCAGAAACGCTGGATGCTGGTCTAACGATCATGAAAAAAGAGTGTGTTGAAAAATAAGATAAGCTTCGCATAACAACACGAGGTTTATCTTATTTTTAAAATGATGGCTTTTAATTCATTGCCCTAAATGGTTTTTATTCAGGGTAATGAATATGTTGGCTTAAAAGGTAAAGCCGGCTTGTACACCCCAAACTGAGTCCTTGGTATACCAACTGCTTTCACTGCCGATCTCATATCCATCAAACCCTACACGAGTCAACAGCTTGGAGTTGCCAAACAATGGTTTTGATGACTTGTACTCTGCGCCGATACCGTAAGTTAAGCCAAAATTACCATGAGAACCTTTATGAACTTCATTTCCTTTGCTAGAGCTATACACCAACTTTGTATCTGAGTGTGAATAGAAAGCACCAAACTTGCCCAAAATAGCAAAATTTTCACTGAAACTGTGTTTGTACACAGGCGTCAATGAGAGCGTTAAGGTGTCGAACTCTTGCTTTCGTTGTACTGTCTCGTTGTTGCTGTAATCAACGTAACTGTCTTTGTCATCGACGCTGGTAATAAACAATGTTGATTCTACATACCAGTTACTTTGTGCGATCTGGCTGCCCAGTGTGAACTGACCACCGACATCACCACTATCCATACCAACACCGCCCAAAACATACATTTCATTTGCTGCAATCGCTGAAGTTGACGTAATGCCCGTAACTGATGCAGTCGTAAGCGCCGCTAAGACTAATTTTTTCATTTTATTCTCTAAGGTTCGTAAATTTCGGGAGAGGATTCTAGCGACATTTTTAAAATAAAAAACACTGTTCAAATAAGATGTGAAGGATTAAAGAAAGATTAAAAAGGTAAAGAGGGCGGTTTTGTTATTAGAGTCTAAATATTAGATTTTTTTAGATGTGTTGAATGTTTTGATGATGATGTTTAGTGGTTGATTATTAATGATTTTTTGGTTTGGTTTGCTCGTTTTTATTGCATTGATTTTAAGCTCTAGCAATTGATCCATCGCTAGAGCTTAGTACCGTTGGAATACACACTTTAATCTAAATTAAATTCTTTAAATCAAATGCGACTTCAATAGTGTTCTATCAGTGTGTGATAAGTGTTTTAAAAGTGAGCAGCCCACCCAACAAGGAAGCCTTGTGAAGCGGTATCGTATTCAAAGGTACCTTTGTTTTCGTAATCAACCCAAGTGGATTTATACGCCAGATTTAAATCCGACCAGTCGTTAATTTGATAGCGAGCGCCGGTTAATATGGAGCTAGTAAAATCGGTATCAGCACCAAGGCCGATATCTAAGCTGGTGTGCACTGTCCAATCTTTACTGAGTTCTTTGGTCCAGCGAATACCAACAAGGTAATCGATCCAGTCTTCATTTAAAGACCGAGAGTTGATTGTTGTACCATCGTTTTTATAAAGCCTTGAGTCAATATCATTGTCCCACCAACGTATACCCACCATATAATCAATCATGCCGATATCGTATTGATAGCGTTTAAAGCCTTTCGCTTCTAAAACCCCCTGCCTTATATCGAGCTTACCGTTAAGGATTCCCGCATTGCCGATTACTGAGTCAGATTTGCCACTTAGTTTCATGTAGCTGTAGTCGAAATAGTAACCCCACTGATTGTCATAAATGCCCTCTAATCGCAGCATTGCACCCATATCAATATGATCCATGATGAACGCAGGATCAACATCGACATCTGTGGATATTTTTCCAATCGTACTATCACCACGAATATTTAAAGCAAGCGCATAAATTTCTATGCTGTGTTGCCACTTTTTCGTGTCCGATTGTGAACTTGCTTCTTGTGCATTTACGGTTGAACTCGCAGCCAACACTGATGCGATTAGGTAATGCCATTTAGCCATATTGATATCCTTATCTGGTTTGAAGAGTGCACACTATAAATGTATGTATTAATTAGCCATTTTCTATATATGCAACTTGTATATTGCTGATTGTAGACTATGTTTTTTAAAAAGAGCCAAATTTAAAGAGTGGGAATATGAAGCTACAAAGTGTTTTCTTGTTGGTAGCGGTTTTAGGCTTAACGCCTATTGCGTTGTCTTACGGCTACGCCCCCGTTATTTCTATGGATTATCTTTTCGGAATTGATGCTAGTTCTATCAACGTGACTCATATTTTTCGAGCCGTGATGGGGCTGTATTTGGCACTGGCTCTGTTTTGGGTTAGTGGCGCATTGATAAAAAAGTATCGACTGCCAGCGCTTTATAGCTTGGTGGTTTTTATGTTGGGTTTGGCTGCAGGCCGAGTGATTAGTTTAGTCTTAGATGGAATGCCGCACTGGCTGCTTTTTGTCTATCTAATTTTAGAGCTTGGCTTTGGTTTGGTCGGAATAAAAATGATTCACAAAGAACAATCTGAAACAATATAAGGACATTATATGAAAGGGATTTTTCACCTTCTTACCTTGAGCGTGTTGAGTAGCTTTTCGCTATCGGCATGGTCGGCACAAGAACAACCTAATATCTTCGTCATTTTCACCGATGATATTGGCATCTCAAACCTGAGCGCTTATCACAATGGCGTGATGAGTAGCGAAACACCAAACATCGATAGTATTGCTGAGAAGGGAATGCTTCTGACAGACTACTATGCGCAGCCATCTTGTACCGCGGGTCGTTCTGCTTTCTTAACCGGGCAATTACCAGTTAGAACCGGAATGCACTCTGTTGGGTTACCTGGCGGTCCCGTTGGTTTAAGTGCGGATACGCCAACGCTTCCAGAGATGCTCAAAACGATGGGGTATGTGACTGGGCAATTTGGTAAAAACCACCTTGGTGATAGAGATGAATTTTTACCGACAATGCACGGTTTTGATGAGTATTGGGGTTGGCTGTATCACTTGAATGCGATGGAATATACCGAAGATCCAGATTGGCCAAAAGATGGATCTTTGGATGCCTTTGCACCTCGTAATGTTATTTACGCGAAATCAGATGGCAAAGGTGGTCAAACGATCGAAGACGATGGTGCATTGTCGATTGAGCGTATGCGTACACTCGACGACGAAGTAAATAAGCATGCTATCAACTTCATTGAACGAGCCGTAGAAGCGGATAAACCATTCTTTACTTGGTACTGCCCTTCTCGTGGCCATGTATGGACGCACCTTTCTCCTGAATATGAAGCGATGCTTGGCCAAAACGGTTGGGGGCTGCAAGAAGTGGTCATGAAAGATCTTGATGACCACGTCGGGGAAATGATGGCGAAAATGGAAGAGTTAGGCATTGCCGATAACACCATTATCATTTTCACTGCAGACAACGGCCCTGAGATCATGACTTGGCCTGATGGCGGCATGACGCCTTTCCACGGTGAAAAAGGTACCACTTGGGAAGGTGGCGTAAGAGCGCCTGCACTGGTGAGCTGGCCGGGTAAAATCCCTGCGGGTAGCGTAGGTAATGGCATCTTTGATGGTATGGACTGGTTACCAACACTGGTTGCTGCGGCTGGTGGTCCAACGGATCTAAAAGAGAAAATGCTGAAAGGTCACGATGGCTTTAAAGCGCACCTTGATGGTTACAACCAAGTGGACATGCTGACAGAGAAAGGCGAGTCAAACCGTAAAGAGATTTACTACTACGAACGAGACAAGCTGCAAGCGGTTCGTATTGGTGATTGGAAGGCGCACTTTGTGGTCCAAAACCATGGCTGGAGTGGTCCGAAAGAGGAGTTAAACGCACCGTTACTCTTTAACTTACGTCGTGACCCATATGAGCGAGCGGCAGAAGAGTCGGGTATGTACCTGAAATGGATGGGGCAGAAAATGTGGGCATTTGGTCCTGCACAAGCTGCTGTTCAACAACATCTAGCAACCTTCCAAGAGTGGCCCCCAGTGACACCAGATTTACCAGCTGAGAAAACAGGTGGTGTGGGTAACTAATACGCAATTGTTTCAAGTGATTGGGACAGTAAAGGCTGAGTAGAAATACAAAATCCCGTTGGAGACTCTAATCGTCGCCAACGGGATTTTTCTTTTCCGTACTCACGCTACTATTTTGTTTCTACTTTGAACGAGTTTACTTAATCTTCAGCGTGGTATTGCGCTCTATAAATTGAACAGGAACCATTAATTTTACTAAGCTGGTGTCTTGTTCTTGAATTTGGTTAACCACAATTTTCACTGATTCACGCGCAAGGCGTCTAAAATCCTGCTTGAAGGTGGTCAATTGGTAGTTGAGCCATTGAGTCTGCGGGATATCATCAAAACCAATCACTTGCAGGTCTTCTGGGATACGAAGCCCAAACTCTAAACGAGCTACATCCATTACCGCCATCGCAAGGTTATCTGTCGCACAAAACACCGCTTGCGGATGCGTTGCTTCGTTGAACATGTCGCGGATGATCTCTAACGAATCAAGGTAGTCGTAATCAGCTTCAATAACTCGAGCCTGTTTGCCTGTTAAGTCTTCAAATTCTGTGCAGAAACCGACTTGGCGCTCGCCATTAGTAAACGTTGGCACATTACCCGTCACATAAGTCGCAGTCTTGATACCAAGTTTATGAAAGTGTTGCGCTGCAAATTGCCCTGCCGCGTAGTTATCACTCACAACATGGCTACTCTTCGTCCCTTCAACAACACGCGCGAACTGAACGATAGGGATGTCAAACTCTTCACACTCTTCATAAAGTGACTTATTGAATGTCGCAGAAGCAGCAATCACACCATCAACACGATATTGGAAAATATTCGGAATCGAGTGGATGTCGTTACCGTCAACTTGCCAAGGGATAAGCACAGCAGAATAGCCCTGTTTTTGTAACTCAGTAGAGATGAGTTGCAGGGTTTTCATGTGAATTGGGTAATCAGCATCAGGGAAGACCAAACCAATCAACTTAGATTCATTTGTCGTTAGGCTACGAGCAAAGGCATTCGGTCGATAGTTGAGTGCTTTTGCGGCTTCGAATACTTTCTGCTTGGTCTTTTCAGACACCGAACTGCCCGGAACAAATACACGAGAAACGGTAGATTGAGAAACGCCAGCCAGCTTAGCGACATCTTTTGAAGTAACGGTTGGTTTTGACGCCGTGGAGTGTTTTGGAGAGCTCATAGAAGATACTTTTGAACTAAATTGACAGTACACAGAGTACCATAATTAGGTACGTATTCAAAAATACAATATGTCATGATGGGATGAAAAATAAGGGTTAATAGAGAATGTTGGATATTATTCTGGGTATGACCCAAAAAAGCTCTGCATTAAGAACAGAGCTTTGTTTAGCGAATTTATGACTCGATTAACTGGGTGTTAGAAGTAGTAACGGATACCCGCAGCGAATTGGTCATCGCTGTTTTCGTAATGGTTACCTACGGACTTGTCGTTGCCATTATCGAATTGGTATTCAGTCCATACTAAGAACTTGTTCTTCTTAAAGTGGTATTCAAGGCCAGGGATAATCAACTGACGATCGTAGCCATTAGCGTTGTCGTCTGTGTCCGTTAAGTAGTTAACGTTAAAGGTTGGACGCAGACCGTTTTCAAAGTGGTAGTAAGTGAAGAATTCAGCACCACGGTGGTCGTAAAATTCGGCTTTGCTGGTGGTTTCCCAATTTGAGCCTTGGCTGTAAGTGAAACCAACGAATAGGCCATTATTGGTGTAGTTCACACCCAATAAACCAATACGTTGTGTATCGCCATCTTTGATGTTTTTAACGCCAGCATCGACATCATCGAATTCATTCTGATGGTAAGCCAAACCAATCGTTAGGCCGTCCATAACCGTGTATAGGGTTGATGCGCCCAAACCATTTTTCAGTGTTGCGGTTAAACCATCCGCAAGGCCAACATCTTCACGAGTTGTCTGATAAGTGAAGCCGTACTTCCAGTTATCGCTGATGTTGTTGCGGTAAGTAATCGAGTTCTCTGCACGGCCTGTACCAGAAGCAATACCCCAGTCAGAAAGGTTGTAGTAACCAGAACCTCGTGAACCAAATACACGACCCATATCGGTAAACCAAGCTACATCGTAGAAGGTAGACCACTGCTTAGTACCTGCAGCGATCTTGCCGTATTTCTCGTGCTCTACACCTGCGTATAGAAGTCGGTCGTAAATATTGTCGCCGTTAGCACCTGAGTTGTAACCCCATTCGGCATGGCCAAAGCCAGTCCAGTCGTTGTCTAAACCCATTTGACCTTTAAGGCCGAAACGAGAACTACCACTGTTCCATTCGCCGTTATGGTCGCCGCCTTTGTCTTGGTAACGAACGTCAAAACGGCCATCTAAAGTAAGGCTATCGCCCGCGTCATTGGTAAAAGTGTGTGCAGCAAAAGCTGAACCTGATGTAAGTGCCGTCAGGATCACTGCAGAAAGTATCGACTTGTTCATTGTTGTTCTCTTTATTCAGGCCGTAGAAAGCCACCGTGCTTTCAAGCCCGTTATTAGTATTGGTTTGGCAGGATGTACCCCATCCATGAGGCACTATTTGATTCAATTATTGGTGGAGCAATTATTGATTGGTGAAGCAATTGATTGGTGGAACATTGATTAGTTGGTGGAGCACTTACTAGGCGCGAGAAGGAACGCCTAGCAAGTCATAGCAACCCAAATTAGATGTCGGCTTGGGTTGCTATTGTTTGGTTTCTATCTTTTGGCTTTTATCGCTAGGATTAAGGCGTTTTTATTAAAGCACCTGTATTAAAGCATTAGGATTACAGCGTTGGGTTCATGATAGATGAAGTGCGTTCGAACACGTCTAGACCTTGCTGCTGTAGCCAGTAAGGAAGGTCAATAAGAACCCAGTTTTCAGACAGCTTGTCACCGTCACGGTAGTAAACGTCAACCACTTGCATGTTTGCGCGTACTTCGCCGCCAGTCATACCTAGGAAGCCACCTGTAGGGGTGTTTGATAGGTTTGGCCAACCGAAGAAACAAGAGAAGTTACCTTCAGCGAAACGACAAACATGACCGTTGAATTTCTTGTCTTTCAGGTTGTTACGGAAAGGAAGTTGGTGCTGTTGTTGGTAACGAGGAATCGTGTAAGACGCGCCGATACCACAAGGGCCGTACCAAATCATGTCTTTTGACCAGCTCTTCGCTAGCACTTCTGGTGGGCAACCCATTGCGCCACTGTCGTTAAGTGCAGAAAGGTCATCTACCATCTTGTTCACTAGAGCTAGTGTCGCAACGCCTTCTTCTGGAGCCGCATCTTCAAACAACAGACCATCGTGGTTACGTGGGCCAGGGTAAACGAAGTGCTTACCTGTTGATGGTGGAAGTGGGTAGCAGCCCGCTTGGTCCATCATGCCTAGTAGATCTAGGAACAGGCCAGTTTTTGTGATTTTGCCGTCAACAACACAGTTAAATTCTGCATAGCGAACGTTCATGATCTTGCCAGTAGGGCGCATGCCTAGGTATTCAGCGTCGAATAGACCCATGAAGTGACCCATGCTCATTACCCAAATTTCATCTGGGTTAACTTCGTTGTTACCGCCGATGAAGATATCTTGACGACGCTGCATGCGTGTCATTGATTTCATCATTGGTGCCCAGAATACGTCAGCCGCTGCTTGTGCGCCTTCTTGCTCACGGAATGGGTAAACACCACGCCACAAGTAATCTTCAGAAGTGTGTGCTTTTAAAACTTCAGCCACGTTCTCGTGAGTTGCGTTTTCGATAGCGTCAAAGTAATCGCGAACAATGCGTTTAGCTTCTTGATATTTAGACATAGTAAATTCTCTTTTTTGTTGTCGAGCCAACATTCGGAACAGGACTCGATTTGGATTTTGTTACCGGCTGATTTCTCAGCCGGATTGATGTTTATTTCGTGTCTTTAGAGGTTTTCAACTTTTAGAGGTTTCAACTAAAGGGGATTAAGCTTTTGCTGTTTCCGCTTTTTTGCTCTTGTCGAAAATGCCGCCTTTCAATGTTTCTGGTAGAGAGAGCCACAGTAGACCAGCCAGAATCCATACGATTGGTGAACCCCACATTGCTGTTGCTAGGTCTGAACGCTCTTGGATGAATACCAACACCATTGGAGCCCACATGCCGATGATACGACCACCGTGGAACAGCGCTGCACCGAAGCTACGTAAGTGAGCTGGGAACAATTCAGAGAAGTAACCACCCCATACCGCTGAAGCAGACAAACCGAAGTTGTAGATAAGGCCTAGGATAGCCAGCATGTTTAGGCTGCCGATCATCACGTCGCTTGGTGCCACGAAGAATACTGAAGCCATTACACCCGCAAGGATGAAACCAAACGCGTTCACTTTACGACCGTATTTGTCAGCGATTGCACCCCATACCCAAGCACCGAATAGCGAACCGAATGCAGAGATAGAGAAGATGATACCGATAGTCGCACCGTCGAATTGACGCACGTCTTTTAGGTACGTTGTCACAAAACCAGAGAAGAATTGGTAACCGTAGAAATTAAGACCAGCCAGCAATAGACAAGTAATCGTTAGCTTGCGGTATGGTGCGCTTAGCATTTCACCCCAAGAACCTTTCTTCGCTGGTTTATTCGATGCTTCAGCAGCGGCTTGCTCTTCTTCACCGTAGGCGATCACTTTCTTGTCGCTAGGTAGGATGAAGATCATTAATGCAGCAGCAACGAGAGGAGGAATACCACCGACCCACATTAGGCTCTGCCAAGGCGCATCAACACTAGAGATGAATGCTGCATACGCGCCCATTGCCATTAGAGCCACAGAGAACATAGAAGAGGCGAATGCCGTCAACTTGCCGCGAACTGATGGCGTGAATAGGCCGATCATCAAGCTCACAGCTACTGTGAAGTAACCACCTAAAGAAATACCGATGATGAAACGCATTGCTGCCCACATTGCGTAATCAGTAAACATCATATTGATGATGGTTGCGCCACCGTTCAGTGCAGTGATGACAATAAGAGTCGATTTCTTACCAAAGTTTGATGCCACCCATGCACAGCTTAAGGCACCAATAAGTGCGCCAACCGACTGCCATGTATAGAACTGAGCGGTATCCGCTAAGTTAATACCATCATACGCATCAACGATGTATGGGCGTACGTAGTCAATAATTACAAAGTTATAACAATAGAAAAAATAGCCAACTAGAATTGCAAGATAAGCAGCTACCCTTTGAATCATAGGAACTTCGCTCATGTGTTTTTTAGTAGTCATGACCGATAAACCTTTATTTTTTATAGGGTGTTTTTAGTTTCGATTATTGTGTGGCGGTTATTGAATATCACCACACCATCTTCATTTCGGGAGAGATAATAGAATTTTTGTGGTTATTAGATCCGTGATCAAAGTCAATTTTAAAATGAGTGCGTACCCATTTTGTGCATTTTAGTGATCTTGATCTCATTAGATCGTTGTTTTGGGACTTTTTGAGCATTTAGAGTGTTTAATCATCTATCTTAGTGACAACACTCACACTTACTGTGGGTTTTTGAGGGAAAATATCGATTTTTGAGTACTATTGGCGGCGAATGAATTGCGAAATATAATAAACGGAATCTAAAAATGGTTACGTACTCAAGTTTTGTGGTTATTGCTTTATATGTACTAACTACATTATTTATCAGTTACTTAGTGAATAAGCGTTATAGCGTTGGTGGCGATTTTTCAACGGGCGGAAAACAATTTGGTTGGTTTACGGCAGGTGTGTCGATTCTTGCAACCTACATCAGCGCGATGACGTTCGTGGGCATGCCGGGTTGGGTTTATAGCTCAGGCATGGAAGCAATGAGCGTCCATTTGAATTACCCAATAGTGATCTTTTTCGCTGTGGTTTTCTTTGTCCCGGTGTTTTACAAACTCGGCCTGACTTCGATTTATGAATACCTAGAGCACCGCTTTGGCGTTGTTGCTCGCACGATCAACTCAATCGTGTTTATTGTGGTTCAGTGTATTTCGGCTGGGGTAATTTTGTATGCAGTTGCACTGATCTTGGTGCAAGTGTTGCCGGTGAGTATCTCCGAGGCGATCATCTACATCAGCTTATTTACGGCTTTGTATACCTATGCGGGCGGTATTTCGACCGTCATATGGACAGACATGCTGCAATCGGCGGTGTTGATCATCGGCAGTATTGCTATTTTTGCCTTATTGCTAATGAAGATTGATGCGGGCGAGGTGTTGTCTCCTGAACACCTGAATATCATCAACCTCGATTTCGACTTGGGTGTTGATACCACCTTGTGGGCGGGTGTGGTGGCCGTGAGTTTCTTACATCTGAGTGTGTACGGCACTAACCAATTGATTATTCAAAGAACATTGGCAACAAAAAACGTTGAAACGGCACAGAAATCGATGCTGATTTGTGGTTACGGCGCCTTCTTTATCTACCTGTTTTTCTCTGTAATGGGCGTTCTTCTGAGTGTCTTTTATCAAGACCAAAGCTTTGAAAACAGCAATGAAGTGATTCTCGATTTTGTATTCAATCATACCAACCCAATCATTGTTGGACTGGTGATTTCAGCTCTGTCGGCAGCGGCAATGTCGACCTTGGATTCAACCTATAACTCAATGGCAACGGTCGCAACGTTCGATTTCTACAAGCGCTTTTTCCGTAAAAAAGCCTCTGATGCACACTATGAATCGGTGGCAAGAAAAATGAGCCTTGTCGCGGCGGCTTCGGTTGTTGTGCCCGCTTTATTGGCCGTTTCAAATGAATCAGTGCTCAAGACTATCGCTAGCCTGACTTCCATTTTTGTCGGTATTCGTCTTGGCTCTTTCATCTTGGGTTTGTTCTTTAAACGAGCTAACGAGAGCGGCGTAATTGCGGGCAGTATTGGCAGTGTGGTTGTGGTGTTCATTGCAAAATACTATGGCATATCTTGGCCTTGGTTCGCCTTAATCGGCACTGTGGTTTTCTTAGTGCTAGGTGTTGTCGTTAGCCATTTCTATGGGCAAGTAACTGAACAACAAAACGAATTTATCGCCAAGCAAAAACACTTGTTTGCAAAACCTACGGCGAGTCATTACGGCTTGCTAGTGTTCGCTGTCGTCACGATTGCGGCTTGTACTGTTATTCCTGATTGGCTTTATGCCGCTCTTTCTTAATGAGTAAATCTTCTCAACTGGCTAATTTTTAACAGGTAAATGTATGCTGTCCATTTTTGATATCTATAAAATTGGCGTTGGGCCATCAAGCTCACACACTAACGGCCCAATGATTGCGGGTTTCCATTTCACTCAATTAGTCGCGGATAAAATCACGGAAGTGGTTCGTGTTCAAGTCGATCTTTATGGTTCGTTATCGTTAACCGGAATAGGGCACCATACCGACAGAGCAACCATCTTGGGTTTGCTTGGCAATAAGCCAGACACGATTAAGATCACCAGCGCTAATGAAGCGATGCGTCTTGCTATCGATAGTGGTGAAATGCAGTTGAATGGCCATCACACCATTGGCTTCAATTATCAAACCGACATGCTATTCCACGAAGATAATCTGCCTTTGCATGAGAACGGTATGATGATTACCGCGCTTGACCAAAGTGGAAATGTGATTGTTGATGAAACCTATTACTCCATTGGTGGTGGCTTTATAGCAACCGCGGATGAACTACAGAATGGCACTAAAACTCAAGTAGTAGAAGTCCCTTTCCCATTCAAAAATGCCGATGAAATGCTGAGAAAAGCAGAAGACAGCGGCATGAGCTTGGGTGGCATGATTCTGAAAAATGAAGCGGCTTTCCAAGGCGATGATGTTATTTCAGAAAAGGCCGATCAAATCTGGCGAGTAATGACTCGCTGCATGGAACGCGGATTTGAAACCGAAGGCATTCTTGATGGCGGTTTGAACGTGACACGTCGTGCACCGAACTTGTTGAAGAAGCTGGAAGCAAATGCGGCCGTTGAAAACGACCCAATGGAGATCATGGACTGGATTAACTTGTTTGCTTTTGCGGTGAGTGAAGAAAATGCAGCCGGCGGTCAAGTGGTGACATCACCCACTAATGGTGCAGCGGGCGTTATCCCTGCGGTGTTGATGTATTACCATCGCTTCATTAAAGAACTCGACACCAAGCAACTGAAAGACTTTTTGGCAGTATCGGGTGCGATTGGTATTTTATACAAAACCAATGCTTCTATTTCTGGTGCGGAAGTAGGGTGCCAAGGTGAAGTAGGCGTGTCGTCTTCTATGGCGGCAGCGGGTTTAACAGCGTTACGTGGTGGCAGCAATGAGCAGATCTGCATTGCGGCCGAAATCGCGATGGAGCATTCGCTCGGTATGACGTGTGATCCGATTGGTGGCTTGGTACAAGTGCCATGTATTGAACGAAATGCGATGGGTTCGATGAAAGCGATTAATGCTTCACGAATGGCTCTTAAACGTAATAGCAAAAGTCTGATCTCATTAGATAAAGTGATCGCGACTATGTATCAAACGGGTAAGGACATGAACAAGAAATATCGTGAAACCTCACTCGGTGGCCTGGCTCTGATTCATTTAGCTCACCCTTGTGAATAGAAAGCGTAAATAAACGATATCCGTTTCAAAATAACAAAGCCCGGCGCATCTAGATTTTAGATACCTTAGATAGCTGGGCTTTTGTTTTCCGCTTAAAGAAAAGGGCCGTATGGCGAAGTGAACTAGTCTCCAAGAGGAAGCAGATAGCTGTTTTTCAGTTCCTTAACCGAGATGTTGGATTGAAGCGCGCTCACGCCTTTTACTCGCCTGATCGAGCTAATACGCTCAAAGTACTCTTCCAAATCTTTAGCTAACACTTGCACCATGTAGTCGGCACCACCTGCAATGCAGTGGCACATCGGAATCCAATCGGTTACAGCAACAAATTCTTCGAACGGTTCGGTATTTTCAACCTCATGGTTGCCCAACGTAACTAAGGTAAAGCCTGCTACGTGCAAACCTAACTTCTTGCGGTTGAGTTTGGCGGCATAACCATCGATATAGCCGGTCTCTTCCATGCGTTTCCAACGACGCCAACATGGGGTTTCGCTGAGGTTAACCTTTTCAGCGAGCTTACTGTTGCTCATGCGTCCGTCTTGTTGGATATGTTCTAAGATGGCGATATCAGTGTCATCTAACACTTCTTTGGTGGATTCTTTCTGTTTCATGGCTTTTTTAGAAAAGTCTTGCTCAAATTTGCATTAATATTAGCCTATATAGCAATTTAATTCCTAGTCGAATCTGTAAACTCTCTCCGTATAAATACTTTACTTATTAGGAGTGAGAGGAAATGAGCTCTCAGTTAATGCTGGCGTTCTTGCTGTTTTCAATATCTATCGCAATTACACCTGGGGCAGGCAATATCGCATTACTTGGGATTTCAAGTCGTTATGGGTTTGCTGCGACTTTACCTTTTATCTCTGGGAACGCTGTTGGCATCATCATCGTACTGGCGGGTTCCAGTGTCGGTTTGGTGAGCCTATTTACCCTTTATCCAGAGCTATACAACATTTTGAAATACGCGGGCGCGGCTTATTTGCTGTTCATGGCGTGGTCGATTGCTAACATGCAAATCGAAGAAAGCACCACTGATAATCGCTCGGGCTTTATGTCTGGCGTATTGGTGCAGGTGTTAAACCCTAAAGGTTGGATTGCGTCATTAACTGTATTCTCACAGTTCATCACTCCAAACGCAGACTACCTGATTCAAGTAGTGACCATTATCGCGGGTATGGTTATTACCGGTGTGCCGTGCATGTTGGTGTGGGCGTATTGCGGCACCATGCTTAAGAAGTTACTGCAATCACCAAAACAGATGATGTTTGTGAACCGTTGCTTGGGCGGAAGTTTAGCGATGGTGGTTGCCTTTATGCTTTATCAACCAGCATAAAGCCTCTCTACAAATAAAAAAACCACTCCTAAATCCATAGGAGTGGTGTCTAAAAATCGACTAAGTGGTTAACAATAATTAGTAAGTTACTAATAACTCGCAAGTTAACAAGAACGTTTTAAGGAATGTTTGCTTAAAAGATTAAGCGGTTTCAGCTTCTTTAACCGGAGCTGAGTTACGGATTAGGTGGTCAAATGCACCTAAACTTGCTTTAGCACCTTCACCCATCGCAATGATGATCTGTTTGTAAGGTACTGTTGTTACGTCACCCGCCGCAAACACACCTTTCATTGATGTTGCGCCATGAGCGTTAATTTCAATTTCACCGCGTGGTGAAAGCTCAACTTTCGAACCCTTCAACCATTCACTGTTTGGCATCAGGCCGATTTGAACAAAGATGCCGGCAATGTCGACTTGCTTCAGCTCATCGGTGTTACGATCTTTATATTCCAAAGCTGTTACACGGTTGCCATCACCAATCACTCGCGTTGTTTGCGCCATCTTGATGATTTCAATGTTTGGTGTTGCGTTCGCTTTGTCGATCAGCACTTGGTCTGCACGCAGTGTGTCTGCAAATTCAAGTACGGTTACGTGTTCAACGATACCCGCTAAATCAATTGCCGCTTCGATACCTGAGTTACCGCCACCAATAACCGCTGTTCTCTTACCTTTGAACAGTGGGCCGTCACAATGTGGGCAGTAAGCGACACCTTTATTGCGGTACTCTTGCTCACCCGGAACGTTCATTTCACGCCAGCGTGCGCCTGTACTGGTGATTACCGTGCGAGATCGTAATGTTGCGCCGCTCTCTAGTTCAACGTGGATGTAGCCGTCTTCTGTGTCTTCGGCTGCTATGATGTTCGCAGCGCGCTGCTCGGTTATTACCTCAACACCGTACTCTTTTACGTGCTCTTCTAAGCTTGCGACTAACTTAGGACCGGTGGTCGCTTTTACTGAGATAAAGTTTTCAATTGCCATGGTATCCATTACCTGACCACCGAACCGGTCAGCAACAACACCAGTGCGAATGCCTTTACGTGCCGCATAAATTGCCGCCGAAGAACCTGCAGGGCCGCCGCCTACAACCAATACATCAAACGGTGCTTGTTCGTTTAGGTTGGCCGCTTTCTTTTCTGCTGCGCCTGAATCGACTTTGTTCAAGATTTCAGCCAGTGACATACGTCCTTGACCAAATAGCTCACCGTTAATAAACACGCTTGGAACTGCCATGATGTCGCGAGACTTCACTTCGTCTTGGAATGCGGCGCCATCAATCATGGTTGTCTTAATTAGAGGGTTAATCGCCGACATCATGTTGAATGCCTGAACCACTTCTGGACAGTTTTGGCACGATAGCGAGATGAAAATCTCTACATTAAGCTCTTGATCGAGTTCTTTAATTTGCTCGATTACGTCCGCTTCAAGCTTGATAGGGTGACCACCACTGTGAAGCAGTGCAAGTACCAGTGATGTGAACTCGTGACCCATTGGCAAACCGGCGAAACCGATCGCAGTGCCTTTCTCTTGGTTCACTACCTGCATGATAGGGCGGCGAGCACTTGCGTTATCATCTCGAATTACTTCAATTTTGTCGGTGAGAGAGGCGATATCATTCGCCAGATCTTGAAGTTTGTTCGCGGTATCGCTGCTATCAAGGCTCAGCACTAACTGAACATTGGTTTTTAGGTTTTCTAAGTATGCTTTTAGCTGCTGCTTCATTGCTTGATCTAACATAATCGTGCCTGCTCTTAAATTCTGTGTCTTGGTATTGACCAATACCTTCTTGCTGAAAAAGGAAAAATAAAAAGGGGGGCGCAAGTCGGCAAATATTGTGGTGTTGATGGTTTGAAAGGGTGGCGCGCAACTGCCCTTTAGGAGGGAGGCCGAAGCGCGCCTGTAGAACCGTTTAACTGTTCTGCTTTATTTGTTCTTTCTTGGCTATTTTTGTTTAGCTAGGCTTAGATTAAATCTTGCCTACTAGGTCTAGAGATGGCGCTAGAGTCTCTTCGCCTTCTTTCCATTTAGCAGGGCAAACTTCACCTGGGTGAGCGGCTACGTATTGTGCTGCTTTAACCTTGCGTAGTAGGTCTTCAGCGTCACGGCCGATGCCTTCAGCTGTGATTTCCATTGCTTGGATAACGCCTTCTGGGTCGATTAGGAACGTTGCACGGTCTGCAAGGCCCTGACCTTCACGCATAACGTTGAAGTTGTTGGTGATGTTGCCTGTTTGGTCGCCTACCATGAAGTATTCGATAGTGCCGATTTTGTCAGAAGTATCGTGCCATGCTTTGTGAGAGAAGTGCGTGTCAGTTGATACTGAGTAAACTTCTACGCCGCGAGATTGAAGCTCTGCGTATTTGTCTTGTAGGTCAACTAGCTCAGTTGGACATACAAACGTGAAGTCTGCTGGGTAGAAGAAGAATACAGCCCACTTGCCTTTAACGTCTTGCTCAGTGATTTCTACGAACTCGCCGCTTTTGAATGCTGTTGCGTTGAATGGTTTGATTTCTGTGTTGATCATGATTCGACTCTCTTTCTAATTTGTAGTGTTTAACGCTATCCCGCGTCGATGGAGATATATTGCATTCGCACCGGAAATTAGTGAAATCGGACATTTCTATAGATTCAATAGGTAAATCCTATCTTTGAAAGAACAAGACTATCGATAAAAGCTATCAACAAGAATTATCAACAGAACTTATCAACAAAAGCTATCAAAGTGGGCAGGGCTCTATTTGGGTAGCTATGCTCTTTAGGTTGTTATCTATTTAGGCTTATCTCTATTCACGCAAACGTCTATTCACGTAAACATCTATGTAGGCATGGCTTCTTTAAGTGAGAGGAGGTTTCATGCTAATCGATAAATAACGAAATATTATCATTAATATAATTTATGATAATTTCAGTTAATCACGGTCTCTCCCTATACTCTCTTCATCGAAACGAAACATCGAAGCCAGTCTTCGAAACGCACAGAATTAAAAACGAATTTGGAGCAAGTTATGAAAATGAACCACGTAGGCCTAATGGTTGGCGATATGGACAAAGCAGTTGAGTTTTACACGAAAGCTTTAGGTCTAAGAATCGTAATGAACAACACCAAAGTGATGGAAGAGCGCGAGTCAGCAATCGGCCGTATGTGTATCGCGGTATTTGGTGAAGGCTTCAAAGGCTTCAACATTGCTCACCTAGTCACATCTGATGGTATTGGTGTTGAGCTGTTCGAAATGAAAGAGCGCCAAGAGCGTCACGACGTTGATTTCTCTCGCTTAGGTATCTTCCACTTCTGTCTACAGCTTCCAAAAGAGCAGTTTCATTCAGCGATTAAGCGCGTTGAAGAGTATGGCGGAAAGGTTCGTATGGACATCATGCGTTACCACCCAGAAGACGAACTAAAACAAGCACAAATGGTTTACCTAGAAGACCCGTTTGGTAACCTATTCGAATTCTACTCGCACACATATGAAGATACGTACGCGACTGATTACGAGTAATAGCGTTACCTACCTGTCATCAGGTAGAAATACCGAAACACCCCCTAAAAAGGATTGGTAGAGATACCAATCCTTTTTTTGTTTGTAGGGCTTTATTTAGGAATGTCGGATAAACCTTCGGTTGCACTAAAACAAACCGACAGTGTCGCTCTATAATGCAGCATTGGCTTGAACGAAAGCTTAACTAATTGATAAGTATAATGTTAAACCGTTGGCATATATGTTGCTCTATTGCCTTTATGTAAATTGTATACAATAAAAAATACATAAAGGAAGTCACATGGAACAGAACAGTGAATTGATCTACGGATTAGACGATCGACCATCAGTCAAAGCAGCCAGCTACGCGGCGCTGCAGCATGTATTAGCCAGCTTTGTTGGTATTATCACACCCACGCTCATTATTGGCGGTGTCTTAGGATTGGGTGAACACATCCCTTATTTGATCAGCATGGCACTGATGGTGTCAGGGGTCGGTACTTTCATTCAAGCTAGAAAAATAGGGCCAATTGGCGCAGGGATGATCTGTGTTCAAGGAACCAGCTTTGCATTCTTAGGCTCAGTGCTGGGGGCGGGCTTCCTTGTTAAAGCGAATGGCGGTGGCCCGGATGAAATGCTCGCCACCATTTTCGGTGTCTGCTTCTTTGGTGCATTTGTTGAAATCGTCCTATCGCGCTTTATCGAAAAACTTAAAGTCGTTATCACGCCTGTTGTGACCGGCATCGTTATCACGACGATTGGTGTCTCTTTGATTAAAGTTGGCGTCACTGATATCGCGGGTGGTGTTGGCGCAGAAGATTTTGGCTCTGGAAGCAACCTAATGTTAGGTGCAATTGTGCTCGGAACCATAGTGGCACTTAACCTAAGCAACAATACCATGGTTAGGCTATCGTCTATTTTGGTCGGTCTGGTTGTCGGGTGGGGCGTTGCTATTCTAATGGGTAAGGCACCCATGGTTTCTTTTGCCTCTCAACCACTATTGAGAATTCCTATTCCGTTTAAATATGGTTTCGCTTTTGATTGGCAAGCCTTCCTTCCGATTGCTTTTATCTACTTGATTACCGTTATTGAAACAACCGGTGACCTTACCGCCAACAGCATGTTCTCAGGGCAGCCAGTTAAGGGGCCAAAATACATCAATCGACTCAAGGCGGGCGTGCTAGGTGACGGTGTGAACTCGCTTATCGCCGCGGTATTCAATACTTTTCCAAACACGACTTTCAGCCAGAACAATGGCGTGATCCATTTTACGGGGATTGCGAGTCGCTACATTGGTTACTTCATCGCGGCCATTCTTTTTCTATTAGGGCTATTTCCTATCTTAGGCGCGGTATTAATGACGATTCCAAAGCCAGTATTAGGTGGGGCGACATTGGTGATGTTCGGTACGGTTGCCGCGGCGGGAATCAAGATTATTGCTAGTGAGAAGCTGGATCGCCGCAGAATCATGACGATTGCCATTTCATTAGGTTTAGGCCTTGGGGTCATGCTAGTACCGGATTTATTGAAAGAAGCACCTAAGCTAGTGCAAAGCATATTTGGCTCACCAGTCACGATGTCGGGTGTTGCTGCTCTGGTGACTACTGGGTTGATGTCTCTGGTTCCAGAAAACAAAACCAAGCCTGTGGCAAGTTCGGTACAAACCAGTAAAGCATGATTATTTTTAGAACCAAGAACGACTTAGTGATGTAGAGCGTCGCTAAGTCGTTAAATTACGGTGTCTTGTGTTTCCCCATCAAGAGCTACACCCCCTTCAGTTTATAACCCAGATACAGAAGCTAAACAGCAGTTCCGAAATGCTCCGCAAGAAAATCCAAAAATACTCGAACCTTGCTTGGCACTAGCTGGCGATTTTGATAAATCGCGTATGTGCTGGTTTCATAGTTACACGGGCTAAAAGTAAACTCGGGAAGTAATTGCACCAATTTCCCTGTATTAAGTTCTTGTTCAATCGCCCATTGTGGGAGCAGAGCAATACCACCACCGTTCAGTATCAATTGCTTTTGCCCGTTCACAGAATCGACTTCCATGTAATAAGAGAGGTCGATTTTTTGCGGTTTACTATCCAATACAAACCAATCGTGCCAACCCTTATAGCCATAAACCAAGCAGTCGTGTTTTGCCAAATCTTCAACGTGTTGAGGGGCCTTGTTTCTTCTTAAATAGTCAGGGCTGGCGCAAAGCGCAAAGTTGTTTTGGACGAGCTTCTTAGCGATCAAATTAGAATCAGGCAATCGGCCACTGCGGATAGCGATATCCACATTTTCCTCGATTAAATCGACCACTCTTTCTGTTATTTCAATTTCAACGTTTACCTCAGGAAAAGCAGCCCGAAAGATAGGAATAAGTGGCAAGATTTTGCTCTCCCCAAACGCGACGGTCGTGCTTATCTTGAGGCTTCCTCTTGGCGAGTGGTGCAATGCGCTGACGGCTCGTTTCGCTTCATCAAATTCGCCTGTAATGCGCTTGGAATATTGATAGAACAATTGACCTGCTTCAGTGACTCCCACGTTGCGCGTCGAACGCTCTAACAGCCGTACATTGAGTTCTTCTTCCAATGCGGAGAGCTGCCTTGAAATAGAAGAAGGCTGAATATCAAATATCCGACTGGCTTTGGAGATACTGCCCTGTTCAACCACGCAGTTGAAATAGGCAAGACGATTGAAAAGGCTCATGTGCATTACTCATTAAACGATGGTTTCGATTCTTCCAAAGCGGAGCTTTCTGATGAGTCCAGTTCATGCCCGAAGTGAAAGTGATATTGATGTCTTTGCTGTTCTTTAATTATAGATTAATTGCTTTTAAAGCAAAACTGAATTGCCTTTCGGCAGATTCAAACCTCTGGTTGTTGTCTCTATGATTCCTAACATCATCACTAACAACGAGCAATAACCATGAATACAATTAGAACAGCCACTATTGCAGCCTGCTTTTCGGTAACAGCCCAACACCTGATTGAAAAGCTCATTACGAGCGGAACCCGCGTCGTGGCCTTTGGGCGCATCGGTGATGAAGTAAGAGCAAAAAGCCTAGAAGAAAAATACTCGGGTCATCTAACCGTGTTATTGGGAGATCTTACTGATGAAAAGCAAAGCCAAGAACTTGCTGCCAAGGCATCTGAAATCTTAGGTCATATAGATGCTCACTTTCATTGTTCTGGCATTTATACCTGGAGCCATTGGACTGACGTGGAAGTGAGTAAAATGTCTGACTTGTGGAATGCGAACTTTATGACGGCGTTTGTCTTCGGAAGAGAAATATTCAAATTAATGGAATCGCAGGGAGGTGGTTCACTGATGTTTGTTTCTGCCCGTGATACCGCGCGGAATATACCCGCAGGGTTTGGCCCTTACATGGCGTCTAAAATGGCATTAAACGCGTTGGTAGAGAGCCTAGCGGCAGAGGGATCTTCATCCAATGTTCAAGTGAATGCGGTATTGCCGACCATTGTTGATACTGAAGTGAATCGACAAGCACTTCCTGAGGCTGACCACTCTACATGGGTAGATCCAGCCGATTTGGCAGAGTTAATGATTGAGCTGACTCAACCGAGTAAAACCTATCTAAGTGGCTCGCTAATAACCGTCAACAACAAGATGCATTAACAGTGGGTTAATAGGATTAGTAGACTAATAGATTTGGATGGCGTTGTGCTATCTGCAACAAATTAGAAAGCTGAAACAGCTTCTAAAAAGGATTGGTAGAGATACCAATCCTTTTTTGCATTTTTTGGGGGAGAGGAGGACGGCACTTCATTCGAAGTGGGACACAAATGATCTTGTCTTCGATTGCTGTTTGATTTGGGGTTATCTGCACTGTGTGGTTAATAAGCAACCAAATTTAAGACGTTGTTAAAGTTGACGTTTTGACGATAAAACCTTTCAGGAATATGACGGAAGAAATCATCGTTCATGAAAACATTGGTAAATCATACCGAATGGCAGCCTTGACTGAGTAGCGACTATACTCAGAAACATACGGCTGAACCAACAATAACGAAAACAGAGAAACATGCAGAGATTAGCTCACCCAAATCACATGAAAAAATCACATATTATCTTTACCGCTCTTATTCTTATGATACTAGCCGGATGTACCTCAACGTCGGCTGTCGGCAGTTCTAAAACAAAGGAATATGCCAAGTCACATGCTCTTGCTGGTAAAGCTTCTTGGTATGGCGATAAATTCCATGGAAGGCTCACAGCAAGTGGTGAGACGTATAATATGAATGCAAATACTGCGGCTCATAAAACCTTGCCCTTCGGCACTATCGTGAGAGTGACCAATGCAAACAATAATAAGTCTGTCGATGTGAAAATTAACGATCGAGGCCCTTATGTAAAAGGCCGCGTTATCGATCTTTCGCACAAGGCGTTTGCAAGAATCGGCAATGTTAAGCAAGGCACCGTGCCTGTCAAAATCGAGATTATTGATGACAGCAATACCTTTAGGTACAAACACTAATTGTCTCTAAACCTGTACTGGTTTGTGAAACTCAAAGGATTGGTAGAGATACCGATCCTTTTTTGTTTTTTGGGCAAACCTAACGAGATCCAAATTACATTTCGTTACTTACTGAAGTAAATCTGAAACATCGCTGACATGGTTTTGAAATTTTTAATAGCTAGCTTATTGGGTTCTAAAACGAATCCAGAAAAGGAAATACCCGTGAAGCTAACACCTGTCGTTGCTGCCGTAATTATGTCTTTCAGTTCAGCAAGTTTTGCTTTCAGCTTGCAGCAATCTGCCAATGAAAACAGTGAAGATCTCGTATGGACGGGGCACCTTAGCCCAGACAGCGACACGGTAATGTCTGCGATGCTCGCGGCTCATATTTATGGTGGTACGGCGACAGTGCCTGAGCCTATCAACCCTGAATCGACGTTTATCTTGAACTACTGTAATGCAGAATCGCCACGAGTAGAGACAGATTACTCTCCATATAGAGTAGGGCTGGTGGACTTCAACCAAGTGACTCAACTAGCGCCAACCATCGACCAAGCATCTATTGTTGCTGTGGTCGATCACCATGCGATTGGTGGCTCACCGATTAATACGCCACAAATTGTTGAGATGGATATTCGAGGCTGGGGATCGGCTGCAACTATTCTGGCTGACAACGCTGAAAAGCTTGATGTGACTTTACCTAAGCACCTTGCTTGTGTCGGCTTAGGCGCGATTCTTTCTGATACCGTGGTGTTCCAATCATCAACCACCACTGAACACGATCGTGAATACGCAGAGAAACTGGCAAAGGTTGCAGGCATTTCAGACATCGAAGACTTCGGTCAACAGATGTTGATTGCTAAATCAGACCTTAGCCACCTTTCATCTGAAACCATACTGACGCTGGACTACAAGAACTTTAAGTACGGTGGCAAACAAGTGGGCATCGGCGTTGCTGAAACACTAACCGCTCAACAACTGATTGACCGTAAAGATGAGCTTTTGGCAGCGATGAAGTCTTATAAAGAAGAGAACGGCTTAGATCATCTGTTCTTCTCAATCACAGACACGAAGAACAAAGAAGCGAATCTACTGTGGGTGGATGAAAGCGACTATCAAGTCATTAAATCGGCTTTCAACGCTGAACCAACAAGCGATATGCTGACCCTAGAAGGTGTCACTTCTCGCAAGCGTCAGATTGGCCCAGCGGTTCAAAAGGCAATTGAAAGCTTGTAGAGAGTAAGAGCCGTTATTTTATAAATAAATTCTGAAAGGGATTGGTAGAGATACCAATCCCTTTTTTGTTTGGGTGTCTAAATGGGATTTGGACAGAAATGAGTATCGGAGAACCAAGTATTAGCAAATCACGAATTAGCATAAGTATGGAAAGTCACTAAGCTCACTGTCCAGTATTGATGGTGCACATCATTGTCTTGCTTTTACACAAATCTGACATTGATGAATGCCATAAGCTATCGATATAAATATCAACATATTGTATTATTACATCCGTATTTATACTTATTAGGATTTTCTATGTTGATTCACGAATTTTCGAATAAGGACGTTACCGCTGAGCATGTAATTTTGGCTCAAGCAATACTAGCAGGGACTGCTCAAGGTGATAAAAGTAAAGCACAGCGCTTTATGATTTTTGTAAATGAGATTCCCGATGCGCCGACTGTGCAAAACCTGATTCCTCGCTTTAGTCAATTTATGAAGCGCTTTAAAGCCAGCTGACATTCAGAATACGTTACACAGGGATGTGTAATTAAGATCACCAATTCCCCCCTAACCACTACCTACTTTTAAACTCTATCTGACCCTATGCTCGCTCTATATCTAGCTATTATTGTCGGAGGACAATAGAGTTTGATCAATTTTAAAAACGTTTCTGGACATTTTTAATTTACGTCGACGGACTAACTTTCACCCTATTAATAACTTTTAGTATCCAAAAGCATAATCAGGCACTACTTATCTCTGTTCCTGAGATTCAAAGAAATGGACAAAAACTTCCATCTTCAACCAGTTGTGTTAGATTCATATTATGCACTTTTTCAGCATAACAGGCAGATTATCCTTAGAAATACTTGTCCCCTGAAATAAATTTCAACTCGAATCGAAACTTATAACTAAATCTACCATTAAAAAACCTCTAAGATTTCCTTATAAGTCTCGTGTCTGACAATACTACGGCCTTCAGACAAGAGAAAGTTTTTCAGAACGTCGTAAGCTAGCGGATTATTGGCAATTTCTCTGGCCAATTGCTCAGGTATTATTCCTTTTGAATCTTCAATCTTTAGTAGCTCAGGTCTCTTTTCAATTAATAGTTCAATTATAGGCAGATCGCCCATGCGAGTTGCCGTATGTAACGCTGTTGCACCTTCTTCGTTAATTAACGTTGCATCACAGCCATGCTCTAGTAGAAGTGACGCAGATTTACAACATCGGCTAGCCGCAGCGGCATGAAGCGCTGTTCTACCCGTGAAATCTTGAAGATTCAGATCTGCGTTAGACTTCAACAATGCTTTTACCGTTTGATAATCTTTGTTGTTTGCAGCAAACATCAAAGGCGTCTGATATTTAAAGTCTGTAATATTAACAATTTCTGGCCATAGCTCGATGACCTTACGGATACCTTGAATCATCCCATTACAGACATCACTAATTTCATTAGCAATGTCTGTTGGAACCATCTGCTTGTTATAATTTAACTTCCGAAGCAACTCGTAGCTCATCTTCATCATTAGCAAAATGATGCTATCTGCTTGTGGATATTTCAGTTGTTTCTTTTTTAAAGCTTCGTGTTTTTTAAGTACTAGCTCAATGGAACGTCCATTTTTTATACACTCTGCGAAATCACGACTAAACTTTTCAATATCGCTAGAACAAGAAGCAAAAAGCAGTTGATAGTTAGGATAGCATTGATACAACTTTTCCCAAAAATACTCATGTAATTTACGCGAAACGTCATAAATATTAGGTTCTCCTTTCAGTCCGCCCAAGTAGTACATGTCTCTAAAGTACTTTTCGTGATTATTAGGAATGAGTTTTTGGTTTGCTATAGCCAATGTGAATGCATCTCTAGCTAACAATCCTCTAAACTTTCCAAAGCTGTATTTCTTACATTCATCGATAGCCAAATTAAGATTTTTTTCTGCTTCTTTAAGCTTGTTCTGCGCAATATAATGAAGAGCTTCATAACGTAGTATATTTGCTTTTGAAAATTCAAAATCATCACAGTTTTTCGCCTCATCTAGCAAAGCAGATACCTTTTCTTCGGTTTTTAAACCAAACTTATTAAGGAGTAGATGAGTTTCTAGTTCAAATAATATTCGCTTCATCGACTCAGTAGGTGTGGCTTCTAGAAATTTTAACCTTTCAACAATCATGTCACCTATATTAGGATTTGAATATTGATTCGCCTGAATAATTCTAGCCTCATATACTAGATCAAAATCATCAATATTCTGTAATTGTTTAAATGGAGATTTGTTTTGTTTTAGCTTATCTATTAAAACATCTCTACGCATAAGGTAATTATTTGAATAATCACCTTCTTCTTTTATAAGTTTACACATTTTTTTAAATTCACCTTGAGACGTAGGAAAGACATTATCTAATATATCCTCTTCTCCAGAGCGGCTAAAAATACAATTAATTCTATCTAAAGTACTCCATGGGATATCGTGCTCATTGTCTGAGGTGAAAATTCGCAATAAATCGTACCTAAAAAAGGAAGGAAGTTGTTCTTCAAAATACTTATTTTCCGCATGGTCTCCTAAACTTCCCTTTTGAATATGAGCCAAAAAAGTCAGGTTATATACATAGTTGTAAAGTTCAACTAACTGAAGTGTTTTATTTTCATTTAAGTCAAAAGATAGTTTATCGACTCCAGGTGTTAAATACTTAACTAATTGCTCATATCCCTCTTGAATAGCTCTGGCTATCAGCAACCTCATACGTATCACTTTAGAGCTTGGTGCCTGATATCGTACTTTTAGTTTCTGTACAAAATCTTGCTGCTCCGCTGCTGGGCATTCACTCCTTAATATTCGCTTTAAGTCTTCACAAGAAATATCTATTTCATGCTGTAAGTCATCATAAGACAAACCTTTTTTTTCAATAAAATCTAGAGCCTGTTTAAATTGCGAAGACTTTTCATCAGGCTCAAAACAGCCACCAAACTGTATATTCACTTCGTCCGAAAACGTTTTCTCGATACTTGATATCTCAGGGGTACTCTTGGATTTTTGCCAATTGTAAAGATTCCTTAATACTTTTTCGTATTTATCCACACTATCTAGATCGTTGTTTAAATTATTAGCAATAGATGTTTTGGTGTTTTGGATTAAGTCGATAAGCCAATTCAATACCTGCGGTACAGGGAGAAGAAGTTGCGTAGGTTCAATCGGAGAATCTACGGCTGGAAGATACCAAAACCGCCCGCCAGGCATACCTTCATCCATTTTTGATTCAATTTGCCAAAATACCGTATGTCTCGCTAGAGCTGGTATGATAACCCTGGCTAAATAATGCCAAACGATTTTTCTTTGTGACGCCTTTGAAGAATAAACATTAAGCTCGATGTTCTTGTGCATCAAGTAATCGTCTGTAACATTGGAGATCAGATCTTTTTTCGCTCTTTCATCAAGCCCTAAAGCATCCGCTATATCACCCAAAATACTTTCCCAAGTATTAGATAAATTATCCATCGTCATCTCGACATATTTAAACTTGCTTTTCGATTTTGAAGTCATCTGACCATTAGCGCCAAGCGCTTTAGCAATCTGAAGAAGTACCGATTCGAAGGTTGGAAAAGTAGCCACTGAATGTCCTTTTATTGTTTCGTTTTCCGCTAGAAAAAGAAAATTGAGGGGGGGGGATTTTGCTTTTCATTTTTCTACAGAGCCGATTTTATCATACTGAAGCCATCTGAATACCTGAGAATAAAAAGCATGACAACAGCACAATCTAGAAAAACAAAAGAACTGGTAATCAATTGGCACATGACAGAAGTCTGCAATTACAGTTGTAAATACTGTTTTGCGAAATGGGGACGCCCCAAAGAACTCCATCGTTCAGAACAGGCAATCGCTAACTTATTGGATAAGCTAGCAGACTACTTCATCAAAGGCACTCCAGTCTTAAAAGAAAAGCTGGGGTACGAAAGTGTTCGTCTTAACTTTGCAGGAGGGGAACCAATGATGTTAGGAAATACGTTCGTTACCGCTTTGGTTCTTGCAAAACAAAAAGGATTTAAAACCTCAACCATAACTAATGGACATTACCTAATTCATGGAAAATCACCGTTGCCGAAAGATACTTTAGACATGATTGGAATCAGCTTTGACAGTCAGTATTTAAGTACACGTATGAAAATAGGAAGAAACGATCGAAAAGGAAACTCTTTTGGTGTTAATGAGTTAACACATGCTCTAGCAAGCCTCACACAGTCACAAACAGGAATCAAAACAAAGATTAATACTGTAATTAACAGTCTTAATTGGGAAGAGGATTTCTCTAATTTAATTTCTAGTCTAAATCCATACAAATGGAAAGTATTACAGGTCATGCCTTATGGTGATAATGAACTACTAATTTCCAAAGAGCAGTTCGATAATTTTGTTCATAGACATAGTGGATTAGGGTTACCTATGTATTCTGAGTCTAATTCTACTATGACAGAATCATACTTAATGATTAGTCCAGAGGGTTGCTTTTACCAAAATACTGCCAATAAATCTGGGTATAAATACAGCGAATGCATTAATTCATGCGGTGTGGAAAAAGCTCTTTCTCAAATAGAGTTTAATCCAATTACGTTTTCTTCAAGATATAAAGAAACCAATATAGATATTGTAGAAATATCATAAAATCCATTAACAAAAATAAAATAAATAAAAATAGATTCCTTATTATAGGTTCTATAAATAATAACAAAATATTAGATGAGGAAAAAATGAATAAATTTATCGTTTTTGAAGGGTTAGATGCATGTGGAAAAACAACATTAAGCTCTCTATATGCGAAAGAAATGAATACAATCGTTCATAATGCGGTAGTCCCTGAAGCTCATGATCTAAGAAAGGTCATTGATTCCTATGAGTCAAAAGAGAGTGCATTTCTATTTTTTTTGTTAAATAACTTATTGAAGAGTAACGAGGTTTCGAAAGCATTAAACGATGAAGATGTCATATTAGACAGATATGTATTTTCAACTTTGGCTTACCAAACAATTATGCTTGGGGAAGATATTGTCAAAAATATTTTTGACACACTTAAAATTAATAATAAAATACTTCTTCCAGAAGTGATAATTTTTGTTAAAGCTGATATTGAAACAATAAACAACAGAATAGAGACCAGAGGTGGTACAGTTCAGTGGTACGGCGATGCAGTTACGCAAAATAATAGTGTTGAACCAGCATATCACAAAGTTTTTAAGTGGTTTGATATTCCAATTTTAGAGGTCGACACATCAGAAAAATATGGCCGTTCGGTAGAAGAGAATTACATATTAATGAAAGATCAGGTCGAGCACGTTCTTTCAGGAGGGAGTAATTTGTACAGTTTCTAGTTCAATATCTCTCGGTGATATTGCATGAATATGCAGACGCAAATTACTTGTAAAGAAAGCCGTTTCTGCTTATGTTTGAAAGAAAGTGAGGACTACTGCTTTGTGATCCGACATAAGCAAAGGTAAGGTGAGATTCTAGCTAGATTTAACTGCGATTTATTGCGCAAACTCATAAAGGGGCAATTCTGAGTTAGCCTTACCCCAAGAATCCTCTCTTAGCCTCCCCTCAATCAGCATCTTCGACCCATTGTATTTCGTGGAAAGGGAAGGAATAGAATGCCGGTCGTTACATGCGCAGTTACACATTCAGCGCCAAAGAAGATTCTCCCCCTCGGTCATAAATCGAAAGGGGTTGATGAACTTAACATGAGGGGGAGGGTGTTCGAAATCAGCCCGAACGCACGGGATATCAACGTTCTCAATTCAGACAAGCATTACACTTCACCCAAACAAAAATGGAACGCCTGAGCGTTCCATTTTTTACTTATATTTTGTTTAAATCAGCATCTCTTAAACTTGCTCGCTTGGGTGCCCCCACATTAGCTCGCTTGCGTAAGGGCCAGTGACGGTTGAAGTAGATTCTCCCACGCCGTCTAGTGCGCCAGGGGTCAGTGCTTTAGCGAACCAGCACTCAAGAGGTGCAAGTGTTTTTACTGGCGGAAGCACATTATGTGGCGTGTTGTAACGGTTTCCGTAATGGATAGGGTCGCCCATTACGAAGATAACGTCAGCGTCGAGTTGCTTCTCGGCTTCTTCCATCAATCGAGTCGCGTAGCCTTTGCCTTGGTATTCTGGCAATACAGCTAAAGGGGCAAGCACATAACACTTCAGGTGTGGTGCTGCGTCTATTGTGATTGGTGTGTAGCATGCGTGTGCTACGCCTTCATGCACGATAGAAAAGCTGCCATCGGCAATAAGATCGTCGGCAAACTCTGCGTACAGTTTTGCATGGCGTTCGTCGTAAAGCCCACCTGCAGCGGCGAAAGCTTGGTATTGAATTTCATAAGGGGTTTTCATTTGAAAAATTCCTAACTTAAATTATTTGTTGCTAGCGTTCTCTGATAGATATCTTTAGATAGAGAGTTACTTTAGATAGCCAACAACGTTCTATTGAGCTTTAAGCGAGGTACTTATAAATCCAGCAGCAGTAAGTACTTAGCTATGAAGCGTTCTTTAATTTGTTCTAACGGGTAATCACCATCCGAGAACAAGTAATTGAGTGCGATACCATCGATATCGGCGATTAACATGTGGTCGTCGACAATGCTGTTGGCATTAGGGATGTCACATAGAATAACTTCAAAAGAATCCATCATCAGTTGGTAGCGTTCGTCCAACAGGTCTTTTAATATCAGCCTTAACGACGGCTGACATTTCACTTGGTAATCAAGTTGATAAAACAGTTTTTGTTGTGGGTCGGCCATCGACAAGAAGATGTGCTCGATAAGGTTAATAAACCTCTCTTTTACTGACATTCCCTCACTGGACAAGTCAACACTTTCGCCGACTTCATTAATGATCTCTGCCATGCGAACAAACACCTGTCTTAGTAGGTCATCTTTGTTTTTGAAATGATGAAAAACTAAACCCTTCGATACTTTTGCCGTTTCACACACCTGTGCGATAGACGTTTTTTCAAAGCCTTGTGTCGCGAATAATTCAATCGCGGCTTGGATTGCTTGCTGCTTCTTGTCCATGAATATCACTCAATTATTTTACAGACCGACTATCCGGTCTGTAATTTGTGGTGCGGATAATATACAACATAAATGAGGATCACAAGATCTTTAAAGATCGTTGAATTTGAGTAGGTATAGGTTTGGGAGTAGTCGGCTCAAGATAGGCAATTGTCTTGAGCCTAGGTGTTCAGCGTACCCATCAGTGATATTGGCATCATCAGCACTGTAAGCCTACGACTTTAGTCCGGTAGGAGAGTGCCCAGTCCAATTCTTGAATGCTCGGCTGAATGCGCTTGAGTCTGAAAAGCCAAGTTCGTGAGCTACATAGGTAATATTGCCGCCGTTTTGATTCAGTAACATCATGCTCAGTTCAAGTCGGTATTTATCGAACAAGCGACGAAAACTCACACCTTGTTGTTTAAGTTTACGATTCAGGGTTCGAGGGCTGATATGAAGATTGTTCGCCACGCTATCTAGGTTAGTATCTTTCACCGCAAGCACTTTGAACGTTTCATTCACTTTGTAGATTAAGTTGGTTTTTAACGTTTTTTCCATCTGTTGGTCAGCGATTCTTACTAGCTCTGTATGAAAGTCAGCTTGGAATTGGCGAGGTTTCGTTTGGACAAGATCGTTAGGAAAAAGGAGATAGCGGGCGGGGAAGCCTTCCTTCATTTCAACATTAAAGACACGCTCATAGATGCTCAAGAACTCATCACCGATGGTGTTCTTGTGGATGTGAATGGCGAGCTTTTGATTCGGCGCATTAAGGTATCTGCGAACGAGCTTGATCATAATACTGAAATAGAGCCCCAAGCTGATGTGTGTCATCAGTGTGGTTTCGTCAATGTACTCGGGTGTGACGCCCCAAAGCTCAACTTCGCCACTCTCTGTTTCACGACTGAATATTTTCAGTAGCGGATGTATATGAATGGAGTAGCGACTCAGCAGTTGGCAAAAGCTGGCGAGATCTGGCGCGGTGAGCATGGCCATTACCGGCGCGCCCATTTCAAGCTCATCGAAGTAGCGAGCCGATTCATCAAATAAGTCGATCAGCTCATGATCAAAATGTTGGTAGATATTGTTGATGGCGGTTTGAAGCTGATAAGCCGAGATCGATTCGGCGGAGCAAAGTTGTTTATAGGCCTCTGCTCCCGACCAGATGTCGCTGCTGTCTCCAATTCTAGCCTGAATAGCAGAATCTAAAGTTTTAAACCAGAATATGGGCAATTGAGTACTGAAACTTTCCACCATAACTCCCTGTTATTACTGGTGATTGAAGAGTGTTCTTCTCGTTAATATGCCCAAATTAAAGGATTTGTTTACGGGTTACAAGCAATGAAACTCGCAGTTCAACTTTAGAATTTGTAATCAACACCTACTGAAACCACGTATTGCGATGATTGGTAATACTCAATATTCGAATTTGTTGTCTTGGCGCCAAGTAGTGATACCAAAGACCAGTTTTTTGTACCAAAGATATTGGTGTATTCATAAGCAACGAAGGCTCCAAAGTCTTTGTCTTCACGAGTCTCATTAAAGATTGGGTTCTCTTTATCATAGCTGCGTTTTGCTGCATTGAGTGTAAAAGCAAGGCCATGATTTCCAAATCTTTTCGCTAGGTTGATTTCCGCGCCAAGGCTCAAGAACGATAGTGCATCACCCTCAGAGTCTGATGAGAAAACATTCATTGAAGGTGTGAGAATGCCAGAGCCATCTTTCAATAAATACTGGTAACCAGACTTGAGATAAAAATATTTTCGTTCTCGAATCATTAGTGCGCGTTCTTCTTCAGTTAAACCAAGGCCCTTTAGGCCGGTGTTTTCTTTTTTAACGTCGGACTCACCAGAGGCGACATCGAGATTAAAGTTCGAGCTCATTATTCTTGAAAGCTGCATTCGAACGACATTACCGGTGAGGTCGGTTTCTTTTCTATTTGAGTCAACGGCATAAGGGTCATCCCATACTTCACCTGATATCAGAGTTGGTAAGATAGAAAATTCAACCACCATACCGTTCTCGACTTGCTGCCTATATCCAATTTCAAATGCCAACGTACCTGTGATGATGTCGTCTCTTGAGGTACCTAAGAAAAACTGTTTGTGATTCAAAGCGCCAAAGGTGTATTGCATTGAACCCAAAACAGCGACCATTCCCTCTGCTTCGGTATTACCCGACGACATTAAATCGGCTTGAGATTGATGATTGCTTTGCCCAACATCTAGGTTGCTTGAGTTTGCGGTGAAGCCCGTTAAGAAGGTCATGTTGCCACTGAAGCCTTCGCTTGGTGCTAGAGCTGCGTATGAGTAAGGTGCAAGCGTCAGACTCGCCAAAAATAGGAAAATAATATGTTTCATCAATAGACTCGTACTTGAATGATTTTCTAAATTGAACTGCTTCGAAAGTGAATTGCTTGTTAAAGCGCAATCGGGGCCTTTCTGTTTGCCCAAGGTTTGGCGTTTTCTAGTTGATAGGCCAATTCAAATAACAGGCGGTCGTTGCCCCTTGCTGCAGAAAAGTGGCTACCGACGGGAAGGTTCTGCTTGTTCCAATACAAGGGAACCGACATGGCGGGATTACCTGCCACGTTTTCGATTGGTGTATAAGACATTAATTTCTCTGAACGTACCCATATCTCTTTGCCTGAGTGCGTTTGTTGGTCGAAATATTCAATATCTAAAGGAACATGGTTTGCACAAGGAGTCAGCCATACGTCGATGTCTTTAAAGAATTCTCGGTTGTGACTGAGTGCGAAATTTCGGCATCGCTCTTGAGAGTCGGTATACAAGCTAGGAGCGGCTTTCAAGCGCGCTTGCATCGTACGAGCTAGATAGACGATGTTATCGCTTACTTTGTCGGGCATCGATTCTAGCGGCATGCCTAGGCGGTCGAACTGCTCAGCAAAGCTTGCCATTTTGTTGCCAAATACGCCCATGTAGTTGTGCATGAATACATCGCCATCTTGTATCGGTTGATCAACTTCGATAACGATATGTCCAAGGCTCTCGAGCAAAGAGACCGTCGAACGAATAGCTGCGAGAGTATCTTCATCGGGAAGCCTGCCGTGGATATCTTTGAGGGTGACGCCAATTTTTACCTGACGGTTAAGAGAAGCATTAACCATTCCTATGGGAGTTCGAGGAAAAGGCGTCTCAAAGTCATTTTTTGTATGATGCTCTGTGACTGATACAGCCAAAGCTGCATCACGAACGGTTCTCGACATAAACGATTGATGAGTAAAATCTTCGTTTGTTGAGCCGTCAGTTAGCCCTGAAATCAAAGATTCTCGACTTGGCTTAAAGCCAAAAATACCTGTCGCTGAAGCGGGCATGCGCGAAGAGCCGCCACCATCAGTGGAATGCACTAATGGTACATAGCCAGCAGCAATTGCCGCTGCGCCACCACCAGTCGATGAGTGAACACCTCGGCTTAGATCCCATGGGTTACGCGTCGCGCCATAAAGGGGATTCTGCGTGCAGCCTAGTGTCATCATCTCGGGGATATTCGTCATACCAATGGTGTTGAGCCCTGCATTCTGTGTTGCACGAATAAACCAAGAGGTAGCGTTGGGCTTTCTACCTTGGTTTAGCTTCGATCCCATCGTGCATTCAAGCCCGACAACATCAACGCAGTCTTTCGCTAAGAAAGGCACGCCTGCAAAAGGGGAGTTCGGGTTAAATGAGTTGGCACGCTCTAGCGCTAAGTCAAAGCACTCAGAAACAACCGCATTAACTTGATCGTTTGTCTGGCGAATTTTATAGATGGCTTCTTGTACGAATTCTTTTGGCGAGGCTTTTTTGTCTCTTATCAGATTTGCCATCTCAGTTGCATCCAGTGGCGAGTCAACGGTTTGGTGATCTGAAGGTAAATTTATTGGTGAAGTTGGCGTTGCATTCGCTAAGGTCGGCAGAGAGAGAGCCGCAGCAGAAACAGCACCTTTCCCCATAACTTTGAAAAAATCTCTGCGTTTTAATTCATTGATAGTCATCGTTTCTATCCCAAGTTAGAAAGTCACTATCCTTGTTTCGAAACCTAGCTCGCTAGGCTTAGCGTCACTCCGTGTGCTTATTTATGGGATTAGAATAAAGATTAGCGTGTTGGCTTGCAGTGCAAATACCGCCAATGTTCATACCATTCACGCCAACTGGTTTGTCGGGTTATGTATAGGGAGAGGTTATCGCTCAGCTGTTAACCAAAAGCTGGACAAGTCTTCAAACAGAGCGTCATTGTCTAAAATACTGAGATGGTTTTCGTTGTAACCGCGAATTTGGTCGGCATTCAATTGAGCGGGGCGCGACAACTGGCTTGATAAATTGATGACGCCATCGCTACTGTTGGTATTAAATAGATCGCCCGAGTTATAACCAAAGGCCAAAAAGTGGGGTATGTGAATCTCACTGCTATCAATGAATAAGTCAGCGATAAATTTTCCGTCTGGATTTAAATCAACCCATGCAGGCATTACCACGGGGGAGTACTCCATTCCTTGTTTAGCAGACTTAACACCATCAAACGGCGAAGAGATGGTGGTTACGCTGCTTACAAAGTCGCATAGCTGTCCGATTCGGCATTGACGAATACTGTTGGTCACGATCAAGCCGCCCATGCTGTGGGCAACAACATGTAATTGTTGGATCTTATATTCAGTCACCACCGTGTGTAACAGGTTATTTAAGCCTCTCGAGTTCAAAGATAGAGATAAACCTGAAGGGTAGTTAAACACCCATATTTGGTATTTAGATTGGTCTATTTTTCCAATGAGAGGGGAGAAATCTAAAGCCGTTGCATTGATCCCATGCACAAATAAGATCGGGATTTTAGCTGGGTCATATTCAGATAAAAAATAGAGACCCGCATTACCTTCGACCAAAAATGTCAGCGGTTGCCACATACCGAGCTTTGCGTTCCCTTTCTCAAAAGGAGGATCGGTTAAATTTGCCACGGTGCCTATATCAACGAGGTCTAATTCTATTTTCAATAGCGAAGATAACGAACGATCAACAAACGCACTTGGGGCTTCATTTTCATTAACGGATAATGAGACTTCTATTGTTGATTTGTCTTTATGAGAACGAAGTTTTACCACACTGAAAGCTTCATTGGCTTGTAGGGTAAGATCTTGATTTTTATCTTCAAAGATAAGTAGGTAGTGGACGTTATTTGATACGTGCAAGTGAATGCTGTCACTGTCTATGATGCCATCGTAGCCATCCACTTCGCTTTTATTGATGTCTTTGATTTGTTCAATCACCACGGCAGAGCCGGAGGCAGGTTGACTCAAGGTAACCATGTATTGATTGGTTATGGAGTCGATGGCTTCTATCTCATTAGATAGGTTTTTAAAGTTATTGCAACCTGATAACACTGAACTGAGTAACAATGCTGAACTGAAAAATAGTGCAGTAAGTAATCGCCTCATTTTAATTTCATCCTTAAATCAACCCGATTCATCCATAAATCAAAAACCTGTGTTTAATAGTAGCAATAAAGCAGAGAGTCATCTTATCCATTATGTTTGAGCGTATATTGTCTTGAAGACCCGCTGATTTCGGCTGTTGGAAAATTTGATATCGTTGCTATGTTGCTCCTACTCAAAAGCGAAACATTGTTGGTTGGGGTTGCGTAGCTTGATGATGGTATTGCTTGGGTCTACTCGATTCAACGCGTCATCATTGAGATTAGCGTGACTGAAATCGGTGCGAAATAGATCAGCGCGACTTAGATCAACGTTGAGCATTTGTGCGTGGCTCATGTCTGAGTTTCGTAAATCGGCATCGCGGAAAGCTGTGTTGTTCAGGTTGGCGTGGCTAAAATTGGCATGGGTGATATCAGCCTCACTCATGTCAGTGCCTGATAAATCGGCGCCACTAAAATTGGTACGAATTAGGTTAGCGCAACGCAGGTCGATGTTTTGAAGTACTAGGTTACTTAGGTCGGCATTACGTAATTGTGCACGTTCACCGCCTTGGTTTTCTAGCCATAGTTTGTGTTGTTCAAGAATAGAATAAAGTTCTTGTTGAGTGTATTTGTTCATACTTCACATCATCATTTTATTGAGCCCGCTGTTCTAGTCACCAGCGGGCTCTCATTAACTGAAAGCTTTGTTTAGTCGTTAGCCTTATTTAATAGACAGTTCTATTAAATCGGAAGTTCAATGTCACCTGATTGCTCCGCCCAAGCAGCAAAACCACCTGCGAGGTTTTTAACGGGTTTTAACCCCATCTCCGCGGCCATCTTGGCAGCGTAAAGAGAACGCAAACCGTGGGCACAATAGAACACGTAGGTTTTGTCTTGGTTGAACACCTTATTGTGAACGGGGCATTCAGGGTCAATCAAGAATTCCAACATGCCTCTTGGGCAAGTAAAAGCGCCGGGAATAATGCCGAGCTTGTTTCTTTCTTCGGCTTCCCTCACATCGACAAACACGTAGTCATCAAGTGTGTTTTGTTTGTCGTCGCTGCCGTTGAATAGCGCTATTGCTTCTTCTACCGACATATCTTCAACGACTTGGTAGGCTTCTTCTTTTAGGGCTTTAATGCCTTTGGTAATGGTTTGTGCCATGGTTTTCTCTCTTATTAAAATAGGATGACGGTTCTGTGTTTTGTGTTGCGGTGTCACTTAGTTATTTCATTCATTATCTAGTTTGGTTACTTCAAGGCAGCTATTTCGTCTGGTTATTTTGAGACTGTTATTTCGCAACATTGCCCGCCACATTCAGCGCGTCCCATGTTCGTGCAAAAGGAGGAGCGTAGCTGAAATCAAGGTAACCCAATTGTTGAGTCGTCATGCCTGCAGTAATTGCAACGCCTAATGCATTTAGCCGACCTACAGCGCCTTTCTTGCTGACAATTTCGCCGCCTAAAAGGCGTTTAGATTCAGGGTCGTAAGCAAGTTTTATCTTGATGTCTTCTTGGCCGGGATAATAATCCGTTTGGTTCTTGTCATTAATGACTGAGGTACTGGTTGGCACTGCGTATTGGTTTGCCATCCAATGAGAAATACCTGTGCTAGCAAGCTCGTAATCCAGCACTTTCAATGAAGATGAACCTAAGAAACCATCAAGGAAGGTATCTTTGCCTGCCAATTTGTCGGCCATCATTCGAGCCTGTTTATTAGCTGTGGTGGCGAGTGGCAAATACACGGGTTCATCAAGCGTTAAATGATGAACCGTCGCGCAGTCGCCCACCGCGTAAACATTCGGTACTGACGTTGCACCAAACTTATCGACTAATAACGCACCGTTGCCCATTTTTGGCAGGTCAAACAACTCGGTGTTAGGTTTGAAACCAAGCGCCAGAATCACAATGTCGGCTTGAATGGTGATGTATTCCGGTTCTACCGAATGGCTGGTGGCTTCGTTAGTGTTATTGGTCGCGGATCGAGTTTTGCTCACTGTAAGCAGATAACTCGCTTTCTCACTATTCCCTTCGTCGCTGTCTTTTGAAGCAAAACGTTCAATGTGTTCGACTTGGGTATTGGTCAGCAGGTTGGTTCCTGTGTCACGAATGGCATCTTCGACGTCGGAGATCATCTCTGGGCTGAATTGGCGGCTCATGATGTGCGCTTCGCGCTCAATAATGGTGATGTCTTTTCCTAAGTCATGTGCCGCATCGAACATCTCTAATCCAATAAAACCTGCACCAATGATTGCAACGCGAGGTTTATCTACTGCGAGCATGGCTTGTTTCATGGCAACGCCATCTTCCATGCTAGTGAGTGTGTAAACATGCTCGGTGCTATTCGAATCAGCACGATCATGATTACCCACACGAAAAGAGGTCGCGAAGTCTGGAATTAAAGGGCGCGCACCTGTCGCGATGATTAACTTATCAAACGGAATATCTTGTGATTCGCCTTGCGTGTTGACTGTGATGATTTGCTCAGCAGCGTTCACTGCGACCACCTCAGTATTGATACGAACATCGAGTCCGGAATCGATGGCTTGCTGCGGCGTGCGAGAGATCATGCGATCTGTATTTGGGAACTTGTCGCCAACAAAGTAGGGCAAACCGCAGGCACCAAACGAAAGGTAGCTGCGTTTTTCAATGACAATAACGTCATCTGTGGGTTGGTTTCTTTTGTATTTGGCAGCAAAGCTCATACCAGCAGCACTGCCACCTAAAATTACGATTTTCATAGTGGTACTTCTTCTTATAAGGACGCGGCATTCGCGCCCTGTGTTTATTGGGATGATTCTGAGTGACTTGAAGCGACTGACGTTAAGTTAAAAACTTAAGCTGGAATCTCGCCATTGGTCGTATTCGACAGGGCTTGTGCTTTGTACTGTTCTGTATTCAATGAGCCGTTAGTCTTAGCAGTAAGAACACCAGACAACATCGACCCAGAGATATTGAGAGCGGTGCGTGCCATATCAATCAAGGCTTCAATAGATACCAGTATCGCTACAATCGTGATGTCCAATCCCATGATGGTTAGCACGGCAACCGCTGCAAAGGTCGCACCGCCGCCTACACCCGCAATACCGAATGAAGCAATGGCAATCACGGCAATAAGTTGTAGAACAAAGCTCAAATCAATCGGGATACCCATCACTTGTGCAGCCATGATGGCAAGCATTGCAGGGTAAATACCGGCACAACCGTTTTGGCCAATGCTGGTCCCGAATGTTGCCGACATATTGGCTGTCTCTTCATCTACACCAAGGCGCTGAGTTTGTGTTTCAACGTTTAGCGGAATGGCTGCCATGCTTGAGCGAGAACCAAATCCGAACACCAGTACGGGCCAAGATTTTTTAGCGAATGTCTTCGGAGACAAACCAAACAAGCCAACAAGTACAAGGTGAACAATGAACATCGCTGCGATTGCCGCGTAGCTTGCAATAACGAATCGGCCCATTTCAGAGAGTGCGAACAAATCGTTGCTCATCATGAACTTGGTCATTAAAGCAAATACGCCATAAGGGGTGAGCTTAAGTATTTCTCGCACCATCGATAGCACGACTTCTTTTGCTGCATTGATGAAATCAACAAAGCTTTGCACTTTCTCTGGCTTACGCTTTTTCACTTGGAGAATGCTAAAACCAAGGAACATACCGAATAGAACCGTCGATAGTGTTGAGGTTCTTTCTGCGCCAGTCAGCATTTCAAAAATATTGGTCGGGATGATAGACAACACCAAGCTTGTGAAGGTGTTGTTCGACATCAGCTCTTGAGTCGATAGCAGGCTATCGCTGCGCGCTTCAATGGCAGTGCTAGTTCCCATTGCATTGACTAAGCTGTTCGCGTCGATGTTGAACAAGTAGATACTCGCAATTCCGATTACTGCAGAAATAGCCACGGTGAAAATCAACACGCCAATCACTTTAGGTGCGATTTTCGAGAGTGCACTGGTGCCTTCTACATTCATGATGGAAGCTGTCATGGCAACAAACACTAACGGTATTACTATCATCTGGAGTAGCTTGACGTAGCCATTACCGAACAAAGAGATAAGCTCTGAGAACTGCAAGCCAGCCGCGCTGTCGGTGCCCAGTACTACTTGGATAATGCCACCAAACAGAAGGCCGCCAACCAGTGCGCTAAGAACGCGGAAGTTGAAGCTTTTTTTCTGTTTTTTAAAGCGAGATAACACGACGTAAAAGCCGAGAAAAATGGCACTCAGTGCCAGTAACGTAAAGCTCATTTTAAGCTCCTATATCTACATCAAATAAAAGCACTGGAGTGGGGCACATAACGTGTGTGAGGTGGTGTTTTACCAAAGGCGCACAAGGTTTGAAGCGTTGTCCAGTGAAGGAATATCTGTAAGACGAAGCTTGATTAAAAAAGACGGTAAAAAATCACAATTAATTTTCAAATAAGAAAACGGTGCTATGACGAATCCGCCATAGCACCGTTGTTTATTCTAATCTTTAGGTTCTTAATTAGAGGTTATTTTTATATACCTTGCCATCTTTCATGATCAGCTTTTGTGTCTCTGTGTTGGCAACACACGCTACGCCTTCCAGTGGGTTGCCATCGATAATCAATAGATCGGCATACGCGCCTTCAACGATCTGACCTAACTTGCCTTCTTGGTATGGGTGTTGGTAAGTCGACATCTCGAACAAGCGTCCACAGTTTGATGTCGCCATGCGAAGTGCTGTGATGGTGTCGAATGTTTTCTCAATCGCACCAAGTTCATTCAATTGTGTTGCATGAACGTTGGTTTCACCCACGCAGTCAGTGCCAAAAGCAATGTTCTGAATATCGTATTTCTTAATCAGTTCCGCCGATTTGAACATGGCTTTACCTACGCGTTCTGTCTTTCGGTATGTCTCTTCGTTCGGCAGTGGGATTTTGCGTTCTGCAATCAATGAAGAGGTGAAGTAAGACGGAATCACCCAAATGCCTTTCTCTTTGATGATCTCGGCAATGTCGTCATCCATAATTGTTGCGTGTTCGAAAGACATCACGCCCGCTTCGGCTGCTCGACGCATCGCATCAGAGGTGTGGATGTGCGCGGCAACATAAGTGCCATAATCAGAAGCGGCATCAACCGCGGCTTTCATTTCTTCTGATGTGAATTGCAACGTGTCTAGTGGGTCGAACGTTGAAGATGCACCGCCACCTGCCATGATCTTGATTTGAGAAGCGCCCATAAACAGCTGTTCACGTACGGCTTTTAATACTTCTGAACGACCATCAGCAATTTTCATGGCACCTAGCTTCATCATTGGTGAATCTTCGTGACCGTTTGCCAAACGTTCTTGTGCTTGGTTCTGACGGTAATCGGAGTGACCACAGGTTTGAGATATAGCGGCCATTGAAGGAAGAATTCGTGGGCCAGTTGCGTAACCGTTATCGATACTTTTCTTTAGGCCAAGCGTGTTACCCGCCACATCACGAATAGTCGTAAAACCGCGCATCAACATCTCTTCTGAAATCTTTGCTGAGCGAATCGCCACTTCTTCACGGGTCATTGTATCAATGACATTAAAAGAGGCAGAGAGCGTGATATGAACGTGCGCATCAATCAGGCCTGGCATGACCGTGCCGCCTTGAGCATCAATAATTTCATCGGCTAACGTTGAATCAATCTCACCAATCTGAGTGATCAAGTTATCTTCGATGAGGATTGATACGTTCTCGATTAAGTTGTTATCAACACCGTTAAATACGTTCGCGTTAGTGATTAGCTTTTTCATAGTCTGCACCTTTTGGAAATGAGTGTGTGTCGCTGATGGAGTCATCATATGGGGCGCAGCATTTAAAGAATGGCCATTTGGTGACAAGCAATAACGAGACTTATCTTTTGGTGCTTTTCTATATTTCTAAGTTTTTCCTATTCGAACGTTCAGGTGTATTTCAAATCGTCGTCACCTTGTGTTGAGAATCAATTTACCGAACTGTAACTGGCTTTAAAACGGAAGGCTTAAGGGAAATGCTGAATTAGTTCATAGACTTAAAGGGCGAACGTTAAATTGACAATATCTTATAAAATGTTAAATCGGTGTCAGTATTTGGGGGCTCTGACATTGGTCTGAAATTTAAGTTCGTTCTATGAGGCAACATCCTTACATCAAGAAAAATATATGGTTAAGGATTAACTCATGAAAAAACAAAATATCTCGGCAGTCGCCCTTTTAGCACTGATTATTACAGGTTGTGGCGGAGAAAGTTCGTCAGGAGGTGACAGTACAACTTCTAACAACGCTAATGCTCCAAGTAATCCAAGTAATCCAAGTAATCCCGACTCATCATCTACCTCTCAGCAGCCTGACATTAAAGCTCTTAGCAACAATATGATTTTTGCTATCGAAGGCTTTGTCGATACAACGGCTCCGATCAGAAATTATTCTTCTATAACCGTTAAAAATGAACTGCCTGCATTCAAAGGTGGGGATACTCAGAAGGTTGATGTGGATATCGCGGTACCAACGATCGTTATCGATAATGGCAGTAACTTTGTTAACGATTGGCACTGTTATGAAACCGCAGGGTTAAGCGCGCAAAGGAAAAGTCATCAGTTACTTGTGGACGGTACAATTTCTGAATATCGATACGATATGCAAAGCAACGCTTGTTCTAGTGAGCTCTTGGGATCGTATGTGTTTAACGATGCGGTGTTCGACAGTTCGTTGGAATTTAAAACCGTTGGCAGCGTAGTTTCCAAAGATGAGAACGGAGTGGAGTCTAATCTACCCACTTACGATTTTATCGCTCAAGCTTATGGAGAGCAGTCAAAAGAGCGGTTTGGTGATTCTTGGGAATTATTACAGCGCGATAAAATTAATGCAGCAGCTAAGGAGGTTGGGGCCTCGATCTTCGAGTTGAACACTTCATCTGGAAAGATCGATTTGGATCTAGGTCAGCTTAATAGCGACACTCTTATCGATTTCGCTTCACTAGATACAAATCAATTATTGAATGGTGCGATTTGGGGGATGCCCGGTCAAGGCGTTGCCGATGAAAAATGGTGCCGAATTGTGAACATTCCGGAAGATTTAAGCCAGAACAGTATCAAGTACCAATCTGTTATCTCGACAAATTGTGCGAGGTCGGCACAACGTTATTGTGATGCCTTTGGTTCATCGTTTTCGAGTGGTAACTACCCACCAGCAGCTCCTATCGCTTGGGATAGTAACACGGCGAGTAATGCCCAATTGAACTCTGATGAGCAGTACCGAAGAGATGCTCAAGGTCACTTTGTTGTGAACAGTTCTGGTCAGAATGCGTTTGTCCTCTCATCCAATTCGGTTGTGATTCCTATTTTTGGTTACACCAGTCCGCGAAGTGATGGGCAAGTTAACAATGCCGGTCTTAATAGTTGGGCTGGTCACGAAGGTCACTGCCAAAACGTGATGAATAGCCGACACACAAAGATGGGGATTGGATACAAAGTCAGTAAGTCAGATACATCGAAGATGTCTTATTGGACGCAAGATTTCAACTAACACACTCATTGCTTAAATACGGGTCATCCATTTAGCGTCTCTATTCTTTCTTTAGTTGGTAGTGGAAGGTTACTTGGGAGTAGCAAATTACTCGAGAGTGGCACTTTGCTCGATAGTGCCAGTTTACTTTACAGTGATACGTGGTCGATCAGGATTATTGAAGGTGGAGGTGCGAAGACATTATGACGATTCATTTGTGTTGTGAATGATTTTGAGTGGTGTCATGAAATGGTAAGTTTTGCTTCTATTCGAACGCTAAGATGTATTTCAAATCAAGGCTACTTATCAAATTAGAGAGAGACAGAATGACTAAATCAGACAAAGTTTACGGGTTCAACACACCACAACGCCTATTTGTAGGTTACACGTTAGCCGTGCTGGTGGACTTAGTAGTGCTTAACTTTTTCGATGAGTACTGGGACTTCGTCAACATTGAATCTTTCACTATTTCTTTGATAGCGGCGTTGTTGCTACAGTTATTGTTGAAGCTCTCTATTGGCTTAGAACATAAGGTAGCGGATTACTTCAAACAGAAATCTGGAACGGCACCTAAGGTGTATCGAGCACTGTCGACATACATTATTCTTGTTGGATCAAAATTCGTCATGCTAGAAGCGATAAACCTTATGTTCGGTGACAAGGTGAGCTTCACAGGCCCTTGGGGTGGCGTGGTAGCGTTCTTCGCTGTGGTATTTACGATTCTGGTTGCTGAAGTGATTGTGTCGAAGATCTACTTTGCTCTGGATGAAAAGCAAGATTCAAATGTGAACGCGCTTAAAGACACCAACGCGTAACACAACATAAAATACAGATGTGAATAACAGACGAGCCAGCTGAATAAGTTGGCTCGTTTTCGTTTTCGTTTGAGTTGCGATAACCAATTCGACGTGCTCGTTGGTTCTATTTTTCGTAAACCATATCTCCTCGCAACACCGTCATCAACACCTGAGTTTTGGCTATTTGTCTTGCTGACACTGTGGTGATGTCTCGGTCGAGAATAGCGAAGTCCGCCGATTTTCCTACCTCAATAGATCCAGTGATGTCGTCGATGCCCAAGCTAGAAGCGGCATTAATCGTGTAAGCGTCGATGGCGGTATAGATATCAGTTAGGCCTGTTTTACCCATGATTAAGCTGTTCGCGATGCCAACCAATGGGTTGATGTCGTGTACGTTCCAGTCACTGCTTAAGGTGATATTGGCATCAGTCTTAAGTATTGCGTCTAAGTTCATCATGGCTTTGGCACGGCGAGCACCAAGAAAAGCTTCGGCCCATTGGTGTTGATGCCTTGCAACGTAATCAGAGCCGACTTGGAAATCTGCGCTTACGTCTAATTGGCGAAAGCGTGGCACATCTTCATCATTGATTAATTCGACATGGGTTAGGGTGTAGGGTTTGGTTGAACCTTGTTTGCGAATGCTTTCTATCGCATCAAGCGATTCACGAACGGCACCATCACCAATGGCATGAATGTGCGCACTAAAACCTATTTTTTCGAGCGCAGTTAGCCAATCTTTCATCTGTGCTGGCGGAATATAGTTCAAGCCATTAGGAGACTGGGGAAGATAAGTATCTAAGTAGGGCGCGAGCGTTTTGGCGGTGCCATTGATGAAGATGCCATCGCTGTACATTTTCACCTGATCGACAAGTAACAGACGGCTTTTATCGTCGGAATACATCTTCTCAAAGACTTCTAATTGAGAAGGTATTGCCATCGATGGGTATACCCAAGGGCGCAGCGACACGCGCGCCGTTAAGTCTTGATTTTGCTCGGCCTCTAGCCAAACGTCATACCAACCTCGTTTCCAATACATGCGACCGTCGCCAATGGTTGTGATGCCGTGGGCTGCCGCTTCCTTAAGTCCGAACATTAACCCTTGGTAGCTTTGCTCAAACAGTTCGCTTTGGCTATTCCAAGCCATCTCCATCACTTGATCGCCAGCATTGTCTAATAAGATGCCATTGAGTTTGCCGCTGTCTTGGTCTTTTAAATAAGCGCCGCCTTGTGGGTCCGGAGATTGTTGGCTGATTCGAGCGATTTTTAGCGCTTTTGAGTTGACCCACATCGAGTGTGAAGTCTGCTCCATGATCACCACAGGGCGATCCGGGAAGATGCTATCGATGATCTCAAGTGGTGTGTAGTCAGAGTCGCTATCGAGCGTCGCTTCTAAAGAAAAACCATAACCCATAAGCCAACCTCTGCCATCGGTATCAGCATTGATCTTACACGCTTCTAAGTAGGGGATTTGCTCTTCTAACGTTGCTTCAGAGTCGAGTTCACAATTGCCACCCAGCTCTGAGGCGGCTTCAAACACATGGTTATGGTTGTCAATGAATCCCGGAAGGACAAAGGCATTTTCTAAGTCGATAACATCGGTACGTTGCCCTTGAAAAGTTTGTGCCTGCGATTGGTTACCGATGAAGATGATCTTGCCTTTGTGGGTAACGATCGAGTTCGACTCACGATGCCCGTATATATCTGCATTGGTAAAAATCTGGTCAGCACTTTGGCTTTGAACTGCTGTTTGCGCTTGGACAACTGTGTTGGCTTGTGCAAGAACCGGCGCTACGGCCGTTAAGCTTGCGAGTAATGCTATCCATGCAGTGCATGGCAGAGTGAGCTTGTTGTTCATTATTATGTCTTCCATGTTCCACTGTTTAGTAAGTATAGAAAGCGAGTGGCAAGTGTGAAACTCTACATGAATGACAAATAAAAACCGCGATTAATCAATAAATTGTGGTTTGAATAAGCCATTCATTACGACTCTTGTCTTAGGCTCTTACGCAGATCTTTCTTATATTCGTCATAAGAGTTATAGCCATAGAATTTCCAGGTGTGGTCACTCTTAATATTGTGGTTGTAGGTGATCTCGCCGATCCACTGCTGACGTGTGGCAAGAATCATATCGCGAATTTTTAATAATAAAGTGTCCATAGTTGCTCTCCTGATTAAGTTCACTTGCAGTATATTTATCGGAGACGAAGAGAAGAGTACCGTCAGCGCAATGTTCAATACTTTTCAGTCAATGTGCTGATTTGGGTGGTTTGTTACGTATACTTTCAATATTAAAAGGTCATTGAGTATCGTAATGAAAGGTTACTTGGAAAAAGTGCCACAACGAGTTGGCATGTCTTGGCGCTATAAGAAAATTGTCGAGAACAGTAAAAGCTATGGTTGGCACCGACATGAAGAGTACGAGATCGCGATTCATCGTCACTTTACTGGCCATAGCTTTATTGGGCATCACCAAAGCGATGTGTTTCACAACCACATGATCTTGGTTGGGCCAGATTTACCTCATGCCATCTATTCGGACGAGAGCACTGATGATTCGCAAATATGTGAAACGCACGTAGTTTGGTTTCGCAAAGATTGGATAGAGCAATTGATAGCGTGCTGTCGAGAGCTCGAACCGCTACGTGTATTGCTAGAAGAATCAAAGAAAGGGCTTCAGTTTTCACCCGCGACTGCAGAGAAAGCGACGGAATTGTTGAATAAGGTGATGAACCAGTCGCCACATCAACAACTGCTTACCTTGTTCTCTTTGTTTGCACTTTTGCTTGAGGATCAAGAGGTAGTGCAGTTGATTAACCCTGTCTTCAACTCGGATGATGAAGATGAAGTCAGCGATAAGTTGGACAAGGTTGAAGCTTTCTTGGTGAACAATTTTAATCACGACATCTCGGTTAATGACTTAGCCAAGCATCTCTACATTAGTGAGAGTAGCGTTAGGCGCTTATTTCAAAAACACTACAACGAGAGTTTTAGTCAAAGGCTAAAGAAAATTAGGCTCAATGTGGCGTGTGATTTATTGATTAATACTTCACTGCCAGTGAATCTGATTTTGGAGAAAGTGGGATACGACAACCAAGCCAACTTTAATCGCCAGTTTAAATCGTATAAGCAGGTGACTCCGACTCAATATCGAATAGCAATGAAACACCATTGATTCATTCACAGACTAAACCATTCACATAAGATTCTGAATAAATTACAGTTAGGTGAACTTTAAAAATGGATTTAACGTATTACCAAGGATGTAAGTTTATGTTTTCACAAGGCTTACTCTCATTACTAATAAAAAAAAGCCGAGGTTAGGATGAAAAAAATATTATTGCTGCTTAGTGTGATTCTATTGGGTGGTTGCGTTGGCATGCCTGAAACGGTTAAGCCCGTTCAACAGTTCGAGTTGGATCGATACCTAGGGAAATGGTACGAAGTGGCTCGTTTAGACCATTCGTTTGAGCGTGGCTTAGACAACATCAGTGCCGAATACAGTCTGCGTGATGATGGTGGCGTTAAGGTGATTAACCGCGGCTATTCGGCTGAAGATGGCGAAAGGAACGAGGCGGAAGGCAAAGCGTATTTTGTCGAAGGCAGCGAACAAGGCTATCTGAAGGTGTCGTTCTTTGGTCCATTCTATGGCGCTTATGTGGTGTTCGAGTTGGATAAAGAGAACTACCAATACGCGTTTGTTTCGGGCCCAGATACTGACTACTTGTGGTTACTTTCAAGAACACCAGAGGTTGCGCCAGAAGTGATGGAGAAGTTCAAAGCGATGTCTAAAGAGCGTGGCTTCAATACTGATGAATTGATTTACGTTGAGCACAGCAAATAAGCTGAGCGCGCGAAGTTAACGACAGTTGATTGAGAAAAAGGAACAGATGAAGAGTGCACCTGTTCCCTTTTTATTGGTTTCGTGTTTTGTATGAACTAGCCTTGTCGACGAACCTGCAACACGCTGAGCACCGATAGTGAAAGGAAGAACGCAGGATCACTCCAGCCGAAGCCAACAAAAATGCCTGTAAACGCGGCATACAGGGTGATGATGGCACCCAGCATGTTGGCCACAACCAAACCTTGGATGAGCTTTTTGGCACTGACTCCGGGCTCAATATCTCGCAATAACCAGCTTATCGCGGCGATACCACCAAGGAAGATACTGGTGTGTTGAGAGAGAAAATAAGCGTACCTATCATTAATTTCCACGCCGTACATAGGCCACATGACCGTTGGTAGGAAAAACAACGCGAAGGCAAACCCTGCGTAAATGATGCCGTGTAGGCCTAAAAACGTTTTATTGTTCATTTGTTATCTCTCTATCTCGTGCCTTTCGCTGTTTCTATTTTCATTTCAATCGCTTTGTTTTCATTCAGCGAATTAACTAGTCGTTGATTGGGCCTTTGTTAATGGTAGTTAAAGGCTGATTAACGTCAAAAATCACACCACGTACTTCGTCGACGCCCATCTGTTTAAGGCGAGCGCTATGCATCGCTAGGTACGTCTCTGCACTGAGTTGGTCTTCAAAAAGATAGACACCACCGCCCAGTTTTTCAGCTTCATTTTCTGTCCAGATTTTCCAGATCATACCCGGTTCGTTGTTAATAGACTTTGCTAGGTCAACGAGTGCGTTCGACATCTCTTCACCAAATGGGCCGCTAAATTCAAAATCGACTTGTAATAATTTCATGGTTATTTCTCCAAACAGTTACTTGGTATTGCGCTGAGACTCATGGTCATTTCGCAAAACATAGGAGGCTTGATTGCCTGTTGAAATAGATATTACCTGTAAAAAACAGACAGAAAAGTTCATAATATAGTTAATAACTGTCAGGATTTTAGACCAATGAGATTAAAGACCACCCTCGACCAATGGCAAACACTCTATGAGATAGACCGGGCTGGCAGCATTCAGGCGGCGGCACTGCAATTGAATAAGAGCCACACCACGCTGATTTATGCGTTGAGAAAACTGGAAGATCAACTGGGCGTGTCTTTGGTTCAGGTTGAAGGTCGTCGGGCGGTACTGTCGGAAGACGGAAAGTCGCTGCTGCGCCGAGCGAGTAGCATGTTGGAACAAGCTCGCGAGCTAGAGTTGATCAGTGAACAGCTAGCAAAAGGTATGGAGTCTGAAATTGTGGTGGCGGTTGATCATTTGTGTTGTCTTGAGCGCCTTTACAAACCTATGGCTGCGTTTATGGCTGAGAATAACACCACATCAATACAAGTGATTGAAACTTCATTGTCTAAGACCACGGAAATGGTCATTCAAGAATTGGTTGATGTTGCCATTATCAACTTACCGATCACCAATTATCCTGCTGAAGCCTTTGGTTTTACGATGATGGAGCCTGTCGTTGCTTGCTCGCACCCGTTAGCTAGCATGTCATCCATATCGCTTAATCAGCTGTCGTCTCTTCCACAAATTGTGGTGAGAGATTTAGGTGCTCAAGCTAGTCAAGGCAGTAAAAAACAAGGTGAGAAAAAGGATGTAGGGTGGTTGAAGTCGAGTCAGCGTATTACGGTGGATAATTTCGACCATGCGTTTGGCGCGGTAGGGCAGGGTGTGGGCTATTGCCGATTGCCTAAGCACATTGTTGAAAGTCGAGGAAGTGACAAGCTCACTGTGTTGAATGTCGAAAATGGCAGTGGGTATCACGTTCCGCTGCACCTGACTTTGCCAAAAGGAGCCAAGACAGGCCCTGCTGCTAATCGTTTCTATGAACTGCTTCTTGAATCAGCCCAGAATGCGGACTAGGTGCTATGAGAAACTTAGCTATGAGCTATTAACGAGGTTGGTTGCCGTTTAAGAATAGTGCGACACATTCACGCGTGTAGTGAAGTCTTTCATCTTGTGACTCACCGCTATCGTGTCCGAAGAATCCCCAATACGCCGATTTGCCGTGAAACATCAGCAACAGTTGGCGTGCAGCAATGACTGGCGAGCTTGATGTCGACAGTGTGAGATCACCAGATTCTATTTTCGACTGTAGGTAATCGGCGAGTAATTTTGTGGTTTTCTGAGGCCCAGTTTCTAAATAGATTGAGGCGATCTCTGGATGCGTATTCGCTTGGCTAATGGCATTTTGGAAGGTTTGTCTAGATTGCTCATCAAGTAACAAATCCTGAAATTTCACACCAAATTTCACCAACTCATCACCCACCGCTGCATCCATATTAAAGGCAGCAGGACTGAGTTCTCGCTCCGCACACTTGGTTTGCATGCAGGTTTCGAAAAGTTCGTCTTTGTTTTTAAAGTGAGAGTAGACCGTTTGCTTGGAAACGTTCGCTGCTTTGGCTATCTGATCCATATTGATCTTGAAGCCATGTTCAGAGAAAAGTTGGCTGGCTGCGGTTAAGATCTGCGATCTCTTCTGTTCACTCTTGATGATTTTAGTCACGTGCTTGCTTCTCGTTACTTAGTGTTGTCTCGTTACCTAGTTTGTCTCGTTGCTTGGTGCCTGTTGGTGCTCAGTTCTATGTGTCTCGTTTTACGCTAAGCATTATGCTTTTTGTGATGGTTTTATCAATCATTAACGATGAAACTTATTTTTAACACAATCAAACTAGACAGTCTAGTTTGATTTGGTTAGTCTAAAAAAAGAACATAATTGAGTACCGCATAGGAACAGTACGTATGTATAAATTGATGAAGGGAAGCGCAGTGGCAGTGGCGTTGTCGGCTTTTCTTGTTGGATGTGGTGAAAAGGAACAAGCCCAAGAGTCGGTTGATTCAACCGCTGAAACGGCATCGAGCGTCCAAACCATTTTAACCGTGGAAACGATGGCCTTGGCGCTGTCTTCCTCTTATGCAGTACAACGCGAATATGTCGGTGTGGTTAAGGCGGGTCAACAGGCTAATTTAGGTTTCGAACTGGCGGGCAAAGTAAACGAGATTCTGGTGGATGTCGGTGACACAGTCACAACGGGTCAGTCGTTGATTCGATTGGATACCCAACTTTTGGAAACTGAATCTAGTCAGTTGAAAGCTCAAGCTGAAGAAGTCAAAGCTCAGTTGAGCCTTGTTGCAGCGAACCTTAAACGTCAGCGTTCATTGAAAGCTAAAGGCTTCAGTGCTGAGGCGGAAATTGACTCGCTGACTAGTGAGCAACGCGTATTGCAGGCTAACTTGCTGCGTATTGGTGCCTCCGTAAAAGGCAATCAATTGAAGCTAGTGAAATCGACAATTCTTGCGCCTTATTCGGGCACTATTGCAACGCGTTTTGTCTCTTTGGGAGATGTAGTGAATGTGGGTAATCCAACTCTGACTTTGCTTGCCTCTGAAGGGAAAGAAGCCTTCATCGGTATTCCTGCCCATCAAATGAAAAAGGTTACTTCACTTTCCGCACCAAGTATTCGTGTCGGGCGAGATGATTTCTCTGTGACTCTGCTGAACCCTGGGGCGATGGTTGACACTCGGTCTCGCAGTGTCGGTTTACGTTACCTTTTTCCTGAACAAGCTTCAGTATTAGAAGGGCAGCTTGCTTATCTTAAGTTTGATGAGCAAATTGATGACCAAGGTTACTGGGTTCCACTCACGGGTTTGATAGATGGTTTACGTGGTGTGTGGAATATCTTCGTTATTGGTGAAGATAATAAGGTTGAACGTCGAAGCGTGCAGGTGTTGTTTGCCAACAACCAACAAGCCTACGTTAGCGGTGCAATCAGCGAAGGCGAGCAGGTGATATCCAGTGGTTTACATCGTTTGGTTCCCGGCCAAACCGTGAAGCCAGCCAGCGTTACTGCTGAATAGGAAATAGTATGAAAATCATAGAGACTATTTCTAACACTCGATTGCTTATCTTAATTACCGCACTGCTGATGGTGAGTGGTATTTCTGCGTTCATGACGTTGCCACGTGCAGAAGATCCGGTAATCATCAACCGCTACGCGAACATCACAACGAGCTTCCCCGGCGCCAGTGCTGAGCGTGTTGAAACCTTGGTCACCGAGGTCATCGAGAACAAACTGCGTGAGCTGAGTGAGGTTAAACTCGTCAGCTCGACGTCAAGACCGGGTGTGTCGATTGTTACTTTGGAACTCAATGATGTGATTACCGAGCCTGAGCCAGTTTGGTCTCAAGCTCGTGACAAGCTATCTGACATCGAATCTATTTTGCCAGCGGGCTCTCATTCTCCCGATCTCGACAGCGACCACACCTATGCCTTTACCACGATTACCGCGCTGACTTGGTCTGGTGCAGGTGAGCCGGATCGACTGACGCTTGCCCGTTATGCCAAAGAGTTAGCCAAACGGTTGAGAACCTTATCGGGTACTGAATTCGTTGACGAATACGGGATGCCACAAGAAGAGATTCAAATCAGTTTACGCACCGCAGACGCTGCTGCCCTTGGGCGTTCAAGTGCCAATATTGCAGAGTCTCTTGAAGGAGCGGATGCTAAAAACTCTGCCGGTGAATTAGTCAGTGCGTATTCTCGCTTTGGCTTAGAGATTAAGTCTGAACTTGATTCCATTGAACGTATTAAACAAGTGCCAATAGCCACTGATAGCAAAGGTCACATCATCCGTATGGAAGACATTGCTTCTGTGAAACGTGGTGAGAAAACCCCACAAGACCAGATTGCCATTATTGATGGTGAGCCGGGTGTGATTGTCGCGGCAAGAATGCATCCTGATTTGCGAGTTGATAATTGGACGTCGCGAGCTAATGCTCTGATTGGTAAATTTGAGCAAGAGTTACCAAGTAACGTTAAGGTGACAGTGCTGTTTAATCAGCAAGGTTATACCGAGACTCGCTTAGACGATTTAGGCAAAAGCTTGATGATCGGTTTCGGTCTGATTTTGATTGTGCTGTTTGTCACTTTAGGCGTACGTGCCGCGATCTTAGTCGCCATTTCTCTACCGTTAACCTCATTATTGACCTTGTCGATCATGAAAATGACCGGTGTACCGATTAACCAAATGTCGGTGACAGGCCTAATTGTGGCGCTCGGGATCATGGTTGATAACGCGGTGGTGATGGTCGATACCATTCAAGCTTATCGTTTGAAAGGGCAACAGCGCGCTGAAGCGACCATGAATGCATTGAAGCATTTATGGGTGCCGTTATTAGGCTCAACCTTAACTACCGTGTTGGCGTTTGCTCCGATTATCTTGATGCCGGGTGCATCGGGTGAATTTGTCGGTGGTATTGCGATTACCGTTTCTTTCTCATTGATCGGCTCTTACATCATCTCGCACACCTTAATCGCAGGCTTAGCGACCAAGCTATTGCCGAAACAACTCAGTGATGTCGATAAGAAAGGGCAGCACCATTGGTACATGACGGGTTTGAGAATCCCGGCTTTGACGCGTTGGTTCTCGTCTTCTGTCCGTTTTGGTGTGACGCATCCAATCATCACGATTGCTTTGGTGTTATTGGTACCGTTTACCGGTTACTGGAGTATGTCTCAGCTGACTGAGCAATTCTTCCCGCCATCAGACCGAGACATGTTTGAGATTCAGGTTTACATGCCACCGCAAGCGAGCATTTATGCCACTAAAAATACCTCTGAAAAAATCGACGATGTTATTCATCGTTACCCTGAAGTCGAGCGCATTGATTGGCTGGTGGGCGCAAATTTTCCATCGTTTTATTACAACCTACAAGCTAGACAAAACAACGCGCCGTACTTCTCGCAAGCGATGGTGAAAACAGAAAACTTTGATCAAGCCAATGCGCTAATTCCAGAACTTCAAAAGGTGTTAGATAAAGAAGTACCACAGGCGCAGATCTTGGTACGAAAGCTTAATCAAGGGCCTCCATTTACCGCGCCTGTTGAGTTGCGTGTGTATGGTGAAAACCTCGATACGTTGAAAGCGATTGGTGAGGATGTGCGCTTGATTCTGGCAGGTGTGCCTCATGTGACTCACACAAGGGAAACACTGCAACCGGGTACGCCGAAGGTGTGGTTGAAGGTCGATGAAGATACCGCGAAACTCAACGGTATTTCATTAAACCAGTTTGCTGGCATGCTGCAAACCACGCTGACAGGTCGTGAAAGTGGCTCTGTGATTGAGGGCAGTGAATCGGTGCCGATTCGTGTTCGTGTCGCGGATGAGGCTCGTGAGGATCTTTCGCACCTGAGTAATATTCGTTTGCCGATTAGTTCAGACGTCTACTCAACCGGTATCAATGTGTCTACCTTAGCCGAGCTTGAACTGACGACGAGTCGTGGTGCGATTACTCGTCGTAACGGGCAGCGTGTGAATACCATCGAGGGTTACATTGAAGCGGGTGTTTTACCTCAAACCGTGCTTAACGAATTCCAAAAACGCTTAGAAAGCTATGAAATTCCGTCTGGTTACACGGTTGGTTTTGGTGGCGAATCCGCTGAACGAGACAATTCAGTCAACAGTCTCATCTCAAATGTCGCAGTCGTGGTGGTATTGATGGTGTTAGTGGTGGTGATGTCGTTCAATTCGTTCCGAATGAGTAGCATCATCTTCATGGTAGCAGGATTGGCTGGTGGCCTCGGGTTATTGTCGGTGTGGATCTTCGGTTACCCATTTGGTTTTACGGTGATCATCGCCATGCTGGGGATTGCGGGCTTAGCGATTAACGCCGCCATCGTAATTCTGACGGAATTGAAACTCGATGAACAAGCTTCATCAGGCAATGTGGATGCGGTGGTAGAGGCGGTGATGTCGTGTACTCGACACATCAGTTCAACAACGATTACTACGGTTGGGGGCTTTATGCCGTTGATCATCGCGGGCGGTGGTTTTTGGCCTCCGTTTGCGGTCGCGATTGTGGGCGGTACCGTGTTAACCACGCTTATCTCGTTCTATTTTGTGCCTGTGGTTTATCACTTGATGACTCGAAATCAGCGAAAAACCATCGCTAATCAAGCCGTGTAAGTTATCTTTAACTCGCCATAATCGAGCTGTGTTTAGCTTGATTATGGCGTTGTTTTCTCTTTGAATTCACCTCAAACTCTCCATTTTTCTTATCTTTTTACGTTTATAAGACTATCGACTTACCACAATATTGCATCGGCCAACACTCAGATATCTCACTGATGAATGATTGGTGATGTTAAATAATCTTACGGGTGAATACCATGTAAATGGTATGTGAATTCATAATTTAGATTCCTATCACACTTCTCTTTATTCGCTCTTTCTAATGTACCCCGGATTTTCCGTGTATCTTGTTCTTGGATTAGCGTTTATCGACCTCTTGTAAATCCCTTACCAGCACTGGTTTCATCCGTGTGGCACGCCAATGTCGTGTGTCTGAATTGCATTCTTTTTCTGATCTTTCGCCTTCATAAATGAAAGGTTAGTTTCCAAGTTTGTTTGGTGAGCTTTCAATTTTAACTCCTCATAATGCGCCAAATGTAACAATGTGTTTCAAAGTGTAACAATTAAGTCATGCTTTCTGTGTGGTTTTAACCTTGTGGCTATGTTTTAGCTCAGCAGCAATGCTGTTTTGACTCGCTGCAATCTTGTTTTGACTGCGCGTGACCAGACTAAATTGGACTTCCCTTTGAGGTACGGTGTTTCACATGCTCAACACATAAATATTCTAATGACCATGATAACCAGTACTCGGGCGTTCGTTCTGAGGCTGGATAACCATCGAGAAAGTTAATGGAAGCTTCAAGATATAAACGCATTTTATCGAGAGCAAATCTGTCGAGGATTGGTTTGGTGGGAACCGTCCTGATGCTCGAAGGATGTAACTCCGCATTGCTCGACCCAAAAGGTAGCGTTGGCGTTCAGGAAAAAGAGCTGATTATCACGGCTCTGTTACTGATGCTGATTGTCGTCATTCCCGTGATTCTGATGACCATCTATTTTGCTTATAGATACCGCGAAAGCAACACCACAGAAGAGTATGCACCTGACTGGGCGCACTCAACCAAGATTGAAATAGTGGTATGGACGATTCCAATCATCATTATCGCGATTCTGGCCACCATCACTTGGCGTTCAACACACGAACTAGAGCCTTCAAAGCCTCTGGTGAGTGACGTTAAGCCTATGGTGATCGAAGTGGTCTCTCTGGACTGGAAGTGGCTGTTCATCTATCCGGAGCAAAACATTGCGACGGTTAACTATGTTGCGTTCCCGAAAGATGTACCGGTGACGTTTAAGCTGACTTCAGACAACATCATGAACGCGTTCTTTATCCCGCGTCTTGGCTCGCAGATCTACGCGATGCCGGGAATGGTGACCAAGCTGAATTTGATCGCGAACCACGAAGGTGACTTCAAAGGTTTTGCATCGAACTACAGTGGTAAAGGGTTCTCTCAAATGAAATTCACCGCATCAGCCATGCCTGATCAAGTGGCGTTTCTAAACTGGGTGGAAAAAGTGAAAGCAAGCCCGGACCGTATTGAAGACTGGGAGCAATTCCGTTCTTTGGCTGCGCCGAGTGTGGCTGAACCTGTGACTCTGTTCTCCAGTATCCCACCATTTTTATTCACTGATGTTGTGACCCAGCACCCTGGTTCAATGAACTGTTTGCCGGAAACCCAAGGATAATCGTCATGTTTGGAAGATTAACTCTAGACTCAATTCCCTACCACGAACCCATTATTTTGTTCACGTTAACCATGATCGCTTTAGTGGGTGGGTTAGTGGTGTATGCGGTAACAAAAGCCGGTAAGTGGCAATACCTTTGGAATGAATGGTTTACTTCTGTAGACCATAAAAAACTAGGCTTCATGTACATTGCAGTCGCGATGGTGATGTTAGTTCGTGGCTTTGCTGATGCCGTCATGATGCGTAGTCAGCAATTGCTATCCGCAGCGGGTGAGACAGGCTATTTACCGCCACATCACTATGACCAGATCTTCACGGCTCACGGTGTGATCATGATTTTCTTCGTTGCGATGCCTTTGGTTATCGGCCTGATGAACATCATCGTGCCGCTGCAAATTGGTGCTCGTGATGTTGCATTCCCTTACTTGAACAACCTGAGCTTCTGGCTGTTTGTGGTGGGTATCATCCTAACCAACATGTCACTGGGCTTAGGTGAATTTGGTCGTACGGGTTGGTTGGCGTATCCGCCGCTTTCCGGTATTGAGGCAAGTCCGGGAGTCGGGGTCGATTATTGGATATGGGCGCTGCAAATATCCGGTGTGGGTACCACGTTAACAGGTGTGAACTTCTTCGCGACTATTTTGCGCATGCGTACTCCATCTATGCCAATGATGAAGATGCCAGTGTTCACTTGGGCATCTCTGTGTGCCAACATCCTGATCATCATTTCTTTCCCAATCCTAACGGTCACCATCGCGTTACTGACTTTGGATAGATACATCGGCACGCACTTCTTCACCAATGACCTTGGTGGCAACGTGATGATGTATGTGAATCTGATTTGGGCATGGGGACACCCTGAGGTGTACATCCTGATCTTGCCTATCTTCGGTGTGTTTTCCGAAGTGACTGCAACCTTCTCACGCAAAAAACTGTTTGGTTATACCTCGTTGGTATGGGCGACGATTGCTATCACTATTTTGGCGTTTGTGGTTTGGCTGCATCACTTCTTCACCATGGGTTCTGGCGCCAATGTGAATGCCTTCTTCGGCATCGCGACCATGATTATCTCTATCCCAACTGGGGTTAAGATCTTCAACTGGCTATTCACCATGTACAAAGGTCGTATCCGCTTCACCACACCAATGATGTGGACGGTCGGTTTCCTAATCACCTTTACTGTAGGTGGTATGACGGGCGTATTGATGGCGGTTCCGGGTGCGGATTTCATTCTGCATAACTCAGTATTCCTGATTGCTCACTTCCACAACGTAATCATCGGTGGTGTTGTCTTCGGTTGTTTTGCTGCGATTGGTTATTGGTTCCCGAAAGCGACCGGTTTCACTCTGAACGAGCTTTGGGGTAAACGCGCATTCTACTGCTGGATCATCGGTTTCTTGATGGCGTTCTTGCCGCTTTACGCTCTGGGTTTTATGGGCATGACGCGTCGTTTGAGCCAAGACATTAACCCTGAGTTCTTCCCACTACTGGCGGTTGCGGCTGCAGGTACGGGCGTGATTGCGATGGGTGTTGTTTGTCAATTCGTTCAGATTTACGTGAGTGTTCGTGACCGCGACCAAAACCGAGATCTAACGGGTGACCCATGGGGCGGACGTACTTTTGAATGGGCAACGTCTTCACCACCACCGTTCTATAACTTTGCAAAATTGCCTAAGGGCGATGAGATCGATTCGTTCTGGTATCAAAAGCAAAGTGGTGAGTTTGATCCAACTCAGGAAGAAGAATACGAACGTATTCATATGCCGAAGAACACACCAACAGGCATTTATGTGTCTGCATGGGCGTTGGCATTTGGCTTCGCAATGATCTGGTACATCTGGTGGCTAGCGGCAGCAAGCTTGGTGGGCATCGTGGTGACGTGTATTCAACATAGCTACAACGACGATGTGGATTACTACGTGGAAGTTGAAGAGATCAAAGCGATTGAAGCGGCTCGACGTGCACAGCTTGAAGAAGCAAAGAAACAGTCAGTGAAAGGCGACCATTCTGGTCGTGGTAACAGTGCTGACGGTGACAGTGATAACAACGACAATAAAGATGACTTGGAGACGACGTATGCAAGCTAATACTCCGTCACACACTTATGATCTTGCACACTCGCATGATCATCACCACGAAGCTGCGGGCAACAAGTTGTTTGGCTTCTGGGTTTACTTGATGAGTGACTGTGTCCTGTTTGCCACGCTTTTCGCGACTTATGCCGTGCTTGAGAGTGGATCAATTGCAGGGCCGACAGGTAAAGACATCTTTGAACTGCCGTTCGTGTTTGTCGAAACCATGATGCTGCTGTTCAGTAGTATCACCTTCGGTTTTGGCATGATTGCGATGAAGCGTAAAGACGTTACCGGACTGAAGCGATGGATAAAAGTCACTTTCGTTCTGGGTTTAGCCTTTATCTGTATGGAAGTGTATGAGTTCCATCACTTGATCGCAGAAGGTTATGGCCCTCAAGAGAGTGCGTTTCTTTCTGCGTTCTTTACCTTGGTTGGCACACACGGTTTGCACGTAACGTTCGGTCTTATCTGGATGGCGGTGGCGTATCACCAGCTTTCAACCAAAGGCTTGAACGATAACATGTCGATGCGTTTCCAGTGCTTAAGCCTGTTCTGGCATTTCCTTGATATCGTTTGGATTTGTGTATTTACTATCGTGTACTTAATGGGGGTGATGTAATGGAGCAGCATCTAGATAGCGGTGCAACGGATTATGTGAAAGGCTTTATTGCGTCACTGATTCTCACCATTATTCCGTTCTACATCGTGTGGGCACATGCGCTACCAAGCGCGGAAACTTATGTGATCTTGTTCGGTTGTGCGCTGGTACAAATCTTTGTCCACTTTAAGTACTTCTTGCACATGGAAGCGAAATCTTCCGATGGGCGTTGGAACTTGGTGTCACTGATGTTTACCGCCATCGTTGTATTGATTCTTATCGCTGGTTCGGTATGGATCATCTACAACATGAACGTCAACATGAAGTTGTAGGCTAGGGTATGCTGAAAAGATATCTGTCTATCACCAAACCGGGCATCATTTTCGGCAACCTGATTTCTGTTGCGGCGGGGTTCTTCCTCGCCGCAAAAACAGAACCTGCCAGCGCGATGTTGTTACTGACAACATTGGCGGGTGTGGGACTTGTGATTGCATCAGGTTGTGTTGTGAACAACATCTTTGATCGAGACATCGACCAGAAGATGAAGCGCACACAAAATCGAGAATTGGTTCAGGGCAACATCAATACAGACGTCGCGTTCGTCTATGCCTTGGTTTTACTGCTAGCAGGCACAGCGCTGCTGTTTCAGTTCGCTAATCCGATCTCTGCGGTCATGGTGTTGCTTGGCTATGTGTTTTACGTCTTTTTCTACACCATGTGGTACAAGCGTACATCGGTTTACGGCACTTTAGTCGGCAGTATCTCTGGCGCAGTTCCGCCATTGGTAGGTTACTTGGCGGTGACGAATTACATCAGCCTTGAAGCGGTTTTGTTGTTCGCGATGTTCTGTTTATGGCAAATGCCACACTCGTACGCGATCGCGATGTTCCGCCTTCAAGATTATCGAGATGCAGGCATTCCCGTGTTACCGGTGAAAGAGGGCGTCGACAAAGCGCATCAACACATGAAAGCCTATGTGGTAGCGTTTGGTGCAGTATCATTGGCGCTGTTCCTACTCGGGGAAGCAGGTTATGAATACCTCGCGGTGTCGGCGGCGGTTTGCTTTATGTGGACCAAAGTGACATTTCGTAAGGTCGATTGCCTCAACTATATCCAGTGGTCAAAGACAGTGTTTAAGGTGTCTTTGCTGGTGGTGATGAGCATCAGTGGTGTGCTTGGGCTGGAGTTGATTCCATTGCCTGCAATTTTTTGATTTAAGTTTGTCGTTGAACCCTCAATGTTTGAAGTCCGAGGGTTTGACGACTTTTTATTGTTTGTGTTTGTCGTCTGTCTTATTTTTCTTTGTTGTTCCCCCTTCAACTATTCAGCCTTGAATTACTTAGGTTTTCGCTATTACCCCTCAAAAATATCATTGAACCAAGCTTCTAATTGCTCGCGTTTATCTTGCGGTCCGTTGATGACGATTAAACGTTGTAAGCTTGCTTGATCCCAAGAAATGGTTCCTGTTGCTAGCGCATCGAACACGTCTAACTCTGTGATCAGAAGTAAATCTTCCTCGGTTGGCAATGTATCTCTGCCTGACACATCGACACCCTTCTCAAACTTCACTTGGCTGTAGTGACCTTTAATTGCTTCGAATAAGTTGAACTCAATTTTGTTTGGATGCTCTTTGCCAAGTGCTGCTTGGATTGCAAAAAGGCGGAAATGGTCAGGCTTATTTAAATTGCCAAATTCGTCATCTTGTCGTGCATTAATGATGTTGCCAAATACTTCGAGTGAGCCCGGTTCGGTGATCAAGCTAAGCCCAGTATCCTGATGTAGGCCGCAGGCAAAAACCAGAGATGAACTGAGTGAAAGTAGCAGAGCGAAACGTTTTAGCATCTAGAAACCTTAAATTGAACGAGTAAATTTCCCATCACGTCATCATTAAAGTTGATGTGAGCGGATGAGATTAAAAAACACACAATAAGCAATAAGCAATAAGCAATAAGGAAAAGGGACCACGAGGGTCCCTATATTTATCCGCTTGCTATCCTAGCGAGCCTTTAACTAACGTGCGTCAGTTAACGAACGATGAGCATGATCTCTTCAGGAGACATTGATTTATCGAAGTAGCTCATGAATAGGCCAAAGGCTTGAATGTCGCCATTCGAGAACTTAAACGCGCCAGACTGCATGTTGGTACCAATCACTTGCTGAGCATTTGGACCAGCCATCAAGATTTGGTTCAATACTTGACGAGAAGTGTTGATTTGAACATCAGCGCCTTCTAGTGCTGTTTCATGAAGCTGTGCAATGCCGTTACGAACTTCGATAGTGAATGATTCATTCGTATCAGAGAAGTTGTACGTTAGCGCAGTGTTCACATCTAGCGTGTTTTCTGCGATTAGCGTCGACGTCATCATATCGAAGATCTGCTTACTTGGTAGGGCAGTTAGTACGTCTACAGAAGCAAAGCTGATCATGTTAGAGAAATCACGAGTACCTTCTAGTTCAGCTGCAGCATTCAATGCCCAGTTGCGCCAGTTGATGTTCACTTGATCGGCAGACCATGCTTTGTAAGCTTGTGCTTTCAGTAAGCGTGCTTCCATGTCATCTTTGTTTACTGTGATTGGGTAAGAAAGAATCTCTGCTGCAAAGGTGTAGTTCTCTGCTTTCATCGCCGCTTTTGCTGTGTCGATGATGTTGTCACGACCGCCCATGATTTCTACGAAAGCTTTAGCACGCTGCTCATAAGCCATTGGCTCTAGTTGCCACGGATCGGCTTCGAAGAAACCGTTGTAGCCTACGTAAATTTGGCGAACAGCGTGTGCAACGGTACCGTAATGCTCACCCAACCAAGGGTGGTCGGCAAGGTGTTTAGGTAGCTTAACGACTTCAACAAGCTCGTCAGGTGTTAGACCCTTGTTCATGTGACGAATCGTTTGGTCGTGTGTGTATTGAATCGCATCGCGATAAGCGGTTAGTACATCGGCTACCGCTTCTTTACCTTCAACAGGGCGACCATGAGAGTTGATCATGATCTCTGTATCGAATTGACGCATTACGTCAATGCCTTTGAACCACATGCTCGGATCGCGGAACTTAGTACCACGAATCGTGTGTAGGTTCGGGAAGTTTTCACCCTGTAGAACCTCTGCTGCATGCAAAATTTTCTGTTCAGGTAGGTAAACCACGACTTCATCTTTAGTTTCAGACGGTACGTTCACGATTTGCATACGTACGCCAGAGATAGTGATGTCTAGCGTAGCATTTGCTTCAATAAGTGTGTTTGGTTCGATGAAAGAGATATCGCCTTGCATGAAACGTGGACCAAGACCATCGTTTACTGTGCCGTGTTCACCTTCTTCAACGTGTTTCGCGCCAGTGTAAGAGGTGCGGTGACCAAATAGAGTACCTAGGTTTGAAGACCAGTTTGCTACTGCTTCAGTTAGGCCTTCTTGAGCGATGATCTTAACTTCACCAGAAGCTACTTTCTCATCGGTTGTCCATGCACGAACACCAGAGATGTGGTCAATGTGGTTGTGAGAGTAAATAATCGCAGTGACAGGTTTATCGGTAATCTGGCGGAATTGCGCTTTTGCTGCTTCTGCCATTTGAACAGATTCGCCTGGATCGACAATGATGATACCGTCATCGCCTTCAATCATGACAGGAGTATCTAGGCCGAAACCGTAAGCTAAGTAAACATTGTCATCGACTTGGATAACCGCTTGGTCCATTTTACGACCGTGTTTCGTTAGCGTTGGATGTACGTGATCAGATTCTTCTGTGTAAGCCAGAGAGTCGCCCGTTTTCGATACAACTTGGATGCGCTCGCCTTTGCCCCAGAATAGGTTTGACTTGTGTTCGAATAGAACCTCGCTCTTGTAGCGAGCATCAAGGTCAATGTTTTGGTATTGCGCAGCATTTGCTGTCTGAAGTTCTTGGCCTATTTTCGATGTCGCTTCTACAGTTGGAGTTGCAGATGCAAAACTAGAAGCAAATAGAGCGCTCGCAACAGCAACAGGAAGTGCCATTTTTTTGAATGTATTAGTCATGGTAGTGACCTTATTTTGGATACAGGAATTGGATTTCTTGAGCCAAATGATAGAGGTGGGAAAGGTCGCTATCTACGCGCTAATAGGATATCGATATATCGTTTTTTCGATGATTTATTTATCTAATGATTGTAATGACGATTTATATTGATCTAAATCAATTAGTAAGTGGGGCTTGTAACAGATACAAAAATGCCCTGAAATTCAGGGCATTTAATTTGGAACTAATGGCTGTTATATAAGTGTTTACCGAGAACCTTAATACTTACCGAGAACCTCAGTACTTACCAAGCACCTAAGTATGACTTGTAAGATTGTAGGCGAACCGTTGCTGCGCCGATTACATCAATGAAGCCCCAGAACGGATGTGGTTTCTCAGCAGAAATCCAAGCCGCGCCAGTTGAACCTATAGGGATGTTGTAACCTTCAGGTTCGATGATCTCAAGTACGATAGTACGACCTAAACCATTACCGTTTCTTACCACGTGTTGACCGACGCTTTGTGGTCCCTGAAGCGGAGAAATACTCGACTCACCGGTACCTGCATTAAAGCTGTGTACTTTTGCTCGGAACACATGCCCTGGGTAAGCATCAACGAAGAACTCTGCGAAGTCTCCTACTTGAACATAGCCGTAAGTTTGGTCTGAAATACGCATCTCAAGGAATTTTTTGCTGGTGTTGTAGAGGTGCATGTTACCCATTACAGAACCTTCAGCAATATTCACTATCGAAACCTGACCATCAAATTCAGCCCTAATGGTTTTCTTCTCTTGCGCCCAATTTACTTTTTGTAGGTCGGCTTTTAACGACACAAGTTCAGCGTGCAGCACTCGAAGATCGGAGTCATACTTTTCTACGTCACGCATATTGAAGATTTCAGGTGACGTTTCAGCACGCTCTAAGTCGCGATTCATTTGCTTGATCTCTTCTTCTTTCTGAATAATTGAAGATTCGATCTTTGCTTTGTCGGCGGCAGAGTCAATGTCGACGAGTGTGTAAATTACGTCGCCTTCTTTAACCATTTGGTTGTGCTCAACAAGCACTTGGTCGATCTGCTGGCCAAAGATAGGTGACATCACCGCGTGTGGTGCTTTCACTGTGGTTGAGTTCGTTAAATCAACGGGTGCCCACAAGCGAGAGATAACCGCTAATATCGCAAGAATCGTTACACCGCCAATGGCAGCCCACGTGTAGTTTTTGAAGTTCTTCTTAAGTGCGCCTGTCGCAAACAGTGACCATACAATTAGGATGTATGGAATCATCATCTCTTTCATTATGCGACCTCTTTTTCTGTAGGGGATGGTTTTGTTGGAGCCTTTTCTTCTGAAGACTGTTCTTTTGAAGATTGCTCTACTGGAGACTGTTGTGTTTGAGACTGATTCGTTTGAGACGGCTCTGTTACCGATTGTTCAGGTGATACGTGGACTGCAGCTGTCTCTGTATTGGCCGCGTCTTGTTTAGGTTGTACACCACGGCGAATAACATCACTCAGTGATTGACCAATATGTTTCCAGTTCGCCAACGCGATAACCAACGCGATAACCCAGAATGTTTTGCTGATGAAGAGTCCGCAAAGTGACAGTGCAAACACGATCTGTACGTGAGCGCTTTTGTGCTCTTTTGCTTTATGTACACCCAGTTCATGCAACTGCCACATGCCGTAAACACCGGCTAATACCACAGCAATTGTCACTGAAAACAAGTAACCAGAGAAGTACTCCATCTGGAAGAAGTTCATCATCATTTCATTGGGATGGTTGTTGAATTGAGACATGTCGATGTCTTTAGAATGGATAGTGCCCAATGGTGCAAGAGCCCATGCACCAGCAAACATCACCGCCATAAACAGGCAGAATTTAATCAAGACCATAGCAACGGCCCAGATCTTCAGGAAAACGATTTTTATAAAGTTCATATCTCAACCTACATCAATAAGAAGAGAGAATTTGCAGCCTAGAAGTCACCTTTAATGACATCTTAAAAAGTAGATGTTTATTATGTGGGTAGATTGGTGCTCATAATAAACAAAAGTAATAGATGACATTTAAAGTGATATTGCTCAGTCCAGACAACCGATTCTCGGTATCAAGAAGCGAATATGCTCCTCTACAAATCAATCTCTATTATTTGTCAGCAGACGTAAATTAGATGGCTATGAGGCGTTCGAATTAATATTCGTGCGGCTTTTCAGCGACTGTCTTTATTACGTGTATTACCTCGGCAATCGAGGGGCTCTTCCATGACAATTGACATACCAAAGTAAAACATTTGTCAGTTTTCTGTTTGGGCTGATAATTGATTTGTTAGCAGGATAATAGGAAGAGTTTTGACCAGTATCTACCCAGAATTACGATTTGATAATATCGTAATTACGATTAGTAGTTATAACTCTAAATCGGTAGGTCGATTTATTTGAAAAGGCTCATATAGACATAGAAAACATTGTTCATTAACTTGGTTTGGATCAAGGAAATGATTAATAAAATCATCAGTAAGTAATTTATTGAAATTGATATTTTTACACATTTTTTACACTAGAAAGAGTGATGGATATGAATGATGAAATATATATGACTGATAATAAGTTTGGTCCGTAAAGGGAGTTATTCACTGAGTATTTGCAAGCTATATTAATGATATGTCAAATGTATGAGTATAGTTGTTAGAAAAGAAGTCTTTGTTGAATGTTGAATTAAAAATATTGTAGCTATTATTGGTCAAATGTATATCCCAATGCGTTGAACAAAGTGTCATGAAAAGCGAGACAATTGTATGTTCTATCGTTTTTACGATAGCATAGTATTTATGGTCGCCTAATGAGTAATGATATATGAGTAATGATATATGAGTAACGACATCCCCAACTTCAACCTACTTGCCGTGTTTTCTGCGGTGATGGAGCAGGGCAGTTTAAGTAAGGCCGCGGATCAACTCAGTACCAATCAATCGACCATCAGTACCGCATTAGCACGCCTAAAAAAAGAGATTGGCCAAGAGCTTTTTGTTCGAAAAGGACGTGGTGTTGTGCCCACATCCTATGCCCAAAGTTTGTATGAACAGATCAAAGCGCCGATCAATGAATTGAATGGCGTGTTTCAATCGATGGCTAGCTTTGATGAGCAAGTCTCTGAACGTAAGTTTGTTATTTCTTGTCCCGAACATCTTCAGTGGGTACTGCTCGACAGCTTTGCGGCGCTTCCCAATCAAAATTTGTCGCTAGAAGTCTTTGATCAACCAGACAGTGATGATCGCATCTATGAAGATCTTTTGACGCAAGAGTTCGATGCCATGATTGAGATAGTGGTTCCTGAACACCCAAGTATTGCGAGTGAAACCCTGTATCAGGGAGACTTTGCCATCGTGTGCCGTTCGGGGCACCCTCGCATTCAAGGTGAGATCAGCGAAGCGCAGTTCATGAGTGAAAAGCATGCCGTATTAGACAGAACGCGACGTAAAGTTCGCAGCTTGAGTCATTATACTTCTTTGGATTTAACCAAACGCAAAATCGCATTTCACGGACGGTCGCTGTTTAGCAATATTTTGCTGTGTAGTCAGTCGGATTATATCACGGTAGTCCCACTCTCTATGGCTCTGCAGTTCCAAGAGAGGCTCGGCTTACAACTCTTTAAGCCTCCTTTTGATTATGAGCAAATGTCTCACTACCTGATTTGGTTGAAGAAGCAGAATAGCGACCCTGCTCATAAATGGTTCAGAGAACAAGTGATTAATACGTCTGATGCAATGTCGAAAACTCTTAAAGATAGGCGTTTACGGTTTTAGTTGAGAGTCTAACTCGAAGGGAAGTATTGGCTTCCCTTTTTTGTGTCATTGAGTTCGATCTAGCCATAAAACTCATAACAAAAAATTATCATATTAAGAATTTTTGATAATTTCCTTAGTTCCTCGCTGAATCGTATTATTTCACTCAGAGATTAGTGGATAACCTCCACTCAAAATAATAATGGCGCCATGTTTGTGGTGCTAATAAGGGCGAAATATGAAATTCCTACACACAATGATCCGAGTTACTGATTTAGACAAGTCTATCGAGTTCTACACCAAGGTATTGGGAATGACGGAACTTGAACGCCATGAAAACAAAGACTACCGCTACACATTGGTTTTTGTTGGCTACGAGCAAGGTGGTACGACGATCGAGCTAACGTACAATTGGGATACGAATGAGTACGAGATGGGCAGCGCGTTTGGTCATCTGGCATTGGGTGTAGACGATATTTACGCAGCATGCGACAAGATCAAATCGCTAGGTGGTAACGTCACTCGCGAAGCGGGTCCAGTGAAAGGTGGTTCAACTCATATCGCTTTTATTACTGACCCAGACGGCTACCAAATCGAACTGATTCAACTAGGTTAATCGAGGATATAACAATGACAAACGCATTATTTCAACCAATTCAACTGGGTAATATTGAGCTTAAAAACCGTATTGTTATGCCTCCGATGACGCGCTCACGTGCGACGCAACCTGGTAATTCAGCAAACGACATGATGGCAGCTTACTATGCTCAACGCACTTCTGCAGGTTTGATTATCGCTGAAGGCACACAAATTTCACCTATGGGCCAAGGCTATGCTTGGACTCCGGGTATCTATTCTGATGAGCAGATCGCTGGTTGGAAAAAAGTCACCGATGCAGTACATGACAAAGAGGGTGTTATCTTCGCTCAACTTTGGCATGTAGGCCGTGTAACACACCCAGATAACATCGGCGGTGAACAGCCAATCTCGTCTTCTGCACTTAAAGCAGAAAACGTAAAAGTATTCATCGATAACGGCACTGATGAGCCGGGTTTTGTGGATGTGGTTGAACCTCGTGAGATGACGAAACAAGACATCAAAGCAGTGGTTGAACAGTATCGCCAAGCGGCTTTGAATGCGATTGAAGCGGGCTTTGATGGTATCGAACTTCACGCAGCGAATGGTTACTTGATCAATCAATTTATCGATTCTGAAGCAAACAACCGCAATGACGAATACGGTGGTTCAATTGAAAACCGTTTACGTTTCCTTGGTGAAGTGGTTGAAGCTATGGTTGAAGCGATTGGTGCTGACCGTGTTGGTGTGCGTCTTGCTCCGTTCACATCGTTGAATGGTACGGTTGACGCTACGCCAGTAGAGACTTACACAGCAGCGGCAGCACTACTTAACCTATACAAAATTGTTTACCTGCACATTGCAGAAGTCGATTGGGACGATGCACCTGAAACGCCAAAAGCATTTAAAGCGGCAGTTCGTGAAGCTTACGATGGTGTCCTCATTTATGCGGGTAAATACGATAGCGAGCGTGGCGAAAAAGCCGTTGCTGAAGGCGTAACTGACATGGTTGGTTTTGGTCGTCCATTCGTTGCTAACCCAGATTTACCTGCTCGCATTCAAAATGGTTACCCGCTAGCGGCGCACGATCCAAACACATTGTTCGGTGGTGCTGAAAAAGGTTTAACGGATTACCCAGAATACGCAGGCTAAAAACAGCTGCCTGAAGCAGAGTATTGAGATAGTATCTTGATCCTGTTGAATGTTTATAAAAAGCAACCTTGCAGAGTCGGGTTGCTTTTTTTGTTATTGGACCAAGTAAAATGATGAAAGCGATGCGCGGAGAGCTTTACCTCCTATTTGCTACCCTGTTAGCTGGGATTGGATGGATTGCATCTAAGCTGGTGGTATTGGAAATGCCGGGGCCAGTGTTCATTGGTGTGCGATTCCTTGTCGCGAGTTTGATTCTTTTGCCATTTTGTATTCATCATATTCGTAAGCTTTCGCTTAAGCAGGTTCTTTCTCTTTGCGGCGTTGGTTTGCTGCTGTCTGCCTCATTGCAGGTATGGGTGTTTGCAGTATCGGTGACAGAAAGCTTGTCGGAAGGGGCATTCATCATGAGCTTAGCCATGATCATTGCCCCCTTTGTGTCTTGGATTTTGTTTCGAGTTAAACCTAATAGTGCGTTTTGGATGTCTTTCCCGATCGCGATTATCGGCATGCTACTGCTGACTTTGGGCAATGGTTGGAATGTAGAGCAGAGTCAGATTTACTTCTTGCTAGCATCGATGTTGTTGTCTGTTCACTTTGTGATGAACAAACGTGTGATTACCAATATTAAACCTATCGCATCAATCTGTGTGCAACTGTTTGTGGTGGGTGTGAGTGGTTTAGCCTTTGCTTCCATGACGACTCAGCCGGAGTTCGAAATCACCAAAACTTTAGTCTTCTGGTTTATCGTGTCTGCGGTGATCGCGACGTCTATCCGTTACTTATTACAAACCGTTGGTCAGCATTCCGTGAACATGGAAGTGGCGGCATTGATCATGATTCTTGAGCCCGTGTGGACATTGTTATTGAGTGTCAGCGTGTTGGGTGAAACGGTTGAGATGCAAAAGTTGCTAGGCGGAGCGGTGATTATTGGTTCGCTATTTTGTTATATCAAATGGTCGAGACGAAAATAAAACACTCGGCGCAAGGCCGAGTATTGTTTGTTAGTGTATGTTTAGAACTCATTAAGCATGCACTAGCAATAAGACCCGGTCACAGTAAGATCAGATCGCTGCGACCATCTTTTGAAGTAGCTTGATCATCTGCTGTTGTTCTTCAGCGTCCAACTCATTCATTAATTCTTTGTTTAAACGAATAGGGATTGGAACGAGTTGTTCTTCGAGTGCTTTGCCTTTTTCCGTTAAGTAGATTCTGAAAGAACGACGACTGTTTGGATCGGCTCTGCGTTCAACCAACTCAAGCTTTTCTAGCTTGTCTAATGTTCGTGTTGTTGTCGAATTCTCGACTTTGGACTTCGCAGCAATATCACGCTGTGTAAGTCCCTCTTCTTCCCAAAGGCACATCATGGTTGGCCATAGAGCAATGGTTAAGCCATGTTCCTTCAATTCCGTGTCAAAATCTTTGGTCGCTTTATTGGCGATCACATTGATCATCCAACCAAAGCTTTTTTGTCTATCAAACTCTTCTGGCATCTTTCGCTACCTAATTTTACTGTGATATTACAACTATTGTCATCGTAACTAATACCGATGCAATTAGCACCAACAACGCTTTCCTATTTGATGAAAAAGCTAATTGACTGCCATTTATGAAATAATCCGTTGACGCTGAATGGTTTTGTTTACCTGTAATCATGGCAAGGACCAGCGGCTTTGAACGCAGTTTGTAGATGATAATGGCCACCAAGTGCAGTATGACAAATACCACTAACATACGTGCTGCAATGCCATGCACCGTACATAACACATCGAATACTGCATCAGTAATTACGAGTTCCGAACCTGGAATCGCATCAAAGAAACCAGCAATAACAAGCCCAGTCATACATTGGACAAACAGAGTCGTGATCATTCCTACCACCATCCACGCACCTAACGGATTATGCCCCGGTTTTGGTCGTGCTTTTCCGCGGAAGTAATTCCAAGCCGATTTTGGGGAGCTAATAAATTGAGAAAAGCGACTGGTATCGCTGCCGACGATTCCCCAAACCAAGCGCCATAAAATCAGACTGAACAGTGCGAGGCCCAAGTAGACATGAGGACCTTGTCCGTTAAACCCTGACGCAGCAAGACCAATAAAGAGTGCGGCTTGAAGCCAGTGATAAAGTCGAGTTGGTAGATCCCAGATTTTCATAATGCTTTTCCTGTTTACGAATTTGTTCGTTGGGAATAATTCACACAACAATAGTTGCGATCGCAACTATTGTTGTGTGAATTGAATGCATATCTTCGATTACGGTTGAACTATCAAGCCGTAATTTACTAAGAAACCAATCAGTAATTAACGAACAAATCACTCAGTCAATTAGCCACTCAATCAATTAATCACTAGGAATGACACTATGAAAAAATTCACTATCGCTTTAATCATCGCACTGCCTACGATTGCTCTACCCATGATCTCTGCAGCCGCAGCGGATGTTGCCAATAATCGTCAACAGGCTTTTAGCTCTATTGAAGAGGTCAGCAAACAAGTTGATTCAGAATTGAACAACAGTGATGTGGATTGGCTGAAAGTGGGTGAGCTAAGTGACATGTTGGTGGAACATGGAACTGTATTGAACGCGAGTTTTGCTGAAGGTGATACTGGAGGTAAGGCAAAAAAGGAGATTTGGAGCAAGCCTGAGAAATTTAACCAACTGATGTTACAGATGAACCAAGGTTTTGCAGAGCTTTATCAAGCGAGTGTTGAGCAAGATTTGTCGAGCGCAGAACGAGGGTTAGATTCTGCGAACAATACTTGTAAAGGATGTCACCGTACTTACCGCTCTCGTTGGTAACGATTCTAATAACGAGCTTTGAATACAGGTGGTAAAGTCGAATCCTTACCACCATAGTTCTATCTCGCTGCCTTCTTTTCTTTGTGCAATCAATTCGAATGCACTAGGGGCAGGAAAGCACGTGAGTGAATTAGTCGCGAACAGTGACTTTAGTAATCACGATGTCTTCACACGGCACATCTTCATGTCCCCAGCGAGTGGTGGTTGGTGCAAGCGCAATCTTGTTTACCACATCCATACCTGCTGAAACCTTGCCAAACACAGCGTAGCCCCAACCTGAGTTGCTGGTTGCTGTATGATCAAGGAAATCATTGTCGTCAAGGTTGATAAAGAACTGCGCCGTTGCTGAATGGGGTGCGTCAGTGCGAGCCATTGCGAGAGATCCAATCACGTTCTTTAAGCCGCGGTTAGCTTCATTCACAATAGGTGCACGAGTTGGCTTTTCTGTCATGTCGATAGTGTGTCCACCACCTTGAATCATGAAACCTTCAACAACACGGTGAAATGTTGTGCCTTCGTAGAAGCCATCTTGGCAGTATTTAAGGAAGTTTTTCGACGTTACCGGCGCTTTTTCAAGGTTCAGTTCAATTTCAATGTCGCCAAAGTTTGTGGTCAGAATGATCATAAAGGTCCCAATATTTGAGTGCTAATATTTTGAATGCAACAGCACAGTGGATAGCTTAATTGAGTGCAGTATATGAAAAATTGTGGAGGATGCCAGCTAACAATACTTCCCAAGCGGATTTACGGGAATGGTGAGTGACTAGGGAGACTTCATATATAAGAAAGCCAGCGATGAAATCACTGGCTTTGAGATGAAAAACGGACTTAGAGCGTTAGCAGGTAATTCACTAGTTGGTTGTACTCTTCGTAGCTCTTTATTTGATCCGGTTTCACGATGTATTTGTTGTTAACCAGAACTCCAGGAACACCTGTTAGTGTGCTTTGATCAAACTCTTTATCGAAACGTTTTTGCATCGAGTTCACTGCAAAGCTGTTGTATGCCGCATCAAACTTCTTCGCATCGATACCGTTATCAATGAAAACTTCACGCAGTTCTGCTTCATTTTTTGGTGTTTGTTGCTTCTCATGGATCTGAGCAAACATGGCAGGAACCAAGCTTTCTTCAGCGTCTAGAGCAATCATGGTCGCGTAAGCCTTCGCCATTGGTACTGCCATGTTGTTACCCATAAAAGCGACGTGCACTTTTTGGAAGCTTGCTGACTTTGGCAAGTCTGCTTTTAGGTACTTAATGACCCCTTCAAATTTGTAACAATGCGGGCAGTAGAAAGAGAAAAATTCGGTAACGACAGGCTTGTCGGCCTTTGCTACATCAAGGATTTTGTAGTGCGTGCCTTCTTCAAATTGTGCGGCGTTTACTGAAGCGCTCAAGAGTAGAGCGGCAAAGAGGCTAAATAGTTTTTTCATGTGTTCATTTCCTAAATTCGGATGTCATTTGATACAGCAAAAATGCTGTTATAACTTGATGGCAGATATTGCCAAACAGGGACAAACGATTAGGAAATAGGGGGGCGGTATGGCGCTTGTGGTGAAACAATCGCTTTGTGCGAAGGCTCTTTTTCTATCAGTGCCAGTGATTCAATCTGCGGTTCGAAAGATTCAGAAACGATAAGTGGTGGCATTTTCAGTAGACAGACCGATCCACAACAGTGGTGCTCAACGTTGGGTTGTGCACTGGAATAAGGTGTTGGGGTGCTCTCTACAGAACTGATGTTAGAAGCAGAGAAAGAGAAGCTATTGGCAGAAGTTGATTGAGCTTGGGGTGCTTGCAGAGCATTGCTGCTCGCGATGCTGTCCACACTAATGGTGGCCATTAGCATAGCGAAGAGCATGAAAGCGTGTACCCAAATTTTGTTAATCAACTTTGGCATGAATTCTTAGTCTTGGTAAACAAGTGAAGCGGGTGGATGATACCTCACGCTTTTACTCTTCTCCAGTCAAACAAAGCAAAACTTAGCTCGGTTCAAACTTTGGCTTAGCTTTAGGTGACTCAGTGTCATGTGGCTTAGCTGTATGTGACTTAGGCTATATGCAACTTAGATTTATTTGAATAAGCGTGATTCTGACTAAGCCTGATATTGCTTGAGGAACATCTCGACACTGGATTGGATGATCACTTGTTTGTGTTCCGCATCCGGTGACGGCGCATGACCAATGATTTGTGGCCAAAATGCAAAAGACTTTAACAGTGCAATAAATTGGGTAGATGCAAATAGAGGGTCTAGTTCAATTAAGCGGTCATCTGCCTGTGCTGCTTTAATCCAGGTTGTGAGTCCACTTTCTGCTTGGGAATATTTCTCCATAGCTTGATGCGCCAGTTCGGCGTTATGGAAATACTCTGAGAACAGCACGCGAGATAAATCGATAAAGCCTTCTGATTCTAAAAGCTCTAGTTCTTGATTAGCAATCGAAGCGAGCTGATCATTAAGAGGCAATTCTGCTTGATAAGGGAAATGCGTCGCGGCGAGAGTCTTGCTCCAAATACTGTCTAGAATCTCATCTAAAAGCAGTTCTTTACTGGCAAAGTGGTTGTATACAGTGCGCTTTGATACTTCCGCGCGGCTCGATATTTTATCCATGCTGGTGGCCTTGTAACCGTGCTCAGTAAACTCTGCGATAGCAGCGGCAACGATCGATTCACGTTTTCTTTGGCTCAGCGTTTTTTTTACAGTCATTTGGATATTACTCAATAGGTCGCAGTTAGCATTGTATACGATAATTTTACACCAGTAAGTTTACTTTTAGAACACCAATCCACGTATTGGTAATTAGGTCGATAGCAACTGAATCGCTTTGCAATGCACTGTGGGTATCATAGAATCGAAAGCGTATTCGAATTTTATTGATATCAACGGAAGAGAATAAACAATCAATGAGTAGTATTTTAGAGTGTATTCGTACAGTTGGACGAGGAGAAAGAGGGCGTAAGCCTTTATCGTTCGAACAAGCCTACCGCATCATGGATGAGTATTTAAGCGGAGAGGTCGGTGACGACCAAATGGCTATGCTACTGATGTTGATTCGTGTGCAGAATGAAACCAATGAAGAGATCGCAGGCTTTGTAAAAGCCTTTCAATCTCGAGTACCAGACTTAGGCGCTGATATTGACTGGCCGTGCTACGCAGGTAAGCGTAACGATACTGCCAGTGGTAAGCCTTGGAACTTGCTGGCGGCAAAAATCTTAGCTGATAATGGCTATAAAGTCTTAATGCATGGCTATATGGATAAGCCGAGCGGTAGGACGCACGTTGAGACTCACCTAGAGTGTGTTGGTGTTCGCCGAGCTCAAGACCCACAAGACGCCAAGCAGATACTTGAAGCGGATGGTATCGCCTATTTGCCTTTGGCGAACTTCGCACCTGAAGCGCAAACCATGATCGGTTGGAAACACCGCTACGGGCTGAGAACACCGATCAACACGGTAGTTCGAGCATTGAACCCAGGTGGTGGCCGTTTGGGCTTACGTGGAAGTTTTCACCCGGGCTTTCCTCAGTTACACGCTGAAGTTGAGCATGTCATTGGTAATAAATCCCACTCGGTGATTTCATTTAAAGGCATGAATGGCGAATCAGAATACAACCCTAAGGTGAGTCAAACGGTCTGGATGAGTTCTCCTGAGAAGGTGGAATCTTTCTACTGGGAAGGCACGATGAATGTTGAACTGCCTCTGCCTTCTGAATGTGTGCTGGGTACACCGGAAGATGAGATGGAGTTGATGGCGAACAGTGTTGTGGACAGTATGACTGCGATTTTATTCGCAGAAACGCACGATAAAACTGAGGCATATCAGAAAGCGGTGCGTCTGTGGCATGAGTATTGTGCGCGTTAGATGATGGTTTTTAATCAATGAGAGAAGGTCAGCGAGTGCTGGCCTTTTTTGTGCTTGATTTCTAGCAAAGGGCTTTCGTGAATGATCAAACAATAAGAGTTACTTTACTCGCATCAATCGATGCATCTTGTCTTCAAATTGAATCTCAATGACTTGTGAGATTTTCATCTTCTCTACTCGTTCAAGCATTGCTGTTTGATAGGCTCGTTTCTTCATCCACTCTAACGGTTCTTTAAAGCCATCTTCATTTATCACAAAGGACTGATCGGTGATGGAGTCTTCAAAGATATGAACCACCCAAATGCGCGATTGGAAATCTAACAATTCGCTAAAGTAGCTTTTTAGCTTAGGGATAAAGTGAGATAGAACAGTGTGAGGGGAACGAAGCGAAGTCATAGTGCACCGTTTGGACAATGAAAAGCGGTGCGACGGATGTCTCCAATTCGAGCGCTTATCGGTTAAAGCAGGTAATCATCGTCAATGTGATTACCTACTCAAGAACTTGCCACAAAATACGGTATTCATGTGTCGTTGACAATGCTTGTTGAGCTTGTGAGTCAAGACATGTGCGATGAGTCTGCTATTTAACGAACAAGCCGAAGTCGATTTCTTGCTCTCTTTGGTATTTGACCAGCTTTACTTTCAAATTGTATTTTGCCGCCAGATCAATCGCTAAGCTAGACATGTGTTTTATCTCATCGACGCAGCTAGAGATAAGCGGCTTTTCTTGGTTATCGACAGTGGCGATGAGGGTATTTTCTGTACCATCGACACCGGAATAAATGTACGCGTACATACTGTTGTTGTGTTGCATAAACGGCCTAATTGTCACGATATAATTATTTATGGTGTGAAGAGTACAAGGTTTATTCATTCAAGCCAGTGTCATAAAGTAAGGCTTTGTAAGGACTCTATTTTTTATTTTTTTGCTCGCGTAAAAATGCTCACAAGCCTTTTGTGACCTTGTTTTCTCGCCTTGGTAGGTTTTACCTATCAATAAAATTGTTGAAATCCATTTAGTAAAATCAAGATTTTAGACAACAATTAGGTTAACAAGATAGAAAAAGACATGACGAAAAGTATTTAGGGAGAACGCAATGCATTCAATAAAAGTGAAAGATTACATGACGCCGCAGGTTGTGACATTCACTCCTGACATGCCGTTAAGTCTCGCGTTAGATAGAGTAATGAGCAGCCATCACATGGGCGGTCCAGTAATTGATGATAATGAGCAAGTTATTGGTTTCCTTTCTGAGCAAGATTTATTAGAAAAATTGGTGAAGGTAAGCTATTTCTGCCAAGACACACACATTGTGGGTGATTGCATGTACCAAGAGGTGCTGTCGGTCTCACCAGACTTATCCATCATTGAATTGGCAGATATGATGCAAGTGGGTAAACCCAAAGCTTATCCAGTGCTCGATAACAAAAAGCTAGTGGGTATGATCACCAGAACCGATGTTTTGAGAGCAATTGGCAAGAACTTGGAAGAATGCTTCAAACATCAGGTATAGTAGCGTGTTAAGAACGATTATTTTTCTCAATACCCTCAATTGAAAAAGGCGCACTAGCGCCTTTTTTCTGTATAGAGCTTTTCTTGGTAGATCCTTTCTTTGTGGCTCCCTAGCTTGTGGGACGCTAGCTTTGGGTCACTAGTTTAGGGAGCTTGCTTGTGGGTGTCCCAGCTTTTGGAGGTTTCATGTCAAATCAAACGGCAAAGTTTGTAGAAGGTTCAACGATGCGCCACATATTGGTGATGTCGGGGGCTGGCTCAGTCGGTTTGATGGCGTTATTCGTGGTCGATTTACTCGATATGTTGTTCATCAGTATGTTGGGACAAGTCGAATTGGCCGCTGCGGTGGGTTTTGCAGGCACGCTGACTTTTTTCTCTACCTCCGTTTCGATCGGTACTTCCATTGCTATGGGCGCGTTAGTTTCCAAAGCGATCGGTTCAAAGAATCAGGAACACGCTCGAAACCTCGCCACCAGTATTATGCTGACTGCTTTTGTCATCAGTTTGACGATTACCGCGGTGATGTTTGCTTATATCCCAGAACTGTTAGCCGCTATAGGGGCAAAAGGGGTTGCCGCAGAGCGTGCTCAAGCTTACCTACAGATTTTGCTACCAAGTGGTCCCTTTTTGGCGTTGGCGATGGCAGCGGGTGCGGGCTTAAGAGCGGCAGGTGATGCCAAACGTTCGATGTGGGCGACCTTGTCAGGCGGTATCGTTAATGCGATTTTGGACCCCCTGTTTATTTTTGGCTTTGGCTGGAATATAGAAGGGGCGGCTATTGCTTCTGTTTTTGCCCGTTTTTCGGTGCTTCTCTTCTCGCTGTATCCTCTGATTCGTAGTCATCACTTGGTTGCACCTCCTTCACTGGTGCAGTGGCGCATTAATATTCGCCCTATATTGGCCATTGCGCTTCCCGCCATTATCACTAACACCGCAACACCTATCGGTAATGCGATTGTGACAACGGGTATCGCGCAATACGGCGAGGATTTTGTCGCGGGCTTTGCCGTGATTGGTCGTCTAACGCCAGTTTGCTTTGCGGTTATTTTTGCCTTGTCCGGCGCTGTCGGCCCAATCATTGGGCAAAACTTTGGTGCAGAACGAATGGACAGAGTAAAAGAAACACTCAACAACTCATTGTTGGTTACTACGGCATACACCATCGCCGTCTGTATTCTGTTGTACTTTGTCCAAGACTATGTGATCCAAGGCTTTAGCCTGCAAGGTGATGCTGCAATTATTGTTGCGGCATTTTGTACTTATGTCGCCTTAACCTTTACTTTTAATGGCGCGCTGTTTGTTGCCAATACTTCTTTCAATAACCTGGGTAAACCGCTTTACTCGACAGCACTGAATCTGGGTAAAGCCACTCTCGGTACATTGCCGTTCGTCTACTTAGGCTCGCAATGGTATGGCGCATTGGGTGTGTTGTATGGGCAAGCCTTGGGTAATGTTTTGTTCGGAATACTTGGTACCTTGGTGCTTCGCTATCATATTGCCGAGCTTATGCAAGGTTCCCAAGTTGACCCTGTAGAAGACGATGTATCGATAGTGAGCTTGAATACACAGCCGTTTTGTTCACACGATGCGGTTCTTATTGATGATGTATCTGCGAACAGAGAAGAGTGTAAAGAGTTCAAGTCGCAATAACACCGGCATTCCAATATGAGGTTGGTCGGTTTGCAAATTTCTTCTTGGCCTTGGACAATTTCTTCTTGACCTTGGAGTTACCTCTAAGGTTTATACTTTTGATGAACTTAAGGTTTGGTTGCTGTGACTAGCCGGCAACAACCTCAAGGCTTTTGAGTATTAAGGAGATACATTATGTGCGCAAAACATGCAGCGTGCCGCTCAACAAAAGTGGACGTTCAACCTCAAGCGGCAGGAGCAAGCTGTTCCAGCCCTAAAATTTCCAGCATCACGGCAGCGGGTACTTCATCATGCTGTAGTTCTACGACGGCTTCTGCATCAGCAGATGATTGTTGTGGTTCAGACAGTGGAGAAGAAGACCGGCTGCCCTTAACTGAGTCTCTCAACGCCCAATTTTCCAAAAGTTGGCTGGTTGCCGGAATGGACTGCCCAGCTTGTGCAAGAAAAATAGAAAACGCGATCAGTAATATTGACGGTGTTATTCAAGCGAAGGTTCTTTTTGCTACCGAAAAACTGGTTGTTAAATTCGATAATGAAAGTCTTGCCGACACCATTGAACAGGTCTCTATCAAAACGGGTTTCCCTCTTTCGGAAGTCGGTTCTAAGAAAGAAAAACAACAACCTGAGACTTTTTGGCAAGCGTACATCCAACCTAATTTTCAGATTATCGCGATTGCAGCGGCAATGCTGTTCGCTGCGCTTCTGAAAAGTACATATCCTGAATTAAGTGAAGGCTTATTCACCGCAACCTGTCTACTCGGATTATATCCGGTTGCTAAGAAAGCGGTTCAGTTGGCACGTTCAGGTACACCTTTCGCAATAGAAACTCTAATGAGTGTTGCCGCGCTGGGTGCCTTGTATCTGGGCGAAACCGCGGAAGCGGCGATGGTTTTACTGTTGTTTTTGATTGGTGAGCGCTTAGAAGCGTTTGCTTCATCAAGAGCAAGAAGTGGCGTTCAAGCGCTAATGGCATTGGTACCAGAAAACGCGACTAAGATTATCAACGGCGAGCGTGTCGAAGTTGCAGTCAGTGAACTGGTTCCCGGTGATGTGATTGAAGTGGCGGCGGGCTCTCGTTTACCTGCTGATGGCAAACTGATTACCGACGCAGCAAGCTTTGATGAAAGTGCGTTAACCGGTGAATCTGTTCCTGTTGAACATATCGAAGGTAATAGCATCATGGCTGGCGCTGTGGTGGTTGATAAAGTGGTGCGTATTACCATCACTTCAAAACAGGGTGAGAACGCGATCGACCGTATTCTTCATCTGATTGAAGAGGCAGAGTCACGTAAAGCACCACTCGAGCGATTCCTCGATAAGTTCAGTCGCTGGTATACACCGTTAATGATGTTGGTTGCTCTTTTAGTCATCATCACACCACCATTGCTGTTCGCACAGCCGTGGGAAACGTGGGTCTATCGTGGTTTAGCGCTATTGTTGATTGCTTGTCCGTGTGCGTTGGTTATCTCGACTCCAGCCGCGATTACGTCTGGTTTGGCAGCCGCCGCGAAACGTGGTGCGCTAATTAAAGGCGGCGCAGCACTGGAGCAGCTTGGTAAAATTCAAACTATTGCCTTCGATAAGACGGGCACACTGACTGAAGGTAAGCCTCAGGTTACGGACATTCAGCCTCTATCGGGTTGGCAACAAGATGCGATGCTTCGTGTGGTTGGAGCAATTGAAGTGGGTTCTACTCACCCATTGGCGCAGTCGCTAGTTGCTAAAGTGAAAGAACTGAATATTGAGATTCCTGAATCACACAACAAGACCGCGCTGATCGGTAGTGGTGTTGAAGGCGATGTCGACGGAATTAAGTATCAGGTTCTATCGCCTTCTAAGGTGACGTTCGATCTTGGTGCCGATGTTGTTTCTCAGGTTGAGGCATTAGAAGGCGAGGGCAAGACGGTTGTGGTTGCTCTTGAGCTTAAAGATCAAGAAGAATCAATCGAGCAAGCTGCGACTGTGATTGGTCTGATTGCTTGGCAAGACACGTTACGTAGTGACGCTAAGCTTGCGATTGAACGACTCAATGACTTGGGAATTCAATCTATCATGCTTACTGGGGATAACCCGCGAAGCGCGGCAGCGATCAGCCGCAAGATTGGTATGCAGTATAAAGCAAGCCTATTGCCAAGCGATAAGGTGTCTTACGTTGAACAGTTATCTCAGCAGTCACACGTCGCCATGGTGGGCGATGGCATCAACGATGCGCCGGCTATGAAAACCGCTAATGTGGGTATAGCAATGGGCGGTGGCACAGATGTGGCGTTGGAAACAGCTGACTCAGCTCTGACTCATAATCGCTTAACAGAACTCCCTGCGATGATTGAACTGTCGCAAGCGACCATGAATAACATCCGTCAAAACGTCGCACTTGCACTCGGTTTGAAAGGCGTGTTCTTGGTGACAAGCTTACTGGGTATTACCGGTTTATGGGTGGCAGTCTTAGCGGATAGTGGCGCAACAGCTTTGGTGACACTCAACGCTCTGCGTTTGCTTCGATTCAAATCAAAAGCGGATTAAGCACTTCTAGCTAATATTCACTATTTTGATGCAAATAAACGCCTTTAGTCTTAATAAGCTAAAGGCGTTTTTTGTCTCATTAGTATGCAACGTAGGCGTATGGATTGCTTATTTTTGTGATGCCAATCGGTTTTTCGTGAAACTTGAAATCTTGTTGCGATCATTGGTGTGACGCTCGTCACTTCATTTTGTAATGAGCTTGGTTAGAGTGTGTTCGTACCCCACGAATTTACTATGAGCTTAAATAAGGGTTAACAAAGCCCAATAAGCCAAAAGGAGCGAACTATGTCTCAAGCTGTTTTCCATTTAGGTGTTACTGAAGCAGATCTTAACGGTGCTACTCTTGCGATCATTCCTGGTGATCCTGCTCGTGTGCAAAAAATTGCCGAAGAGATGGAGAATCCTGTATTTCTTGCTAGTCACCGTGAATACACGCTTTACCGCGCAGAGCTAGACGGCAAGCCAGTTGTTGTATGTTCAACAGGTATCGGTGGTCCATCTACTTCTATCGCAGTTGAAGAGCTTGCTCAACTTGGTGTTCGCACTTTCCTTCGTGTTGGTACTACTGGTGCTATCCAACCACACGTAAACGTGGGTGACATGATTGTTTCTACAGGTTCTGTTCGTCTAGACGGCGCTAGCCTGCACTTTGCTCCAATGGAGTTCCCAGCAGTTGCTGACTTTGAAGTTGCAACAGCAATGAAAGCGGCTGTTGATGAATCAGGTGCAACAGTTCACATGGGCGTAACGGCTTCAAGTGATACGTTCTACCCAGGTCAAGAGCGTTACGACACGTTCTCTGGTCGCGTTGTTAAGCGTTTCCAAGGCTCTATGCAAGAATGGCAAGATATGGGCGTTCTAAACTTCGAAATGGAATCTGCAACGCTTCTAACTATGTGTGCAAGTTCTGGTCTTAAAGCGGGTTGTGTTGCTGGTGTAATCATCAACCGTACTCAAAAAGAGACGCCTGATCACGAAACACTAAAAGTAACAGAAGCTCGTTCAATCAAAGTGGTTGTAGAAGCTGCTCGTAAAATGCTTTAAGTTGTAAAAATACTTTTAGTCTTAAAGTGCTTTAAGTCTGTTTCCAAGATTTAAAAATGGCCGCATCGAATGATGCGGCCATTTTTTATGGGGCAAATAAATTAAAGATATAGAGAGTTGAAAGATGGAAATAGAGCGGAACAGATAAATGGCTGGAGAACAAAAAAGGCGAGTGACCTAATCGTCATTCGACTTTTTAGATTTACTTAAGCGCGTTGAGCTCTCAAGAGTCTATTGGCTTTTAGCACTCTAAATCTTCATCACCACCGGCGGCGGTAAACCATGCCGCTAGGTGTGTTTTAAGATCTTTTAATTCGTCAGGGCCAATCAATGCAAGGCCAAGATCTTCTGCTCGTGTGATGTCGTTATGACGAAGAGGGCGGAAACTCACTAACATTGCACGTGCTTGTAGGCCACCCAGAAGGTCTCTAAGCGATTCCAGTTTGTACAAGGTATCATCGCCATCATCACGCATACCTTTGGTCTTACACTCGATGATGTGCAGCTTATTGTTCACTACAGAAGCAACATCAAGCTCGTTACGTACCTCGCGCTCGCCGAGTTGACGATAAACTTGAACATTCAAAGAGCGATCTTGAATGGTCGGCATATCATCTTGGATCTGCTTAACTGTGCTATGAACCAATGTTTCAAGCCATTCGCCGTTTGAGAAGCGTCGTGCGTCTTCATTGGCAAACGTCAAAATACCATTGTCATAAGTGGCGATCTTAGCTTCAACCAAATCGCTCAACAACATGTTTAGCTCGCGATAGCCTTGTTGTTTCTCTGACAACCCTACATCAAGCCTCTGTTCTTTACGGCAGGTCGTTGCAAGGTAGTTCAATGTAGCGAGGCCTGGACCGAGTTCTAGTGCATTACTTGCCCAGCGTTCTCCCAGCTCATAAAGCTTTTGATCAAGTTGCGGAGACAGCTGTACATCGCTGAATTCACCACGAGCGCCGAACACAGTCAGGTAGTCGTCGATAGTGATTCGGTCTTGAACTTGTGCGTCTTCTTTGCCATTCGGGTAAAGCCAGCACAGCTTGTCACTGTTTGGTTCAACAACAAAGATTGGCCAGTGGTAAGTACGAAATACTTCGTAGACAGAAAGTAGGCGGTGGCGAAGGCCACAACTTGCGTTGAGTTTCACTTCTTCACCACGAGCTTTGAGGTCTTCAGCAAGGTTTTGGATAGACTCTTTAATCGCGGATGTATTTACGAGGGTTGGAATCTCGAAAAATTCACTCGTAATGTCGCGTTTTTGCAAAACGCTGTCTAAGCGTTGGTAAATACTGACTTGATTCTTGTCACCGATGAACACGATGTGAGTGCTGATCGTTCGGTTATCGAGTAGTGGGGTGATCAAGCGAATGGGATCTTGATCGATAATGCCAACATGAACAGCCATATAAATTCCTTAATAGCGGCTCGCTCATAAAGGTGAAAGACAAAACGGGAAGCAGCAAGCCTTAATAATCATATAATGACAAAGATCATAAAAAACAAGGGCAACCCTTGATAAAAGTTGCCCTTGTTCAAATAGTTATCACTATTGGGTAAGAAGTCCCAATATTCTCACTAAATATCTATCAATTTTTCAGCTATCTATAGCTTGAACTGATGAACCAAATCACCTTGCTGGTTTGCGAGAATTGTTAGGTTTTGGCTTGCTTCAGCAATTGAAGACATCGCTTGGTAACTCTTATCGGCGATATGGTTGATGTCTTCTATATTCCGCGCAATATCACCAGAAGTTTCACTCTGCTCAGCGGCTGCTTGAGAGATGTGTGTACTCATGTGACTGATCTCTAGAATCAAGGCTTGGATCTCTTCCATCGCACTGTTGGCACTTGAAGCTTGTTGAACCGACATGTCCATATCGCTCATACAACTTTCAATCACGTTGCTTGCTGTTTTCGAGCTTGATTGCAGGTTGCTGATCATGGTCTCGATTTCAGACGTTGATTGAGTGGTCTTCTGTGCTAGCACGCGTACTTCATCGGCAACCACTGCAAAACCACGACCTTGCTCACCGGCACGCGCCGCTTCGATTGCCGCGTTGAGTGCAAGTAGGTTGGTTTGTTCTGCAATACCACGGATCACGTCGAGGATTGAGCCAATCTGGCTACTCATCTGCTGCAACTCACCTACAGCACCAACAGATTCAGTAAGGCGAACCTCGAGCTGGTTAATGGTACTGATGTTGGTGTTCATTATCTGACGACCAGACTCAGAAGCCGATTCTACTTGTTGAACCATGGTTAGTGAGCTTTGCGCGCTGTTCGCCACTTCTTGTACCGAATGAGACATTTCTGTCATTGCGGTCGCGACAGTTGCCGTTTGCTCACGTTGGCTGTTCAGTTGAGCTTGCGTCTCTGTAGAGGTTTTCTGGTTTACGCTTGCGGTCTTAGTTAAGTCATCTGAAGCGTCATTCAGTTTCACCAGAATATTGCGTAGGTTGTCGGCTAAGGTGTTGATGTGACGACTCACTCGGCTGAATTCGTTGTCATAACGAATATCGATTCGCTGAGTCATATCGCCTTCAGTTAGGCCTTCTAATGTACCCAGGATGCGAGTTAATGGCTCTCTTACGCTATGTGCAATATGGTAACCAATTGCTGCAGCGAATACGGTGACAACAATACCAATGGCAATCGCATTGAACAGGCCTTTATCGTAGATGCTGCTTGCGTCTTCAAGTGAAGCGTTCAGTTGCTCTTCCGCAGTCACGTTGAATGAGTCTAAAACAGCCATGGCTTTGTCTATTTCTACGGCTAAGTTAGCAATGTTGATGTACAGAGCTTGTTTCGCTTTCAAGTAGTTGTTGTGCTTGTCCAACACACCGCCTTTTTGACCAACGTCTTTGGTGAATTTCTGAACCGATTCATCAAAGACATTTTTAAGTGCTGGCAGTTGTGTGGATAGGCCGCGATAAGCATAGTTAAGGTGAGTAACGGCCTTTTTGTTTTGGTTAACGGCTTTCTGAACGAAGGCAACATCAGAACTGGCTAGCGCATCAGAGGTAATCACTTCAGCATCTTGAAGTTTAATGAAGTAGCTTTTTGCCATCACTTTTACAGAGATGCTTTTTTGGTCGGCAACGTACTCTTTCATGCCAACAGCTAACTCTGAATGTAAGCGTTGGAAATCGCGAGATGCTTTCTGTACTTGCTCTTGAGCTTCAAACATCGCGACGTAGTTGTTCATCGCTTCGTCAGCTTCAGCGAAGTAGCGTTTTTCCATTGCTCTTAATTGGGCAATGCGTTCAGTGAGCGAAACATTGTTTTGGCTTGCCGCTTCTAAACTTCCGAGAACTTCTGAAAACGAGTTTTGTGACGCAGCAAACTCAGTACGCATTGCAGACATGCGTTCAGCGTTTTGTGTGGTTAAGTAATCTTTGAATGATTTATCAGCAGAAAGCAATTGAACACTTGTTTGATTTGAAAGCGCGACAAGTGGTAGTGAGGTTTCTGAGACACTCTCAAAATTGCTGTGTATCTGATTCATGCTGTTCATCATGATGGTTATCGTGACTGCGAACATGATGATGATCAGTGCGAAACCAGCGTACATACGCTTGATCACAGATCCCTTCATGGCTTTCTCCCTAAATAAAAATGCAGACCTAATGTCAGGTCAAAGTAAAACTAACAAAATTATCAGCATTCTATTGAGCTCCGTTTACGCATTTTATGACGCACACGTCAAAAATAGCCCTCAGTTATAACCAACATGCCATTCTTGAGAGCTAAGGCTCGTTTTCTTTGATTTGAACGGTGTTTTTTATTATGCTGTAAAGCAGATTTATTGTGGTTTGATGCGGCATAGCGCATACTCAAAGCATTAAAAAATAAATGTTTTATCGGAGAGAAACATGGCTGAAGAAACCATTTTTAGTAAGATCATCAATAAAGAAATCCCAGCAGATCTACTATACCAAGACGATTTAGTAACGGCATTTCGCGATATTAACCCTCGCGCGCCAAGCCATATCTTAATCATCCCAAACAAGCTGATTCCAACAACGAATGATGTTGAAGTAGAAGATGAAGCCATGATGGGACGCATGTTTACCGTGGCTCGCAAGTTAGCAAAAGAAGAAGGCATCGCAGAAGATGGCTACCGTCTTATTGTGAACTGCAATTCTCATGGCGGCCAAGAGGTTTACCATATTCACATGCACTTGGTTGGTGGCCGTCCACTTGGTCCGCTATTAATGAGCTAACGCAAAGCTAACAAGTTAATGAAAGCTAATGAGCTAGTTTAAACGAACTCATTAGTGGGTTAACACAAGTAGTTAGTTGGAAAATTTGTAGTTTGTATGCCAACTTTAAGTTCTATCTGTTGTCTGAATGTCGGCATCGCCTAGGCAGAGGCTAAATCAGTAGGGTTTCAACTGGCTTGAGATCCTTTTTACAACACGTTTCGTTTTGACAATGAGACTAACAAAGTTGGCATTTTAAACATGCACGGAGACGATAAGTGAAGCAACAGTTTAGATTCGCTTCCATTGCCCTGTTATCGGCGTTGACTGTGGGCTGTGCAAGTATGTCTGCAGGAAACCTGTTCAGTCATTACAGCGCGCAAAACAAAGAGATCTACCAAGCCGTTAAATCTGGAGATTATTCAGAGGCTCAACAAGAGCTACCAGATTACGCTGCGGGTGACATCCTTGATAACTTTGAAAGAGGCAGAATTAACCTTCTGGATCAGCAATACCCAGAGAGTAAGTCTTCGTTTGAAGTGGCGGATCAGGCGGTAACTGAGCAACAAAGAAAAGCCGTGATCTCGATTTCAGACAGTGCAACCAGCGTGGGTGCGTTGGCGGTGAATGATAATATTACCGAGTATGTGCCAGCCGATTATGAGCTGGGGTTTCTTCATCTGTACCTCGGTTTAAATTATCTCAAGAAAAACGATTTAGAAGGTGCGGTGATTGAAATGCGTCGCGCCAACCAAGTTCAAGAACAAGCAAAGAAGCAACGTGAAGCTGAGTTAGACCGTGCAGCCAGCGATGCGAAGAAGCAGGGGTTGTCTGCCAATGTGGGGAGCATTCTTGCGAACTATCCTGATGCGGGTAAAAAGCTGCAGTCGGTACAGAATGCGTATTTGATGTTTTTGTCTGGCCTGCTTTATGAAGCTTCGAATGATTTAAACAGCGCATACGTTGACTATCGTCGTGCTTTGGCTGTTATGCCAGACAACCAAGAAATTATTGACAGAACAATGGCAACTGCCGCGCGTTTAGGGATGCGACAAGATTTAGCGACATTGGAAAAGCGTTACAAGCAATCATCTAAGCTTGGCGCAGGTGAAGGGCGAGTTATTGTGCTTCAAGAACAAAGCGCTGTACAAGCAATGGACAGTTGGCGATTAGATTTACCTGTTTATGACAGTCGCGATCAGGGCGCAATATACTCTCTGGCACTGCCCTATTATCCGAGCCAAAACGTGGAGCGTTTTTCTGCCTTGCGAATCAGCGGGCAACCGCTACAAGAACATTTGATCACTGACGTAAACGCGATGGCGCAGAACGATTTATCTGAACGTATGACGAGCATTGTTATCCGTCAGGCTTTACGTGTGGTCGCTAAAGACCGTATCCGTAAAGAAGCGACCAAAGGCAACGATGTCGGTAATATCTTGTTCAATGTGTGGAATACATTCACCGAACAACCAGACACTCGCAGTTGGCAATCTCTACCGGCTGAGATTAAGAGCAGCACGTTCGTAGCAAACAGCGGTCAATATACGCTAGAAGCGGGCGCTAAAACGTACGACTTTGATATCCGAGAAGGGCAGACCACTTTGGTGTGGATTTCTCGACAAGGTAACAATGCAACAATGTGGCATAAACAGCTAGGGAGGCTGTAATGAAAAAGTGGTTAGTGAGTTTAGCAGCGGTTATGGCTCTGGCTGGTTGTGCTGATAATACAGCTGGCGTAAGGGTTGATAGTCTGACTCAGAACGTTTTCTTTGGTGACAAGGTATTGGGCAGCCGTTTGTTGGTTGAAGATATCCGTACCGACCAAGTTGACGGTCACACTCGAGGAATTGTTCGTTTAAACAGTAAATATAAAGGCGATCAACATATCCTTTATCGTTTTTACTGGTATGACGATGCTGGGCTTGAGGTGAACCTAAAACAAGGCCCTTGGAAGCAAGCGATTGTTCGTGGCTTTGAAAGTATCTCGTTGTCGGAAGTATCGGTAAACCCGAAAGCAACTCAATTCCGAGTTCAGTTCCGAGAGCAGTAACTTAGATTTAAGAAGCGGATTCATTGATTCGCCAATACAAGAATTTAAGAGTGAGGGTAACCCCACTCAGTGATAAGTTGAGGAAACAAAATGAAAAAGAGTGTCGTTGCGCTACTAGGTTTAGCGGTTATTTTAGGCGGTTGTTCAAACAAGGTAAGCTACGGTGATGCACAAGCAGTAGAAACCACGACAATCGATTTCGGTTCAACTGACCTTCAAACGATTGCGGGTGAAATGGTCGATAGCATGATGGCGTCTGGTTCAGTGTCTTACATTACTCGTGAGCAACGTCCAATCGTGTTCGTAGAGCGAATCAAGAACAAGACAAGTGAGCACATCGATACTGAGTCAATCACTGACACTATCAGTACTAAAATGCTGAACTCTGGTAAGTTCCGTTTCGTTGATATGGACCGTGTAGAGTCTGTTCGTGACCAATTGAACTTCCAAAACAATGATGAGCTTGTAAACCAAAGCTCAGCAATTCAATTCGGTAAAATGGTCGGTGCTCAATACATGCTGTACGGCAACCTATCAAGCATCGTTAAGAAAGACGGTAGCGACGAAGACGTTTACTACAAAATGACGATGCGTCTAATGGATCTTGAGTCTGGCTTGATTGAATGGGCTGACGAGACTGAAATCCGTAAGCAACAATCTAAGAGCCTATTGGGCCTTTAATTTCGCTTACTTGCCAACTAAACGCAGCCAGTTTTGACAGCGTTTAGTCTTGGCAGCGCATAGCTTGGCCACACATAGCTTGGTTACACGCCAATGCAGTGGATGATGTGCTGCTTATGAAGAGACACTGGCTTTTGGTCAGTGTCTTTTTTGTAGGGAAATGAAGACGTTTATAGGGAAGTTAAGACGTTTATAGGGAGTAAATATGGCAATTTTTTCTTGGTCTGAAGCCAAGCTTCTTGATACCAGTTTGAGTTCGCTTGATGGATACTTTTCTGAGCCACCTGTTAGAGCGCAAACGCTGACCGGCGGTTTGACCAATCGATGTTGGAAGTTGGTTGATGCTGATGGTACTGCGTATGTTTGGCGGCCCATCACTTCCATCACCAAAGCCTTCTTCATCTCTCGTCATGAGGAGTATCAAGTGCTTTCCGCAATTGAGCGTCTAGGTATTGGACCAAGTCCAATAGTGGTTAATGAGCAAGGCTTATTGGTTGAATGGATTGTGGGTGAGACGCTTTACGAAGGCTTAGAGCTTGATGATTTGTTGAAGACTCTGATCTCGGTGCATTTGGTGAATACCGCGCGATTGCCGCTCCAACCGTTCAGTTTCACAGCGCGAGTCGATCATTACTGGCTGCAGCTTGATTCTGTTCATAAGACGGAAGCCTGCACTAAAATTTACCAAGAGTGGCGAGTAGCACCGAGTGTTACAAATGTTGACCTGTCTTTGTGCCATTTTGATTTAGGTGGTTATAACTTAGTGAGAAATAGCGATGGGATTAAGATTATTGATTGGGAATATGCAGCATTAGCAGACCCTAGACTTGATCTTACACTGACCATTGCTGTTGCAGGATTACCAGTTGCTGAAGCCGTAAACAAGTACTGTCAGCTGCGAGGCATCCATGATGTCCAACCTTGGCTTGATGGGGTAGAAGCATGGTTACCAAGAAGCCAAATGATGGCGATGCTGTGGTATTTACTTGCTCATCAGCTCTGGGGAGATGAAAGTTATCTGCGTGAAGCAGAGGCGCTGAGTCACACTTTATGTAGCTAGGATCACGTTTAGGAAGTGAAAAATATAATTTCGTTCGTGTTCCCTTTAAAACCTTATTTTTCATGTTAGATTAATTAAAACGTACCAATATTCAACAAGGAGGTACTAATGATTATTTATCTACATGGCTTCGACTCAACTAGCCCGGGCAATCACGAAAAAATACTGCAGTTGCAATTCATTGATGATGACGTTCGTTTCATCAACTACAGTACTTTGCATCCAAAACACGATATGCAACATTTGCTAAAAGAAGTGCATAAAGTGATAGAGCAATCCGATGACCCGCATCCGATCATTTGTGGTGTAGGCTTAGGTGGTTTTTGGTCTGAGCGTATTGGTTTCTTATGTGGTATTAAGCAGGTGGTGTTCAACCCGAATCTGCACCCTGAGAACAACATGGTAGGTCGAATTGACCGTCCAGAAGAGTACGAAGACATCGCGACTAAGTGTGTTGCTCAATATCGTATGAAGAACAAAGGTCGCTGCTTAGTGGTGCTTTCTCGTGAAGATGAGATTCACGACAATACCAAAACAGCTGACGCGTTAGAAGATTATTATGATGTCATCTGGGACGAAAAAGAGAGTCATAAGTTCAAAAAAATCTCTCAGCACTTGCAGACAATGAAAGCGTTTAAAAACGCTTAATTATTCCAGTTGTTTTATAAAAGCAGCACTCAATTGAGTGCTGCTTTTTTACATCTGAACTCAAGAGCCGAACATTAATCAAATGGTTGTAGCTATTTTTTCGAAGAGTTTGAGCATTTATAGATAAGTTTGCGCAAACGTTAACTAATTCGCCGCGAATCCTCATTGTGGGCAAGGATTTTTGTTGCGGTCATCTTTTTGCTATATATAATGTTCCCAAGCAAAATATTTTGATAAATATCAAGAAAAATTGAGAGCGAGTGATAAAACTTGCCCATTATTTGTGCTCTACCTCTCAGGTAGTCACCTTTTTTATCCACGTGAGCAAAGCTGCAAGCCAATGTTTGTTGCTTGTAACCCCTCTAACTACTCGGTGAGCTGTCGTTATTCTTTTTCGCAGTAATCCAATTTGTAACAGCCTTCGCATTCAAGGCCGAGTAGATACATAGAATTTATCGGTTGGAGTAATCGAGCCGAACCCCATTTATTCATTTTGTAGAGGATTGTCATTGTGACAAAAATTATCGTAGTAGGCGGTGGTGCTGGTGGTTTAGAACTAGCAACTAAGCTAGGCCGCACTTTAGGTCGTAAAAAGCGTGCCCAGATTACTCTGGTAGACCGTAAAGCAAGCCACCTATGGAAACCATTACTTCATGAAGTAGCAACGGGTTCATTGGACGAGGGTGTTGATGCGTTAAGCTACCGCGCACACGCAAAAAACCATTACTTCGATTTCCAAATGGGCAGCCTGAACGACATCGATCGTGAACGTAAAGTGATCGCTCTGAGCGAACTGAAAGATGATCACGGTGAACTGCTTATGCCAAGCCGTGAACTTGAATACGATATTCTTGTGATGGCGCTAGGTTCAACGTCAAATGACTTCAACACACCAGGCGTTCGCGACAACTGTATTTTCCTTGATAGTCCAGAGCAAGCGCACCGTTTCCGTACAGAAATGAACAACCAGTTCTTAAAGCTTCACGCTAAGAACGGCCAAGGCACAGTGGATATTGCTATTGTTGGTGCTGGCGCGACAGGTGTTGAGCTTTCTGCAGAACTGCACAACGCGGTTAAAGAGCTTCGTACTTATGGCTTTGGCGATCTAGATTCAAGCAAGCTGAACGTTAACCTTGTTGAAGCGGGTGAGCGTATTCTTCCAGCCCTACCTCCTCGTATTTCGAGCGCAGCGCACTCTGAGCTTACGAAGCTTGGTGTAACTGTGCGTACGACTACAATGGTTACACAAGCTGATGCTGACGGCCTAACGACTAAAGATGGTGAGAAGATCCCAGCACAAATCATGGTTTGGGCTGCAGGCATTAAAGCGCCAGATTTCATGAAAGATATCGGTGGTCTTGAGACGAACCGTATCAACCAGTTGGTTGTGAAAAATACGCTACAAACTACGCTTGATGACAACATTTTTGCTATTGGTGACTTAGCGCAATGTACGCAAGCAGATGGTTCATTCGTTCCACCACGTGCACAAGCGGCTCACCAGATGGCAAGTTGTGCGTTTAGCAATATCATTGCTAAGTTAAACGGCCGCGACCTGAAAGATTACATCTACAAAGATAAAGGCTCACTTGTTTCGCTAAGCCGATTTTCTACGGTAGGTAGCTTGATGGGTAACCTAACTAAAGGTTCGATGATGGTTGAGGGTCGTATTGCTCGTATCGTTTACATCTCTTTGTACCGTATGCACCAGATGGCACTTCACGGACTAATTAAAACATCGCTGATGATGTTAGTTGGTCGTATTAACCGTGTACTTCGTCCAAACCTAAAGCTTCACTAATCAGGTAAGCCTTCTAAGGTTATTACGCTGATAATAAAAAAGAGCTCTTCGGAGCTCTTTTTTGATCGTGTCGACTACGTGTTGTTTTAGCCTACTTAAGAGGTTGGAGGTAATACGGAGTAAACCACGCCATCTCTCGGCTTACCGTTAAAGATAAAGCGATTCTTAGCAATGGTTTCACGTTCAGCGCCACATTTCTCGATCAGCTTTTGGCTGGGTAGGTTCTCTGTATCGCAGACAATCTCCAAACGCGTTAACTTGAGCAGTGCAAAGCAAAATTCAAATAAGGCAATCATCGCTTCCTTGGCTATCCCTTTTCTTTGAAATTCATCACCCACCCAATAACCTAAACTTGCCATGTTAAAGGTGTGGTAAAGCTCATTAATGGCCACCATACCGACTAACTTATCGCTTTTTCGCTCGAAGATACCAAAGCCAAACGCTTCGGCTTTAACCCAGTTTAAGCGAGTCGCCAGAATGAATTTCTCGGCCTCGATGATAGAAAACTCGTCGTGGCACCAGTCGAGCCATGGCAATAAACTCGGGGAGGACTTAACTAGCTGCGAAAATTCTTGAGCGTTTGAGGCTTCAATAATTTTGAGGCTGAGATTTTGTGTATTGATCTGAAAGTCAGGGCTCATAGGACGTACCAAGTAACGTATAAGTAAGTACCGCGTGAATATAGCCTGTACTAATAAAACGCCCTCACAATGGAGGGCGTATTGAATGCATAAGAATAGCTGAGTTACTGAGCTATTCTTATTATGCTAATTATTGCGCCACACGTCGAACTTGAATCACCATGCCAAGAAGCGGGTGATCAAGGTAGTGAGTCTCAGTACTGCGCATACGACGTTTTTGGTCCATGCGGTAGCTCTTAAGGAACTCTTCCACTTCAACCGTGGGAGAAATCTCAGTGAGGTTGCCCACTTGAACATTGCTTTCGGCGCCACTTACTGGTGAGTCTAGCTCGATTTGTTGCTCTTGAAGAGTCACTTCACGAACGCTCGGCGCTTTTAAATCCAATGTTGTTTCAGCGTAGAGGTAATGCTGAACGTAGATTTGTAGCTTGCCGTCTAATTCGTACAGTGGCTTATCAATGGTCTCTTCTTTGAAGCCATCAGTATTTGCTGCAGTTACTGCACCTTTCTCTGAACCGTCAGCGTTGAAGTCTTTTGAGAAATCTTTACCTGCTTGAATGTGGAATACAGGTGCCGAGCTCTTACCTTGGTCGCCCTGACGCCAAGCGGTATGCATTAGCACTTCAAAACCAGCGTGTTTACGTAGTTTGTCTTTCTGAGGCGTTAACTTGTATTCCGAGTAAGGCAGCATTTGTACGCCTTTCTTTGCTCGGTATTGGGTGTCTTGAAATGAACCAACGCGCTCAAGTGAAATCTTAGGCTGTGTGTTAGGCCAAGATTCATTCACTTTTTCTGCATCAACAGCACGCTTAAAAATGATCACTTCTATATCAAATTGTCTCTGCGCCAAACTTGGCAGTGAGACGAACAATAGTAGCAGTGGGATCAGTCTTTTCATTTTTACTCCGTCTTCCAGCCGATCTATCGGCTGGATAATTTATATGTGCAAGTGGATTGGGTCTTATGCTGAAGGCAGCAAGTTCTGTCTGAATTCGCCCAATAAATCACTAACAAATTGAATTCGTTTCCGTCTGTCGACCAATGGTATCGTAAACTTGAACTTTGTTGGTCCTTCCATTGAAAACTTTTGCGGTTGAGATTGCAACAGTTTAACAAGGTAGGCCGGGTTTATGTCAGCATCTGGGTAGAATTCTAAGAATCCACCTTTATCGTGAGCTTCAATTTTCTTCGCTTTGATTGACGCCGCGGCTAATTTTAGCTCAGAAACTGACAACAAGTTCTTGGTAGCATCAGGCAGAAGGCCGAAGCGATCAATCAGCTCGACTTTCAACTCGGCCAATTCGTCCGTGTCACTCACACTCGCAATACGCTTATAGGTAGACAAACGTGTATTGATGTCTGGGATGTAGTCATCAGGCAACAGTGCCGGCAGGCGCATCTCAATTTCAGTTTGTTCACGCAGTAGGTCATCAAGCGATGGCTCTCTACCTTCTTTCAATGCTTCAACCGCTTGTTCAAGCATCTCCATGTAAAGCGTAAAGCCAACCGACTGGATTTGACCACTCTGTTCATCACCGAGTAGTTCACCTGCACCACGAATCTCTAAGTCATGGGTTGCTAGCGTAAAGCCTGCACCTAAGTCTTCAAGGGAAGCAATGGCGTCTAATCGCTTGACGGCATCTTTGGTCATTGCTTTCGGGGGAGGTGTTAGCAAGTAGGCATAAGCTTGGTGGTGAGATCGACCCACACGCCCACGCAATTGGTGCAGTTGCGCTAAACCAAGGTTATCGGCTCTGTCCATTAATATGGTATTTGCCGTTGGTACGTCGATACCTGTTTCTATGATGGTTGTACACACTAGCAAGTTAAAACGCTGGTGATAGAAGTCATTCATGATGCGTTCTAGCTCTCGCTCTCGCATCTGACCATGGGCAACGGTGACACGTGCTTCTGGAATCAGTTTTTGCAGTGACTCAGCCGTCTTTTCAATCGTGTCGACTTGGTTGTGCAGGAAGTAAACTTGACCACCACGCATGATTTCACGCAGTACCGCTTCTCTGACTATTGCGTCATCACTCTCGCGAACAAAAGTCTTTATTGCTAAGCGTCGTGCGGGTGGTGTGGCGATGATGGAAAGATCTCGCATACCGCTCATTGCCATATTCAACGTTCTCGGAATCGGTGTCGCGGTTAGCGTGAGGATATCGACATCCGCGCGCATCGCCTTCACTTTCTCTTTTTGGCGCACACCGAAGCGGTGTTCTTCATCGACGACTAACAAGCCAAGGTCTTTAAACTTAAGGTCACTGGAAAGCAGCTTGTGAGTACCCACTAAGATATCGACCTTACCGTCGGCAACATCTTGCATGATCAATTTCTGTTCTTTAGCTGATTTAAATCGCGACAGAACTTCGACACGTATCGGTTGGTTCGCGAAACGGTCTCGGAAGTTTTCAAAGTGTTGCTGAGCAAGTAGCGTCGTTGGTACTAACACAGCCACTTGTTTGCTGTTGTCGGTACATACGAATGCCGCGCGCATCGCGACTTCGGTTTTACCAAAACCAACGTCACCACACACTAAGCGATCCATGGCTTTTGCTTGGCACATATCCGACATAACAGCATTGATGGCCATTGCTTGGTCATCCGTTTCTTCAAACGGGAAGCCAGACTTGAAGGTCGCGTATTGGCCACGATCGAGTACAAACTTGTAGCCCGGTTTTAGTTCACGCTTAGCGTAAACATCAAGCAGTTCGGCTGCAACGTCACGGACTTTCTCTGCGGCGCGCTTACGAGCTTTCTGCCATGCTTCACCGCCAAGTTTGTGTAGCGGTGCGGAATCTTCAGCGCCACCAGAGTAACGGCCAATTAAGTTCAAAGATGCAACGGGCACGTAGAGCTTGGCATCATTTTGATACTCAAGCGTTACGTATTCGGTTTTCATGCCACCGGCTTCTAGAGTTTGCAGGCCGATGTAGCGACCAATACCGTGGTCTATGTGAACAACAGGTTGACCCGGTTTAAGTTCGGCTAAGTGACGAATTACAGTGTCGCTGTTAACGCTTTTCTTGTCTTTCTTACGACGTTGTACAACGCGATCACCTAACAGGTCGCTTTCACAGACAAGGGCGATGTTTTGCTCTTCGTGGATAAAACCATGCTCAGCCGAACCTAGGATCAGGCTGAATTTATCTTTACCTTTAATCGCCGCGTCGAGGTTTTCAACTTCGCTTGGACGAACTTTGATGCCTCGAAGCAATTCACTCAATGCTTCACGGCGGCCTTCAGACTCAACCGAAAAGACCACTTTGCCGTCGAAGGCTTCAGTGAACTTTCTTAGGTTAGACAAAGGTTCTTTATTCTGATGTTGAACGCTGAGATCAGGCAGAGATACAACCGGAAGGTTGGTACGTCCGGCTTTTTCTTCAATTAAATCTAAGCTCAGATTGACCTGTGGCTTTTGTTTGAAATGTGCGAACAGTTCGTCTTTTTGTAGCCAAAGTCGTTCAGGTTTCAGCAGTGGTCGTAATGGATCGACACCGCGTTGTTCGTATCGATGAGAAACGTCTGTTAGGAATGAATCTACCGCAGTCTCGACATCACCTAGAACGAGGATTTGCGCTTCATCGGCAACATAATCAAACAAGGTTTCAGTATGGTCGAAGAACAGCGGCTGCCAGTATTCAATACCTGCGGGCCAAGTACCTTTTGAAACCTGCATATAAACCGATTCTGGTTCACGGCGCGCATCAAATTGTTGGCGCCAGCGAATGCGGAAATCTTCAATAGCACCTTCAGAAGTTGGGAACTCGTGAGCTGGCAGCAAACGGATCTCAGAGATGTCTTCGATAGAGCGCTGATTTTCAGGATCGAAAGTACGGATGGTGTCGATCTCGTCATCGAAGAAGTCGATACGATACGGGTCTTTGCTGCCCATTGGGAACAAGTCGAGAATTGAACCTCGGCTCGCATACTCACCCGGGCCAAACACTTGGTCTACGTAACGATAGCCAGATTTTTCAAGTTGAAGACGCAGCTTCTCTAACGAGTACAGATCGCCTGTTTTCACCATTAAGGTGTGCTGCAACAAGAAGTCACGTGGCGACTGACGTTGTAGTAGCGTGCTGATCGGTACGATCGTGATGCCATCTTTTAACGTTGGCAGTGCATAAAGGCGAGCGATACGGTCAGAAATGATCTCTTGGTGCGGTGAGAAGCTGTCGTATGGCAGAGTCTCCCAATCAGGGAATAGTGCCACTTCATGTGACGTAAACTGCTCAATTTCTGATTGAAGCTTGAGTGCGATTTGAGGATCGGGCACTGCAAGTAAAGTATGGCTGTTATGCTGCTCCGCAAGTCTAGCGATAGCAAGCGCGAGAGATGAACCAACTAGGTTACCGATGTGTTTTTTATCACCGGCACCTTTGAGCTTAGGTAGTGTAAAAATGGATTGTTTTGTCATGTCTATTTACTTGTTATCTCGTTCTAGAGAGCGTTGACGTAAGAGCTTTTGTTGTTGATGAAGCGCAGCTTTGATCAGCAAGTCTTGGTCAGTATCACGAAGATGAGCATATTTGAATTTGATTTCGAAACCTGAATCTTTAGGTTCACTAGCGAAGACTTCCGCGTAGCAATAAATAGCGGCGGCAGGGTGCTCGATAAAGAGCTTGGCTTTAACTAAGCGACCCGCTTCGATATCTGTTTTGGAAAAACAAGAGAACTGACTCGCGCCAAATGAATACGTGTGGGTACGAAATTGTTCATCATCTTGTTGCGATAACATAAAGCTCAACAAGAGGTTTAATTTAGAGTTCTGTGCATCCAATAAACTGATGACATTCTTCAAGTCGCTGTTTTTCAGTTCGTTGCGAGCACTGTCAGCTAATAGATCCAATTGGCTAAATTCACTTGCCACGACAAACGGGGCAGGGATCTCAGATTCGAATTGAATTTGAGAAGGTAAAGTGAAGCCGCTGTCCATTGGTTCAATATTCGCGGTGAGGCTGTGGTGAACGGTGAAAAACTCTTGTTCTGTCATGCGTTAGTTCCTTGAAGTGATCTATTGATTATCGCTATGTGGCCGCAGTAATCAAGGTCAGTTAATTGAAAGTCTCAAATAGTTGTTTGAAAGTTGGCTATTTGACAAGGTTCTGTTTTTCAAGCCTAACTAATTGAGTTAATTCACTCTATATTTTCAATTAACCCCTACACAGTAACGGCAATACCCGTTACATTAACCCGCATCTCCTTTAGATGGTTCAAAGTATGTTTCATCCTATTTCATTGTTTGTTGGCCTACGTTATTTGAAAGGTCGTTCAGGTGATCGCTTTAGCCGTTTTGTTTCTTATATGTCGACGGCAGGTATCACCATTGGTGTGCTGTCTTTGGTTACTGTTTTATCGGTAATGAATGGATTCGAAGCGCAGTTAAAAGACCGAATTCTCGGAGTCCTTCCTCAAGCCGTCGTTTACGAGCAAGGAGGCACAACGTCACTGTCTGCTCAAGCACCTAATTTTGCAGAGCAAATGTCGCTCAATGGTCACGTTGAACCTATTGTTCGCAGCGAAGCGGTAATTCAAAGTCCTGCTCAGTTATCTGCAGGTCTGTTGATCGGCATTAAACCTAATTCAGATGACCCTCTTCAGAACCACTTGATTGCAGGTAGACTGTCTTCACTCAAAGCTGGCCAGTATCAGCTATTTCTTGGCCATACCTTGGCGAGAAATTTGAAGGTATCTATGGGTGACAAAGTTCGCCTGATGGTGACCAGTGCCAGTCAATACACACCGCTCGGACGTATTCCTAGCCAGCGAAATTTCACGGTAGCCGGCATCTTCAATACAGGATCTGATATTGATGCTCAACTGATGGTGACAGATATTAAAGATGCTGGGCGTTTGATGCGCTATAAATCCGATACCATTTCAGGCTGGCGCTTGTTCTTTGAAGACCCGTTTGAAGTGGCGAAACTGTCTAGTCAACCGTTACCTGAAGGTTGGTTGTGGAGTGATTGGCGAGACCAACGTGGTGAACTATTCCAGGCCGTTCGAATGGAAAAAAACATGATGGGCTTAATGCTTGGTCTGATCATCGGTGTTGCAGCTTTCAATATTATTTCGGCACTTATCATGGTGGTGATGGAGAAGCAGTCTGAAGTGGCTATTCTTAAAACCCAAGGCATGACCGATGGTCAAGTTATGGGGATATTCATGGTTCAAGGCGCAAGTAGCGGCGTGATTGGTGCCCTATCAGGTGGCGTGTTAGGCGTTGCTCTAGCGATGAACCTCAATACTATTTTAGAGGCGATGGGCGTTGCTCTGTTTTCATTTGGTGGACAGTTGCCAATTTTAATTAACCCAATTCAAATCGCCGTTGTTGTGGTTCTGGCTATTGCACTTAGCTTGATTGCCACTGTATTCCCATCTTATCGCGCATCGTCTGTGAAACCTGCTGAGGCCCTTCGTTATGAGTAATTTTCTTCAATGTAATGATATCCGTAAAACGTACCGTGAAGGCTCGTTAGATACTGAGGTTCTCAAGGGAGTCAGCTTTGAAATCGAAAAGGGTGAGCTAGTCGCTATTATTGGTACCTCTGGTTCCGGTAAGAGTACGTTATTGCATATTTTAGGGGCATTGGATGATGCGTCTGACGGGAGCGTGAGCTTTCTCGGACAAGACTTAGCATCTTTGAGCTCAAATAAGCAGGCGAAGCTTCGCAACCAGCATCTTGGCTTTGTCTATCAATTCCATCACCTTCTTTCGGACTTTTCAGCGTTAGAAAACGTGGCAATGCCGCTGCTGATTGGTGGTGAAAAGCCAGCTAAAGCAAAAGAAGAGGCGCAACGTCTGTTGGATAAAGTTGGATTGAGTCATCGTGTTGACCACCGACCTTCAGAGCTTTCTGGTGGCGAGAGGCAGCGTGTGGCGATTGCTCGAGCTTTAGTGAATAAGCCGGCTTTGGTGTTGGCGGATGAACCTACCGGCAACCTTGATCACAACACAGCACTGTCTATTTACGACTTAATGCGTGAACTAAACCGCGAGTACGACACGGCCTTTTTGGTAGTAACTCATGATGGTGAACTTGCAGGTAAGATGGATCGCCAACTTCACATGCAAGATGGTTTATTGGTCAACGTAGAAAAAGAGGAGAGCTAAGTGTTTTCTTCTTTATCTCTATTGATAGGTGGCCGATTTAGCCGAGCGAAACAACGAGACAAAATGGTGTCGTTCATCTCTTTGTCTTCGACGATCGGTATTGCCGTTGGTGTGGCCGTGATCATCATTGGTTTGTCTGCGATGAATGGCTTTGAGCGAGAGCTTGAGTCGCGTGTACTTTCCGTTATTCCACATGGTGAATTCGAGGGTGTCAATGAACCAGTGACTCGCTGGGAGCACGTGATTGAGCAGTCGGTGAAAAATGATAAAGTTGTAGCGGCTGCGCCTTATGTAAAAATTACCGCGCTTGCTGAAAAGGGCAAAGAACTCAAAGCAATTGAAGTTCGCGGTGTTGATCCTCAACTTGAGAAGCAGGTATCTAGCCTTTCTAGTTTCATAGACAAACAAGCTTGGAGTGAGTTTAAAGCAGGGCAACAACAAATCATCTTAGGTTCTGGTGTGGCTAACGTGCTTGGCGCGAAAGTCGGTGACTATCTGACTTTGATGATTCCCACTGTTAATGGTTCAGTGAAGGTGCAAGCACCGAAGCGTGTACGCGTTAAAGTGGTCGGTTTGTTGACGCTTAATGGCCAGATAGACCATAGCTTGGCGCTAATCCCGATTGGCGATGCTCAAGCTTATGCAAACCTAGGCGAGGCCGTAACTGGAGTTTCTTTAAAAGTGACCGATGTGCTGAACGCGAACTCAATTGTACGTGAAGTGGGTAACCAGCTCGATGTGTATGTGTACCTGCGCAGTTGGCAACAGAAGTTTGGTTTCTTGTACCGAGATATTCAGTTGGTTCGCACCATTATGTATCTGGTGATGGTACTGGTTATTGGTGTTGCTTGTTTCAATATTGTCTCGACCTTAATGATGGCAGTAAAAGACAGAGCATCGGAGATCGCGATCTTAAGAACCATGGGCGCATCAGACGGCCTTGTTAAACGCATCTTTGTTTGGCAGGGCGTATTCTCGGGTGTGCTAGGCAGCTTAGTCGGGAGTGCGATAGGTGTCTTGGTGGCGCTTAATCTCACTACGCTTATCAAAGGGCTCGAAAAGTTGGTCGATCATCAATTCTTGTCCGGTGATATTTACTTTGTCGACTTCTTGCCATCACAACTTGATATGACGGATGTTGTTGTGGTTTCCGGTACTGCGATTGTGTTGAGCTTACTGGCTACATGGTACCCAGCCTCACGAGCAGCTAAGCTAAACCCAGCCTCGGTGCTTAGCTCGAAGTGATTTTCGAAGTAATGCTCTAAGTAAACGTCACGTTGCGCGATAGAGTAACGGCATAAACAAAAAAAGGATCCCTGATGGGATCCTTTTTTATTGAATTCAATTCGTGTTCTTTACGACTTTCGTTACATGTCAATCTTGCAGAGTTCAGTGGCTCATCTGATTTTAACTTGTGTACGTTTTAAGTGAAGCGCATACAAGGATAGATTGAATAACAGGGTACGGTCGTTCAGTACCTTGCTTGTCGCTTCTTCCAGCTTCTTACTACTGAGTAACGCCATAACCCGCGAATACCAAAGTAGCCAACCATTGCAGAAACCACACCACAAATCAGACAACCCAGCAGGAACGGAGGTCCTATGGTGCTCATTTGCGCCAAGATGAAATCCCAAGACAGTTCGAAATGAAAGGCTTGAGGCGGCACATGCATCACAAACGCGCCTACTTTATAAGCAAAGTAGAACAGCACCGGCATAGTCACAGGATTACTGATCCAAACCAGTGCGACAGACAGTGGTAGGTTAACACCACATGCGACCGCAAGACCTGCAGACATAATCATTTGACTTGGTAAAGGGACAAACGCCATGAATAACCCAACAGCGAACGCACCAGCCGCAGAGCGACGATTAAGGCACCATAAGTTGGGGTTGTACAAAACATTGCCAAAAACTTTCAATGCTTTCTGACGTTTGATTAGCTCATGGTCAGGCATAAATCGTTTGATAAACTTTCTTGGCATAGGAGGAAGCTACTCTCTTGTTTAACACTTGGTTCTTGATTTCATTTGCTGCGACAGTTGTGTCTGCCAGCTTCTGGCCTGTGATGCCACATTGGGTTTGGGCACCATTGATGCTGTTGTTACTGCTAGCATCAACAAAGTATAGCGCTTTCCGGAGTGCAAGAGGTCTAGCAACAGCATTGATACTAGTTATCTGCATAGGGAATGCGATTGAAATACAAACGAGTCGCTTGTTCCAATCAGGGCAGAATACTACCATAAATGCTTCGGTTGTTAGCCTTTTTAGTGAAAATAGCCACGGTTTTGAAAGCGTAATAGTAGCCAGATCAATTGGCGGCGAAAAATTAATCTTTCCCCAATTGATAAAATTGCGTTTGTTTACTCCTTTTAAGTTGACGCTCGGGGACGATGTCTATTTATCTGTCTCAATAAAACCAGTGTGGGGTAAACTCAATGAAGCAGGCTTTGATCTAGAAAAGTATTTGTTTAGCACCGGTGTGGTTGCCAATGTAACTTACAGGGCCGATACCAAATATCGAATTCACACCAATACCAACATGCGGTCTCATTGGTTTGAAAACCGTCTTGAAAGGTTAAGTGAGTTAGCAAATCAAGACCTCATTATGGCTTTGAGTTTTGGTTATCGAGACCTTATCCATCCTCAGCGTTGGGATTTGCTCAAAAGCAGTGGTTTGATTCACTTGATGGCTATCTCGGGGCTACATATTGGGATTGCCTTTGGTATCGGCTATCAGGTAGGAAAGATATTCAGGTTACTCTCACCTTCATTTCTTTGGTTTCCCACAATATTCGGTCTCGGCTTAGCCTATTTCTACAGTTGGTTTGCCGGATTCACGCTGCCAACCTTGAGAGCTTTAGTGATGTGTATTATCGCGAGCTATTTCTTGTGGCGTGGGCAAAATATTAGTGTGCTTCGGTATGTCGTCTTAAGCCTGTGCGTGGTTCTGCTGATTTGGCCGTTTTCAGCATTGTCGAGTAGCTTTTGGCTATCCTTTGGTGCGTTGGGTGCCGTTATTTATATCGCCTTGAATAGTCGGCCATCATCTTCAAATGCCACTCTTATCGATCGATGGCGGCAGCTCATCAAGATTCAGCTGATGCTGACATTTCTTATTGCTCCCTTTTCGATACTGTTTTTTAAAGGGGTGAGTCTAGTCTCTGTTCTCTACAACTTGATCCTTTTGCCTTGGGTATCAATGGTGACGATCCCGCTACTGTTTCTTGCGATGTTACTTAGCTTAATATTGGAGTCAGTGCCGGAGGTGATTAGTTTAACAGCGTTAAGTAATGGTTTTTCTGAACAGCTATGGATGTTGGTCGACTTGTCGCTTGATCCTCTCGTATTTAGCCTTCCTTTCTCTGAACGATTTTGGATTCAAGTTGATAATCACAGTATGGCGTTGTCTGTATTCCTCATCTTATTTTTCGGGTTCGTCAGTCGATATCTCAAACGAACACTATCAATATTGGTCATTGCAGTGTTTGTATTGTGGTGGGAGTTCGGTAAGCAGCAAAACAAATTAACAATCGATATCTTGGATGTAGGGCATGGGTTGTCTTTAGTTTTGGAAAAGAACAATCAGGTCGTTGTTTACGATCTCGGCAACGCGTGGCAGGGAGGTTCGATTGTTGAATCCTTGCTGATTCCCTCCTTGAGTCAGAGAGGAGTTCATGAGGTGGAAGGTGTGATAGTGAGTCATTTCGATTCTGACCATGCTGGTGGCTATCCGGCGTTACTTAAAAACTACAATCCTAAGTGGATAAGAGCCAGTCAGAACATCAATCAACAAACAAAATCTACTGTTCAAGTTCAGTCGAATATCCAAACATGTACTTTTGGAGAGGTGTGGAACTGGCAGGGTCTAGAGTTTGAGGTTTTATGGCCACCTCAAAGAGTAAAGAGGGCGTACAACCCACATTCGTGTGTGGTCAGGATTTTTGAGCCCAATTCTGAGTTCTCGATGTTGCTAACTGGTGATATTGAACGGGTAAGTGAGTGGCTACTTGCTCGTGAAGGTCAGCGGCTCAAGAGCGACGTGATGCTTGTCCCGCATCATGGTAGTAATTCGTCGTCGATTAAGCCGTTTATTGAGGCAGTTTCACCTCAGCTAGCAATTGCTTCTTTGGCCAAAGGTAATCAGTGGGGAATGCCCAGCAAATCTGTGATTGAACGTTATCATGAAACGGGTAGTGCTTGGCTTGATACCGGAGAAAGCGGACAAATAACCATCACTATCAGTAAGGAAGGTTGGAAATATCATACGATTAGAGAACAACAAGGCAGGCAGTGGTATAGGCAGATGCTTCGTAAGGGAGTAGAATAGATAGATTATTGTGAGAAAATTAAGCGATTCTATGTCAACACAAACAGATGAAACTACCTGGGTCACATTTAAAAGACTTTGGACTTATATTCGACTGTATAAGGCCGGCCTTGGTGTTGCGGTTATTGCGCTTATTATAAATGCCGTCTCTGATACCTATATGATTTCCTTACTAAAGCCTTTACTTGATGAAGGCTTTGGTAACGCTGAGTCTGATTTTTTACGCACTCTCCCTATTATTATTTTTGCCATGATGTTCATTCGTGGTGTGAGTGGCTTCGTCTCAACCTACTGCTTGAGTTGGGTCTCTGGCAACGTGGTGATGGAGATTCGTCGTAAAATATTCAGTCACTTTATGCACATGCCGGTATCTTTCTTTGATAAAGAGCAGACGGGCGCACTGCTATCTCGCATTACTTACGATTCAGAACAAGTTTCTGCAGCAACCAGTAAGGCTTTGGTCAGTATTGTGCGTGAAGGTGCCAGCATCATTGGCTTGTTGACGCTGATGTTCTGGAATAGCTGGCAGTTGTCTTTAGTTCTATTTGCTGTCGCTCCTTTTGTTGCTTGGGCAATTAGTATTGTATCAAAGCGATTCAGAAAAATTTCTAAGAACATGCAAACCAGCATGGGACATGTTGCTTCTTCAGCAGAACAAATGCTGAAAGGTCATAAAGTGGTTCTAACTTACGGTGGTCAAGAGCTAGAAAGAGGCCGTTTTGATACGGTTAGCAACCAGATGCGCCAACAAAGCATGAAGCTGGTGACGGCTCAAGCTGCCGCTAACCCAATTATTCAGATGATTGCCTCTATCGCGATTGTTGTTGTTCTTTATCTCGCGAGTGTTGATTCAATTAAAGCTGAGCTAACAGCAGGTACGTTTACCGTTGTGTTCTCCGCGATGTTTGGCTTACTACGCCCCCTGAAAGCCTTAACCAATGTAACGTCTGAATTCCAACGCGGTATGGCAGCGAGTACGACCCTATTTGGTTTGATGGATCTAGATACGGAACAAAATAAAGGTACGTTGAAGCCTGAAACCGTAGCGGGTGAAGTCGAAGTAAAAGATGTGACATTTACTTACCAAGGTGCTGAGAAACCAGCGCTTGATAAGGTCAGTTTTAATATACCGAAAGGCAAGACCGTTGCACTTGTCGGCCGATCAGGTTCGGGCAAGAGTACTATTGCGAACCTGTTTACTCGTTTTTATGATGTAGACTCAGGCTCTATCGAACTTGATGGCCACGACATTCGTGATTACGAATTGAGGAACCTACGTGAGCACTTTGCGCTTGTTTCTCAAAATGTACACCTGTTTAACGATACGGTAGCCAACAACATTGCTTACGCAGCAGAAGCTAAATATTCTCGCGAGCAGATCGAACACGCGGCTAAGCTTGCTCATGCTACTGAATTTATCGAAGGCATGGAAAACGGCATTGATACGATTGTTGGTGAGAATGGGGCAAGCCTATCTGGCGGCCAAAGACAACGTATTGCTATTGCAAGAGCGTTGTTAAGAGAGGCTCCAGTATTGATTCTTGATGAAGCTACATCGGCTTTGGATACTGAATCAGAGAGAGCGATCCAATCTGCGTTAGAAGAGCTGCAAAAGGACAAGACAGTATTGGTTATCGCACACCGACTCTCTACTATTGAACAAGCCGATGAGATCTTAGTGGTTGATGATGGTCGTATTGTAGAAAGAGGTGCACACGCGGAGCTAATTGCGCATGATGGCGCTTATGCGCAACTGCACCGAATTCAGTTCAGCGGATAAGATTAGGTCTTGTTGTGATCGAAAAGATTTGGTTTAACAATCATCCGTTAAAATACCTTCTTTGGCCGCTACTGTGGCCATTGAGTCTGCTTTTCAAAATGATCAGCGGTCAAAGACGTGACGCCTATCTATTCGGTAAAAAAGAGACCTACCGTCCGCCCTTACCAGTAATTGTTGTTGGTAATATTACCGCTGGTGGCAATGGTAAAACACCGGTTGTGATTTGGTTAGTTGAGGTGCTTCAAGCTAACGGCTTTAAACCTGGAGTGGTTTCTCGAGGTTATGGGGCAAAAGCGCCAAGCTACCCGTTAGTATTGGATGAAAACACGCCTGCTGAACACTCTGGCGATGAACCTCGTTTAATTCGAAAGCGAACGGGTGCACCTGTCGCAGTCGATCCTGTGCGTGCAAACGCGGTAAAGGCTTTGTTGAGCGAAGGGGTTGATGTCATCATCACGGATGATGGCCTTCAGCATTATGCACTTGAACGTGATATTGAATTTGCGGTTATCGACGGTGCAAGACGCTTTGGTAGCGAATGCCTAATTCCTTTAGGTCCGCTAAGAGAGCCTATATCTCGTTTAGATGACGTAGACTTTTTGGTTAACAATGGCGGTAAAGTGCAAGGACGAGAGTTCTCTATGTCTTTGCTACCAAGCCAAGCCGTTAACCTAAAGACCGGTCAGAAAATATCGGTAGCAGAACTACAGGAGTTGGTGGCTTTTGCTGGTATTGGCCACCCACCACGCTTTTTTAAAACATTGGAAGATCTTGATGGTGATGTGGTTTTCACACAGGGCTTCGCCGACCATCAAGATTTTGATAAAGATGAACTTCATGCCTTAGCTAAGAAAGGTATGAATCTGATTATGACAGAAAAAGACGCTGTAAAATGCGAAGAATATGCTCAAGATAACTGGTGGTATCTTCCAGTTTCTGCGCAGTTTGATGAAGATTCGCAACAGCAAATTTTAAAAAGAATAAAAGAGGTTATGGAATACTATGGATCACCGTCTGCTTGAGATCGTTGCTTGCCCTGTATGTAAAGGTAAACTAACTTTTGACAAGGATAAGCAAGAGCTTGTTTGTAAAATTGATCGCCTTGCTTACCCAATTAAAGAGGGTATTCCTGTTCTTTTAGAACCTGAAGCTCGCACCGTTTCAATGGATGAGGGTAAGTAATGTCTTATACGGTTGTTATACCTGCGAGATACCAATCGAGCCGTTTACCTGGGAAGCCGCTTGCTGACATTGGTGGAAAGCCGATGATTCAATGGGTATACGAACAGTCAATGAAAGCGGGTGCCGATAACGTTATTATCGCTACCGACGACGCTCGAGTTGAAAAAGCGGCTAAAGCATTTGGCGCGACCGTTTGTATGACATCACCGAATCATGAGTCAGGTACTGAACGCCTAGCTGAAGTGATTGAAGTTATGAAGATTCCTGATGATCATATTATCGTGAATGTTCAAGGTGATGAGCCACTTATTCCACCTGCGATCATTAATCAGGTTGCTAACAATCTTGCGAACAGTACAGCTCCGATGGCAACACTCGGTGTGGAAATTACTCATGCTGATGAAGTGTTTAATCCTAACGCCGTAAAAGTTGTGACGGACAAAGATGGGTATGCCTTGTACTTTAGCCGAGCTACTATTCCTTGGGATCGCGATGCTTACGCGAACAACGGTACAGCAGCGGAATCTCCACTGCTTCGTCACATTGGCATCTACGCTTACCGTGCGGGTTTTATCAATACCTATATCAATTGGGAACCAAGTACACTTGAGCGTATTGAGTGCCTAGAGCAGTTACGTGTACTTTGGTATGGTGAAAAAATTCATGTGGCAGTTGCAGAAGAGGCGCCTGCTGCTGGTGTTGATACGCCTGAAGACTTAGAAGCGGTTCGAGCTATTATTGGCTAAGCTTCTTGGAGCTACTTCTTCTTTGCTCTACAAAATGCAAATTCATGAGCCTTGCTAGTTGCAAGGCTTTTTTCTATCTATCGAAAAGTGCGCTATCGAAAAGCGCGTGCGTGTCTTATTGACCTAAGCAAACGGATATTGGGCTGGTTGCATTGGTTTATGCATCATCAACTCGGAATTATCTGAGATTTACCTCGCTCGACTTCCAATTTTTCTCTATAATATGCCGCCTATAAAGTAGTGGCGAATCGCTAGTACAGAATAAAACTTACGACAAAACGTGGAGTAAAAGATGCCTTCTCAAAGCCCAGTGATTACGGTTGATGGACCAAGTGGTGCAGGTAAAGGTACCCTGTGTATGTTGCTAGCAGATAAGCTAGGCTTTCATCTTCTAGACTCAGGCGCGATCTATCGCGTATTGGCTTTAGCGGCAATTCACCATGGTGTGGATACTGAATCAGAAGATGCTTTAGTACCGCTTGCGACACACTTAGACGTGCAGTTTATTGCTGAAGGCGACTTAGTTAAGGTTATCCTAGAAGGTGAAGATGTGTCTGGTGAACTTCGCAAAGAAGAAACCGGCATGGCAGCTTCAAAAGTAGCAGCTTTACCTCGCGTTCGTGAAGCATTGCTTCGTCGTCAACGCGCATTCAGCGCGGCACCTGGTTTGGTTGCTGATGGCCGTGACATGGGAACGGTTGTGTTCCCTGAAGCTGAAGCGAAAATATTTTTAGATGCAAGTGCTGAAGAGCGTGCGAGTCGCCGCCTTAAACAGTTGCAACAGAAGGGGTTAGATGTTAAATTTGACGACCTTTTGAGCGAGATCCAAGAGCGAGACGACCGAGATCGTAATCGCCCAGTGGCGCCACTTCGCCCTGCAGAGGATGCTCTAGTGCTTGATTCCACCTCAATGAATATTGAGCAGGTAGTAGAAAAAGCACTACACTATATTGAATCGAAACTGGCTGGGTAATTTCGCCGAGCTAGTACGAACGTTGGTCGCAAGGATGATGACCGGCGAATTTATCAACCCCATGCGGTAGGATACCCATGGACGTTTAATTATTGAAGATTAAATAATGACTGAATCTTTTGCTCAACTCTTTGAAGAGTTTCTATCTGAAACTGAATTCCAACAAGGCAGCATCGTTAAAGGTACTGTAGTAGCTATCGAGAACGGTTTCGTTCTTGTAGATGCTGGTCTTAAGTCTGAATCTGCTATCCCTGCTGAACAATTCAAGAACGCTGCTGGCGAACTTGAAGTTGAAGTTGGTGCTGAAGTAGACGTAGCTCTAGACGCTGTTGAAGATGGTTTCGGTGAGACTCAACTTTCTCGTGAGAAAGCTAAGCGTCATGAAGCTTGGATCGTACTTGAGAAAGCTTGTGAAGAAGCTGAAACTGTTGTTGGTATCATCAACGGTAAAGTTAAAGGCGGTTTCACTGTTGAACTTAACGGTATCCGTGCTTTCCTTCCTGGTTCTCTAGTAGACGTACGTCCTATCCGTGACACTGCTCACCTAGAAAACAAAGAGCTAGAGTTCAAAGTAATCAAGCTAGACCAGAAGCGTAACAACGTTGTTGTTTCTCGTCGTGCTGTTATCGAATCTGAAAACAGTGTTGAGCGTGACGAACTTCTTGAAACTCTACAAGAAGGTACTGAAGTTAAAGGTATCGTTAAGAACCTTACTGACTACGGTGCATTCGTTGATCTTGGCGGTGTTGACGGTCTTCTACATATCACAGATATGGCTTGGAAGCGTGTTAAGCACCCATCAGAGATCGTTAACGTTGGTGACGAAATCCTAGTTAAAGTTCTTAAGTTCGATCGTGAGCGCACTCGTGTTTCACTAGGTCTTAAGCAACTTGGCGAAGATCCATGGGTAGCAATCGCTAAGCGTTACCCAGAAGGTCACAAACTTTCTGGTCGTGTTACAAACCTAACTGACTACGGCTGCTTCGTTGAAATCGAAGAAGGCGTTGAAGGTCTAGTACACGTTTCTGAAATGGATTGGACTAACAAGAACATCCACCCTTCTAAAGTTGTTAATGTTGGCGACGAAGTTGAGGTTATGGTTCTTGATATCGACGAAGAACGTCGTCGTATCTCTCTAGGTCTGAAACAGTGTAAAGCTAACCCATGGCAGTCATTTGCAGAAATGCAAGCTAAGGGCGACAAAGTTACTGGTAAGATCAAGTCTATCACTGACTTTGGTATCTTCATCGGTCTAGAAGGCGGTATCGACGGTCTTGTACACCTATCTGACATTTCTTGGAACGCTGCCGGCGAAGAAGCTGTACGTGAATACAAGAAAGGCGACGAAATCTCTGCTGTTGTTCTAGCAGTAGATGCAGAGCGTGAGCGTATTTCTCTTGGCGTTAAGCAAATGGAAAACGACCCGTTCAACGCATACGTTGCTGACAACAAGAAAGGTGTTCTTGTAAACGGTACTGTAACTGCAGTTGACGCGAAAGGCGCTACTATCGAGCTAATCGAAGGCGTTGAGGGTTACCTACGCGCTTCTGAAGTTTCTCGTGACCGTATCGAAGATGCATCTCTAATCCTAAGCGTTGGCGACAGCGTTGAAGCGAAGTTCACTGGTGTAGACCGTAAGAACCGCGTAATCAACCTATCTATCAAAGCTAAAGATGAAGCTGATGAGCAAGAAGCAATGGCTTCACTGAACAAGTCTGATGAAGGCGCGTTCGGTAACGCAATGGCAGACGCATTCAAAGCTGCTAAAGGCGAATAATAGCTTCTCATTAAGAGAATTATAGCTATATAGCCAAGAAAGGAGCCGCAAGGCTCCTTTTTTTTTGCTTATTTTTCCGATAGGTCTATAATTTCTAAAAAGAAAACCAACGAGGGTAACTATGACTAAGTCTGAATTGATTGAAAGACTGTGCGCTGAGCAAACGCACCTTTCTGCAAAAGAAATTGAAGACGCTGTAAAAGACATTTTAGAGCACATGGCTTCAACACTAGAAAGTGGTGATCGAATCGAAATTCGCGGTTTTGGCAGTTTTTCTCTGCATTTCCGTGAACCTCGTGTTGGACGTAATCCTAAAACTGGTGACAAGGTTGAGTTGGAAGGCAAATACGTTCCTCACTTTAAACCAGGTAAAGAGCTACGCGAACGAGTAAACTCAGGACTGTAGACTACTTATCGGAATTAAGAAAAGCGGCATACTATAATGTATGCCGCTTTTTTATGACCATAATATGGTGGTCTGATTAGTAATTTTCCTGCATAATCGTACAGCTAACTAACCAATGAGTGATGAACTATGAAAATTATAAAAATAGTCGCCGTTATCGCACTTTTCCTAATTGCACTGGCTTTAGGCTCTCAAAACCAAACAAGTGTGAATTTCAACTATCTGCTAGCGCAAGGTGATTTCCACCTATCAAGCTTGTTAGGTGTTGTCTTTGTTTCAGGTTTTGGTCTTGCTTGGTTAGTCTTCGGCAATATGCACATGCGATCTCAACTGCGAATTCATCGTTTGAAGAAACAACTCAATAAGCAATCAAAGCAGGTAGCTGCTGATACCAAAGCTTAAAGGTCTTATTTGATGTTAGAGTTACTGTTCTTGCTCTTACCTATTGCCGCCGCTTACGGTTGGTATATGGGTAATCGTAATGCTCAGCAAGAAAAACAGAAACAATCACACCAGATTTCCCGTCAATACGTGACGGGTTTGAACCTATTACTGTCAGATCAGTCTGACAAAGCGGTTGATCACTTCATTGAACTCCTTCAAGTCGACAATGAAACCATCGATACTCACTTAGCTTTGGGCAACTTGTTCCGCTCTAGAGGTGAAGTCGACCGTGCTATTCGTATCCACCAAAATCTTATCTCCCGTTCGGGGCTTACTCTCGATCAGAAAAACCTCGCACTACAACAATTAGCTAAAGATTATATGGTCTCTGGCTTTCTTGATCGCGCCGAAAAAATCTTTGAACAGCTTGTAGAAGAACCCGATCACAAAGAGGGTGCTCTACAGCAGTTGGTTGCTATTTATCAGCAAACTCGAGAGTGGAACAAGGCTATTCATTACGGAAATATCCTAGTTAAGCTCGGTAAGAAGAAAATGAAGATGCGCGTGACCGTTGCACATTTCTGGTGTGAACTTGCGATGCAAGAGCAAGCCGATGGTAATCGCTCTAAAGCGCTTCAGCATTTCAAAAAGGCACTTTCTGAAGACCCTAAATGTGTTCGTGCTAGTATTGCTCTAGGCAAGTTCCACTTAGCGAACGAAGACTACCAAAAGACAATCGATTGTTTGGAGTCGGTACTCGAGCAAGATATCGACTTTATTAGTGAGGTGTTGCCAACCCTTGCTGAGTGTTACCACAAGCTTGGGCAAGAAGCTCAATTGGTCGAGTTCCTTAAAGCTTGTATTCAGAATAAAGCTGGTGTATCCGCTGAACTGATGCTCGCTCAATTGGTTGCTCACCATGAAGATGTTGGTTCTGCTCAAGAGCTACTAACAAAGCAGCTAGTCAAAAATCCAACCATGAAGGGTTTTTATCGATTAATCGATTATCACCTAGCGGAAGCAGAAGAAGGTCGTGCGAAAGACAGCTTAACCACACTTCAATCTATGGTTGGTGAACAACTTAAGGTTAAGCCTCATTATCGTTGTCGTCAGTGTGGTTTCTCAACACACTCAATGTATTGGCACTGCCCTTCATGTAAGGGGTGGGGAACGATCAAGCCTATTCGTGGGCTTGATGGTGAATAGATTTGTGGTCATTTTAAGACCAAATTATTAATTGCAGCTTTCGGGCTGCATTTTTATGACTGTTATTTATGGCCTGATTGGTATAAATATTTTGTAGAAAGTTAACTGCGTTAGGAGATGAAATGAACGACCAAAAAATCATTGTAGCATTGGATTATGATAACCAAGCGGATGCGTTAGCCTTTGTTGATCGTATTGACCCAGCATCTTGCCGTCTAAAAGTGGGCAAAGAGATGTTTACCTTGTTTGGTCCTGAATTTGTTCGTGAATTGCATAAACGTGGTTTCTCAGTATTTTTGGATCTTAAATTCCACGACATCCCGAACACATGTTCAAAAGCTGTGCGAGCTGCCGCGGAATTAGGCGTTTGGATGGTGAACGTACATGCAAGTGGCGGTGAGCGCATGATGACGGCGTCTCGCGAAATTTTGGAACCGTATGGTAAAGATCGTCCGTTGCTAATTGGCGTGACAGTACTGACTAGTATGGAGCAATCTGACTTGGCGGGTATTGGTTTGGATCTTGAGCCACAGCAGCAGGTGATGCGCTTGGCATCTCTGACTAAAAACTCAGGCTTAGACGGCGTTGTATGTTCGGCACAAGAGGCGTCTTTACTGAAAGGTGCACTTGGCCAAGAATTCAAGCTAGTAACTCCTGGTATTCGTCCTGTAGGTGCTGATGTTGGTGACCAGAAGAGAATCATGACGCCTTCTAAAGCGATTGAGTCAGGTTCTGACTACCTTGTTATCGGTCGCCCTATCACTCAAGCGATAGACCCTGCCGCTGTACTTGCAGAGATCAACGGTACGCTAGCTTAGGTTTGCATCAGAAAGCTATTCAAATAAGAAGGCCAGCAAATTGCTGGCCTTCTTATTTGTGTTCGAGGCCTTTTCATTTGTGTATGAGGCATTGAATTGGTCTGGACTTGAGTTATCTTGCCTAGTCTAAACCGGAGCGCCACTATGGAATTTAAAATCGCTGTCTTCTGAAGTGATAAGTTCCGCTTCTACTTGCGAGAAATGAGCAATACGCTCTGAGATATCTTTCCCTGCGATCTGCTCTGCTAACTCAAGGTAATCTTGGTAATGACGAGCCTCTGAGCGAAGCAGAGACACGTAAAACTTCTCCATATCTTCTTCCAAGAATGGAGCTAATTTAGCGAAACGTTCACAAGAGCGAGCTTCGATAAACGCACCGATGATGAGCTTATCAACTAGAGCGTCGGGTTCGTAAGTTTTGACTTGCTTGATTAAACCCTTAGCGTAGCGACCCGCTTCAATCGGTTGGTAAGTGACGCCTTTCTTTACCATCAATTCCATGACTTGGTAGAAATGATGCAGCTCTTCTTTGATCAGCAATACCATTTTATCGATCAGGTCAGCGCCGTAATTACAGCCTTCTTTCGCTGTAATTTGCTTTGATACGTTGCTTTTACCACGCAGAGACTCTAAGTCTCCGATACGACGGTAAGCAAATTGCTCGTAGGGCAAAATCCACTCATTCAGTTGCTTTGCGCTTTCTTTATCAACTGCGTACTTGCGGATAAGGAACAAAGCACTCTGTGCCGCCTTAAGCTCACAAAGCATGTGATCGCGTAGAATGATGTGAAGGTTTTCAGGCTTTTTGGCTTCATCGATCCATGAATCTGGCGTTTCAGCTTTAAGAAAAGAGTGGATTGGAGCTAATAATTCTTGATACATGGTCAGGGCAAGTTTGTTGATAATGCGGGATTTTATCACAGCTCAAGAGATCTCCCTATACAGAGAAAGGAAATTCAACAGGTACAAAAAAGGCCGCTAATTTAATGTAAATAAGCGGCCTTTAAGTATTGCGTTAGACAGTTACCATTTCTTCTTCTGACCGAAGAGGGCGTCCATGTCTTCGTCACGCTCTTTAGATTCGATCTGTTGTAAATCTTGCGCGTTTTTATCTTGGCGCTTCTGATCAAGATCGTTAAGCATCTGCTGAAGCTTTTCTTTCGCTTGAGTAGAGTATGAATCGTTCTTAGTTGCTAATGCGTCGATACCTTTACGCAGTAACTGAATTGCTGTGCCTGGCTGTCCGCGAGAAATCGAGTCGTTTGCACGCTTGATAACATTTTCGATGTTGATGCGAATTTGAATCGTCTCTAAACGAGCGTTTTCAACCACATAAGCTTGAGTCTCGAAGCGGCCTTTATTGTGCTCGTTACGGACCGTATCACGTAGGCGCTTAACTAGCTTCAGCATCATGATCGCTTGTTTGTCACTGCTTGGAACGCGGAAGGTAGTACTTTCACCACCTTGGTAGTTCTCTTTAAGCTGAGTGATTTGTTGTTTTACGCTTTCAATGCGTTGGGCAAGCTGCTTGTTTTTGGGGTCGAGCTGATACATGTTTTCTAACGCATCAAGAATTCGATTGTTTAAGCATATAAGAAGATCTTGGCTAAACGGCATGTGATGAGCATTGCCAATCAACTCTTCTGTTCCGTCAATAATGGTTAGATAACGAGAAGCTTCCTGTTTCTTCGCTGTTTCTACCTTAACTTTGTATTGAAGCATGATGTTGTAGCCTAAAACCAACACCAAAAGAACGGCGACTAAGGCGATTATTAAACCAATATTCATATATTTGTGTCTGCTTGTTGTTTTCTATAGCTAACTTGAGAGGATACACGATTCCATTGTGTATCGGCACTCGTAAATTGCAATTTCTGATTATCTCTTGTTGAGCACAATCGGCAATCAAAACTTACCAACTAATGTATGAGAATGAGGTGTAGGTTGCAAAGCGTTAGTGATGTTTTTGTTTGTTAAGCTAGAAAAACTCATTATTTCTGTCATTTTGGTTCTCGAAGCGTTATAACTATTAATTATATTACACGAGACTATAAAGCTCTATTTGCAAATAAGTTAGCGCAGAAATGAGTAAAGGATTACGAGGTTAGATATGAAGTTACAGCAACTGAAGTACATTGTTGAGGTTCTAAACCATAACCTAAATGTTTCAGCGACAGCAGAGAGTTTGTATACATCTCAGCCCGGCATTAGTAAGCAAGTTAGGTTACTTGAAGACGAGCTAGGCATTCAGATTTTTGAACGTAGCGGTAAGCATTTAACTCAGGTTACACAAGCTGGTGAGGATATTATTCGTATCTCTCAAGAGATTTTGGCACGTGTAGAGAGTATTAAAGCAGTAGCGGGTGAGCACACTCACCCTGAGATGGGCACATTGAATATTTCAACCACTCATACTCAAGCTCGTTATGCGCTCCCTGATGTGATTAAAGGTTTCACGGCACGTTATCCAAAAGTGTCGCTTCACATGCACCAAGGTACACCAAGCCAGATGTCAGAAGCGGTCGCTAAAGGGACTGCGAACTTTGCGATTGCAACGGAAGCGCTGCACCTTTATCAAGATGCAATTATGCTACCTTGTTATCACTGGAACCGTTCAATCGTTGTAACTAAAGATCATCCTCTCGCGCAAAAACGAACTATCTCGATTGAAGATCTTGCTGCTTATTCTCTCGTGACTTATGTATTTGGTTTTACTGGCCGTTCTGAGCTTGATACTGCATTCAACAAAGTAGGATTAACACCTCGTGTTGTGTTTACCGCGACGGATGCAGACGTAATTAAAACTTATGTTCGTATGGGGATCGGAGTTGGTGTAATCGCGAGTATGGCGATTGACCACGAGCATGATACAGATTTGGTTGCTATTGATGCGAGCCACCTATTTGGTGCTAGCACCACAAGCATTGGCTTTAGAAAAGGCACTTTCCTGCGTTCTTACATGTTTGATTTTATGGAGCGTTTTGCACCACACTTAACTCGTCCTGTGGTTGAACAAGCTATTTCTTTGAAATCGAATGAAGAAATCGAAGAGATGTTTAAAGATATCGACCTACCTGTTCGCTAAGGGTCATAGTCTTACCTAGATTCCTAATTCGGCCTGTTTACAGGCCGTTTTTATTTAAGCTCATTTGTGGTTTGCTTGCTGGTAGGTTGTCTTTATACAACCTCAATTTGTATCCTTCCTTTCCATTTCGGCCTCTTACCCCTACAATCCTCGCACCATAGGGGGAAGCATGCATTCACGATTTACAATACTCGACTCATTCTTGTTAGAGCACCAAGTCTATTGGCGTTCGGAGCCTTTTCACCTATGCCAAACTCACCATCAACCATGGAAAGATGTGAATCGCCCACTTGTCGATTGGTTAGAAAGTTTGAGTATTGAGCGCATTCAAACGTTAAAAGAGCAGCCTCAGCTTTTGGTCGAGGAACTGACTCGCTTCCTCCCTCGATTAGATGCTGCTAACCAAAATATCCAGTTTGATAATACGGCTTTGGTTGGATTAGACCTCCCTCGTGGTGCTGCTGGTGGTATTCCCGGCAGAAAGCTGCAACAAATCGTGGCGATGGGAGAGGCTGCACTTGAACACCATCACGGTAAAGAGTGGCTTGAATGGTGCTCTGGCAAAGGCTTTCTCGGTCGAATCTTATCTCAGCAGTCAGATCAAAAGGTCACTAGCTTTGAGTGGCAACAGTCACTGTGTGAAAGCGGGCAAAAGATTGCAGATGCTCAACATCTAGATATGAACTTTGTTCAAGGTGACGCGTTTTCAAAAGATGCAGATCGGGTGTTTAACTCAAATCAACATGCTGTTGCTCTTCATGCTTGTGGCGACCTTCATGTTGAACTAGTGAAGAAATCTGTTTCACATGGGCTTCCTGCAGTGACCATTTCTCCTTGCTGCTACCATCTTATTCGTGGTGAAAACTACCAAGCCATGTCTTCCGTCGCGAAAAGCTCTGCATTAGCCCTAAGTAAAAGTGATTTAAGAATCCCGCTTCAAGAAACCGTCACTGGTGGTGAAAGAGTAAAGAGACATCGCCAACTAGAGATGAGTTATCGTTTGGGCTTCAGCAAACTGCTCAAAGCTGAACGTCATATCGACGAATACATTCCGGTACCAAGCATTAAAAAATCAGAGCTGTCTAAGGGCTTTGAATCATTCTGTCGCTGGGCATCTGAAGTGAAAAAAATTTCGCTGGGTTCAGACGTCTATTTTGATTTCTACTTAGCCCAAGGCGAGGCGCTTTTTTGGGAAATGGAGAAGTTGAGCTTAGTACAACAAGTCTTTAGACGCCCATTGGAGATATGGTTGGCTTTAGATCGTGCCATCTATCTGCAAGAACAAGGCTATGAAGCTTCGATTGAAGAGTTCTGTGAACGCAGTATTACGCCAAGAAACCTATTGATTCATGGGGCTAAAGTCGAGCGTTATCAGTAAACAGAATTGTTGCGTGTTTTACGATCTAAACTCATAAAAGCAAAGTCATAAATGAAAAATGAAGCTATAAATACAAGACAAAGCTATAAATGTAAAAAAGCCAGCGCGACATAATGTCGTACTGGCTTTTTGTTTAATGCGTATGAGTTAACTGAACGCTTCAACGAGAAGGTTATTGCGTTCAGTTAGCCATTACATTATTAGTTAAACATCGCGATTGCTTCTGCAGGCGCTACGTATTCTAGGTCAAAGCTTTCAGCAACTTCTTTACAAGTTACTTTACCGTGAATAACGTTAAGACCTTCTAGGAAGCCTTCATCAGATAGAAGTGCTTCGCGGTAGCCTTTGTTCGCTAGCTTAACAATGTAAGGAAGTGTTGCGTTGTTTAGCGCGTAAGTAGAAGTACGAGCAACGGCACCTGGCATGTTAGCAACACAGTAGTGAACTACGTCATCAACAATGTAAGTTGGATCTGCGTGAGTGGTTGCGTGTGAAGTTTCGAAACAACCACCTTGGTCGATTGCAACGTCAACAACAGCTGAACCTGGCTTCATCTTAGCGATGTGATCTTTTGTAACCAATTTAGGCGCTGCTGCACCTGGGATCAGTACTGCACCAATCACTAGGTCTGCTTCTAGAACATGCTTCTCGATAGCGTCTTCAGTAGAGTAAACCACTTTTGCGCGACCTTGGAATTCTTCATCAAGACGACGAAGCGTATCTACGTTGCGATCAAGAATGGTTACGTCTGCGCGAAGGCCAACAGCCATACGTGCTGCGTTAGCACCCACAACACCGCCGCCAACAACAACAACTTTCGCTGGTTCAACACCAGGAACGCCGCCAAGAAGAAGGCCACAACCACCGTTAGATTTTTCTAGTGTTTGTGCACCTGCTTGAATAGACATGCGACCAGCGACTTCAGACATTGGTGCTAATAGTGGCAAGCGACCCATATTATCTGTTACAGTCTCATAGGCTACGCAGACAGCTTTGCTCTTGATTAGCTCTTCCGTTTGTGGAAAATCTGGTGCAAGGTGTAAATAGGTAAATAATATTTGCCCTTCACGAAGCATAGCTCGCTCGACAGCTTGAGGTTCTTTAACCTTTACAATCATCTCTGCTTTCGCGAAAACGTCAGCAGCAGTAGGAAGAATGGATGCGCCTACAGCGATGTAATCATCGTCTGAAAAACCGATACCAGTACCGGCATTGGTTTCAACAAAAACTTGGTGGCTATGTGAGATTAGTTCTCTCACGCTAGCTGGGGTCATACCAACGCGGTATTCGTGGTTCTTGATTTCCTTCGGTACGCCAATGATCATCCTGACTCCTCATTATATTATGGTTGTTTTATCTATGTGTAGGGTAATTCTGTCGAATTAATATCTAGTATAGATAGGTTCAGATAGAATTTGATACCGAATATTAAAAAGTTGTAGTATATTTTTTTGCAAGGAAGTAATAAGGTGGAATAAAAAATGGCAGACAATTATAAGAAGCCGTCCAAGGAACTAGATCGTATTGACCGCAACATTCTTAATGAGTTGCAAAAAGACGGTCGTATCTCAAACGTTGAACTCTCAAAACGAGTAGGACTTTCTCCCACTCCATGTCTTGAGCGTGTTCGTCGTTTAGAACGTCAAGGTTACATTACTGGGTACACAGCGTTGCTGAACCCACAGTATCTTGATGCTTCACTTTTAGTGTTTGTTGAAATTACGTTGAACCGTGGTGCTCCAGATGTGTTCGAACAATTCAACACCGCTGTGCAGAAACTGGATGACATCCAAGAGTGTCATTTAGTGTCGGGTGATTTTGACTATCTTCTAAAAACACGTGTATCGGATATGGGTGCTTACCGTAAGCTACTGGGTGATACGTTACTTCGTCTACCGGGCGTAAACGACACTCGAACTTACGTAGTAATGGAAGAAGTGAAACAAACCAATCAACTTGTGATTAAAACTCGTTAGTCACAATTGGTGAAATGAAAGAAAGCGGACATTTGTTCCGCTTTCTTGCTTTCTGGAATTGGGTTTTTCTGTTTGATATGGTTAAATCAACAGTAGTTTCATTGAAACGGGCGGCTTTGGTCGCTCGAGATGTTTTATTCCGTTTAATTATTAAGTTGGTTTATGTTCAAGCAGAGCAGTAATAAAGTAGAAACAATCATTAAAACGAGTGAAGAGCCTCAGTCTCCTCGTTTGAATGGTTCTCAACGTCTAAAAGAGTGCAGCCTGATTATGGGTGTTCTCTTCTCTATTCTACTTGCCGTTGCGTTATTAACTTTTAGTCCTGCAGACCCATCATGGTCGCAAACGGCGTGGGGTGGTGACATTCAAAATGCGGGTGGCTACCTAGGTGCATGGTTGGCGGATACGCTTTTCTTTGTGTTTGGTTCTTTGGCTTACCCTTTACCTATCTTGGTAACGGTTGCTGCGTGGGTATTATTCCGTAAACGTAATGAAGACGAGCAGATCGATTTCATGCTGTGGGGCACTCGCTTACTTGGCCTTACTGTCCTTATTCTTACTAGTTGCGGTCTAGCCGATATCAACTTTGACGACATTTGGTACTTTTCGTCAGGTGGCGTCGTGGGGGATGTACTAACAAGCCTTGCGCTTCCCACGTTAAATGTTCTCGGTAGTACGCTGGTTCTTCTTTTCTTATGGGGAGCTGGCTTGACGCTATTAACCGGAATTTCTTGGTTAAGTATTGTGGAATGGCTAGGCGAATGTGCCATTAAATTTTTTACATCTGCTGTTAATAAGGCTCGTGGCCAAGATCAAGAGCTACTTGAGCCTGAATTGAAAGAATCGACAGACAGAGATTCTCTAACAGAACGTCATCAAAATCCGACTTTCCGTGATGTCCCTGCGTTAGAAGACAATCTTATCGAAGGTAAGGCTATAGAAGGGTATAAAGAAGCAGAACAAGATCAGATCGACCCAGCGATGAGCTTCTCTGCGACCAACGACTCTTCAGACACTAGCGTCAATGCGTTGGACAACAGTGCAACGTCGAAGCGTCATTACAATATCCATATGCCAGTAGAGGCTCCAGCTAAGCCAGAGGTTTCTACTTATGAAGCACCGCAAGTTCAACCTGAAATTCAACCAGAGCAACCTATCTCTGTCGCTCCTGTTTACCACGCGCCAGAAGAACCTTTAGAAGAAGGTATTGAGCGCTCGAAGCAGTTGAATGCGACGATAGAGCAGCTAGAAAATGCCGCTATGTATGAAGATGATCTTGCTGAGCAAGATCAGACTGATGCTCACGAATCTCAGGCTGCGTACCAACAATACATGCAGAACGACCAACCAGAAGTTGTCCCTACTGATATTGGCCTTGAAAGTGCTGAGTCAGCAGTCGATAGCACTTTAGAAGTTGATCGCACTCCAGAAGTTGAGAGCGAATTCGATACGGAAGATGTTCAACCTGAATCGTTATACGCTTCGCCAATGGGCGAACCAGAAGAACCAAGCGAACACGATTTCTCAGTACAAGCATCACCGTTTGATGTGGCTGAAGAACAAAGTTATGAGCAGCCTTCAGAGTTCGAGCCTGTATCGACTGAAGAAGATAATGCAGAGCAATCTGAGTCTTTAGTTAACCAACAAAATAATTCAGAATTTGAGCAATCAAACGAACAAACTCAAGAGCCAACGGTTGATCTTCCTTGGGAACAGGTAACAGAAGAAGAGCCTCTTCACCAAGACCAAGATGTTGCAGCCTTCCAAAGCCTTGTCTCTGAGGCACAAGCGAACATGGCGGCGACACAAAACCCGTTCCTGGTACAGCAAGATGTTAACTTACCGAAACCGGCCGAACCATTGCCAACGCTTGAGTTGTTGTTCCACCCTGAAAAACGCGAAACCTTTATTGACCGCGATGCACTAGAGGCGATCGCTCGTCTTGTTGAATCGAAGCTAGCGGACTACAAGATCAAAGCTGATGTGGTTGATATTTTCCCAGGTCCTGTCATCACTCGATTTGAACTCGATCTGGCTCCGGGCGTCAAAGTAAGCCGTATTTCTGGCCTTTCTATGGACTTAGCTCGTTCGCTTTCTGCATTGGCAGTACGTGTCGTCGAGGTAATACCGGGTAAACCTTATGTTGGTTTAGAATTGCCGAACATGAGCCGTCAAACCGTATTCTTCTCCGATGTGGTGGGCAGCCCTCAGTTCCAAGAAGCGAAGTCACCAACGACCGTTGTTCTAGGGCAAGATATTGCTGGTGAAGCGGTTATTGCTGACCTATCGAAGATGCCACATGTTCTGGTTGCAGGTACAACCGGTTCTGGTAAGTCTGTCGGTGTAAACGTGATGATATTGAGTATGCTTTACAAGGCATCACCAGAAGATGTTCGCTTCATCATGATCGACCCGAAAATGTTGGAATTATCTATCTATGAAGGTATTCCACATCTGTTGTCTGAAGTTGTGACTGACATGAAAGATGCATCTAACGCCCTTCGTTGGTGTGTAGGTGAAATGGAACGTCGTTACAAACTGATGTCGGCTCTAGGTGTTCGTAACATCAAAGGCTACAACGACAAATTGAAGATGGCCGCGGAAGCGGGTCACCCAATCCATGACCCACTATGGAAGCCGGGCGACAGCATGGACCCTGAAGCACCATTGTTGGAAAAACTGCCTTATATTGTGGTTGTCGTCGATGAATTCGCTGATTTAATTATGGTAGTCGGTAAGAAAGTGGAAGAACTGATTGCACGTTTGGCGCAGAAAGCGCGTGCGGCTGGTGTTCACTTGATCTTAGCCACTCAACGTCCTTCGGTGGATGTTATTACTGGTCTTATTAAAGCAAACATCCCAACACGTGTTGCCTTTACGGTATCAACCAAAACAGATTCAAGAACTATTCTTGACCAAGGTGGTGCAGAATCATTATTGGGTATGGGTGATATGTTGTACTTACCACCGGGTTCAAGCCACACAACTCGTGTACACGGTGCGTTTGCATCTGATGATGATGTACACGCGGTAGTGAACAACTGGAAAGCACGCGGTAAGCCAAACTATATTGAAGAGATTACGAACGGCGACCAAACCCCAGAAACACTATTGCCGGGTGAGAAGATGGAAGGAGATGAAGAAGTCGATCCTCTGTTTGATCAAGTGGTAGAACACGTTGTCCATTCACGTCGTGGTTCAGTTTCTGGCGTGCAACGTCGATTCAAGATTGGCTACAACCGCGCGGCACGAATTGTTGAGCAGCTTGAAGCTCAAGGCATTGTGAGTACTCCGGGCCATAACGGTAACCGTGAAGTCTTAGCGCCAGCGCCACCAAAAGATTAGTTCCATTCGGAACTCATAACTATTAAGTCGGTCAAATCGAAAATATGACCGACTTATGTTCTAACAGGATTATTGATGAAAAAAGTATTCGCACTTTTATTTATGAGCTTTTCAGTATTGGCTTCTCCGAAAGAAGAACTGAGTAGCCGCTTGTCATTGAATGCAGGTTTTAGCGCCGACTTTAAACAAGTCGTGACTAGCCCTGATGGTGATGTTGTGATGGAAGGCGAGGGCACGGTTGAGATTGCACGCCCAAGCTTATTCCGTTGGGAAACGACTTTCCCTGATGAAAACGTGTTGGTATCTGATGGTCAAAGCTTGTGGTACTACAGCCCGTTCATTGAGCAGGTTAGTATTTACTGGCAAGAGCAAGCAACATCACAAACACCTTTTGTCTTGCTGACTCGTAACCAAGAAAGCGATTGGGACAACTACAATGTCGCACAAACGGGTAACCAATTTACGCTAACGCCAACAGCTGTGGATTCTAATCAGGGCGATTTCCAGATTAAGATCACTGAAAAGGGCATTGTTCAGGGCTTTAACGTGATTGAACAAGACGGTCAGAAAGGTGAGTTTACCTTTAGCAATGTTGACTTAGGTAAACCTGCAGCAGACCGCTTTACTTTTGTGGCACCAGAAGGTGTCGAGGTCGACGACCAAAGAAACTGATCTAATGAAGCAGATCATTTGGTAGTACGTCGATAGGCACAGATGCCATCAACGAATCAAGAGATTGCAATTGAGTAATTACAGCTTAGATTTTGCAGGGGACGAAGATTTTCGTCCCCTTGCTGCTCGTATGAGACCTGAAACTGTCGAACAGTACATCGGTCAGCAGCATATATTAGGCCCAGGTAAACCACTTCGCAGAGCATTGGAAGCGGGCCATATTCATTCGATGATTTTATGGGGGCCTCCTGGCACCGGTAAAACCACGCTGGCGGAAGTGGCAGCAAACTATGCGAATGCTGAAGTTGAGCGCGTATCAGCGGTAACTTCGGGTGTTAAAGACATTCGTATCGCGATTGAAAAAGCGCGTGAAAATAAACAAGCAGGGCGCAGAACGATCCTGTTTGTGGACGAAGTCCATCGCTTTAACAAAAGTCAGCAAGATGCCTTTTTGCCACACATTGAAGATGGCACCGTGACCTTTATTGGCGCGACCACAGAAAACCCATCCTTTGAACTGAACAACGCTTTGTTGTCACGTGCGCGTGTTTACAAGCTGACTTCGCTTCATACAGGTGATATTTCTCTCGTTATTCGCCAAGCTATTGAAGATAAACAGCGCGGTCTGGGTGATGTGACAGCTGATTTTGCTGATAACGTCTTAGATCGCCTCGCTGAACTGGTCAACGGTGACGCACGTATGTCGCTCAACTATCTTGAGCTGCTGTACGACATGGCAGAAGACAACGACAAAGGCGAGAAAGCGATAACGTTACAGTTGCTGGCTGAGGTAGCAGGGGAGAAAGTCGCTCGCTTTGATAATAAGGGCGATATTTGGTACGACTTGATCTCCGCTGTTCACAAATCGATTCGCGGTTCAAACCCTGATGCAGCGTTGTATTGGTCAGCAAGAATGATTGCTGCGGGTTGTGATCCTTTGTATATCGTAAGACGTTTGCTGGCGATTGCTTCTGAAGATATTGGCAACGCTGACCCCAGAGCAATGCAGGTCGCAATGTCCGCTTGGGACTGCTTCACTCGAATTGGTCCTGCCGAAGGGGAGCGTGCTATTGCACAGGCGGTTGTTTATCTCGCGTGTGCACCAAAGAGTAACGCCGTTTACACCGCTTGGAAGCAAGCGTTAACGGATGCACACAATCTGCCTGAGTATGAAGTTCCTCATCATTTACGGAATGCACCCACAACTTTGATGAAGGACATGGGCTACGGGCAAGAATACCGTTATGCTCATGACGAACCTGGAGCCTACGCGGCTGGCGAAAAGTATTTGCCCCCTGAAATGGGAGAGAAGCAATACTATTTCCCAACAAAACGAGGCTTAGAGACTAAAATTGGCGAGAAGCTAGATTATCTGGCGGATTTGGACGCAAAAAGCCCACAAAAACGCTATGAAAAGTAGTCTTTTTTGGATATCGTTACCTAGTCATAAAAATTCAATTAAATCGTTTGAAATTGGTCGAAATAGCACCAATTTTAGGGGTTTAGCAGTGATTCAGTAGCAATCTACTGAATATTCAAATAACTAAAGCATAGGATTAGCAATGCTGGATTCTAAATTACTTCGAGCTGAGCTGGATGAAACAGCGGCAAAATTAGCACGTCGAGGCTTCACCCTTGATGTAGAGACAATTCGTGAACTTGAAGAAAAACGTAAGTCCCTTCAGATGAAAACTGAAGAGCTGCAAGCGTTACGTAACTCTCGATCGAAGTCCATTGGTCAAGCGAAAGCAAAAGGCGACCATGAAGAAGCTGAGCGTATCCTTGCTGAAGTAGGCAACTTAGGCGCAGAACTAGACCAAGCTAAAGTAACATTGGCTGAGCTTCAATCTGAGCTAGAAACGATCACCATGTCAATTCCTAACCTACCTGATGCAGAAGTGCCAGACGGTAAAGATGAAGACGACAACGTAGAAGTTTCTCGTTGGGGTCAACCTAAGACTTACGACTTCGAAGTGAAAGATCACGTAGATCTTGGCGAAATGTCTGGCGGTCTTGATTTTGCTAGTGCAGTTAAAATCTCAGGTTCTCGTTTCATCGTGATGAAAGGCAAATTTGCACGTCTACACCGTGCTATTGCTCAGTTCATGCTGGATCTTCACACTGATGAGCACGGCTACACAGAAATGTACGTACCGTACCTAGTGAACCATGATAGCCTATACGGTACTGGTCAACTTCCTAAGTTCGGCGAAGACTTGTTTCACACAAGCCCGCTAACTGAGCAAGTAAGTGACGTACCTCTTAAAACGCTATCGCTTATCCCTACTGCAGAAGTACCGGTAACGAACATGGTTCGTGACACGATTACTGATGAAGCTGAACTGCCACTTAAGATGACAGCTCACACTCCATGTTTCCGTTCTGAAGCGGGTTCTTACGGTCGTGACACTCGTGGTCTTATCCGTATGCACCAATTCGACAAAGTTGAATTAGTACAAATTACTAAGCCAGAAGACTCAATGGCAGCGCTTGAAGAGCTAACAGGTCACGCTGAGAAAGTACTTCAACTTCTAGAGCTTCCTTACCGTAAAGTGATTCTATGTACTGGTGACATGGGCTTCGGTTCTGCGAAAACTTACGACTTAGAAGTATGGGTTCCAGCACAAGAGACATACCGTGAAATCTCTTCTTGTTCAAACATGTGGGATTTCCAAGCGCGTCGTATGCAAGCTCGTTTCCGTCGTAAAGGCGAGAAGAAACCTGAACTTGTACACACGCTAAACGGTTCTGGTCTTGCTGTTGGTCGTACTATGGTTGCTATTCTTGAGAACAACCAAGAAGCAGACGGCCGTATTGCTATCCCAACAGTACTTCAGCCATACATGGGCGGCGTAACGCACATTGGTTAATCAGTAAAACTGTTATACGAAAACCCAGTCAATCGGCTGGGTTTTTTATTACCTGTTACACCGGAAAGCAGTGAGTTGAGGGCCAATTTCATTACTCATTTGTAATAGTGTTTCTCTAATTTTGGTTATTATTACATCACTAAGAAATGGTTATAATGCGCTCTTACCGCGGTAGGTACAAATTTTCTCATGCAAATACAGAGGAGGACTTATGGCCGTAGGATGGGCAGGTGACGATAGCGTCAGTCAGCAAATTCAAAATACCATTGATGATGAGATCTCTCGTGTAAGAGGGAACATTCAAAGTGGGGAAAGCTTGCATTATTGTGACGAGTGCGGTGATGAGATATCAGAAAAGAGACGGCTAGCAATTAAAGGCGTGCGTTTCTGTATTGGATGCCAGTCCATGTTTGAACACGTTGCGTATCGTCACTCATTGTTCAATCGCAGAGCAAGTAAAGACAGCCAACTTCGTTAGAAGGCGGTCGTTCTCTATTGTCGATAATAATGAACCGGCCTCTCCTTAACTTCAATATTGCAGATAGCAAATGAACCAGTAAGGAGAGGTAATAGCTTTGTCTTCTATTTAAAGCAGTGGCGATCTTTTAATGCGCAATTAATAGCGGAAACAAGTTTCTCGATGTGCTCAGGCTTGCTAATGAAGGGAGGCATCATATAAATCAATTTGCCAAACGGGCGTATCCAAACACCTTGCTCTACAAAGTGTGCTTGGATGGTTTCCATATCGACAGGCGTATGAGTTTCAACAACGCCAATAGCACCCAACCAACGCACGTCTTTAACCAGTTCATGTTCTCGCAGTGGTGGGAGCAACTCAGAGAAAAGCTGTTCGATCTGTTGAGTCTGATTTTGCCAATGGCCTTGCTCAATGATGGATAAACTTGCCGCACCCACTGCACAAGCCAACGGGTTGCCCATGAAGGTTGGCCCGTGCATAAAGCAGCCCGCTACACCACCACATACGGTGTCAGCAACCTCTTTACTTGCTAGCGTTGCTGAAAGGGTCATGTAGCCCCCAGTCAGCGCTTTGCCTAAGCATAGAATGTCCGGTTGAATGTCGGCATGCTCACAAGCGAACAGTTTCCCTGTGCGGCCAAAGCCGGTCGCAATCTCATCCAAGATCAATAACACGTTGAATTCATCACACAGCAAGCGCACTTGTTTCAAGAATTCAGGGTGGTAGATGCGCATACCGCCAGCACCTTGAACGATTGGTTCTAAGATCACCGCGGCGACTTCTTGATGGTGGTTTGCCAGCTTCTCTCGAAAGCTGTTGATGTCGTTCGCGTCCCATTGATCCCAAAAGCCTGTTTTTGGCGAATCGGCAAAAATGTGCTCCGGCAAAAAGCCTTTGTAGAGGCTGTGCATCGAGTTATCTGGATCAGTCACCGACATCGCAGCAAAGGTATCACCATGGTAGCCATCTCTCAGTGTTAAGAATTTTGAACGAGGTTGCCCTTTAGCGTGCCAGTATTGCAGCGCCATTTTGAGGCTTACTTCCACGGCTACCGATCCAGAGTCAGCCAAGAATACATGTTCAAGATTACTGGGTGCTAGATTCAACAACTTCTTACATAAATCGATAGCGGGCTGGTGGGTGATACCGCCAAACATAACGTGTGAAACCTTATCGATTTGGCTGTGAGCCGCAGCATTGAGCTCTGGATGATTGTAGCCGTGAATGGTTGACCACCAAGATGACATACCATCAATAATTCGTTTTCCGCCTTCTAATTCTAGGTAAACACCGTCTGCGTTGGTGACTGGATAGCAGGTCAGAGGTGTTAACGTTGATGTGTAAGGATGCCAGATATGCTGGCGATCAAAGGCGAGATCCATAGTAACTTCCATTCTTGGTGTGATTAAAAAATAACCAGATGTAAACTTTTGATATTATCAATGTGTTGACAGTCTAAAGCTTGTCGGTAGACTAGCCAAGCATAAATGCAATCTCTATTGATGGAGATGCAATATCAAGAAAATAAAAAAGGATCGACACGTGGAAGTTCGTCATGACTGGACAGTTGCTGAAGTAACAGCGCTGCTTGAAAAACCGTTTATGGATTTAATGTTTGAAGCTCAAGTTGTTCATAGACAGTACCAAGAGCACAACCACGTGCAGGTGAGTACGCTGTTATCGATTAAGACCGGTGCTTGCCCTGAAGATTGTAAGTACTGCCCTCAAAGTGCTCACTACCGAACAGATGTCGACAAAGAACGCTTAATGGAAGTCGAGCGTGTTTTGGATGCGGCGCTAAAAGCTAAGAACGCGGGTTCGACTCGTTTCTGCATGGGCGCGGCATGGAAAAACCCGAAAGAGCGCGATATGCCTCACCTAACTGACATGATCAAAGGTGTGAAAGGCATGGGTCTAGAAACGTGTATGACACTGGGTATGCTAACGCCAGATCAAGCAGGTGAGTTAGCGGACGCAGGTTTGGATTACTACAACCATAACCTTGATACGTCTCCTGAATTCTACGGCAGCATTATTACTACTCGTACTTACCAAGATCGTTTAGATACCTTATCTCACGTGCGTGATGCCGGTATGAAGATCTGTTCTGGTGGCATTATTGGTATGGGCGAAAGCACTAATGACCGTGCAGGTCTACTTGTCGAGCTAGCGAACCTTCCAGTCCACCCTGAAAGTGTACCAATCAACATGCTGGTAAAAGTGAAAGGCACACCGATGGAAAACGTCGATGATGTTGAGTCTTTTGACTTTATTAAGTTGATTGCGATTGCTCGCATCATGATGCCAATGTCTGCGGTTCGTCTATCTGCAGGTCGTGAGAACATGAATGAACAGATGCAAGCGATGTGTTTCATGGCGGGTGCAAATTCTATCTTCTACGGCTGTAAGCTACTGACTACGCCAAACCCAGACGAAGACACGGATATGCAGTTGTTTAAGAAGCTGGGTATCAATAGCCAACAGGTGGCTCAAAAGCCTGACGAAATTCAAGAAAATGAACTGTTAGATCAAGTGGTGGAGCGCGTTGCTGCTCGTCCAACGAAAGATGACATGTTCTACGATGCCACTGTTTAAATCTCGCATCAAAAGTGCCCTTGCTCATCGTCGTGAGCAAGGGTTAACTCGTCAACTTAAGGTACTCGAAAACAGCAATAGCCCTTTGCTTAATAGTGAAGGTTCTAGCTTCATTAACTTTTCGAGTAATGATTACCTAGGCTTGGCAAACGATCCTGAACTGGTTGATGCATGGCAAACCGGACTTTCCCAATATGGTGCTGGCAGTGCGGCATCGCCATTGGTCACAGGTTTTAGTCCTGCTCATCGAAATTTAGAGACTCAGCTGTGTGAATGGCTTGGCTTTGAACGTGCCATTCTCTTTAGTTCTGGTTTCAGTGCTAATCAAGCTTTGTTGTTTTCTCTGCTCGAAAAAGACGACTCTCTGTTGCAAGACAAACTTAACCACGCCTCCTTGATGGAAGCGGGGATGCTTTCTCCTGCGACAATGAAACGTTTCAAGCACAACGATACTCAGCACCTCGAGTCTTTACTAAGCCGCTCTCCACAATCGTTAGTCGTTACTGAAGGTGTGTTTAGCATGGATGGCGACGAAGCGCCTCTTAGCCAGATATTTAACCTGACTCATCGATACGACAGTTGGTTGGCGGTTGATGATGCCCACGGTATCGGCGTATTAGGTGATAAAGGGGCTGGGAGCTCCAGTGCGGCACAAGTCTCACCTGATATCTTGGTGGTGACCTTTGGTAAAGCATTCGGCCTTTCCGGAGCTGCGATTCTTTGTTCGTCAGAGGTGGGTGACTACTTAACTCAGTTTGCTCGTCATCATGTGTATTCGACAGCGATACCCCCTTCACAAGCGGTGGCTTTGTCTCATGCTTGTAAGATGATTCAGACGCAAGAGTGGCGTCGTGAGAAGTTGACAGAACTTGGCGCCCTTTATGCTGAGCAGATGAGTGGCGTGAAAGGCTTTATTGATACTCAGACCCCAATCAAGCCGTTCGTTATTGGCGAAGCCCAAGCTGCATTATCTATTGCCGAAGAATTAAAGCGTAACCAAGTTTGGGTAACAGCGATAAGGCCACCAACCGTTCCGACAGGGACTGCTCGTTTACGAATTACGTTAACGGCCAATCACAGTCAGGAACAGATTCTTCAGTTAACTGACTCGTTGCTTCAAGCAATAGAGCGAAGCAACGACTCTGGAAGCAAGCCAAGCATAGAACCAAGCTTTGAATTAAAGAAAGAGGCTCAGTAAATGTCACAAGAAGCAGTAGTGCATAATTACGTAGGCCACGATAAGAGTGCGATTGCCGAAGCCTTCGGTAAAGCAGCGACAACGTATGACAAGCACGCTGAGTTTCAGCGCGATGTTGGTCACAGACTCCTAGACGAGCTACCGAGAGACCTCTCTGGCTTAAAGGTGCTCGATTTAGGTTGTGGTACTGGTTACTTCTCTGAGCAGATGGTAAAGCGTGGTGCTGAAGTGGTGTGTGCTGATCTTTCTGTTGGAATGTTAGAAAGGGCAGAGCAGCGCTGTGGTGCATCGGTTTCTTTATATCAGCAAGCCGATGCTGAACAATTGCCGTTTGAAGATGGGTGTTTTGACATCGTTTTTTCAAGCTTAGCGTTGCAATGGTGCGATGATTTATCCTCACCTTTAAAAGAGATGAAGCGCGTTGTAGCGGTTGGCGGACGTGTGATTTTCTCAACTTTGCTTGATGGGTCACTGTTTGAACTGGAAAAATCATGGTCCAAAATTGACGCACATCAACACGTTAACCATTTTATTACAATCAATCAGGTAAAAATTGCGTTAGCGCAATCTAGCTGTACTGCTCATCAACTAGACTTGCCCACCATCACCGTTTGGTACGACACTGCGTTTGAACTGATGCGCGACCTTAAAGGTATCGGCGCTAATCACGTAAGTGGTCGCTCACAAGGTTTAACAAGTCGCCGCATGTTGCAGCTTGTTGAACGGGAATATCGAGAGTTTAAAAACCATCAAGGTTTCTTACCAGCAACATATCAAGTTTGTTTAGGGGTTATTCAATTATGATTGATGCATTATTCATTGCAGGTACGGATACCGAAGTGGGAAAAACTGTGGTTTCAAAAGCGATTCTTCAAGCTTTGGCCGCACAGGATTTATCAACAATTGGTTATAAACCAGTTGCTGCAGGGTGTGAACAATACCCAGAAGGGTTACGTAACAGTGATGCATTGCACCTTCAAGAAGCTGCGACGCAAGATGTTGCTTACGAAGACGTTAACCCGTATGCATTGTTGCTACCATCATCGCCTCACATCGCGGCAAAGCATGACGGTGTCGTGGTTGATGAAGCGGTATTATCAGCGAAGCTAGAACAGCATAAGCAAAACTCTGACATCGTTTTAGTTGAAGGTGCTGGTGGTTGGCGTGTACCCGTTTCAGATGACGAATACTTATCTAGTTGGGTAAAGAAAGAGCAGCTTCCAGTTGTCCTAACTGTTGGTATTAAGCTGGGTTGTTTAAGCCACGCTCTGTTAACTGCTGAAGCGATTCGTGCAGATGGTCTAAACCTAGTAGGTTGGGTAGCGAACCGCATTAATCCAGGCACTGAACATTATGCTGATATTATTGCGATGCTTGAAGACAAGCTAGGTGCGCCGAAGTTAGGTGAAATCCCTTACGTACCAAGAGCAAAGTCTAAGAACATTGGTAAGTACATTGATGTGCAGCCTTTGCTTGCGCTTTAATTCTCACCTTGTGTACTAAATAAGAAAAGGGCTGCGATTGCAGCCCTTTTGCTATTTTAAGCCTTTAGACCATACGTTTGTAAAAACGGGTCTTTTGAACAAGTTTGGGATTAATGTTCTTTTGTCAGTCCCATTAATGCTTGTTGCGTTTCTGTGATTTTTGTCTGTGCCGTTTGTGGTGTTAGGATCCCAATCTGCTTTTTTGCTTCTTCTTCAGTAATCCCTAGGTGACAGCACAGTAAATCGATAGCCATTTGAGTGTTAGTACCTTCAACCATGATTCTTCCCTTTTTGTACATGGACTAGCCAATAAATCATCTGAGGTCACTGTAAACGGATTGTTATATCGACACCATACGACTTAGGTCTAATAGACCGTGATTAACTCATCTACAATCTCGTAATCAAATGTTGCAATTTAATGCTTAACCTTGTTTTCTTAATCTAAGACTATATGTATAAGTAAGTATAAGTCTTCAAGGTTGGAATCTATTGCTGTCTGCCTTGTCTATAACAATAAGTTTTATAAAAACAGCTTTCATGCGGAGATAAGTAATGAAGCGAGTAATGTTGTTCCTTGCAACCAACCTTGCGGTTGTATTGGTACTAAGTGTTGTTCTTAATATTGTATATGCAGTCACAGGTATGCAACCAGGAAGCCTTTCAGGCTTGTTGTTAATGGCTGCGGTGTTTGGTTTTGGCGGCTCATTCATCTCATTAATGATGTCAAAGAAAATGGCGCTACGCTCAGTAGGCGGCATGGTCATTGAAAGCCCACGTAACGAAACAGAACATTGGTTGATGGAGACGGTAAGCCGTCAATCTCAACAAGTTGGTATTGGTATGCCAACAGTGGCGATCTACGACTCGCCAGACATCAACGCATTCGCGACGGGTGCTAAGCGTGACGATTCATTGGTCGCAGTATCAACAGGTCTGCTGCACAACATGACGCGTGATGAAGCTGAAGCAGTATTAGCGCATGAAGTGAGCCACATCGCGAACGGCGATATGGTGACCATGACGTTAATGCAAGGTGTAGTGAACACGTTCGTTATCTTCCTATCTCGTTTCATCGCCAACATTGTTGCGTCGAATGACAACGAAGAAGAGGGCGGCAGCAACATGATGGTGTACTTCGGTGTGTCTATGGTGTTGGAATTGGTATTTGGTTTCTTAGCAAGCTTCATTACGATGTGGTACAGCCGTCATCGTGAATTCCATGCCGATGCAGGTGCAGCGAACCTAGTGGGTAAAGAGAAGATGATTGCAGCGCTAGAGCGTCTAAAGGTGAGCCATGAGCCACAACTAGAAGGTTCTATGATGGCATTTGGTATCAATGGTAAGAAGTCTCTAACAGAGCTTCTAATGAGCCACCCACCGCTAGATAAGCGTATTGCGTCTTTACGTAACATGTAATTTCTAACACAAGCTGCTGTCGTTAAGTGGCAATATGTATTCTAAAGGCTTCCTTCGGGAGGCATTTTTTGATCTTGGCATTTAAGGATGTTTGTCTAATGTGGCTTGCAGTATTTGAATGGGGGAGGTGAGTAGGACAAGTCAGGTTTGATTGACGACTGTTGTTTACTTAGGGACTACTGTTCGAGACATTTGTTCTACGCAACAAAAAGGCTTCCACATGGGAAGCCTTAGTCTATTCTGTGATTCGAACTTCGAATTTTACAGCTTGTCAGTTAGCTCGATTGCTTGACCGATGTAGTTCGCTGGCGTCATCTCTTTTAGACGTACTTTCTCGTCTGCAGGGATTTCAAGACCATCGATGAATGCACGCATGCCTTCGCCATCTACACGTTTACCACGAGTCAGCTCTTTTAGCTTCTCGTATGGCTTCTCGATGCCGTAACGACGCATTACTGTTTGTACTGGTTCAGCCAATACTTCCCAGTTTTTGTCTAGTTCAGCAAGTAGCGCAGCACGGTTAACTTCTAGCTTGCTAATACCTTTCAGAGTCGAAGTGTATGCAATGATTGCGTAGCCAACACCCACACCTAAGTTACGAAGAACTGTAGAGTCAGTAAGGTCACGCTGCCAGCGAGAAACTGGAAGTTTTTGTGCTAGGTGGCTAAATACTGCGTTCGCTAGACCAAGGTTGCCTTCAGAGTTTTCGAAGTCAATTGGGTTAACTTTATGCGGCATTGTAGAAGAACCGATTTCGCCAGCAATAGTCTTCTGCTTGAAGTGACCAAGAGCGATGTAGCCCCAAACGTCACGGTCGAAGTCTAGAAGGATAGTATTGAAACGAGCAACAGCATCAAACAGCTCAGCGATGTAATCGTGAGGTTCGATTTGAGTTGTGTACGGGTTCCAAGTTACGCCAAGAGATTCAGTGATGAACTCTTCGCTGAACTGGTGCCATTCAACTTCTGGGTATGCAGAAAGGTGTGCGTTGTAGTTACCTACAGCACCGTTGATTTTCGCTAGGATCTCAACGTTTTCGATTTGCTTGTATTGACGTTCCATACGGTACGCAACGTTAGCCATCTCTTTACCCATAGTAGAAGGAGAAGCTGGCTGACCGTGTGTGCGAGACAGTAATGGAATATCACGGTACTCGTTCGCAAGTGCTTTGATAGCATCAATTACGTTACGGATTTCTGGAAGAATCACTGTGTCACGAGCTTCTTTAAGCATAAGCGCGTGAGAGGTGTTGTTGATGTCTTCAGAAGTACATGCAAAGTGAATAAATTCGTTTACAGCGTGAAGTTCAGGAACGCCAGCAACTTTCTCTTTCAAGAAGTACTCAACCGCTTTAACGTCGTGGTTAGTCGTGCGCTCGATCTCTTTGATACGTAGAGCATCTTCTTCACTGAAGTTAGCAGCTAGTTCATCAAGAAACTGGTTAGCTTCTGCACTGAACGCTGGTACTTCTTTGATTGCATCTGTAGCTGCAAGCTTTTGTAACCAACGAACTTCAACGATAGAGCGGTACTTTAGTAGGCCAAACTCACTAAAGATGCTGCGTAATGCAACAGTCTTGCTTCCGTAACGGCCGTCTACTGGTGAAACAGCAGTCAATGCTGACAGTTCCATGGTGTTCTCCTGAATTGAGTTTTCTAAATTTTGAGAGGTTTATACCAGTAACAATCTCAATTGTCACGCATATTGCGCAATCGTTTGCGTGAGAATTGTGTTGGTACAAAAAACAAGCTCGCGACGAGGCGCGAGCTAATAAATTACATGCGAGCTAGCAGGATTTGAGCCTGCTCGATCATTTTTTTGCGACCGAAGATAAGGTGGCGACGTTTGCCGCCAACTTGACGCCATAACACAGCGCTTCGAATTCCTGATAGCAGCAGAGCACGAACCTTGTGTTGGCTCGATGTCTGTTGAAGTACTGCTGGCGTACCAGAAACCTGAATACGAGGGCCAATAGGGCTCACTACATCTAAGTAGATGCTCGCAAGGTTGCTGATCATTTGCTCGTCAAACAGATCTAAGTGCTCAGTTTGACGCTCTGCAGTTTGAATACGATCACCAAGCTGTGACATAGAGTCATTGCGAGCAGATAGTTTACGTTCAAGCGCCATCAAGCTGATGATGTAGCGAGTAATGTCGCTACCAGCAGGAGTACTGTCGATACCTTTTACTAAGCATTCAAGGCCTAGCTTTAGGTTCGCCTCACGGCCAAATACACCCACAGTGTTCGCTGGGTTAGTATTTAAAATGGCATTGAGTGAAGCTTCGAAGGCATCTTTATCACAACGGCCGTCTTTCGCTACTTGTTGAACCAAAGCCACAGCTTGGCAAATTCCAGCGAAAGCAATAGTACGGTCATAAAGTGTATTAGCCACGTAGTAACTCCTAGTTGTTTTCTATCGTTTATTGTTCGTTCGATTAGATTAGATGCGTTTTTCGATGATACCACCACCAAGACAGACTTCATCTTGGTAGAACACAGCCGACTGGCCTGGCGTTACAGCGATTTGCGGCTCATCGAAGATAACCTTAATGTTATCATCGTCAATTGGGATGATTGTACAAGGAATATCGGTTTGACGGTAACGTGTTTTTACCGTGCATGTCATAACTCCAGTAATTGGTGTGCGATTAACCCAATGAAGCTGAGATGCGAACAAGCCTTCTGATTTAAGAAGCGGGTGGTCTTTACCTTGAACCGCGATCAGAACATTACGCTTAAGATCTTTTTCACCAACAAACCATGGTTCTTCGTTACCGCCGCCACCTTTAGTGCCGCCAATATGAAGACCTTTACGTTGACCCAAAGTGTGGTACATCAAGCCTTGGTGCTGACCAATTACTTGACCGTCTGGCGTCTCGATATTACCCGGTTGAGCAGGTAGGTATTTGCCTAAGAACTCAGTGAACTTACGCTCACCGATAAAGCAGATACCGGTAGAGTCTTTTTTCTTCGCAGTGATCAAGTCTTGCTCTTCAGCAATACGGCGCACTTCAGGCTTCTCTAATTCACCCACAGGGAATAGGCTGCGTGCCACTTGATCTGAACTTAGCGTGTATAAGAAATAGCTTTGGTCTTTGTTGCCGTCTAGGCCACGTAGCATTTCTGGTTTCACGCCAGCGTCTAGCTCTTCTTGAGTTGGGAAAGTACGACGAACATAGTGACCCATCGCAATGTAGTCTGCGTCTAATACTTCATCCGCAAACTCTAAGAATGCTTTGAATTTAATTTCTTTGTTACAAAGGATATCTGGGTTCGGTGTACGACCCGCTTTGTATTCTTCAAGAAAGTACTCGAATACATTATCCCAGTACTCTGCTGCAAAGTTGATAGTGTGAAGGTGGATACCTAACTTGTCACATACCGCTTGAGCATCAGCAAGGTCTTCAGCTGCCGTGCAGTATTCTTCGTTATCGTCTTCTTCCCAGTTTTTCATGAAAAGGCCTTCTACCTGATAGCCTTGTTGCTGAAGAAGATACGCCGATACTGACGAATCTACACCGCCGGACATACCGACAATTACTTTCTTTTCGCTGTTTCCAGAGCTGATATCTGACATGTCTAAACACCGTTACTATTACTTGGTCGCAGATTCTAACAGAAAGAGAAACACCGCGACAGATCCGAGACCGGAATCACAGTTTCATTTGCACAAATATTGCGCTGACTTCGTTAGATAATCGCATGAACGCGAGGAGACTCGCTAGGATGTCAGATCTATATGTGGCATAGTCGCTCGAAATCCAAGACCTGAGATAAAAAATGTCTGAACAAAATGAGTTTATGCAAGAAGAACAGTTGATCGAGATTATCGAGAACCAACTTGAAGATGGCCAACCTGTAAAAGTGAAAGAGACGCTGATGCGTTTAATGATGACAGGTACTCCTCGTGAAGAGGCGATTGCGGCTATGGCATGTGCACTGGCTATTGAAGTATTTGATGTAATGAAAAACGGCGCTGAGTTTAATCAAAAACGTTACGCCGAGCATTTGGGTATGCTACCTGACTTAAGCTTTATGGAAGGCGAATAAAAAAATAGCCTAGCAAACGTTTGCTATAGTTTGAAAGATTGCCGCGTTAAATATAGCGCGGTAGAATCCGCCACCTATTTCCCCTTGACTTAGACTAGCCTTATGAAATTCCCTGGACAACGTAAATCAAAGCACTATTTTCCGGTTCACGCTCGTGATCCTTTAGTAAGCCAAGCTCAAACTAGCAAAAGAATGTCACGTACTCATATTATCGGTATTGACCAAACTTTGGTGGATATTGAAGCGAAAGTGAGTTCTGAGCTAATCGAAAAATACGGGCTAAGTAAGGGACACTCACTGGTAATTGGTGATGAAGCTGCTGAATCCTTGTATCAAGAATTAAAAGAACAGTGCCTGATCACCAATGAATACGCTGGTGGCACTATTGGTAATACATTACACAACTATTCAGTACTTGCGGATGACCGTTCAACGCTATTGGGTGTAATGAGCCAAGATATTAAAATTGGTAGTTACGGTTACCGCTATTTATGTAATACATCAAGCAGAATGGATCTGAACCATTTACAAGGGGTAGATGGCGCAATTGGTCGCTGCTTTGCATTAATTACAGAAGATGGTGAACGTACTTTCGCAATTAGCGAAGGACAAATGAACCAATTAAAACCAGAAAGCATCCCTGAGAAAATTTTCAAAAGTGCTTCTGCTTTAGTATTAACGGCGTATTTAGTTCGTTGTAAACCAGGTGACCCTATGCCTGAAGCAACAATGAAAGCTATCGAATACGCGAAGAAATACGATGTGCCTGTTGTTTTAACTCTTGGTACTAAGTTTGTTATTCAAGATGATCCAGAGTTCTGGAAAGATTTTCTTGAACAGCACGTCACCGTTGTTGCAATGAATGAAGACGAAGCTGAAGCCTTAACAGGAGAAAGCGATCCTCTTGCTGCTTCAGACAAAGCACTAGAGTGGGTAGACTTAGTTCTATGTACGGCAGGCCCTGTTGGCTTATTCATGGCGGGTTATACTGAAGACGCGGTGAAGCGTGAAACTTCATTGCCGTTGTTACCAGGCTCGATTGCAGAATTTAACCGCTATGAGTTTAGCCGTCCTGCACATAAAGAGTTATGTGACAACCCAACGAAAATCTATTCGCATATCGCGCCTTACATGGGTGGTCCAGAAAAGATCAAAAATACCAATGGTGCAGGGGATGCGGCGCTGTCGGCTTTATTACATGATATGGCAGCAAATAAATATCATAAAGAAAATGTACCGAATTCTAGCAAGCACCAACATGCATTTCTAACGTATTCATCTTTCTCACAAGTTTGTAAATATTCAAACCGTGCAAGTTATGAAGTGTTGGTTCAGCACTCTCCTCGCTTGTCTCGCGGCCTTCCTGAAAGAGAAGACAGTCTAGAAGAAGCATACTGGGAAAGATAAGATATTTTTATCTTTTTCATTTATATTTCTAATAGTGAATGACCCGTCCTGATATGGGTTGACACTTGATTGACTAAAACGCTCGATGTATTTCATCGGGCGTTTTGTATTTTAGAGCTGTGTGAGGCCTATATTCATTATAGATTTTTACTGATTCGGCGACCAT